>JANQKZ010000031.1 GCA_028280845.1 Opitutales bacterium | reverse complement strand
CTCCAATCTCGTGAGTCTAAAAGCAGAAGAAAAAAATCTGGAGCTGGTGTTCAAGGTGTCTCGTGAAGTGCCTACGTTGTTAAAAGGGGATCCCCTGCGCCTGGGCCAGATCCTGATTAATCTCACCAACAATGCGATCAAGTTTACCGATGTTGGAGAAATTGTGGTCAGTATAACAAAGACGCCACAACCGGTTCAAAATGGGGCGGCTACGGCCCTCCTCAAGTTTACTGTCCGGGATTCTGGAATCGGAATGACCGAGGAGCAATTGCGACGCCTGTTTCAATCGTTCAGCCAGGCAGATACTTCCATTACCCGGCGTTATGGAGGCACCGGCTTGGGTTTAGTGATATCCAAACGCTTGGTGGAAATGATGGGAGGCGACATTCGTGTTGAGAGTAAACATGGAGTAGGAAGCCGGTTCATGTTTACGGTTCCCCTCGCCGTGGTGGGGCAGGACAAACGGCCCCAGCCGCAAGCTCCAAAGGATTTATCCGGATCTCGTATTTTGGTCATCGATGATAATACCACGGCTCAAGAGTATATCCGGGATCTATTGAAACATATGTCCTTTCAGGTGAGCTTGGCCGGTTCAGGAGAGGAGGCCCTCCGGCTGTTCACCGAGCAGGACAACATCCCCTATGACCTGGTCCTGATTGACTTTAAAATGCCGGGACTGAACGGGATTGAAACGGCGACGCATTTAAAGGCGGCGATGGGCTCACAGCAGATTCCGATTATCCTCATGGTCTCTTCCTATGGACGTGAAGAGGTGACTAAATCGGCCAGCGCAGCAGGAATCGATGGCTTCCTGATCAAACCCCTGACCGCCTCTCTTGTTCTCGATAGCATCATGGAAGTTTTCGGACGTGCCATTTCCAGCCGGAAAGAAGTACCGATTGAAATCACGGGGGATGATGAAGACCTCATCCATATTCAGGGAGCACGTTTACTGCTGGTGGAAGACAATGAGATCAATCAGCAGGTGGCTGTGGAGTTACTGGAAGGGGCTGGCCTTGTCCTTGTTGTGGCAGCTAATGGACAGGAAGCGTTGGATATTTTGAAGCGGGAGAAGGGTGATTTTGATGCGATTCTCATGGATCTGCAGATGCCGGTCATGGATGGTTATTTGGCCACGGCACACATTCGGAATAACCAGGAATGGGATTCTATCCCCATCATTGCAATGACAGCACATGTCATGGAGGCGGATCGGCAACGATGCCTGGACGCGGGGATGAACGACCATGTGGGCAAACCCATAGATCCGCAGGAGTTGAATACCATTTTGTTAAAATGGATTAAGGAAGGTAGAGCAACGACTGACCATTTGAGTTCTGTAACCCCTGCTCTGTTTCTCCAGAAGAGTAAGGACCTTGTGCTTCCAAACCAGATTAAAGGGATCAGTCTGGACGAGGGACTGGGAAAGATTGGCGGAAACCGTCCTCTGTTCCGGAGGCTCTTACTTCAATTTAAAAAGGAATATCAATCTTATCATACGAAGTTAAAGGATTCTTACTATTCAGGAGATCGAGAAACCGCCTACCGAATGGCCCACACCATTAAGGGCGTTTCCGGCAATATCGGGGCCATGAAAGTGCATGAGGAAGCTAGCGCCTTAGAGCGCTGCATCCAGGAAGAGAACCACGCTCAATTCCCCAAATACTACAGCGCGTTTTCCAGGGCCCTGGAAGAGCTTATGGAGGGATTGAAGACCCTTGGGGGAGAGCGCAGTTCGGTTACGCCTGCTCCCTTCAGAATAAAGGAGGTCGATTCAGGAGCGGTTGCGCCTATCTTCCGGAGCCTCTTGCACCTGGTGGAAAACAACAGTATGGATGCGGACAAAGAGCTGGATTCCTTAAAGGAACAGTTAGAAGCCACCCGGTTTGAAGATATCGCCTTGAAATTAGAGGACAAATTAAATGAATTCGACTTTGAAGGAGCTCGCGAGATCCTGGTATCATTAGCTCAAGAGCTTAATCTACCCACAGAATCTGCCAATAAGCATGGAAGATAATCCCAGTCGACCCAAAGTCCTGATTGTGGACGATGTTCCCGCGAATATAAAAATCGTGGGTGAGGCTATTCGTGAACAATACGAAATTGCGATCGCAACCAATGGGCAAAAGGCCTTGGAAATTGCCAGTCAGGTTCCTCATCCTGACCTGATCTTGCTGGATATCATTATGCCCGATCTCGATGGGTATGAGGTCATCCGTCGGCTGAAGGGGAACAAGGCGACAGCAGATATTCCGATCATCTTTATTACTTCGAAAAGTGAAGTAGACGACGAAAAGCGGGGTTTTGAAGTGGGGGTGGTTGATTATATCATTAAGCCTTTCAGCTTGCCTGTGGTGCAGGCGCGGGTGAAGACCCACCTGGCTTTAAAGCAACAACGGGATGAATTGAGAACACTCAATGAAACAAAGAACCGCTTTTTGGGAACCGCGGCTCACGATTTACGTAACCCGCTGGCTGCTATCCGCGGGTTGGCCGAGTTATTGAAGGAGGCTGAAGTTGGCGAAATCAATGATGATCAGAAGGAGATGTTGGAAATGATGTTTGATACCAGTGACCATATGCTGGCCCTGGTAAATGACCTGCTGGATGTAGCTGTTATAGAAAGCGGTAAGTTTGATATTAAATTTACGGAGGGCGATTTGGCCGGGATCATCTCTGATCGTCTCCGTATCTTGCGGCCTGCGGTAAATAAAAAGCATATGAAAGTGGTTCGCGAGATGGATGACGTTCCGAAGATGTCCTTTGATGCCAACCGGATTCTCCAGGTTTTCGATAATCTATTTAGCAACGCGGTGAAGTTTTCTCCTCCGGGATCTACGATCACCATCCGGTTGCGGCAGGCAGACGACCGGGTACTGCTTGAAATTATTGATGATGGCCCGGGGATTTCAGATGAGGATCAGAAGCATTTGTTTGGCGATTTTCAAAGGATCGGCAACAAGCCGACAGGTGGTGAAAGTAGTACCGGTTTGGGATTGTCCATCGTCAAACGGGTCATGCATGCACACGGCGGGGATGTTGAGGTTCAAAGTAAGGTAGGCAAAGGAACAACCATGATGGTGTGGTTTCCGCTTCAGGTTACCTCTGTGCTAAATGCGTAAGTGGAAATGAATGTAAATGGATTAAATTCGGTTCTCATAGCAGATGATGAACCTCATATCCGTATGATGCTCCGCAAACTGATGGAGTCTATGGGCATCTTTGATATTCGCGAGGCCTCCGATGGCCTGGAAGCCTGCCGGATGTATGGGGATTCACCATCAGACTTTGTTGTGATGGACATCAACATGCCCCGCATGACCGGGTTGGAGGCGTTAAAAGCGATTACCGATGTGGATCCGGAAGCGGTGATTATTATGCTGACCTCTATCGGTACCCGGCAGGCGGTGGAAACGAGTGTCGAGCATGGAGCATGTTTCTACATCCGGAAAGACACGCCGCTAAAGGAGATTCGAGAGAAACTGGAGAATGTACTGGAGGAAGTGTTCGGCGATGAGGAGGAAGAGGCCTAAACGATCGTTCATTTCATGCAGGATCCGGACGTCATAAAAGTTGAGACAGCTGAGGTTTTATACTCGCTCAAAGAGTTGGTTGTTGAAACCCAGTTGGAGCGGCAGAAGTCTGCCCTTGCCCGGGAAAAGCTGGATTCCTTGGAAATTGAGACGGTTTTCAAAAAGGCGAAAGTGAAGCGGGCGCGGAAGCGAAAAAAGGCGGCCGCGAAAGTAGACAAGAAACAGTCCCGGTTTCTCGAGCTCCTGAAACTGGTGCATCCACCGATTCCGGAAGAAAATCTTAAGCTGTTAGATGAAGCGGTACGCAGCGGATCTTTGGGTGGCCTGGAGGATGCCGTGCGCAAAGGGTTAATCTCTCAGCAGCAGGCCGGTGAACTTTGGGCGACCAATATAGGGATTGCCTACGTAAATCCGCTGGAGAGCATCGTGACTCCTGAAGCCCTGGGTATCATAACAGAGGAGATTGCCCGGAAGGCTGTGATCATTCCACTCTATGTTATCGAGAACACCCTGACCTTTGCGACCGATACTCCACGCGATCAAAAGATGCTTAAGCGTATTGAAGCGATTGCTGGCATCCCGGTCAGTCCGGTCTTCGCTCTACCTTCGCAAATTCGGGATGGGCTCGAGATTTACTACGCGAAAAAAGAGGATATCCACTCGCACATCCGGGAGTTCGAGAAGGAACATGGGTTCATTCTGGAAAACCTTTCGGATGCGGACCTGAAGTCGGTTGCAGAGTTCAAACCCGTAGCGAAAATTGTGGAGGCCTTTTTGCATTGGGCTATCCGTGAGCGGGCTTCCGATATCCATATTGAACCGATGGAGGGCAGCTGCCAGATACGGTTCCGGGTGGATGGTCGCCTGCGCCAGAAGCTTGTCATTTCGATGGGAATCTACCCTGCGATCACTTCACGATTGAAGGTATTGACGAATGTCAACATCGCCGAGTCCCGCTTTCCCCAGGATGGTCGATTTTCGATTCCACTGGGGACGAACAAAGCTGAGTTTCGGGTGAGTTTTATTCCGGTCCGCCACGGGACGAAGACGGTGATCCGGATCCTCGGATCCACGGGCCGGAGCAGGATGATGACACTGGATGAGATGTTGGTCTCTCAGTCTATCCTGAAGCCGTGGCGAAAGGTCATTCATAATCCGAATGGGATTATCTTTGTGACGGGGCCCACCGGTTCTGGGAAAACGACCACCCTGTATGCGTCGTTGCAGGAATTGAATACGCCCGACGTCAATATTGCCACGATTGAGGATCCTATTGAAATAGAACTTCCCGGCCTGAATCAAAGCCAGGTAAACAGTAATATTGATCTGAACTTTGCCCTGCTTTTGAGGTCCCTTTTGCGCCAAGACCCCGACATCATGTTAGTGGGGGAGATCCGGGATAAAGAAACGGCAAAGATCGCAGCGGAAGCCGCTCTCACAGGTCACCTGGTTTTTGCTACCCTTCATACGAATAATGCGATTCAAGCGGTCACCCGTCTCCTCGAAATTGGCTTGGAGCCCTACATGGTCGCGCCATCGATCAATGCCGTGCTGGCTCAACGCCTGGCAGCACGGCTCAATGAGGATTTCAAAGAATCCTATCGTCCGCCCAACGAAGTCCTATCCCGAATATTTTCCGACTATGAGGAATCGGATGCCTTGTTTTATCGCCCTCAACAGGGATTAAAAGATGGACTCCGTGGTTTTAAAGGTCGGATTGCTATCCACGAGATGGCCCTGGTTTCCGATGAAATGCGGTCGTTGATTTCGAATCGCGCGGGTACTTACGAGTTAACCCAGGCTGCGAAAAACCTGGGCTACCGCCCCTTGCGATTCGATGGTCTGAAAAAGGCATTGATGGGGTTGACCACGATTGAAGAAATAGAGCGAGTCACCCCAATAGAATGGAGTTCCTGAGATGGATATCATTACCAACCGCATCAATGAGGCCCTGGATCAACTGGATCCGGATGCTGGCATCATTCACCGGGAAGATTTGAGTAAAGAGGAAGCACGCCACATCATTGCACAATTGAGGGCTTTGTATGAACCAGCGAGGTCGATTGACCCGGAGGTGTTGATTTCTATCCCAGAGGGTAATTTTAAAATTACGGCTGAGCTCGACCATTATCTTCTGGGAAACCGTGACAATCCCAATGAGGGCAATGTCAAGATATCGGAGGAGGATCTGTGGGAGCGTCTGGGCATTGCGGAAGCGACCCCGGAAGATGAACCGGAAGCTGCAGCAGCGGACACCCTGAGCGAAGATACAATTAAGAAAGAGCGGCGGAATCAGGGGGCACAGATCGCCATCATCCTCGTGGGAGTGATCCTCATCCTGTTCAATGTGCTGGTGGTTTTTCCCACGATGAAGGATCAAAGCCTGCTCGACCCACCTTACCGGGCGATTAGTCCTGGAACGGAGTTAAGGACGCTGGAGAACCAGTATCAGGGCATTTTTGCGACCGGAATTGAAGACGGAGATATCATCCTCGATCTTGAGGGAAGCCAGGCAACGGTGTACGAACTCTATGAAGACTCCGGTGGACCGAATGGATTAGTTTTGGAACGGATTATGGAATCCCGTTTTCAATTTGTAAAAGTGGAGAATAGAAACCATCTCCTGATTGATGAATTTGGGCTTGTGCCCTTGGCTGGAGGACAAAGCCTGGACTATGGGGGGATGCTTATGACCCGGAGAGAAAACCTGTCGCCCTGGATACCGAATTGATCCTGTTATCTCGGATCAGGAGCTGCGCTGTTTAATCCAGTAGCGAATATTGTTTCGGTTGATGACCCGGAAGTTCCCGGTTGAGGTATCTCCATCATCGATTGCCTTATCAATCTCGGTCAGCTCATAGTTGGTGGCTTCGATGCGATTGTTTCGACCGCGAGACCGAATTTCCAACCATACCCGGGTGCGGTCCTCACGCCTGCGGTTAGTTACCCGTAAGCGCCATTCCCCCTGAAGTGGAGAATTCTTGGCAAATTCCGTGGGCAGGTAAGCTTCCATACCACTTGGGTAGTCATCCCGCCAGCGCTGGTTGGAAGGCCACTCGGCAAGCTCAAGGTTATACTGTTGGATAGCCCGCTCATAAAGCTGGATATCATTCACCACCTGGGTGATTCGAGTCGCCTGTTGAACGCGGGCAAAGGCAGGCAAGGCCAGTGAAGCCAAAACACCAATGATGGTGACGACGACCATAATTTCGACGAGAGTGAAGGCTGAGAGAGTGTAGGCAGAGCGCAAGTGACTCGACATTCCTACAGCTTACTTTTGTAAAGGGAACTGGCAAAGGAAATTTTGGCCGCTAGATTGTAATCGTTGGGGTGTTGTGACTCGGTTAAGATTCATGAACCATACAGGACTCCTTGGCGTGGCCCAGACCCCGTGTATGCGGAGATCCCAAGTCATGATCCCACTTTTTGCCCTGATTCGAATGCTACCGGGGAGGGCTTTTTATACCCTGGTTTATCTACGCTTCCTGGCGACTCCAGGTGCCGTGGAGCATGTTGAGCTGGAGCGATTCACTGCCCCGGAGGTCAGACAGGGTGTGTGGCGGAGGACGATTATACTTACGTCACCGGCAATCATGAGATCAAAGACCGTACTTTTTGAGCTTATTATATACACTCTTTTCCGTGATCCCCAGAAGCCGGGAGGCTTCGGCCTTGTTCCCCTTGCACAGGGCGAGCGTTTCTATGATAGCCTGTTTTTCCAGTTCAGCTAAAGAGACCCCGGCCAGAGAGGATAGGCCTCCAGGCGCGCCGGATCCACCATCGCTAGAAGGATCTCGGGTAAGTTCATCGGGCAAGTCCTCCGGGGTGACTTCGGTTTCGGAAAAACTGAGCAGGCAAGCCCGTTCAATGACGTTTTCCAATTCCCTGACATTACCTGGCCACGGGTACTCCATGAGGATCTGAATCGTTTCCGGGTGAAAATGTGGAGGCGGCTTTTTCAACCGCTTAAACAATTTGGACACGAAGTGATCTACGAGGAGAGGAACGTCCTCGCTCCGATCCCTGAGGGAAGGCATATGGATAGGAAGTACATTGAGCCGGAAAAAGAGATCCTCCCGAAAGGTACCTTTCTTCACCAGGTCCTCCAGGTTGCGATTGGTTGCCGCAACCACGCGGACATCAGCTTCCAGTTCTTTCTGGCCACCCACGCGAAAGAACTTTTTATCCTGAAGAAAGTTGAGGAGTTTGGGTTGCAGCTCCAGGGGCATATCCCCGATTTCATCTAAGAACAGGGTTCCGCCCTGGGCCAGCTCGGTGCGACCGAGCCGCCGTTCATTGGCTCCGGTAAAGGCACCTCGCTCATGGCCGAACATTTCAGACTCCAAGAGCTCACGAGGTAGGGACGGGCAGCTTACCGTGATAAAGGGTTTGTCGCTACGAGGACTTTCCGAGTGTAGCGAACGGGCAATGAGCGTTTTTCCGGTGCCACTTTCCCCAGTGATCAGGATGGCGGAGTTCGCTGGTCCCAACCGCTCCACCAGCTTGAAGACTTTCTTCATTGCGGTGGAATTCCCTTTGAATCCCTGGATAGGAGATGTGGGGCTCGTGGTCCCTTTCAGGGCTTTGTTTTCGAGCTGTGACTTGCTGAACGACATCGCCCGCTTGACCTGGTGAATCAATTCATCGGGGTCGAAGGGTTTGGTAAGATAATCGAAGGCACCTTTCCGCAAAGCGCTAATGGCTTGGGCAGCTTCGTTGTCTCCCGTCAGAATAATCACCTCAATCCTGGGATATTCCTTTTTGACCTTCTCCAAGACGGAGAACCCATCCATTCCAGGCATGTTGAGGTCTGTAATGCATAAGAGGGTGGAATCGTCGATAGCGTCGGCCAAGTCCTGGCCGTTGTCAAAAAACTCGCAACTGATGCCGGTCTTTTCGAGGTACAGTTGAAGGACATTGCGGACGAGTTCGTCGTCGTCCGCACCCAGGATCAAGGGGCTTTTGCTGATTTTTGACACGGCTAGTAATCGGGCGTTGGTAATGCACTACTACTCAAACTGAATTCAGGATTGATTAGAAGAATAATTGTCCGGATTGCCTGCGCTGGTAAGGAAGTAGGGAATCAGACTGGAGGAGACCGCCTGCCATTCATTTAGGCTGGCACTTGAGGCGAGGACGGAGATGAGGACCGGTCGGTGGCCCCATTTTCCTCCGGATAAACTAAAAAGAGATGCTCCCATCATCATTTTCAGTTTATTTGGTGAGGGGTGAGCTCCCTGATACCAGTAGAGGAGATCCATCGATTTCGAGCCTGAGCGCAGCTTGACTAGTTTAGCCTTACCGGAGGGAAGGGTGATGTCCTCGACATAGGCAATTTCCCAACCTTCTCCCAAGAGACATTGGACGGGGCTATGGAGGCTGTTGTTGTTAGCGGCTCCATCTAAGAGGGTGACGAGGTAGGCCTTGCCATTGAATTTGTAGGCTCGCCGTTCGGCATGGGCACCATCCAGGCGATTGAGCTCTTCGGGGGAAATGGGAACTTCAACGGACTGGAAATGGGCGCTGGCCCCTGGCAATCGGTTGTCCAAGGGCTGTTTAGCGGTCTCTTGTTTAATTTCCTTCAAGAGGACTCCTCCTGCGATGCAGGCAATCAACAAAATCCAGACTAGTATTTGGCGGAGCATGGCTTGTTTAGTTTTGGGAGGAGGATGGCTACTCCTGAACTGCCGAGGATCAGGGCACGGAGGCCGAGGGTCATTCCCTCGTTCATTATCGGGTACACAATGCTAAGGATGGGCATCCATGAAAGGCTGCCCACCATCAGGGTTGACCTTTGGATAGCCCCGGCTCTCAGCGGAATGAGAATGAGCGCCAGGGCTATGTGATTGAGGACCTGGATATCGAACCCCATTCCGAGGAAACCGAGCGCGGTAGCTGGGACAAAGGTCAGGGTGAAGTCTGTATGGCTGCCCTTGTTGGCCAGTACTTTCAGATTCAGGGCCAGCCATCCGAGGAAAAAGAGGGGGGCACCCCAGGAATAGGGATCGTAGAGCCAGGCTTTGGGCAGGCTGGCGCATCCGAAAAGGAGGTAGCCCAGGATGACGATCCGGAGCGGCCGCGTATTGGTCAGCACCCGGGTCATGCCTTTCCTCTTTCTGGAACAATGGCAGGCTCGCTTTTGGTGCGGCTTGGGATGGCTCCTAAAAAGAGATACCAACCCACCAGGAATAAAAATATAACCGACATACCTCCGACTTCATGAAAGGACCCTTGCACGAATTCCACATTCACTGCCAGGCTGATGGCGGTGAATAGCAGGATACGGCAAAAGTTTGCGGCCCAGGCCAGGGGGATAGAAAGAATGGCAACCATCCAAAACATCTTTTGTTTGGGGAAGCGATAAGCAGCCAGGTATATGCTGGCCATTAAGAACAATTGAAGGGTGCCGAGGCCAGCGCAGGAAGCGGCTACTTCCATGCGAATACCATTGATGTAGAGGTTTACACCCTGGCGGATGACCATGAATCCCAGGCCACTGAAGACTTCATCCGTCAAGTCCGCAGCCGATATGCGGAAGATCCAACCCACTTTCTGAAAATCATGTTCAATCCAGGGCAGAACCAGAAGAAGGAACAGCCCGACCCGATAAATGCTGAGTCCGGGATTCTCTAACCGGTTTACTAACCAGGTAGACGCCAAGAGGCTGAATCCGATGGCTGACAACAGCATGAATTCGGTGAGAAACCCTGCTCCAATCAAGAGCGTCGAGACCGCAATATTACCCATTGGTAGGGGAGGAAAGGATTCTTTAAGCTTCCAGCTTGGAACCATGAAATAGAGCAGAGGAATGGCGAGAAGCAGCAGGCTGTTTTCGCCCTGGCCAGCGAGGAAGTCGTAGAAGTAAACACCAATCCCCAGAAGGGTCGCCATGAGTATGGCGAGTTCTGTTCCGGTTTGAATAGCCCGTTTCATTGGTTTGCGAGGGGTTGCCCGATGGTGTTCAGTTGGGAAAAGAGGACCTGACCTTCGGGGGAGTTCATCAAGTTCGGGTGCGTGTTTAGGTGCTCTTTTAATTGCTGCTCTTCTCCTAAGGAGTAGTAAAGGGCAGCCAAGAGACTGGCGGCTCTGTGATTGTGATACGCGGCATCTTTCAGGAGGTCTTTGGCATTCTGAATATTGCCTCTGGCAATTTCGATTTCACCCAGAAGCACCTGAACCATGGGAAAGTGAACGAATCGTTCAGCGAAGGTGGCAGCTTCGTCCATACCGCGATTGTAACGCAGGGTCTGGGTCATGCCGAAAGCATACCAGTCCGGAACAATGCGGGAGTGTTGGGCCTTGTGTGCTGTTTGAAAGGTGAGGGCTGCTTCCATCCAACCTTCGGCAAGGAGAGCTGCAGCAACATACTGTTGCGTGGGAGCCCTCGGATTCATTCCACCGAATTGTCCATGGTATAGGACATCGAGGAAGAATGGGTGGGTTCCGATGGGCGCCGTGGCGGGGTCCCGCTTAGCGATGATGTGTGAATTCTCGCTGCGCAAGTCAGTCCGGAGAATGATCTCGAGGGTGTCAGCGAGGTTGGGAGCGAGCCTCCGCTGATTGGGGGTCAGGACTAATAGCAACTTGTAAGCGTCTTCATACCTTTCGCATTTCAGAGCTTGCAGGAGTTTGAGCCAGGCCACTTCTGGCCGTTGTTGGAAGCGTGAGCCAGAGGCAAACGATTCTGACTCTTCAGATGGGTTCCAGAAACAGCGGACCTTAGAATCAATCAGTTGTGGGCCCTCTACCATTTCCCCCATCATCTGGAGGGCGGGCAGTTCTTCCGGGAGACCGGTGACAACCCGGCTGTAGAAGAGGTGCTTGAGCCAGAGGGTGTCGACTAAGCCTTTGGAAGGGGAGGCTCGAAGCGTATCGATGGCGAGGTGGATCTTTTTGTGTCGCAGGTAGTATTCAAAAAGTTGTTCAAGGTAGATTGGATTTTCCGGGTCGCAAAGGTAAGCGGCCACGTATTCGCGCTCCGCCAGGAAGCGTTTGCCTTGAGACTCAAAGAATTGTCCGAGGAAGCTTCGGGTATCGGCGTTTTTTGAGTTTTTGCTGAAGGCTTCCATGAGGTAAGCCATTCCTGCTTCCTGGTCGTTTTGTTCCAAGATGTAAAGGCGGAGCAAGCGGGGGAGATCGCGTTCACCCTCGAAGGTGCGGCTGTTGAGGAACTGACCGGCGAGCTCTATTTCGCCCCTCAGAAGCAGTTCATCTGCTTTGAGAGCGAACCAGATTTCGGGTTCATCGGAGCGGGGCATCCAGGATTGAATGATGGCTTCGACCCGGGGAAATTTTCGCTGGCTAAGAAGAAGACGGGCCCAGAGGTAGGCGGCATCGTGGTGGTTGACCACCTTTTCTTCGGCGAAGTTTCCCCAGAATTCAATTCGGTTCATGTTGCGGAGCTGAGCGCTCAGGCCGATTTCTTCTTCAAGCCATTTGGTTTTGATATCATCGCTGGCAAAACGAGGAGGATTTTCAGTGAGGAGACGTAGGGCGAGTTGAGGGTTTCCGGACTTGGCCAGGCCACGGATGGAGGCAAGCTGATCCTGGTTTCGGCGCTGGGCGGCTCTTTCCCGGTATTGTGAAATACCGAAGAAAGAGACCGCACCCAGGATTGCCAGGATTAAGAAGCCGATGATGAGCTTTTTATAAAACACGGGTGCGGTCCTTTCTGGCGGGGTTATGCCCTTGAGGCAGCAGCCTGGTTCTTTTTTCGAATCCAGGCTAGAGCCAGCAGGGGAATAAGGAGTAGAAAAGTGGCGGGTTCGGGGTTGGCGAGAAACTCGACATTCGCGGTGCCAATATCCAGGGCGAAGAGGAGGTCATTGTAATCATTGTCCCCTCCACCGTAGAGGTCCTCGAACCCGATCAGAAGATAAGGGCTTCCTTTTACGGCAAAGGCTACGGCGTGCTGAATACCATCGGCATTGAAGTCATTCTTGGTGGACCAGATATTGGTTCCCCCGTTGGCTCCATTTGCGATCAAGTTAAAATCGAAGGTGGTGCCGGCTTCAAAGGTGCCCAATTCTACGAAGTCACCAGGGAGGACGGGATAGCTTTCAGAGCGATAGCCCTGGGTAGCATCTCCGCCGTTGTAGTAACTGTTGTAGGATGAAGCGTCAGGGAATACCAACTCACTGTTGTTATCACCCATGGGATCGAACACGAGCGTGTTATGGTATCCAGCGCCCTCTCCCACGAAATAGACGCGCATGTCCGAGGTTTCGGTGAGCCGGAGTACTTCCGGGTTGACCGAATAGGCGGAGACATTGTCTAGCGCCTGGCGCTCCCCCAGGTTCTCTGTGATGAAGGCCTGGAGGTTGGGCAGGGTGTTGGCCTGGAAGCCGGCGGCGGAAGTATCGGATCCGGCCTGAAAGACTGGGCCGATAACATCTAGTCCGTTGGGACGGTCTCTCGATTGAACCGAAAGTTCCGTCTGGCCCGGAGCAGCGGTCAGGAGCCCCAGGAGGGCTCCTGCCGCGAATACATATCTAAGGGTTTTAAGCATGTTGGGTTAGGGTTGATAGGACTTTGAATGAATACCTTACTACGCGGTGCGGCGGTGGCCTTTTAGCGATAAGTCGGAATTGAAGGGGCCACGGGTTTTTATTTGGTTGGGGTTAGGAAGAGATTCTACATCTCCACCGGTGGTTAGGATCTGGTCGAGGCGGAGGAGGCGAAGGACGTCGTGGACGGTCTTGCTCATATCGACCAGGACCAGGTCGTTCTTTTGCTGCCAGAGTCGGCGTTTCATATTGATGAAGCGGCCAATAGCGTAGGAATCGATCATGGTGACCCGGGACATATCCATCTCGATGACCTGGTTCTGAGGGGCCTTTCTCGCGACTTCCAGAACCGTTTGTTCGAGGTCGCCCACGGTGGTGGCGTCCATGGCCTCGTCGTTGGGAAGGATGCGGAAGGGAGTCTTGGTTTTGTGAGCAGAGGTTTCGTCCTTGGATTTCTTCAGGATGGCAGAGATGCCCCAAACCGTTTTGGCGGAAGGGAATTGCTCTTGTAGGTTTACAGACTCAATAAGGAAGGAAACTGCTCGTGATGGGTTGAGGAGGCAGATGGGCTGCTGGACGGCTTTGGCCCGGCGGGCCCATTGGATGAGTTTCCCCAAGCCAGAGCTATCAAGGAAAGTAACAGCGCTACATTCAATGACGACGGGCTTGGATTCGATTTCGGGGTCTTGGATGTTGGAGACCTTGGAGGCGTCAACGTCCCCGGAGAGGATAACCAACTCCCAATCACCCAGGCAGGGGTTTACGAGGTTGGATTCTTTCAGTGAGGTGTCGGTTTTCATATTTTGGGCAATCCATTGTTTCAGGGTTAATTCGGATAGGGTAAAAAAGTCGTGGACGTAGCGCTTGAATAGGCGACTGGGGTTGGCGGACAGACGCCACAACCACTCCATACCCATTTTTTGAATGGCTTTGGGCGCGCGGATCTGGCGGCCAACGATGAAGTCCAGGCTGGCTCCTACTCCGATGGAAAGGGGAACGCCGGTCTGTTGATAGAAGCGATGAATCCAGGTTTCCTGTTTGGGGCAGCCCAGGGCAACGAAGAGGAGATCCGGTTGAGCTGCGCGGATGTCGGCGCTGTAGGCTTCATTATCCCAGGAGTCGATGGTTCCGACAGGAGGAGAGGCCATTCCGGCGATTTTCAGAGATGGGTAGTGTTCTTTGAGGTAGGTACGAAGATGGTCCTGAACTTCTGGCTCAGCTCCAAAAAAGTAGACCGATTTATTCTGGTCTTCACAGCCTTGAAGGAGTGGGAGGATAAGGTCGGCCCCGGTGACGCGAGCGGGAAGAGGATATTTAAACAGATGGGAAAGCCAGACAATGGGCATTCCGTCGGCGAAGATTCGGTCTGCGTGAAAAATGATATCCCGCAGTTCTTCGTTCTTGGAGGATTGGGCAATAAAGTCCGAATTGGCGGTAACGATGTAGTGGGTTGCATCCCATTCCATCAGCCGCAAACACTCCTCGACGGCCTCTTCCTTATTGAGCAAGTGGAATGGGAGACCGGCCACCATGGCAATGGGAGGTTCCTGCCCGGCGGCGGTAGAACTGAGGGATTCCATGTTTTGCATGCCTTTACATTAACAAGTGGCATGCCAACTTGATTTTTTATTTATAAACCATTGATTTTCAGATATATATAAATTTTTAATTTTTCTTCTTCCCGGTGTGAAAAAGTAATAATTTCAGGGATAAGAAAAGGATGGACTGTAAATTTTACAGGCATAAAAAAACCCGGAAAAACCGGGTTTGTTTTAGAAAAACTTGGATTGATATCCTTAAACGGGGTTTGATCGTTCTTTAATATAGCTGACAATTTCAGGGTCCATAAAGGCATGAAATACTTCCTCACCGCGCTGAAAAACCTTGCCCTTGGTAATGTGGTGATCACTGAAGCGGGTGTGGGGTCCCACGTAGGTTTGCTCATCTAGCGTTGAGCCTGAAATGGATGCATTTTCGGATATAAATGAGCCCTGTCCGATACGGGAATATGGGCCGATCACAGCTCCTTTTCCAATATACACTTCATCACCGATGATGTAAGGGGCGATGAGTTCTGCTTCTGGGTGCACCATGGCAAATCGTCCCACCGCCATATCCGGATTAAGAGAAAAGGCATTCTGCTGGAGGTATTCCATGCGAAACCGTTCCAAGTAAAAATGATGCCGGAGCAGGTCCCAGCCTGTCTTAATTGAAAGGGATTCAGAGTGGTTGAGGTTGGGTAGCCAGGTAGCGCTGTGGCAATCGAGACTGGGCGGCTTTTCTGAAAGGGGATAAACCTCCCAATCGATCGGCCAGAGGGTGGCCTGTTTCAAAAGGGCTTTCAATTCCTCCGTTTCGTCGGAAAACATGACCACTTTTTCCGCTTTCTGATCTACGCCGTAGTCGAGCCAGTGGTAAATGAGGGGTTGGTCGCCAACCGTCCACGCAAAGAAGGGAGTCTCATTATCAATTTCCTTACGTGGTTGACTGAAGTCCGGGATGGTTATGTTGAGGGTTTCCATAATGAGCACGAGTTAGTAGGCCCCTTTTCCCAGCAGGACTGCGGGGATTGTGAGGAAGAGGATTTTCAGATCATTCCGAATCGATTCCGAATGAATGTACTTCAAGTCGAGGCGCACCTGGTTCGGAAAGTCGATATCGGCTCGTCCGCTTACTTGCCAGATACAGGTGATTCCGGGTTTAACTCGGAGGCGCCGAAGTTCGAGACTGCGGTAAAGGTCTACTTCTGACGGGACGGGAGGACGGGGGCCGACGAGAGACATTTCACCTTTCAGCACGTTATAGAACTGGGGAAATTCGTCGATGGAGGCCTTTCGGATGAAAGCGCCTACTTTTGTGATTCGAGGGTCGGTGGCGGACTTGAAGGTAACGCCAGTTGCCCCGTGGTGGTTAAGCGCTTGGAGCTCATTCTTTCGTTTATCCGCATTCACATACATGGAGCGAAATTTGATCATTTTGAAAAGCTTCCCATTCTTTCCGACCCGCCATTGCTGGAAAAGGACGGGTCCTTGATCCTCAATTTTTATAAGGATCATCGTGGCGAGGAAGACGGGAGAAAGCGCGACGAGGGCACAGAAACTGACCACAATATCGAGGGTCCGTTTCATGGCCGAAGCCATCGTGATAGAGAGTTTCCACAAGCGGAGTTTTCGGTTCATCCGCTTCCTCCATGCGGCGGGATTTTTTGAGCAGGCCCGAGCTTCCCAGAACTCCATGGATTGGTGGGTTCTTTTGGATTCTTCAGGGGAAATATAATTGGTGACAGTGTTCATGGTGAGTGATGAGGAAATCGGCTGGAAAGCCTTTATTTAAAGGGATTTCTCATTTTTTATCGTTTCATTTACACGAGGGGTTCGACGCCAGGACTGGACGCCTTTTCCGAATAGGCGATTCACGATCAGGGGGAGTTTCCAAAGGAGGAAAAATGGGGTCATGAGAATGGACATCCAGACTTTGGGAGAGGCCTTCGTCATGACTAAACTGGTTGCGAGAACCAGGCCGGCAAGAAGGAGTCCAAGGAGGGGAAAAATCCATGCATATGGACTTAAGAAAAAGAGACCAATAAGCCCGAAAACCAGAAGGGCCACATACTGGGTAAGTGGGGGCGTGATCAAATCGAGAAGGAGGTCGAACCTTGCTGGCCAGCCTGCCTTGGAACCTTTACCCCAAATGCGTCCCAGGAATTGACGAACGATTTGCAGGCGACCGCCCTCCCAGCGCTGCCGTTGAATGGCAGCCTGCTCGGAAGATACGGCCATTTCTCCGTAGACCTTGGCTTTCGGTGCATACTGTACGCGATGGCCTTGCTCGAGCAGGATGAGGGTAAATTCCAAATCCTCCACTACGCTGAGTGCCGGCCATCCGGAGGTAAGGAGTAGCGAGGTACGGAATCCCATCCCATTGCCCTTCAGGCCAGCCGTTCCTCCCCACTGGTTCCGGCCAAGCGGTCGTAGGTGGTGAGCAACGGCTAGGGCAGCGGTGGAAAGCCCGGTTCTCCAGTTCACTCCGGGATTGGATACTCCGTAGAAACCCTGGACCACCTGGACTGTTTCGCTAGAAAACGCGAAATTGAGTTCTTCCAGGAATTTGGGGTCTACCTGGGTGTCAGCATCGACGATGGAAATAATGTCTGTTTGCGAAAAGAGCCAGGAGTGATTTTTGAAGAGCCAATCGAGGGCCTGTCCCTTGCCGCGGATGTCCGGGATAATTCTTTCGATCACCGTGACGTCCTCCTTCGCAGCAACCGATGCGGTTTGGTCGGTGCAGTTGTCAGCCAGGATGATAATATTGTATTTATCTTTTGGATACTGACTCTGGTGCAAGGCCCGGATGGTCTGGGTGATGCCGGCTTCCTCGTTGTGAGATGGGATGACGACGGTGATAACCTGCTTGCCTTCTCCTCCCGACTGGCGGGTGCGCCGCAGGCATGCTCCCAGGAGCAGCAAGCCCAGGTAAGCAGCTGGCAGCGTCAGGCCAATGGCGATGAATGTAAGGAGGAGGTTCATGGCTTGGTCTGATCAGTAGGTCGTGCAGGAGGCAGCGAAGGCTTCCATTTTTTTCTGGCGGTAAACCTTGAGGGCCTTACCCACGGTCTTCGCGATCCGGCCATTGGGGTTGTGGAGGGCGCCTTTTTCCTGGAGCCAGTCGGCAACATCGGGACGCTCGGTGCGGACGACTTCGATGAAGCGGTCGAAAAAGTCGGGCCAGAGGGATCCGAAGTAGTGGAGGACCCGGGCATTTTTCAGACCTTCAGTGGAAATCTCGTCTGCACGAATTTTATTAATACCAAAATTGTGGGAGCCGGGCAGGACTTCGAAGGAGAGCCCAAGCCGATGAACGGCCAGGGCAAGGGAGGTCTGATCATAAAAGTAAATGCCTGCGTGCTGGCTGGCGATACGCGTACGCAAGCGATCCAGAAAGGATTGTTGATGGGTAGCCCCGAGTCGAGTGGACCGGCGGTAGGCATAGACACCGCCCTGCCAATACATTTTCATCTGTCCTCCCTCATGCTCCTGGCAGGGGATCCAGGGGAAGTCTTTGTGGTTCAGATCAAGCGCTTGGCAAAGAGCCTTCCAATAGGGCTCTTTTTCGCAGCCTTCCCCGGTGCTACCAATATCATTTCGGGTGCTGGCGGGCATGGCGGTGAAGTTTACACCGTCTGGCAGGTCAAGGCACTCGGGCTCGCCCACGATGAGGGTGTCGGTGTCGAGCCAGGCAATAATCTCCGAATCCACATTAGCCTCAACCCAGGATAGTGAGGTCGCCTTATTCAGGTTGTTGTACCAGGAGGCCTGGTGGGTGGGGCGGATATGGTGGTAGTCGACCTTGAGGTCCTTATATTGGCGGAGGGTATCTTTCGAAACGTCCAAGCCCATTCTTGGATTCACGGCGAGGACGTCGCATTGAGAGAACCGTCCACCCCAGCGGCGAAGGCTTTCCACCAACCAAAGGGATTGGAGTTCCAAAGGCCCGGGTTCGACGCAGAGAACAAAGGTAAGATCCGGTGTAGTCGTGACAGGCGACATGGCGGGTGTTTCTATAGCCGGTGCAGATAACATGATAAGGGATAGTTTTAGCGAGTCAGGTATTTTTCAAAGAGATTGGCCATTTGGGGGCCGTTAATGTCTAAATTGTATAGGTCGAGAATGGTGTTCCGACCGGCCTTGCCGCAGGCCTCGGCGAATTCAGGATTATGCAGGAAGGTACGAATTTGCAGGGCCAGATTTTCCACCGAAGAGGGTTGGGCCATGAGGCCAGTTTTTTCGTGGCGAATCAGTTCCGAGATGCCGGCGACCGGGGTGGAGATGACTGGAATTTCAGAGGCCATGGCTTCCATTAATACAACGGGGATGCCCTCGGCAAAGCTGGGCAGGACCAAGAGGTTAGCGGTTTGGTAAAGTTTGCGGACCTGCTCTTGAGGGCATCCGCCAGTGAGGGTAATCCAATCCCCTGCCTGGTTCTCATCAACGATGCGTTGGAGGTTATCCAGGTCTGGACCCGCCCCGATGAGCACCAATTCATGATCGACGCCTTGAGCTTTTAATTTGAGGGAAGCATCCACCAAGATATGTTGGCCTTTTGCGGGGACCAGCCGGCCGACGCAGAGGACTCGAGGGCGGGTATTCCCCGGATGAGGGCGGGGAGCGAAGGTCTGCGGATTTACCCCGCAGCGGACAATATGCATTTTGTCCCAAGTGGTGGGGTCGGTGTAGAGGCAAAGTTGGCTCCGGCAGAAATGGCTGATGGCGCGGGTAAAGGTGGCGTCGGCAAGTTTTTCGGGGAGAGCAGCGGCTTCCACTTCATAGAAAATGTCGGGACCATGGATGCTCAGGCTGAAATCGATCGTTTCATCAGCGGCGGCAATCCAGGCAACGGTTCCGGCGGCATTGCCAAAGTGGTTGTGGACATGAGTAATGCCGCGAGCGCGGAGCCAGGCGGCAAGCCAGATGGCTTCAAACAGGTAGGCTACAGCTTGGATGGGTTTGGCAGGGTTTTTCCGGAAAGCTGTGAAAGCGCGCCCCAACATTTTGAAGGCAGCCTTCGGATGGCTGATTCCGTAGCCGGCAATCGTTCCGACGGCGCTCAGGCTCTTGAGGGAGGCCAGGAGATACGTGGTGGTCTGCATCTCTTGCTGTTCTCTTTCGCCAAGCGATTGGGGGTTGCCGGGCTTGCGAACAGAGAGACGGTGGACCTCATGGCCGCGTGCTTCCATAGCATCTATTTCCCGAAGAATGAAGGTATGAGAAAGGGCGGGATAAACGCTGGTGAGGTAGGCGACTTTGAGGGCCTTGGCGGTTTCAAGCTGGGAGTGAGCGGAGCTGGGTTGTGCGGTCATCAACATGTGGAGTGAAAGGGTTAAAGATAGCGGGGAAGGGATTGGGAAAGGTCAGCCTCGAGGTTTTTAGTGTCTGAATTTTCTTGAGTGAGCATAAAGCCGTGTTGAAGGGTGGTGATGAGCCCCCCTGCGGTCAGCATGTAGACGGGCATCTTCATGTCGTTGGCCAGAGAATCGATGGCGTATAGTATAAGAATGAGGGGAAGGGAGAGCAAAACGAGCATCTCGGGTTGTTTCCAATGCTCCTTCTTGAAGGCAAAGGTGAAGCGAAGGGCTGGGATGATGAGGATCATAAAAAACGCGGTAAGCCCGACTAGGCCGGTGGTGCCATAAAGGATGATCCAGTATCCATCGGTGACGGAGACATCCTCACCCTTTTCATTGTAGACTCGGGAGCGGCCCCAGCCACCCCAGCCGAAGACCATGCGCTCGCGGGCTTTCACGAGGAGGAGGTCTTCATTCATGATACGAAATTCAAGGGAGGCCCCGCGGTCTTCGCTAGCCTGGTAAGCGAGGTCGATGAGGTTCTGTCCGTCCCACGCCCCGGTGCTGCGCAACCCTACGAACAGGAGGGGAGCTGCAGCCAGGAGAAGGAATGGAAGAGCGGTTTTCATCTTCTGAGCGACAACCATGACCCCAATTCCAGCTAAGGTCAGGAGGGTGGCTCCCATGGATTTGCAGGCGGTGAACACCAGAAAGAGGCAAAAAAGAATCAGGACAGCAGGAACGGGGATGCGGGACACCGTTTGCTTGAGCATTCCGTTGCGAAACAGTTGGGTGCCGGCAAGGACAGCGCAGGCCATCCACATACCAACCATGAGGCCGTGCTTCATGAAGATGACCGGGCGGTAAGTAGATCCCCGAATACTTTGAAGGAAATCGTGGGGGTGCCAGCCATAAAACCAGTTATGAAGTTGGGGACTGAGTAAAATCTCCACGACACAGAGGGGTGCGTAAATGAGTCCTCCGTAGAACATGCCGATGACAAGGTCCTTTAAATCGGTGGGAGATTTGAAGAACAAGCGGCCAACGAAATAGGGGACAGCCCATGCGGTGAAATAATTTTTTGATGCGGAAAAGCCATCGTAGAGACCCAGGCCATTTGTGACGGAAGCTAAGGCGGGGCTCAGGCACCAGAGAATGATGATCGCATCCTGTGCGCTGAACTTGAACTCCGAGAAGTATCGCGGGGCGAAGATCATGGTGGCCAGCAGGACGCCAGCTGAAGCGGCAAGGACCTTGTCATAGTCCGGCATGCCGGGGAAGCCATAGGAGTAGTTGGGAAGAAACATCCAGGCCAGAAAGAATGCAGCGACCGCGGCCCGGCGTGGCTCCATCTTTTGAAAGAGGAAGAACACGAAGGGGATCCACCCAAACATAGCGAGGGGGACGGTCGGGAGCATGGCAACTGGAAGTGCGTTCAGCATCGGCTTCAGGAGGCTTGGGCGAAGGGGGTGGTTTGACGTTCTTCGATGGCGGATTCGATGATGCTCATAATCTGGTCGGCCTTGGAGTTCCAGGTGAACAGCTTTGAGCGCTCCCAGGAGGCTTGGGCCAATTGCTGCCGGTAGTCCGGACGGGCGATCAGAGCTTCGAGCGCGCGGGTAAAATTCTTTAGCATGGATTCCCGGCTGGATGGCGGAATGCGAATGCCGGTCTCGTTGGTGACGTATTCTCCGATGCCTCCATTGTGGGCGACTACGCAGGGAAGCCCGGCCGCCATGGCTTCCATAACAACGGCTCCACCGAATTCACGGATAGATGGGAAGCAGAACACATCGGCCTTCTTGTAGAATTTGGGCATCTCGGTTGGCGCGACTTTGCCGGTAAAGGTGATGGACTGAGAGAGGCCCAGGTTATGGGAAAGGTTCTGCAGGTTTTCCTTTTCAGGGCCGTCACCAACGATCGTGAGGTTGATGTGTTTCTGCATGAATGGGGCCAGCTTGCTCATGCTTTCGATCAGCATATCCGCTCCCTTGTAGGCCACGAGGCGACCCGCGAAAATTAAGTTAACCTGCTTTCCAGACTTCATGGGTTTGGGCTCAGGAGCGATGAAGCTGGAGTCTACTCCGTTTTCCCAGACGAGGTTGACCTTTGATTCAGGGAGGTTGAAATGGTTGATCATCCAGTCGCGGGTCCATGTGGAGCTGGAGAGGATGCGGTTGGCGGAGAGGTAGGTGTCCCTGTATCCGGGGATGAGGTTCCCCAGTTTCTTAATGAAGTTGAAATGGGCGAACTCCTTGCGGGCGACATCGTCAAATCCCTTGGGAAAGGGGATACCTCCGTTGACCGGGCCGAGGATAAACGGAACATGCTCACAGGCTTTCCGGATTTCGTAGGGGTAGCGTGGCAGGATGGGGGTGGCGGCCATAACGGCGTCGAATTCTCCCCGGCGGACAGCATCCCCCATCGTGTGGTAGACCCGGCGATTGAATTCGGCGTAAAGGGGGTATCCCAAGGCGTGTTGGAGGGGCCAGTTCACACCACCCTTCTGGGTGAACCGAGCCACGTGGTGGTACCAGGTTTTGACTGCCTTGGATTCTTCGATGAAGCGAAAGGAGCCTTCTGGGCGGTGGCGGAGCAGCGCATCCCGGTTGCGGGCGTGGGTCACAAGGCAGATTTCGGCCTTGTCCGCCAGGTGGCGGTAAAGGTTCCAGGCAACCCGGGGAACGGAGGGCCATTCCGGGTTACATTGCTCCATGACGAGCAGCAGCTTTCGGCGAGGGGTAAACATGGGAGATGGGTCGTTTATGCGTGAACAGCTTGGGCGAAATGACCTACATGGAGGAACCTGCTGTCGGGGCCGCCCTGATTGATAAAGGAGCGGAGGTGGCGGGCCATGAGGCGGTGGTTGAATTGTTCGACAGCATGCTTGCGGGCGTACTCGGCGTGGATTTTCCGCGTTTCCGGATTGTTTGCGTAAAAGAACAGATGAAAGAACAGAGTCTTGCTATCTTGCTGAGGGGTGAGGAACCCGTTGATTCCATGGTGAACCAGGTCGGGGGTGCCGCCGATGCGGGAGCAGACAACAGGCAGTTGGCAAGCCATGGCTTCCATCACGCTGACCGGAGCGGCTTCACCCAGGCCGTAGCTGGGAAGCAGGAACACATCGGAGGTTTGAAGGTAAAGGATGATCTCATCTTCGGAGAGGCTACCGGTGAAGTTGACCTGGTCCTGCAGGTGTAGCTTGCTGACTTGTTTTTCCAGCTCCGGGCGGAAGGATCCTGAGCCGATGATGTTGTATTTCACCTTAACGCCGTGGTTTTTCAGCATGCGAACTGCTTCGAGGGCATCGAGGTGACCCTTTTGAGGGATCAGGCGGGCGACGGTTACGATGCGGAATTCTTTATCTCCCCGGGCAGCTTTTTCAATGGGGTGGAAGTGTTCTACATCGACTCCCATTCGGATGACAGGAACGCGGCTTACCGGGAGGGCAATATGTTTGACGACCTCATCCTGGAGGGGAGGAGTAACGGTAGCGACGAAGGCGGCTTCTTCCATCTTGGAGTGGTGGTCCTTGCCATAGACGAGAAGATCGCCGTGGAGGGAAAGGCTGTAAGGGATTCCGGACAATTGGTTTGCCAGGGAGCCCAGGTGAGCGGAGTTGGCGCAGGAATGAATGTGGATGTGCTTGACTCCCTTGCGGGTCATATCCTGGACAAGGTTGGCGGCGCACAGGAGGACACCTAGGATGCGCAGCTTCTCTGAGAAGGAGGATTCATTCAGTTTTGCGATATAATGGAGGGCTTTCATGGCACGCATGGGGTGTCCGAGAAGGAAGGCGAGGGCCTTGATTACCTTGGGCGGAAACAGGTAGGTGGTGCGTTCGCGTGCTTCCTTGGCAAAGGCGTGGCGGCAGGCCCTGGGGTCCGGGCGTTTGGTGGAGTAGAGCTCTACGCTTTCGTGAAGTTCTTCGAGGGCCTGAATCTCCCGCCAGAAGAAGGCGTGGGTTTGCGTAGGAAATTCCGGAACCAGGTATCCGATGGAAGGGTTCTTGTTCATGCTTTGGAAAGAATGGAGGTTTGGTTTTGGGTTTTGGTGAAGAAGGGATGGGTGAAGGATTTATTCAGGTTAAAGAGAACGATGAGGAGGTGGCTTTTCCAGCTGTAGCGGGGGCGGGTAAACAGGGGGGCGAGGCGGTCGCTGGCGTTGCGCTTAGCCTCATAAAGATGAGGTACCGTGATGAGGGATTTCACGGCCCTTGCGATAGACTGCGCAGAGTCTGGCTGGATGACCAAAACGGCATCTTCAACCACATCGACTGCCGGGCAGGTGTTGGTCGCGATGACAGGGCGGCCGGCCAAGATTCCCTCGGCGACTGCTTTATTAAAGCCTTCAACGAACTTGGAGGTGGTGGGAACAACCAGCGTGTGGCTGTTTTCCATCAGCGTGGTCATCTTGGTGCGGTCACAGTGTCCGTGGAGGAATACCCGATCGGTCAGATTGTGGCGCTCGCTCGCTCTTTTCAGGGCAGCAAAGGCGGAGCCGCTTCCGCAGACATCGAGGGTGACGGACTGAGTATAATTTCGGGTCAAGAGCTCAACTGCGGCGAGGAGTTGAAATATCCCTTTGTCGGACTCTACCCGTCCAGCGTACATCAGGCGGAAGGGATCTTTGTTGGTGGGAGGGGCAGGGAAATCCTTGAACATCTTTGTTTTGTAGGAGGGAAAGAAGACGGAGGCGTGGGAAGCCTTTCCCCCCATGCGGATGAATTGATTTTTTATCCGAAGGGATACGCAGAGGGCGTGATGGGCCACATGGCGGAAGAAAAACCGATCTCCCAGGGAGGTGATGCGTTTGATGAGGCGGCGATCTTCTCCCTCGCGGTAGAGGACGCAATGCAGGCTGGGAACGATCTTGATGCCGAACCAGGAAAGGGGGACCAGGATCAGCCAAAAGGTGGAGCCTTCGGAGATGATTGCGGCGTGGGGGCGGAATCGGATGATTTGCCCAAGTAAGAAAAAGCCGTAGGCAATGTGGCTGAGGAAGTAGCCTAGACGACCGCCAGAGATCTTCATCTTGGGTTGGTTGGAAACGGATAGATTTTCGGTGTGGTCGTGGTCTTTGCGAGAGTTGGAGGAGACGACCTTGGCTTGGGCCTGGAGGTCGCGGACCAAAGAGAAAAATTGGCCGCTGTAAGTTTCCGCCACTTCGAAAGGATCGGACTGGGAATCCTTCCAGAAGGCGAACGTGCGGACCACGTCTCCGGGGCCGGCAGCATAAAATAGTTTTAAGGGTTTCTTGGACATGGAAGATCAGGCGTTGGACAGGAAATAGGCGATGGCCAGGGTCAGGATGAAAAGGCAATCAGGGATGAAACTGAGGAGGCGGTAGCGCAGGAGGAGGAGGTAACCGGCAGCCGTGGCGAGAAGCTGCCCGGCAACCCAGCCCCAGAGGAACCCGCTCAACTCTCCCAGGGCACCACCCAGGGCCATACATACCAGGATAAAGGAGGCTTCAAAGGCACTTAAGACCATCCGGAGGAAGGAGTTTCCCTGGGAGAGAAGAGCAGGTTGGATTAGGGAACGTAAAACAGCGGCGGCAGCACCGAGAGCCAGGATCTCCAGCATGGGTCCGGCGGCTTGGTAGCGTGCATCGTAAAGAAAGTGAATGAGGGGGGCGCCCAGAGTGATAAAAAACCCAAGGATGGGTGTGGCGAGGGCAAGGAAG
Organism: Opitutales bacterium; assembly: GCA_028280845.1. Classification (GTDB taxonomy): domain Bacteria; phylum Verrucomicrobiota; class Verrucomicrobiia; order Opitutales; family JABSRG01; genus JANQKZ01. Next base: position 158,843 of record JANQKZ010000031.1, on the reverse strand, counting down.
ATGGAGCGGTAGCGGTTGTAGATTTTGCGTTGGGCTTCGACCGATTCCTTTCTGGCTTTGGATAAGAGCGGAAGCATGACCCGATTGGTTACTCCGCCGATGAGACTGGTCACGGACTGGGCGAAGAAGAAGGCGACCGTATAGATACCCAGTTCGGTCGGGGAGAGGTATTTTCCGAGGAGGAGGCGGTCTCCTTGAGTGGCGAGGAAGGCGAGCGTGGTGCTGAGCATGATCCACTTACCAAAGTGGATGAGCTCATGAAGGGCTTTCTTGTCCCACTTGAATTTGTGTTGGAATCCGGGGAGGAAGATGTGGGTGGCTAGGGTGTTGGCCAAGGCGGCGATCAGTCCGCTGAGAACGAGGGCCCACACATTTGGATACACAAAGGTGAGGAAGATAGCGGCGATGAGACCGAGGAGAGCGGTGCCGAGGTTGATGAGGGTGGGGCGGAGGTGGCGAAGTTCTTTCTCCTCGACAAAGAATTGAATGGAGCGGAAACCGAGGATGATGTCGCGGAAGGCAATGGCTGGGATTAAGGCCAGGAGGATGGGCTCACTGTAAAAGTTGCTCAGAGGGATGGCAGCGAGACTCACGAGGGCGAAAAGGGAAAAGCCCCGAACAATCTGAAGGGTCCAGGCGGTTTGGAGAAAGGACTTGTTGAGGGGGACAGAGCGTTGAATGATGCTGGGCCCCAAACCCATATCGGAAAACATTTGAAGCCCGACCAGGAACACGTTGGCCAGGGTCATCAGGCCGAATGCTTCGGGAACGAGCAGGCGAGTGAGGATCAGGTTGCCGGCCAGACGAATAACCTGGGCTCCTCCGAAGTTGAGGAAGCCGGTCCCAGAGCAGCGCAGGAAGTGCACCCAACGAGGAGTAGCTTTAGCCTGGCCAGAGGAGGGGATGGAAAGGGTCTGGGTAGCGGTGGACATGGTGTTCTTTTCCACCTTCTAAAACATACCTTGTGCCAATCTTTTTATGATTTCGTAAGATATTGATAATCAATGATAAGAATATCTAAATTTGTTTTCAACTGCAGTCGAAAACTCGTGTTCTGAAAATATTACAGCCCCGCGGAATGCGGGGCTGTAACTTTTTCGTATTCGGTATTGGATGTGGGATCAGGCAAAGGGGGTTCGGGTATTGGAAAGGCCACGCAGAGTCTCCTCGCGGGATCTAGCGATAACCGTCTCGCGGTGGTCTCTGCGGATGTAGCGGTGGAAGTAATCGGATAGGCGCTCAACAACGGAATTCTTGACTTTAATCAGGGTGACCAAGGGGTGGTCCGAGGCTCGATTTAAGATGGCGGAAACCGCTGGGACGTTGGCTTGGATCAGGAATTCGAAAGACTTGAACAGGTCAGCGTAGAGGGTTTGAGCCTCGCGCGTGATGATGATAGCGGCGTCTACGTGCAGGGCGATGAACTGGGTCAGGTCGCTGTTGAGGAGGGGAGGGCAATCGAAGATGATAACATCCCAGGACTCGCGAGCTTTGGTGATGAACAGTTCCAAGACGCTCCGCTTCAGTTGTTCGATGTAGACGGAGGACAAGTTGCACTCTGCGTAGCGGGAATTTCCGGTGCGATTGAGTTGATGCAGGAACTGCAGGATATGATCTTCTCCAAAATCGGCGTTCTCGTCTTCAGCTTTGTCTTCAATTTTAATGCGAAGGACCCGATCTGTATAAACTCCGAAGGCGGAAGCGATGTTTTGGGCGATACTGGTGGTTCCGGCCTCATGTTCCGTTCCGGTGAACAGGAACACCTGGCTGTTATGTTTTTCACGCTCGTTATTCAGACGGACCGCGATGTTCTTCAGGTATTGGGCAATGGGGTGCTTGGACCCATTGGCAACGCAGTTGGCGAAGCGTAAAGGTTCAGGGTAAACCTGAATGGGCTCAAGCGGCTTACCCCCGATGGCAGCCTTCAGCTCGCCAGATTGGTGGATGCGCCCGTCCAGGATGTCGTATGCCAGCATGCCCGCTCCGGTGACCCCCATGGAGAAGATGAAGCATACTGCCAGGAATTTGGCCAGGGAGCCCTCCACGGGTTTTCCCGGGGTCTTGGACCGTTCTTCGATAGACACGCGGACGGGAGCTTTGGCTTCCAGGAAAACTTCGGAGATACGTTCCTGGATCTTAGCCAGGCGGAGGCGCAGTTGGTTGAGGTCTTCTTCAATTTCCTTACCGGAAGAAATCAGGCCGGAGCTGGATTCGAATTCAGCCTGGGCGGAGGTGAGGCGCTCCTCCAGCTGGAGGCTAAGATGTTCGGCTGCCTGGAATGCGCTCTGGGCGCGAATAACTTCGACCTCGAGTTCGTTTCCCCGCTTTTCCTGCAGAATATCGAGCGAGTTGGTATAAATATCGTTCTGGAAAGTATCGAGATACTCGCGCATGGCGTTCATGCGTTCCTCGACAACGATTCGGTCAGGGTTGGTCTCGGTCAGGCCGTCGATCGTTTTGCGGAGCTTTTGCAATTCCTGGTAGGTCCAGTTGTTGATCAGGTAGAGGGCTTCGTTCTTTTCGACAGATTCACGAGCGAAGACCTCAAGGCTTTGTTGAGTGAGGAGGGTGCGGTCCCGCTCTGCTTTTTCGAGGATGCTCTTTGCATCGAGGGCGGACTTCTCAGCCCGGAGGTAGTTTTCCTGAACCAGGTTGTACTTGGTCATATAGACATTGAGGAAGTCATTGAAGGTGCTGCTGTTGAGCTGCTCGGAGAGGCGGTTGAGAGCATCCTTCTGCTCAGCGATCATACCCTTGAGGCGGTTCTTCTCATCCTGAAGGTAGGTCAGGCGGCGAACGCTGCCGGTTTCCTGCTCCGTCTGCAGCTTTTCGATGTAGGCATCCATGATGGCGTTCAGGGCAGGGGCCAGGCCGTCGGGGGATGGCCCGCCGATATGGAGGCGCAGTAAATGGGTGCGGGAGACCTGGGAGACTTCAAGCTGGGTCCGCAGGATGGTCGCAGCGGTCTGCAGATCCATAGCTGGACTGATGACGGCGGGCCACTGTTCTGGTGGGAGATTGCGCAAGGCTTCCATTAACACGTCGTCGGTTTGGAGACGATTCACCTGGGTGCGGGCGTAGTCATTGAAGTTGCCGGCGATGGTGTCTTCCTCTTTGGCGAAGAATTGCTTCATTTCAGGATTGATCAGGAGGCTTCCGCCTGTGGTATACCAGGGCTTGTCGAGGAAAAAGGCCATCGGGCTGAGGAAGAGGAAGAGGACGAGGCCGACGATCCCGATAATCCATCCCCTCCGCAGGGCGAAGAGGATGGGGTCGAAAGGCTTGAGACCTTTGCCGGGTGAGGGGCGGTTTTGAATTTCGCGGATCATTGGTCTATTCCTTATTCTCCACCAAAGAGACCGGAGCCACTGAGGGAGGCTCGAGCGAAGTCGAGGTACCAGACGGCTGGGGAGACTTTCGCGAGATAGTAGTTGAAGGTGGCAAAGTTCTTGCGACCGACGTAAATGATGTCTCCATCCTCCAGGAGGTAGTCGGTGGTGATGTCTCCCTTTTCGAGGAACTGATCGACATTGACATTGGTGACCATGCCCTTGCCGTCACGGTAACGAATCAGGTAGACTTCGTCGTATCGGGCATCTACCGTCGGCCCACCGGAGAACATGACCGCGTCGAGGACGGAGAAGTTGCTCTTGAGGCGGAGGGCACCGGGATTCTTTACCTCGCCCATGACGTAGACAAGTTGGTCATCCGATTCGGGGATATACACCACGTCGTTGTTCCTCAGGCGGGGGTTCATGGCCATGTTGCCATTATTCAAAAGTTCGCGGAGATCGACCCAGATCACCATGTCCTTGCCACGGAAGATCATGGCGCGGGTGAGGAAGGCTTCCTCGGCGACCGTAGGTAAACCGCCGGACATGGATAGCGCTTCCAGCAAGGTGCCCTGACCGGCGAACTTGACCACGCCGGGATTGTTGACCCGACCGAGGACGAATGCCTTGTTATTGTTAAATTCGTGCATCGTAAGGGTGATCTCCGGATCGGAATAAAACTCCCTCATACCGAGGGTAATTTCGTCTGTGAGCTGGACGGTGGTTTTTTCCTTGGCATTGAGGATGCCGAGGCGAGGGACGGAAAACCGGCCATCCGGGGCGATGAGGACATTCTCGATGGAGGCGTCCGGGCGTCCGCGAACTGTAATGGACATCAGGTCTCCTGGGCCGACGAGGTAATCCTCGGGAACGCTGTTGGAAAAGTGTTCGATGTCGTCTTCCGAGGCGTAGGTGGTCTGTGCTTTTTCAGGCTCGGTTTGGAATTCGCCGACCGGGAATCCGTACTCTTCCATCTTTTTCTGGGCCTCTTCGAAGGAGACGTCGGAAATGTTCTGATCCACGCTTATGCAACCTACGAGAAAGAGTGAGAAGATGGCGCTCAGGGTGGTGGCGAGGCGACCGGGTTGTAGCGGCTTGCGCTTCAGGTGGTTTTGGAGGGGACGTCCCGTTGCCTTGCCGAGGAATAAGCGAACCACTCCCCAAAACTCGGGAATGACAACCAGGGCGCAATGTATGGCATAGGTCTTCGCTTGGGAGCGGTTGATTTGCTTGTCGTTCATAAAATTGGAAACACTGAAGACGCGTGGATAGAAGATGAGGCCCAGAGCGGGCAGAGCGAGGAGGGTGAAAAGGGGATGGATAAACCCAAGGGCGAGGCTGAGGGTCAGAAGGGCCGGGGCAAATCCACCGCGGATGGCGATGCGGCCGAGCTCGTAATTCCAGAAGCCGTTACCCTTGAAACCGTGGCGCAGGGAAACGGCGGCGTAGCCATATCCGGTGCGGAAGGCGCGTTTTAAATATCCGCGAAGGGAATACATGGCCATGTCGTGACGAGTCATGGGTTGATTCAGGTGAACCAGCTTTCCGCCTTTCTTGCGGATGCGTTGGCTCAGCTCCGGATCTTCTCCTCCGACGAGAATTTCATCGTAACCGCCCGTAGCTTCCAGGGCAGAACGCTGAACCAGGACATCTCCGCCGAAAGCATCGGCTTCACCGGCGGGGCCATTCCACTCCAGCTCGGCGATCCAGTTATAAACGGAGCGCTCGGGGTGAAGCTCGTTGCGATTGCCGAACACGGCAGAAACACCGTCGGTCATGGCGTCTACAGCGTGGTCAAGCCAACCCGGGTGGAGAATGGTGTCGGAGTCCAGAAATTGAACGAGAGGGGCTTGTCCTGCTTTCCAGCCGGCATTGCGTCCGGAACCGGGGGTGGGGTGATCCATGACGAGCTCGAGAGCGGTGACATCTCGGAAGGCGTGGGCGATCTCAACACTCCGGTCGCAGGATCCACCGTCCACATAAAAGATGTTGAGCTGGCCGCGGGTGTAGCGGGAATCTTTTACGCTGGAGATGCAGTCGGCGAGGGTCTCGGCGGCATTTACTCCGATGATGACGACATCGATGTTCATTGGTTGATGGCCTCCTGAAGGATAGTCACGGTTTGAGGTTGCTTGGAAATGATGCGGGCAGGGATGCCCACCGCGATGGAGTTGGCGGGAACGCTTTGGAGGACGACGGCGTTGGCCCCGATGTCAACGTTGTCTCCGATAGTGATATCTCCGAGGATCTTGGCGCCGGCGCCGATGTTGACGTTGTTGCCGATCTTGGGGGCGCGCGGGGTGTCGATGTTTTTCAGGCCAATGGTGACTCCGTTACGGATGATGCAATTGCTACCAAACTGGGCGTAACCGCTGATGACGATTCCGCCGAAGTGGTCGATCCGAAAACCAGGGCCAACCGGAGCTTCGCAGGGGAGCTCGATCCCGGTCAGGATTTGGGCCACCTTGTAAGAGAACTTGTAAAGGAAGGAGTAGACCTTGCGCAACGGGGTAAAGCGTACGGTGTAGCGCCAGCGGCCAAACCGGTAAACGGTCATGGCCCAGAAACCCTGCTGGGTCCAGTCGCCCTGATAGGTGTTCAGGTCGGCTTTCAGGTTTTTGAAGAATGCGTCGTTCACTGGAGTTAGTGTGTTGGAGAGTTTTGAGGCTGCAGGTAGTGGATTACCAGGGCTTGGGGGGGCAGTAGGTTCCCCAGCGGGTGTCTTTGATGGCTTGCTCAATTTCACGAGCGAGGATGCGTGAATAATTGCGCTTCCCCCTGGCAGATTGGCCGGGCTTGGTATTAACGAGGACGCGGAGGCGATGCCATGCCCACTCTACGCCAAGATTGGCGAGGACTCCGGAGAAGCCGGAAACCTTGTGGTGGTAAAGACACTCGGCGCGCATCCGGAATTTCATGACCTGAGATCCACCCACGTCGAAGGTCTCTTGTTCGACTTTCTTGCTGCAGCCTCCACCTTCATGGAAGATTTTGACTTGGGGAAGGAAGTAGACTTTCCAACCGGCAGCTTTGGCGCGGCGGCAGAGGTCGGTTTCTTCGAAGTAAAGAAAGAAGCGGGGATCGAAAAATCCGATTTCATCCAGCATGGATTTGCGAATGCAGGTGAAGGCACCGGGGACCCAGTCAACTTCCATTTCGGACTGGTGATCAAACCAGCGGTAGTCGCCTCCGCCGATCCACTTGGACTGAGGAAAGCGCTCGGCCATGCCGCTTTGAACAAAAAATTTATTGAGGGCGGTGGGAAACTTGCGGGCGGAGGGCTGGATGTTGCCTTCCTCATCAACCAGGAGCCCGCCAGCTAGTCCAACCTCGGTGTGGGCGTCCATCCAGGCCATGGTGTCCTCAATCGCGCCAGGTTTTACCTGGGAGTCAGGATTGATGAGGAAAATGTAATCTCCCTTGAGGCTTTTCGCTACGAAGTTATTGGCTCCCGCGAATCCCAGGTTGGCTCCGGTCTCGATGACCTCGATGTTGTCGAAGTGGCGGGTGACCGTTTCCACCGTGTTGTCCTTCGAGTTGTTATCCACCAGGAAACATTTCCCCTGTGAAGAGAGATCTTGTTCAAAAGAGGCGAGGCACTCTTTGATATGGTCCCCAGAATTGTAGGTGACGATAACCACAGAGAAGCGCGTGGTCGGCTCTACCCTGGTCGATTCGGTTTGTAAGGTGGGAGTGATGATGTTCATGGCGTGGTTGTTGCCATTATTTAATCACTCCCTGTGCCAGCTTATTTGTAAATTTGTAAACTGTTGATTTTTAGATATATAAAAATTTAACAATTTTATGGTTCTGTTTTTGTAAAGGGGTAAAGCTGTAATTTTTACCGGAATTCCGGGATGCTCTTGAAATTCTTACTGAATGAAATTCCTCATTGGAGCATCCGGAATAGAGGAAATTTGGTTTATTTTAGGTGGGAGACGACTTAGGGTATCGGGGTGGACGCGACGACCATTCAGGGGTTGAAAGGGCGATTTGATGATGCCTTTCTTGAGCGACGATTGATACGGCAAATTGGCCATACGGCTGAACTCCAGCACCAGGGTGAAGGGCTGTTCGTGGTGGAGAAATTTTTTAACGTCGATGTCTGGGTGCGGCGTATCCTGAAAGCGACTCTGCTGTATGAGCGGGGGAAGGCGAATTGCTTAAAATTAAGGTGCGCATTCAACCAGTTTAAGCTCCCAAACATACCTCCTGAACTAGAGGGGTTGCGGATATTGCAGATGAGTGATCTGCATATCGATCTGTTGCCTGAGCTTCAGCCCATCATTATCGAGCAGCTGAAATCTCTGGAATATGACCTTTGTTTAATTACCGGAGATTATCGAAATTCTACCCGGGAGGATTACAAGCCGTCCATCGATCTCATGCGGCCCATCTTCGAAATGATTCAAAGTCCATTTTGGGGAATATTGGGCAATCATGATTTTATCGAAATGGCCCCATTGCTGGAGGAAGCAGGCTTGCCGCTTCTGATAAATGAGTCCGTCCAATTTAATTGGCAGGGTGGCCGGCTCTTTATCGGCGGCATCGATGATCCGCATTATTACCGGACCCACGACATTCCGAAGGTGGTCGCGGAGAATGAGGGTGGAGACTTTAGCCTCCTCATGGCTCACAGCCCTGAGGTCTATGCCGAGGCCGCCCCTCACTTCGACCTCATGTTGAGCGGACACACCCACGGGGGGCAGATCTGTCTCCCAGGTGGAATCGCCATTGTTCGAAATGGGAGATGTCCTAATTCCATGCTGAAAGGGCCGTGGGGTTTTGAGAATCTGCGGGGATATACATCTCCGGGGACGGGGTCCTGCGGCGTTGCAGCACGATTCTTCTGCCCGCCTGAAATTACCGTGCACACCCTTTCCCGGGAGGAAACTTTAGCCGACTCGATTAGAGTTCGGGGCAAATTTGTTCCTGGAGACTTGGAAGGGGATCTCCTTTGAAGACCGGTAAACAAGGTCTCATTTTACGGTTGTCTTCTGAATGTTACAGTAGGGATATTGTGGCTTCCGCCATTTTTCGAATCCTGGAACCATTCGAAGTCTTTAATATAGAAGGGAACCAAGATCTATGCCTTTCCGAACGCTTTCCGATGGATTTGCCTTCACAGCCCTTTTATTTCTATGCTTTGGGTCTTTGACCGCCGGATGGAAGTATGAAGAACTGGAGCGTTTTAAAGCTCCAGAGGCGAGACAAGGCGTGGCGGTAGACTCGAATTTCATCTACGTCATAGGGAACCATGAAATTGGGAAGTATGACCGGGAGTCCAAAAAACTGGTGGATCGATGGGCCTGCGAAGAGGGTAAACCCCTGATTCACCTGAACGCCGGATTGGTGCGGGAGGGCAAATTGATTTGCGCCCATTCGAATTATCCCCTGGTTCCGATGATGAGCTCAGTTGAGACCTGGGACGCGGAAACACTGGAGCACATTGACAGTGTGAGCCTGGGACATCGCGAAGGGTCTCTTACCTGGTTTGACTGGAAGGATGGATTTTTTTATATGAATTTCGCTCACTACGCGAATCGAGCCCAGGAACAAGGCAAGGGTCCGGAATGGACCCAATTGGTCAAGTTCGATGACAAAGGTAATCGCCGGGAATCCTGGGTATACCCGCCCGAGCTCGTGGAGAAATTTGGAAAGTACAGCAGCTCGGGAGGCGCTTTTGGCCCCGATGGTCGGCTTTATATAACCGGGCACGACAATAAGGAGTTGTATGTCGTCTCCTTTCCTGCAGGAGGGTCCTACATGGTCTGGGAGGACACGACTCCCTTTCCTTCCGAAGGGCAGGCTTTTGTGTTTGATCCCGAGGATCCGACCTTGATCTTTTCGATCATTAAACGTGAACGAGAAGTCATTATTGGTCGTCTGGTGGAGGTGAGCGATTAGTCTCTATTCCTGTGCTTCGTCCTCAGATTTCATGTCGAGGTATAAAACCTCTCCTGCGGGGCTTGGCTTGTCTACGTCCCAATGCGTCTCGGGTTGCTTGCAAGCCAAGCTCCTGTAATCTATGTATCCGGTTTTTCTGCCGGTCTCGGCCTCGCAATCGAAATTCCAATCGATTACGACTGCGAGACTGGGGCGAAACTCCCTCAGAAGGTGAAACTTAAACTGAGACTTGCCGCGATGCCTTGTCCAGGGATGGGGTCTCCTGGGAGGAGATCACCGGTTTCCGGAGGGATGGGGGCTGTCGGTGGAGTCAGATAATTATAATAGAGTTGATCGAACAGGTTGTTAATCCGCAAGGTTGCCGTCCACTGGTCGGTGGGTTGCCAGGTCGCCTTCACGTCAACCAGGATAAAGGAATCGGTATCGGAATAGATGATGTTTTCTTCCGGGGCGGGGTTTTCGCGGGAAGCGACATACCGGGCTTCCGCTCCCCATGAAAAGGCCTGGGAACGCCATTCAATGGCGTGATCAAAGCCAAGGCTTAGCTTCCATGGGGGGATTTCGGCGATGCCCTTATTCGTATCCTGATTTTCCGCATCCGCATAGCTAAAGGAGAAGGGAAAGCTTAGGGAATTGCTTAACCGGTATATTCCAGAACCTTCAATCCCCCAGAATGTGGCATCGATATTTCTGAATCCAAAAAGCGGTTGATTGGGTGGAGGTGTGGTCGTCACTCCGATTTGTCTTCGGTGAATGTAGTCCGAAAATGCATAGAAGTAGCCTTCGATTTTGAACAACCATATATCCGAGCTGTGCTCCAAACCAAGGACGGTCTCCCATTTCTTCTCTGGGTCGAGGGCCGGGTTGCCAATTTCAAAGCCAACACCAAGAGCTTGCAGGAAGGCCCGATACTGTTCGGTTGCGGCAGGGGCTTGGACGGCATAGCCGATTCCCCCGTAGAGGGTCGTCGCGTTGGATATCGTGTAGGTCCCCATGAGATTAGCGGCCCCTACGGTGTGGTTATTCTCATTTTTCCGGGCTTCGGGACCATTATAGATTTCATAGAGATCGATAATGGGTACTCCGAAGGCTGTTTCGTTGGCGGAGCGAGCAATGCTGTCGATTTGATCCAGACGCATCCCCGACCGCAGGTGAAGGCGATCGTTGGGATTCGCATGCCATTCAACATAGGCCCCCAGGTTTTCATATTGGGTGTCCGGCCAGATGTGGTCTTGAAACGGTCCACGATAGCGGATCGTGTTCCGCTCGTTTTTCAGGTAGAGGAAACCGGTCCGCAGCTGTTGATCAGCAGGAAGGTTCCAGATGGAGTCTACCCGGAATTGAACGGCATTCGTGTCGGCTTGGGCGGTGATCGGCGCAGGAATGACCGGCCGGTCCTCAATTGTAAGGAAGGGGTCTGCAGTGGTGTATCCGAATGCCCAGGACAAGGTTTGAAGCGTGTTACCCTCTGGAGTGATTTCATGCCTCAGCGCAAGATTAACGGTCTCCGAATTTTTGGTATCCAAGGGCAGGGAAATGTTTTCTTGTTCAATGATGTTCTGGTAGATACCGGTAGCCTGGAAGTGGTGAATCCCTTGGTGGTATCGAGCTCCCACGGTGGCGCCTCTACTTTTGAACCGTGCCGAGACTTCGCGGCCATCTCCGGCTCGGTAGTTTCCCAAGTCCTGGTAATATCCGGATCCTGATACCTCCCACTTCGGGCTGCGGTACCGTCCTTCGACGAAACTTTGCCATCCGCTACGGTCAGGTTGGTAGTTCAAGGTCATGGTGCCTCCCAGGGTAGTGGAATCCACGGTGCCGGGAGCTTTAAAGGTATTCACTTCAATATAGCCCCCGGAAGCGGCCGCTCCCAAAGAAACGGAAGCCAGGCCTTTAACGATAGATACGCCCCGGACACTGCCTGGACCCAGGGCATTAATTGGCGCGGCGGTGCGTGTGGGTGAATTGTGCAACACGGGCAAGCCATTGACCAAAGTGACGACACGGTCGAATCCGAGGCCCCGAATTTGAGGATCTACGATGTCATGGCCGCGCTTTTCGAAGGCGAGCCCGGGCGTTCCGCTGAGCGCTTCCCCGAGGTGGGTGGAACTCAGATCCTCCAATCCATCGATTGGAGGCAGCTCCAGGGTTGGTACCGAGGGGTCTCCGAAGACAACCCTCGGATCGAGGGTGGGGATCGTGGTTTGATCCTGTGCCGATGTAGTGGATGTGTGGATACAACCTATTAGAACTGATATGAGGATGAGCCTGGGGTTTGTTTTCATGTTTGGTTGCCTTTCTGTCAGGTCAGGACCCCTACGAGTCCGGCAATTCCGAAAATGGATAGGAGACAGCCCACGAAGTAATTCCAGCCCATGCGTGTGTTTTCCAGCTTTCGGGCAAGGGGCAAGGTCATGAGCGTGGCGGTGGCGACTACGGTTTGGACGATCCCCGGATTTCCTACTTTGCTGATCGCCCACAGCATGCAGGCCACGCCCAAAATGGGGCCAAAAAGTGCATTCAGTAGAACCCAAACCGGTCCCGGGATGTTATAGGGGCGAGACATGTGTGGATACCGATTCAAGGTGGAAGCAAGCTTGGCTGGTCTGTTTTCTTTTGAGGCAAAGCTGCCTCGAACCATCAGGCCGACTACAAACAAGGTGAGGGCGATCGCGGTGCCGCCCAACAGCCGCTGATAGGATGCCGTCAATTTGTCAATTGGCTCACCCGCCTGTGCCATGACGATGAAGGCATATTTGGAAAGGGTAAACGATACTCCCTGGGCGGCAGAAGCAATGACTGCCATCAGGCTTCCAAAGACAATGGCCTCTTTGGGTATTCCCGATTTCACATTCGGGAGTAAGCCGAGCACTACCCCGGCCAGAGTGAGAAGCGCAAATCCCATCTGAGTGGCTGTGAGTTCCGCATTCAGCAGATGCCAGGAGAACAGGCCGGCGAAAAAGGCCGATGCGGTTTCGACGATGAGAAGGCTGAGGGTAGATCCCAGCCGGTTAAGCGCTTGAAACATACACCAGCCCCCAATCCCAAATCCAATTCCTCCGGCGAGGGCAAACCACCCGAAGCTGGCTCCCGACCATCCTTTGCCAAAGAGGTGAGCCCATAGGGTCAGGAGGGCCAGGGCGACGAGGAGGCGCAGCAGGTTCGCCTTGGCACTGCCAAATATCCGTGCGGACTGCGTGGCACAGAGGCCTGTCAGGGCGAACAGGAAACTGGTTAATACTGCGGGGAACATCGAGTCAGGGGAAAGTGGGGTTTTTTTGAGCTGTGAATTGTGAGTGTGAGATCAGTGTCTGGTGTCTGATGTCTAGGGGATAGTGGATGTTGGATACTGGATGCGGTGTTGAGAGGAGGTGGGTTGTGAATTGTGAGTGTGAAGTCGGGTGTCTGGCTTCTGGAATCTGATGTCTGGTTTCTCCAGCATTTACGCTGGAGCCAGAGCAGATTTTACCGTGATGCCGGGGATTTGGCCGAGGCGACCGGTCAAGGCGCCGAGTTCATCCGTAGTCGCGTCGACAAGGAGGACCACGGCCCAGCAGCCGCGCTCTCGGTAAGGGCGTCCCATACGGCCTTCGATGATGTGTCCGTAGTCGGATAGAATGGAGTTCAACTTCCGGGCGGACTCATCCCGATTGCTGAGTATGATTCCGACAAATCCTAGGCGCTTGGAGGGGGTAGACATACAAAGACCTCGTCTGGGCGGGTGGCGACATCCCAAGGCCAGCGAGGTCTTCGGAAAAGAGGTTCAGCATATGTTCCCTGGGCTTCAGACCGGGTGAGGTGGGTCCTGGCCGTAGGATGCGCCGGTATTAATGTGTGGTTGTTTTTTCTGTGCTTGAAGGGAAAAAGGAGTGGGTTGTTGGGGAGGACAGACTTTCGGGGAAGTCGAGCCGAGTCCCCCCGAATCTATTATTTTGAATAGCTTGGCCGTGCCACGTATTTGGTGTGGAGCAGAGCTTCTGCTTTTTCGCTGAGAGGCTCACCAAGGAAGTCCTTGTAGGCGGCCTGGATTTCCGGGTTTTCGTGGGAGAAGCGAAGCTTGCAGTCCCGGTCGTCGGCCTCGAGGCCACGGATCCGAGCCATGCGGACTTCGTTGTCGATTCCATAGGGTTGTCCCCCTCCGCCAATGCAACCACCGGGGCAAGCCATTACCTCGATGAAGTGGTAAGGCGTTTCTTCCCCGCTGTCGCGAGCGGCGCGCACTTTATTCAGTACCTTTTCGACATTTCCGATTGCATGGGCCACGGCCACGCGGACCTTGGTACCTTCGACATCAATCTCGGCTTCTTTCACGCCTTCCAAGCCACGGACAGGCTGAATATCAATAGCCTCTTGTTGCAGGTTTTTCCCGGTCACTTTGAAGTAGGCCGTACGCAAGGCGGCTTCCATGACTCCGCCGGTGTAGCCAAAGATCGTTCCGGCCCCCGAGTATTCGCCAAGGATGGAATCCGCCTCTTCGTCAGGGAGGTTGAGGAAGTCGATTCCGGATTGTTTGATGAGGCGTGCGAATTCACGGGTGGTCAGTGCGACATCGACATCCTTGTAGCCCGAGGCATACATTTCGTCTGTCCGCTCGAGTTCGTACTTTTTTGCGGTACAGGGCATGATCGAGACCTGGTAGATCTTGGCCGGGTCCATGTTTACCTTTTCCGCGTAGTAGGTCTTGGTCATGACACCCATCATTTGCTGCGGCGATTTGGCCGTGGAGAAATTAGGAATGAAGTCGCTAAAGCGTTTCTCCATGTAATCTACCCATGCCGGGCAGCAGGATGTTATGAGGGGGATTTCTCCCTTGCCGTGGACAAAGCGCTCAATGAATTCGCTCGCTTCTTCCATGATCGTCAGATCGGCCGAGAAATTGGTATCGAAGACGGCTTTGAACCCAAGCCGGCGGAGCGCAGCGTATATCTTTTTTGTCAGGTTGGTTCCCGGTGGCAGACCAAAGGCTTCCCCCAGGGCGACCCGAACGGAGGGAGCAACCTGAACCGTACAATATTTGTTCTCGTCGTGGAGGGCATCCCATACGGTGGTCACTTCATCGCTTTCCACAATGGCTCCGGTTGGGCAGTGCGCTGAACATTGACCACACCGAATGCAGGGGGACTCATTGAGCAGGATGTCCCCTGCCGGGGCCATGCGGTTGTTGATACCCCGTTCGAGAAAGGACAGGGCCCAGACGTTTTGTACATCCTGGCAGACCTGCACGCAGCGACCGCACTTGATGCACTTGCGGAAATCGAGGATAATGGACCCGGTCGAGTCATCGCAGGGGAGCTCACGGACATAGCGGGGGATCAGGTCCTGGCGCAGGCCGAAGTCCCCGGCGAGGGACTGGAGTTCACAATTGCCGTTGCGACCGCAGGTGAGGCACTCGTTGGGGTGATTGGAGAGGATGAGCTCCAAGGTCGACCGTCGAATGTCGGTGAGATCGGAGTCATGGGTGGTAATCTCCATGCCTTCCTCAATGGGGGTGCAACAGGCGCGCGGTTTTTTGGGGCTCCCGGCGATGTTGACGATACAGAGACCGCAGGCTGCGGTGGGAAGGAGGTCTTTGTGTTTACAAAGGGTCGGGATTTTGACCTGAACACCCTGGGCCGCCTGCAGAATGCTGGTGCCGGCAGGAACCTTGATCGGAATCCCATTGATCGTTGCGTTAATAATTTCCTGGATCATTTTCCAAAAGGGTTCGGGTTAACTGGCTTTGCGTTCTGGTTTACCGGCGAGCTCTCGTTTGCGTTGGCGGGCATAACGGGGGCCACCCTCAATGTAGGCGATGTATTCGTTCTTAAAATACCTCAGGGTGGACAGCACGGGGTTGGGAGCGGTCTGACCTAAGCCACAGAGCGAAGCTTTCTTCATCGCATTGCAGATGCGCTCGATGTGGCTGAGATCTTCGAGAGATGCTTTTCCACTGGAAATCAATTCAAGGAGTTGAAGCATCTGGTAACCGCCGATGCGGCAGGGTGCACACTTGCCGCAGGATTCATCGACGCAGAACTTCAGGTAGAATTTTGCCACATCGACCATACAATCGTGTTCATCCATGATGAGCATGCCGCCGGACCCCATGATAGATCCCAATTCCTGAAGTGTTTCGTAGGTCACCGGAGTATTCAGGTGTTGCTCAGGGATGACCCCACCAGAGGGGCCTCCTGTTTGGACTCCCTTGATGGGAATGTCATCGAGCACACCACCGCAGACGTCGAAAACGATTTGCTGGAGGCTGGTGCCCATGGGAACTTCGACCAGTTGGGGATATTTCACTTTACCGGTTACGGCAAAGACCTTCGTGCCCTTGGATTTCTCCGTGCCGATACTGGAATACCAACGCGCTCCTTTGGCCATGATAGCCGGAACGGCGGCAAGGGTTTCGACGTTATTGATACTGGTGGGCTTGTCCCAGAGACCCTTAACTGAAGGATAGGGTGGCCGTGGCTCAGGGCTACCGCGCATGCCCTCAATGGAGGCAATGAGCGCAGTCTCTTCTCCACAGACAAAGGCACCGGCACCGAGACGAATTTCTGCGTCAAAGGAGAAATCAGTGCCGAGGACCTTTTCACCCAGGATGCCGGCTTCCTGGGCTTGCTCGATAGCGATCCGGATACGTTCCACGGCGAGCGGGTATTCCGCCCGGATATAGAACCAGCCCTTAGTGGCTCCGACAGCGTAACCGGCAAGCATGAGCCCTTCGAGTACCGAGTGGGGGTCACCTTCGAGAACACTGCGGTCCATGAATGCACCTGGATCCCCTTCGTCCCCGTTACAGATGACATACTTCTGATCAGCTTCCACATCGCTGGTGAGTTTCCACTTCAGCCAGGTGGGGAATCCGGCACCACCGCGTCCGCGAAGTCCACTGTCTTTCATCGTGCTGATGGTTTCTTCGGGGCTCGCCTTGAGGGCCTTAGCCAGACCCTGGTAGCCCCCGGCTGCCACGTAATCTTCCAAGCTTTCCGGGTTGACTCTTCCACAATTCCGAAGCACGACCCGATTCTGCGGGTCATTTTTGGCATAAACCCGGTGGTCCACAACCTTATCGCCCTTCAGGGACTGATCGACGATCTGGGCGATGTCTCGAGTCAGGATATTGGCGTAGGTAACACCGGAAGGAAGGAGTTTGACGACTAAGCCTTCACCGTAAATGCCCATATCCAGGGCACGAACGACTTGGACTTTTCCTGTCAATCCTTCGTGTCTGAAGTCCTCTTCAAAAGAGGCCTGGAAGAACTGGGTTTTGTCGCCTCCATCGCAGGAGGTATCTTTGACCAGGATGGCGAAGGTCTGAGTGTCGCCGAGATCGTTGGTCCGCTTCCTCGAGGCGACCACGTGATCATCAAGTAGTTTTCCTTCCTTGAGGTGGTCGGATATAATCTGTTTTGCGGACTCTTCATCAATTTTTCCGTATACGGTTCTTAGACCAGACTCAGTTTTTACTTCTACCAGAGGATCGACAAAGGAGTAGCCAAGCGATCCCGTGGGCAAGACTGGGAGATCCAACCCGGCTAGTTTGACTTCCTCTTGCAGCACTTCCAAAACGCGGGCGGCCCCGGCGGCGATTCCTCCGGTATCCATGCCCACTTTAATGTAAGGGCCACTCGGGGAATCCGATTTCGATTTTGTGACAAAGGTATCAAGGGTCAGGGTTTCCATTTTAATTGTCACGCTCCTCTCCGGATGCTTTTTCGATTGTTTTTATATCATCCACCAACGCCTTCATGTCGTCGGGTTTCACTTTTCCCAGGGTCCGACCGTCCACTACCATGGCGGGAGACATGCCGCAGCACCCGATGCAACGAACGGTTTCCAGATGGAACATCTGGTCCTTTGTCGTCTGGCCTTCGGGGATTCCCAGGATGGTTTCCAGTTTTTGTATGAGCTGGGCACATCCTTTGAGATAACAGGCCGTACCGTTACATACGGTGATGTTATGCTTCCCTGGTGCGACTAGTTTGAAATAGTGATAGAAGGTGAGAACTTCATAAATCTGGGCTAATCGGATTTCTAGCCGCTTGGCCACGGCCAGGGCGACATCCCGGGGAACAAATCCGTATTTGTTCTGAATTTCGTGAAGGATCATGATCAGGTTACCTTCCTTGTCCTTCCACTTGTCCAGGAGATGCTGGATTTCTTCCAATACATCAGGCTCAGGTTCTTGAAGGGCCACTGGGGGTGCTGCACTCATATTCATGCGGGTTAGGGTATTAACTGTAGAAAACCACTACCACTTAACGCCGTTAGGCGTTCAAAGGGCAAACCTTTTGTATAAGTATAAATAATTCTAAGCAAGTAAATAATTAGTTTAACTTATTAAATGAGACCAAATATCAGCTGTGGCTTTTTTAAATCTACATAAAGTATCTTGACATAAAGATAAATGGGTATAGCTTAAGTGCATGACTTCATCGAAGACGGAGACGCCGGCTGGCGTGGGAACGCACACATGGCTGATATTGGGAAAGGCTTACAAGGTCCTGGCTTCGGTCAGTAAACGAAGCATCGAATCCATGGGCTATGCGGTGACCGATTTTTCTTTGATGGAGGCGCTTCTGCATAAAGGCCCGCTTCCCATCAATACACTGGGTAAACATGTATTCTTAACAAGCGGGTCCATTACGGCCGCTGTAGATCGGGTAGAGAAGGAAGGTTTAGTGGAACGTAAGAACCACCCCAAAGATCGAAGAGTCGTAGAGGTACACTTGACCGAAACCGGCTTAATTTTGATTCGACAGGCCTACAAAGAGCATCGAGCGGATATGGATCAGGCCCTGAGTGGAATGACCGTTGAAGAGATGGAGCAGATGCAGACCTTACTGAAGAAGGCAGGGAAACAAGCGGCAGGAGGCCGGGAATAAAAAAACTTACCCAAATCTCTTGATATAAAGATAAACGATATAAAGTTAAATACCAATGAATACAAAGCTTACTGGACTGCATCACATCACGGCGATTGCGGGCGACGCGAAAACCAATGTGGCATTTTACACTGACCTTCTTGGACTACGGATGGTAAAAAAGACGGTCAATTTTGATGATCCGACGGCCTACCATCTCTATTTTGCGGATGAGAGGGGAACGCCGGGGACGGTGCTCACCTTCTTTTATTGGGGGGACATTCCTCGGGGACGCCCTGGGATTGGTCAGGTTTCGGCGACTGCGTTTACCGTGCCGCAAGGAGCTCTCAGTTTTTGGAAAGAACGACTTGCGGAAAAGGGGATCGCTACCTCGAACTTACCCACCCGGTTTGGAGAATCCGGAATTGGATTTCAGGATCCGGATGGGATGCCATTGGAGTTGATGGAGTCTGAATCGTCTCTGAATCTGGTTCCCTGGGTTCGCGATGATATTCCAGAGGGAGTGGCGATTCGAGGATTTCACAGTGCAACCGGTATCATTGGCGACCTCACCGATACAGAAATTTTGTTGAAGGATCTTCTGGGCATGGGCGAGCTGGAACGGGAAGGCAATCGTGTGCGCTATCGGATCGCTGAAGGGGGGGCTGGACGAATCGTCGATTTCGTCGTGGATCCCTCCGCACCCCGGGCCCTGCAAGGGGCGGGAACGGTGCATCACATCGCCTACGCCACGGCAACGGATGAAGACCAGGAAACCCTCCGTGAATCTTTGCATAATGCTTTTCTGGGCGTATCCCCGGTCATGGATCGGAATTACTTTCATTCGATTTATTTCCGTGAACCTCAAGGCATCCTGTTTGAGGTGGCGACGGAAGGCCCGGGCTTTGCAGTGGATGAGCCAGTGGAGACTCTCGGAGAGGCCTTGAAGTTGCCGGCTATGTATGAGAGTCGCCGTGCGGATATCGAGAAGGCATTGGTCCCTTTGAATTGAAAACCTTGAACTTTGGCTGGCCCATCGGACCAGCCCGCACGTCGATGCTTAGTGCGGCGTGACAGGGGGCACTCAGCCTCCGCACAATTAAGAATGACAATGAATACTTTATCAAAAGGTGAATTGGCCGGACATGCCTATGTGTATGATCCGGGTGAAACTGAGAATCCTGAAAAAGGACTATTCCTTCTGCATGGGACGGGAGGGAATGAATATGACTTGCTTCCATTGGCTAGAGAGTTGGCTCCCGGGGCGAGGGTTTTGAGTCCGCGGGGGCAGGTTCTCGAAAACGGAATGCCCCGGTATTTTCGGCGCTTGGCTGAAGGGGTGTTTGATGAAGCCGATCTGGCCTTGCGTACCGAAAATCTGGCAACATTTGTGGAGGACTCCCGGGTGGTCCTGGCGACCGGCGATACGCGGTGGGTGGCCGTTGGGTTTTCCAATGGGGCCAACATTGCCAGCAGCTTGCTGCTTTCGAACCCTGACTCCCTTTACGGGGGGATTCTCATACGACCCATGGTTCCCTTTGAGCCCGCAGTGGCCCCGAATCTGCAAGGCAAACCGGTGCTCCTCCTCTTTGGGGAATATGATCCTATTGTGCCCCAGGGAGAGCGCGATCGATTGATTGAGCTCTACCGGGAAACCGGAGCAGACCTTGAGGTGGAAATCCTATCTTCCAGCCATGGATTAACCCAAGCTGACCTTGTGTTATCCAAACAATGGATGGAACGATACATGTAGATTGATTCCCGGTGGGGGTCTGAGTATGGTCCTTGGGCGGGGAGGAAAGGCATCGAACCATGGCCAGGGTCAGACTATTCCATTCCATAGATAATCTTGTCCTGATGAAACCCAGAACTATGCTCCGGGTTTTATCTTTTATGGAATATCGAACCTGCTTCTGGTTAGGCATTTCGCTATTTGGAGCCTCGGGTGTCCTTGCCTCCGAACGGCTGGTTTATCCCATCGTGGATACGGGTCAGACCCAATTTTATGGCGATCGGGGAGCAATTCCTGAACCTCACTCCGGGCAGGCCTTTTTCGGCCAGGATGCCCAATATGGTGGGCTGGAACCCAGTTATGAGAACCATGCAGATGGCACTGTTTCTGATGTGCACACCGGACTCATGTGGACCCATGCACCGATTGAGGGAAGGAAATTGACCTATAATGAGGCCTTGCGGCTGGCGGAAGCTGCGACGGTTGGGGGCTATACCGATTGGCGGCTTCCCTCAATAAAAGCCCTCTACTCTCTGATCGATTTTTCCGGGGGAATGGCCCTGTACCCTTCCGAGCCATATATCGATACGGATGCCTTTATGTTTACCTATGGGGATTCTTCGAAAGGGGAGCGTGAAATCGATTCTCAGTATTGGACTTCGACGGAGTATGTAGGAACCACAATGGGAGGGAATCCAACGGTGTTTGGGGTCAATTTTGCAGACGGGCGAATTAAAGGCTATCCCAAGGTCCGAAAACGGAATTGGGTCCTCCTGGTTCGGGGAAACGAAGCCTACGGGCAAAATGCCTTTGTGGACAATAGGGATGCCACTATTACCGACCAGGCGACAGGCCTTATGTGGATGCAAGGGGATTCAGGGAAAGGGATGAATTGGCGGGATGCCCTGGAGTACGCGGAAGGTTCTACCCATGCAGGGTATTCGGATTGGCGGCTCCCCAACGCGAAGGAGCTTCAAAGCATCGTAGATTATTCGAGAGCTCCCGATGCCCGGGATGATGCCTGGCGCGGTCCTGCCATAGATCCTCTTTTTGAGGTCACCGAGGTGGAGTCCTATTACTGGTCGAGTACTACGCACCTGGAAAACCCGTTCCAGACGGGAGCTCAGGCAGTCTATGTGTGCTTTGGGCAATCATTTGGCTATTTTGCATACCGGGGCTCCCCTGATAGGCGCCTGATCAATGTTCATGGAGCGGGGGCCCAACGGAGCGACCCCAAATCCGGCAACCCGCACGATCGTCGATGGCAACAGGGACATGGTCCACAAGGCGACGATGTTCGTATCCTCAATTACGTGCGATTGGTGAGAGACGCGGATTAAGCGTAAGAAAAAAAGGCCCCGGACATGAACGCCCGGGGCCTCAATTACGATTGTCTACTGCTTTTGGAAAAGGTCCTATATATTAACGGCAGATCGGACGGCTCGCCCTGCCTGGAACTGACTACTGTGAGATTTCGTTTTCTGATGTTGGATACGGGTTTTATTCTTCACCTTCAGTAGCTGTTCCGGGATCTTCAGCGGTTTCGAAGCGGATCGCCTTTGAGGCGGCCTGCTCGTAGAGCATGTCCCGAACCTGGACGTCGAAAGCATCTGCGGGGACATTGTCTTTGGAGGCCTTCTCTTTGAGGTAGGATTCGCGTTTCTTCAGCTCTTCGCCCAGTTCAGCTTGAAGGCGTTGGCGCTGAGCTATCCTGTCTTCGACATAGGCGACCTGGGCCGCTGCTTCCATTTCTCGCATCTCTTCCGGAAGCTTATCTGTATCGAGTTTTTCGAGATCGACTCTGGCGTTGGCTACCTCGGCCACGAGGTCTTCCCGGCCGGTGATGGCTGCCGCGGGTTCAGATGCACTCAGATAGGTGCTACGTTCTGCGGCAGCGAACCCAACGATAGACCCGGCCATGCTCTGTTTGGCTCTGGCCATATCCCGTTCTTCACGGTCCCCGTAAGGAATGATGGTTTCGTTGATTTCACGGTTCAACCGGTCGATTCGGTCATCCATAGGAGTAGAGGCGATGACCATTCCCCCATTTTGCCGAATCGCGGCATACCCTCCAGAGGAGAGGTGAGCGATATGCTTCCAGATTCCTGCCGTCTCCTGATAATCTCCACATTGGATGGTGTTAATAATAATGTCTTTCTGCTGAGCAATGCGGCAGGTCTCGGTAAATTTCACATCATCTTGGTAACCCATTTGAGGTGGGGCATCTCCCACGAGGAAGACCACCCGCAAGGTATCCGGATTATCGCTCCACTGGAAGCGGGTCACTGCCTCATATAAGGCCTGGTTGACAGATTCCGGGGTGTCGCCCCCACCGGCTGCCTGAAAGCCCATGAGGTCTCCGTAGACAGAATCAATGTCGTCTGACAGGGGGCTTAGCCGAGTCACATAGGCGTCGCCCCGGTCCCGGTAAGCGACTAATCCAATTTTCAGGTGAGGCTCGGGTTGTCCTTGTTTCAGGTCATTGATGATGGCCCAGATCTTTTGCTTTGCTCCGGAAATGAGCCCTCCCATCGATCCGGTCGTGTCCAGGGCAAAGACAACCTCGATGGCAGGGTGCAGGATGGTCGGCTGTTCTATCGGTTCGGCAGGATCCGCCATGGGGTAGATGGACACTGGTTTTTCGGCGGATATAACAGGGGCTTCCCGGTTCATGGAAACGGCCAGGGTGATTCCCAGCGTGAGGAGTGCTAAGACTACGATGGTAATATGGTTCGATTGCATGGCGTGTTTGAATTAAAGGTGATGCCATGCACCCTAACAGGAACCGGACAATGAGTTGTCTCAGGGCCGTAAAGCTTTTGTCAGGGAAATGTCAGGGCAGCATTTTTAAAAACGCCGTCAGATTTCAGATGCCAGACCCCAGACAGCCGATGGGATCAGCCCATTTTTTGCTTGTTGCCGGTGGAAGGGCGTGCATGTTACTTTGCTTTTGAAAACGATGCCACTTTAGCTCAGTTGGTAGAGCAGCTGTCTTGTAAACAGCAGGTCGTCAGTTCGAATCTGACAAGTGGCTCCATCCATTTTCTCCAGGGCTTCCGCCTACGCCAAGGCTCCGGCGAGACAAGTCGTTTGGCTAGAAAATGGAGTGCACCGTCAAAGCTCGAAAAGCGGCGACGGGTACCAGACTCACTTGAAACAGATTACAGGTTTGTCGAAGCGCTCTGGCTTCGGAGTAAGAGAAATCCAGAGGCGTGGAGGCCCTATTTCATTAAACTAACAGACCGATAAAATACGCTTTTGTTTTGTGTCTGCTCCTTTCCTGGGCTTATTCACCAGATCAGACCGAACCTAGACTTGCTATGAACTTTGCCATTATGACCCGCTCAATCCACATTCTCTGCATCGTCGCGACGGGTGCGGGGTCCTTTCTCTTTGCTCAAAGTGATGTCATTACGATCCGCGAAACCTTTATTCCGAAACGAGAGACAGGCGCGCTTCAGTTTATTCAAGACCATCCAAGTTGGGATGGGAGAAACACGGTGATAGCCGTTTTTGATTCCGGAGTGGACCCGGCGGCCCTGGATTTACAGACCACGACCACGGGAGAGCGAAAGGTCCTGGATGTGATCGATGCAAGCGGCAGCGGAGATGTCGACATGAACCGGGTGGAAGATTGGCCCTCGGATAACGGCCTGATCGGGCTCACTGGCCGTGAGCTTACCCTGCCTGAGTTGAATCCCGCTGACGGAAAGATTCGTCTGGGTGTAAAACGGGCGGACGCGCTCTTCAATCGAAGGGTGTTGAATCGCATACGGGATCATCGACAGGCCGCTTGGGAAGCGCGGTTAACGCAGCTCAAGCGGGAACAGCAGTTGGAACGCGAGGCGGCCGAGGCTGCGGGAGATTTTGATTTTGAAGATAGACCGGAGAACGAGTGGACGCTGGCTCAGCAGAATCTAGTCGCGAAGGAGCGGCTCCTGGAGGATCTGCAGGAGTCTTACCGCGATGATGCCGCCAATTTCGTTTTTGATTGTGTGCTTTGGTTTGATGGCGCCCATTATAGAGTCCTGGTTGATACCGACGCAGATGGGGATCTCGTTGAGGAAACTGTCCTTCGCCCCTTTGGAATCGCCGGTGAATATGGGCGTTTCGATGATACGGTATCCAGTACCTTCGCGGTTCAGGTTTACGAGGAAGGCAGAACGCTTTCGCTGGTCACGGTTTCCGGGTCACATGGCACCCATGTCGCATCTATTGCTGCTGGCCATCGGCCAGATGAACCTTCCCGGAATGGCATCGCGCCGGGGGCGCAGATCTTATCTATCAAAATCGGCGATATCCGGACGCAAGGGAGTTCTAACTTGTTTGCCGAAACGCGGGCCCTGGCCCAGGCGGCAGCTTATGGGGTCGATGTCATTAACTTGAGCTGGGGAGGGGGATCTCGTCGGATGGATGGCGGAGAGCTCTATGCCAGGCTCTTCGGGGATTTTACCCTCGACTACAATATTCCAATCGTTGCGTCAGCTGGAAACAACGGCCCGGCCCTGTCGACTCTTGGATCTCCAGGCGGTGAGTCTTCGCCCATTATCGGGGTTGGCGCCTGGTTCAGCACGGACATGGCCAAATACGTGTATGCGTATGTCGATGAGAAGGAGAACCGCATGTATAGCTTCAGCTCAACTGGACCGGGGAAGGATGGCGACCTCGGACCCGACATCATCGCTCCGGGGGGGGCCATCGCTTCGGTCGCGATTGACGAGTTGCAGGGACAGGACCGCTATCATGGCACGTCCATGTCTGCTCCTTCGGCTGCAGGGGTGGTGTCCCTGCTCGTGAGCGCTGCAAAAGCGACCAACACTCCGGTGAATCCCTATCTGATTCGCTCGGCACTCATGAATTCGGCCCAACCTCAAGCCGAGCTGGAACCATGGAGCCAAGGTGCGGGGTTGATTCAGACCTCTGCCGCCTGGGACCGTCTGAAGTCCTACAGCCAGCAACCCTCTTTTCAGTATCACTACAACATTCGGGTGGAAGGGAATACCTTTGAGGATGGAGAAGGCATTTATATCCGGGGGAATGAGCCCATTCTTGAAAATCAGTTTTTTATCACGGTGAGGCCGGTCTTCCCCGACGGGATTTCTCCTGAAGCCAAGGTTGGTTTCTTCGAAGAGATCGAATTGCGGACGGATGCAGACTGGATTCGTCTACCTGCGGTTTTGCCCCTTTCCGGATCTGGAGAAGGGTTTACACCGGTCATCCATGACCCTGGAGAGCTTGGCGTTTCGGAAACGCATTTTGCCTGGATTGAAGGGGTTTCCCTGCGATTCCCTGAGGCCGGTCCTTTGTTCCGGATTCCCGTAACCCTGGTGCGAGGCCTTCCGCTTGTGGCAGGGGAAGGACATACCTTTGATGTCGTCCTGAAAAGCCAGTCCCTTGTCCGTCACTTTTTTGAGATCCCCGCAGATCAACAGAATCTCCACCTGCATGTGGAGCGGACCGATGACGACCCGAATGCGGCGAGCTACTACATCCAGACCCTGTCCCCAAGCCGGGTAGATGATGCGGTAGGGCGCTCGTATTTTACCTTGGAGCCCGATGGAGAGGACAGCTTCGTCCTCCCAGTCATTCCCGGATCGACGGTGGAGGTGGTCTTTAACCAGACGCGATTCAGCCGTAACAACCCGACCACCCTTCGGGTGCAGGCCAAGACCAGTGGTTTCGTGGTTCGGGGCTCACCTCCCTTCCTGGCTCAGGGGGATACGCGCGCCTCCTTCCAATTGACCTCACCTGGACAGGATTTCTCAGGCTCGATCAAAGCTGCTATTAATACTGCCCACCATCGCCTGTTGCCGGAGGAAGCAGAGTTGTTCATCCCGGATGAACGCTCCCTGTTTCCGGCAAACAGGGAGCGACCGGAGGCCCGAAACATCTATGGTCTGAAGCTGTCCTATTCGATCGAGCTCGAAGAGGCTTCCAAAGCTGAAGTGTCGATAGTTCCGGGAGTCGATATCTCGCAAGGGCTATCCTGGGTCATCTTTCTTGCCCGGCACGAGTCGGGGAAAGTGCTCGCCCGAGGGATTCGCGACGACCTCAATTTACCCAAAGGAAAGAGCACCTTTCTCCTGTTTCTCTACGCCAAGGAAGAGGCGAACCTCGAGGCGTTGGATACCCTCCCGATTCAACTGGAAACGTCGGTAGGGCCTGTCGCCTTGCAAGTTTTTGAAGATCATCGCGATTTTTTCCTGGGAGGACCCAAAGGCGAAGTCAATCTGCTCGCTGACCGGGAGTATGACCTCCTGATTTCAGCTGACTCGCTGGAAGCATTGCATGAGGTCAAACCTGCTCCGTCCTATTTCCAGGGAGAGTTGGAAATGAAACAGGACGACTCCACGCTACGTTCCCTTCCCGTGGTTCTTATTTTGGGGGAAGCAACGGAAGAGGACGAAAAAAAGAAACCAACTATCAAGGCGGAAGATGAACGGTCTCCCCAAGAGAAACTGGAAGATGCTCTCCTGGAAACCCAACTGAAGTTCGTTGAAAGCCGGTTGAATTCGTCGGACCCGGTCGAGCAGCGAGCAGGATCGGAGGTCCTGGAATCCCTTGTGACGGAGCATGCGGACGATGCAGAGGTCTTGCTAACTCAGGCCCGCTTCCAGGCCACACATTCTGGCTTGCTCCTGGAGCGAGAGGCCTCTGAAGAAGATGAGGAAAAAACGGAGGACGGGGAAGCAGCTGCAGAGCCTGATTCTGACGACGAGTCGGTCGAACCGCTGGAACCGGTAGATCTCGAAACGGTCCTTGCCCAAATCCTACAGGCTCGCCTGGTCCTGGACGAAGCTGCCGTTGCCCTCTTCTTTGCCACCGCGGTTAAGCCTGAGGCAGAGGAAGAGAAAGCGCTGAAAGCTTTCCTGAAAACCGAAAAAGAGATGAAAGAAAAGCAGGCACTCCTGATGGACAGCTATCTTCTCGAATCTGAACTCTATCTGCAGGATGGACGGTTTCGGGAATCCCGCGAGACCCTCGCGAAAGCCGAGCATTTTGGTTCGCCTGATGAGGCGGCCACCCAGCGCCTGTCCCAGGCTGCCCTTGAAAAACAGGGGCTTCACGCCCTCGCCATCGAAGCGATCAATGAACAATTAAAGGATGACCCTTATGACGCCTCGTTGCTCAAGGAGCGAATTGAGCTCTACCGCCAGCTCGGGTGGGATCAATTTGCTGATCATGATGAACTGCATATGCAATTGCGGAAAACGACGAAGCCGTAAGTTCTAAGTCGTGGCGGACAGTTGAAATGACGCCATTAGACCTTATGAATTTGGTATGGCTAGATCCAACGATCCGGAGCTGGAAAAGGTAGTTTACGACTACCTGGATGCCTTCAATGCGGGCAAAGTCGATGAGGTGGTGAACGCCTACACCGAGGATGCGGTGAATTCTCCTCCGATTGGTCCGGCCCGCGTGAAAGGTCATCGTAAACTTCGCCAATATTTCAGGCAGACCTTTGAACTGAATGCTCCTCAGATCTCAGACTACGAATTCGACTACGAGGTGCTGGGTGATCATGCCGTGATCCATGAATCCTGGCGGGTGACCTTTAATCCCTTGGGGAAAGCGGCTCATACTCATCCGGGGCAGGCGATATGGATGGCGAGAAAGGTAGAGGGCCAATGGAAGACCCATTGGCTAATGGGAAAACTCGTTGGGTGATGACCTTAGGCGGCCCTGCGGCGTTTCCGGGTTCGTCTGACTGTGACCAGCGTTTTTTCCAGGTCGTGGACGATGGCTATGGGCTGCCCGTTCTCCAGCACACTGGAAGGGATGACTCCGGCCCAGGACTCAGTTCTGAGGGCGGGTGTGTGGAATCCGGATAGGCGAACCGGGCCGGGTTGGATGTTTTTGTCAAACCGCCGGTTCAACCTGAAGCAGTAGAGCCCCCCTCCGAGTAAAAAGATCGGAAAAAGGAAAAGGGAAACGATGAGGGATTGGATCAGCCAACCCATAAGGAGTGCCTGGGCGCTACTTATGATAAACACCCTTGTATATTGGCAGAGACATTGCGGTTTCATTCAGTTCGTGGGATCAGTCGCAAGTCAGGGGTTTTGACTATGTCTTTGTATGCACTTGTTAATGTGATGGCAAAGCTTTCCTAATCGCTTAAGAGAACTATCACTTTCCAGTGACCTGTTTGTTTCATTGTATTGAAGTTTTCGGTACAGGAGGCAGAGGCCTTGCGAGAGGGAAGCGGCTGAGGGCGATTGATTCCACAAGGCGTTGACGGGAAAGTGGGATGAAGTTGGTCAATTGGGGCGAATGGAAGCAAACTGATATACTCCTGCTTTTTTCTTATTATGAAGGCGCTACCACTTCTTCTTTTTGTCAGTTATCTATCTACTTTTGCCTGCCTGTTAATGGGAGGTGATCGCCCGAATGTGGTCATGATTGTAGTCGATGACCTGCACCCGGGTGTGGCCAAAGGGTGGTTCGATGAGATTCACACCCCCGCGATTGACCGGTTGCGGCAGGAAGGGGTGTATTTTGTGAATGCTGCATGTAATACCCCGGTTTGTAATCCCTCCAGGTCATCCTTTTTTAGCGGTCTATATCCGCATACCACTGGGGCTTATTTAAATGGGAGTGATGGCTGGAATCGGTCGGAGTTGTTAATGGAAATCCGGAATATTCCGGAGACCTTTAAAGACAATGGATATGCCACTTGGGGTGCGGGGAAGATCCTTCACAACCCGTTGTCAGAGGAGCGGGAAGCCGGGATGTGGGATAATTTCCCTGTCTATAAGGGAGGCTTTGGGCCGTTCGATGAAGCAAAGACCGGTTTGTTCATCAGCCGTTTTCGGTCCATCAAAGCCTGGGAAGGCCCGGACTCGGACTTTCCTGACGTAAAAAACGCCGACGGGGCCATCGAGTTTCTTAGTCAGAACCATGACAAACCCTTCTTCCTTTACTATGGTTTGTGGCGGCCCCATTCCCCCTACACGGCTCCGAAGCGCTTTTTTGAGCAATATGAGGAGTTAGTGTTTCGATTTCCCCCCGGAACCGTGAGCGGGGACCTGGAAGATGTCCCTGAGCTTGGACGTCTCCTCACTGACGGACTAAGGGGGTACCATGTGGATGGCATGTCGGAGGACGAAGTGAAGCAGGCCTTTCTCAATGCCTATGCCGCCAACACGACCTTTACGGATTGGAACGTGGGGCGGGTCTTAGCAGCATTGGAAGCCAGTCCCTATGCGGATAATACCATCGTGGTCTTCTTTTCCGACAATGGGTTTCACACGACGGAAAAGGAGCGCTGGGGGAAGGCGACCTTGTGGGACTTGTCAGCAAACATCTCATTGATTATTAAAATCCCGGAGTCGAAGCCTGCGGTTGTTCCAGCCACGGTGAGCCTGGTTGATGTGTTTCCGACCCTTATCGAATACTGTGGGCTGAAACCTCCCCATCAGCCGTTGGATGGGGTAAGTTTTTTGCCGCAGGTATTGGATTCTTCACATCCCTGGCATAGGCCGTCCCTTACCAGCTACGGAATGAATTATTCTTCCGTTCGGGACGAAGATTATCGATACATACGGTATCCAGATGGAACCGAAGAGATCTATCGCTACACAGATGACCCATTTGAGTTTCGGAATCTTGCGGATGATCCGGCGTTTGATTTTGTTCGGCAGAAATTGAAGCCCTTCATCCCCACCCGTTGGGCCAGAACAACGGGCGGACGTCTGGAAGTCCGTCAGGATTACGATAAAGTTTTACGGCCCCGGGCGGGCGAATGGGATGTCGGTCCTACCGATGGATCCTAGCCGGGTAGGGGGGCACCCCTAGTTGTTGCATAATTGTGACTTGGAAGGGCTTTGCCCTTTTGAAAAATCGCATAACGATATGAGGGATGAAATTGAATTGGTTATCCCTGTTCCTGGGTTTTGCTCTCGTTAGCTTCACCATGGGTCTGACCGGTTGCGCCACGAATCCGGTAACAGGAAAAAACGAGTTAAACTTGATCACTGAGCGTGGGGAAATCCAAATTGGGGAGGAGAATTATAAGCCTACCCTTCAGGTTCAGGGAGGGGCATATGTAACGATACCTTCTTTGACGGATTATGTGAACCGGATTGGACAAAAGCTTGCAGCTGTTAGTGACCGTCCCGAACTCCCGTATGAGTTTGTCGTCATCAACAACCCGATACCCAATGCCTGGGCTCTACCCGGGGGAAAGATTGCCATCAATCGCGGATTGTTAGAAATGCTCGAAAATGAGGCTGAACTGGCGGCTGTGTTGGCCCACGAAATTGTCCATGCCGCTGCCAGGCATAGCGCTCAGCAGATGGAACGCCAGGCCATTGGAACTCTGGCCACTCAGCTTGCGGTTGTTGGTGTGGCTGCCTCGGTAAATGATGACCATAACCGCGATCTTATCCTGGGGGCGGCTCACACGGGAATGACCTTGGGCTCGCAATTGATCTATTCCAGATACGGAAGAGAGGCGGAAAGCGAGTCTGATTACTATGGTATGAAGTACATGAAGGCGGCGGGGTATGATACTCAGGCTGCGGTCACCTTGCAGGAGAAGTTTGTGAAATTGTCCCAGGGGCATAATCCATCCTGGTTAGAGGGTTTGTTTGCCTCGCACCCTCCAAGCGAAAAGCGCGTCATAGATAACCGGGCTCATTTAAGTGAGTTTCCTCCCGGTGGTTTTGTCGGAAAGGCGGAGTACCAGGCCCAGATTGCCCCCTTGATTACCGCGAGAGATGCCTACGCAGATTACCAGGAAGGAGTGGAGGCTCTCGAACAGGGCAAGTTTATGCTGGCTATCCAAAAAGCCCGTTCCGCCCGCAGCAAGTTACCGAGAGAGGCCTTGTTCGATGCTTTGGAAGCCAAAGCGCTTTACGAGTCCGGGAAGAACGATGCGGCTTTGGAAACCATCGAGTCAGCGATTGTGAAAAATCCAGAGTACTTTGCCTTCCATTTATTCAAGGGTAACCTGGAAAACGAAATGGGACGGACTGCCTTTGCCCGAGGCTCCCTCGAGCGCAGCAACCAACTGCTTCCTACGGCGGAAGCGATGTCGGCTCTCGGCTTACTCGCTATGGAGGCTGGTGATAATCGGCGCGCTTACCACTACTTGACGGAGGCCGCTGTTTTTGAAGAAACGGAAGCTGGCCAGCAGGCCTTTGTCGCGCTTAAGGAGCTCAATACCCGATTGAATCCCAAGCAATATATCCAATATCAGGTCGATATACGGAATGATGGTCGAATATTAGTCCTCCTGCGGAATACCGCCAATATCACCTTGGATCACGTTTCAATAACCATCACCCTGCCCGGGAAGCGTCCCGAACGATTTACCCTTCCAAAGCCCATTGCTCCGGGCTCAGTCGAACCGATGTTGACTAACCTGTTGGTTGCGGATGAAAGCCTGGGACGGCGTGATGTATATGTAACGGTTATTGATGCCCGAGTATCAACTGGCGGCTGAATCTGCGCTTGATCAAACATGGATATTTCATCTAATTTGGTAACCTTTACTTATACTCGTTATTATGAAATATTCTCGCTTCCTGTTTCTTATCCTGCCCGGTCTACTATTCACCTCTTACCTCTATGGAGTATCCGCGTCCTATAACTTCAGTGGAGACGAAATGGCGGAGTTTGACTTTTTTGCTTCAACGGGAGATGGAGTCTGGAATCAGACGGGTGGTGTAGGGGAGTTTACCTCCACCAGTGGATCGTTTACTGACCCGGTCCTGACCTGGAAGAAATATGCGATGCCTTATGATACCGATTGGACAGTATCCCTCCAGGTGACTATTCCCACTTTTTACGACACAGACCCTTCAGGGGTACAGGATTCAGATATGGGAGATGAATTCGTGGAAGTGTTCCTCGGGGTGCAATTTGTCAACATGGGGACAGAGTATCTCGCGACATCCGGGCTATCTGTTTCATCGAACAACGGGGCTGCCCCGGTCCGGCAATATGTCAGCGAATTTCTGATAAACAATATCTCTCAGTTCACACTGACCGGGGTCACTACCGATATTACCGGCACGGTTTCTCTGGACTTTAATTCCACCACCAAAGACATCACTTTTTTTGGAGGTGGGGCCAACCTGGGCTCGTTTAATGTAGGTGTTTCGGGGGACCCCGACTGGGGAATGACCGACAGCGATCTGTTCACCGTCGGAATCCAGGGGACGAATAATTTTGAAGCGGTTATCGCCGGTCAGCCTATTCAAGTCGATAACTTGTCGGCAACCGGGGCATCCGCAATACCTGAGCCGGGAGAAATCGGTTTGTGCTTGGGCTTCCTCGCCTTGGGAACAATAGGATGGAACCGGTTTAAGGGGAAATAAGGTTTGGCCGATCCCCCAACCTCGCTTGCGTTCCAGCAAGCTAGGGCTTGTCCGCCACAGCCTGGGCGTAGGCTGGATGGGCATCCTCCGCGTTTCGCTTAGCTCCAGCGAAGGATGGTAGGCCTGGAGGGACTCGAACCCCCGACCAAGTGATTAAGAGTCACCTGCTCTACCAACTGAGCTACAGACCCATACCGTGGGAATGGTCGAAATCGACCGGAAAACGATGGAATAAAGGCGAGGTTCTGCCCCTTGACAATCTTTTTTTCGGAAATCCTGAAGAGCAAAGAAAAGGGGTATGCTTTTTTTGCATAAGAAGAACCCCGTCTAATCCTGCGATCCCCTGATCTGACTCAGCAACTGCTCAATAAAGAATTCGTGGTCGGACCCTTGGTCGTAGGACAGCGTGTAGCGGGCGATGCGAGTATCGAGCAGGTTGAGAAGCTCGGCGAGGGGTTCAAGGGTGTTGTTGTCGATTTTGATCGGGATGCCGACCTCAATGCTGGCGTCAGGATTCACGTCGAGTATGCGCTTTACCGTTTTATTAATCTGGTCAGCGACCTGATAGACATCGACTGTGAGGGCCCGGCTGACAAAGAGAATCAGATTGTTGGTCGCCTCGGAAGCAGCCTCAAAATTCTTTGGATTCCTGGCGTACTGCAGGTCGAACCCAATCGTTAAAGAATATCCGTGTTTTTCGACAAATTCCATGAGGCGCCGCCGGTCATTCCGATTAAAATTCAGCCCGAAGTTGGGATCCTCTGCATATAACCATAGACCACCGATGTCAGCTTGGGTCCTCAAGACGATAGAGTCGAGGAACTCCTTTGAGGGAATGCGGTAGATGGCCAAGAGGACTTTCTTTTTATTAATTTCGTATTGGTTGGAATCAAAAGCGAGGCGAGTGCCGAGGTAGTTTCCGTAGATCACATGATCCCCCTGCCGCAGCTTGCTCATGAGGAAGGTTTCATGCGTGGTGTTCACCCAGTCAAAGCGTGGCCACAGGTTGATCGGTTTTTCCTGCAGAACCTCGAGCCCGCCCAGGTCCGATTCTTGGGGAAACAGCGGGGACAGGGGAAGCAGCAGGACAAGTATCAGGGCGGAAAGACGCATGGTTCAATTCATTGCAAATTTATTCAAATAGAGGCTCTTGTCACCAAGTTCAAAGACGAAGACTTCCGTCTCGCCGTTGACTTCGACTTCGACCCAAATGGAACTGGGCGGCCAGGCGCTGGGCAATTTCACCCAGAAGCGACGCTTTATGGTTTCCCCGGGTTGGATGGCCTCGCCGTCCATCATATAGCCATCGCGTGCGTACTGGATTATATCGTTCACAGCTTTGGCTTCTTTGACGATGTTTTTGGCCCGAGTCCGAGCCAGGAAAATACCTCCGGTGTAGGCACCTCCTACCATGACCGGATTATTGATACTGCCGATTTGAGCATTGTATTTGGCCGTTCCGTGATCAGCAATTTCAAGGATTTCCGCAGAGGATAGGATCGCCAATACCTGTCCGGATTCGGTTCTCACTGTGATATGATCCGTATCCAGTGGAATTGGGTGTGGGGTGTCATTTTTCAGGACCACGAGGAAACCAGTTCCATAACGATTGATTTCTACGTCTGAAAAAACCGTAAGGTTCTGGGTCGCTCCCCGCAGGAGTCCGGAGGTGCCTTCAACCATAGTCACTTTCTGGTCTCCGGTGGGCACGGGCTGAACGACCATTCCCGGTCGGTAACATCCGCCTAGAGCCGCAAGACAGCCTGCGAGAGAGAGGAAGGTTCGGAGCATGGCATGGAAGGTGATTCCAATAGGACAGCTAGCCGATAGAAAGGGTCCGGCTGACCTGAAAAACACTGCTCACCATTCCATAGGCAACCAAGGCGACAAGGAGAAACGCACAGACAAGAGCTCCAGACGTCACAGTTGTGATTAAGACCTTCAGGCGGAGGTCGAGTTCCTTGCGGAACGACTTACCGATTTCATTCAGGCTATTGACAATGTTTCCGGTGTTCTCTCCGACCGACAGGATATCAATGGAGAGCTCGGGCATCAGCTTGTTAATTTTTAAGGCCTGGGATACGGAAGCCCCCTCGTTTACCTGGATGCGGGCGGTTCGGAACTGGCCGCGCAGATGCTGATTGCGGATAGTTTTTTCTGTCAGGCGGAGCGTTTCCGTCATATTGACCCCGCTACCGGTCAGTGTGCCGATGAGGCTACTGAGTTGGAAAAGATCCGAAAAATAAAAGATTCGCCCAAGGAGAGGGATCCGGATGATCCATTTGTCCGTCACTATGCGGCCTTTGGCGGTCTTCCTCCATTGGGTGAAACCAATTAGGCCTAGCACAAGGCAAGCGAGAAGGATGGGGCCAAAATTAAGGAGAAAGGCTGACCCGTTGATTAAAATGGCCATGGACCAGTTGATATCTCCGCCCAGGGCGTCGAGCATGCCGCGAATGCGCGGGAGCAAATAGAATACAAGAAAGAGGGCCACTCCGGTCGCGGCTGTCACCAGAAACATAGGATAGGCCAGGCCACCCATGACCTGGGCGCGAATACTCTGTTTTTCCTCCAGGTGATCCACAATCCGTTCAAGAATGGGGACGAGGCTTCCGGTGGCTTCTCCCGCTTCAATGACGTGGGTGATTGAATCATCAAAATACTCGGGCAGGGTGCGCATCCCTTCCGCGAGGGGGCGCCCTTCACTTAATTCTTTCCAGAGATCATGAGCGAGGGAGCGAAGTTGTGGATCGGATAAGCGCATCTGCAACAGGCGGACACTATCGCCCAGGGGCATGCCGCTGCTGTGGAGGTCGAGTAGGCGCTTCAGGAAATTCAACCCAATGGTATCCTTGGACTTGAAGCTTGGAAGCGGGATCCGGAAGCCGCGAGATGCACTCCCGGCTTCGATGTTACCCTCTTCCGCGGAGCTCGCTTGCTTTGCCGTTTTGGAAGCCCCCGTCATCTTTTGTTCTGAAATTGAAATGGGGCGTGCCTGCATGGACTGCAGTTTTCTCAGGACCTGTCGCCGATCGTCTGCTTCTAAGGTACCGGAGATCGATTCACCGCTTCCTTTGATCGCTCTATAGGTAAATGAAGGCATTTGGAGTAGGGCTGTGATAGATGAACGTGGAATGGAAGAACGAGACACACTCCACTCAACACTCATCATTCACACACCATATCATGTCGCGGGTTTTTGGTTATCTTGCCCATTCTCGGCTAGCTCGGCGAAGCGCATGATCTCAGGAAGGGAGGTGATCCCGCGTTTGACTTGTTCCCAACCGCTGCGTTGGAGGGTGAGCATACCTTCAGCTAGTGCCTTCGTTCGAATGTCCCTTGCGGAGGCTTTCTGGACGACCATCTGGTGAATCTCATCCGAAATGCGTAGCAGCTCAAAAATACCAACCCGTCCCTGATAGCCGAAGCCCCGGCAACGTTCGCACCCAACCGGCTCTTTGACGAGGTGTTCGTATTGCACCTCGCTCGGAGGTAAGCGCAGGGCGGCCAGGCAACTTTCCAGGTATCCCGTATTCAGGGTGCTTGGGCGCGCGCAATACTCGCAGAGGCGACGTACCAGGCGTTGAGCAATAATCAGCTCGACAGAGGACGCGATAAGGAAGGGCTCGATGTCCATATCAATCAGACGGGTGAGCGCTCCGGGAGCATCATTGGTGTGGATGGTGCTCAAGACGAGGTGACCGGTAAGGGAGGCGCGGATTGCGATATCGGCAGTTTCACGGTCCCGAATCTCCCCCACCATGATGACATCCGGGTCTTGCCGCAAGATGTGGCGAAGGGCTGCCGCAAAGTTGAGTCCAATCTCGTGCTTCACCTGAGTTTGGTTTACACCGGGAACCTCGTATTCGACGGGGTCTTCCACCGTGATGATTCGGCGTTCTGGCTGGTTGATTCTACGAATAAAGGCAGTCAGCGAGGTGGATTTACCCGAACCGGTAGGACCGGTGACGAGGATGATACCGTAGGGGCGTGCGAGGGAAGCATTCACCATGGTTTCATCTTCGGGTAAAAAACCCAGCTCCTGGACGCTCATTGGTTGCGACTTGTTATTGAGCAAACGCAAACTGATGCTTTCCCCATACATGGTTGGGAAGGTGGACAACCGGATGTCTAATGCGTTGCTGCCCGAAGACCAGTTGATCCGACCGTCCTGTGGGCGCCGTTTTTCGGAGATATTTAACTTGGACATGATCTTGAGGCGCGAAATGATCGCTCCCTGGAAGTGGATCAGGTTGTCCGGAACACGGATGGGCACGAGCTCACCGTCGATGCGATAACGGATTTGGAGGGTGTCCTTATGGGGTTCAAAATGAATATCGGTAGCACGATCGGTGATCGCCTTTTGAATGACCTCATTCACAAAGCGAATAATGGCTGCGTTCTGGTCCTCGGCTTCCTCGATGTCGGTATCGGTGTCCTCGAACCCGAGGTCGGAGTTTTCGAGGCTGCCTGAGCCAACTCCGTAGTGCTGGGTGATCGTATTGGCTACCCGTTCGGCTGGGCCGAGAAACCACTTGGGTTTGAGCCCGGAGACGGCGAAAACCCACTTGTCCATGGAGGGTTCCGGGGGCCATGCAGCCACCAGTTTAAGTTCTCCGCGGCGGGCTGGTTTTCTATTTCCGTTTCCATTTGAATCAACCTCCTCCTCTTCGCTTTTCTCATCCGGGTCGGGTAGGGGAAGGGCCTGGAATTCATGGATGAGTCGCAGGGGAATCGGTGGGTTTTGAAAGGGGTCCTCATCGCCCTCAATCTGGACATCAAAGTGTTCCAGGATGGGGAGGCCGGTGGCGGCAGCACAGGTCTTGAGGGCTTCTTCTTCTGGAACCTTGCGGACAAGGGCCAGCTGTTTCATCCGGTCCTGCAGCGGTAAATCCAGAATACTTTGGATATCCTCTTCCTCCAGGCCTTCAAAAAATTGAGTGTGGTTCAAGTTACCGCTCTTCATGATTGGCCTAATTTTGTCCCTCGGTCTGACGGGTTGGCACGACGACGCGACGGCGAGGGATGTTGTCTCGGTTCAGGCGGATTCGCCCAGAGGATGACCGCTGTTGCTGGACGTTGGTGTTGGTCGGGGGCTGGGGAGCGGTGGCGGCAGGAGTGCCTTTGGCTGCTGCATTGGAGGGAGTTTTCATGGCTAACCATTCCGTCTTCCCATTCATGGTCAGTTGGATCCGTTTGTCGGGTATGGAAATATCCTCGATCTTGAAGGGCCCGGTAGCTGCGGATTGGGAGATCCACACACTTTTCTGCTCCTTGATGTCGTAGAGGCTGAAGTTCCACTCGTCACCGATTTTAATCATGGATCGAAACTCTACCGCCTGGGAGACCGGCCCCTGCATAACTTCCTCCTTCTCTGTCTTTTCCTCAGCTTGTTTACCGAAGTTCGGAGGCAGGAAAGGGGAGTTCTCCTCCAGGGCTTTCTCCTGAGCCAGCAGAGGACTGCTCAACCATAGGACACCCAGGCAGAGCATGGCTTTGCCCATCGATGCAAGGCTATGGCGGTGAGGTCCCTTCATTCTTTTAACTTAGCGGCGGGGGCCGCCGATGGACGAATCCTTTTTTTCAGGTGCTGATACATCGGCCGCCGCATCTCCTTCTTCGACTGCTTCTTCTGTATCATTGAAAGGTTTCAGCATCCAGAAGAGGGCGTCCTTGGTGGGGCCTGGATCCCCCCGTTGACGTTCATCAATTTTCATGCCCTCGCTACGGAATCGATCGATTGCCTGTTCGCTATTCGAATTGTCGATATAGTCCTCAGCTAGCTGGCTGGCTTCTTCGGTATCCAGTATAATACTGGGTTTAATGAATATGATGAGTTCTCTGATTTGGTTATCCACCCGCTTACTGCGGAAAAACTCACCGATCACAGGAATATAACCGAAAAGGGCGACCCGGCCGTAGGTTTCATTCTGAGAGTTTTCCTGAAGGCCCGCTAGCACGACCGTCTCTTGATCTGAAACACTGACGAAGGAGGTGGCCTCCCGCTTACCAATGATGGGTTGCTCATTGCCATCGATGATGGTCGTGCTGACCACGGTTTCGACCGTCTGCTCGATTTCCATCTGAATGACACCGTTAGATCCGATCAGGGGTTTCACGGTTAATTGGATACCAATGTCTCTAAATTGAACACTGCTACGTGTTGAGCCTACATTGGTGGTATCTGACTGAACACTGGTAATAACAGGTCGGGACTCTGAGACATTGATGGTCGCTTCCTGGTTATGCGTTGTGACCACAGAGGGCGAGGAAAGGACATCAACATCGCTATTGGTTTGGGCAGTTTGGAAAACCGATTGAAGGGAAAAATCTTCCAAGGTTCCCGTCAGGTCGAAGGCCCGGCCGTCGACTTCTACCCCGATTTCATCCAACCCTCCCGGGGTGACTCCGTCCACATTGTAATTGACGGAGAAGGCATTAATCCCGCGGTCGATTTCTTCCCCCAGGGTGACTTCGGCCACAATGACCTCTATGCGGACCTGGGCAAGGAGCACATCCATCTTATTGATAAGGTCTTCAAT
Source organism: Opitutales bacterium (assembly GCA_028280845.1). Taxonomy (GTDB): domain Bacteria; phylum Verrucomicrobiota; class Verrucomicrobiia; order Opitutales; family JABSRG01; genus JANQKZ01. The sequence continues at coordinate 120,158 of JANQKZ010000031.1, read as the reverse complement.
GTATTTGATGTCGGATGCTGTCCCGTAGGCCACAATGGCATTACTACGCTCATCCGCGACGATGCCCACATAATCCGAGAATTGCAGCGTGGGTCCCCCGGATTCCCCTCCTGTATTTGTGATGCGGACGACAGGCTGTTGGGCTTGTTGGGCCTGCTGGTTTTGCTGTTGTTGGGTGCGGCGATTGCGGGCGGCTTGGCTTTCGTTGGAGTCTTGCGCACTTTGTTGGCCGGAAATGACTTGTTCAATTAAGGAGCCCACGTCGAGAGCCTGGGCATGCTTCAGGTAAAAGACTTCACTGCCGGTGAAGGGGGCTACGTCGATATCAAACCGGTCGACGAGGTCTCGGATAAGGCCTTCATTACTGGGGTGAGTAAAGACAATCAATTGATTACTTCGCTCGTCGGATCCGAACGTGGTGTTTCCTCCAAGGTAGGGGCTCAGGGTTTCTTGCGCGAGTTCGCTAAACTGGGTTTCCAATTCCTTGGCATTGATATGCTCCAAGGGGATAAACAGGGCCAACCCGTCAAATTGCTTGGGCTGGTCCAGCTGTTCGAAGATGTCTTCCAATCGCTGAAGATTACTCAATGCGTCAGTCACCATCACGCTATTACTCTTCCTCAGGGGAACCGCTACGGGAACATTGGGAGTTGTGAAGTTAGGCAAGATCTCGAGAACCTGATCGATCGTGAGAAAGCCAAAGGTATAAATCTTGGAAAAAAGTTTCTGGCTCGGGGGGGCATCCAGATCCTCTTCAGAAATAAGATCGGGGGTGAGTGGATTGACCGGGATGCTGGATTGGACTGCACGATCAAAGGTTTCATCGACCGGAACAATGGCCAGGCCGTTCATGCTGAGGAGTGATTCCAGGGCCATAATAGCCTGCTCCCGGGTGAGTGGGCCCCGACTGTCGAAATTAATTTTTTGTGGCTGTATGTTTTGGGGGCGAAGGATAATTTTTCCGGTCAACTTTTCCAGGAGATCGAGGACGGCCTGGGTGGATTCATCGACCATGACCAAGGTGCCGATGACATCGTCACCGGTGTCCGGGGTCGTGTCTTGTGCGGAGAGACCGAATGGAGAGAGCAGCAGGGTAAGGCAAAGCCCGAAAAGAACCCATCGAGATCCTGGCTTTCGCTGCTGTTGGAAATGGGGAGTGTCCATGATTAATTCAGGGTAGTATTTTTTAATTCAAAAGAGGAAACCCGGAAGCGGGTATCGAGCTCAGTGGGGTTGGCTTTGTTGGCGGAGACCCTCAGGTCTTCCAAGGCGATATACGGTTCTTCCCTCCGGAGGGCCGCACTAAAGGCGAGAAGCTGAGCAATGGTTGCCCGTCGAAACCGGATCTGGGCCGAATGGAGATCGAATTCGGCGTCGTTAACAGTTCGAGGGGAGAAAATTTCGAACACCATCCCGTCCTGTAGTCGGGCGAGTTCGTCGAGCTTGCCGACCAACTCGGCGCTATCGAAGGTTTTCTCCGAGTCCAGGGTGACGAGAACTTCCTCCATTCGAGAATTGATCAGATCAGCCTCACCGAGCCAGAGCGCCTGATCTTCCAGTTCGGCGCTGCTCAGCTTAAAGCCGGTGAGCATCGCATTCATGCCACGCACGGAAGCGGTCGTCCAAATAGCCAGGCCGGTGAAGATGAATACGGAAATCAGTAGCTTCTCCCGGGAGGAGAGTCTGAAGAAGAAGTGACGAACTTTGGTGATCCAGTTCATGTTAATCGACTTGGGAAACTTCGGTCCCGGCGGCAGGGAGGTCCCCGACGATAATATCCAGGGTGAAGGTGGTCTGCCCCGATTGGGAGCGCTGGTTCCGGATACGGACCGACTCAAAGTAGCCGGACCCTTCAATCAGTTTTGTGTAGCTGTTAACCTCGTTGGCAGTGCGGGCGACTCCATCAATGACGACCCGGTTAGGGATGGAGGCCTCGGCGGAGGTAAAGTAAATCGTGGGAGGCCGATTTTGATTGAGGAGCCGAAGTGCTTGGAACGGGCGAAGGTTGGCCGTGGCCCGTTCTTCCAACCGGCTGACCAGGGTGTTACGGCTTTGGATCTGGGTGACAGGCGGGGTCTGAGCCTCGATGGTTTGCTCTTGGAAGTGAAGGAAAATATTTCCTCCGATCCGGAGACCTTCCAACACGAGCAGAAGGGCAGTGATACCGGCGGCGACCAGCATGGCCTTCCAGAGCAGTTTGTCTCTGCGGCGGTTTCCCTCCATCTTTTTGCCAAAATCAGTAGTCCGCAGATCTGCGGACCATTTTAAAGAATCAGGCAGGATTACTTTGGTTTCCTGGTTATGGATAAACTGAATCGGGCCCTCGTAGGGGACCTCGGACTGTATGGGGGCGACAATGGTCTCACCCAAATCAAATTGGCTTTCGTCCAATTCGTTTATAATCTCATCCAGAACTATTTCCGGGACTTCGTCTTCTTCCAGTGGTAAACCAGAAATGGCCACAGGTATACGACTTCCTTTGGGAAAGGCAGCCGCCGTAACAGATCCGGGGTGCTCAATGATGAGGATTTGGGGATGATCCTGGTTGGAGGAATCCAGAGCCAGGAAGTCCGGGTAAACCTGGCGGTAGTCGTCCAAATTAGAATACCCCTCCTGTCTGAGTCGTTCCTTATAGACGGCAAACACAAAGAGCACTCCACTTCCCATATCCCAGGCATATCCCCAGTGGAGTTGATCCAGATCAAATGGGGTGAGGCCTTCCAGGGTGAGTTCAGCAAGAGGCTCCAGCTCATCCTCCTGCATTCCGTCAGGAATTTCGACCATTTCGGTGAAAAAGAGGTATCCCGGCAGGAGCAACACCTGCTCCCGTATGGGGTTCTCTTCCTGGGCGAAAACTTGGATCTGTTTGGCGGATTCGCTCACTTAGCTAATTAAAAAAACGGTTAGTGTTAGGGAAAGTTGTGCTTGGGGTCTAATTTATTCTCAGATTTTCAGTAACTGACAATACTGTGAAGGGGATGCCAGCTGCTCCCTGGGCCACTTGCCTGTCTGCAGTATTGACCAGGGTATCAATGAGAAGTTCAGAAACCCCGCGCCGGCACCATATCTTAATATTCAACATCCGCGACTCGATGGAGCCCATGGTGCTGTTGTTCTGGCCGCCCGTATTGTAGTAGGCATTGTCCGTATAGAAGAGGATGCGGTCGTCCTCCGTGTTGGGTTGGTCATCTCGGCCATACAGGTATTCTTCCAGCAGCAAGGCGTCAAACCCCTCCAGGCGTGACAAGAAGGCAATCACGAGAGGGTTCGCTGCGTTAATATTGATCTTTCCGGTATGATACAGCGACACACTCCCGGTAAAGTCCTCGAAAAGGACATTGGGATTTCCGGTCTCATCGAAGAATAGGTCTCGCCACCCTTCGATCAGGCGGAGCTCATCCCAGCTACTCAGGCGTTTATTTATACTTTTGTAGGGGTATTCTTCGCGGTTATAAAAATCCTTTTCAGCTCCATTGAGTCGTGCCAGATCGTCTTCGTCCATCCAATCTAGAAGGGTATCGGTTAGGAGGTTGGCATCGGAAAAATCGATGCCCATTTCTTCAAGAAACAGCGGAAGGCGCTCTTCCGTGAGGGTGGAAAGGGGAACTTTGCCGGATTCATCTTCAAACCAGATTTCGATCTCATAGCCTTCAGGCGGTTCCCACTCTGCATAGGTGAGGGGATCACTCCAGCCTTGGGCGGGCGCGACGAGTTTACCATCAATGGTGCGGATCTCGTGCAAAACGGCGAGAACGACTTCCAGCGCCGAGTAGGCCGTTAGCCGCATATCAGGATCGTCAATGGTTTGTCCCCGGTAGTGAAGCTCCTGAACGGCCTTTTCCACGAATTGAAACACCATCACGGTGGACAACAGGATGATCGCAAGCACCCCGATGATGATGCTTCCCTTCGATTTGTGGGGGGGCGAGGCTTTAATAAATGTAGATATCGGTTTCATCTCGCCGGAGTACCAGGCTCTTCTTGATTTGAATTTCATCACTCAGTCGAAAGGTGAGTTGCACCCGGTCCGGGAGAACCGGTTGCCCATTCACATCTTCGCGAATTTCGTCTTCGACAGCCCATTCTTCTTCCTCCTCATCGTAGTAGATAAAGGCTCCCTCCCGGACAAAGGGGGTGATGAGGGTACGACTCATATCATCCACGGTATCCACGTCCTCTCGGACATCGGAATACCAATAAGCGACGAGGCCCTCGTTTTCGTCGATTCCGAAATAGGCCGTTGTAGGACCACCGGGATCCATTTCGCTGATAAACAAGGGGCACCCATCCGGAAAGCGAAAACGAACGAAGGGGAGGCCGTTGTCGGTAAGGCCTTCAGGGATTTCTATAAAGGGATAACGGTCTTCTGCATCAAGCCTTGAGTCCATGATATTTTTCGCGAGAACCCCATCAAAAAAGCGGACTACCCCTCCGACGTGTTCATCAAAATACCTGGACTCATCCTTGGTAACCCAATCCGCGTTGAGGCTGACCAAGAACCCGGTGCCGTAGGTTAAGATGAGTCCGCTTATGGCAATCGCCATAAGGATTTCCAACAAGGTAAATCCCCTTGGGAATGGATTGCTGATTTGGGCAGAATTCCTCATCCTTCGTACCATTCTAAGCCCGATCGGGCGGATTCCAGATCGCTGGTTTTATCATTGAGGAGGGTCTCCCGGTCAGCGGGATCACTCCAGCCAGGTCGGAGGAGGTAAAGTTCCTGGATATAGACTTCGTCGCGTTCGCCCAGCTCAATCTCGATAGTGACCTTAAACAGGTCGATGACGTTGGTCTCTTCGTATTCGGCTTCCCAGGTAGCCATGCCGGCTTCAAATGTTTCTATGTCTCCGCCCCGCTCTAAAGTTTCGAAATCTGGAGCGCGCAAAACACGTTGGCGAACAAAGGCCAGGTCCTGTTCCACCAGGGTTTTCTCTGGTTGGCCCTGGAACGCCTGAATCGTGTTTAAATACGCTTCCGCTAAGACCGTAATGGCGGTGGTAAAGATAACCATCGCGACCAACACTTCGATCAGAGTGAAACCCTGTGGATTCTGGGGGTGTGAGGGAGTCATTCTATTTCAACAGGAAACTGCACACTGGAAAAGGGATCGAAGCGAAAGGCAGGAGCGATGCCTCGGAAATTGAGTTGGGCAATGAAATGAGGACTGACCAGGAGTGGACTGAACGGCACACGGCTCATCGGACTGAGTTCCGGCTCATAGTTCAGGTAACTTGTGGTGGACCGGCCCTGCCCGGGGAGTACCGTGAAGAAGACCACCTCCAGAGGATCATCCCTCAGGTTGTGGTCGGTCGGAATCTGCGCCAAGACGGCCCCATTCTCGCGGGTGATTTCGAAGCTGACGCTGGGGATGTCATAGCGAAGGTAGACGGTCTCTTTTTCCAGGGCTGCCCGGTAGCGAGCTTCCCTCACCGCGAGAAATAACAATTCCTCCGTGGGGACGGTGTCAGCATTGTCGAAGAGTGTATCGACATTGACGACGACCAAGGTGGCGGCCAACGCAATCAGGGCAATCACCATCACGATTTCCACCATTGTGAAACCGGACAGGTTGCGGTTGCGGAACCGTTTCATGGTCTGGTGCTGTGAGGCAATTTAATGTTGGGAAGATTAATTGGTGGTAATCCAATTCCCAATGTCATCGGCGCTTTCTACGCCATCAGCCCCATAAGACCAGAGGTCATACCCCCCTTTGTGTTTAGTTCCAGGGAACCGGTATTGGTAGGGGTTGCCCCAGGGATCGTCGGGGAGCTGCTCCACATAGGGTCCTTTCCAACGCGCTTCTTTCCCGGCCGGTGGCGTCAGGAGAGCCTTTAATCCTTCCTCCGTCGAGGGGTAGTTGCCCATGCTGATTTTATACTGCGTGAGTGGAATCTTGAGGCTGGTGTTCACATAGGTGGAGGCAATTTTTTCATTATTATCTGAAAAGATGGAATCGACATTGAATACCACCAAGCTGACCAACATGGCCACCAAGGCGATCACAACCAGGATTTCGATGAGAGAGAATCCAGCCTTATGGTGTTTCCTTACCTTTTGATTCATAACAACTTCCATTGAAATAGAAAGCGATTGGGGTGACTTCATATGAGGACAATGGGAATGGAATCCCAGCTTAATGACAAGCTGGAACCCGGGAAACAATTAAACCCTTGTCCACCTATAAAGTTTCACCCCTCAAAAGATTCCCAAATTCTGGATGTCCATGCCCGGTGTAATCTACACCCTCGTGGGGGTAGGCCTACTCCTGGCGTAAAGCTTCCACCGGGTTGATTCGGGTGGCCCGCAGAGCCGGGATGCAGCAGGCCAGGAGGGCGATTGTGGTGAGGCTCCCGGCCACAATCAGGTAGACGTTGAGATCAAAGGGGGCGACCTCGAACAGCATCGCGTTCATCAGTCGGGTGAGGCCGGCTGCCAGAGCGAGTCCGAGTGCGAGACCGATCAGGGTCAGAAGGACGCCTCGCCGCAGTACCTGTCCCAGGATATTGCCATCCTGGGCGCCGAGGGCGATCCGGATCCCGAATTCACGGGTGCGTTGCAGCACCTGGTAGGCGAGCACCCCATAGATCCCCAAGGCAGACAGGATTAACGCGGTGGCACTGAAACCGATGAGCAGGACCATGGGTTGCCGGGTGGACTGGAGGGAATTATCAATCGCCGAACGCATGGTCCGGGTATGGTAAAGCGGGACCTCCGGATCTACATCGAGCGCCACCTTTCTCATACTATCAAATAGAGCCTCTGGGCTCCCCGCCGCCTTCACAATGATTTGCATCCCTGTCATGTTCCACGCAACCGGATGATAGCTCCTTCCGTGGCGGACCTCATCCCGCAGGGAATTGTGTTTGATGTTTCCCACCACCCCCACCACGGTGAACCACTCCACCTCACTCAAATCGCCTTCATGGGTCCCCCATGCGATTCGCTTTCCAACCGGGCTGGCCTCGGGCCAGAAGCGCTTTGCGACCTGCTGATCAATGATGATGGTCCTCGGGGCATCTTCCTGGAAGTCCTCGGGTCTGAAAAAACGCCCTTCGATCAATGGAATGCCCATGGCCTGGAGAAAATCTCTATGCAGGTTGATGCGATTGATCAGCGGTTGCTCCTCCTCTTCGGAAGGGGTGTAGCCTTCCACCGTCACCGTGGAGGACGAATTGCTGCCGGAGAACGGGACAGAGCTGGCCACTCCCACGTGTTGAACGCCTGGCAGGTTCTCGATTTCCCGGATGAGACGGTCGGCATAGGCGAGTTTTTCCGGAATCGATGGGTAGTTTTTCCCGGGTAGGGTATACCGGGCAAGGAGAACCTGGTCCTGGTTAAAGCCTGGGTCCACTTTGAGTAGGTTGTTGAAACTTTGAATCAATAAGCCAGACCCGATTAAGAGCGTGCACGCCAGGGCGATCTGGGCCACGGCGAGAAAGCTGCGGAGCCCTCCGGACGCTTTACCTTCCGTGACCGAGCGTGACTCATTGTGAACAGAATCGGATAGTTCCTTGCGGAACAGAAAGGGGAGGGGGACCAGTCCACAGAGGATTCCTGCAAACAGAGCTGAGCCCAGAGCGAATAGCAGAGCCGGAAAATTTAAACTCAATTCCCGCCCATAGGGAAGGCTTCCTTCTATCATCGCGTTTAAGCCGCCAATTGCTCCTTGGGCAAAGATAAGGGCTAGGGTCCCTCCGAGGATGGAGAGGACCAGGCTTTCCGTGACCACTTGGCGGGCGAGGGCTAGCCGGGATGCGCCTAGCGAAAGGCGGATCCCCCATTCCCGTTGCCGTTTGATAGCGCGGCTCATCATCAGGTTCGCTATGTTGACACAGCCAATGATCAGGACGAAGAGGACCGCAATCTGAAGCGTCATGATACGTGGGCGTAACCATCGAGTTTGAACGGCATCAAAGGAATCCACTTGGCTGTTCCACCCCGTCCTTTCGACAAACTGCCTGGCGTTCTCATCGCGGAGTGTCAATTCATGGGTGAGGCGGTCCAATTCATTTTGGGCGGCGTCCACAGTGACCCCTTCCTTTAAACGACCGATAGATCGATAAGAGTGGTTAAACAGGTTTTCCTCGCTGTCCCAGCCAGCTTCAAAGGTAAAGGGTATCCACACCCTGATATATTGGCCCTGAAACACAAAGCCTTCCGGTAAGACGCCAATTAAGCTATAGGTCTCGCTATTCATGCGGAACTCGTTGCCGATTGCTCCCGGGTCCCCTCCAAAATGTTCCTGCCAGAACCCGTAGCTGACTATGGCGACGCGTTCGGCACCCTCGTGGTTGTCGTCCGGCGTAAAATTTCGCCCAAGAAACGGCTCAATTCCCAAGGTGGACAAGAGGGTAGAGCTCACCCGAAGCCCGACTACCCGATCCGTTGTGTTTCCCGATGTGAAATTTAAGCTCTGGTAGGTGTATAAGGCGGTCTCCTCGAAAGATTCAGCCTGTCGGCGAAGGGCATAGTCTGCCGTGCCGATAGTATTGTATTCGTATCCCCAGCGTGGCATCTGAGTGTAGAGCCCCACTAATCGATCCGGTTCAGGGTAGGGCGGCTTCTGCAGCAGTATCGCATGAAGGCCGCTGAATATGGCCACATTTCCCCCGATGCAGAGGATCAGGGTCAGGAGGCAAGTAAGGGTGAACATGCGATCACGCCAGAGAACACGGATCGCGAATTTAAGGTCAGTAATGAAGGTTTCCATACAAAGGCAGTCTGTTGGGACCAGTCGATGATTTCCCCAAAAGCGGCACTGCCCTTCCCATTTGTTTAAAAAAGCTAGCCCTCCACACGTTCGGGCCTTTCCTGGGCGTATTGACACTGTGTATATACGCAGTGTATTGACACCTGGGTAGGGCTTAGAGAGGTGAAGAAAAGGGGGGTTTCTGCTTTACACCGACGGAAAAAGCCTGTTTTTTCTTCGGTTTTCCTAATTTCAAAATGAACAAGACCCGCAAATCCATCGCGAAGCGCTTTAAGATCACCGGTTCCGGCAAACTCGTTCGCCGCAAACCTGGGCATCGCCACCTGCTTCGGAATAAGTCGGTGAAGCAGCGTCGTGACGCCAGAAAGGACCATGTAGTACCTGAAGGTCACGCCAAGATTCTGCGTGCCGCCATGCGTTCCGGATAATTCAAGGAAGAGGCGCAAAACGGATAACAGGTTACTCGGGTGAAACCCACAGGCGACCCGACGGCCAGAAACTAAAAGAAAGAAGACAACATGCCTAGAGCCAGAAATGTTCCCGCGACCCTGAAACGTCGCAAAAAAGTCCTCCGGAAAGCCAAAGGGTTTTTCGGAAACAAGTCCCGGTTGTTCCGCTATGCGAAGGACGCCGTTGATCGTGGCGAGAAGTTTGCGTATCGTGATCGTCGCAAGAAAAAGTCCAGCATGCGACAGCTCTGGATCGTTCGGTTAAACGCAGCCTGCCGTGAGCGTGATATGAGCTACAGCCGATTTATGGCTGGCCTCAAGGCCGCGAACATCGACTTGAATCGCAAAGTCCTTTCAGAGATGGCGATTCATGATGAAGCAGCATTTGGGGCTCTGGTCGAGAAGGCCAAGGAAGCGCTTGCCCAGAAGTAACCCCTTCACATCTAATGTAATTGGGTAGGGCGGCGCCCGGGCGACGTCGGCTTGGTTTCAGCCATCAGTTGGTTTCGGGACTCCCATACGTCGTGCGGGGCTGCATACCGCAAGGAACTGACGTATGGAAGACGAGCTCAAAACAATTCTTGAGGAAGCCAGGAAAGGGATCTCCTCCGTGGTATCGCGTGCGGATTTCGAATCCTTTAAGGCGCGCATCTCGGGGCCAAACGGCTCCCTGACCCAGGCGATGAAGGGCATCGGCAAGTTGCCCAAAGAACAGAAGCCGATCGTTGGTCGACTGGTCAATGAGGTGAAGACGTCCCTGGATGCTTTGTATCATGGGGCGATGGAGGTTATTGAAACTGCGGAGATGCAGGCAAAGCTGGGACCGGACATCGACCCGACTCTGCCCTCTCCGGATCCGGAGGATGGATTGCTTCACCCGATCAACCAGATTCGGGACCGCTTGGTACGCATCCTGGAAGGGGTTGGTTTTTCGGTGGCAGAAGGCACCGAGCTGGAGACCGTGTATTATTGCTTTGATGCTCTGAATACGGCACCGGACCATCCGGCCCGCGATTTGCAGGATACTTTGTATGCCGGAGAAAACACCAAGTTTGCCAACGTCATTCAGAAGGCGGATGAACGGTATATTATGCGGCCCCACACCTCCCCGGTTCAGATTCGGGTAATGGAAGAGCGCGAGCCCCCGGTCCGCATCATTTCTCCGGGGCGTTGTTTCCGGCGGGATACCCCCGATGCGACGCACAGCTCGTGTTTCCACCAGATTGAAGCGCTCTATGTGGACCGGAATGTCACGGTCAAAGACCTGAAGGCGATTCTGGATTACATGATGCGCAGCCTATTTGGGCCGGATGTGAAAACGCGATTTCGGCCCCACTTCTTTCCCTACACCGAACCCAGTTTTGAGCTGGATTGTTCCAGTGCACATCTGGGCAAAGTGGGTAAGGAATGGATTGAGATGGGGGGATGTGGCATGGTCGACCCGGCCGTGTTTGAGGCGGTTGGTTACGATCCCGAGGTGTGGACCGGCTATGCCTTTGGGTTTGGTCTAGAGCGCCTGGCCATGATCATGTATGGCATCGATGACATCCGTTACTTTTATCAGAACGATTTACGGTTCTTGAAGCAGTTTGATTAGATAACCACTCCAGGACACTGAAAGAAAATGAAAATTTCTAGAAACTGGCTTTCGAATTATATCGACCTAGCCGATAAGTCTGACTCGGAGCTTGAGAAGGCATTGACGGTCATCGGTTTTGAAGTTGAGGGGGTAGAAACCACCGGACTGGTGTTCACCGACAACATTGTAGTGGGGGAGGTGCAAACCAGTGGACAGCATCCCAATGCGGATCGCTTGAGCGTGAATGAGGTCGACGTGGGCGATGGTATGCTTCGACATATCGTTTGCGGGGCGAAAAACTTCAAGGTGGGCGACCGGGTGTTTGTCGCCTTGCCTGGGGCAAAAGTGCTGGGTCCGGACGGGGATGCGTTTAAGATCAAGAAATCCAAGTTGCGCGGGGAGCCCTCCGAAGGCATGATGTGTTCTGCCCGGGAACTGGGATTGGGAGATGATCACTCCGGTTTATGGATCCTTGAGGATCGCCCGGATATTGGGACACCGATTGAAGATATCGTGATGGATCGTGATACGATCTTCGATATAGAAGTAACTCCCAATCGACCCGACTGCCTCAATCATATCGGGATTGCGCGCGAGCTCTCCGCCCTCTACGGCCGCAACCTGATTTATCCGGAAGTCAAAGCCAGCTCGAATGACCCTTCCTTCGGCGATGGACTTCACTCCTTGTTAAAATCCATCCGTGTGGAGGCGGAGGAGCAATGCCCACAATATTTCGGCTATTCCATTCGAGGTGTGAAAATCGCACCGAGTCCGGATTGGCTTCAGCAGGCGATCCAGGCGGTCGGCCTTCGCCCGGTGAACAACGTCGTGGATGTGACCAATTTCGTCATGCTGGAAACCGGCCAGCCCCTCCATGCTTTTGATCCCGAAAAAATTGGTGGGAAAGAGCTCATCATCCGCCAGGCACGTCCTGGTGAGACGATTACCACCTTGGATGGACGTAAGCGGGAATTAGATGCGACCAACACGGTAATTGCTGATACCGAAAGTGCCCTGGTTGTGGCCGGTGTGATGGGCAGTCTGGATGCGGAAGTTGACGACAACACGACAGACATCCTGTTAGAGGCCGCTTACTTTCGCCCTAGTTTTATTCGCCGGACCAGCCGGCGACTCGGGCTCTCGACCGACAGCTCGTACCGTTTTGAGCGCGGGGTTGATCCCAGCAATGTGGAGTATGCCGCCCTGAGGGCTATCGATCTTATCCTTGAAGTGGCGGGGGGGAGCGTCATGGGTCGGCCGATTATCGTTGGCCATCCCCCTATTTCGGATAGCGAGATTCTGCTCAGACCGCAGCAGATTCGGGATCTCCTCGGCTTCGGACCAGACGATCGGGAAATCGAATCCGTCCTCAGTTCACTGGAACTGGAGGTGGCCGTGGTGGACGAGACTCCGGACCAGGAATCCTGGCGCGTCCGTATTCCGAGTTTTCGTCGGGATCTGGAGCGTCCAGTGGATCTGGCAGAAGAGTTTTTGCGGATCTACGGGACGGATAACATTCCTGAAATTGATGTTCAGACCCGGGCGCACACCCACCGGGTGGATCCTGTCAATGAATTCAATACTGAGGCCGCGGATCTACTTATTGGCCAGCGGTTTGTGGAGACCATGTCCTATTCTCTGCGATCGGAGGCCGAGGTAAAGCATTGGTACGGCCACGCCGTTGAAGAGGCATTGTCACTTGCGAACCCCCTGACGGCGGATCAAAGCCATTTGAGGCCCTCTCTGTTGCTCGGGCTTCTCGATGTGCTCAAACTCAATCTCGCGCGTAATTCTGGAATGACCCGGTTGTTTGAACGTGGTCGAGTGTTCCGCGAATACGGAGGCAAGGTCTACGAATTAGCTTCGATCGGTTTTCTCCTTTATGTGGACCCGGATACACCTGGCTGGAAAACTCGGGAACCCGCCGATTTTTATACCTGTAAAACCCTGGTGGAGGGCCTGCTAAATCTCGCCAGGGTGCCTGCTGACGTGCGCCAGTATCGTCCGCTTGAGGATGCCGCCAGCTGGCAGCCGGGGCAGTCGGCGAAAGTCGGAGAATTTCAGAAGGATGGCTTCGAGTGTAAACTGGGCCTGATGAATTCTGCCCGGGTCAGGGAGTGGGATATCAAGGGTCTGGTTTTTGCGGGCGGCCTCATCGTGAACCCTGACTTTTTGAAAACGGTGGAGCGGGATATCCAGTATATTCCCGTGAGCGCCTTTCCTCCCGTAACCAAAGACCTGGCCCTGGTGGTGGATCAGACGGTATTGGCCGAAACGGTGCGGTCTCTCCTGGTGGACGCAGCGGAGCAGGCGACTAAAGGGGCCTTCGAGGTGGAGTCCGTCTCCATTTTTGATGTATATGAGGGCATGGGGATTCCCGACGGTAAGAAGAGCCTGGCTTTTTCCATGGTGTTTCGATCGAACACGCGTACCTTAAACGATAAGGAAGTGAATCAGGCTTTTAATGAGATTCAGAAAACCATGACGGCGGAAACCGGCTTCAGCGTTCGCAGTTGATCTGGGCAGCAAACCGCACTAGCTCTCAATTTCCAATGGCAGAAGCACCTTCCAACATCGACATCGATTATGTAGCCGGTCTGGCGCGCATTCACCTGACCCCTGAGGAAAAAGAAACCTTCTCCGTCCAGCTGGGAGATATCCTCCATTACTTTGATAAATTGAACCACGTGGATGTCTCCGGAATCGAGCCTACGGCTCATGCTTTTCCTGCTTACAATATCTGGCAGGAAGATGTAGCGGAGCCGGCTTTCGCTCCGGGTGAGGCCCTCCTGAACGCGCCGGAGCAACGGCAAAATCAAGTGGTGGTTCCCAAAGTGGTTGAAGACGCCTGAACGTTGCCCACCGGGTAATAAACTTATAATCCTTAGCAGACCCATGTCGGAAGCCCTCACGTTTAAGCCAGCTGCCCAGCTGAGTGATATGCTTGGCAGGGGTGCCCTTTCCAGTGTTGAACTTACTCAGGCGGTCATTGACCGATGTGATGCGGTGGATGATAAAGTAGGCGCCTTTCTGTATCGAGACTCTGAGGCTGCGCTGGCTGCGGCAAAGGACTCAGATGAACGCCGCCACCGAGGGGAAGCCTTGGGCCCGTTGGATGGTATTCCTGTCGGGTTGAAAGATGTAATTTGCCTCAAGGGCCAGCCTCTGACCTGCGCGAGTAAAATCCTGGAACGCTTCATTTCTCCCTACGATGCCACAGTGACCTCCAGGTTGAAAGCGGCGGGAGCGGTCTTGTATGGAAAATTGAACATGGACGAATTTGCCATGGGCTCGTCCACCGAAAATAGTGGGTTTTTGAAGACGGCCAATCCCTGGAACCTCACGTGTATCCCCGGGGGAAGCTCCGGTGGAAGTGCAGCCGCTGTGGCTGCGGGGGAACTTCCCTTAACCCTCGGTAGCGATACGGGGGGGTCTATCCGTCAGCCAGCCGCGCTTTGTGGGGTGGTGGGGATGAAGCCTACCTATGGTTTAGTCAGTCGGTATGGGCTATCTGCCTATGCCTCGTCTCTCGATCAGATTGGGCCCTTCGCCCGGACGGTGGAAGATGTGGCCATGATTCTTGAAGTCATTGCCGGCCATGATTCGCGCGATTCTACCTCCTGGAAAACGGATATCCCAAATTATCGGGTACAGTTGCGGGAGGGGAAGGATTCCTGGACCATTGGAATCCCCAAGGAGTACTTCGGTGAGGGTTTGGATCCCGAGGTTCGGGAAGCAGTGGAAAAGGCCATTTTATTTTACGAAGGCAGAGGGGCGACCCTGAAGGAGATCAGTCTGCCTCACACCGACCTCGCCGTTTCCGTCTACTATATTATTGCAACCGCCGAATGCTCTTCCAACCTGGCCCGATACGATGGAATTCGATACACCTCGCGTGCGGAAAATCCGGCAGATGGAGTGGACCTTTATAGAAAAACCAGAGGGGAAAATTTTGGTCCTGAAGTGAAGCGCCGGGTCATTCTGGGGACCTACGTGTTGAGCAGTGGCTACTACGATGCCTATTATCTGCGGGCTCAGAAAGTCAGGACGCTGATCCGCAACGACTTTATGTCCGAATTTGACGCAGGCGTGGATGTGGTCCTGACTCCGACCTCGCCAACCCCTGCATTTAAACTTGGCGAACGGACTGATGACCCCTTGAAAATGTACCTTGCCGATATCTATACCATCTGCACCAATTTGGCCGGTCTCCCCGGAATTTCGATGAACTGTGGCTTCAATTCTAACGGTTTGCCCATCGGATTGCAGCTGATTGGCAAGCCTTTTGGCGAAGCGGACCTCCTGAAGGTTGCGCACCAATTTGACGCCAGCCACGATTTCAATGAAGCAACCCCGGAGCTTTAGGTTCCCTAGACCCTGGACACCGGCCACTAGACCCAGTCATCATTCCACTTTCACCTTCACTCCAGAATGGATTACGAACCAGTTATCGGGCTTGAGGTCCACGTTCAGCTAAAGACGAAGACCAAGATGTTTACCCGGGTCGCCTACCAGTATGGGGAGGAGCCTAATACCTTGACCAATCCAGTGATCATGGGCTTGCCGGGCACGCTGCCAGTGCTGAATAAGGCGGCGATCGAACAGACCATCCGGTTCGGGTTGTTGTTTGGGTCGGAAGTTCCTGAAATTTCGAAGTGGGACCGAAAGAACTATTTCTATCCGGATAATCCGAAGAATTATCAGCTGTCTCAATATGATCAGCCGCTTTGTGTTGGGGGATCGGTGGAAATCGAGCTCCCCGGGCCCTCACGCAATGTGATGGGAGAGCACAAAACCATCGAGCTCACCCGGGCGCATCTGGAAGAAGACGTAGGGAAATTGACTCACTTTGAAAATGATAGCCTGGTGGATTACAATCGGGCGGGGACTCCGCTCCTGGAAATAGTTTCCGAACCTGTGCTACGGTCCCCTGAGGAATGCGTCGCGTTTTTAAACGCCCTTCGCGTCGCTCTCAGCAATGCCGGCATCTCAGACTGCGACATGGAGAAAGGTCAGTTGCGGTGCGATGCGAACGTGAGTGTTCGTCCGGTGGGTAGTGATATTCTGAATACCCGCACGGAGATGAAGAATCTCAACAGCGTGGCTCACGTCCGGGATGCGGTCGCCTACGAGATTCAACGCCAGACCAAGGTGTATCAAGACGGAGGAAGGGTAGTTCAGGAGACGCGACGTTGGAATGTAGATGGAGGATTTACGAGTTCATTGCGGAGTAAAGAACATGCCCATGATTACCGGTACTTTCCTGACCCTGACCTGATGCCGGTAAAGATCCCTCAAGAGACGAAAGACCGATTGTTGGGAGACTTGCCCGAATTGCAGTTTGATATGCAGCGGCGATTTATGGAGGACTATGGTCTTCCCTACACCCTCACTTCCGTCCTCTGTCCGGATCTTCCGTTGGCCCGGTTTTTTGAAGCTGCCGTAGCGGTTTACAACAAGCCCAGGCAGATTGCCAATTACGTCGCGAATGACTTGTTGCGTGAGTTAGCCGAATCCGGGAACGAAGGGGAGGGGGGCATGCCAGTAAGTGAGAGTCCGGCATCCCCCGAATCCATTGCAGGCCTGGTCCAGTTGATCGATGATGGGGTCATCTCCAGTCAAATAGCTAAAGCGGTCTTCGCTGAGATGTTTAAAACGGGCAAAGCTCCCGGGGATATCGTCGAGGCGAAAGGCTTAAAGCAGTCTACCGACACTGGGGAAATTGAAGGGATCTGCCGAGAGGTCATAGCAAACAATCCCAAGCCGGTTGAGCAGTTCAAAGCGGGTAATGAAAAGGCTATCAACGCGCTGAAAGGGCAGGTCATGAAAGCGACCCGAGGCAAGGCCAACCCAAAAATGCTGGACGATTTGCTGCGCAAACTGTTGGGGGATTAGGCGCTCTCTCGACCGGCTGGAGGGCTGTGATTAGCCGAGCAAATGGTGTAAGTTAGGTGATGTGATGTTACCTTTCCATGACTGTGGTAACGTTTTGGTGGCAGAGCTTCCTCTCGATTGACCCGGAGTAGACGAATCAACTATCTGGATGGTTTTGAAGTAGGACTGCTTCAAAAGTCACAAAACCAACTAGACAAAAAAAACTCCTCAATCCGAACAGGATAATTGCTATGACTATGGAATTCATTCGCTCCATGCCCTCATGTGGGTATGTACGCATACGTGGGCTTTTTGCCTTCATGGTATGCCTTATTGGATTTGCCAATATCACCTACGCGGGCACCGTTCGCGGACAGGTAGATCGGGGTGACTTGGGAATTAATCTTCCTGGTGCCCGGGTCTCCATTATGAATACGGATTACTCCGTTGCTACGGATGACAAAGGCCGGTTCGTGTTCGCCGGTGTTCCTGCAGGAACCTATACCCTGGTTGCCGAGTACCTCGGGTTTCCCAGTGTTACGGCAACGGTAGAAATACCTTCTACGGGTGAAGTCAGCCAGAACCTGACCCTTGGAGCTTCCGTTGAAGAATTGGAAGCCATGGTGGTCGTCGGTTCCTCTGCCCAAGGTCAGATTAAGGCTTTGAATCAACAGCGAAATAGCGAGGTATTGATGACCATCGTATCCAGCGACGCGATTGGGCGTTTCCCCGATCAAAATGCTGCTGAATCGCTGCAGCGTTTGCCTGGAATATCTATTCAAAAGGACCAGGGTGAAGGGCGTTTCGTTTCCATCCGTGGAATCGATCCTGATCTCAGCAACATCAAGATTGATAATGTCACCATCCCTGCTCCGGAAGGGGAATCGCGGGCGGTTGCTCTGGATGTCATTCCTTCCGAAGTCCTGAACCAGATTGAAGTGGTAAAAGCCGTACGGGCGGATATGGACGGTGACGCCGTTGGTGGAACCATCAATATCAAGACCAGCAGTGCCTTTGAGCGGGGGCATCAATACATGGCCGCGTCCGGGGTGCTGTCCTACAACGACCTGCTGAGTGAAACCTCAGGGAAATTGAAAGCAACCTACAGCGACGTATTTGGCGAACGTGAGCAATACGGCTTCCTTCTGGCCGCCACCTATCAGGAGCGCAAGCTGGGAAGCGATAACTCCGAGGTCGACGGGCCTTGGGAGGAAAATACCGATACGGATGGAGCTTCTGCCTTAACTCCGGCCGAAATCGAGTTTCGCAATTACGAGATCGTTCGTGAGCGTTGGGCCGTCAGCTCTGCCTTCGAAGTACAAGCTGCTGAGAATGCCTATTATTATATCCGCGGCATGTATAACTACTTCAGTGATGACGAAGCCCGGGCCCGCTGGGAGCTGAAAGCCGAGGATGCCGAAGCGTTTCAGAACCTGACGGACACTCAAGGCACGGCGATCAACACGGAAGAAACCGACCGTGAAATTAAGGACCGTTTCGAGGAGCAGGAAATCTGGACCATTAATGGTGGCGGTGATGTTGAATTCGGTGACTGGATGGTGGATTTCAACCTCGCCTACTCCCACGCCGAGGAAAACGAGCCCGACCGAATCGACACCGAGTGGCGCATGGAAGGGGACGATATCTCCTTCATGTATGACTACAACCGCCGGGACAACCGCGTTCCCAGTGTAGTTGGAGTCTTTGGTGGGCGTAACCTACATAACCCCGCTTTTTACGAGCTGAACGACATCACGAACGAGAACAATACTACGGAAGAAGATGAGTTCGCCGGTATGATCAATGCGCGCTACGACTTCGATTGGAACAATCGCCCGACCTGGGTGAAGTTCGGGGCCAAATACCGGGGTCGTGAGAAGCAGCAGGACGTAACGGTCGACATCTATGAGGCTGCCAGCGGAGTGGATTATCTCATGTCCGACGTAGCCGAGTTTGATACGCGCTTTCCCTTTGGCCGTAATGGCAATGGGGAATGGATGCGCGCCAATCGTGATGCCGCGCGCGCACGTTTTAAAGACAATCCGAGTGATTTTGAGCGCCAGGATGAAGATTCCATCATCGATTCTGCTGCGGACGATTATCAGAGTGACGAAGACATCATCGCCGGTTACCTCATGGGTAATACCGTCTTTGAAGACTGGTCCCTTAATGCCGGTGTCCGGGTTGAGCATACCTCTTTCGAAACTCAGGGTAATGATATAGTATTCGACGCTGATGGAGATCTGGAAGCCATCAACCAGAATACCTTCAGTAAGGATTACACGAATGTGCTGCCCTCCGTTATTGCGCGCTACAATTTTAGCGAGAACGGAGCTATGCGTGCTTCCTGGACCAACACCATTGCTCGTCCGAAATTTGGAGATGCAGCCTTCCGGACCCAGACTAACCGGGAAGATGAAGAGTTGGTCACCGGTAACCCGGACCTGGATCCCTACAAATCCATGAACTGGGATCTGTCCTTTGAGTATTACTGGGAGCCGCTCGGATACCTGTCTGTCTCTGGATTTGTAAAGAATATCGAAGATTTCGTTTTCCTGTCAGTGGGCGAAGAATCCATCGATGTCGGGGGGGAAGACTTCGACCTCATCACCTTCCGCAATGGAGAGACTGCCAATATATTGGGGGTTGAGCTGGCCTATCAACAACAGTTCGTCGACCTGCCATCCCCCTGGGATGGACTTGGTGTCTTCACCAACTGGACCTTTGCCCAGAGTGACGCTGATATCGGTCGATCGGAAGACGTGCGCATGCCGAAACAGAGTGATACCACGGGGACTATCGCGGTTTCTTATGAAAAGTACGGATTCTTCCTTCGCCTGGCAGGAACCTTCCGTAGTGACTTTGCTGATGCGTTTGGTGAAGATCCTGAAGACGATGAACTCCATGACAGCAACTTCCAATGGGATGTAACGACCTCTTACGAGATCAACAACAACTGGACTGCTTTTGCTGAGTTTATCAACATTAACAACGAGCCCACCCGCCGCTCTTATGCCTTTACCGGACGTCCACTGCAGTATGAGGAATACTCCTGGACCGCGAACGTTGGTATCAAGTGGCGCCGCTAATCCTCTGGAATTCCTAAGGGATTTATCCTCATTAGCCTGGCGGGACTTTTCCCGTCGGGCTTTTTTGTCTTAGACTATCCTTCAGTATGAAAGTAGTTCGATTTGGTATAGGGCTAACCCTTTTGAGCCAGGGTATCCTCGGGTATGGAGTTGCGACTCATTCTGTCGAAGGGGCTGACTTGCTATGGAACGCCTTTCGGTTTAGGTCCAACTTTAATGCCCCCCTCAATGCGGATTTTGGCTGGGCCGCTGAAGAAAATGAGGCCCCTGCTCTAACTTATGATAAACCCTTCCGGATTCGCATCCAGGTGACGGCGCTAAAGAGCCCACCCGAGGGCCACATCCTTGGCTTAGAATATCGTTGGGGGAAGCATGACTGGATGCCGGTCGGGTTCTCTGATTTTCCATACCCGGGGTATGCCAGTCCAATACTCTCCGTGGTTTCCACTCAGGCCTATGCTCACGGGGAAGAAACGGAACAGCGCCTGGGAAGTCCGGAGGTCAATTTCGAGGAGGGGGCTGGCCTCAATGGAAGAAGCCTCACTCCGGTTTGGCGGGGCCAGGGGGAAACTTTCGAGTGGGAATGGCCCTTGGTCATTCGTCGTTTTTCGGATGGACCGACTTTTGGAGAAGATGGGACTGTTTTTTATCTTCGGGTTGTCGACGCGACGGGACGGCCGCTGTCCAACCTGGGTCCGATACCATTGAGTCTTACTGCGCCTTCCGGGCATTTAGGCGGAACCTTTGTTGAAACGCCAGGGCGATTAGGACCTTACCAGGGAGAGAAAGGCGATCTTTATTTCTTCATGGAGCCCTCGGAAACGGATAATCGATTGATGGCTGTGAAATCGAGCGATTTCGGTCGCTCCTGGAGAGAGGTAGACGGCTCCGGGCGTCCCATGGCCGATGATTTGGAAGGCGTTGCCTCGGTCCGGACCGGATCGACTATTCACCTCATCCACCAGGTTTCTGAAGCGGTATTCTATCATGCTTTTGAAATTGGAAGTTCTCAGACAGGCTCTGGATCCTGGCTCGTAGATAGCCAAAGTATTGCTATGCATGAAGCACCTCCGACTCAGGCGACCGGTATAACTGCGAGAAGTGATGGAAGCCTCGTCGCGGTGTATTGTGGGGCCCGACGCCTATACCTGCAGGTCCGTTCTCCGGATGGGAATTGGGGGCCTGCCCTGGAGTTGGATACGGACCAAACGCCAAGTCTATCCGGACCGGTCCTGGTCTCGGGGAAGGATGATGCCGTGACTTTGGCCTACACCGGTCGGGATGGTAGAGGGTTCATTCGTCATGTGTTTCCGGACGGCAACTTGGGCGAACGGGTGGTATTCTCGGCAAAGCTGGGAACCCTGGATGCGGAGAACGGAGCCATCCTTCCCCTTGTCCCCTTCTCGGATTCCGGGGAAACGGTGGTGGTCTACCGGGAACAGAGTGGCTACCTCTATGAGAGGCGGTTTTCATCCTCTGGTGTGCTCTCTGATCCCGTTTTAGTTACACCGTTGACCGTGATCACGGATGCGGTTGATTCCGAGCAAGTGGGAGCGGATATGGTCCTGCATGGCGATGTCATACACCTTCTGTTCATCGAATCGGAGTCTCGATCTATTTTTCATACACAATCGGGTCAACCTGGGGTATGGTCTGCGCCTACACCGGTGGTGGAAGGTATCCAAGGCTCCTGGGTCCGCGGATCGGTCCATCAGGATACCAATGGAAACCCGGTCTATGGGTTCATTTATGATGCAGGATCCAACGGTGGGTCCGGATTTAATCGGTATTTTGCCCTGCCTTTAGGGGATAGGGATTAGGCTGGAGGTGGTTTTGGGTTTATTGCGCCTGGAACGTGGTGCCCTTACCCCGTGGGGGGTTCGGCTGTTTTGTGGCCTGAGGGACAAGCCGTCTCCATGGTTCTATGCAGCTGACCGGGGTTATTTTGTCCTACCTGGTGCGGAATACACTAGAAAAACCGACAAAGCCCTTTTCAATTTTAGATTTTTCACTTTCCATTTCCCTTGTGTCTATTGATTCCCTTGATCCGCTTCTTGACCGACTGTTCAATGATAAACCACAGCGTTGGGTATTACCGAACGGGTTGACCGTCATCTTCAAGGAGGACAGCAGCGCGGAGGTGGTTTCGGTTCAGGCCTGGGTCAAGACGGGGAGTATCCATGAAGGCGATATGCTGGGCTGTGGGCTCTCCCATTTTTTGGAGCATATGTTGTTTAAGGGGACGGAACGCCGGTCTTCTACCGGTATATCCCGAGAGGTTCATGCGCTGGGGGGAAACATCAATGCTTATACCACGTATGACCGCACGGTGTATTACATTGATTGTCCCAGTGATGGGTTTGAAGACGCTCTCGATGTAATTACGGACATCGTGTTCCATTCACGGATACCAGCAGATGAATTCAGCAGTGAACGGGATGTGATATTGCGAGAGATAGATATGGGCCTCGATGACCCGGACCGGCAGCTCATGTATGGCCTCATGGGAACGGCGTATCACCAGCATGCGTATCAATACCCGGTGATCGGGCATCGTCCACTCTTCGAGTCAGTGACGCATGGAGAGCTGGAGCGTTACTATCGAGGGCGGTATACGCCTGCGAACACGGTGTTGATCCTCGTGGGGGCGGTGGATCCCGAGATCGCCTATGCCGCCTGCATGGAGAAGACGGAAGGCATTCCCCAAGTGCGCACCTTGTCTCCACTGGTCCCTCAGGAACGGCCACAGCTCGGCCCACGATTCCAGGAGTTGCGCGGGGATGTTAACCTGTATCGAGGTGGGCTCGCCTGGAAGATTCCCGGTCTTTCACATCCGGATGCGCCTGCCCTGGATGTGCTTGCCACATTAATGGGGTGGGGGGATAGCGCCATTCTGTGGAAGGAGATACGAGATCAATTGAGTCTGGTGAGTTACATTGATGCCTCGGCATGGATGCCGGGAAACGGGGGGCTATTTTGGATATGGTACTCAGGAGAGATGAAGGACGGAGATCGAGCCGCTTC
The DNA here is from genome assembly GCA_028280845.1 of Opitutales bacterium. Taxonomy (GTDB): domain Bacteria; phylum Verrucomicrobiota; class Verrucomicrobiia; order Opitutales; family JABSRG01; genus JANQKZ01. The sequence continues at coordinate 97,433 of JANQKZ010000031.1, read as the reverse complement.
GGCCGTGAGGCAAGTGTTTGAAGCATTCCCCAGACGGACAGTGAATGAGGCAGATTTGGAGAAAGCCCGACGGAAGGCGATCGTCGGCGAGTTGAATACGCGGAAAACCATGAGTGGGCAGGCCTCTCGCTTGGGGATTGGCGAAGTGGTAGTGGGAGATCTCGAATTTTCCAAGACCTACTTTGACCGGTTAGCCATGGTGACCCAGGAGGATCTCCATAACTTGATTCCTACCTATTTCCAGCCGGTTACCGAGACCTTTGTGAAGTTGATTGAAAATCCTGCTGTGGGCTCAAAACCCCCTGTTGCCGCGAAGACAGGTCGGCGGGGGGCGGTACCCGAGTTTGAGCTGGTGGAACTAGAAAACGGTGCAAAGATCCTTCTGGATCCCAGCACGCGTCTGCCCAAGGTCCATCTGCGTACGGGTTTTCTTGGTAGCTCATTATACGAACCCCAAGACCAGCGAGGGATTACCTCTTTGTTGGCAACTCTGCTGACCAAAGATACGGAGTCGAAGTCAGCTGGACAGGTGGCGGAGTCCATTGAAAACTGGGGCGGAAGTTTCTCTGACTTTTGTGGAAATAACTCCTTTGGATTCGGCGTAGAAACCCTTTCGCAAGATTTTAGCCGAGCGATCGGTTTTTTGAAGGGAGGACTTTTCGAGCCGGCTTTCCATGCGGACACCTTTGAGACGGAACGCGAGTCCCAAATAGATGAGATCGAAGAGGCCATGGATGACATTGTCGGTTATGGGCAGTTTCATTTACGACAGTCCTTTTTTCAGCAGCACCCCTATGCCTATGGTCGCCTGGGCACGGTGGATACCCTTAAACAGTTAACGCCTGAGTTGGTTCGCCAGCATTTTGAGCGACTGGTCGTAGCCTCCAACTGTGTCGTGGCGGTATCTGGCGACTTTGATCGGGATTCCGTTCTCGACCAACTCACTGAGTTGCTTTCCCAATTACCGCGCAAGGCATTTAACATCATGGGGGGCTGTTTCGCAGGCCCTGAGGATTCGATGCATCAGGAACTTCACTTGCCTCGAGAGCAGGCTGTAGTGTTTGATGCCTACCCGGACGTAGGACTTAAATCGGATTATGCTCTCGTGGCCGAGGTAATGGATGAACTGTTTAGTGGGATGTCCAGCCGCTTGTTTGAGCGCGTTCGCGAAGAGCAGGGACTGGCTTATTATATCGGGGCGACCCGGATGGTTGGCCTGCATACAGGAATGTTCACCTTTTATGGAGGTACCCATGCGGAGGCCGTTGAGCAGGTTTATGCTGAAATCGACGCTGAGGTGAAGCGGGTTAAAGACGGAGGGATTGAAGCGGATGAACTGACCCGCTGCCAGACCCGTATGAAAGCTCGGAAACGCATGGGGCTACAAACGCCCAACTCTAGAGCTATGCAGGCGATCCTGAATGCGCTTTACGGGTTGGAGATCAACGATTGGCAAAGCTATCCGCACCGGGTGGATCAGGTTACTGTAGGGGATCTGCAGGCCTTCGCAGACTCACAATTTCGAGAAAATTCCAAAATCCGACTCACGATTCTGCCGGAGGAGTAATCTCTATCTGTCCTACAGGCACAGGGTCCAGGGTGGAGGCTGCTAATTTGCTTCTGGATTGGGCTCCTCGTTTTCCGCGCTGAACACACGGTTAAAGTGTTCTACCGGCTGGCTCGGGAGAAAGGGTTTCGCGAACGCTTCGAAAAAGTCGTAACCATCACGGAAGTCTTCGGGACGGTCATTCTCTGTTTTTCCCAGGACACCGTAGTCAACGAGATTGAAAACGATATCCCCGAAATCTGAACAGGTTTGGACGTTCCAAGTATTCAGCAGGGTCAACGACATGGGGCCATACTGCTCTAGGGCGAAGTCACGGATACCTTCGAGGAGTTCATGGCCGCTCACATGGCTACTGGTGCGGGTCTGTTCCTGTTGCTGCTTCTTAATATTTTTCAAGGTATGGTCGAGGGCCTGCCGTACAAAAAAGTAGGCGCCCTTCTCAAACCGAGGATCTTCCCGTTGGATCAGCTCCACTACATCCGCAAAGTCTTTACCATTGCTCATTCCCGATAAATTAGAGGGAAGTGTCCAATATTCAACACCAAGACGCATCCAGGGGGAGGGCGCCCTGGCTCCAGGAAGAATCCGGCTGTTTCCTTCCTATGAGTCCTCGGTGCGGTTGAACCCGGCTTGTTTAAGGAGGGCTTTGGCCCGTGGAAGGCTTCCCAGATTATAGACTTCGGCATAGCCAAAGGCGCGCAGCTTTTTGGTGGCTATACCGGAGCGGGTGCCGGTCAGGCAATGAACCAGTAGCGGTTTGGTTTTATCCGGGGCCAGCTCAGCTATTGTATCTTCGGATATCCGGTCGAGCGGGAGGTTAACTGTTCCCCGGATCGCCTGCTGGTCGTATTCCGGCTGTGTCCTGACGTCGAGAACGGGGGCTCCGCCGTTTAGGGCGAGCTTGACTCGGTTACCGCCAGCAACGGGAAAGATGAGGCGTTTAACGATGACAAACACTGCAATCATGACGGCGATGTAAATGATAGTATCCACAGGCTAAACTTCAGGGGTTTTTCCCGACCCTCAGTTTTTGGGAAAACTCGGGATCATCCCAGGAGATGCCAGAGGGGTCGATGCGATATTTATCTCGGTTGGCTTGAAAGGGAAGCGAGTTGGGTATGATTCCCATACGGTAAGCTACCTTGTCAGAATACCCCGGCATGATCGAATTCCAAGTAACCGGGATATTGATCCCAGTGGCGTACTCCGCGTGCCGGTAGAGGGTGTTGGTGCAATTGGAAGTGAGGGTATTATACCATTCGGGCTGGTTGTAGATGGAATTCATATGCTCAAGAAGCGAGATGAAGAGGGATTCGAGGTGGGGAGACGTAATACTGGGAACAGGATAGAGGTAGACCGTGGGTGGATTGTCAATGTGGGTGCGTTGGCCGATGAAATCTCGCTCATCCCCCACCTGAATCATCAATTCGTAAGTTCGCCAAAGTCCTCTCCAGCCGGAGTAGGTTTCATCTGCTTCACGTCGTGCTTCGACTGAAAAGCATACATACTCCCCATTCTTGAGACCAAAACTGAGCATGGTATGTGCAAACCCATCGAATGCACCAAAGTCTTCTTTTATGAACCAGAGTGAATCGAGCTGGTTCAGAGAGATTATTTTGGTAATACGGGTATCTGCTTTGACGGTGCGGTCCGGATAGAACGAGAAGTTTCGGTAATCGAAAATGGTGATCTCATTTCCCTCGATTGTGGCATAAGGGATGATCTGGCCGACGGTATTCCAGTTGCGGTCATCTCGGGCCGGACGATTGAAATGGACCAGGCTTGCACAGAAACTGATCCCCAGTAGCAGTCCGAACAGGGTAGGGACACGAAGCGAGGATCCAACTGTCATGCGAGTGGACTAGCGATTGAAGGGGCAAATTGCACGGAAAAATCAAAATCCGGTATTGCTTAAGCAATTCAGGGACCTAAGCCTCAAGCATCGTGCTTTCTCGAGACCTTAGTCGATCTGACAGACGGAAGGAGGGCTTTGCCCTGCTCATAGCCCTGGCCCTGATGAGTTTTCTTTTGATCTCTATCGTTGGGTTTACTGCCGTGGTGCGGGTGGAATCGCAAGTGGCGGATCTCGCCCGCAAGGAAACAGTTGCTCGGGAGCATGCAAGGCTGGCTTTGATGGTTGCTTTGGGGAATTTGCAAAAAACAGCGGGACCGGACCAGCGCGCGACGGCTCCCGCCCGAATTTTAGGGGTGCAGACGGCTCCGGCAAATCAACACGTCGTGGGGGTGTGGGACTCGACCTTGGGCGCGAATACTGAACCGGAATGGATGGTGTCCTACCCACAGGACAATCCCGATCCGTTTGATCCCGGGTTTGTATATAGCTCATCCGAGACGGTGGAGTTGCTCGGCGAAGGGACCTTAGGGGCTGGTACGGATGGAGCGAATCTTGTCCGGGTGCATCGGATTTCTATCCCTGATGCCAATGAAGCCGCCCTGGGCAACATGGCCTGGTGGGTGGCAGATCTGGGGGTCAAAGGTAGCCTGGGAAAATGGAATCGGCAAGCTGCCCTGAAGTCCAACCCCAACTATGATGATGAGGAACGTGGACGCATGATACAGTTGACTGCCGGACGACCCCGGCAGGAGGTTTATTTTGAATCCATTGATGAGACTGCAGAATCGGATGCCTGGCAGAGCCGTGAGGCCGACATTGCGCGCATTCAGCATTTTGACCAGCTGTCCTTTGTGCAAGATATCGACCCTCTGGTTCTTGCCGATCGGTATCACGATCTGACCTGGAATCACCGGGGAGTATTGTCCAATAGTGCTTCGGGTGGGTTGAAGTTGGACCTGTCGAGCATAGCAATGGAAGACACCGATGGCCCTTTTCCCATCAATTCAGAGTTCAAAAGCTTTATTGGCCAGCGGGTGGATGGGAATGATTACGCGCCGAATCGAGGAGTGTCCCCCGATGTGCTCACTATTGGGTCACCGGCGAACCCTATCCCGCTGGTGTTGACCGAAATGGCGCTCTATTGTGGATTCTTCCGGACAGTTGCCCGGAGCAATCAATTGAAAATGGCGATGCGGCTGCGAGCTGATGTCTGGAATCCATATACCTTCCCGCTTGGATTTACCCCACGGAACAACGATGATTTCATTATCGAGTTTGATCATATGCCCCGGTTCACGGTAGAGTGGGAGACAGGGCGCGGAGCGAGTGGATCCGAAAGTGGGACCATCCAGGTTGATGTGGCGAACCTGACCTGGGAAGATCAACTCACGGACCGAAGCTTCCAGTGGAATGACTTTCGCTTCGATATTTACGATAAGATGAATGTGGGGGAGGTACGGAATATCCGGCAAATCGTGCAAGCGGAGCTTCCCCAAGGACTTACCGGGGATCCGAATCCCAATCGGGTAACTGATGACTTTTTTCGAATCACGGCACCGGCTGCTACGATCAATATCCGTATTTTGACCCTGGATGGTGATCTGGTTAAGGAATACCAAAACATCGAATTTGGTGGCTTGGATACTGCTCCATTCCGACCTATCAACATCCGGTCTCGGAGTGATCCGAGCTATGGTGATTTTCAGTTTGTGTATCACTTTCGCTTTTACGATGAAGTGCAGCGACTGGATGGAGTGACGCCATCCGATACAGAGCGGTGGTTGAGCGAATTTGATCCGCGTAGCGTGACCTTTGACCTGGGCGATGCTACCGAAGCAGTGATGTTCGATGTGAGTGATGATCCGGGGTTTGCTGCCATTGATGGGACCCTTTTCCTCGGCCGGCCGGAGTTCTTTTATGGCGGTGGGCGGTTTGGCGGCGGCCAGGGCGGGAGCAACTATCATCGGTTTTTTGATTTCCCGTCGACCGAACCTGTTTCGGTGGGTTGGCTCCAACATCTTTATTTGCATGGGAAGCGCCCGTTCAGTATCGGCAACCCCTGGGGAGAGGAGTTGAATGCGACTTTTGACCGCTACTTCTTCTCCTCGGTGCCGCAGTCCGGAAGCAGCTGGCAACCAGGTCAGCTCCTCGACCCGGACCAACCCAGTCTGGGGAATATGCCCTTGCCTAATGTGCACCTGGAGTTGGTGGCCAGCCCGTTTGGCGAAGCCGCGACTCTCGACCGTCTCCGGTCCCCCATGAGCGCGCGTCACTTCATGGTGGATGGGGCCTTCAATATTCACTCGACGCGTGTGGATGCCTGGAAGGCGGTCCTGTCCGGACTCAATTTATATAATTGGGATTATCGGCGGAACGAGTCCTACCAGTCGGTCGAGCGTACCCGAGTGAAGAATGGCCTGTTTCGCTTCCCGATGGGGGCGGACCGACACTTTGAACACCCCCACCATACCCGTGGCCGGGACGACGCAGGGAACCATACCAACAGTTTTCCACAATACCCAGAGGTCAGTCAGCAGGAACACCGGGAATGGTTTAAAAACAAATGGCAACCCGATTGGGCCGCGGCTTTCACCGTTGGGATGCGAGAGCTGCGCGAGGGCGAAAATCCGGATGATATCAATGATGTGGACGAACTGGCGGGAGCGATTGTCGAGGCGATTAAAAGGCGGGGGGAGCCGTTCTTAAGCATGGAGGATTTCGTAAATTCAGGTGTCCTCCAGGAAGCCATTGATAATACACGGATCAACACGGCGACACTTCAGACCTATACGGAAATTGGCTACAACGCGTTTGACCAGTTTCCCCGTTACGCTCCCAGCTTTCTCACGCAAGCGGATATTCTAAGCACGATTGCGCCTTTTGTGCAAAACCGATCCGATACCTTCACAATTCGGGCCTACGGAGATCATCTAAACTCGGTCACAGGTGAACTGGAAAGTCGCGCCTGGTGTGAGGCAACCGTTCAGCGGATACCAGACCCAGTCGAATTCAGTAGTCCCGGCAGTCCCTCGGCAGTGGAACAAGATCAGGCCGATCCACCAGGGGTCTTTGGTCGGCGTTTTGTCGTCCTCGATTTCCGCTGGTTGGATGAGGGGGACGTGTAAGTGGGGGAACGGGATGTGAGTTATGGGATGCGGGATCCAAGATTTCGTTAATCACGAATGGATAGGAATAGACATAAATTATGGGAAGCGTGGCGACGAAGGCTCAATCAGGCGGGATTTGCCTTTCTTTTCCCATTTTTCATTTTCTATTTTCCATTTCTTACTGCTCAGCCAGTAGATGAACCTCCCACTGTCGAGACTGTGTTCAAAACCATGTCGATCGGGCGAGGGGATTTTTCCGGGATTAAGGTGCAGGCAAAAGAGGATGAGCAGCCGGTCAGCCTGTCTTTCTCGCAGTACCAGAGATCCCAGCCCATTGAGTATGAGGGGCCGGTCCCTATCGTTTTTTTTCGTGAAAAGCCTAACCCGGATCCAGCGTTGCCGCCGATTCGTATTCCTGTGGGTTCCGTCAATATGAATATCAAAAATCCGGTGAAGGAGGCGCTGTTCCTTTTTCTTCCGGTTGCGCAGGAGTCCGACTCTCTATTAGGAGGGGACCTACCCGGGCCGAAATATAAGGTGTATACACTGGATGATAGCCTGAGAGCCTTTCCTCGGGATAGCTTGATTGTATTTAACGCTACCGGGGCCAATCTCTTTGGCCAGGTGGTCGGACGAGAGATGCTGGTGCCGGATGGCGCCACCGGGCCATTTGATTTGTCGCGCAATTTTACCGCGGCCTTTGCCATTCAAACCCGGGACGGGCCGAAGCTTGTGTTTGAGAATGTGTTGCAGTTTTCTGGGGAGCAGCGGGTGATCTTCATGCTGCGACCCCCGAAACGACGAGGGTCGCTAAGGATCCAAGCGTTTGCGATTCCGGAGAGTCTGGATTCTCCTCCGCCTCCGTAGACTGAGGGGGATGAGGATTCAGGTGAGCGTCTGGTGCGTGGTGCGAGATGGATTTGTCCGAAATCGAAATCGGATTAGTGATGGCGTTTCCAGTTTTTCCGGATGCAGGGGTGATGTTCGCTGCCGAGCAGCTCCTACAGGACCTTGGAGCTCGGTGGTGGTGCGCTCGCCCTCTTTCAGGAAACAATGCGCTAATTGTTACAGCGTTAGCGAAGTTGGTTACACTTTTTTTACAATATGACACTTGAGAGGGGACTATCAGTTTTCATGATCAAGAGTGCTTACTTTCTTACACCTCGATGTCCCTTTCGGTGAATGCTATCGGAGGGGCATCGGGGAGTAGGATTCAAAAAGAAAAATCCTAAATCCGAATTTGGAAATCCGATCTCTGCATCATTGCCTGGATCTTGAACCAACCAACTGGTTGGTTCGTCTTTACTTCCGACACCTAACTCAACTTACGAACTCATGAAATACCTGAAACTGCTGTCAGTCTTCACCGTCCTTGTGGCTTTCGCTGGATCTGCTTCTGCCCAAACCGTTGTTATTACTTGGAACGCCTCTTCTGAAGGTGTATCACCTGGAAACCTCTTTCTACCTGTTTCCAGTGTGTTAACCGATTCAGATGACTGGTCTGCATCGGATTTAGATGAACTGAGTTCACCTTCTACTGGGCAGTTTCAAATTCAGGGGCTTTCTTCAGGTACTCTTAATGTAACAATGAATGCTTTGGTAGATGATATAAACATCACCGGCACCGGTTTACAGGATGGCGGCTCAGGATTTAATGCTGTTGGAGAGGGCATTACTTTTACTTTCGATTTGCCCGTAACAATTGATACCCTCGATTTCTCTTCTTTTTCGTCAGTAGATGATGATTTCGAATTTTTAAACGATGGAGTAACATTTCTAACCATTCAGGGTGATTTAGTGAACGGTAATAGTGTAAGCTTAAGTGAGCAATCAATAGCCGTTGGCGATGAGTTTACTATGCGAATTCCAACAGGTGGAGGTACTAGTGGGTTTATCCTGGAATCGATGACAATCTCTGTTTCCGCCATCCCCGAACCCTCCACTTGCGCAGCCATTGGGGGTATCCTTGTCTTGGGCATCGTGCTCTATCGGCGACGGAAGCAAACTGCGGCGACGGTCGACAAGACATAACTTTTCTCGAGTCGCTTAAGTTATTTCGTTAGTGCCGGGGGTGGAAACGCTCCCGGCTTTTTGTTTTTTACGTGGTACTTTGGACTTCGTACATCGTTGAGGTTTGTCCTATTTAGGTCCTCCGCCAGGGTAGACCCTGCGGAACCCAGCTCCGTGGCCTCTGGATGAATCTTCCCGTCCTGCCTGCCTATAGAGTTCGGCAGAATTGGTAAAGCTGCCGATATTGGGGAACAGCATTATTGGCCAGCCAAGCTTCCTGCTCATCAGTGATTTCGGCACCTGTCAGGACCGCTACGCCCTGGATGCCAGCGTTACGGGCGGCTTCCCAGTCTGTCTGGCGGTCGCCAATCATGAAACATTGTTTGGGGTCCAAGTTGCACTCTTTGATCATGTCTTTGATGAAGCGAGGGGAGGGCTTGCGATAGCTCTGCTCGGTAAAGGGTTCGACCGGCGATTCGGTGGCTGCGCAGATCGCGGTGAAGAGGCCTTCGGGAAGCTCCAGGAGCTCGAACATTTTCCGATGGCAGGCTTCGACTTCGTCGCGGGAGAAGAGCCCGAGCCCGACCCCTCCCTGGTTCGTCAGGATGAAGAGGCGATAGCCCGCCTGGAGCGCCATGATGAGCGCTTCAGCGGTGCCCGGAATGAGTTCCACTTCCTCGGGGTCCCCCAGGTTACCCTTGTCGACAATAAGAGTACCATCGCGGTCGAGGAAGAGCGCTTTGGGCGAGTTCTCGTTGGGGGTGAGTTGGATGGAGTCCGGAGAGGGAGTGAGGTCTTCAGCAGGCACGCAGGGAATTTAAAATTGAAAATCAAAAATTGAAAAGGATGAAGCGTGGGCGATTATTTTTCACCACTGAGGACACGGAGGTCCTGGAGTGTGTGAGGATTCGATCCCTGTGCCCTCTGTGATCCATGCACTATTAAGCCCATTCCGCTTACATGCGTTCCAGGGTACGCATTCCCAAAAGATGGCAGCCTGTTTCTAATATCGTCAGGGTACGGGCGCAGAGGAGCAGGCGGCGGGCTTGGATATCCGGCTGATCCACCATGACTTTGTCGGCGTTGTAGAAGCTGCTGAAGGCTCCGGACAGTTCAAATAGGTAGTTACAGAGTACATGGGGGCGCATGTCAGCCAGGGTGAGGTCGAGGGTATTCACAAAGCCGAGGAGTTTGCGCGCCAGAGCGATCTCGGTTTCGGTGACAAACGGGGTGGCGTCGGCCTCTGCCTGAATGGAGCCGGGGTCGAGGTCGAGTTTCCGAAAGATGCTGCGAATCCGGGCAATGGCGTACAGCAGATAAGGCGCGGTGTTCCCTTCAAAGCTGAGGAGTTTATCCCACTGGAATTTATAGTCGCTGGTTCGGTTCTGAGAGAGGTCGGCGTAGCGAATGGCCTCAATGCCGACGACCTCGGCGATCTGATCTTTTTCCTCCTGAGGGAGGTCCGGGTTCTTGTCCTGTACGATGTTACGCGCGCGCTCAATGCCTTCGTCAAAGAGGTTGCCGAGGAGGACGGGCTCCCCTGAGCGTGTCTTGATGGCCTTGCCGTCTTCACCCTGAATGGACCCGAAATAGATGTGTTTCATCTCGGGTAAGGGCTTACCGGAGTGCTGCATCCACTTTTTGAAAGTAAGGAAGATCTGTTCGAAGTGATCGCGTTGACGCGCATCGGTCAGGATGATGAAGGCGTCGGCCCCGAAATGTTCAACCCGGTGCAGGGCGGTGGCCATATCCGTGGTGGCGTAATTCGATGCGCCATCACTCTTGCGCAGCATCATGGGTTGGGTCTTAAAGCGCGGGTGCTCCGGATGAAAGACCACCAGCGCGCCCTGACTTTCTTCGGCGATCCTGGCCTCAGACAGCTCCTGATAGACCCGTTCGACTTTGTCGCGATAAAAGCTTTCGCCCAGAACCTCGTCGAAGTGGATGCCCAACTGGTCGTAGACTTTTTGAAAACTCTTCCAGGACACCTCAGTGGTTTTTTCCCAAATACGGGTATTGGTGTCGTCTCCATTCTGGAGCAACACCAACTCATCCCGGGCCTCTTGCAGCGCGGTTTCCGATCCCCGCGTTTCGTTGCTCCCTTCCTTGTAAAGGCGCTCCAAGGTCGGGACCGCTTCAGCCCCCAGGCTGTCGAGGTCGATGTTCTCCTTTTTGATCTGGCGAATGAGGATGCCAAACTGCGTGCCCCAGTCTCCGATGTGATTGTCGCGCACAACTTTAGCCCCACAAAATTCCAGAAGTCGGCTGAGGGCTTCTCCAATCACCGTGGAGCGGATGTGGCCGACGTGCATCTGCTTAGCTGTATTGGGGGAGCTGAAATCGACTACGATGGTTTTCCCCGCGTAGGTGTCTTTCGCGGCTTCGCTTAAATCGTCCTCGGTCCTGTAAGCTTTAAACCAGTTGAGCAGGGCGGTCGGTGTGAGTTTGAAATTGATGAAGCCGGGACCGGCCAATTCGATTTGATATTCCCCTTTGGGGAAACGGCCTGAGGCCTGGATCGCAGCGAGGAGTATTTCTCCCAAGGTCCTTGGATTCGTTTTGAGTTGCTTGGCGTAGGGCAGAACGCCATTGGCCTGAAAGTCACCAAAGCGCGGGTCGGCCGGGCGCACCTCAGCCTTGAAATCACCTTCGGCGAATTCGGGTAGGGTGGTGGCGATTTCAACAATTGCTTTGTCAATTTCAGTGCCTAAGTGAAACCAGGGTTTTTGCATAAGCGGATCAGTGAAAGGTGTCCGCCCGCAGTTGGCAAGATTGGAGGAAAGTGGCCTGGTCCTCGTATGACTGGCTTCCCAGACGCTTTGGGAAGGCGTTGGAGGGGCGCCCTCCTCGGCAAGCGATGTTGTCCTTCCACCTTGGCCAACGCTGCGGTAAATAAGTAAGCACCACATCTGGGCTCAATCAAAACGCTTCCCCAAGCCAAGATCCGATACGCCTGACCGGTAAATTAAGACCGGTCTTTGGGTGTCAATACACTGTGTATATACACCCTGGGGGATGGATGGCTGAGAGAGTGGAGAGGGCTGGAGGAATTACTTAATCACCCAATCGTAGGGGTGGTTGGATAGCATTTCGTAGCCGCCTGGGATGATCCGGACAACGTCCTCTATGCGGCAGCCGCCGACCGAGGGATAATAGAGACCAGGCTCGATGGTGACGACTTGCCCTTTTTTGAGGCGAGGGGCATCTGGATTGATGCGAGGGGGTTCGTGGACCTCCAGGCCCAGGCCGTGTCCCGTGCCATGGAAAAAACCGACAAAGGTGTCGCCGTCTTTTCTAGTTTCGTAGCCGTTCCTGATGAAATGGGCGTTGACTTTTTTGTGGATGGAACCGCCAGCCACACCGGGTTTGCAGGCATCGAGGGCGATCTGATGCGCGGCTTTCACGGCTTCAACCAGTTTCTTCTGAGCCTTTGAGGGCTTGCCCTTGAGGTAGGTGCGTGTCATGTCGCCATGGTAGCCGTGTGACGAGATTCGGGGAAAGATATCCACAATAATCAGCTCATTAGCATGTAGAGGGCCGTGGCCACGTTCGTGGGGATCGCAAGCCTGTAAGCCACCCGCGACAATGGTAGATTTGGAACGGGCCCCGATTTCAAGGAGGGCTGATTCCACTTCGAATTGGACGCGCTCGGAGGTGAGGGTTTTACCCTCCAACTTGAGTTTGCCCGATTTTCCTATTTTGGACGCTTTGAGCAATGACTCGACGACCGAAAACCCGACAGAGCTGGCGGAATTGCCCTCCCGGATATAATCGGCCTCCAGGTCCGTTTTGAACTCACGGTTTGGGAAAATGGCTTGGGCTGCCACTGTGATTTTTACCCGGGCGGCCTTAAGATCCAGGGCCAGACCAGTGGGGAAATCGCGAGGAATCTCAAACTCGGTGATCCCCCATTCCTTCTGAAGATATCGGATCTTCTGGACCAGAGTAGGCTTATCTGTCCGGAATCGCTTTCCGGCCGCTTCGTTTACGGCGGTGAGTGACAGGACCTCGGTGAAGCGTGTGCCTTCCCGGGCTCGTCCGAATTCCAGATCGCTCAAAACGGCGAGGCGGTGGTCGCCTAGTCCAATCGCTAAAAAGGGATCGGGGGCATCGAATCCACCGAAGTAGAGGATATCGGCATTAATTTCCGGGTTTGCGTAAAGGAGGGTGGCTTTCATTTGGATTTCGGATGCAGGAAGTGAGAGGGAGGAGAAGCCCGGCAGGCTATTTTCTGGACCTTACTTAGAGCCACTTGCCTGCAAGCATCGAGCCCTGTGGGTCTAACTATGACCTAAGGGAGAGGATTGCTATACAAGTGATTCATCGGGTGGTGGAATTTAAATGTATGAAGCAGTCGGGTTAAAAGGAAATTCCTGGAATTCCGTCTGTGGGATGGGGTGGCGTCTCGTGCCGAAGCTTCTATCATGGTTGGACCCAGCACCTTGTCTTGCTTCGTGATGATGGGAGAGGGGTTTGAATTTCGGGAAGCGATTTAGTGGGAAAAAAAAATGAAATGGAAGCAGGGGTGGGGTTACCTGGAATTAGGTAATTTACGCAATGGCATAAAAAATTGATTAAATGAGGGTTATCCTTCTAATTGCGGTAGTTTTTCAACCGCAAATGGTTAAGTTTCCCATTACATCAGTCATTACATTCCTCCAAGTGAAAACGTCGTACCTCATAGCCGGCCTCGTTCTGGTGAGCTTGGGTTGTTCCGGCTCGAGTCCAAAATCCACCGAAGTCGAGCCGGCTTCCACTTATTTCCCCATCCAATTGGATGGCAAAGTGGTGTATATGCAGCTCGCCCTGACCAGTGAGGAGATCCAGCGCGGATTGATGTTTCGCAAAGAGATGGGAGAGCATGACGGTATGTTATTCGTCTTTGATAATCCAGGTCCCCGTAGTTTTTATATGCGGAATACTAAGATTCCCTTGGATGTAGCCTATTTTACCCGAGACGGCGTCCTGCGCGAAATCTATCCGATGTATCCTTTGGACGAGACCGCAGTTCCCTCCCGGCGCCAGGATGTGCAGTTGGTCCTCGAAATGAACCAGGGATGGTTTCGGGAGAATGGTGTGCGACCCGGGGCGCGTATTGATCTGGAGGCGGTGACGTTGGCGCTGCAGGCCCGCGGGATGCCCCCTACTCGTTATCAGTTTGCCATGGAGGAAAATCGGACCGGAGAGCGAGTTGCTTCGGCAGACTAGGCAGGTTAGGGTCAAGGTATTCTTTTGCTCGCAGCGACTTCCCCGGAATTCTCAACGCAGCCTGGAAATTTTCCAAGGCGCTGAAGCTTAAGCAATAGAATGTGGAAACCACAGACCGAATTTCGCTAATTCCATGGATAAAAGAGATAGAATGGCGCAGATATGTATGAGCTAATAGCATTTGTGTTACAAAATAAGCTCGACAAATGATGTCTTATTTGTCTTATAATTAAAGGCTTATGGCTTCGTCCCAGGCGAAGTAGTCATATAAGTCATCATGATGAGAAAAAAAATCATATCACCGCGTAAATTTATTAAACCCACCTTTTCTTACCTGATAGAAAAAAAGCGCGATGGAGGCGAGTTTACGGAGGACGAAATACGGTATGTCGTAGACTCGATTCTGGATAAAGAAATGCCAGAGTATCAGATGTCTGCCCTGGCGATGGCGATTTTTTTCCAGGGGATGTCGGCGCAGGAGACGGCGATCTTTGCTGAGGAGATGATGTTGTCGGGCGAGGTGATTGACCTGACCAGCATTACGCGTCCAAAAATCGATAAGTATTCGACTGGAGGTGTCGGGGATAAGACTTCCCTCGTTCTCGGGCCGTTGGCGGCTGCTTGCGGGGTCATCATGCCGATGATGAATGGGGTGGATGAGGAATTTACCATTTCCAACCTGGATAAGTTGAGCGCTATTCCCGGCTTCAAGGGCGAGATGGAGCTCAGAGAGTTCCGCAAACAGCTGGCCAAGGTCGGTTGCGCGATTATCCGTCAGGATGAAGAGATTGCCCCTGTCGATCGCGTCCTCTATGAGATGCGCCAAAACACCGGGACTATTCCCAGCCTGCCCCTGATCACCGGGTCGGTGCTCAGCAGGAAACTGGCAGAAGGTGCCGAAGGCCTCGTGGTGGATGTGAAGTGGGGCAATGGGTCTTTTATCAACGACCTGGAGCAAGCCAAGCAGCTGGCCCGGTCCATTACGCGCGTTGGACGTTCCATGAAGCGCCGGTGCGTCGCCCTGGTGACTGATATGAACCAGCCTCTTGGCGATACGGTTGGCACGGCGCTGGAAATTGCCGAAGCGATAGAGATTTTGAAGGGGGAAGGCCCTGAAGATCTACAGGAGCTTGTCCTGAAGCTTGGTATGGAAATCGTCCGGCTGGCAGGCGTAGCCGGGTCGACCCTGTCCGCGAAGCAAACGGTTCAGCGGCACCTGAAGGATGGATCTGCCTTGGAGAAGTTCAAAGAAATGATTGCGGCTCAAGGTGGGAATACGGACTACATTGATAATCCTGATAAGTTTCCGAAAGCGAAGTATGTTCGCAAACTGCCTGCTCCGAAGCGGGGTTACGTTCACACAATCAACGCCGGTATGATCGCCCAAGGGGTGCAGAAACTGGCGGAGAAAAAGGGTGGCAAGTATGACCCGGCTGTCGGTGTATCCCAGATTCAAAAGGTTGGCACCCAGGTCAAACAGGGTGAACCTTTGATGATGATTCACTACAATGACGAAGCAAAGCTTGAAGGCGCGCTGGAGTTCCTCAAGGGGGCTTACCGGTTGGCGCCGAAGCGACCGAATCCGCCACAGTTAATTGTTGAGCGGGTCGCTTAGCCGTCTGGGCGGTTGAATCCTGAAAGTAGATTCCTTTTTTGCGGGCGCTCCCAGTGGGAGCGCTCTTTTTTTGATCTTTAGATTCAACTCTAGTCCGGGTACCGAGCGGGGACGGCGCGGGAACCCCGCCCCCCATTCGTTATTCGCGTGGGAGTGGCGCTATTTCCGGTGTCCGTAAACTTATATTATGCCTCGCTCAGAGGATTCTACAAACTCGACCATCATCTGGTTGAGTGGATGGTCTTTGTCGTTGCCGGACTTGAGAGCTTCGAGAGCTTGGGACCGGTTTAGTCCCTGACGGTACATGGTTTTATAGATGCGGCGCGCAACCATGATGTCGTCGTCATTGTAGCCATTGCGCTTGAGGGCGATTTTGTTAATGGTGCGCGGGTCAGCGGGAAGGCCTTCCGCAATAATAAAGGGAGGAATGTCCTGGGTGACTTTACTCATTCCGGCCAACATACCGTAGGATCCTATCCGGCAAAACTGGTGAATGGCGGACCCCCAAGCAATGTTTACCGCATCCCCGATGATGCAATGGCCTCCGAGGGCGGTTTGGCTGCTGAGCACTACATGGTTGCCGATGATGCAGTCGTGGGCGATATGGCCGTAGGCCAGGACCACCACATTGTGGCCGAGGGTAGTGGGGTGGTCTTCCACAGTGGCTGTGTGGACAGTGACGTATTCGCGGAATTGACAGTCCGCCCCAGTCAAGAGGCCTACTTTGTCCCCTGCTTTGTACTTGAGGTCCTGGGTCAAGCCACCGATGGAGGCGAAGGGAAAGACCTGATTATTTTCGCCAAGGGTAGTGGCGCCTTCCACCACCCCATGATGATGCACTTTACAGCCGGCTTTGAGGGTAACATCCGGCCCGATGTAGGCATATGCTCCGACTTCTACGTCATCTTCGAGTTGGGCTCCGGATTCGATTATGGCTGTGGGATGGATGTTGGGCATTTTATCGGAGGTCGGCGGTCGGATGGAGGAAAGGAGATCGAAATAGAAACGGAAAAAGTAAGAAGGGTTACACCTCCTGACCGGTGTCGACGACGGTAAACATGAGGTCTGCTGAAGATACCACCTTGCCCCCCACCAGGCATTGACCGGAAGCGTGAGCCAATTTCCTTCCCCGGGTCTTCAGCATTTTAATCTTTATCTCAATTTGATCACCGGGCTCGACCGGACGTCGAAATTTCACTTTATCTGCACTCATGAAAAAGGCGATGAGGTTACGCTCATTCATGATCCGCAGCATGAGGATTCCGGCTGCCTGGGCCATCGCTTCTAGCTGCAGGACGCCGGGCATGACGGGCCGGCCTGGAAAGTGTCCGGTGAAGTAAGGTTCATTGATGGTGACATTCTTGATCGCGGTGAGCTCGTCCTTCCCATTGAACTCCACCACACGATCGATCATGACGAAGGGGTAGCGGTGGGGAATAGTATCGAGGACCCGGCGGACATCCATTTCCGTTTCATGCGTGACTAACACCGTTTTGGGAGCCTCGGCAGCTTTTCGGGCTGTGGCGGAAGTGGTTTTGGCGGCTCCGTTTTTAGCTGGCGGGGCAGCAGCAGCCAAATCCAGCTCTGCCATCCTCTTGGTGAGGGCGGCGTTGATTTTGTGTCCGGGGAGGGCTGCGATGATGTGTGCCTTTACCGGCTTTCCGAGGAGGGTCAAGTCTCCGACAATATCGAGAATCTTGTGACGGACGAATTCATCTTTAAACCGGAGTGGTTCCTTGGTGAGGACTTTGTCTCCTTTCAGCACGACAGCGGAGTCCAAACTTCCTCCACGGATTTTGCCAAGTTTCATGAGGGGCTCGATATCTTCGTACACGACGAAGGTCCGGGCGGAGGCAATTTCCTCCATAAAGGATTCGGGGTCGATCTCGATGGAGAGATACTGGCTGTGATGGCCCCGATCATCAGCGCTGGTGCAGGTTATCTTAAATCCGTTGTAAGGCAGGGCGATGAGCGAGCGGTCACCTTCCGTGATGCATACGGGTTCCCTGAGCACAAAGTAGTCGCGGTCATTATCTTGCTCAATGGGCTGGGCTTCCTTGATGATCCGGACGAATTCTTTGGCGGAGCCATCAAGGATGGGGGGTTCCGAGGCGTTCAATTCAACGTAGACATTGTCGATGCCACTTCCCCGGAGGGAAGCCAGGACATGCTCTATAGTGTGGAGCTTGGTATGCCCGGATTCAATCGTGGTGTTGCGGGTAAGATCTGAGACCAGATTCGCGGCAGGGCGAATCTCGGGTTTGCCGTAAAGATCAATGCGTCGGAAGACATATCCGGTATCCACGGGGGCAGGCTTCAGGGTCAAAGTGACTTCTTCCCCGGTGTGGAGCGCTTTGCCGGAAATGGAAACTTCCTGTTTGAGGGTACGTTGTTTCATTACGTCTGTTAAGGCATGTTCCTGAATGACTTAAGGAACCGATTATTCAAAACCAGGATATCGAACCTGGACCCGTTCCCTTAAGCTGTAATGGTGCGGGTGACCTTCTAGGATTCTGAGGAAAGGTCCCCTGCTGTAAAGGGGATAGTGCCTGGAATCAAAGGAGGGAGATGAGGAGCTTCAAAGCTTTTAGGCGCGGGATACGTAGGTTTTTTCTGCGGTATTAATTTTGATGCGCTCGCCTTCCTTAATGAAGAGCGGCACCATGACCGTGAGTCCGGTTTCCAGGGTGGCAGGCTTCTGGACGTTGCTGGCGGTATCACCGCGAATGCCTTCAGGGGAGGTGACCACCGTCATTTCAACGGCCGCGGGCAATTGGATCTGGCAGGGTTTGCCGTCTACGAGGAGGACATCATACATCTGGTTCTCGACGAGAAACTCCTTCGCATCTTCCACCATTTCATCCCCTAGGACGATATCTTCATAGGTCTCTGGATCCATGAAGTGGTAGCCTTCCTGATCCTTGTAGCTCAGCTCCAGTTTTTGCGTTTCGGTGTGCATGAAATCGACCGACTCGGTGGAGCGGAATTTATTGGTCGTGCTTGAACCGTTATTGAGATTGCGGAGGGTTACCTGGACAAACCCGGCCTGACGGCCCTGGGTGCGGTGCTGCATATCGATTACCAAATGCGGGGCGCCTTGATAATCGAGGACCCGGCCTTTACGAATTTCTGTTGGGGATGCCATGTGGGGAGTGAATGTAAAAGTGAGAGGGAAAGTGAAGCTAAATCTACTTCCTCAGGGTGGCTCCGTAGAAGACGTAATCCTTACCGGGCAGGGGAATGGTCGTGAAGCGTTCGATGGTGAGGACGGGCTCAATAAATGCCTTCAGACGTGCCTCATCCGGGAAATTGAAAAAGCGCTTTGGGCGGTAGTTATCTTTCTCGAGAATGCCCTCGAAGTTGGATCCACCGTATTGCCCGAGGTACATAAGCCCATTCGCCTTCAGGAGTCCCTTTAGGGTAGATAGGGTAGACTCAAAATCTTCCGATCCCACATGGAGCATGGCATTCAGGGAGTAAATCGCATCGAAATGGTCCTCGGGCAGGTCTGGAGCGGAAAAATCCATAACTTTGGCCTTCAATCCCTTGCGGCGGCATACTTCGATCATTTTGGGAGAGAGATCGATGGCGGTGACCTCCAGCCCATTTTCCTGAAACCAGACACCATCCCTGCCCGTTCCTGAGCCTATTTCGAGGAGATTCGTTTTCCCTTCCTTCATCATTTGAGCAGCGAAGCGGCGGCGCTCTGTTCGCTTCCACTCTTCAAAACGGTCCATGTCCCTGAGATGGGCCATACGGTCATAGGCAGCTGCCAAGTCGGACTTGATTTGGGATTCGGCGGTCATGAAACGGGATTTTCGGGTTTAAGGGGGGAGCGTGAAGAGAAAGTGTTTATTGATGAAATAATCCTGTCGAGGACGATTCCGGGGAATTCGGGTGTTTCAGGTTTCCAACTGGTTTTTCAGATCCCAGAGGAAGTCCCAGGTATAGAGCCCACTATTGTGTCCATCTGAAAAGGAAAACCGAATGGCATAGTTACCGGTAAACTCCCAGCCGACGACGGTAACCCCTGGAAATTTGGTGGGGCCGTCCCCTCCATGCCGGTGCCCGAGTATATCGACCTCCCCCTTGTTCTCCGCACTGGGTGACTCTTCGCGAAGGAACTCTGAAGGAAAAAAAGCCTCGGTTCCATCGGTCCAACGCATGGCGACCTGCGTGCCAACCATTACGATATGTTCGGGTGGGGGGTGTATTTTTTTAATTGAAAAAGGAAGTGAGGGTGAGGCCGCAAGAAGGGCAGTTTGTCAGAGAGGTGTCAGGATCGCGTAAGGAAATCGTTTATGGCTGGTGGGAAATGAACTTGGGTGCACAATGGAGGGTCAATACAAGATATGAAGCGAGTTGGCCTTTCAATCAAACTTCTCATCCCTTTTTTCCTTCTGGTGATAGGTGTCCGCCTGGCCGGGCAAGACCAGGCGGAGTTCAGTGCGCTCTGGGAGCAGGGCCAAACACTGCGAGCGCGGGGATCGTATGCCTTAGCTGAAAGCACCTACAATACCTTGCTCTCGGAGTTATCCATCGGCTCCTGGCCCGAGCTCAGCAACCGGGAAGCCCTTGTCCTGGAGGTAGAGTATTTGAAGGCAGATTCGCTTTGGCGCTCGCAGGCGGGCCGCGATATGGGGGATTACTCCCAACTTGAAATCGCAGTTGAAGGCTTATTGACGGTTCTAATGGAGTTGGAAGAGCTCGCGCAGCAGTCGGGGGAACGACCTTCGGAGCTCTATCCCCAAGTGCATGCGTCCCTGGGAGCACTCCATCTGGAAGCCTTTCCACGAGTGGACTGGTCCCAATCCTGGACTCACTACAATGCCGCGTTGCAATGGTGGGGAAAATCTACGCAGATTGAACGGGCAACGGAAGCTTACATCCGCTTGGTGCGTGAGGTGACGCGTCCTTTTCAGCAAGGCAATTTAGAGGATGCCTATGCGATCCGCTTCGTCCCTACTGAAGTGATCGATAACTTCTTGCGGATTGCAAAAACGGAGGAAGATCTAGCCTATGGGAATTATTTATTCGCCATGGCCATGAACAACCGAGGGTATGATCCACGGCAGCGTCTACGTATTTCAGAAGCCTTCCAAAATGCGCTCAAATGGGCGGAGTCCGCCCAGAGCCCATGGCTGGATGATGTGCTTTTTGCGTATGGGCAGTGGTTGGAGCGGGAAGGTCGTCTATATTTTGATGACGACGGAAACATGGTGTCTGAGCCCAATTTTGAACGGGCGGTCGATATGTATGAGCAACTCCTGGCCACGTTTGATGCGGGAGAAAGCCAGTACTGGCGGGCAGCACAGAGGGAGTTGGCCGATATTCGGCGCCCCCAGCTCTCCGTTTTGGTGAGTCACGTCTATCTTCCCGGCTCTGAGGTCTCGTTTTCCATCAATTCGAGAAACCTGGATTCTATCGAAGTCAATCTATTCCCCATTACATTAAATAGTGATTTACGTCTGAAAGGGAAAATCGAAGGGTCACCTTCTCAATGGGTCGATCAGATTTCCACCGAATTGAGACAGGCCTGGAAGTCATACACCCTCGAACCTGAACCGCCCCAAGTCTTTGGTTTCTGGAATGAAGCAGTGCGCGTCGATGCCATCCCTGAAACGGGCGCCTATCTTATAGAGGCTCGATCCGGAGACATGGTTGCGAGGGACCTGCTTCTGATCACGGAGCAGATGATGGTGATGAAGCAGGCTGGAAATGACACCCTGGTTTTTCTCGCCAACACGTTGAGTGGTAGCCCAGTGGAAGAGGCGAGTGTGCATTTTCAGGTAGCGACTGCTCAATCCAACGGAGAATGGCTTTGGGAATCACAGGAGGGACAATCCGACACAAACGGCCTGGTGCAGTTCAAATTCGGTCGATCGAATGCGGGGCAGTTCATTCTGGCGACCTCGAATCAGGACGGACATCAGACCCTGGCATATGCCGGTGTCGGGGGTAGGTCTACCAACGTGGAGCAGTGGGAATACTATACATTTGCGGACCGGTCCCTTTATCAACCGGGTGATACCGTTAACTGGAAACTTATCGCACGTGAACGCCTTGGGGGGAAACTGTCAGTGGCTCCTCAAACCAGGGTCTCCTATCGCATTATTTCCCCACGTGGTGAAGCTATCGAAGAGGGAGAGCTGGAATTAAACACAATGGGGAGTGCCTTTGCGCAATTGGATCTGGAGGAAGGCATTGCCTCACCGCTCGGGGTCTATTCCATTGAAATTGCTTCCCCTTCATATGCCTATGCTGTGCCCCTTTTCCGGGTGGAAGAAGTCGAGCTCCCCGAGTTTCGGGTTGCGGTTGAAACCTTGGGAGAGGGAGAAATGGAGCAATCTGCCTTTCAACTGGGAGACCCTGTCGAATTAGAAGTGACTGCAAGCTACAATTCGGGAGGGCCCCTGGTGGGAGCAGGAGTGGAAGTGCTGGTCTATGAGGATCCCCTATACCGGGTTGAGCCTCTGACCTTTTCCGACCGAGTGAATCAGCCCCGTCGGCAGACTCCGAGTCGTGTCATTTCCAGGCAAACCTTCCGGACCGACAGCGAGGGTAAAGTACAGCTATCGTTGCCCGAACCGACCATCATGAACCAGGACCTGGAGTATACAGTGGAGGCCCGGGTTCGGGACGAGGCCGGTGTGGAGATTGTATCCAGTAAATCGATACGAATGACTCGACAGCCCTATTTTGTGTGGGTGAGGCCGGAGTTTCAACTTTATCGGCCGGGAGACACGGTAGAAGTCTTGGTCAAGGCGGTGGATGGGAATGATCTGCCGGTCAGTGTGAGCGGCCGATTGATCCTGGAGTTACTGGAATGGGAGGAAATATGGGTAGATCCCCGGGGGCATCAGATTTCGGGTGCAGAATATTATGAGCTGAGGAACAAGCGTGGATTTTTCCGGGCTTTTCGGGGGGATCCGTCATCGGATTACCGCATGTTGCGTCAGGGGTATAAAACCAAGCCGGTAGAAACCCTTGAGTTGGAAACCAATGCGGACGGGCAGGCTCTATATTCGCGTGATCTGGATCGAGAGGGTTATTATCGGTTGCGCTGGGTCAGTGAAGACCAGACGCAGATTCCGATAAAAGCGGAAACCCACTTTTATTCGGCGGACCAGGCTTCCAATGATATTGGGTATTACCATGGGGGATTGTCTATCGTTGTTGATGAAAGCCGATTTCGGGCAGGTGTGCCGGGGCCCATTATGATCACCTCTCCGGGTTCTGGGCGGACCGTGTTGTTTACCGTGGGCTCGGACCAGCTGGGTTCCACCCGGGTGTTGGGGATGGATGGCACGATTAAACTGTTAGAAGTCACTTTTGCAGAAGAACATGTACCGGAGACCTGGGTAGAGGCCACTATGGTGTTTGGCAACCAGCTTTACACCGTCCAGAAGCAAATTCAGGTGCCTCCGATTGAGAACGAAATTGATGTCAGGTTAACGCCAAACGAGTTGGCCTACCTGCCACGGGAAACGGGAGCATGGGAAATTCAAACCCTGGATAAAGCGGGTAACCCCATCTCGGCCGAGGTCGCCTTATCCGTGGTTGATGACGCTGGTTTCCAAATCCAACCCGATTTTGCCGGGGATCCTCTCGATTTCTTCTTCGGGAAAGCACGGCCTTTTCGGATCCAGACCCTCTCATCCTATATGTATAAAAACTATCGGGATAATCGCCCCGACCCCTTGACGGGGATGGTCCTTCCCGATGATTCGAATTCAGTGGGCTTGAGTGGGGAACGTATCGAGGCCCTGAGCCCGTTTGAAACGGAAATGGTGGGTTTTGCATCAACGACCCAGTCCACTTTGGCGGGGTCCAGGCTGCAGACTGCTCCGATGATGCAAGCCGACATGGTGATAGAGGAGTCAGCAGCTTTACAAGGGGTAGGTGCAGTCGGGGGGGTGGCAGAAAGTCCCCTGTTGCGAGAAAACTTTAATCCCGCACTCTTCTGGAACCCGATTATTCAAACGGATGCAGATGGGCGGGCTACGATCCAGATCGAATATTCTGACTCTTTAACCCAGTGGCGTGGGACTGCCAGGGCGGTCGCCAGTGGTAACCGCTTCGGGCAAACGGTAGAGACCGTGCGCACGCGGCTGCCCCTTATTGCCCGGCTTCCGCTGCCGGATTATCTGGTTGAGGGGGATACTGTCGAGATCAGTGGGTTGGTTCAAAACAATGCTGAAATTCCATTGGAAGTGCGGGGCAACCTTGAGACCAGTGAAGCTGGTGGGCTCGCCCTGGTGGATGCATCTCGATCTTCCCGGATGACGGAGTTTGTCAATGCCGAGGGCGGGGCAGCATTTCGCTGGCGGCTTAGAGCGGGAGAGCCAGGTGAGACTGAGCTTCTGTTTTCGGCCGAGTCGGGAGAGTATGGGGACCGCTTAATGAAACCTTTGGAAATTGTAGAGCACGGGATGCCAGTGATATTACAGCAAAGCGGCTATGCTCTGGATTCTTCCTTTGTCGGGGAATTTGATATTCCGGCAGATCGCAAGCTTTCATCCACAAAGGTGATTTTTCGCATGACCCCTCACCTGGGCATTTTGATGCTAGATGTCGTGGAAAGTCTGGTGGAAAGTCCGGACCGGACATCCGAGAATCTTGCCACCCAACTTATGGGGGTCTTGATTCTGGAAAAGGCTTTCAAAGAAGCCGGGTTATCGGTCGCCCTAATCGCTGATCTTTTTGAGGCACAGGGCGTCAGCCGGGACACCTGGCTGGCCGAGCAATTGGGAGCCTTACTGGAAATGGAACTTGGTAATGGCAGTTGGCCATGGCACCGGGCCGGAGAACCTGACCTATTTATGACCGCACATGTCCTGTGGGCGCTTGGCATGGTGCGAGAGGCCGGTTTGTTGACCGATTCCCAAGTTTTGGAGCGTGGACAAACTTACGTGCGCGCACGGTTGGTGGAACGTGAGTTTGATGTGAACACTCAGGCCTGGCTACTCCATGCTCTGGCGACTCGTTATGTCGGGAGTGTGCCTGGGGACCCCACCCGTTTGGAAGCTCAGGCCTTTTCCAATATCTGGAAAAATCGCCCGAACCTGGATAGCTTTGGGATGGCATTGCTGGCTGAAACCGCCTACTTGTTTGGTCTCGATCTTGAGCATGAAATTCTGGTTGAGAATCTGATGAATGGCCGGATCCTGTCTCAGGACAGTCTTGGTCGACCCCAAGCTTCCTGGGCACCGGGGACCCGATCCCCCCGTTACCATCGGAGTCGGGTGGAGACCACAGGAATGGTGATGGGCGCGCTCAGTCAACATACGGTAGAAACGGCAGTTCTGGACGCGGCTCACCACTGGCTCTTGCAAAATCGCAAAGCCGCAAGCTGGATGTTTGGGCGAGAGTCCCTGTTCGGCCTGATCGGACTTTCCTCGGTGATGCATCGGGGAACGTCGGCATCCGGAGGAGGAGTCGTGGATCTCCTTTGGAATGGGGAACTCTTGCAGGAGATCTCCCTGGATCCTGAAGCCCACAACTGGCAACAAGTCGAGGTGTCACTACATCCCGATCAGATAATGGATGGCTTAAATACTTTTACTTTTCAGACCCACGGGGTCGAGCACCGGGTGTATGGCCAGGTGGTGGTGGAGTTTTATTCTGAGGAGATCCCTATACCTGCCCGCGGGAATGAAATACAGATAGAGCGCTCATTTGAACATCTGATGCCAGTGGCAACCCTGTTGGAGGGCGTTGTGGAAAGCCGGATTCCGATTATGAGTGAAGGCCAAGCGGTGCGCGTGGGCGACCGATTGGACGTGCATCTCGTGGTCACCGTAGATAATAACTACCCATACGTTGTATTGACTGATCGGATACCTGCCGGATTTGAATCAGCCCGTCAGTTGAGCGGGGGGCCTGTCACTGTGGCACGGGTGGGGCCGGCGACCCAGGGACGACCTCGACCTCGCAGTGGGCGACGCAGCGTGGCGCCTCCCGATCGGTTGTCCGTGTATCAGGAAGTCCGTGCCGGGGAAGTGGTCTTTTACATTGATCAAATTCCAGAGGGAACCTGGGACATTCAATATACGCTTCGGGGTGAAACCCCGGGCCGGTTTCATGCGTTACCCAGCGTTGCGGTGCCGCGGTATCTTCCTGAAACCCGGGGATCGTCGGATGAGATTATTTTGCAGATTCGTCGCTAAATCACTCTGTAAAACCTTAGTCATGCAGGCTGCTTTATATGCAACGGAGCTTATCTGGAATGATTCATTCGTAGAGTCTCCTGCTTTCCGGACGGCGGGATAATAGCTCTGGTAGCTGAAAAGGTGGCTAGCGTGACAGAGTTTTGGTTTAGCGGCCGGGCTGTTCTTTGGTTCTGAATGAGCATCTGGGTCGTGGAATACAAAATAAAAGTATACATAAGTTCACTATTGCAATCCTGCAAACCTGATTCCACACTTGTGCTGAATTAAGGATGGACTTGGAACACTTAAGGGATCACCTGCTGCAGTACCCGGATGTAACGGAGGAGACCCCGTTTGGGCCAGACGTGGTGGTTTATAAGATACGCGGCAAAATGATCGGATTGGTGGCCTACGAGGAGGTGCCGCCGACCATGAACCTGAAGTGCGATCCGGATTGGGCCCTGCAATTGAGAGATGCTTATGATGCGGTTCGGCCAGGCTACCATATGAGTAAGAAGCATTGGAACACGGTTGTGCTGGATTTTAGTCTGGAGGACACTTTTATTCGGGAGATGATTGACCATTCCGTATCGTGTGTCGTGAAGAAGATGCCAAAGAAGGATCGGGCCGGGCTGGAGGTGTTGATTAAGGAGATTCCAGAGTGAAGCAGGAGCAAGTACAGTCAGGGATGTGTCCGTGGGCGGTTGGGGATGTTCTCTATCGCGAATACCATGACCAGGAGTGGGGCGTCCCGCAGTATGATAGCCGGAAGTTGTTTGAGCTTCTCCTACTGGAGGGAGCCCAAGCCGGTCTAAGCTGGATCACAGTACTGCGGAAACGGGAGAACTACAGAAAAGCGTTTTACGACTTTGATCCGGTCCGCATGTCCAAGATGACACCGAATGCGATCGAGGCCTGCTTAAAGAATCCTGGTATCATCCGGAACCGGCTAAAGGTAAATGCTTTTGTGACCAACGCACGAGCCTATCTTGAACTGGAGGCTACCGGCGTGTCTTTTTCCGAATGGATCTGGAACACGGTGGATGGGAAGCCAATCATCAATTCCTTCAGCAGCATGGAAGATGTCCCGGTCAGCACTCCTGCTTCGGATGATCTGAGCAAGCGGCTGAAAACAGCAGGATTCAAGTTTGTAGGAACTACCATTTGTTATGCCTACATGCAGGCCGCGGGACTGGTTAACGATCACTTGATATCCTGTTACTGCCATCCGAAGAAAAAAATCACGCTCTAAAGTTAAGTTGAAGTTAAATTTTTTATTTATACTGATGGCATAAATGTACGATAATTAAGGTATATTTCCTATGTCTTCTTCAGAGCAAAAGGACCAAGCTGTCCATCGTCCAATGGTGTACCGGTTCCGGCGACGGATTGTGAACCCGGCTACGATAGTATATTCGGTAGGTTTTGTATTATTTACATACGGAAGTTGGTATGTGTTTTCCACTTACCCCACTTTATGGGGAGCAGGAGGATCGCTGTTGGTCCTCTGTGTAGGAGTATACAATCTTCAAGCATTTTTAAAGCAACCGATTCGTGTCACATTGAAGGATGACCATATGGAGATGGTATATTTTTTCCACCGGACCAAGGTGCCCTACAACAAGATGGAACGGCTTCACTGGTTTCAGCATCTCAGCGGCTTGGATTCGATGCAGCTAAGGGTCTTAAAGATTGAGCTGAAAAATGGCCAATGGATTCGTTTGGATTACATGAGAGGGCACCTGCGGCAAATCCGCGCAATGCTGGAGGCGAAGGTCTACGGCAAGGTAGTTTAACTCCGGGGGGGGGGGCGAATTGCCTTTGTCCATTCTGCAGGCAGAAGAACCCACTTATAGGTTTTTAATGCCTGAGGCCGAGCTGATCTTTTTCGATGAAGTTTTCGGTTACTTCCCGGATGACATATGCTTTAGCTTCTTCGACGTTATCGATGATGGTAAAGAGATCCATATCTTCAGGGGAGATCATGCCCCATTCCAAGAACATGTCCCAATGAATCAGGTTGTTCCAGAAATCTGCTCCGTAGAGGACGATGGGGATCGGTTTGGAGGTTTTCTGGGTTTGGATCAGGGTGAGCATTTCAAAGAGCTCGTCCATGGTACCAAACCCTCCTGGAAATACTACGAGTGCTTTAGCGAGGTAGAGGAACCAGTATTTACGAACAAAGAAGTAGTGGAATTCGAAATTGAGGGAGTGGCTGATATAGGGGTTATTTGTTTGTTCAAAGGGAAGACTGATTCCAAGGCCAATCGAGCGGCCCCCCGCTTCACTGGCTCCCCGGTTGGCAGCCTCCATCATGCCGGGTCCTCCGCCAGAACAGATATAAAACCGGTGGTCCGGGTCGCCGAGGGATTTTGACCACTCTGTCAATTCGGAGGCGAGTAGGACGGCATCATCATAATACTGAGCGCCCAACTGAAGACGTTTTAACTTTTTCAGCTCATCCTTCAATTTTCGGCTACGAGGTTTCTTTTTCAACTGCCGCTCAACTTGGGTAATTTTTGCCGCACATTCCTTCACTCCGAGAGTTCGGGCGGAGCCAAAGAAGACGAGAAAGTTTTCGATCCCTTCCTGTTTCAGGCGTTCTTCGGGCTCCATCAGCTCGCAAAGCACTCGGATCGGGCGGGCGGCATTGCTGTTGAGAAAGATATCGTTTTTGTAGGCTTTTACCGGGGGAGGAGGGGGAGTGTCCTCTAACTTTTTCCCGCGGAGGAGTTGAGATTCTGGCTCAGGGATAAGTTGGCGAACTAGGCGTCGTTTAGGCATGGTAGAAGTAGAAAGGATGAATCATGAATGATAAATGAAAATATGCTGCCGGCATGGTGATAAAGCCATTGGAATGCTGACGTTATTGCTTGGGAGAGTAGTGGCGCTTAAGCCAGGTCGATAGTCCTTCGAGGCCGGGAAAGAGGACACGCTCGGTGATGTTGGCCTGGTCAAGCTTGTCGCGGATTTCCCACTTTATCTCAGCGGGAATGATGATCCGGCGTGTGATATTGGGGTGATGGGACAAGTAATCATCGAGGGCGATATCTGGCCTTGAAGTAACGGAGAAAAAGGCATGCTGGTTAATGATCCGATCATCAACCGAAGCCGGCTCGAAGAAGAGAACATACTCGGAGTCGCTCATGGATTCCATTTTATCCAGTTCGGGAACCATGCCGGTCAGCATGTTGATGGGAAAGATATTAGCTCCTTCCCGGTCCAGGGCTTTCTTGAGCGGTTGAGGTAACAGTTGGTGGGCTTTGCGATAGTCGACCGACCAGATAATCCCGTCGATATCGAATTTGGCCAGATTGGCCGTGGCAAAGTGAAGGGCGATGAGGGGAGAATAGGTCCAATCCAAGAGGCGAGTTGGGAGGCCATGATGCTGAGCAAGGGAAATCCAGTGCCAAAGCGTTTCTCGCTCTACCATACGACGGTGGGCATATTTACGGAAGTTGCGGAGCAGGTGGCGCTCGAGTTCCTGGTAGCGTCCTCGTAATCGCATGAGCGAAGTCTCAAGTTTGTAGGTGGCGTCGGACAAACCGCGGTAGGCACACCGGGAACGGTGTCGCTCAATTTCGGGATCCCAGGCGTCGGCAAATAGGGCGTCCTGCAGTTCGTTCCAACTGGTAGGACGGGTCGTGTTCATTTTGGATTATGGCCTGATGGTTGGCTCAGAGCGTTCGTTTTCCCTGCGAATTCAAGCGACAGGGAGGAAGTCATGTCCAGGTAGGCGGGTTTTGTAGCTCGGGTTTAAGGACACCAATGCAAGGTAGGTGGCGGTAATGTTCAGCAAAATCCAACCCGTAGCCCACAACAAATTCATCTGGGATATTAAACCCGATAAAGTCGGCCTCAAAAGGAACGGTGCGGCGGGAACTTTTATCCAGAAGCACGGCGGTGCGAATGGTGCGTGGCCTGGTAGTATTCAGCAGGTCGACGACTTTGGTGAGGGTGCTTCCAGTGTCTAGAATATCATCAATCAACAGGATGTGCCGGTCCTGAAGATTCAGTCGAATGCGATCAATTATCTCGGGTTCCTGGATGGGGGAGGTCGCGTCGCGATAACTGGACACCCGAATACAATCGAGCTCCATGTTTAATCTCAGGTGTCGAATAAGATCAGCAGTGAAGATGATGGCGCCGTTGATTATGGCGATTACGGCGACAATTTCATCATTGGCCAGATTGGTGTAGCATTCGTTAATTTCCTGCCCAAGCTCCGAAATTCGATTCTGAATTTCCTCCTCCGTTACAAGGATTTTGTCCAAGTCGTTCGTCAGTTCAACCATGTGAACTTGTTAAAGTAGGCGGGCTGAACTGTCCAGTGTTGAGTGGATCTTCTCCGGAAAAACCAAAGATCTGAAGTTAAGTTCAGGTGAATTTCAGGGTAAAGGTTTGAAACCTTTTGACAGTGGTGAGCCCTCGTTCAATGACGGATACATGATTTCAGTAGAGGTCCGCAATCTGGTGAAGGAATTTGGTTCAACGCGGGCATTGAATAATGTCAGCCTTCGAATTGAACCGGGAGAGTTGTTTTTTCTTCTTGGACCGAGCGGCTGTGGGAAGACGACCCTCCTGCGAAGCCTTGCCGGGTTCTATATTCCGGAGCGCGGCAGTATCTCCTTTGGAGAGAAGGAGGTGACCCGTCTTGAGCCTCATCAGCGAAACACCGGGATGATGTTCCAAAGTTATGCGCTTTGGCCCCACATGACGATCCGGGACAATGTCTCCTTTGGCCTGGAGGAGCGAAAAGTATCCAAAGCAGAGATTAAGCAGCGAACGGATGAGGCTTTGGAAAGCGTGCAAATGTTTCAGTATGCCGATCGTAAACCCAATCAATTATCAGGGGGGCAACAACAGCGGGTAGCTCTGGCGCGAGCCCTGGTTATCCGCCCCCAGTGTCTTTTACTGGATGAGCCGTTGTCCAACTTAGATGCGAAGCTCCGAAACGAAATGCGACTGGAGATTCGCCGGATCTGCAAAGAAAGCCGGTTGACGACTATTTATGTGACTCACGATCAGAAGGAGGCGCTGTCGATTGCCGACCGGATGGCCGTGATGAGAGCAGGTAATGTGCTACAAGTGGGGAACCCGCAGGAAATTTACCGTAGGCCTCGCAACCGGTTTGTCGCCCACTTCATAGGAGATACCAACTTTCTGGAAGGGACGGTCATCTTGCATCACGATAAGGCCATCGAAGTCGAGACGCCGGTTGGTCGCCTCATGGGGACTATGGTAGACATGGCAGAAGCTCCGCGGGCAGGGAGTATCGTGAATGTATCGATTCGGCCAGAATGTATCCAGCTCGGGGAGACAGGGCCGGAAACCAATTGCATTGCCGGGGATATTGGAAACGCGGTGTATTATGGGGAAGTGGCCCACTACGAGTTTGGGGCCAATGGGACAACCTTGAACGTATCTGAACTCAACCCCAAACACATGCGGCAGGACCGTGACGCAGGGTTAGTTGCCTGGGTCGCGCCGGAAGATGTCGTTATTCTTGGTCAGGAGTAGCCTCATCCATGAATCGGAACATTATCATCGTCCTGGTCATGACCATTGTCCTGGTCATTCCGTTTTTACTCCGGAAAGAGTCCGAGTCCCTACTGAATCCGGAGGGAAGAGTTGTTGTCATTACACCACACAACGAGGCGATTCGGTATGAGTTTGGTCAGGCCTTTCGTGAGTGGTATAAAGTACGCTCGGGAAAAGATATTCTTGTGGATTGGCGAGTCATTGGAGGAACCAGTGAAATCGTAAAGAAGGTCGAGGGGGATTATCTGAGTGCCTTCCGGGACTACTGGACCTCAGAACTGGGACAAGAGTGGAGCCAGGAGGTACAGAACGCGTTTTATAACCGCCGTATGACACTGGATGATACTCCGCAGGATGATACGCTGGAGGAATCGGCTCGCCGCAAATTTCTCGAATCGGAGGTGAGTTGTGGCCTCGATGTCTTTTTTGGGGGAGGCAGTTATGATTTCATCCGCCAGGCCCAGGCGGGGTCACTCGTTTCTGATGGTTTATTGGAAAAACACCCGGATTGGTTCCAGGATGACACGATCCCGCAGTCCTTTGCCGGGGAGCCTTATTGGGATCCCGACGGCCGTTGGTACGGAGCGGTGCTATCGACCTTTGGGATTGTTTATAATACCGACGGGCTGGCCCGGGTTGGATATGAGGGTGTGCCCAGCACATGGAGGGATCTCGCCGATCCCCGCTTCCTTGGAGAAATTGCCCTGGCTGATCCTACCAAGAGTGGATCAATTACCAAGGCCTTTGAAATGATCGTGCAGAAGGAAATGCAGCTCCTCTACGCTGAATACCTGGAGTCAGGAATGGATGCGGAGATTGCGGAAACTCGCGCGGTGACCGAGGGCTGGGAATCGGGTATGCGACTCATCCTGCTCATTGCTGCGAATGCCCGGTATTTTACGGATTCCTCAACCAAACCTCCTCTGGATGTAAGCCAGGGTGACTGCATTGTGGGGATGAGTATCGACTTTTATGGCCGGCAGCAGGCGGAGTTTAATTTGATTCGCGGGGGAACCGACCGCTTTCATTACCTGGCTCCCGCCGCGGCTACGACGGTATCAGTCGATCCCATTGCATTGTTTCGCGGTGCACCGAATTCGGAGTATGGGAAAGCCTTTATTGAGTTTGTCATGTCTCCAGAGGGGCAGAAGTTATGGAATTTCAAACCGGGAACCCCCGGGGGGCCTCGACTCTATGCCTTGCGCCGCTCCCCAGTGACGAAGAGGCTCTATGATCCGGAGCATCTACCATACCGGTCCGACCCTGAGGTGAATGATTTCGAAACGGCAGGAGATTTTGTTTATCAGTCTGCTTGGACAGGGAGCTTATTCTCTCCGTTAAGGTTTACGATTCGGGTGATGATGATCGACCCGCACCACGAATTGGTCGAGGCCTGGTCCGCGATTATTCAGGCGCGGGAGCAGGGTAGGGTTGCAGCCGCGGATGAGGCTTTTGACCTGCTCATGCAAATTGACGAAATTAACCACGAAGCAGCAGCCGGGGTCATCAATCAGACCTTGAGGTCGCGCAACAAAATCGAGGAAGTCCGTCTGAGCAAGTCGCTTGCCTCTACGTTTCGGGAACGCTATATCGAGGCCCGTCGTATTGCGATGGGAAAATAGGGGATTAGTGAGGAGCCTTCAGCCTATTGTGAGATTTTGTCGGATAGCTCTCGAGTGACCGAGAAGAGGAGTTCGCGCTTGGCCGAGGGCAGTCGGCTCTGGTTTTCTTCCAGTTCGAATTCCACGGCAAAGAAGAGGGGTTCATATTCAGGTTCAACCTTAATCGGAAATATGGTCAGGTGAACGCGGTAGGACTCCTGGTTTTTTCGGTAATTGGTTATGGAAGTAGAAACTGGCAGGCGGTTCCACAGGTAGGAGCTTAATTCATCCCGACGATCCTGTTCCGTCATCGGACCATGAAGAAACTCCTTGGGCTTCATACCGATAATCTCCTCAAGTTGATACCCACACATGTCCACAAAGGGTGTATTGACAGATTTGATACGGCCAACAGCATCTGTCAGGACCCAAGGTACCTGCTGATCGGTCAATTTATCCATCTGCTGTTTTAACAGGCGCATGAAAGATTTAATGGGAGTCTGCCACTCCTCAGTGCGTATTATTTCTATATCAATCTGAAGGGCGAGGAAATAGAAAAGCCTGTAAAACTAAGCCCAAACGTGAAGGTGGAGAGGTAAGCTAATCATAAGGAGGTTCATCCGCGATGGCGAACCGGCAAGTAAGTGGCTTTGCCTTAAGGATCATCCGCGGGTGCGGTTTCTTGTCCACGCCGGTCTATCATCAATTACCGGAATGTTAGCCGGCTCGATCCAAGTGTGAAGGACAGCGGGATGCTGGCTGAACTTTTTAAATCCATCCGGTGAAATCCCCCAACGAAGAGATCCGGCAATGGCAGAAACGGAGATTGCTTTATTTTTTTGCTGGAATCCAAACTCGATGGCTACGTCTCCGCGGCTGGTGTCAAGGTCCTGCCTGAATGCCTTGAGGAAGTCTTCGGTTTCCTCGAGCTTCCCTCCATTCAGAACCCAGGTGATTTTTTCAATCATCGGATTGAGAGCCCGCTCGAGGGAATGGACTTCATTCACACGCAGAGAGATCTCCCCGTCACGAACAGAGCTAGACCCGTGAACAACCACGAGTTTCTCCGCGACCAGGTGATGTCCCATCTTTTCGTAGGCATCATTAAACATAGTCAAGTGGTAGGATGCCTTTCGGGTGGAGAGAACAAATTGTGCCCACGGTTTGTTGTCCCGCCGGGTGAGACGTTTCACTATGCTGGAAACTACGCCACAGAGCCGATAAGGGGTGCGGTCCGTGAACTGGTTGTAGTCTTCTCCCTGAAAACTGTTCAGGGCGTCGGCCAGTTTGCCGAACCTATCGAGTGGGTGTCCGCTCACATAGAACCCGAGGAGCTCTTTTTCAAATTTAAGGATTTCCGATTGCGGCAACCTGGGACCATTCGGGCGATGGTGGCCATTGCCATTTCCGGGTGAGGCGGCAGGAGCGGCTTCCAATAGATCGAAGAAACCGGATTGCCCCCGCTCCTTGTCCTTTTGGGCGGATTGCGCACGGCCTATGGCGGCTTCAAGGTCAGCAATGAGATCGGACCGGTCCTCCCCTAATCCATCAAATGCCCCAGCCTTTACGAGGCACTCTATTGTGCGTTTATTGACCTGGCGTAAATCAATTCGGTTGAGGAAATCGTCGAAACTGCTGAAGGGGCCATCCTTATCTCTAATCTCAAGGATCGCTTGAGATGGGGAGTCCCCGACTCCCTTGATGGCGGCCAGCCCAAATCGGATTTCACCGTCGATGACCAGGGTGCCGTGATGGATGGGTGGCTTGTCCGGGTTGATCACCGGAGTGAAGCGTTCACGGGATTCATTGATGTCCGGGCTCAGGACCGGCACCCCCATGGAGGCACATTCTTCGATAAAATGGGCGACCTTATCAGAGTTGCCCAGCTCGCTGGAGAGGACCGCAGCCATGAATTCAACCGGAAAGTTGGCCTTTAAATAGGCGGTGCGGTAGCTCAGCATGGCATAGGCGGCTGAGTGGGACTTATTGAAACCATATTGGGCAAATTTTTCCAGGATTTGGAAAATGCGACTGGCATCATCTTTGGTGAGGCCGTGCTGCTCCTTGGCCCCCCTGACAAAGATTTCTTTTTGCTCCGCCATGACCGAGGCGATCTTCTTCCCCATAGCTCGACGGAGGATGTCCGCACCGCCGAGTGTGTATCCGGCAATGATCCTCGCAACTTCCATGACTTGCTCCTGGTAGACCAAGACCCCGTAGGTTTCGGTGACGAGCTCCTTGAGCAAGGGGTGTGGGATATCAATTTTCGAGGTGTCTTTTTTTCCCGCCACATAGTTGGGGATAAACTGCATGGGACCTGGGCGGTAGAGTGCAATTAAGGCGATGATTTCCTCAAAAGAACTGAGGCTGATCTGGCGGCAAAGTGCCTGCATGCCACCAGATTCCAGCTGGAACACGCCAGTGGTTTTCCCACTATTGAGCAGGGCGTAGGTGTTTTCATCATCCAGAGACACCTTTTCAATATCGAAGTCGGCTCGATTACGCGTACGCCGAACATTATCCTGGGCATCCGAAATGACGGTCAGTGTTTTTAAACCGAGAAAGTCAGCTTTGAGCATCCCGAGGTCTTCCACCGGACCCTTGGGAAACTGGGTGGTAAGATCCCCCTCCTGTAGGGTAACGGGGACCAGGTTAGTCAGCGGTTGGTCACCGATAATGATTCCGCAGGCGTGTTTCCCCGTATTGCGAACCATGCCTTCGATTACTTTTCCGTGTTCGATGATGGTGTTTGCGACTGGATTGGTGTTTACCTCGGTGAGGAGTTCGCCGGATTTGTTGACTGCGTCCTCTAGGGAAATATTAAGTTCGTCAGGCACCATCTTGGCGATCCGGTCTGCTTCGGCATAGGGAATGTCGTTCACCCGGGCCAGGTCACGGACAATCATTTTTGCGCCAAAGGTGCCGAAGGTGATGATGTTGGCCACGCGGTCGTGTCCGTATTTGTCGCGGACATAGTTGACCACGTCGTCACGGCGGCGCATGCAGAAATCGACATCAAAGTCCGGGGGAGACACCCGCTCGAGGCTGAGCATACGCTCAAACAGCAGACCGAATCGAAGGGGGTCGATATCTGTAATTTTTAAAAGGAAGGATACGAGGCAGCCTGCTCCGGAACCACGGCCGGGGCCGACGGGGATGCCCTGGCGGCGGGCCCAGTCGATAAAGTCCCAAGTGATAAGAAAATAATCAACAAATCCCGTGCCGGTTATGATGGCAAACTCGTAGTCCAGCTTGTTGCAGACCATCCAGTCGAAGTCCTCGCTCTCCTGTGCACTTTTGGGCGGGTTGGCATTTTCCTTGGTCTCTTCGGGGGTAGGGACAGGTTTGGTGGTCCGGACAACATCATAGTCGATCTCGTACCGCTCTTTCAGCCCCTGCTTGCACAAGTCAAACAGGAATAAACCATTTTCGGCGAAGGCGTCACGTTGCGCCCGGCTTAGTTCACAGCGTTCCTCCTTGTTGTTCTGTTCGTTGACCCGATTTTGTTCAATGGTGTATACATCGAGAATCCGATCCAAGGTCGCTTTGTCTTTTTGGGTATCTATCTCAATGGTTTTTTCAAAGA
The DNA here is from genome assembly GCA_028280845.1 of Opitutales bacterium. GTDB lineage: Bacteria > Verrucomicrobiota > Verrucomicrobiia > Opitutales > JABSRG01 > JANQKZ01. Next base: position 61,192 of record JANQKZ010000031.1, on the reverse strand, counting down.
CCGGGTAATGGTTTTCGTTGAAAGGAATCGTGAGATCTACCATCTCGGCCACGGCCAGGGTATTGTCGAGAGACTCCGGAGCTTCTTTGAAAATCTGCCCCATCTCCTCTCTGCTTTTGAGATAAAACTCCTGGCTGGGATACTTCATCCGGTTTTCATCAGAAAGCAGTTTTCCCGTCTGAATACAAAGCAGGGCGTCATGAGGGGCGGAGTCCTCCCGGTAGACGTAGTGGACGTCATTTGAGCAAATCGCCTTGAGGTCGAACTCCTTGGCCAGCTTGAGCAGATCCGGGATAATCCGTTTTTGGAAGGGCATGCCGTGGTCCTGCAGCTCGATGAAGTAGTTTTCTTTTCCGAAAATATCGATGAACTGTCCAATGACTTCGCGGGCCCGGACGTAGTTGTTATAAATCAGGTATTGTGGGGCGACCCCATTCATGCAGCCGCTGAGGCCGATCAGGCCCTTACTGTATTGAGCCAGCTCCTCAAGCCCGATTCGAGGACGGTAGTAGACCCCCTCGGTGTGGGCCATGGATACCAGCTTACTGAGGTTCTGATAACCTTCGAAGTCTTTTGCGATCAGGCCTTTATGGTGAATCTGGTATTTGGGGAAGTCCTCTGGTGAAGGAATGTAGTCATCGGGCACGTCGTCGATGTCATCACTCCGTTTGCGCTCCCGTTTTGGGCGCTCCCGCATCGAGTGGTCATGCACGAGATACACTTCGCACCCGATGAGGGGTTTGATCCCCGCCTTCTTGGCAGATTTATAGAAGTCTATGGCTCCGAAGAGGTTACCATGGTCGGTCATGGCGATAGCCGACATTCCGAGATCCCTTGCCCGGTTACACAGGCGGTCTGTCCGCGAGCACCCATCCAGAAGACTGTAGTCCGTATGGACGTGCAAATGGACAAAATCGGTCGATGAAGGGGAGGCCATTAAATTAAGAAAGGAAAGGCGGGGAATACCTGCAAGCGTCTGTTGCTCACAGGTTATACCCAAAGCTCAATAATTTCTAATTGCCTGTAGCAGCATTGGGAATTAAGAGTACTCCATCATTAAAGCGTATACCTGTAACATGGCTGCGACTTAAATGAGATAAAACAACCATAATTCAGCTATAATTAAAGAATAGAAAGGACGACTTGATCCTATGCGACAGGTACGCCCAATGATAATTCTCCAGTTATTCACAAGGTTTTCGCCACTGCTTGAGTGCAAGCAGTTGGCTTCTGGGCCCTATTTCAGGGAAGGAGGTGCGGGATGAAGTCGGTTCTCGATTTCAGATGGGCTCACCGCAAAGGGGAAAAGATCACCATGGTGACCAGTTATGATGCCTGGTCGGCTCGATTGATCGCAGATTCTCCCGTTGACTGTATTCTGGTCGGCGACAGCGCCTCGATGGTTATGCATGGAGCAGAATCTACCCTTGGGGCGGATCTAGATATGATGGAAATGCATGTGCGCGCAGTTAAAAGGGGAGCTCCTCAAACCTTCATCGTGGGAGATATGCCCTTTTTGAGCCATCGCAAGGGTCTGGAGTCGGCCATGACGGCGGTTGAACGATTGTCACGGGCCGGGGCTAGTGCCGTAAAACTGGAGGGCGCGGACGGACATCTCGACATCGTCCAGCACATTGTGGAGTCTGGCATTCCCGTCATGGGACATCTTGGGCTAACCCCGCAATTTATCCACGGCTTGGGGGGGTACCGGGTCCAGGGAAAGACAGATGAGGATGCCCGCCGCTTAATGAACCAGGCAAAGGGATTAGAGGCATCGGGTTGCTTCGCCATTGTCCTGGAATGTATTCCTGAACAGATCGCTACCAATATCACGGAAAGCGTGTCGATTCCGACGATCGGGATTGGCTCTGGTCCGGGAACCAGTGGCCAGGTTCTCGTGCTTCAGGATATGTTGGGGCTGTCCAAAGACTTTAATCCTGTTTTTGTCCGCAAATATCTGGATGGCGCGAGCCTGGTCGGAGGCGCCCTTGCGCAGTTTGCGGCGGATGTAAAGCAGTCGGCGTTTCCGACACTTGACGAGAGCTATATGTCATGAAATTGATCAAAACGATTTCCGCTTATCGCGCTTGGATGCAAAACCCTGCCAGGGCCCAAGGCAGCATCGGTTTCGTCCCGACGATGGGGGCCTTGCATGCCGGTCATCAGTTTCTCCTCGAGCGAGCGCGCGAGGAAAACGATCTTGTCGTCCTTAGTATCTACAAAAACCCAACTCAGTTCAATGATCCCAGAGACCTGGCCCACTATCCGGGAAACCTGGAGGATGATTTAAAAATGGCTGAGTGGATGGGAATAGATGTGGTGTTCATGCCGAGCTATGAAGACATGTATCCGGACGGGTATCAGTTTCGGGTTACCGAATCTGATCTCTCTACCATGATGGAAGGGGTGCATCGGCCGGGACATTTTGATGGGGTCCTCACGGTTATCCTGAAATTCTTGAACGTGGTTCAGGCATCTCGGGCTTACTTTGGCAAGAAGGACTTTCAGCAACTTGAGTTAGTTCGTCGGATGGCAGAAGCCTTTTTATCAGAAACCGAAATTATTGGCTGCGCGACAATCCGAGAAGCGGATGGGTTAGCTTACAGTTCCCGCAATGCCCTGCTCAGCAAAGCTGATCGTCAACTGGCTGGGGCTTTTCCCCAGATCCTGCGGACAAGCCTGAGCTTGAAGGAGGTCAAGACCCGCCTGATCGAAGCGGGTTTCGAAGTAGAGTACATCGAAGAGCATTTTGACCGGAGATTTGGGGCAGTACGGCTGGGGGATGTCCGGTTGATTGATAACGTTTCATTGAAATCGATCGGTTCAACCGCGCCCCTAACCGATGATAACGCATTCCAGACAAAGTTTACTAAACACTCGAAAAATGGAGAGGGCTTAATGTCATGATCCTGGCGCTAGACGTAGGGAACTCCCAGATCCATGGAGGTGTTTTTGATGAAGGGCGCTTACGGTTTCAATTTCGTAAGGCGACAACTTCGCGGGCGACGAGTGATGAAATTGGCCTGTTTCTTTTGCAGATCTTAAGAGAGCAGGGAGTGAGCCCCGGCCATCTGACTGCGGTCGGTCTGGCTTCCGTGGTGCCAGCATTAACCCAGGCGATGGTGGATGGTATTGTGGGCTATCTGGGACTTAAGCCCTTCGTGCTTCAACCTGGTGCAAAAACCGGACTAAAGATACGGACAAAATCCCCGGAAGAAGTGGGAGCCGATCGAATCGCCAACTGCGTAGGCGCCTTGGGCACCCATCCTGACAAGAATCTGATTGTGGTTGATCAGGGGACCGCCACGACCTTCGATTGCATTAGCAAGGATCGGTCCTTCCTTGGGGGGGTGATTGCGCCTGGGTTGCGAATTTCGATGGAGGCGCTGACGATGAATACAGCTAAACTGCCCCCCGTCGATATTGTGGCGATGAAGGAAGCTTTGGGGCGCTCCACAATTACCAATATCCAAGCTGGTCTGTATCTGGGACATGTCGGACTGATTCGGGAAGTACTTCCCCGCCTGAAAAAAGAAGCGTTTGACGATGACCCGGACTGTTTCGTGATTGGGACCGGAGGGTACTCGAAACTTTTTGAAGATGAGGCGCTGTTCGATGTGATCGAGACCGACCTCGTGCTGAAGGGCGTCTTGTTTGCGACTCAACTGAATACTCAAAAGAAATTCCAACAACTTTGATACGAAACCATGAACCGCACCCTGTTGAAATCGAAAATCCACCGGGCAACCGTGACTTCGGCTAACCTCAAGTATGAAGGATCCATCTCTTTAGATCCTGCCCTGATTGAGGCGGCGGACCTTATGGAGTTTGAACAGGTGGACATCTATAATTGCGACAATGGCGAGCGTTTTTCGACCTATGTCATTTTGGGGGGACCGGGAGAGGTGTGCTTAAACGGGGCTGCCGCCCGAAAAGCCCAGCCCGGAGATAAAGTGATTATCGCCAACTTCGCCCAGTATGCTGAGGAGGAAATACGGACCCACCAGCCGCAGTTGGTCTTTGTTGACGACCAAAATGACGTTCGATCGGTCAACGCACCCGTCGTGAATGGGCCCGAATCCGCCCACCTAAATGAAATATTCTGATTGACCGAGTGGGCATCCTATGTCTTCTTCTTCCTCTTTGTGCCAAAACCAGTTTCCAATTTGTTATGTCCATTGAAGTAAAAATCCGTAAAGGAGAGCCCATGGAGCGCGCACTGCGCCGGTTAAAGAAGCGTCTCGACCGTGAAGGTGTGATCCGTGATGTGCGGGCGAAGCGTTATTTTGAAAAGCCTTCCGAGATTAAGCGCCGGAAAAATAAGATGGCTGCCTTTAACAACATGATCCGGCAGCGTTACATCAATCAATAAGCGTCTTCTATAGACTTTATAAACTTTTGCTAATCAAGCTTTTCCTTTGCTTTTACGAGCGGGAAAAGCTTTTTTGTTTTCAGGATCCCATATATGAGAGAAGACGCTATCATCTCGGTTTCAAGCTGCTGGAATTCGGCCCGGCACATCGACGGATATGAGATGATTGTGGAACTCCGGGAGTTGGGGTTTGAATACGTGGAGTTGAGCCATGGGATTCGCATGACGCTGGTGAGCGGGATTTTGAGGGCCTTTGAGGAAGGCATCATCAAAATTTCCAGCACACACAATTTCTGTCCGCTTCCCTCTGGTGTGCAGCACGCTGCCCCCAACTTTTATCAACCCACGGCCCCTGGGCATGGTGAACGCACCCTCTGGAATACCTATTCGCGGAAATCTCTGGAGTTTGCCTGTCAGGTAGGCGCTCGTCATGTTGTGATGCATTCGGGAAGTGCCTATTTCTTTTGGGGAAAACCGCACAGAAAACTGAATGAGCTCGAGGAGCAAGTTTTGGACGAGGAAGGGAAAGATATCACTCACCTCAAGGAGGATGAGGCATATCAGAAGGAACTGAAGCGGGTGTTGAAGACCATGGCAGGGAAATCTAAGCGCCTGATGCCAAGACTCCAGAAAGGCATGCATGATTTGCTGGAGCTGGCGGAGGAAAAGGATGTTTATCTTTGCCTGGAAAACCGGGAGAGTTTGTTAGAGCTACCCCTCGATCGTGAGTTTCCCGATTACCTTAAGGGTATCGGTGAAACCGACCGTGTGCGCTACTGGCATGATTTTGGGCACGCCCAGATCAAGCACCTGCAAGGGGTGATTGATCATGAGGAATTGTTGTCCACCAATATCGATCACCTGGCCGGATTTCACCTTCACGATGTCGATCTAACTGGGAAAGATCATATGCCCCTCGGCATGGGGACCATTGATTACTCGCGGTTGAAGCGCTATCTGGACCCCGCCAAGCATCGGTTCATTCTGGAACTGAGCCCCCGCTTAACCCCTGAGGCGATCGTGGCATCCAGGCGCTACCTTGAAGATTTGTTAGGGTAGCCTTCCGCTTCAAGCAGGTGTTGAATCCATTTGCGGTGTGGGCCATTGATCACGATCTCGTCCAGTTTCTCCACGGGGACCCACTGCGTGTCTGGGATGGTTCTGCGAACTGAATCTGCGGAATATTTAAATATGGGCTCCGTAATTTGCTGATTACTGATGCCTCGTTTTCGCTTTAAAACCGGGTCCCGAAGGGGAAGCTGGAGGCCTAGGTCGGCAAGCGCCGGGATTTGGTACTGTCCGGCCAGTCGCTTCGCATCGGAAGGAATTTTATGAAGTAGCATAGATCGTGTCTCTGGATCGAAGAGCCAGCCGCGAGGGATTGTGATCTGTTTCACCCTTTTGGGAGTAAAGCGGGGATAGCGATCCTGATCTCCCTTCCCAGCCGCATGACAAAGCTGAACGACAGGACAGACCGTGCAGAGCGGGGATTTTGGCCGGCAAATAGTAGCTCCCAGCTCCATAATGGCCTGATTATACTCTCCTGGGCTTTCCCTGGCTAACAGCGAATCAGCCAGAGACTTTAATGCCCGGGCAGCAGAGGGTGAATCCCGAAACTCCCTGGCATCGCCGGTCAGACGAGTGAGTACCCGCACCACATTGCCATCTACCACGGCCGAGGGATACCCAAACTCGAGAGATGTTATGGCAGCTGCCGTATAGGGTCCGATACCTGGCAGTTTTTGCCACTCTTCAGGTTGGGATGGGAGGGCATTGAGTTCCACCAGGGTTTTGGCGAGTTTATGGAGGTTCCTTGCCCGTGAGTAATATCCCAGGCCTTCCCATTGCTTTAGCACTTGCCCTTCATCCGCATCAGCCAAGGCTTGAAAGGTGGGAAACGTTTCCAGCCAACGGTGGAAATAGGGGAGGGCCGTCGCTACTTGGGTTTGTTGTAGCATGAACTCTGAAAGAATGGTCTTGTAAAGACTTGGATCCGTTCTCCACGGAAGCGGGCGCTGTTCACGTGTATACCAATCCAGAAGCTGTTCTCGGAAGTGATTTATCTGCTCCTGAGAAAAGGAAAGGGAGTTGGATACGGATTGCGTTTTTGTTGTGGTGCTCTTGGATTTCAAACTAGCGATATCATCGTAAAACGTTACAGGGAATGGCAGCTAAGAAAAAAAAGACGGAAGATTCGGGGCCTAAGAAGAAGACGATTTATACCCTTAAATTGAATGAGGCCCAGATGCAAAAGTTGGACGACCTTTTGAACCTGCGGGATTGGGAGCCTTACGAGGTGGATTACGCCCAGTTCGCCTTTAAAGGCGAGCGCGTAAATGTGGTTGGCTATACGAGCGGAAAGTTGGTGATCCAGGGGAAAAACACCGAGGACTTTGTTCAGAATATCCTGGAGGCCGAGATCACCGGCGAGCCCCGTCTGGGGTATGAGGAATTTTATAACCCCGAATATTATGAGCCCCATGCCGGGGTGGATGAATCGGGCAAGGGGGATTTGTTTGGGCCACTGGTGTCCGCCACGGTCATTGCGGATGGAGATATGGTGCGCACGTGGGTGGAGGCCGGGCTTCAGGATTCCAAAAAAATTGCCGATACCAAGATTCTTAAACTGGAAAAACTGATCAAGGAGACCGACGGGGCTGTCGCAAAAGTCTCATTTTGTGGGATGGCCCGCTACAATGAATTAATGGGCAAACCCAAAGCCAATCTCAACCTGCTCCTGGCGTGGCTACATGGAAAGTCGCTCAATGCGGCCCTCGATGAATGGGCTGTCCCCTGGGGGATGGTGGACCAGTTTTCCAAGAAACCTCTCACACAGAAACATGTGAAGGACCGCGAGGGATTTGAGCTCAAAATGCAGACCAAGGCGGAAGCGGATCCAGTTGTGGCGGCGGCCTCGGTAATTGCGCGCGCTGAGTTTCTGCGGCAGATGAAAAAGCTGAACGACCTCACAGGGGAGAGCCTGCTCAAGGGGGCTGGAGCGGGAGTAAAGCAGCAAGCGATTGATATTTTTGAGAGAGGGGGCCGGGAGCTACTTAGGCAGGTGGCCAAGATGCATTTTAAGACCGCCTATGAAGCTCAAGGGCTGGCTCCCCCTGAAAAACCCGGATGGGCCCCATACTAATGGCTTCGTTGAAGCACTTTGACCGGTCTCAGATCGAAGAATATGCTTGGTTGATCGGGGTTGACGAAGCAGGGAGAGGAGCCCTGGCCGGACCCGTTGTTGCCGGTGCCGTCGTTATTTCAAAAAATCTTCTCTTCAGTCGAACCGGGCTGCGTTGGACCTCTCAGGTGAATGACTCTAAAGCGCTCCAGGAGCCTTTGAGAGAATCCCTCCTTGAGGGGATGGAGCGGCGTAAGGATCCCAAACAATTTGCGTTTGCGACCGGGATGGCCTCCGTGCCGGAAATTGAACAGTTGAATATACTGGGAGCCACGCGTTTAGCCATGCTGCGCGCCCTGGTCACCCTGGAAGCGCGGAACCGTGGAGGTTGGCGACTGGCGCGGGTGGAGGAACAAGGCCTTTGGGGTGCAAGCTCGCATCCTGGAGCTTCGGCCAGAGTATTGGTCGATGGTCGGCCACTAAAACCCTTTCCATTTGTCCACACCGGATTGGTCAAAGGGGACGCCCGGTCATTGGCCATCGCCATGGCTTCTGTTGCGGCAAAGGTGACACGGGATAGAATTATGCGTGTGGCAGAGCAATCCTATCCCAAATTTCATTTTGGAGGGCATAAAGGGTATGGCACGCCTTCTCACTTGAATTGCTTGAAGCAGTTTGGGCCGACGCCAGCTCACCGGTCTAGTTTCCTGAAAAAAATACTTCACCCGGTATCGAAGGATTCGCCTGTGATTTCGCCGCAGAATTTGACGCTGATTTGATTTTAAAAAGTGAATCGCCTTTTTGATTTCCATTTGTGCGGCTCGCCGCCATTTTGAGCATATGGTCCAGGAACTTTTACTTGGGGTAAATATCGATCACTCCGCTACTATTCGCCAGGCTCGTTATCGCACAGAATCGGCTACGGTGGGCGGAAATATTGAACCGGATCCGGTCGCTGTTGCTCAATTGGCGGAGCGATCTGGGGCGGACGCCATTACCTTGCATCTGCGCGAGGACCGCCGACACATCCAGGATGAAGATGTGCGACGGCTTAGGGTCTGTAAAACTACCCGGATGAATCTGGAAATGGCCTGTACTGAGGAAATGGTGGCGTTTGCCAAAGAAATCCTTCCTGAATGTGTCCTCTTAGTTCCCGAAGGGCGTACGGAAGTGACCACTGAGGGAGGGCTCGACGTTGCAGGGCAGATGGATCGGGTGGTTTCAACGGTGGAGGAACTCCAGGGTCTTGGCATCGAGGTGAGTCTGTTTATCGATCCGGATGAGGAGCAAATCCGCGCGTCCGCCGATGCTCGGGCGACTATGGTCGAATTGCATACGGGCCCTTTTGCTCATGCCCATTCGCGGTCGGCTATTGAGGACGAAGTGATCCGCTTGGTGAGCACGGCCAATCTTGGGAATGACCTTGGTTTGCTGGTGAATGCAGGCCATGGGATCAACTATCACAACATTTTGAGCCTATTGAGGGTACCACACCTTCACGAATTGAATATTGGCCACAGCATCATCAGTCGGGCGGTGTTTGTGGGCATGGGAGAAGCAGTTCGCGAAATGAAGCAGATCATGCTGCGATACCGGCGCTAACCGGGGGAACGCCATGGCATTTGCTCATCCCATTTTGTCCTGCGAGGAAGCCCTTGCCTTTGAGGACCACCTTTTGGGTAGTGAGGAAGAGGCTTGGGAGGCGATGACTTCCGCTGGAACTGCCTTGGGGCATCGGATCTTTCGAGACTATAACGAGGTTGGCCCCTTTCCCGCTAATCCGCGCATCCTTCTCCTCCTCGGAAAAGGTCATAACAGCGGGGACGCTTGCCTCTCAGCTAACGTCCTCCTTGGCCATATGCCGGAGGCCGAGGTCTTCATCTATACGCTGTCCCCGGAACCTGATATGCGTCCGTTGACCCGGCGGGCGTTTAACCTGATTGCGGATCGGGTACGGGTAGCGGAGTTGGAATTTGTCAGAGAGGAGACCTTTGACATCTGTCTCGATGGCGTTTTTGGCATGCAGTTTCAGCCACCCCTTCGTGATGAGGCTCGCCATCTGTTTCAAGTCGTGAATGCCAACCCGTATATTCACTTTCGGGCCGCCGTTGATATTCCGAGTGGATTGGGGGATGGGGATGCTTTTCGCGCGGACCTGACGTATGCTACTGGGATTGCTAAGCAGGTGGTGTTTAACTCAGAGCATGCAGGAAAAGTCGGGCGGCTGCGTTACCTGGATATCGGATTCTTTGAGGAAGCGGAAATAGTGCCCTCTGGACAGAGCTTGCTAACGGTCGATGTACTGAGCGGTATCCGTGGATTACGGCACCCCTTAAGCGATAAACGCCAACACGGGCATCTCTTTGTTCTCGCTGGTTCACGTCAAATGCCCGGAGCCATGTTGATGTGTGCCCAAGCCGCGGCTACGGCTGGAGTTGGCCTGTTGACCGTATTTGCTCCCGAGTCGGTGTATTCTTACCTGATCAGTTCATTGCCCGAAGCCATGTGGGTTCCGGTCCCGGAAACCCCACAGGGCACGATCGCCCTGGAGAGCCGGCTGGAAATTCTCTCACGTATGGATAAGGCCACCGCCTTGGTGATCGGTCCCGGAATCGGAAAGGATGAGGAAACTGCCCGGTTGATTGAGGATCTTGTCCGGACCGTGCCGGTTCCTGTACTCCTGGACGCGGACGCCCTCCAATCGGAAATCGTTCAGGCGGCGGCCAACCGCGAGCCAACGAAGGGTGAAGTCATCTTGACTCCACATGCCGGAGAGTACCGCCGTATTGGGAATGGTGAATCTCCCGAGTCGTTTGTCAGCGAATCCGGTCTCACGATGGTGCTGAAAGGGCCATTGACCCGGGTATACGCCGGTGATCGGTGCATTTACAGTCCGTTTGGTGGTCCTGTTCTGGCGAGGGGAGGAACCGGTGATCTTTTATCCGGGATTATTGGAGCTCGACTGGCGAAGCCTGCAGCCAAAGCGATGCGGGCGGCATGTGAAGGGGTAGCCTGGCATGGTCGGGCAGCTGACGAATGGGCCCGAGCCCGAGGGTCAACCGGGGTGAGGACTACGGGGTTACTGGATTTTCTTCCAGAGGGGTTACTCCATGAGTGAAGACGAATTGACCCCTCGGCAGGCATTATTGGTGCTAAACGGGCTGCCCCTCATGGGGCCAATCACCCTGAATCGGCTTCTGTATCATTTTGAACAAGACCCGGTCCGTATTCTGAACACGGATGCCAAATCCTTGCAGAAGGTTAAGGACGTGGGGCCGGCTGTAGCCGATTGTATCACGAATTGGGCAAACCATTTTGATGTGAATAGAGAAGAGCTTAAATTGGAGCAAACTGGTGCTCGCTTTATCCATGCTGAAGACGATGCCTACCCGGATAGGCTGAAGGAGATTTATGACCCGCCTATTGGTTTGTATTGCCTGGGTAAATACAAATTGGATCGTCCAGGTGTTGCCATTGTCGGCAGCAGGAAGGCGACGCTCTACGGCCTGTCAGTGGCGAAATCCGTTGCCGGTCGATTGGCCTCCATGGGGTTCTGTATTATCAGCGGAATGGCCCGAGGGATTGATCGGGCGGCTCATGAGGGAGCGCTGCAGGTGGATGGTAAAACCATTGCCGTGTTTGGCAATGGTCTGGATATTATTTATCCACCGGAAAATGTAGATCTCTATCAAGAGATCAAAAAGAACGGAGCCATTTTGAGTGAGTTTCCGTTTGGGAAACGAGCTAATCGGACAACCTTTCCCATGCGGAACCGCGTGGTTTCCGGCATGGCTTCGGCGGTCATCGTAGTGGAGACCGATCTCCAGGGTGGGAGCATGATCACCGCCCGGTTTGCCGGGGATCAGGGAAAGCCGATCTTTGCCGTTCCAGGTCGAATCGATATGCCAAGCAGCGCCGGTTGTTTACAGTTGATTAAAGATGGAGCCACTATGCTGACTTCCGTTGATGACTTTTTGGATGAGATGGGTTATCAGCAAACCCTCCGTCAAATGGGTCTTTTCGGTACAGGTGCACCGGGGGTTCCCGAACCAGACAAAGAAAAAGCCCAGCTTCCGGAAGGGGAAGCTGAGCTGAAAGTGTATCGTCTATTCGAAGGAGGTCAGATCCTCGGACTGGACGAAATTGCAGAGCAATCGGACTTAGAGGCATCCCAAGTCGCTTCCACCCTGATGCTGCTGGAGCTTCAGCGTTTTTTAGTCAAACGCGCGGATGGTCGCTTTGAAATGCGAGCCTAATAACGGTCTCGGCTGCCACGGTCGCCGCGGTCATAACCGCCGCGACTTCCGCCGCCACGATTTCCACCTTGGTAGCCGCCTCGGCCCCCACCACCGCCGCCGCGGGGTTTAAATCCGCCGCCGCCTCCAGGGCGGGGTCCACGGTTTTCACGCGGACGGGCCGCATTTACTTTAAGCGGGCGGCCTCCAAGAGAAGCCCCATCCATTTCTTCGATGGCTTTTTCCGCATCCTCATTGCCGCTCATGGTTACAAAAGCGAAGCCCTTTGAACGGCCGGTTTCGAAGTCCTTAACGATTTTTACTGTGTCAACAGGTCCGAATTGCTCGAACGCTTGCTGCAATTCGTCTTCAGTTGCGCTGTAGGGAAGATTCCCAACGTAGATGTCCATTTGATTCTAATAATCGCCATTGGTGTTGTGGCAGGAACGGCTAATGGCGAAATCCGGATCCTGCTGGTAATTGAACACCAAGGATTCTGCGAGTAGAACCAAGATGTCTGTTCAGGCTTTGGTCTCCTCGATCCTGAAGGCTTAATCAAGCCTTTTCGAGGGAAAGAATCATCCCGGAGGCCAGGCCATTTGCCTGCCACCTAGCAAATGGACGTGGAGATGGGGGACTTCCTCCCCACCATTTGGGCCATTATTGATGACCACCCGATACCCCTCGTCCAATTTAAGTTTGGCTGCCACCGCCTTGGCCATCATCAGGAGATGTCCGATGACCCGGTGATCTTCGGGTTCCGCCAGACTGAGACGAGTGATCCGCTTTTTCGGGATGAGGAGTACATGGACCGGCGCCTGCGGATTGATATCCCGGATCGCCACACAGTGCTCGTCATCATGCTCAATCGTGGCGGGAATTTCCCCCGCTATTATTTTTTCAAAAATAGTGGATTCAGACATCCTGTCAGTTTGAGGGAGCTCGAATACCGCTTCGAGCTAAATATATTTCGATGAATTAGGATGGTAACCAGAGAAAAGGGCGCCCACAATTCCCACCTCAGAAAGGATTGTATGAAATTAGGTGCATTCTCCGTCAGCTTAGCTGTCAAAGATCTTCGGGCCTCTAAGGCCTTCTATGAAAAATTGGGATTCCAGGTCATCGCTGGTGAAATGGATCATAACTACCTTATCCTCAAAAATGCCGATCACATCATTGGCTTGTTCCAAGGGATGTTTGATAAGAATATCCTCACCTTTAACCCCGGCTGGGATCAGGATTGTAACCACCTGGAATCCTTCCAGGATGTCCGTGAACTCCAACAGGAGTTAAAAGCCCAGGGGATTGAATTTAGCGAAGAGGCCGATGAATCCTCCACCGGCCCTGCCAGCTTCGTCATCTCGGATCCGGATGGAAACCCCATCCTCGTTGACCAGCACGTCTAATCTTACCCCTTCTCCTCCTCCCACCGCACCCGAACCAGTTACATCTCAATCCGCAGGTGTATATACACAGCGTATTGACACAATGTATATACACTGTGTATTGACGCTTCATGGATTCGATAAATGTGCATGAAAAACGGGTGCGGGATGCGGTAGAGGTCGCTGTGGAGTTGGGGCGTTTTGCTGTGGAAAAGGGAAGTGAGTATCGTTCACAGCACAGTGGACCGGAAGTGGCGTCCCGGATGATTTCGATGCGGGTGCCGGAACCGCTGCTGGATGCCTTTAAGGCGAAATGTGAGCTGAAGGGTTTAAGTTACCAGCGCCAGATCAAGGCCCTGATGCTGGACTGGCTACAACCGGGGGAGTGAGCTAGACAAAGAGGAGGCTGAGTTTGGTTTTAGGTGTCTTATATTGGACGGCCAGGCTCTCGATATAAGAGATGGCTTCCTGGTAGCGGGTCGACCGTTTCTGGGTCCAGTATTTCCCGGGCGGGCAGAGCGCTTCCCGTAGACCGGTAATCAAGAGGAGCGCCTCTTCAAATCCGCTGATCCGTTTCAGTTCTTTGATCAGATGGGCACGGATGAACAGTGGGTCGTATTCATGGTGCCCCAGATTCCAGTGTCCGAACCCGAAGGAGGACCCTTCCTCAACATGAAGCTTAACCAGCCGGTCGACGATATCGGTATAGGCCTTGGAGGTTTCCATGGCCTGCTGACTCTTGCTGCTGGAAACGACTTCGGCCTGATTCCGGCAAAACTGGATGGCTGCCTGAATCTGGTCAGACTGGAACTGGTCGGTGCCGGTGGCGAGCGAGACCATGGCATTCAATGCGGCCAGGTTTTCGTAAGGATCTTTGTCGAATATCGCCATGGCCTGTCATCTAGATGATTTCGTTTAAAATGTTCCGGATCTCAGATGGGCAATTTCTGCCTCAAGTTCCTCCAATTTTGTGAAGTCCTTATAAATGCTAGCAAATCGAACGTAGGCGACCTTATCAACTTTTTTCAGTTGGCCCATGATCTTCTCGGCGATGGCTTCACTCGGTATTTCGAGGACGTATTCTTGCCGAAGATTCTCTACGATCTGGTTGACCATGAGTTCCAGCTGTTCCGCGTCAACCGATCGCTTTTCGACAGCTTTGAGGATGCTGAATTTGATTTTTTCGCGATCGAACTCCTGGCTGGTCCCATCGCGTTTGCGAACAGGCAGGTCTTCCCCAAGAATACTTTCGACCGTAGTGTAGCGGTGGGCACAGTCGAGGCATTCACGACGCCGCTTAATGGTGCGATTATCTTTGGAGGTTCGCGAGTCGACGACCTTGCTTCGAACGCTGCTGCAGCGGGGACACTGCATGGTTAAATTACCTCCATTTTCAATTTGAGGAAGTTGCGCAGGATCTGGTGCCCATGTTCAGTAGCGAGTGATTCCGGGTGAAATTGGACTCCCCAGATGGGTAACTCCCTGTGCTCCAGTGCCATGATTTCCCCTTCTTCGGTTTCTGCAGTAATCCGAAGACAGTCGGGAAAGCTATCCCTTTCGACCAGAAGTGAATGGTAGCGGGTCGCTTGAAAAGGGCTGGGGATGCCGGCAAACAAACCTGTTCCGTCGTGACGGATGGGGGAGGTCTTCCCGTGCATGAGGCGCGGCGCGCGAATGACCTTTCCACCAAAATGCTGGCCGATACACTGATGGCCCAAGCAGACCCCGAAGAGCGGCTTTTTGCCAGCGAAGGCTTCAACCATATCGAGGCTCACCCCGGCATCGTCCGGTGTGCAGGGGCCAGGTGAGAGGAGGACCCGCTCAGGATTTAAAGCCCACGCGGCCTCTGGCGTAATCGAATCGTTGCGATAGACCTGTTGGTCTACTTCCAGCTCCCCGAAATATTGGACAAGATTGTAGGTGAATGAATCGTAGTTGTCTATGACTAGAAGCATAGGTGTGGATATAAGTTCACCTACCCTTAGGAGCCGAATGGAGCGGGTCAAGTGCGCTATATGTGCCCCTATGTTCACCAACCCGCCCCACATATTGGGTCTGCGGGGTGTCAATACACAGTGTATATACACTGTGTATTGACACCTGGGGGCTAAAATGCCGGGTAAGGAAGAAATGGCGTGCAAAATGAGGGGGCATGAACTTTGGTGAAAATGGATGGCCCAGATCCCGGTATATGAACTTATCCAGGCGGACACTGCCACGGCTGCGCGGCGTGGTCGGGTGACGACGCTTCACGGAACGGTGGAGACCCCTATCTTTATGCCGGTGGGCACCCAAGCTACGGTCAAAGCTACCTTTCCCCACACCCTGGAGGAGGTGGATGCTCAGATTATATTGGGAAACACCTATCATCTGCACATCCGGCCTGGCAGTGGGTTGATTCGAGACTTGGGAGGCCTCCATCGTTTCATGGGATGGTCCAGGCCAATACTGACTGATAGCGGGGGGTTTCAGGTATTCAGCCTGTCGAGTCTTCGACGTATTACAAAAGAAGGGGTGCATTTTCGGTCGCACCTGGATGGGGCGAAGATTTTTCTCGGGCCCAAGGAATCCCTGGATGTGCAGATCAACCTTGGCTCGGACATCGCCATGGTGCTGGACGTCTGTCCGTCACAGGAAGCGACGGAGGCCGAGACCCGGGATGCGGTGGAACGGACTTTAGATTGGGCCCATGCGTCCAAACAGCATGCGTCCGATACGGGCTTCCTGGACCAGGGGCACCATGTGTTTGGCATTGTACAGGGAGGGCAGTATGATGCGTTACGCAAGGAATGTACGGAGCGATTGGTAGAGATGGATTTTCCCGGGTATGCGATTGGTGGGGTAAGCGTGGGGGAATCCGAACCAGAGATGATGAAGCAAGTCGGGTTTACGGCGCCCCTTCTTCCCGAAGAGAAACCGCGCTATGTGATGGGGGTAGGTACCCCGGCCCAGCTGCTCAAGATGGTTGCTCTTGGCGCGGACATGTTTGATTGCGTTATGCCGACCCGAGCAGCTCGGCACGGGACAGCCTACACTCCGGATGGGCGCCTGAATATGAAAAATGAGCAATGGAAGCGCGATGAAGGGCCCCTTGTAGAAGGGATGGACAATTATACCTGCACCCACTTCAGCAAGGCGTATCTTCGTCATCTAGTCGTATCGAACGAGCCGCTTGGTGGAATGTTGCTTACCCTGCACAACTTGCATTTCTATTTAGACCTTATGCGCCAGGCGCGAGAACACATTGAGGCAGGCGATTTCGGGATCTGGCACAGGGAATGGGCAGCCCGTTTTGAGGCGGGGCAGGGGAAATAGGCTTGTCAGTGAGGGAAGCGGTCTCCTTAACACTTGATCATGCGTATTCTTGTCACCGGCGGTGCGGGCTTTCTCGGAAGCCACCTTTGTGATCGATTACTTGAGCGGGGGAATGAAATTATCTGCCTGGATAATTTGTTTACGGGGGGAAAAGCCAATATCAGCCATCACTGGACGAATCCGAATTTTGAATTTGTCCGACATGACATTGTAGATCCCTACAAGGCAGAGGTAGACCGAATTTTCAATTTGGCCTGTCCGGCATCTCCGATTCATTACCAATATAACGCAATCAAGACGATCAAGACTTCGGTCATGGGGGCGATCAATTGCCTCGGCCTGGCAAAGCGGCTCAATGCCCGCATTTTTCAGGCCTCTACGTCCGAGGTTTACGGGGATCCCGAAGTGCATCCCCAACCGGAGAGCTATCGAGGCAGTGTGAATCCGATTGGCATTCGTGCCTGTTATGACGAGGGAAAACGGTGCGCGGAAACCCTGTTCTTTGATTATCACCGACAGAATGGCGTTGATATCCGGGTGGTTCGGATCTTCAACACCTATGGCCCGCGGATGAACGCGGACGATGGCCGAGTGGTCTCCAACTTTATCGTTCAAGCCTTGCGGGGGGAGGATATCACGGTCTACGGGGACGGGTCGCAGACCCGGTCCTTCTGTTTCGTTGATGACCTGATCAATGGATTTTTGCGCATGATGGATCAGGATGCGATAGTCGGACCGATCAACTTGGGAAATCCGGGGGAATTCACTATCCTGGAGTTGGCCGAAAAGGTCATCCAGCTGACAGGGACCAATTCCAAAATCATTTTCGAACCTTTACCCTCGGATGATCCGTTGCAGCGGCAGCCAGATATTTCCCTGGCCAAGGAGCATCTGGATTGGGAGCCCAAAGTACCACTCGAGGAAGGATTAAAAGAAACGATCGCATATTTTCGTAAGGATTTGGGATTGGATTAGTCTTCGGAACCGGAAAGGTAAGCCCGTGTTTGGGGTTGATTATCCCGGGGCCTTTTGCATGGTCTAAACGTTTTCTTTTGCGCGAGATATCCGTAACCTGACCGGTTTTGGACATTTTACGTCTACGGGTTTGGGAACACCTGTGCCCAAATTCATATCCATTAGCAATTCATGTTTGGTAATCTTTTAAAATCCTTCTCCGGGCGCCATTACCGGAAGTTCCTCAAATCCTGTGATCCAATCGTTGCAAAAATCAACGCGATTGAGAAGGAGTACCAATCCCTGACTGAAGATCAACTGAGAGGGAAAACGGACGAATTTAAAGCGCGTGTTGAGGCCAACCGGGAAGCCGTCCGCGACAAGCTCGGGAAGTCAGTATCTCTGGAACGGTTGACCGAAGCTTTACAGGAACAAGACAAGACCTCGCTTGAGGAGATATTGCCCGAAGCTTTTGCTGCCGTGAAAAATGCAGCCCGTCGCCTGTGTGGGCGCACGGTCGAGTTTACCGGCCAGGAGCAGGAGTGGAATATGGTCCACTATGACGTTCAGCTGAAGGGTGGGGTTGCTTTGCACCGGGGCATGATCTCTGAAATGCAGACGGGGGAAGGTAAAACCCTGGTGTCGACCTGCCCCCTGTATCTGAATGCGCTCACGGGCAAAAATGTGAACCTGGTGACCGTGAATGAATATCTCGCCCGCCGGGACGCGGAGTGGATGGGTCACATCTTCAAGATGTTGGGCCTCACAGTTGGAGTGATTCGCAACCAGCAACCACCAATGGAGAAGCGGGAGGCCTACAGTTGTGACCTGACTTATGGGACGGCGAGTGAGTTTGGCTTTGATTATTTACGGGATAACGGTATGGCTTCCCGGGCTGAAGACCAAGTCCAACGGGATCATTACTTCTGTATTATCGACGAAGTAGACTCCATCCTCGTGGATGAGGCCAGAACACCGCTTATCATTAGTGGGCCGATGCAGGAGGATACTCCGCTTCCCTTTTCGGCGATGAAACCACTGATCCAGCGCCTGGTCCGGGCGCAGGAAAAGCTCTGTAACAGCTTCATCACCGAAGCCCGCAAAGTGCTGGAATCGGGAGACCAGGAACAGGAGGAATCGGCCTATCTTACTCTGCTCCAGGTGCGCTGGGGGATGCCGAAAAACAAACAGCTGATGCGCCTGATGGAGAACCCGGAGTATCGCAAAAAGCTGGAGAAATGGGATCTGGAAATGACCAGTGATTTCCAAAAAGCGAAGAAGTATGAACTCAAAGAGGAACTCTACTTCCAGATCGACGAAAAGCAGTCTCAGGCAGACCTGACGGAAAAGGGGCGCAATTTCCTGGCTCCGGGTCGGGACGACGCCTTTTTACTCCCAGACCTTCCTGAGATATTCTCAGAAATCGAGAAAGAAGATCTATCGCCTGAGGATAAGCAAAAGAAAAAGCAGAAGGAAGAAGAGCAGTTCCAGAAAGTCAGCGAGGAGATTCACACGATTAGTCAGTTGCTGCGGGCCTACAGCCTGTATGAGAAGGACAAAGAGTATGTGGTCCAGGATGGCAAGGTTATGATCGTTGATGAGAATACGGGTCGTCTGATGCCCGGACGTCGCTGGAGCGATGGGCTGCACCAGGCGGTTGAGTCCAAGGAAGGGGTCACTATCGAAAAGGAGACCAAGACCTACGCCACCATCACGATCCAAAACTATTTCCGCCAATACGAGAAGCTGGCTGGTATGACCGGAACGGCGGAAACGGAGGCAGGCGAATTTTTCGATATTTATCGAATGCGGGTGATGGTAGTGCCGACCCACAAAGAAAATATCCGGATTGATTCGAATGATGTGGTATGGAAAACCCGTCGCGAGAAGTACAACGCTGTCCTAGTGGACCTTCAAGAGGCCCATAAAAAGGGACAACCGGTTCTCGTGGGAACGGCGTCGGTCGAGGCCAGTGAGGTGCTCAGCCGCATGCTAAAGCGGGTGAATATTCCACACACGGTGTTGAATGCTAAGTATCACCAGCAGGAAGCCGAGATTGTCGCCCGGGCCGGCCAGCGGGGTGCTGTTACAATCGCGACCAACATGGCGGGCCGTGGGACGGATATTAAACTGGGTGAGGGAGTAGAAGGCCTTGGCGGCTTGCTGGTCCTTGGCACTGAGCGCCATGAATCGCGGCGCATTGACCGGCAGTTGCGTGGTCGATGTGCCCGGCAGGGTGACGCGGGGCACACCAAGTTTTTTATTTCGCTGGAGGATGACCTGATGCGGTTGTTCGCCAACGCGGGCAAGATTTCCACTATTCTTGAAAAATCGTTCGTCGAAGGTGAGGAATTGCAGCACCCCCTTTTAAACTGGTCCATTGAAAATGCACAGAAGAAGGTTGAGCAGCAGAATTACTCGGTGCGGAAACGTCTGCTCCAATACGATGATGTCCTGAACAAGCAACGGGAGGTGATCTATGGGATTAGGAATGACGCCATTCACTCGGACACGCCGAGGGATATCATTCTGGAGATGGTGGAAGAAGAACTGGAAGAACGCTTAGGCGAGTATGAGTGGGAGGGGAACCAGAAGCAGGACGCCATTGAAGGCTACCTCGGTTGGGTGAATACAGCATTCCCCATTGGGCTGAAAGTTGACGAGTTGACAGATCTGGATGAGCGCGGAATTTATGATCTGTCACTGGAACGGATTCGGAAAGCCTACCAGAATAAAGAGGAACTGGAAGATCCGGAAGCCATCCGCGTGCTCGAGCGGGCAGTTATTGTACGCCCGATTGATCGTCATTGGCAGGATCACCTAACAGAGATGGAGGAGCTCCGGCGGGCCGTCGGCCTCCGCGGCTATGGTCAGAAAGATCCGCTTAGTGAATACAAGAGTGAGGCCTTTAAGTATTTTGATGAAATGATGGGGAAGGTGCGGACTGAGATATCCTCTGGGTTCTTCCGGACTGCATCAAATATTCAAACTTTCCAGAACATGCTGGCTTTGATGAACCAGCGAGCCAAAGTCCAAGGCCCAAGCGAAGGGGAGTCCTTCCACTTGGTGGGGGCGGCTGCACAGGCCGCGGCTCAGGCTCGGGCCCATCATGAACAACAGGCTGGAGGGGAACCCGGACAGGCTGGAGGAGCTCGCCCGCTTCCGAAGTTGGAGCCGGTTCGCCGTGAGCTCCCCAAAATTGGCCGAAACGAACTGGTCACGATCCGTCGTGGTGGTGAGGTTCGGCAGATGAAATTTAAAAAGGCGGAGGTCTTAATTCAAAGCGAAGGGTGGGTTCTGGATAGAGCCCAGGCGCCAAAGTCCTAGTCTCCCGTCCATGAAGATAAGCGAGCTCTCCAAACCCTTGACTCCGATCCTGGTGGGTGGCTTGGGAACGGGTCTGTATGTGGCGGCTTTTCCTTCGATTGATGCGGCCGAGGCGGCTTATATATTTCTGATTCCCTTTATACTCTGGTGCTACACGCAACCCCGTTGGAAGGTATACGGGATTACGGCTTTCATATCCCAATGGGTGGCTTGGATCCTTCTGCTAATCTGGCTTCGGAATGTGCCGGAAGCGGCAGGCATGGCAATGCCACTGGTAGTGGGGATGTTTCTGGTCCTGGTGGTCTCTCTCCTGGTTTCGATGTTTGGGACCGCCTGTCTACTTGCTTTACGTTGGGTTATCCCGAAGTTGCCGGATAAAGCGTTCAACCTCCGGATGCTCGCTTACCTGGGGTTATCAGGACTGTGGGTCTTTTTTGAATGGGTGCGTACCTGGTTCATCTTTGGGTTTCCCTGGCTGCCGTTGTCAGCCAGCCAATGGCAACGGCCGGTGGTATTGCAGGTTGCTGCCTGGACAGGGGCCTACGGGGTATCCTTTCTCCTCATCTTGATGAACCTCGGGATTGGGGCCTATCTCTGGAAAATATTTACGATGAAACGAGGGATGCGTTGGATGGAGCGCCTTTGTCCTGAATTTTATGCAGCGCTGTTCTGTTTATTTGGGGCGTTGATCCTCTTTTTCCGGACGGTTCCCAAATCAGGGCAATTTATTCCCATGTTTGAAGCTGGGGTGGTCCAACCTAACATTCCCCAATTTTATAAATGGGACGTGGGAGAGGCCCAGGCGAATCTGCGAACGCTCGAGCGGCAAACCTATCTGGTCAATGCTCTGAGCCCGGATTTATTACTCTGGCCGGAGTCGGCTACCCCGCTCCCTGTGATTGGTGACCCCAACTTGGGTCGATGGATCGAAGAAAGGACCAAAGCGTGGGGAACGCCATTGTTGATGGGAAATATTGCAGAGGAAGATTCTGCCAATGACATCTGGTATAATGGAATTTTTGGAGTCGATCCCACTACGGGGATGGTACCGATCTATTATCGAAAGCGCAAACTCGTTCCGTTTGGGGAATATGTTCCGCTACGAAAAGTATTCCCTTTTATTGGAAAGTTTGTCCCCTTGGACGGAGACTTTACCCCGGGGAAAGAGGCTCAGACGATTCCTTTGAAGATACGTCAGAAGACCTGGGAGGTCGGGGGACTTGTCTGTTACGAGGATATTTTTCCTGGCTTGGCCAGGAGTCAGACCAAAGCGGGAGCTGAGTTCCTGTTTGTGGCTACGAATAACGGATGGTATGGACCTGAGGCAGCAGCTTACCAGCAAGCTGCCCATTCCGTTTTACGGGCAGTGGAGAACCGTCGCCCGATCATTCGGTGCGGAAATGACGGCTGGAGTGGCTATATCGATGAACGCGGCCAGATCCGACATGTGGTGACGGATGTCTCGGGGAATATTTATTTTCAGGGCGGTGCGGTTTTAAATGTCTATCGTGATCGGGTCTACAGTCAGGGGTTGTCCTTCTACACCCGTTACGGGGATTGGTTTGTGGCGGTCAGCCTCCTCTTCGCAGGGATCGCCTGGGTGATTTATAGAAAAGTTCCGGAGTTCGACCGGGAGGCGGCAGTGTCCAGGGAGTTGCCGAGAGTTGGCCTCACCATCCGGCGTTTAAGAGGAGCGGAAACAGAGGAAAACGCAGAACGGGGCCGATTTAATCGCTTTCAGCCAAGAAAGAAATAAGGCGCTCTAGATAGCGTCTTCCAACTCAAAGGTATCGGTCTCCCGCATATGGCGGAAACGGGTCCGGGGTAAGGCGAGGATGGATTCACCTGCCTGAATAGTGATCGGCTATACCCAAAAGTCCCAGGGAGTTCGAATATCCTGAGAATGACTGAAAAACCGAGTCGAATCATCTTTAAACAAGGAGCGCGTATTGCGAGATTGACTTCGCGTATCAACCGCACCCTCGGGGTCAAAAGGCTTTTCAGGAAGGGGGGAATCCCCAATTAATATCGATTAATCACGCCAAACAAGAGCCAAGCTGTTCCTATGGTATATAGGGTAATCAGGCTGATGCCAAAGACGAGGGTCATCGGGTTGGCGCCTAGCACAAATATAGCAGTCCCCACAAGGGTCCACCCAACGAGCATGAGTACGATGTAGTCGCGGGTTCTGCGTCCCCGTCTCCTCTGTATAATCGGCTCCATGGCGTCTCCGCGAAGTTCCTGTTCTCGAGCCAGGTTCTCCTGCAGGATCGTGTCAACGGATACCGGGGCTATATCGACGGCTTCCACCTCCTCGCTTGGGCTGGTTTGCGAAGCTTTTAAATGGAGCTCTCGCGGAACGATCAGGAGCCGTTCGCAAAGCCCGGGGTATTCCGAAAGCTCGAGTGGCGGATCCAAGGGGCTGAGTGTGACCTTGGACACGTTGGTCAGGGCACCAACTTCCGCCAGCTCCCGGAATTGATCCATGGTGAAGGGGCCTAGAAGTGCCTCTGTCTCCGGATCCTGCAAATACATTTTTTGCATGGATACTAAGACAACTGAAAGAACAGGAAGGGCAACCTTCCTGGGTTTTTCACGAAAATTTAAAAGCCCAGCGCAGAGACCCGAGGAGGGCTTGAATGAAAATCACGTATGGTTCCAGGCTTAACTGGACTCTTTAAATTCGGTTACCAGTCCAGTGATGGTGGCCTTAGCGTCGCCATAAATCATGCGAACATTGTCCATGCCGAAGAGCTTATTCTGCAGGCCGGAAAAGCCGGTGCCCTGACCGCGCTTCAAACAGAAACAGGTGCGGGCATGGTGAGCATTGATGATCGGCATCCCGTAGATCGGGCTCCCCTCATCCTCGACTGCAGCCGGGTTTACCACATCATTGGCACCAATAACGATCGCCACATCAGTGATGGGCAGCTGCGGGTTGGCATCATCCATTTCCTGCAGCTGTTCGTAGGGGACGTCAGCTTCTGCGAGGAGCACATTCATATGCCCGGGCATGCGGCCCGCTACCGGGTGGATCGCAAAAGTGACTTCACATCCGTTGGACTCCAGCAGATCGGCCAACTCCTTCACGGCGTGCTGGGCCTGAGCTACGGCCATCCCGTAACCTGGAATCACCATCACTTTGCTGGCGGCCTCCAGGACGTAGTAGGCATCCTCGACTGACATTGGCTTCATTTCACCTCCCTCGCCTGCTGCTCCGCTGCTCTTGGTGCCGCCGAAGCCTCCCAGGACGACATTGAGCAGGGTGCGATTCATGGCCTTACACATGATGACGGTAAGGATTAACCCACTGGCGCCGACCAGGCTTCCGGCTACTACCAGGACAGTGTTTTGAATGACAAAGCCAGCGGCGCAGGCAGCCAAACCGGACATGCTGTTCAGGAGGGAAATGACAACCGGCATATCGCCGCCACCGATGGGGATCACGGCGAGGACGCCAAGCAGCAGGGACAGCCCCAAAAATACATACAGCAGCGTTCCTGCAAGTGGCTGATCCTGAACGAGGGAAAAGGCCACGCCCACGGCGAAGGTGCCCAGAATCAAACCGGCGTTCATGAATTTCTGCCCGGGAAAGACCATGGGACTCCCGCTTATTTTTCCGGAGAGCTTGCCCCAGGCAATAACGCTACCGGTGAAGGTGATCCCTCCAATAAAGATCGCGAGGAAGATAACAAAGGCCTGAAAGGTCAGGTGTTGTCCAGTCGGGTCTGTGACCTTGGCGAATTCTGCCCAGCCGACGAGCATACTGGCTGCTCCGCCAAAGCCGTTGAACAGAGCCACAAGCTCGGGCATGGCCGTCATCTGGACGATCCTTGCGGCAAAAGCACCGATAACCGCCCCAGCCACCAGGCCGACGATAATCCATTGATAGGTTAACACTTCCTGGTGGAACAGCGTTGCCACAATGGCCAGGAGCATTCCGAGGGAGGAGAGGAGGTTTCCTTTGCGGGCCGTAGTAGCCGACCCCAGCATTTTGATGCCAAAGATAAACAGAACCGCGGAAACAATATAGGTAAGAGGGAGGATCTGGTCAGGCATTACTGGTCTCCTCCTTTCTTTTTAAACATGCCAAGCATGCGATCAGTTACGAGGTAGCCACCGACCACATTCACGGTGGCCAGAATCAAGGCAGCAAGTCCCAGCCATTGGGCCAGGTCGTTTTGCCCGCTGCCGGAGGAGATAAGCGCTCCGACGATGGTGATGCCGCTGATAGCATTCGAGCCCGACATTAACGGGGTGTGCAACTGGGAAGGAACCTTTGAAATTAGCTCAAAGCCCAGAAACACTGCCAGGGTGAAAATGAAAAGTAAGGTGATCAGGTCCATTTTGGGGAAATCGAAAGTTGAAAATTGAAAGTGAAAAGCGGGCTCAGGCGTCTTCTTTGAAGCGCTCGTGAACAACTGCCCCGTCGTGTGTGATGAGGCAGCCCTTCATGATTTCATCATCGAGATCGATCTTCAGTGCCTCTGCCTCCTTATTCCAGAAATGAAGGAGGAGGTTTTGAAAATTGGAGGCCACCATCTGGCTGGAATCCTTCGCCACGGCCCCTTCGAGCTTGCCCTGGCCGATGATTTTTACGCCGTTCTCGGTCACGATATTCCGTCCGACCTGGGTTCCCTCTACGTTACCGCCGGTTTCGGCAGCAAGGTCGACGATTACACTGCCCGGCCGCATGGCCGTCACCATATCAGCGTCCACAATTTTCGGGGCGGGCCGACCGAAAAGTTTCGCCGTCGTGATTACAATGTCGGCGTTGGCGCAGGCTTTCTTCATTCCGTCTTTCTGCTTTTGGATTTGTTCGGGGGTCAGTTCCCTGGCATAGCCCTGATCGGTCTGGCCGGTCTCCCCCAGATCAATTTTGAGGAATTTAGCACCCAGGGATTTGACTTGTTCTTCGACGACTGGCCGGGTGTCAAATGCTTCTACTTGAGCTCCGAGGCGTTTGGCAGTGGCAATGGCTTGAAGCCCGGCCACTCCCACGCCAACGATAAAAACCCGAGCAGGAGCGATCGTGCCGGCTGGGGTCATCATCATGGGAAGAATTTTGCCCAACATTTCAGCTGCCTTGATCACGGCAAAGTAGCCTGCCAAGTTTGCCTGAGAACTGAGGACATCCATTTTCTGAGCCAGGGTTGTGCGAGGAATCATTTCGAGACTGATGGAGCTGATCCCGGCTGTGGCCATCTGCCCGATCAGTTCTTTCTCGTTGAAAGGATCGAGAAAGCTGACGTGGAGGGTTCCCGCTTTAAGGCGGTTTATCTCTTCTGTATCCGGTTTTTGGATGCGAATCACAATATCAGGTCCGGCATCCTGTTCGCCTACCAAGGACACACCCGCATCCTTAAAAGCTGCGTCACTGTAGCCAGCGCTCAGGCCGATCCCCGGGTCAGCAGAAACTTCAAATCCTGACTGAATCAGTTTCGTTGCGGTCTCCGGGGTAAGCGGGGTTCTCGTTTCAGTATCATTCGCAGCTTTCGCTGCATGGATTTTTTTCATGGTTTTTGAAAAGGATTCCGTCTGTTCAGCTCATCTTGAGACGGAAACGATCAGCTGACAATCCGGATTTTGCGGAGAAGGTGCGGTAGAGTCAAAAAACACTTTATAGTGGTCAAAGCAGAAGTGAACCCTCAGCCTTTTTGAAGGTCAATGTCCAGGAGAGGTCTGCCTCTCTTAGACCTTGATAATTTATGTGAATGAAAAAGCTGTACAGAGCGACTGGTCGGTTATGGTTTTCGACTTTGGGTATCCTGGTAGGGGGTAGCCTGGGTTTGAATATTCTTTTTGGCGAATCGGTCGTGACGGCGAATGGGGGAGGCTTGGAAAGCCCTCTGCTTTTGGATTCGAGAAATGACATTGAGAGCCGAATATCCTTGCGGTGGAAAATACTGGCAGCGGAGCGAGCTCTCAAACTTGGACTGCCCCTCGCCGCCGAATTGTTCCGGGAGCTCTTAGAAACCGGTGTTATGTCTTCAAACGAACGGGTAGATCTCAATTTGTCCCTCATTGAAGCCTTGGTGGCTTCAGGCCAATTTGAGGATGCAGCCGACCAGATTAGAGCCCTGGAAGAGGAGGGGCTTGGCAGATCCCCTGCGCAAGAAGACACCCTGAGAGTCTTGTCCGCGGTCGCTCAGTATGGTCAGGGAAATTATGAGGATGCGCGCCTGGCCCTGCAATCCCTGGAGGGCGCGGCCCTGTCGAATGAAATTCAAGCCTGGTCCCTGATCACCTTCGGGTTGCTGGAAGAAGAACTGGGCTATATGGATAAGGCAGCAGGGTATTTCGGAGAGGCTCAAGCGGTGAGCCCCAACCCATTTCAGCAGGCCACCCTGAACTCCCTGATCCAGCGAAATCAGCTCCTGGTGGGAGAGCTGGAAGAAGATACCATTGAAGCGTTGGAGAATTTGGTCAATGAGGCGGCGGGCACTCGAATCCAAGCCCAATATGCGGAACAGCTAGCCATTGCCCATTTCCGCGAAGGTGACCCTGGGGCGGCGCTCGCGGCCCTGGAGGCCCAGATTCTGGCCAGTCTCCCGGGAAATGATGATCAGCTGGATCGGCTTTATTATCTCATTGCTCTTCTCATACCATCTTCAGGCGGGCAAAAACAGACCTCCTATGAGTGGATCCTGACTCGAGGGTCAGATCGTGCGTATCAGGAGATGGCCCTGCGCAATCTGCTCATCCTCGCGGAGGAAGGGGACCGCGAGGCCGAACTTTTTGTTTACCTCAACGATCTTCTGGAGCAGGTTCCCGATCATCCGCTGATCAGTGAAATCCTGTATGCACAAAGTGTGCTGGCCTACCGCATTGAAGACCATGAGGTGGCGAAACTTGCCCTGGACCGAATTCTTTCCGAGTTTCCTGGATCAGCCAATGCAGTGGAAGCCTTGCGCTTTCAGGCTTTCCTGGCATGGGAAGAACAGGCCTATCGGACCGCCGCGGATATTTTTACGCAGCTCCGCGATGCCCTTCCCGCAGGGCCTGAACGCGATTCGGCCTCGGTTTTCCTGGCAGACTGTTATTTTATCAATGGAGACTACGAAACGGCCGCGTCGGCTTACGCGGCAATCCGGTCGACCCTTCCCGATGGAAATTTAAAAGAGCAGATCCTCTACCAGCAGGTCCTGGCCAAAATGAACACCGGGGACCTCGATTTAGCCATTGTTTCTCTCAACGACGCGGGGCTCCCCACCACGGAATTAGGCCAGGCCTTTCGATGGCAGGCAGAGTGGAACCTCGCCATGGAAATGCGGAGAGCGGGGAGGGAAGCCGAGGCGTTTGCCCGCATGGATGCGATCGGGGAATCGGAAGCATTTAATCGGATGCCACCCTCTCTGCAGCTCCGCCTGCTCTGGTTGGAGACTGTTCTTGCTATGGAATCTGGCAATGTGGAACAGGTTCCGGTTCTGGCGGACCGTATCCTCGCAATGGTCCAGTCGGGGGAGGTTCCCCTTGGTCTGGAGGCGGCCATGGTTGCGGAAGTAGAGGCCCGCACGTTATTTCTGAAAGGTCAGGCGCTGCTGGGGCTCAGCTACACCGACTTGGATATTTCGGGGCTATCGCCCGAAGCCGAGGCAGGATTAGCCATCTTTCAGGAGCTGCGTGACCGGTTTCCCGGCTCCGAACCGGCGGACTTGTCCCTTTTTGAAGAGGCCCGCTACTTTGCCGGATTGGGGATTGCGGTCGATGCTCAGCAGCGCTACTTAGAGCTTGCTCAGAAGCAGGGCAGTAAATTTGCGCCCATTGCCCTCTATGAGGCAGCGATCAACGCGGTGAACCTGATATACCTTGAAGATTTGGATCTGGAAACCATCGACCTTGAGAGTTCGGAGCCTGTTCGACTGCTTCGCCGGTTAACTGAAGAATACGGTGAAAATAGAGAACTCTTCTTCTACGCTCGTCTCAAACAGGGAGATATTGCAAGGGATCTCTTTCGGTTTGGAATTGCGCAGGGGATATATGAGAGCCTGATCACCACCTTTCCGGATCACCCAGAGCGATACCTCGCTGAAATGGGGCGCGCAGATTCCCTCAGTAGTTTGGGATCGGGAAATCCAAATCCGACTAACCTTGCCGAAGCTGTTTCTGCCTATGAAAGCCTCATGGAGCGTTCCGACCTTCCCATTGATTTGCGAGCTGAAGCCGGGAATAAATTAGCCTCGGCTCTCAACCGGCAAGGGAATAAGGAACGGGCCAAATCAGCCTATTACCAGGCTTTGACCCGGTTCCTTTTGGATGGCACCGTAGCCCAGAGCCTGGGGAGTTCCGGGCGATACTGGCTTTCCCGGTCCGCCCTCGATTTGGGGCAATTGTTTGAGGAGGAGGGGGATCTCGGCGCGGCCGCCCAGGTATACCAATCCATTATTGAATTTCAGCTGCCGGGTCGCACCCTGGCGGAAACCCACCTGGTCCGGTTGGGGCGACCTCCCGCTACCGCGACTACCGCCAGTACGCCATGATGGCCGACCCTATCAAAACCATTGCGTTGACAGCGTCAATTCTCTCAAATCGGTCAAACCTGCATGGAAATCTTTAATTTAACACTGCTCCAACAGGGTGGGCCGATAATGTGGGTGTTGCTCCTGCTTAGCATCATCGGTTTTGTCATTTTTGTAGAACGGACCCTCTTCCTCCACCGGGGGCAGATCCGTTCGATGGATTTTATCGACGGGATCAAAAACCTGTTGAGGAAACGCCGCCTGGTCGAGGCCTTGACCGTCTGCGAGGAGACTCCGGGCCCCCTGGCACATATTGTGAAGTCGGCCCTGCTCCATTATAATAAACCGGAGGATGAGATGCGGCGCGCAATTCAGCAGGCGGCCATGGTTGAAATTCCAGTGCTGGAACGCCGGATCAACACCATTGCCGTGATCGCTCGGATCTCTCCGCTGGTCGGCCTGTTGGGGACCATCGTAGCTGCCATCCAGATTTTGTTTCAAATGAATGAAGCGGGTGCCTACGCCAATAGTGCGCTCTACAGCGGCCTCATGGCGCAGGCCTTGATCACTACGGCCGCCGGAATTGCGGTGGGCATTCTGGCGCAGGTTGCCTTCTATTTCCTGCATGGTCGGGTGCGGGCCCTGGTGCATGACATTGAATTTGTAGGGCACCACCTCATGCAATTTCTCCTCAAAGATTTGACCGAGACTGAATTCGAGGAGGGAGCCCAAAATCTTGAGCCCCTCGAAAACGACCTTCAAAGCCCTGCCACGGCTTCGGGATCCTGAGTCATGGACGACCAGCGCAGTGATTACGTAGGCAATCTGTCGTCAGAGGCGGAATCTATCGGGGTCGGTTCGCTGTCCAGTCCTCTCGATTTGCGGGGGAGGGTGTTGCGGCCGGAAATCCATCTCGACTTTGTGCCCTTTCTGGACCTCTGCATAGTAGCCCTCCTTTTCGGAATGCTAAAGTCTGAGTTTGTTTTCAGTCCAGGACTGTCCATTGACTTGCCCACCAGCCAATCGGCACTGGTCGAAGGCGTATCTTCGTCGGCTGTGCTTACGCTCCGGCGGAATATGGTGCTTTTTGATGGAAATCGATACAGCCTGCAAAACCTGGAGGGCGGACTCGTGGCTTATCTTCAACGCCAAAGCAGCCGGTTTCCGAAGCGGGAGCATGTGTTGCTGGTCAAGTTGGATAAAAATGTCGAAATGCAGGGCTTTCTCTCCGTATGCGAAATTGCGAGATCAGCTGGGTTTGCAAATGTCCAGATCGCGACCAGGTCGGCAGAGGGAGCCAGGGGCATCCTGAACGAAGAGCCCTGATCTCCAATGCGGCCAAAACCGGATAAAACCTCATTCAAGCTCCCCCTGACCCCCCTGGTGGTGGTGATTGTTTTGCTAGGCGTCCTGGTCCACTTTTCCGGCTACAGCCTGATTTCCAGTTTCTTCAACCCACTTCAGGATATTCCTGAAAAGGAGGCATTTGTGCAATTCCCCATGCCGGATGGTGGGGTTCGGGATGCCCTCATGATGGAGCAGGCCCTCCTCTTTGACTCTGCACCTCTATTTCTACCCACGGAGTGGAACTATCTGAGTAATCAGGATCTACGCGGTTACTCCGATCCCGTTCTGGACCCGCTTTTTGAGTCGTTTGAGCCCGCCCTGGCCATTCAATCCATGGATTATGATGAACTGGGTTCATTGAGTGAGATCAGCATTCGGTCTGAGGCGGATTTCCTTTCGCCTCAAAACTGGTCCTTTTTCGAGGAGATGGGCCGGGATTCCGTGCCTTTGCCCAGGCTATCCGAACGGTCCGGCTATCTGGAAGTCATACAACTCCCCTCTGGATCCATAATAACCGGGGAAGAAGTAACCCTTCCAGAGTCCGATTTTTCTGCGGTTTCCGGGGATTGGAGACCGATACACTTTCTCTTGTTAATAGATCGGACTGGGCGGGTAGGAGAACCCCTGCTCAGCCGGAATTCAACGAATGATGAAGTTGATTCGATCTGGAAGGATTGGTTGACTGGAATGCCCGTCATCAGGCGGCTCAGCCCGGGGTACTACCGGGTGGAAATTGGGCCTTGAGTTCCGGCAAAAAAAGGCTCAATATTTTTCCTTTTTTGGGATTGACGGTCTCCCTTTCACAAATCAATTTCTACACTTTTCCATAAGCTTAACGGCTTGGCTCCTTGATTACACCCTTTCTTATCTTTGATGATGCCCTTGTAGCTCAGTCGGTAGAGCGCATCCTTGGTAAGGATGAGGTCGGCAGTTCAAATCTGCTCGAGGGCTCCATTTAAAACAACCCAACCCTTCATTCAACAAATCTAACCAAACTTAACCTTCCATGGCTAAGGAAACATTCGAAAGAACTAAACCGCACGTAAATGTGGGAACCATTGGTCACATCGACCATGGCAAAACCACCACCACGGCAGCTATCCTGCATGTTCAGGCCCAAAAAGGACTAGCTGAGGTCAAGGCCTACGCTGATATCGCTAAGGGCGGAACCGTGCGTGACTCAACTAAAACCGTTACCATTCACGTGGCTCACGTTGAGTATGAAACGGACAATCGTCACTACGCACACGTGGATTGCCCCGGTCACGCCGACTTTGTGAAAAACATGATCACCGGTGCAGCTCAAATGGACGGTGCTATCCTCGTTGTTTCCGCCGCAGACGGCCCGATGCCGCAAACCCGCGAGCACATCCTGTTGGCCCGCCAGGTCGGTGTGCCGAAAATCGTTGTCTGGCTCAACAAGGTTGACCTGATGGACGACGAAGAGCTGGTGGAACTGGTTGAGATGGAAGTCCGTGACCTCCTATCCAAGTATGACTATGACGGTGACAATGCTGTGATCGTGCACGGGTCTGCTACCGGAGCTCTTAACAATGAAGAGAAGTGGGTCAATGCGATCGGCGAACTGATGGATGCGATTGACACTGAAATCCCGGAACCAGCCCGCGAAACTGACAAGCCCCTCCTCATGTCCGTGGAAGACGTGTTCTCGATCACCGGACGCGGAACTGTTGCTACCGGCCGTATCGAGCGTGGGGTGATCAAGGTCGGGGAAGAAGTCGAGATCGTTGGCCTCAAGGACACGCAAAAGACTACCGTTACCGGTGTGGAAATGTTCCGTAAGATGCTGGACCAAGGTCAAGCTGGTGACAATGTCGGCCTGCTCCTTCGCGGTATTGAAAAAACCGCTATTGAGCGGGGTCAGGTGATCGCCAAACCCGGTTCGATCACCCCGCACACCAAGGCCGGCGCTGAGCTTTACGTTTTGTCCAAGGATGAAGGGGGTCGCCACACACCTTTCTTTGATGGATACCGTCCGCAGTTCTTCTTTGGCACCGCTGATGTGACCGGGATTTGCAAGCTGCCGGAAGGCGTCGAAATGGTGATGCCCGGGGACAACCTGAGTATCACCATCGAGCTGCAGAAGGCTTCTGCTATGGAAGTTGGGCAGCGTTTCGCCATCCGCGAAGGTGGCCGCACCATCGGTGCCGGCCGGATTACCGAGATCGTCGAGTAATTCTAATTTCCAACTCATTTTTCCTTCGCCGAGGGCCTGTTTTATGGCCCTCGGCTTCCCCATTTTTAATAGCCCATTTATCTCCCCATAGGAGAGTAGTTCAATTGGTAGAGCAGCGGTCTCCAAAACCGCAAGTTGGGGGTTCGAATCCCTCCTCTCCTGCCACGTTCAGTCATTATTCCATCTGGTCCTGCCAAAGCTAAAGGATCAGCGTTCTCCGACAACAGCATCCATGAGTAATCCATTCCGCAAGGTCCGCCATTTCTGGCAAGAAATGATGGTAGAATTGAAAAAGGCCTCCTGGCCGACTCGCATTGAGCTGCGCGACATGACCATTGTGGTAATTATTGCTTCTGTCTTGCTGGGATCCTTTACCGCCCTGTCGGATTATGCCCTGCTGAACATCGTCCAGTTCTTCACGGACCTAGTACGCTAAGTCTCCATTCCGACAACCTATGGCAAGCACGAGCTCAATCAGCGGCCCGCAATGGTATGCGATCCAGTGCCTCTCCAATCAGGAGGCAAAGGCAAAGAAGTACCTGGACAAGTTTATCGAAATTGAAGAAATGGGTGACTTTGTCTTCGAGGTGGTTATGCCCGAGGAAACCGTCACCGAGATCAAGGGTGGCAAAAAGACTCAGAAGAAGCGCAAATTTTATCCGGGCTACCTGTTTGTTCACATGCGTCTCTTCGATGATGAAGGCCAGCTCCTCAAGGGGCCATGGTATTTTGTCCGGGAAGCGCAAGGCGTCATCAACTTCGTTGGTGGAGATTCTCCTGTGCCACTGAAGCCTTCCGAAATTGAACGTATCCTCAACCAAGTGAAAGAGGCAGACGGCAAAGAAGTGCCAAAGGTTCAGTTCGAAATCGGGGAAGAGGTCAAGATTACCGATGGGCCGTTTATGAATCTGATGGGTCGCATTGATGAAATCGACCCTGAGCGCGGCAAGCTTAAGGTCTCCGTATCCATCTTTGGCCGGTTTACCCCCGTTGAGTTGGAATACTGGCAAGTGGAACGAGCCGAGGACTAGGCTTAATGTTCTCCCCCTCCAACCCGATAGTTTTAGTTTTTCCCAATCCCATTTATCCCGTTCACGTATGTCTAAGAAAGTAGTAGGACAAATCCGGCTTCAACTTCCCGCCGGTCAGGCAAACCCCTCTCCCCCGGTCGGTCCGGCTCTGGGTGCTCATGGTGTTAACATCATGGGGTTCTGTAAGGAATTTAATGCCCGGACCCAGGACAAGGCCGGACTCATTCTTCCAGTTGTTATTTCCGTCTATGCTGACCGGTCCTTCAGCTTCATCATGAAGAGCCCCCCCGCGGCGGTGCTTTTGAAGAAGGCCGCAGGACTGGCTAAGGGCTCTGGCGTTCCCCACAAGGAAAAAGTAGGTTCCGTGACACGCGACCAGGTTCTGGAAATTGCCAAAACGAAGATGGACGATCTCAATGCGAATGACGAGGAAGCCGCCATCAAGATCATTGCCGGTACTGCCCGGAGCATGGGCATCGTGGTCGAAGGTGTGGACGTCTAAGTGCGCTAAATAAATTTCGGGAACTATTCCGGTTCCCCAACCCCCAAAAGTAACCCAATGAAAAAGAAGTCAAAACGATACCAGAAAGCCGCGGAGGTCGGAGACCTGACGCAGGCTTACAATCTGGAAGAAGCAATTGCTCTGCTACAGCAAATGCCTTCGCCCAAGTTTGACGAAACCGTTGAACTGTCCGCCAAGTTAATGGTGGACCCCCGTCAGAGCAACCAAATGGTTCGTGGCACCGTGGCTCTCCCCCATGGTTCCGGTAAGACCGTGAAGGTTGTTGTCTTTACCGACAAGCCCGATGAGGCCCTCGCGGCCGGAGCTGAGCATGCCGGTTTGGAAGATCTCATCAAGAAGGTCCAGGACGGTTGGATGGATTTCGACGTGGCCATCGCCACTCCTTCTGCCATGAAAGAGGTGCGGAAGATTGCCCGGGTGCTCGGCCCGCGCGGGTTGATGCCCAATCCGAAGTCCGGAACGGTGACCGATGATGTGGCCGAAGGAATCCAGCAAGTCAAAGCCGGTCGAGTGGAGTTCAAAATGGACAAGACTGCCAATCTGCACGTGATTTGCGGGAAGAAATCCTTCCCCAAGGAACACCTCCTGGAAAATGCCCAAGTCATTATTGAGACTATTGGGAAGGCACGCCCAGAGGCATTCCGTGGACGTTACATTAAGAACATGTCCATTTCTGCAACCATGAGCCCGGGTGTGAGCCTTTCCAGCGAACACTTCGCCAGTATGTAACCCGGAGGACACGACCATGAGACCTGAGAAAAAATATCTCGTAGACGAAGTCAGTGATCACCTGGGTAAAAGTGATTATGTTTACCTGGCAAATTACAGCCGAATCACTGTAGACGAAACCGCTGAATTGCGCGCCAAGCTGCGCAACGAGGGAGCCGAGTTCCACGTTGTCAAAAACAGCGCCCTGAACGTGGCCGCGAAGGAGCGGGAAATGCCCGACCTGGGTGAGCACCTGACCGGCCCGGTTGCCATTATCGTGGGTGGAAACAATCCCTCCGGTGTGGCCAAGGTCATGAAGGGGTTCTTCAAGGAAAAGGAGAAGGTCGAGCTGAAAGCCGGAGTGCTTGAAGATCGCCTCCTCACTCCCGAAGAAATTTCCGAGCTGGCTGAACTGCCGAGCCTCGAAGTCCTTCGCGCTCAATTGCTGGGCCTCCTCAACCAGCCCGCCTCGCAAATGGTCCAGGTTCTAGCCGCCGTGCCGCGGGCTATGGTTCAAGTTTTGCAAGCCAAGGTGGACGCCGATCAAGGTTAAACTTTTTTATAAATCCTTTTTGTTTCTCGAAACAATCTCAAACCAATAATCGAACACATCCAACTCTAAGGAATCAGGTTAGGGGCTTCGGTCCTTAAACCAGGGGAATGATCCCCAACTAACCATTCAAGGAGACACCATGTCAGACATCACGAAAGAAGCAGTTATCGATTGGCTTTCCAGCCAAAGCGTTCTCGAAGTAGCCGGTCTCGTAAAAGACCTCGAAGAAAAATGGGGTGTCAGTGCCGCTGCGCCCGTGGCCGTCGCCGCCGCCGCTCCCGGAGCAGGTGGAGGAGAAGCTGCCGCCGCTGAAGAAAAGGACGAATTCGACGTCGTTCTTGCTGAAATGGGGGGCAACAAGATCGCCGTCATTAAAGCTGTCCGCGAAATTACCGGCCTCGGCTTGAAAGAAGCCAAGGAACTGGTGGAAAGTGCTCCGAAGCCAGTTAAGGAAGGAGTTTCCAAGGACGACGCTGAAGAAACCAAGAAGAAGCTCGAGGAAGCCGGCGCCAAAGTCGAACTCAAGTAAGCTTATCGAACAAGAGATTTCACAGTCTTTTATTCCTTTACGCAGTTTGGTTGCTCTGCCCGAAAACGGCAGAGCAGCCATGCTGCTTTCGCTGTTTATAAAACCCCCTTTCAACCCTAGCCCAATTCCGCCGCGCCGGATACCGCGCCTACCGGTTTCCTCAACCCGAGTAGGGGCAGGATCTCTGAGCCGGCGAATTCATCCGAAACTTTCATCGACATAGTCCGCAGCCCGTAGCCGAGTCCCGCCTTCGCTACTCGTTTCCTGGCTCCTGACTTTATAGAGCAGTAACTGAACCCAAGAATCATCCATGTCTGAGCGCAAAAACTTCGGCCAACTGAGGGAAGTCATTTCCCCTCCCAATCTTATTCAGAATCAGATCACATCCTTTAAGGAGTTTCTGCAAATCGATACCGCGCCAAGCCAGAGAACGAATGTCGGCCTGGAAGCCGTGTTTCGCGAAGTCTTTCCCATAGAAAGCTACGATGGTCGCTGTGTCCTCGAATACCTGAGCTACTCCCTTACCCCGTCCAAGATGTCCGAGCTGGAATGTATCCGTGAGGGCGTGACCTACTCCATTTCCCTCTACGTCAAGCTGCGCCTCCGTGAGGAAGACCAGATCAAAGACGAAGAGATATATATGGGCGAGCTTCCGCATATTACGGAGCGGGGTTCCTTCATCATTAACGGTGCTGAGCGCGTTATCGTAAGCCAGCTGCACCGCTCCCCGGGTCTGGCCTTCGAGGAAACTCCGCACACTAGCGGTAAGATCCTGCACGCTTTCCGCATCATTCCGGATCGTGGCACCTGGCTGGAAGTGCAGTTTGACCAGAACGACCTGCTCTACGTCTACCTCGACCGCCGCCGCCGCCGCCGTAAATTCCTCATCACGACCCTGTTGCGCGCCCTGGGTTACAGCTCTGACAACGAAATTCTATCCCTTTTCTACGAGCTGCAAGACATGAAGCTCAGCACCATGCTGAAGGAAGATAACGTGTCTCACCTCGTGCTGGTGGAAGACATGGTCGATGCCGAAAAGGGCGTGGTTTTGGCCCGGGCCTTTGAGCCGCTGACCAAGACGATCATTCGCTCCATCGAGAAGACCGGTATTTCCGAGGTTCGCGTGATCGATACAACGATCGATGAAGGAGCTATCATCCGTTGCATGAAGAAGGATCCCACCCGGAATGAAGAGGAAGCCTTGAAGGACATCTACAAGCGCCTCCGCCCCGGCGAGCCTCCTACAATTGCCAATGCGCGTGCACTCCTGAAGCGTCTCTTTCAGGATCCTAAACGTTACGACCTCGGCCGGGTCGGGCGTTATAAGATCAACCAGAAGCTGGGCCTCCAGACTGACATCGAGCACCGCATCATCACAGTCGAAGATGTGGTCGAAGCGACCAAGTATTTGACCAAGTTGAAACGTGGCGACGGCTACGTCGACGATATTGACCACTTGGGTAGTCGTCGTGTGCGGACCGTCGGAGAACTGCTATCTAACCAGTGCCGAATCGGCCTGGCCCGGACCGAGCGTCTGGTCAAAGAGCGCATGACCCTTTACGATCAAAGCGTTGATTCCATTACGCCGCAGAAGCTCATCAATCCGAAGGCATTGAGCACCGTGATTCGCGACTTCTTCGCCCGCTCTCAGCTGAGCCAGTTCATGGACCAGATCAATCCGCTGGCGGAGCTGACCCACAAGCGTCGTCTTTCCGCGCTTGGCCCCGGAGGCCTCAACCGGGAACGCGCCGGCTTCGAAGTGCGCGATGTGCACCCGAGCCACTATGGCCGGATTTGTCCGATTGAGACGCCGGAAGGGCCTAATATTGGACTGATCAACTCGCTTTCGTCCTACAGCCGAGTGAATGAATTTGGTTTCATCGAAACTCCCTACCGGATTGTGAAGGATGGGATCGTGCTAGATGAAGTAGACTATCTCACGGCAGACCAGGAAGAGCCCCACGTGGTGGCTCAGGCCAACTCCGAGTTGGACAAGAGCAACAAGCTTGTTGGCAAAGTCACTTGCCGCTTCCGCGACGAGATTCTCGAGGTAGAAGGGGACAAAGTACAGTACATGGATGTGTCGCCGAAACAGCTGGTTTCCGTTGCTGCGGGCCTGATCCCCTTCCTTGAGCACGACGATGCGAATCGCGCCCTTATGGGATCGAACATGCAACGCCAAGGGGTTCCCTTGCTCCGGACTGAGGCTCCTTTTGTCGGAACCGGTATGGAAGCCCGCGTGGCTCGCGACTCCAAAACCGTAGAGGTGTCCCCGATTAACGGTGTGGTCGCCTCTTGCGATGCGAAACGGATCGTCATCACCGAAGACGGCAGTTTGCCGAAGAATTTTGAACGGGATCCAAGGACCGATGAGAAAAAGGGCATCTACGTCCACCATCTGCGTAAATTCATGCGGTCAAATGCCGGCACCTGCTTTAACCAACACCCCATTGTGAAGAAGGGGGATAAAGTAAAGGCCGGTGACGTCCTTGCGGATGGTGCATGCACCGACAAGGGCGATCTGGCCCTGGGCCGCAACGTTCTCGTCGCCTTCATGCCTTGGAATGGATATAATTTTGAGGATGCTATCCTGATTTCCGAGAAGCTGATTAAGGAAGATGTTTATACTTCCATTCACGTTGAAGAATTCGAGGTTACCGCCCGTGACACCAAGCTCGGTCCTGAAGAAATTACCCGGGACATTCCGAACTTCGGTGAAGAGGCGCTGAAAAACCTCAATCACGAGGGGGTGATCCGCGTGGGTGCCGAGGTGAAACCTGGCGACATCCTGGTGGGTAAGATTACTCCGAAGAGCGAAACGGAGTTAGCTCCTGAAGAAAAACTCCTTCGTGCTATTTTCGGTGAAAAAGCAGCCGACGTGAAGGATTCCTCCCTGACGGTTCCATCCGGTGTAACCGGTATCGTTATGGACGTGAAGGTGTCCAGCCGTATCGACGGTGAAAAGGAAAAGCTCTCTCCAAGTGATCGTCGCCGTCAGATCAAGAAGATCAACGAAGAATTCCGCTCCCAGAATGACAAGCTCCGCGATGAGTTGACCGAAGCGCTCTCCAATATCCTTCTGGGTGAAAAGATTCCCCTGGATGTGAAGAACAGCGATACCGGCGAGACCATCATCCCGGCCAATCGCAAGATCACGAAAACCCTCCTGCGCCGTCTGGCTGCGGTCTCCAAGGATATCGAGATCGATCCCTCTCCGGTTCGCATTAAGATCATGGAGATTGTCGAGAGTTTCCAGGCGAAGTTCGATGAGATAGAAGGTGACCGCGAGCGCAAGATTGCCAGCATCGAGTCTGGTGAAAGCGTCGAACAAGGCGTGATCAAGAGCGTAAAGGTTTATATTGCCACCAAGCGTAAGCTGGAAGTCGGTGATAAAATGGCGGGTCGTCACGGGAACAAGGGCGTGGTTGCCCGAATTGTTCCGGAAGAAGACATGCCTTACCTGCCGGATGGCACTTCCATTGAAATCTGCTTGAATCCGCTCGGAGTGCCCTCCCGAATGAACGTCGGGCAGGTATTGGAAACCCACCTCGGCTGGGCCTGTAAAAAGCTCGGCCTGAACGTGGCCACCCCGGTTTTTGATGGGATCAGCGAAAAGCGGGTCCGGGAATACCTCCAGGAGGCCGGCTTGCCGCACTCGGGTAAGAGCCGCCTCTTCGACGGTAGGACGGGGATCCCCTTCGATCAGGACGTCGTTGTCGGTTACATCTACATGATGAAGTTGAACCACCTCGTGGCTTCCAAGATTCATGCCCGTGCGGTTGGACCTTACAGCCTCATCACCCAACAGCCTTTGGGTGGCAAAGCCCAATACGGGGGTCAACGCTTCGGGGAAATGGAAGTCTGGGCCCTCGAAGCCTACGGCGCGGCTTACACCCTGCAGGAACTCCTGACGGTGAAGAGTGACGACGTAAATGGCCGCACCAAGATTTATGAACAACTGGTTAAGGGTGACAACAGCCTGCAAGCCGGTACACCGCAGTCCTTCAACGTGTTAATGAAGGAAATGCAGAGCCTATGTTTGGACGTCCGCCTCCAGAAGGAAGACGCTCTCAGCTTTAATTAATCGCGAACAGAGAAGGGAATATTAGACAATGAGTACGAGCACTCAATTCAAGCAGGCCCTGGGCTTTGACAAGGATCAAGCCTTTGACGCCGTCTCCATCTCAATTTCTTCCCCGGATACTATCCGGGATTGGTCTTACGGTGAAGTAAAGAACCCGGAAACGATCAACTACCGGACGTTTAAGCCGGAGCCGGGCGGATTGTTCTGCCAACGTATTTTCGGACCTGTCCGTGACTATGAAGCGGGGAAGTATAAAGGAATCAAATACAAGGGCATGATCGACGAGCGCACCGGGATCGAGTGCACCGTCGCCCGGGTCCGCCGCGAGCGCATGGGCCACATCGAACTGGCCGTGCCCGTGACCCACATCTGGTTTCTCAAGAGCATGCCCAGCCGTCTGGGTCTCCTCCTCGACATCACTGCCCGTAACCTGGAGCGCGTCGTCTACTATGAAAACTACATGGTGACCGACCCGGGCCGGACCCCGCTCGAAGAAAAGCAGCTGCTGACCGAGCAGGAGTTCCTCCAAGCCCAGGACGAATACGGTGAAGATTCCTTCGAAGCCCAGATGGGTGCCGAAGCTATCCGTGAAGTGTTGGGTAAGATGGACCTCGAGCCTCTCGTGGGCGAGCTCCAGGAGCAGATGCACTCCACCCGCTCCAAGCAGATCAAGAAGAAGCTGGCCAAACGCCTGAAGGTCATCAACGGCTTCATCGACAGCGGTACCCGCCCCGAGTGGATGGTGCTGGAAGTGTTGCCCGTGCTGCCGCCGGACCTCCGCCCGCTGGTTCCCCTCGAGGGTGGTCGCTTCGCCACGAGTGACCTGAACGACCTTTACCGCCGGGTGATCAACCGGAACAACCGCCTGAAGAACCTCCTTCAGCTCAAGACTCCGGATGTCATCATCCACAACGAGAAGCGCATGCTGCAGGAGGCCGTCGACGCCCTGTTCGACAATGGCCGCCATGGTCGGGCGGTGACCGGTGCCGGCAACCGTCCCCTTAAATCCCTGAGTGACATGCTGAAGGGTAAGCAAGGCCGTTTCCGCCAAAACTTGCTCGGTAAGCGTGTGGACTACTCCGGCCGTTCCGTCATCGTGATTGGTCCGGACCTGAAGCTGAACCAGTGTGGTCTTCCCAAAAAGATGGCTCTGGTCCTGTTTGAACCCTTCATTATCCGGCGTCTGAAGGAGCTGGGTTTTGTCCATACCGTTCGTGGTGCGCGGAAGATGATTGAAAAGCGCTCCCCCGAAGTGTGGGATATCCTGGAAGAAGTCACCAAGGGACATCCCGTACTCCTGAACCGTGCGCCGACCCTCCACCGTCTTTCCATCCAGGCTTTCGAGCCGACCTTGATTGAAGGGAACGCCATCCGGGTCCATCCCCTCGTTTGTACTGCTTATAACGCGGACTTCGATGGTGACCAAATGGCTGTCCACGTTCCCCTTTCAGTGGAAGCGATCATGGAAGCCAAGATGCTGATGATGGCCACTCACAATATCTTCAGCCCCTCTTCCGGTAAGCCGATTCTGACTCCTTCCCAGGACATTGTTCTCGGAATGTATTATTTGACGGTAGAACCGCGCACCAAGGCCCCCAAGGGCAAACGGGTTCCCCTGTTGACCACGGTTGATGAAGCCCTCGTTGGTGAAATCGAAGGTGATTTTAACAAGCACACCTGGGTCGACTATGTGAATCCCGACTATGGACAGGAAACCGTTTTCGGGAATCCTGACAAGAAGGTGATCCGCACCACCGTTGGCCGGGTAATCTTTAATACCATCTGGCCTGCGGGCATGGGCTTCGTCAACTTCCCTGTGGCTAAGGGTAAGTTGGGTGACCTCATCCTGCAAAGCTACAAGGTGGCCGGTAAGGATGAAACGGTTGAGATGCTGGACCGACTGAAAGAGCTTGGTTTCAAGACGGCTACCCAGGCCGGTATATCAATCGGTATCGACGACATGATTATTCCGGACGACAAGCCGGATATCGTGAAGGAAGCCCGGAAGAAGATCACCGAGGTGGAAGGCCAGTACAAGAAGGGGCTGATCACCACCGGTGAGCGCTACAATAAGATCATCGACATCTGGACCGGGGCCACCGACGAAATTGCCAAGTCGGTTTTCACAAATCTCAAGGAGAATGAAGGTAAGGAACACGTGAACCCGGTCTTCATCATGATGGACTCCGGTGCCCGTGGTAACCGCCAACAGGTGCGTCAGCTCTGTGGAACGCGAGGCCTGATGGCCAAACCTTCCGGTGAAATTATTGAGCGCCCAATTCTCTCCAGTTTCCGCGAAGGTCTGAGCGTGTTGGAATACTTCATCTCGACACACGGTGCCCGGAAAGGTCTGGCTGATACCGCTTTGAAAACGGCGGATGCTGGTTACCTGACCCGTAAGCTCTGTGATGTCGCCATGGATGTCATCATCACGGAAAACGATGATGGCCGCCGCGACGGGGTGTGGAAGACGGCCATTTATGAAGGGGACGACGAAATCGTTTCCCTCTA
Organism: Opitutales bacterium; assembly: GCA_028280845.1. Lineage (GTDB taxonomy): Bacteria > Verrucomicrobiota > Verrucomicrobiia > Opitutales > JABSRG01 > JANQKZ01. The sequence continues at coordinate 18,541 of JANQKZ010000031.1, read as the reverse complement.
TGAGCGGATCGTAGGTCGTTTCTCTTCCAACGATATCTTCAACCCGCTGAACCCGGATGAGCTCCTGGTTGAAAATGGCGGACTTATCACCGAAGAAAAGGCGAAGCAGATCGAGGACATTGGCATCGAGCGTGTCAAGGTCATGTCTCCGTTGACCAGCCGCCGCCGCAACGGCATCACGGCCAAGGAATATGGGATCGACCCCGCGACCAACGCGTTGGTTGAGGTGGGTTCCGCCGTCGGAATTATCGCCGCCCAGTCTATCGGTGAGCCTGGTACACAGCTGACCATGCGGACTTTCCACATCGGGGGAATCGCCAGCCAGATCACGAAGAAACCGGAAATCCTGGTGCGTCACACCGGTTTGGTGAAGTATCGCGGCCTCCGCCTGGTGCAAACCGCCGAAGGTATCAATATCGTCCTCAACAAGACCGGTTCTATCCAGATCGTGGACGAAGATGATCGCGAGCTCGAGTCTCACCAGATTCCGGCAGGATCTGTTCTCTTTGCCGGTGACGGTGAGGAAATTAAGAAGAATTCAAAGTTGGTCCAGTGGGACCCGCACAACATCCCGATTCTGGCCGAGAAGCAGGGTGAAATCGCCTTCCGCGACATGATCCCGGGTGTCACCGTTAAGCGTGAGCTGGACGAAGCCACCGGTTCTATTGCCACCGCCGTTATCGAGCACAAGGAAGATCTCAATCCGACCGTCGACATCAAGGATGTCAGCGGCAAGGTGGTTTCCTCTCACCCGATTCCGACCGGCGCGCAGGTAGTTGTCAATGAAGGGGATACGATTTCTCCAGGTGCTATGTTGGCCAAGACCCCGCGTCAGGCCTCCAAAACCCAGGACATCACTGGTGGTCTTCCCCGCGTGGCCGAGCTGTTTGAAGCCCGCCGTCCGAAAGAAGCCGCTGAAATGGCCAAGATCGACGGGGTGGTCTCCCTGCAGGGAACCGTCCGCAGCAAGAAGCGCCTGGTGGTGACTGATGAAGAGGACAACAGCGAAGAGCACCTCATCCCGCACGGGAAGCACATCATTGTGCAGCCCGGCGATGTCGTGACCAAGGGACAACACCTGACGGAAGGTGCTGCCGATCCGCATGAAATCCTCGATATCCTTGGACCGAGTGTCTGTCACGAATACCTCCTGACCGAGATCCAAAAGGTCTACCGTCTGCAAGGGGTGCCGATTAACGACAAGCACATCGAGACGATCATCAGCCAGATGCTGAAGAAGGTACGTATCACCGAACCGGGTGACGGTGAGTTCTTCTGGGGTGAGCAAGTGGATCGCCACGAGTTCCTCGAGCAGAACGAAAACATCATCGACGCTGGTGGTCAGCCTGCCGAAGGGGAACCCATTCTCCTGGGTATCACCAAGGCATCGCTCGAGACCGAGTCCTTCATCTCCGCAGCGTCCTTCCAGGAAACCACGCGGGTGCTGACCGAAGCGTCCACCCTGGGTAAGGTCGACCGCCTCAACGGCTTCAAGGAAAACGTGATCATGGGTCACCTGATTCCTGCCGGAACCGGTCTGCCGACCTACCGCCGCTTGAAGATCGATACCCTCGGTGCCGAGTTCGGACAGGAAGCCGAAGCCCCTACTGAAGAAGTCAGCTGAGGCTTATAGATTTGTTAAATCCTTTAACCCAAAAGCCGGAGTGGAAACACTCCGGCTTTTTTTGGGGGGAGATGGATTAAAACCTATGTAGGAGCGAGCTTGCCTCGCGATGGTAGTGATGATTGGCGATTCTATCGCGAGGCAAGCTCGCTCCTACAAATCTTGTTAGAGGTTCCGCGTGACCCGATGAGGAAGGTGACGGCTTTGCAAGCTGAACTCGGTGTGGCTTGTATCCCACCACCCCGAATGGGCTATCGAGAATCTCAAGTTCCTCTTGGGAGGCCTTTTGGATTGCGAATCCGCCCGGCGGTTCCGCCCCATTCCTCGCTGGAGCAGGTCTCCATGCCGATGCGTTGCATCATAGCGATGGAGCGGTGGTTGCTCATGTCGGTCCGGGCATAGATTTCTGCGATCTCGGCTTCCTCGAATGCCCACTGGATCATGCAGACGACGGCCTCGGTGGCGTAGCCCTTACCTCTAAAGGGCTCCTTGAGCGCATAACCCAATTCAAATTCGATCGTGGTGCAGGGGACTCCAGACTGCGCCTCGGGAAACAGTCCCGGGAGCAAACGCTTAGTTCGGGATTTCCATACCCAGGGGTCGATGCCACAGAGCCCGATCAGCTCTTGCGTCTCTTTCAGGAAGATGGCGTGGTCGCCGTAGAGTCGGCCCGCAGAATCCCACTTCGTCAGCGAATGAATCCAAGTAAAGCGGTGCTCCAAGCCCGGGTCTTCGTCAAAGGGCCCGTAGTAATAGTCAAACTCCACCGTGAGAAGGGCCTGACAGGCCTCGAAGTCGGTTGCTTCCAGCTCCCGGATAAGCAAGCGGTCACTTTCGAGGGGGTTCATGTTCGGACTCTGTTTTGGGAATGCTCAGGCAAGGGTGTATTGACACTGTGTCAATACACCACTTGGGAGTTTCACCGATTACAAGGCAGCTACCCATTCGAGGACCTGATGATTCGCGGCGGAGATGAGGTCCACGTTTTCTTGATCAGGGTTTTCCAGTTCGTCGAGGAGGCCATAGCGACGCGCCTTGTTGCGCTGGTAGGCGCCGCAGAGATGAAAGCCGATGCAGCCTGGATTTTTATAGAGTTCGAGTAGGGTTTTGGCATACCATTGCCCGTTGTTGCGGGTGAACTCCCCGGGCTCAGTCATCCATTTGATGTTGGCAGAGTCGGCAAGGAGAACGGGTTTGCCCGTTTTCTGGTGCCATTCGGCCATGTTTTTAATCGGATCGCGAAAGTCCTGGAAACTGAGGACGTCGACGTAGGGAAGGGCGGCTTCGATGACTTCCATGGCAATGGGGGCATTGGCCTCGTAGCGGTCACCTAAAATGAGGTGGTGTTTGTCATACCGACGGATGGCATCGTGGGTGGTTTTATAGTATTGGTGGGCCAGCCTGCTGAGTTCCTTTCGACCCGCTGCCGTTTTGAGCTGCTCAGGATCAAAAATCGGCCCCCGCCAGGTGTTGTGGGGTCGGGTGTGAATCCAGGTGGGGCAATCGCTGAAGAAGTATCCAATCAATTTGGGATCTCCGCTCAGTTCGGCACATTGGGACCGAGCTACATAATCGCACCAATCGATCCACTCGGAATCGAAGAAGTCATAGTGGACGGTGTGCTGCTCCCATTGGTGGGCTTCGGTAAAGGGCAGCATATTGCAGTAGGGTAAGCCCAGGGCCTGGTATTCGTCGTAGGTGAATGAGCGAGAATGTTGCCATTGGCGCACGGTTACTTCCTGCTCCCAACCCAGGGTATTGAATCCCCATTTATCCATGTTAGGGCGAACCGAGTTTTTCAGCCAATTCAGCGTGCTGCCCCCATATTTCTCCTGCCAGATATGGATGTTTTCCGGGTAGCGTAAACTGGCCGGATCGATGTGGTTCAGTCCGATGGAAAAGAAGGGGCTCCCCTCCGGAGTGATCAACCACCAACGCCCTTTGCGTTGTTCAAGGGAAAAAAACGATGAGGATCCGGAGGTCTTTTCAGAGCCAGATAGGGGCATGTTCATGGGATTTAATAGCATTCCCCCTCCCAGCGCGGTGGAAAGGGTAAGGAACTGACGGCGCTGCATGGCGCAATTGTTTGGTGGGGTGAGGTAAAAGGAAAGCTATTTTCGGTTGTTGAGGCATCAACGTTCATTCCTGCATATAATGTCGCTTCCTCTAGTTTGGAAATTTTCTGTATGGCTATGAGGCTCCTTCTGTTATCTCCGATCGCCCTGGGTTTCCTTTTGCTGGTCTCACTTACCGGCGGCCCAACTTACGATGTCCGGGAGTTTGGAGCTGTCGGGGATGGGAAGACCGATGACACGCTTGCGGTTCAGGCAGCGATTGATTCTTGCTCCATTACCGGGGGTAAGGTCCTCTTTCCTCCCGGTGACTACCTGACGGGAATGATCGAGCTGGTCGTCCCGGTCTGCCGCGCTTCAGCGGGAAGAGGTTTCCCGCTTTCAGTTTTTTTTTCGAAACTCCCCGACTTGTTGGACTTTTTTTTATTTCTGCCCAAAACCATCTCCATCCTTCAGAAACTCGATCCGGTTGCCAAATGGATCTGCGGTGTAAAAGCGGGTTCGCTCGGGGAGTGCAGCATCCCAGGTAACAGGATATCCTGCTTCGATTAACTGGAGTTCAAGCACTTTCAGGTCGGCAACTAGAAAGGCAGGATGGGCTTTTTTCTGGGGGATAAATGGATCTTCCACGCCCACATGGAGAATAACTTCATCCTTTCTGAACCAACATCCCCCTCGTTCATTAAGCGGATACGGTTTCGCTTCTTCTTGCATGCCTAAAACACCAGAGAAGAAGGCCCTGGCTTGTGCTTCCATGCCTTTGGGCATGGCCAGTTGAATATGATCCAGTTTCATGACTTGGCGAGATCTCTATGACTGTTCCGCCATCATCGCGGATATCGGACCTCGATGATGTCGTTCACAATTTCCCAGTTATCCTCTGCTACGTAGAGTGACATTTCAGCGCAACTGCCCCCGCTTCCAAAACGGGGATCCACCTGGTCAATTCCCGAATCCATGGAGACCTTAAAGGGGATGTTATGCCGCTTCAAATCACTTGCGATGGCATGCCCATCTTGTAAACCAAAGGTGCCATACAGAGTCAGCCCGTCTTCATCTTCATCCTCATTTGGAGGAGGTGTGACAGTGAACTCATCCTGGGGCGGGGGAATTGCCCCAACGAATAGAAATGCCAGAAGCTTCTTAAGCATGCTGAATCTTCACCCGGCAGGCCGGACTGTGTGGGTTCCACCTGTTTGTTAATTGTTTCATTTGAATAGTTCAATTACCTCCTCAAGCGTGAGATACTCCTGGTCAATTATGAGTTCAACGGAACTATAGCTGATTTCTCCGCCGCTAATTTCTTTCACGGGCTCGAATAAAACGGTGATAAATTTATCGGATACCCTATGGGGGCCACTAACCTTTTTGGTAATCGATTGGAGCCTGCCTATCGGCAAGACTCTAATTCTAACCTCATGTTCCTCATTCTCGGATGTGATTTGGAGAAACTGCGTATTCTCAATCCGCTGAATATCAGTGGATTCTTCTATGATAAATCTGTAGATTGTATTGCCGAGTGATTTTTTGAAATCTTCCTTCGCTGCCCCATGTAGGAACACGGAAAAGCCCACAGAAAGGGTCATAGCCGCTAGCATTTTAACTATTCTCATTTTTCACTCCTTGGCTCTACCTGTTTGTTGGACGAATCGTTTAAGTTGTATTCGATGGAAATTGAATAAGCCACAGGGTGATTAACCCAACCAAAATTATAAGCGACGAACAAAGAATGATTAGGGCAGGTTTATTGGCTCTCGTTTGAAAATCGTTTAGAGCAGATTGGTCGCTATAATCTAGAACAACAGGACACCCCGGGGATGCCTTCATCAAAGAATTTGTAATATCAACTCCTCCCCTAAAATTCCAAATTATCCCGGACAAGGTCCAATAAGGACCATATGGACTCCACCAGCCCAACAATATACTTACGATAGTAGCAGGGAAACCAGAGCTTACTGAATATTTCTCCGATGAAACCCATTTAATATGGTAATTCCTTGCTGAGATGAAAATGCAGGAAACTACCATGGTGTAAGCAACCAACCTCCCATTATTGCTTGCCACCATCTTTTGTAGCTTATCGAGATTATCTACTCGAATGCCTTGGGATGCGCTCATGAATAAGTTCATTTCTATTTTCGTTGAACAACGTAGCGGAGCCGATGGTCACCGTTAACTCCACCTGCTAGCTAGTTGTCTTTTTCTTTGGGGTATATTGGATAAGCTGTTCCGGTTTTGGCTGCGACAGCAAAAACTCCGTTCAATGCTCCTGCTTCATATACATAAACAGTCCAAACCCAAATCTTGTGGCTTCCCAAAGTTCCCTTAAAACTGCTGCCTCCACGACAAGGGCCCACGACGCTTAATCCACTGATCTTTGCAACCTGCACCTCACACCTTGTATTCCGGACCTGTGGTTTCAGCCGGTCCAACTGAGGACAGCCAGGGTGGCGAAGAAGAGGAGGGTGCCGAGGAGGGCGGTGAGGGTGAGGGGCTTGTTGGTGTGTTGGCCAACCCAGGCCTGGCGTCCGTTGAGGATGAGGAGGGCGAGGGCGAGCATGGGCATGAAGCAGGCACCGATGATGGAATAGAGTTTTTGGACCTCCTTGAAACTCATGAAGAGGCCCAGGAGGGGGACCAGGGCGAGGGCGATGAGGAAGATGCGATAGGGCAGGGTCTGGGTGAGATCGGTCTTTCGACTCTGCTTGTTCATTAATAATCCCCAGATGTCGGCGAAAAGGTAGGGGACGGCCTGCCAGACGCCGAGGAGACTGCTGAAGATCGCGCTGAAGGCGCCGATGAGGAAAATCCATCGGCCGACCGGGCCCAAGGTTTGCTCGAGGCTTTGGGATAGGGCGACAAGGAGGCCGGCGCCTTTGCCGTCGACCTGGATGGCGCTGCCGACAATGACCATGGCGATCCCAAAGAGGATGGTCATGCCATATCCGGCGGCGAGGTCGATGCGGCAGATGTTGATCCAGCTCGCATCGGTCCGGCCCTTCTCCTGGATCCAGTAGCCGTAACACAGAATAGTCAGTGTGCCGCCGACACCCCCCATGAGGGCGAGCGTCCAGCTGATGCCAGAGCCGTCGCGGTCCGGGATGGTCGGGATGACCAATCCCGACAACACCTCGAGCAGGTTAGGCTGGAGGAGGATGGCAGTGACCACGACGGTGATGAACATGACCCCCACGCAAATGCTCATGGTTTTTTCAAAGAGTTTGAAACCACCGGCAAGGACAAGGCCGAGTCCGGCCAGGCTGGAGAGGAAGCCAAAAACGATCTTAGCTTGTGAGGCGTCCCCAAAGACCGGAAAAATGGCGTGCAAGGTCACCCCGCAGGCACTGATGAGGGCCGAACCGACAAAGAAGGACCAGAGGAAGAGGTAGGGGAGGAAGAGCCAGCCCACGATCGGGCTGAAATGATGTGCGACGCCCTCAAGGAAGGTTTTTCCGGTGGCGAGCTGCCAGCGGGCGAGTCCCTCGGTGAGGGTGAATTTGAAGACACCGCCTACGACGACTGCCCAGAGCACGGCCAGGCCCAGCTGGCTACCAGTGAAGCTGGCCGTGGCCAGGTCGCCTGCGCCGACGCCCGTGGCGGCCACAAGAAAGCCGGGGAGGATAATAGTGAGGAGGGATTTCAAAGGGGAGGTTTATGATTTAAAATTGAATGTCGGAGGTGTTTTTTAGGGGAGTTGAACGCTTTTATTCGGTTTGGAGTCGTTCTTGTATCTGATGGAGGAGGCGGGTCGTGATTTCGGGTGAACGGTTGGCGATGTTACGGGTTTCTCCTTCGGCTGAGGTGTGGTCGTATAATTCCAGATGCCCATCATCATGGGCAATGAGCCGATAGGAATCGGTCCGAATGGTGGTGTCCTTTCTAGCATAGGATATCGCGGTATGCCCGGGGAGGGAAGGGTCCTTCAAATGTCTGGTGAGAGAGCTGCCGTGAAGGGTCTCGGGAGTCGGCAGTCCAGCCAGTTCGCAGAGGGTGGGGAAGATATCGATCGATTCAACAATCGCGTTGGTCGATTCACCGGGTGCCGGTTCTTGGGGCGATCGGATGATGAGGGGCGAGCGCAGCGACTCTTCGAACAAGCTATGCTTGCCCCAGATGGCGTGTTCGCCCAGGTGCCAGCCGTGATCTCCCCAGAGGACCACAATGGTGTTCCGGTCCAACCCCAGGTCCTGAAGTTTTCTGAGCAAGCGTCCGACCTGGGCGTCTGCGTAAGTCACACTGGCGGCATAATGGCGGCGAACTTCGAGGGCAAAGTCAGGATCCATGTTGGGGTCTTGTCCCCAGCGATTATACTTCATGAATTCACTCGAGGCGTGCCAGGTGGTTTGGCCGGTCGGTTTTTCGGGATGAGGGATAGGGGGAAGCTCGGCGTCGGAGTAAGGATCGAAGTATTGAGCGGGAGCACCGAAGGGGAGATGCGGTCGAATGAATCCAACGGCGAGGAAGAAGGGAGCTCCGGTCGTAGATAAGGTCTCCAATTCCTCAAGGGCAGTTTCCGTAATCAACCCGTCGGGATAGGTGGAATCCGGTCCGTCCACGGTTTGATATACATCCATCCCGCCTGCCTTCGACCGGATCTCACCATGGGCCAATCCGTGCATAGCGCCGCGGGGATGCTGCCAGAGGCCGGATGGCATGTGGGTCATATTCCACGAATAAGGCATTTCCAGCTCGTTTGGATCATCCCAATCCGATCCTCCCCAACCGCCGGGGTGATGGGAGACTTTGCCCACGGAAACCGTGGTATAGCCATATTTGCGAAACCAGGCGGGCATACTGGGAGAGACGGATTTCTTCTCCCGGGCAAGCTCCGCCGCTCGAGTGAACAGCGCTTTGTTGTTGGTTGGGCCATAACGACCGGTCAGCATCGCATATCTGGATGCCCCGCAGGTAGGGGCCTGGACGTAGTGACGCTGAAAGGTCCGGCCGGACGAGGCGAGGGCGTCGATATGAGGAGAGTGGATATAGCGGACGCCGTAGCAGCCCAGCTCCGGCCTGAGGTCATCCACGCAAATGAGGAGGATATTGGGAAGGGGGGCGTCTACCGCGGTAGAGGATAAAGGCGATAGTCCCAAGGCGACTGAGAGCAGGAGCAGGAGTTTTGCGTTCAAAGTTAAGGGGGCGTTTGGAGTGGATCTGGGTTGCGGGATGCGAGTTTGAGATGGTCGATTTCTTTTTGGACGTGGCGAAGGTGAAAATGATAGTGGGATTGGTAACCGGCTGTGGTCTATTTGTATAGCTTGTAAAATTTGAATGACTTGGGCCACTCTTCTCTGGGTTTGAAGGCGATGGCAACCTCGCGATGATCGAGGGCGGACTCTGGCAGGACGATGTGGTCCTCGACGCCTGAACTCCTTCGCATTTAGCTTTGCAGGTAGTTTTGTAGAAGGAGCCGCCTATCCAGGATTGCACCGATTCGGTCTCCTTGAATTTTATACAACAGGCGAGTTTGGGTTCTTTGGCTTTGTCTGGGATAGCCCATCCGATGACCCTCCAATATTGGCCTAAGATTGGGTGCACCGTCTGACCGGACAGGGGGTGCGGAACTGTATATTGGGGGGCATGCGATCCGGTTTTATGGGGCGATTGGGAACGCCCCATCAATCGATCCTCTCCCCCAGGGGCAAGAGGGTGTGCCTCTTGAATTTTGATCCGCCTTTCAGTCCTTCACCAAAGGCTATGGCTTACAGGTTGCGGGATTCAGATGATAGACTGCTGAAACCCCTGCCGCGAACCTGGTGTTTGGGCTCTTTGAGCGGGTCTTGGCAATGACTGTAGTCTATTTCAGCTTTGGGAAACTTGGATTTCTCCGATTTCCAGTTTTCAGGTGAAAACCAATGAAAAAACAGGCAAAAATTTTTATAAAAAAACTTGCCAGAGCTGTGGGGGAGCTTCATTTTCCTTCTCTTTCGCTCTAATCCAGTTGTCTAAACTCAGAGCCAGTCCATTTTGAAGGATCCTTGCCGCTTACCCAGGGGCATGTGGATCCGTTCATATTTTAAACGAAACCATGCCCACGATTAACCAGTTAGTTCGAAATCCGCGTAAGCTGATCAAAGGAAAATCAAAGTCTCCGGCTTTGAAAAGCTGTCCTTTTCGGCGGGGTGTTTGCGTCCAGGTCATGACCCGCACACCCAAAAAACCGAATTCCGCCATTCGGAAAGTAGCGAAGGTCCGCCTGACCTCCGGTTACGAAGTGATCGCCTACATCCCTGATGAGGGCCACACCCTCCAGGAGCACAGCATCGTGCTGGTCCGCGGTGGTCGTGTGAAGGACCTCCCCGGTGTGCGTTATCACATTGTGCGCGGTGCTCTGGATGCCGTGGGTGTGGAAAAGCGCCGCCGCAGCCGTTCGAAATACGGGGTGAAGCGTCCGAAGGCTAAATAAATAACCATTTATATATAGAATAAGATGTCTCGTAGACGTAGAGCAGAAAAGAGAGTCGCCGATCCGGATCCCCGTTATGGCAGCCCGCTCGTAGCCTCCCTGATCAACACGGTGATGAACCGTGGGAAGAAATCCGTAGCCCAGCGCATCGTTTATGGTGCTTGTGAGCGGGTTTCCGAGAAACTGGAAAAGGGTGATCCGGTCGACATTCTTCTCGGTGCGATGGAAAATGCCCGCCCGAAGTTGGAGGTCAAAAGCCGCCGTGTGGGTGGGGCGACCTATCAGGTGCCGGTGGAAATTTCCTTCGAACGCCAGCAGAGCCTGGCCCTTCGCTGGATGGTGACTTCCGCCCGCGGTCGCAAGGGTATGCCGATGGGAGAGGCCCTCGCCTCTGAGATCATCGATGCCTATAATGGCACGGGGGGTGTGGTGAAGAAGAAGGAAGACACCCATAAAATGGCTCAGGCCAACCGTGCATTTGCTCACCTTCGCTGGTAATTGCTTTTTTCTGACAACGACTGACTGACAAACCCCCCTTCGAACAAGAGCATGGCCGACCTTTCCTCAGCAAATTCAGCAGATAGAAAATTTCCGTTAGAGTATACACGGAATATTGGTATCGCTGCGCATATTGACGCTGGTAAAACTACGACGACTGAGCGGGTATTATTCTACTCTGGTGTGGTGCACAAGATGGGTGAGGTCCACGAAGGTAGCGCTGTTACTGACTGGATGGAGCAAGAGCGCGAGCGTGGAATCACAATTACTTCTGCTGCGATTTCCTGCGGTTGGACCACCAAAGATGGTCCCTTCGCCAACATTGAGCACCGGATCAACATCATCGATACCCCCGGCCACGTGGACTTCACCGCTGAGGTGGAGCGTTCCCTCCGGGTTCTGGATGGAGCGGTTGCCGTATTTACCTCGGTAGAAGGGGTGCAGCCCCAGTCCGAAACGGTGTGGCGCCAGATGGACAAGTATCACGTCCCGCGCCTGGCCTTCATTAATAAGATGGACCGTATGGGCGCCGACTTCCTGGGTGCGGTGGAGAGCATCAAGACCAAGCTGGGAGGCAATGCCCATCCCCTGTTCCTCAACATTGGCTCTGAAGAAAATTTCAAGGGATTGATCGACCTGGTTAAAGAAGAGGCCTACATCTACGACGAATCGGACGAATCCGGTATCGGGTTCAATGTGGTCGATATTCCTGCCGACATGGTGGACCAAGTCGCAGAATATCGCGAACGCCTGATTGAAGCCGTTTGTGATTTCGACGACGAGCTGGCCATGAAGTATCTCGAAGGAGAGGAGATTGCCCAGGACGAGTTGAAACTCGCCATTCGGAAAGCGATCCTGAGCCTGAACTTCACCGGAGTGATTCCCGGATCTGCCTTTAAGAATAAGGGGGTGCAAATGCTGATGGATGCCGTGGTGGACTACCTGCCCGGACCGCTTGACTTGCCCCCAATGAAGGCCTACGACGACGAAGAGAAAGAAACCGTTGTCGAGCCTAATGACGCTGCCGACGTGGCCGGCCTGGCTTTCAAGCTGATGACCGACCCTTATGTGGGGAAGCTCGTCTTCTTCCGCATTTATCAAGGTACGCTCAAGAAGGGCACCGCCCTTTACAACCCAAGGACCCGTAAGACGGAACGGATCAGCCGCCTGATGGTGATGAAGGCTGACTCCCGCGAAGACATCGACGTGGCCTATTCTGGAGATATCTGTGCCCTGATCGGGGTGAAAGATGTCGTGACCGGAGACACCCTTTGCACCCGTGACCTGGATATCCGCCTGGAGCCCCCGAGTTTCCCCGAGCCGGTGATCTCCATGTCGATTGAGCCGAATACCAAGGCCGACCAGGAAAAGATGTCCCTCGCGCTCCAGCGCCTGGCTGAGGAGGACCCGACTTTTGTGGTACGTTCCGATGAAGAAACCGGCCAGACTATCATTGCCGGCATGGGTGAGCTCCACCTCGACATTATTCGCGACCGTCTTTTCCGGGAATTTAAAGTCGAAGCCGAAGCCGGTCGCCCGCAAATCGCTTACCGTGAAACCATCACCAAACCGGCTGAAGGGGTGGGTAAGTTTGTCCGCCAGTCCGGGGGGCGTGGTCAATACGGCCACTGCGTGATGCGGATTATCCCGCAGGATAAGGGGAAGGGTGTTGAGCTCGACAACAAGATCGTTGGCGGGGTGATTCCCAAGGAATACATCAAACCTACCTTTGACGGTGTGATGGAAGCTTCCAACAATGGCACCGTTGCCGGCTACCCGGTGGTCGACTTCAAGATTGAGTTGTTCGACGGGTCCTTCCACGAGGTCGACTCTTCCGAAATGGCTTTTAAAATGGCCGGTATCTTTGGCTTCAAAGACGCCATGGCTAAGGCGGGCCCGGTTTTGCTGGAGCCAGTGATGTCGGTCGAAGTGTCGACTCCGGATGAATATCAGGGGGATATCATGGGCGACTTGAATCGCCGCCGCGGCCAGATCCAGGGCATGGAGTCCAAAAGTAACATGACCATCATCACCGCCCACGTTCCCCTCGAGCAGATGTTTGGTTATGCGACCGACGTTCGCTCCCTTTCCAAGGGCCGTGCATCTTACGCGATGACACCTTCCCACTTTGAGCAGGTTCCGCAGAGCCTCCTTCCGAAAATTGTTGAATCCTCCTCGCGCGAACCGGCCAGAAGCTAAGTTTGCGCCTTCTCCCACCACTTGTTCTTTGAATCTTAATGTCTACGCAACGCATACGCATCCGCCTGAAAGGGTTTGATTACCGGATTATCGATCAATCCGCTTCCGAAATTGTGGAAACTGCCAAGCGCTCCGGCGCCCGCGTGTCCGGCCCGGTTCCACTGCCCACCCGTATCGAGAAGTTCACCGTGAACCGGTCCCCCCACGTTGACAAGAAGTCGATGGACCAATTCGAAATCCGTACCCACAAGCGTCTGATCGACATCCTGGAACCCACTGCGGCCACCGTCGACGAGTTGAAGAAGCTCAACCTGCCTGCTGGCGTAGAAATTACAATCAACGTTTAAACCAGATCCAAACTTTCCGTTTTTTTATCTCTTTCACCATTTCCCCGCCAATTCCCACTGAACTGATTTCGAAAGCTCTGAAATTAAGCCCTGGGAACGCGATTTAACCCAAGCCCTTTAAGTTACAGATTCCATATAGAACGAATCCCTAACCCAAAAGACTAACGCAGGTCTTCAACTGGAGCCTCCGGGAAGACCCTTCCACCTGCCTCTTAGCACCATGAGTTTTACATTATTAGGAAAAAAAGTAGGGATGACGCAGGTCTATGACGAAAACAATCGTCTGGTGCCTGTCACCGTCATCGAAGTGGGGCCATGCCCCGTCACCCAAATCAAGACCGATGAACAGGAGGGCTATAATGCCGTCCAGATCGGTTTCGGGCCCAACAAGGAACACCGCGTGAGCCGTCCTGAAGTCGGCCACCTGAAGAAAGCCGGCATTGAGCCGTTGAATCACCTGAAGGAGTTCCGCACCAATGGCGAGGGCGATGCTTACCATGTAGGCGATGTCCTGACCGTGGATAAATTTGAAGGTGTTGAAAAGGTCGATGTCATCGCCACGACCAAAGGCCGCGGATTCCAAGGTGTTGTGAAACGCTGGGGATTTGCCGGGGGTCCTGCCTCCCACGGATCGATGTTCCACCGTCGCGGGGGATCTTACGGGATGTGCCAATGGCCCGGTGAGGTTCTCAAGGGCAAGAAAATGCCCGGACATATGGGGGATAAGAGCCGCACGACCCAAAGCCTTCGCGTGGTCAAGATCATCGCGGAGAAGAACCTTCTCCTCGTGAAAGGTAGCATTGCCGGATACAACGGCAGCCTCGTTTCCGTTCGCCCCGCGATCAAGCAGAAGAAAGGAGCGGCAGCCTGATCATGAAACTGAAAGTTTATACTCCGGATGGTGCAACTAGCACCGAAAAAGACTTCAACCACTTTCCTGTATTGGAAGACAGTAAGGGTGTCGAAGCCCTTCGCCAGGTCGTTCTGGCCTACCAGGCGAACAAGCGCCAGGGGAATGCCAGCACCAAGACCCGAGCAGAAGTAGCCGGTACCGGCAAAAAGCCCTTCCGTCAAAAAGGAACTGGTATGGCTCGGCAGGGCACTAAGCGCGGACCCCAGCACTATGGTGGTGGCGTGGCTTTCGGTCCGAAACCCCGCGACTATACGCAGAAGATCAATAAAAAGATGCGCCAGCTCGCTCTGCAGCGTGCTCTCTTTGATCGCGCGTCCGAAGGTGAAATCGACGTCATCGAGAAGTGGGAAGTGGCCGAGCCGAAAACCCGTCTGATCAATGACGTGATCGGCAAGATTGCTCCCAAGGGCAAGGTGCTCATCGTCGACGACAACTTCGAAGACAACACCACCCTGGCCGCCCGCAATATCGAGCGTGTTTCCATCACCGCGTCCGACAGTCTGAACAGCTGGGACCTGGTCCGCTTCGATCGGATTATTGTAACGGAAAACGGCCTCAACACCGTGATTTCCCGCAGCAAAGGAGGATCTGAGTAATGATTGATGCCAGCAAAATTCTTAAGGAATACCGCATCACGGAAAAAGCTTCCGACCTGGCGGCTAACCTGAACCAATACACCTTCGAGGTGGCTACCGAAGCCAATCGCTACCAGGTCGCGCAGGCCGTGGAGCAGACCTTCGGCGTAAAAGTTGCCCGGGTGAACATCATGAATACTAAGCCGACCCTGAAGCGGGACCGCATGCGCCGCGGAAACCTCGGGAAAAAATCCGGCTTTAAGAAAGCAGTGGTCACCCTGAAAGAGGGTGAAGCCATCGAACTGGTCTAACCCGCATAACTGGAGAACCTTTCCATGCCCATCGCATCGCACAAACCTGTCACCCCCGGACAACGTTTTCTGGAACTGAATAAGACTCAGGTTTCCAAGAAGCGCCCGGAACGCCGTCTGACCAAGAATAAGCACGACCCCAAGGGCCGAAATACACATGGTCGCATCACTTCCCGTCGCCGGGGAGGGGGCCATAAGCGCCTCTACCGTCAGATTGATTTCCGTCGCGAAAAGATTGGTGTGCCTGCCACCGTCAAGGCGATCGAATACGATCCCAACCGCAGCGCCCACATTGCCCTGTTGTTCTACCGAGATGGTGAAAAGCGCTACATTATTGCTCCCCGTGGAGTCAAAACAGGGGATACCCTGATGAGCGTGAATGAGGCCCGCGACTTCCATCCTGGTTGGAACATGCCGCTGGCTATTATTCCCCCCGCGACCAAGATCCACTCGATCGAGCTTCACCCTGGGCGCGGTGCTCAGATGGTCCGCTCTGCTGGAAATGCTGCTCAGTTGGTCTCCGTAGATAAGGGCAAAGCAACGATCAAGATGCCTTCCGGAGAAATCCGCATGGTCAATTCCAAGTGCCGCGCCACGATTGGTGAAGTGGGCAACACCCAACATAATCGGGAAAAGCTGGGCAAAGCCGGCCGTAACCGTTGGAAAGGGCGTCGTCCCCGTGTTCGTGGTGTAGCGATGAACCCGGTCGATCACCCGATGGGTGGTGGGGAAGGTCGCACCTCCGGTGGTGGCCATCCCATGTCTCCCTGGGGCCAGCTCTCCAAGGGATTCCCGACCCGCCAGAAGTCCAAGGCTTCCAACCGCGACATCCTTGTCCGCCGCAACGGCCGCAAGATGAAGAAATAACATATTTGATAATCGAAAGAGATCTGCACCATGGCACGTTCTATTAAAAAAGGATTTTTCGTTGACCCCGGCCTGATGAACAAGGTGACCGTCGCCCAGCAAAAAGATGACCGCCGCCCGATTCAGACCTGGTCCCGTCGTTCCACCATCACTCCCGAATTCGTTGGGTTGAACCTCAACGTGCACAACGGCAAGGGCTTTGTCCCCGTCTATGTCACGGAAAACATGGTGGGCCACAAACTGGGTGAATTCGCCCCGACCCGCACCTTTAAGGGGCATAGTGCTCACACCCAGAAGAAGTAACCGACCCCGATCTGTATTTAAGAAATACGATTTCATGGCACCCGCACACAACAGATTTGCCCTTATTGGACTTGCCAGCGTAATGATGCTGGCAGGATGGGGTAGTGTGTGTCCGGTCAAAGCCAACCCGGAATTTACCAATCGCCCATTTTTCAATGTCCAGGCAGGTCGTGTTCAAGCAATCGAAGCGGTATCCAGCCTGGACATCGTCTTTATTGAGGGCGGCGCCAGCCAGGGATTCCGGGCAGGTATGGTCTGTGAAGTCTTTCAAAGTAGCAGCGTGGTGGGGGAAGTCATCCTCATCGAAGTCAGCCCCGAATCCAGCGCGGCCCTCATCCTTAACCTGAAACCAAATCAATCCCTCGAGGCGGGTGACACCCTACGGATCAAGACCCGGCCTGTAACCGATTTTACCCGATAAGCGATATTGCCATGCAAGTACAAGCATACACCAAATACGCCCGGATTTCTCCGAAGAAAGTTCGCGAAGTAGCCCGCGAGATCCAAGGACGCAACGCGGCCCAGGCCCTCGAGTTGCTCAACGTAATTCCCCGTAAAGGAGCGCGTCTCCTGGCGAAGACCCTGAAGAGCGCCATCGCCAACGCTGAAAACAATAACAACGTGACGAGCGATGTATTGACGGTGGAGAAGGCCGTAATCGAAGAGGGTCCCGCCTTCCGTCGTTTCCGCCCCGCTGCCCGCGGGATGGCCCACCCTTTCAAGAAGCGCACCAGCCACATCCGCATCGTCCTGTCGGACGAGGTGCCTGCCACCCCCGCAGCAGCAGAATAACTCCGACCACTTTTAAATATGGGACAAAAAATCAATCCAATCGGTTTTCGCCTCTCGGTTAAACGCAACTGGGAATCGCGTTGGTATGCCAACAAGAAGGACTTCCCCCAGTACATTGCTGACGACCACCGCGTCCGGAAGTATCTGGGTGATAAGCTTCGCTACGCCTCCGTGCCCCGGATTTTCATCGAGCGCGCCAGCAATCGGATCCGGGTGAAGATCTTCACCGCCCGTCCTGGTATCGTGATCGGAAAGAAGGGGTCTGAGCTGGAGAAAATTAAGGCCGATCTGTCCAAACTGCTGGACCGCGAGGTGCTGGTAGACATCCATGAAATCAAGCGCCAGGATCTATGTGCCCAGTTGGTGGCCGAGTCTGTCGCCCTGCAGTTGGAGCGCCGGATCTCCTTCCGCCGCGCCATGAAGAAGGCGGTGCAAACCACGATGTCCATGGGTGCCAATGGCATTCGCCTGCAAGTTTCCGGTCGTTTAGGGGGGGCTGATATTGCACGGACAGAGCAACAGCGCGCCGGACGTGTGCCGCTGCACACCCTTCGCGAAAACATCGACTACGGCTTTTCAGAAGCCCACACCACCTATGGTGTGATCGGTGTGAAGTGTTGGATTTGCCTCGACGATCCCGAGTTTTAATTTCCTTCCGGGGACCCCAAACCCTTTCAACTGAATTGAGTCATGCCACTTTTACCTTCCAGAACTAAATATCGCAAAGTCCACAAGGGCCGCATCCGCGGAAACGCCAAGGGCAACAACAAATTGGATTTCGGGGATTATGGAATTCAATCGCTAACCCGTGGCCGCATGACCGCACGTCAGATCGAAGCCGCTCGTGTGACCATCACCCGTACTTTGAAACGCCGGGGTAAGGTCTGGATTCGCGTATTCCCTCACAAGCCCATCACCAAAAAACCGGCGGAAACCCGCCAGGGTAAAGGTAAGGGTAATGTAGAATACTGGGCTGCCGTTATTAAGCCTGGCACCGTGCTCTTTGAAGTATCCGGGTGCCCCGAGTCCGTCGCCCGTGAAGCCTTCCGCAAGGCTGATGCCAAGCTGCCCTTCCACTGCCGTTTCCTATCCCGCGAGGAGGCCCAATAATCATGAAATCCGCCGATATCCGAGAACTTTCCGTCCAGGAGATTGAAAAAAAGATCCGCGACACACGCGACGAGCTGACCCAGTTGCGCATGCGCAAGCAAACCGGGCAGGTCGAGCGCCCAGATGAGTTGCGCACCCTTCGCCGCGACGTAGCTCGCCTGGAAACCATCCTGGCCGAAAAGAAGCAGGCCGAAACGGCAGCCTAAGAACCCATTTAACGCATTACACCGAATGAGCGACAAACCCGCAGAAGCCCGTAATCGGAGAAAAGACATCCTTGGGGTCGTCACCACGGTAAGTGGCGACAAGACCATCAAGGTGGCCTTCGAATACAAAATTTCCCACCCCACCTACCGCAAAGAGGTGAAACGCAAAACCGTTGTGCATGCTCACGACGAAAAGAACGAAGCCAAGGTTGGTGACAAGGTGGAAATCATGGAAACCCGCCCCCTCAGTAAGATGAAACGCTTCCGCCTGGTTCGCGTTGTCGAGGCAGCCCCAATCCTGGGGGTCTAAGGGCTAAG
>JANQKZ010000040.1 GCA_028280845.1 Opitutales bacterium | reverse complement strand
CTATCTGATTTACTACCTGCGCGCCCGCAAACCGCTCAAACCTCTGATCTTCTGGACCAGCGTAGCCCTCGTCTATGCCGGGATCATGGCCTGGGTCGTTAAGACCTACGGTATCGTCATCGCCAACGCCTACGGCACCCCGCTCCTTGCCCTCTTCTTTCTTGGCCTGATCATAAAGTGGCTGGTCCGCTCCATTTATAACGTTTGGAAACAACGCCAACCCACCCCGGGTTCCCCCTGATGAAGCGTGATCATCTGATGCGCAAGACAACTACTCACGATGGGTAGATAATCTAATGACTGCTGGAGATGGGGCACCCCCGTTTGACCTGGCATAGCCTTGGCCTACCTTCCAAGCGGTCTCTCCCCAGAGTAATACAGAAAAGAATATGTACCTTTCCCCCAACGATCCTAAATACCAGACCCGACCTCATGTTGTTATTTTAGGCGGAGGCTTCGTCGGTATTTCAGCCGCCAAGCAGCTACAACATGCCCCTGTGGACATCACGCTCATCGATCGAAGAAATCATCATTTATTTCAGCCTCTGCTATACCAGGTCGCTACTGCGGGCTTGTCGGCTCCGGATATTGCTCAGCCGCTCCGGCATATATTTGCGAACCAGAGCAACGTCACCACCCTCATGGATGAGGTAACCTCCATAGATCTCACTGCCCGTAAAGTTACGATGAAAGAGCACACCGTTTCCTTTGATTATTTAATCCTTGGTCTGGGAGCTCAAACGGGCTTTTTCGGAAATAATCACTGGGAACAGCATACCCTTGGCCTAAAAACGCTGAATGAGGCCACCGATATACGTCGTAGTTTTCTCACCGCCTTCGAAATGGCAGAGGTAGAATCGGATCCAGTTCTTCGGGAAAAACTCCTCACCTTTGTCGTCGTCGGCGGCGGACCGACTGGAGTTGAAATGGCAGGAGCTATGGCCGAATTAGCGGGAAGAGTACTTACTAAAGATTTCCGGCGAATCGATCCGTCCAGTGCTAAGATCCACCTCGTGGAAGCGGGACCAAGGCTGTTGCCTATGTTTTCCGAGAAGCAATCCGAATACACCCAGCGGCGGTTGGAGAAGATGGGGGTTATCGTTCACCTCCATACTCCTGTTACCCACATCGAGGAAGGTAAGGTGATCGGGAGCAAGCTGGAACTGCAGACCGACAGTATTGTCTGGGCAGCCGGGGTAGAGGCAAACCGGGTTTCCCGACACATGGGAGAAATTCCCTTGGACCGGGGAGGCCGAATTCAGGTGGAGAAGGACTTGAGGGTCCCCAACTTTCCCAATGTTTTTGCCGCTGGGGACATCGTCAGCCTGGTAGATGTCAAAGGCGTAAAAGTTCCGGGGGTTGCACCATCAGCCATGCAAATGGGCCGCCACGCCGCGCGTCAGATTATAAGGGATCTGGAACAGAAGGAAACCGAACCCTTTGTATACTTCGATAAGGGTAATATGGCTACAATAGGAAGAAGCAGTGCCGTAGCTGCTTTCGCAGGACTTCGTTTTAATGGGTTTTCCGCCTGGTTTGCCTGGCTGGCCGTTCATCTGATTTTCCTCATGGGTATGCGGAACCGGGTTATGGTGTTTCTCAACTGGACGTGGTCCTATTTAAGTTGGCATCGGGGGGCACGCATCATTACCGGACAAGGCTATATTCGGACTCCTCGAAATTCCGAGGTGAAGGCTTCTCAGAATACCGCCTGCCAGACATTACCGGATACCTGATTCATTCCGGCGCCCCCTCAAAGCCATCCTCTGGACCGCAGGAATCCGAATACGTCGACGGCCACGGTAACGCCCGGTTGGTCCGCTTCTTTTCGGACCTCCTGATTTCTCAAACGCTCTATTCGATCCCAGCTTCCCGCAATGCCTGCAGGATGCGGGTTTCTCCAGCTTCCAGGGGGCCAGCATGATCGGCTCGGCAGCAGCCACATCTTTGGATTCGATAGCTGCAACAATTTGGCGATGCTCATCACTCGGGGCCGACTGATCCGTCCCCATGTTGACCCCCATGCAGGCAGGCGGTTGGTGCCGATCCAGTGCACTCATTACAATGTCTTCAAGGTATGGATTGTCTAGATACTGCGTGATGGCTTGGTGAAATAAACAGTTTCTCCGGCAATAGTCCCGATACGTCGCCGGATCTTTAGGGGTATAGCTGATTTCACTGTGCTCGTGGAGGGCATCTATCTGAGAGGGCCTCGCCCGGAGGGCTGCCGACGCGGCCACTTCCGGTCCCGCATGTGGCAGGCCCCCGGCTTGAAACCGATCGTTGAGCGCGTTTTTTCGTGCCTCGACTCGCACCTTACCCACAATCCGGGAACAAGATGTTCTACCCCACGACCTTGATCTTCACCCCCGTATGCTTTCTGCTCGGGCTGTGCTGCCTCCTGAATGCTGAGACCGAGCCGGAAGGCAAACCGATCGCGGAACCGAGTCCACCCACACCACGAGCGAACCTGCCTGAATTTTATACCATTCCCGCAGCCGCACCGGAGGAACTCACTCCTGCCAACGACTGGCCACCCGCTGATTACTTTGTAAAGTGGCAACGCTCCCATGGCGAACCGGGAAACTCCCGCTTCTCTACCCTGAAGCAGATCACCAAGGAAAATGTGAAAGACCTGACCATCGCCTGGGAATACCGTTCAGGCGATCTACGCTCCAAGACAGGCCGCAATATTCAGGCCAACCCCATCATGGCAGATGGAGTGCTCTATGCCCCCACCATCGGGCACGCCCTGGTTGCCTTGGATGCCGCCACCGGCAAAGAGTTCTGGCGCTACCTGCCAGATGAAGACTGGATCGGCCATGAAGGGGAGTATACCGCCCAAAGAGGACTGGTCTATTGGCCGGGTGACCACCACCACGCCGGTCGCCTCTACTTTAATTCCGGGCAACACCTGTATTGCCTCGATGCCAAAACAGGAAAACCGGTCCCTACCTTTGGAGCGGGCGGTCGCACCCGGACGGGCATCATCCCGGTGGCCGGCGCCATATATAAAAATGTCATTGTCCTGCCCAGCAAATCGGAGACGGCCATCTACGGCTACGACATCCACACCGGGCTTCGCCTCTGGCGCTTCAACACTGTTCCACAGAAAGGCGAACTTAATTACGATCCCCAGGGAGATCCCCATTGGAATGTCTATTGTTGGGGCGGTATCGCCCTCGACGAGTCCCGCGGTATCGTCTACCTGGGCATGAGTGACACCAACCTCGACCAGGGGGTCGGGGTCTCGGTCTTTCTCAGCCGTAATCTCTATGCCAACTCAATTCTCGCTCTCGACGCCTTGACCGGCGAATACGTCTGGCACTTCCAGGAGATGCCGCACGACATCTGGGATATGGATATTCCCGCCCCCCCCATCCTGGCCAAAGTGAAACGCCACGGAAAGCTGGTCGACGTGGTCGTCGGCCTGACCAAACTGGGCAACACCCTCATCCTGGACCGTGAGACCGGAAAACCGCTCTACGACTTTCGCATGCGGCGCGCTCCCGACTCCCCCCTGGAGAGCGTCGTGACCTGGCCTTATCAACCCGATCTTGAGTTGCCGGAACCCTTTGCCCGGGGCTTCGAGTTCACCCTGGATGATGTGACCGACCGGTCCCCCGAGGCCCGGGCCCATGTCATGGAACAAATCAAAGACGCCACTTACGGCTGGTTTCAACCCTATCAGAAGCCCGACCAGCTCCTCGTGTATTATGGCGTCCACGGCGGGGCCCAATGGACCGGAGGCAGCTATAACCCCGACACCGGCATGCTCTTCCTCAATTCCAACCACATCGCATGGACCTGGGGCATCACCGACTACCGGGAAATCGAGGGAGAACGTTACGACAAGGGGCGACAGGCCTACCTCATGAATTGCGCGGTCTGCCACGGCGCCGACCGACTGGGAATCGGGCATGCCGGATCCCTTGTCGGAGTGAGTAAACGGTATTCGGATAAGGCTGCTGTCGAGACGATCATCAGGAATGGAATCGGGACGATGCCACCATCCCCCATGGTGACGGATGATGATATGGAGGAATTGCTCCTCTACCTGTTCGCCGAAGGGCAATCCCCTATGGATAAAGCCCCCAGTTTTGTCTATTCGAGCTTGCAACGCCTCCGGGACCAGGACGGCCTTCCCGGGACCAAACCGCCATGGGGTAGCCTGGTTGCCCTGGACCTCAACACCGGGAAAATCCATTGGCAAGTCCCCCTTGGCGAGCACCCGGATGCACCTCCTGAAATGCAACCAACCGGGGTGGAAAACTTTGGTGGCCCGATCGCCACGGCCACCGGCGTGGTCTTTTGCGGGGGAACCAAGGACAACCTGTTCCGCGCCTTTGATGCCGATACTGGCGAAGAACTCTGGCGCCACCCGCTGCCCTTCGGGGGCCACGCTCCTCCCAGCACATACGAGGTGGACGGCCGGCAATTCGTGGTCATCGCGGCCACCTCAGGCGGCAACCCGGGCGGGGAACTAGGCGACGCCTGGGTGGCCTTCGCCCTACCGGAATAGCTGGAGCCCGGATAGGCACTCCTTCAGTGTGCCACGGGTTTCTGGCGCTTAACCGCAGGAAGTGCGAAGCGCGTCTGAAGCCCCAGGACCAAAGAAAGCCCCTGACATAATCGCGCGACGCAGAATTTTTCTCCTCGGTCCAGCCAAGCCGCTCATCATGCTGGGGGGCAATCGGTGGGTGCCTCCAGCTAATTCCCCTTCTGCCCCCCAAACAGTGTTGCTTTGCAACTGATTCAGCAGGGGAGGATACGGTAAGATTCGTCATATATGAAGCGCTTGTCGAACCAGCCGGGCTCGCCCAGATAAAACCCCTGATCAGAGGAGTACATGAAAATCGTGTATAACCCCCTCTTCGGCTCCTTCGTTGCCGAAAAGCAAATCCCTATCGTTGGTTACAAACCATATTCGGTCTCCACTTGCTACGCTCCAGTTGCAAACGACGCAAAATTCACTTTTTCTATTGGTCATGAACTATACCTTAGGAAGTGGCTCAAAGGGAGAATTCGATCCCCAATCCAATCAAAAGTTCTCTGAAGAAGAATTTGATCTCCTCAGGCAATTTTCAGCCGAAAGTCATTTTGAGGATGGTGAGATCGTGTTCAAGTCGGGTCAAACTCAAGTTCCATTCTGCTTCGTTGTCTCTGGCGCACTCAAAATCATCGATGAATCTCAAGATGAACTCACCGTACTGACAACGCACGGGGCCTACGAGTTTAGTGGGGATATCTCGATTTTTGCAGACAGGCAGGCAATTGCCACAGCACAAGCGGTAGGGGAAACCACAATAATCAAAATCTCCAGTGACCAATTGAGGGAGTTGTTGATTGTGTCACCCTCTTTTGGAGATAAGGTGATCGAAACCCTCATTCGCAGGCGACAGCTCCTTGAAGCTGGCAGTTTCCGAGGTGTTCGAATTTATGGCAGAGAAAACGACCCTGCAACATTGGATCTGCGTGAATTTCTCTACCGAAATGGAATTGGGCACGAATGGCTCAATATTGCAGAACAATCAAACATCAATAGCCTGAAAACTTTAGGGGCAAAAAATCTGAATTTTCCTATCCTGGTTTCATCTGAAAACAGGGTTTTTGAAAGACCCCGGCCAACCGAAATCGCCTCACATTTAGGAATACAAAGAGATTTTTCTAACGATGTCTATGATACCCTGATAATCGGCTCCGGACCCTCCGGACTGGGCGCAGCCGTCTATGCCGCCTCAGAAGGGCTAAAAACCTTGGTTATCGACCGAATAGGCCCTGGCGGTCAGGCAGGTTCGTCATCGAAGATAGAAAACTATGCAGGATTTCCCGTTGGTTTATCCGGTCGCGAACTTGCATTACGGGCTCAGCTGCAAGCGTTGAAATTTGGAGCCGAGATTTCATCACCCTGTTCACCTAGAGGTATTGAGAGGGACGCTGAAGGTGTGTTGCATGTAGATACCTGTATTGGTAAGACAATCCATACAAAAACAGTCATCGTGGCAACTGGAGTGAGCTATAGACAGTTAACTGTTTCCGGTCTTACGGCTTTTCGTAATCGGGGAATCTACTATTCAGCAACTAAAGTAGAGTCGGTGTTGTGCGATGGTCAGCCCGTTCACATCATCGGCGGTGGAAACTCCGCCGGACAGGCTGCTATGTTTCTTTCGGAAACCGCAAGCCACGTACACATGATCCTGAGGGGTGGAGACATCAACAAAAGCATGTCATCTTATCTGAGTTCTCGAGTAATTGCGAATCCCAAGATCACAGTACACTATTATACCGAAGTGGATGCTGTCTCCGGAGATGACCGGATCAAATCATTACGCCTGAAAAACAATCAGACTGACGCTACCTATGAGCACGCAACTGGAGGGATGTTCATATTCATAGGCGCAGTCCCAAATACGGACTTCCTGGACGATCAGGTCATTAAGGATAAAAAGGGATTTATCGTAACGGGTAGTGATCTCATCAACTCGGAAGCATGGAAATTGCCGCGTAATCCCCATGCGCTGGAATCATCTCTGCCTGGACTATTTGCCTCGGGAGATTGTCGGTCTGGCACGACCAAGCGGGTCGCATTTGCGATTGGAGATGGAGCCCTCGCAATTACCTCTGTTCATGACTTATTGGGTACCTACAGATAAGTACAAGCCCCTCCCCGGCGGCTGACGCCACAGCGCCGAGGAATAGAACGACGGCACCCCAACAAAGCAAATTCCTATCAGTAGAAATACCTCTGTTCAGCTGGCAGACTCTTGAATTGCGGCCCCGTTTTTCGATTTTTTTCACAGAATATTGGACGTTTCCATGAGAAATTTCCCAATG
>JANQKZ010000036.1 GCA_028280845.1 Opitutales bacterium | reverse complement strand
CTAACAAGTAGGAATGAGAAGGCGTAGGGGGTAAGAGTCGCCGAAGCGGCTCGACCCGAGGAGACTATGCCGTATGAAAAAGACAACGAACCCGACTTGGATAGGAATGGATTTAGGCGACACCACCCACGAGGTATGCGTCCTGAACCAGGCCGGCGAGGTGGCCCGAGAGGAGCAGATACCCAACCGTGTGGAGCACATGGTGCAGTTGAGCAAACGATATCCCGGAGCCGTGATTATTATGGAGGTAGGCGGACAGTCCCCCTGGGTGAGCCGCAAGCTGGAGGAGCTGGGCCACACGGTGATCGTGGCCAACGCCCGGAAGGTACGAGCGATTTACGAGAGCGACAATAAGACGGATGCGCGCGACGCGGAGATGCTCGCCCGGATCGGCCGGTTTGATCCGAGGCTGCTCTATGGGATCAGTCACATGAGCGAGCAACACCAACGGGCCCTGGTGATTTTAAAGTCCAGGGATGCTTTGATGGGAGCACGCACCAAGCTGATCAACAGTACACGGGGCATGCTCAAGAGCCTGGGTGTGCAGCTGCAGTCGGGTTGGAACGCCGATGCCTTTGCCCGCAAGGCATTTGACTTTATGCAGGGCGAAGACCTGCAGATGGTCGAGGCCCTGCTGTGCCAGATCCAACACCTCACCGACCAGCTCAAACGGCTGGACAAGCAGGTGGCAGAGAAGATCAGGGAGGACTACCCGGAGGCCTTCCGTCTGCAACAGATCCCTGGAGTGGGTCCCATCACCGCCCTGGCCTTTGTCCTGATCATCGGGACCCCGGAGCGCTTCACCAAGGCCAGGCAAGTTGGCCCCTTCTTGGGCCTGGTGCCCAAGCGCGACCAGTCCGGAGAATCGGACAAGCCCTTGCGCATCACCAAAGCTGGCAGTCCAATGATGCGCCGGTTGCTGGTCAACTGCGCCCAATATATGTTAGGCGCCTTCGGTCCACCCTCAGCCCTGCGCGACAAAGGAGAGCGCATCGCTAAAGGAGGTGGTAAAGTATCCAAACGCAAGGCCGTGGTCGCTACGGCACGCCAGGTAGCTGTGGTCATGTTGCGCATCTGGAAGGACCCCGAAGCGGTCTATGAACCCTTCCCCACGGCTGCTGCTCTGGTCCGTACATAGGAAGCAGCTATCCGAACAAAATCAATTTTCCCAAATGTCCCGTCCAGATAACTGCGTTCCACCTGAAGCATGAAGTCTTACCCACTCACCCTTAACGGTCAATGCGATAACAAGTAGGCAGTATCGGAGGCAGGACTCCCACAAGCACCGGGCCCGGTAAGCCCAACACAAAGAGTGCGTATGGAAGCAAGACACAGGGAATCCTTCAACCTCGACCTTCAACAGCAAATCCACAAAATTGAAATTTTGAACTTTAACCTTGAAACGCCTTCTCATGGAAGCAGGTGGAGGCAATGTGACCAGTCAACCCCGCTGCTGACCGTCATCGCTAAAGCTACGCTGTGTCGAGAGCAGCCGGGGCGCCAAGCACCGCGCCCAGGCTAACCGCTCGTGGAAAGAAATTGAAATAAGCCAAAGTATCACTAAAGTATCACTCATGAAGACGGAACTGGTTACTTCCCTGAAAAGAAGAGCAACGGAAATCATTGGTGAGCTAAAAGATACGAAATCGCCGGTATTGATCACCGAACATGGAAAACCCGCAGCCTATTTGGTCGATGTAGATTCCTTTGAAGCTCTAGAAAAAAGAATGAAAACCCTGGAAGGTTTGGCCCGGGGCGAAAAAGCCTTCGCCGAGGGTCGAGTCATTCACCACAAAGAAGCAAAGGAGAAAATGGCTCGATGGCTGAAGTAATCTGGACTGAACCTGCCCTTTGGAGCCTGGATGAGATTGGAGATTACATCGCCCTCGACAACCCGGAAGCGGCCAAAAAGGTAATCAGAACAGTATTTGAAAAAGTGGATCTTTTGGAAGTCACACCGTTGATGGGAAATATTTCAAATGAACTAAAATCTACTCCCTATCGAGGACTTTCAATTCAACCAGTCTATGTATTTTATCGGTTGGAAGGAGATAAGGTGATCATCATCCATGTGGAGCGAGCGGAAAGGGATTTCCAATTTACGAGGATAACCAAAAGCGATTAAGCTCGAACAAGCCGCTGGTCGTGACGCTGCCGCGCATCCACCTTGCTGACCGCCTTCGCCAAAGCTACGCCGTGTCGAGAGCAGGCGAGCCGCCTGTCACCGTCGCGACAGCTCGACGTTGGGGAATGAAATAATGATCAGACCTGTCTCAGAAACTGACATCGATTTCATCGCTTCACTCTACGGCGATTGGAAGGTCGCCCGTTTCCTGAACAGGATTCCATTCCCTTACGGGATCGAGGATGCTGAGAATACGACTCATGGGCTAATCGCCGCCAATCAGAACAAACGAAATCTGAACGCGATAGTTACGATGTCTGGAAAAAGCGTCGGCATCTTGGTCGTGAACGCGATCTCCGAGAAAAGAGCGGTATTGGGCTTTTCGATACTCCCTGAATTCCAAAGAAAAGGAATTGCTACTCGTGCCTGTAAGCTAGCGATTGATCACGCTATATCAGCCGGTTTTACTGAGATTCAGTCCAGTCCACTGCAAGAAAACATAGCTTCTTCAAATTTGCTGAAGAAATTAGGATTTGTCGTCGAAGAGCAGAACGTGATGGAGGAATCGATTCATAGCGGCATACGCAAGGCGGACAGATATATAAAACTACTACCCCAACCAAACGTGCCAGGCAACGAGGGCTGACACTCCCGTCGCCTGCGCCTAGCTTTAGCCAGAAAATGAATACAAATACTATCAGAATTCGTGCGGCGGCCGTCTTCATCCGGGATGAGAGAATATTGGTTCATGTGGTGAAGAACGAAAGGGATGGGAAAATTTGGTATATCCCTCCTGGCGGCGGCCTCCTCTTCGGAGAGTCGAGTTTCGAAGCTTTAAAGCGTGAGATGAAAGAAGAGTTCGGTTGGGAGCTATTAAACGCTGACCTAATCGACTCATTTGAGAGTTTTCACTCGATCAACGGAATGACGGAACATGAGATATCTTACGTCTACGAAGTTAGTCCATTAAACGATTCTGACCTCGATTTCAGTATTCGCGAGGTTGAGGAGGAAGACGGCAAAAAGAAAACTTTCGAATGGGTAGAATTTGAGAAGATTGCCGAGGAGCAGTCTTTGCTGTATCCTGAGGGACTTTTGAAGATAATTCAGGCTACAAGGCAGTCGAGACAACGGCGACAAGTCGCCGCGTCTCACGTTGATGTTGGAGAAAAAAACGATATGTTAATCCGCAAGGCAAAAACAGATGACCTGCCTCGATTGATTGAAATCGACCTTATCGCCAAAGCGAATCAGGAGGGCAGAAGGGATCTCATTTCGAGCGCCATCGACAAAGACGAATGCCACGTCGTCGCCCTTAATCATGAAATAGTCGGATACATTGTCCTGAACTACACTTTTTATTCTCAGGGCTGGATCGACCTGCTCTACATCAAGGAGGACTTTCGCGGAAAGGGAATCGGGGGAAAGCTGATCGACCACGTAGAACCGTTATGCGCGAAGGATAAGCTATTTACCTCCACCAACCTATCTAACCTCAGGATGCAGAGGCTCCTGGAAAAGAAAAAATTCTCAATCAGTGGAGTGATCCATAATCTGGACGAAGGCGATCCGGAAATCATCTATTTCAAGTCATTGGATAAGACTTCATCAAAAACCATTAAAACAAAAATCCCGATCAAGCCAGCGTAGGCAACACGGACAAGCCTCGCGCCCAGCTTCTACGTTGGTCAAAAAGAGAAAAATAACGAAAATTGACAAATTTTGTTATTACCTCAGGGTAAATGTATGAATGTTTCACTTACGCCAGAATTAGAAAAATGGGTGCAGGGAAAGGTTGAAACCGGGTTATACGGGTCCTCTTCGGAGGTCATTCGGGACGCTTTGCGTCTCTTGTATCAATTTGAGGGAGAAAGGCAGAGAAAGTTAGAAAACCTAAAATCTGAGCTACAATTGGGCTTCGAACAGATCAAAACTGGAGAATCCGAAAAAATGTCCAAAGGGTTAATGAGCCGAATAAAGAAAGAAGGAAGGCAAAACTTGAATGCCTAAGGATCTGGTAATCTCGCGTGAGGCGATTCGAGACCTTGAAGGACATTGGGATTACATTGCCTCTGATAATATAGAGAAGGCAGACCAGTTTATTGATCGACTCTACGAGAAGTGTAATGACATCGCTAAATATGATGCAGTAGGTAGGAAAAGAGACGAATTAATGCCTGGCCTGCTGAGCGTTGCCTGTAAAAACAGAATAATCTTCTTTTTCCGTGAAGCGACAGAGATTCAGATAGTCAGGATTCTGCATGGAGCTCAGGACATTGAACAATTTTTCGATTAAATGAATGGGCCGACAGGCAGATGGGGGTAAGGTGGCCAGTCATTCCCGCTGCTGACCGTCTTTGCTAAAGCTACGCCGTGTCGGGAGCAGCCGGGTCGGCCGGCTAAAAACCAGCAGCCCTAAAAGAATAATATGATCTTCCTAGATGAGCACTCAAAGTCTATCCCGGAAAAAATGCTCATGCTATTTGGTGTTTTACTGGGCACTCTATTCGGGGCTATTTCGGTGGGGGATTTTACGGGTTCGTTTTGGATCGCAAGCAGCGAGAATATCAAAGGAGATATTCATCGCCAGATAAGTATGTTTGCCTGCTGCATCCTGTACTGCATCAGATTCGCTATAGCCCTGTTTGTATTCGTACAAAGAAAGATTAGTTGGGGGGAAAGTATACTTGTAAGCATTCTGTTCTTCATGATGTTCTATTATTTCAGCATGAGTGCAGCCGGTGCCTTGCAACCATTCGGAGCAATCGACATTCTGGGGATTTCTGTATTTATCGCTGGATCCTGTATCAACATGCTGGCCGACTCCCAAAGATACATCTGGAAAAAAGATACAGGTAACCAAGGAAGACTATACACCTCCGGACTGTTCAGGTATTCCATGCACATCAACTACTTCGGTGATGCAATCGCCTACCTGGGCTTGGCCATAATCACTCAAAACACTATCTGCATCGGCATATCCATGGGGATGTTTGTCTATTTTGTGACATATGAAATCCCAAGACTTGATAGACACCTCAGCAGGAAGTACAAAGATGAGTTCGGGAAATATTCGAGGGTTACGAAGAAATTTATCCCGTTTATCTACTAGTTTGAATACCATGAATTCTGATTAAAGTGAACAAGACGTTCACCGTAACTGGGATGATCGAAAAAACGAAATCCTCACGACTTAGAGATGTATTCGGTTATCTCTTGGGCAGCGACCCTCGAGATGAATGGATATTCCAGATCGATGGTATTCCTTGCCGAATCATCAATGGTTGGCGTAGTGGAGCATCCCTTTACATCGGCGGTGAAGAAAAGGATCGGACTGAAAAACAGATAGTCGTAGACGGCAAAAAACCACTCCTGTCAGGGAAAGTACTAGACTCGAGTGGTAATGAATCGATCATTTCGATTCACATGAGGGCTATAACAGGAATAAAGATACAAATACGAAGAAATAATGTGCCAATCCACGATGGATTTATATAAAAACCAGGCGGATAGGACGTTCGACAAAAAACAAGCATGTATAAAGCGACAAATATAAGCCCGATGGTGCCCTCTTACAGTGTTTCAGACACAAGAGATTTCTTTAAAGAGTTATTAAGGTTTGATGTGATGATGGATTCACCAGATTACTGCGTTGTTGGTTTGAATGGATTTGAGCTTCATATTCAAAAGGCCGGAGAGAATATCGGAGAGATGAGTTTTTATATGTCAGTCGATGACATTGACGAAGTTTGGGACCTGATTAAGGAAAAGAAAGGAAGCTTAACGATGCGTGAACCATTTGAGCAGCCGTATGGGATGAAAGAAATTCATGTAGGTGTTCCACATACAGAAGCTCTTATGTTTATTGGCCAGCCAGTCGAACAAATCATCCCAGGTAAGGCCTGATGGTACACCTGGCTTCGACGCTAGACTAAAAATGAGACAATGGAAACAGCTCACTTCCAAAGCAGTCCATAAGGATAATTGGATATCTTTGCGGGCTGATGAATGTCTGCTTCCAAATGGAAATACGATCTCGCCCTATTACGTCTTAGAAGAATCAGATTGGGTCCACATCGTAGCTTTCAACGAGAATCAGGAGATTCTGGTTACCACCCAATATAGATATGCCGGCAACCAAGTATGCTTGGAAATACCATGTGGGGCCATTGATGACGGCGAATCGCCTCTAGAAGCGGCTAAGCGGGAATTAAATGAAGAGACCGGATACGAGGCGATGGAATGGACTTTGGTGTTCACGCCTTTTGCCAACCCTGCCAGGCAGACCAATAAAATATACTGTTTCCGGGCTACCCAACTACGAAAGGTTGGTCCTCAAAATCTGGATGATGCTGAAGATATCGATTTTGAATTCATCCAAGTAAGTGAACTAAAAGAAAAGATTTTTCGCGATGAATTCCAGCAGGCTCTTCACATAGCTTCTGTTTTCGCCTCGATTGATTACGACTAACCCCCCCTGGAAGCTCCCCACCATGAGAATTGCATTTATTGGTTATGGTAACATGGCACAGGCCCTATCAAAGCGCTGGGCTTCTGATCACGAAGTCTTTATTGGTGGTCGCAATATTGATAAGGCCAGGGAGTTAGCCCAATCGATTCAGGCATCCGGAAGTGGCACAATTTCCGAAGCCGTGGCATTTGGTGAGCTTATTGTTATGGCTACTCCAGCCAACGCAGTAGAGGATGCGATTGAAAGCGGTGGTGGATCGGATTCCTTTACCGGTAAGATTGTTCTCGATATCAATAATCCTGTAAGTGTTCCGGGTGGACCCCATGCCAATGAAGGTGCCGATTACCTCCCAATCGAATTTGAGGAGGGCTCTTTGGCTGAGCGTATCGCGGCTTTAATTCCATCTGCCTCAGTGGTGAAGGCATTTAATATGTGTCAGGCTTCCGTTTGGGAGATGGATCCTCCAATTTTTGATGGTCGAAAACTTGCGACTCTCTTTTGTGGAGATGACACGGATGCAAAAGGAAAAGTGGCATCTCTAATTGAATCCATTGGCAGCGATCCAGTGGATATCGGCGAACTCGTTTACTCCAGGCTTTTGGAAGCGTCTGCGTGTATTGTTATAAAGCTTCTGTTTTCTGGCAGGGACTTGCATACGGTCCTCAATCTGGTTCAACCAGAAATTAAACCGATACATTAAACCACGTCACAAACGGGTGGAGGTGACGGGCGGCGCCGGCTTATCTAGGTCGTTATGTTAACTATCACTCGATGAGCCAACTACTTTGGAAATCAAAAAAGCTGAAGCGTAGACCTCGCTAACCTACCTATCAACAATCACCATGACCTCGAAAAACCGCTCAATTTCTCTTCACCTGGTGGCGTTCTTGATAGCCGTTCCGGTGACCTCGATCGCTCAGACTGGCAGTGCCGTCCTGGAGATCATGCCGACGATCAACAACGTCCAGCGCTCGAACTTCGGCAAAAACTCCTTCCTCATCAAGAACACCGGCAGCAAAGACATTGTCGCCTTTGAGCTCGATGTGACCGGCGCGCTCTTTCCGGACACCGTTTTCGATCCCGAAGGCAAGGCCGGCGACAGTGCAGCCAAGCCTCTGCAGATCGATCGCAATGATGGCACGGGCGTCGTGCACCATTCCGGCCGCACTTCCCCACATTACCTTGGTGTCGGGGGTGATCGTGGCTACGAGCGACTCGTCATCACCTTCGACCCCGGCGACGCTAAGGGCTTCAACTCCGGTGAGGTGCTCGGCTTCTCCATCGACATGGACCCGAACTCCATCGCCGGCACCAGCAAGCGCCCGCTCGACGAAGGCAGTGCGCCGCACTGGGACGTCGGCGGTGTCTCGGGGGCGGAGCTGATCGGCTCGATCTTTGAGGTGACCTTTGCCGACGGCTCGAAAGCCAGCGGAGTCCTTTTTGCAACCGGCACACAAGCCGGCTCCCACGGCGTGGCGACAGAGCAAGCACGTGACACCGCCGTAGAGATTCTCGCGAACGGCAAACGCCCTGGCGAGACCGGAACCTATTCCACCGGTGGCCCGCAAATCTGGGTAAAGGGCGACGAGGGCGTGCGCGTGCGCGTCGTCCTGGCCAAAGGCTTCATCCAACCGGTCAGTCCCTATGACAACAAGCTCGAACGTCAGCTCGACACCCTCAGTCGCGAGCCCTTCCCGGCGAATAATGCCGTCGAGTTCCAATTTGCTGACATCACCCTTACCGGCGAGTCCGTCGAGATTTCCTCCGAATTCGATTTTGCCGCAATCCAGCGCTATGATCTTAAGACCGACCCTAACAAGCCCTTCAGCATCGACGAAGACAAGGTCCCGCTCGGCATCATCGCCGCTGCTATCGACCCCGGCCACAATAACCTCCCCTCCGGTCCCGTTACCGCACCGATCTACCTGACATTTGAGTGATTCCGGCGGTAGAACTAGCACAACCAGGTGCTGCACCCAAGGGCGCTGGCACTGTGAGTGAGCTTTGACATTCGGCAGAAGATATGAAAATCAGATGAGGCAACGGAAACATTCTTTCACTTGACACAAAATGAATAGCTCAACCAACCATGATTAAGCATTTGTTAACCCTAACGGTGGTCTTCATTGCCTCATGGGGAATGAACGGCCTTCATGCCGCAGAGAAAATCAAAGTTCTGATTACTGACGGCCCCCAAAGGGCCCATCAGTTTCAAGAAACAACCCCCGTATTGAAACGGATACTCGAGAACGTCTCTCTGTTTGAAGTAGATCATTCCCGTTCTTCGAAAGAGAGCTGCGAGGACGGTAGCTATATGCCGAATTTCAGTAACTACGATGTGGTCGTCATGAATGAAGGTTTTGGTGCTGCTGATTGGCCGGAAGCGACTCAAAAGGCGTTTGAAGCATACATGGCGAATGGAGGAGGTATGGTTTCGATTCATGCAGCGAACAATTGCTGGCCGAATTGGAAAGCATACAACAAGATGACGGGAATCGGTGGATGGGCTGGCCGCAATGAAGCGAGTGGGCCTTATCTATACATTGATGCCAAAGGCGAAGTCATCCGTGATTATTCAGAGGGGAGAGGCGGAGCCCATGGACCCCAGCACGAATTCGAGATTGTGGTCAGAGAGAAAGAGCACCCGATCATGAAAGGACTTCCACCAACTTTTAAGCACGGCCCGGATGAGCTCTATGACAGGTTGCGGGGGCCGGCGGAGAACATTACCATTTTGGCTTCTGCGTTCTCTTCAGAAGAGCAACGGGGCACTGGACGTCATGAGCCTGTCTTGATGACCATCACATACGGCAAAGGAAGAATTTTCCATTCGATTCTGGGTCATCACGTGGAACAGATGAAGGAGGGCAGTTTTGTGACTACCTTTCTACGCGGTACCGAATGGGCTGCAACCGGTGAAGTAACCATTCCCGTCCCCAAGGATTTTCCGGATCAGGAGTTTGAATAGACCCTGATCAGATTGGTGGTCTGACCAGCAACCGGAATGAGGATTACCACAGGCAAAGAGGCAAGCCGAACAAACAGGTGGAGCCCACGCCACCCCGCCGACAGGGTTTAGCGTTCGATGAAAGCAAGGATAATAAATCACACGAAACACAGGCTGACACTATGGGTTTTCGGTTTGTGGAGCGTGGGGTTTACGCTCTCCTCAAGTTGGGCGGAGGAACCCCGCGTTTTGATGCGTGAGACTTTTAACGGTAGCGGTAAGGAAGGGTTCGCCGCCAAAGCTCTCGAGCATCCCAGGATACGCTTGGCGGAAAACGCCGGAGCAGACGGGACGAATGCGATCTGTGTCGAGTATGTGGGTTTTGAACGAGGGAGCCAGCGGGTCAGCCTGAAATTTCCGCTTACCGCGAAGGTGGAGGGGGCAACCCTTTCTTTTGATGTGCGCTTCGATCAGGAGTTCCGGTGGACCCGCGGAGGGAAACTTCACGGGTTGGCCCCGCGGAAGTCGATCACGGGTGGTCGGGAACGGCAGCCCGAGGGTTGGAGCGCCCGGACGGTGTTCAAGCAAGACGGCCGATGCGCTACCTACCTGTATGACCAGGATAAAATCAAGAAGTATGGAATCGGCGAGGCCACGGAAGCGCCGGTATTCGTGGCAGGAAAGTGGCATCATGTTGCCCTGCAAGTGCGTTTAAATGACCCCGGGCAATCGAATGGCTTTGCTCGAATACGTGTTGATGGCAAGCCGGTGGTGACGACCCGGAACGTGGTTTTCCGTGGAGTTGGTGGCCCCGAAACTTTGATTCAGCAGTTTCTCTTCAGCACATTCCACGGCGGTAGTGATCGACGCTGGACCCCGGTCGACGACAATGGCGACCCCACGACCGTCTATGCTTACTTCGACAATTTCCTGGTAGTGGAGGGCGTCCAGGAAGGAATGCCCGGCTCGGGGGACCAAGTGCCCCAATGATCGGAATGGATCGGGTGGAATGGTAGATTGCTCTAGGGTGTGTCCACTCGAAGCGGAGCTTCCTGGGGGAGGTCCATGGTGTAGGGGAGTCTCCAGACATTGCCCTCGAAATCTCCGAAATAGAGGTCGGACCGACTGAACTCGTGGGAATGCCCGCTGGCCCAGAAAAAGCAGAAGGGGGTGCGGTAATGGACGGGTCTACGCACATAGGAATGGCTGAATTCACTGGAATGGGTCAGCTCCCTGGTTTTTCGCCAAGTATTTCCCTGGTCTTCAGATGTCCAGATGGCCAGTTCCCCACCGACTCCCCAGGCCTGGGGTCCGGGCTCGGTTGGCGCCACGATGTGCCATTTCGTTTCTGTGAGGTATAGGCTACCCATATCATAGTTATGGTCGGAGACGGTGACCACGGAAGTGTGCCATTCTCCCTTTTTCCTGAAAGTGACACACCATTCATAGGGGGCACTGCGAGGTCCTGGTTCATGTCCCAGGCTACGAATAAAGAGACAGGCGGGGGATCCGTTCGGATCAAAACTCATGTCCTTAAGATAGACATTCCGGCTCTGCGATGCGTAATCCAGAACCCTTGACGGATTTTCCTGGGCAGTCAGGGGAATCTTCAGGGGGGTTCCATCGATTGTCGTCCACTGTTTTCCAAAATCAGAGGATTGGATGTAATACAGGTCGGTTCTTCGGTCGACCCGCCCGAAGGGGTGCCGGTTAAAAAAAGTGCCGACGGTTTTTCCCGCGAAGACATCGCTTAGCTGGTAGTGACCGGACCGGTGGTCATGGTCCACCGTAATGGCGGACAGAAGCCTGTCTTCGGTCCAATTGATCCCGTCAGGGCTGGTTTCAAAATACAATTGGCGTATTCCGGTGTACTTGGTGAAAAAATGGAAGAAGCCGAATTCCGTGATCCAGGGTTGGGGATAGGTCATTTCCTCTTCCGAGATACGGATGAACGATGTAATGGAATAAGGGTCCCGGCTCCTGTATTTAAAGCCTGGCCGCCCCTGGCTGCGTCCGCTGATGAATACCCAGAGGAAACCGTCCCCATCGATCAGGAGGGCGGGATTATCGTGGGGATCGTCTACCCCCAGTTTGTCATGGACGACGACGGGCTGAGAAACGGTCCCGGTCTGGTGGTTGTACTCACCAATCATGCAAAGGAGATGGCGTTGTGTTTCCGAGGGTGTACCGCCGTAAACAAAAAAGGTCTTCTGCACCACGGGGGAATAGATTGCCAGGGGCCGGTGTTTCGCCGTGTAGGTTCCCAATGCCCCGGAATATTTGTCACCGGCTTCGTACTTTTGGCCTAACTCAAACCAGATACCCCGGTAGCCGGGAACTCGGGTATTATTCAGGGATGGAGTTGAGGCCGTCCCGTAGCCCGCGATGAGAAGGCTGAATAGAACCAGGGCTGGGAGGCTCATGTGCGTAAATCGAGGCATTAATCAATCTGGTAGTCCGGGTAGCCTCCGGCGTCGCGGCGGGCCTTTTCTTTGCGGTCAATTTTGTCCGGCCAGGTGTGCTGGCCATTGACCAACTCCGAGGCTTTGACCTCGAACCAGGGATAGCCGAGGAATCCGTAGATATCGATCAAGTTGAACCGCAGGGTAGGGTCGTCCCGGGTCATGTCGAAAATAATATACCCGAAGTTGGGCGCATCGGTGAAATGTCGCCGGACGAAGACCTCGGGGATCTGACGCTGGATGTTGACGCTGGTCGCCTGGCCGAGGGGGGAGCTGACCAGCTCGTAGATATCGTAGCCGCCATTCTGTGACTCGGGGAGGCAGTTCAATTCGCCCTTGTGGGTGTCCCCGCTCAGGATGACTACGCCGGAGATTTCATCCTCGCGGATGAATTGGAGAATCTGGTCGCGTTCGTAGAGGGCGGAGGCCCAGGAATCGCCGCCATGTCCCTTGACACTGGTAAAGCCGCTTCCGCTGACAATGACTTTGAAGGGGCTCTGGCTGACCCGGAGTTGGTCTTTCAACCATTCCAGCTGTTCCTTGCCGAGGAAGGTTTTTCCCGGTCCGTCCGGCATGGTGTTCGGGTCGCGGTAATAGCGGCAGTCGAGGAAGAAGAAGTCCACTCCCCCGTATTGGTAGGAAAAAAAGACGCCGGGAAGATCAGGCAGGCCGTAGGCGGGATTGGCCCAATATTGTTTGAACACCTTCAGGGCCATCTCCTTGACCGGGTTCTCGCGGTCGTGGTCGTTGAGGGCGTAATCGTGGTCATCCCAGGTGGCGAGCTGAGGGATACTCCAGTTAACGGGCTGGAGGGTCGGCACCTGGCGCTGCGAGCGATACTCGTCTGCCATCGCCTCGATGTGGAGCGAGTCCCCATAGATGTTGTCCCCGAGCCAGAAAAAGAGGTCGGGGTTGGCCTGCTGGACCTGCTTCCAGATGGGTTGGTGGAGATCTTCCCGAACCCGGCTGCAGGAGCCAAAGCCCAGGGTGAAGCGGACAGGTTCACCCGTCGCCGGGGCGGTTTTCACCTGGAAGGGGAGGCGGTTGGACATATATTTGGGGTACCATCCCTCGACCAGGACATGGTAGTAATACCGGGTCCCGGGCTGAAGGTCATCCACGGTGAGACGGACTGTAAAATCATCCTCCTTGCGGGCCTGAACGGCTTCGGACTTGCGCGGGTCCGGCATGTCCGGGTGGTTATCAATGAGGACCTGGAAGGAGTAGGGGCCGGAGATGCGGGCCCAGAGCGTGATCGAATGCGGGGTGACCGTTCCGACCATAGGTCCCTGGAGCAGGCGTTTGCTACCTCCGGAGTCATTGCGGGCGGCACTCAGGGGAGCCGGAGGAACGAGGACAAAGAGGGCGAGCGTAAGGGGGGTAAGCGATCTCATGACACTGGGCGTTAGTAAATCACGAATGGACTCGAACGGACACGAAAAATCGGATTGGAATAAGTAAGGATTTAACCCATTCCAAGACGGCCTTAATCGATCGCGGAGAACTGAAGGTAAGGTTCGAGCCAGGCTTCGATTTGATCATCCGGAAGGGGAAACTCGCGATAGACCGGCTCGGTGGCCGGGTAGCCGCCAACATCGTCCTGGCTGTCTATCACCTGACCCCGGCGATGGAGAAAATCCTGGATAATCCGCTGATCGATCGGGTCGCGGTCATGTGGCCTGGCCCCGGCATTTTTCAGGATGTGGTCGACCACCTGATCCGAGGGTAAGGGGGCATATCCCTCAAGCCAGAAGGGTGGCTTGTCCAGGAGCGGGTTGGATGCTTCCAGAAGGGGGATGGGGGCACCATCCTGCCAGGTAGCGACGTTGTCATCCAGGTAGTAGTAGGCCTTGTGTGCCTTACCGCGGATAAACGCCATATTGGATTGGGTATCGTTTCCCGCCAGCGCTACATTGCCGACCGCCACCACCACACTGAGCGGAGCGGCATATTCGCGGCCGGCCCATTGGCTATCGTTATAGGCCGCGCTGAGAATGGCGTCCGCCGGGTTATAGATGAGGTTGTTCGCCACAAAGCCGGTGCATCCGCCCTTGAACAGGGGATTGCGGTTGTAATTGTGGGCGAAGAGGTTACCCACGATGGCGACATTTCGACAAAAATCATGGACGAGGAGGCCTTTCCCATGGGTTCCCTCGCTGTGCGTGGAGTCATACAACCCTTCGGCGATAATGCAGTTCCGGATGGTGACATCGTGAGAGGTGGCTTCCGGGCCATCGAAGGGTGGGCCGGATACATCCATGTTTTCATCGATTCCCCAGGAGACGGAGCAGTGGTCGATGATGATGTTGTAGGCATCCTTTCCCACGGCCTGGATGCCGTCCGGTTCCCAACCTCCCCCCGGGATTTCCCCTGCATCCCCGGGCCGGACCCGGATATGCTGAATGATGACATCATGGGTCCGGATGCTCAATTCTCCACGAATCAGCGTGATTCCGGGGGAGGGGGCGGTCTGGCCGGCCAGGGTCAGGAACGGCTCCGTGATGACAAGATGCCGTTTACCGAGGTCGATGACTCCTCCCACTTCAAAGATTATAATTCGCGGACCTTTGGTTTCGAGGGCCTCCCGCAGGCTACCCGGACCTGAGCTCTCCAGGGAAGTGACCCGGAGAATGGAGCCACCCTGGCCACCCCGGGTATCCAGCCCAAAATCTCCGAAGAGGAAAAGTGGGCAGAGTAAAAACAAGGGAGGAAAACGGAGCCATCGGGAACCCTGCATGGTGAAATTAAAAGATTTCATTTTGACTCAAGGAAGCACCTCCACATCGATTCGGCGGAATTCAAGGAGACCGAGTTCTCCCTGGATTCCGATGTGGCCCTCTAAGTGGGCCATGCCGAAGCCCAAGGTGATGAGGGTTCCATTGAGCTTGACCGATATGGTGTCGCCGATGCAGGTGATCTCGTAGGTGTTCCACTCGTTGGTGGGGAGGAACGAGCGATGGAGGGCATCTCGGTCCTGAACCCAGAGGAAGTCGGGGGCCTCGTAGGCGAACATACGCCCGAGGGGAACATCCCCGGAGCGGGTGTTCATGCATTGGACCTGGTAACCGGAGTTCGGGTAGCCCTTCGCATCGTCGTTACTCTGGTTTTTCGTCCGGATATAAATGCCGCTGTTGGCGCGCTCTTCGAGGAAACGGAATTCCATGATGAGTTTAAAGTCCGTGAATTCCTCTTTGGAGCGAAGCCAGCCGCGACCCCGGTCGAGTTTGATGATGCCATCCTCGACGGAGAAATTTGCGTTATTTTCTATGACCCAATTGCTCAGGTCTTTTCCGTTGAAGAGGTGCACGGTTTTGGCGGAGAGGGAGAGGGCGGTGGCGGTAAAAAGGAATAGACTGATCAGGTGTTTCATGGGTTGGTCATGGGTTTCTCGTTGGTTGTTTTTTGTTTTTGGTTCCTCGTTTTTCGTTTGGTGTGGATCGTGGGGGGGGATGCCGGGGGCGTTGAGGGGTGGTTCGGTGGGAATGGAAAACGAACCACAAACCACAACTCAGACTACGGCTTCCAGATGGTGTAGGCGATGTGTTGTTCGGGGCGGTCCTCGGTCCCGATGTAGTAACAGACAAAAATGCGGCCGTCGGGCAGGGTGACGGCCTCGGGGTAGCCCAGGTCATAATTGCGGGCATCGTCCCGGAGGATGATTTCATGTCCCCAGGTCTTGCCCCCATCCTCGCTGACCTTGGCGCGGATCCCGAAGGGGTATCCGCGAAATCCATACATGACGGCGACGCGGCCATCGGGGAGCTTGGCCAGAGCGGGTGGATTGCCATTGTGATGGGTCAAATCGGTAAAGGCGACCATGCTCCGTTTTTCCCAGCTGCGCCCATTGGTGTCTGAGTATTCGGCCTCGATGAAGTTGAGGTCCATCCGGCCGAAGTCTTCCTCTTCATGAGCATCAATACGCCGGCGGACGACACTGAGCAGTTCGTGGCCTTGGAGAACCACGGTGGAGGACATAACGGATCGTACCTGATAGGGGTAGCCGGTCATCCAACCCTGCCGGGACCAGGTGAGACCCCCGTCGTTGGTCCAGGCGGTGAAGGCGCGATCCTGCAGCTCACCCGGAGCGCTGACATCCTCCTCCTTTACCGAGAGAAAGCAAATCATGGTGTCTTCATCATAGAGGATGTAATCCGTCCGGGAGGTGAGTGCATTATCGAGTCCGAAGTCTGGGTATAGGAAGGGTCCCTCCCAGG
The DNA here is from genome assembly GCA_028280845.1 of Opitutales bacterium. Taxonomy (GTDB): domain Bacteria; phylum Verrucomicrobiota; class Verrucomicrobiia; order Opitutales; family JABSRG01; genus JANQKZ01. The sequence goes on along the minus strand of JANQKZ010000036.1, from coordinate 76,322 downwards.
ACATTCCGCGGTCGAGGGTATACCAGAACAACTCATCTCGTGAGCGGAATCCGAAGTCGGGATGGGAAAAGTCCATTTTATGGTTAAGTGATGTGGGGCGTTCCCGGGAAAAAGCCCTGGTGCGTTCACTTTCCCATGTCTTGCCACCGTCCTTGCTGCGTGAGAGCCGGGCGTAACCCGGCTTGCCCCGGTCGTAGTTGTGTTGGTGCTTGTAGTCGTAGAAGGTTGCCTCCGTGTGGAGGATGAGGATCTCATCGCCCCAGTTCCAGCAGTTGCCGTTGGCCGGCCAGGCCGCGTGGCGCCCGGGCTCGTAGTAGGCTATTCCATGTTCCATTTCGAGGGCGGAGAGGGAAGCAGGGTGCAGGACGCCGGATAGGAGGATACAGGTGAGCAGATTGAAGGAGGTAGGTTTCATCGTGATACGGTTAGTATGTTGGGAATCGTCACAGAGATGAGGTCTTCACATCGTCGATAAAGTATTCGGTCAGGTTGCTCTTGAAATCCATACCGGGCAGGTCCTCCTGGAAGAGGCCGTTATTGCCCGGCGCACCCGGGATGAGGAAGGGGCGGACATCCATGCGCCATGGGCCTGTTCGGAAGACGATGCGTTGGACGGCCTCCACCGGGTTGGCGAACTCGATGTCTTCCAATCGGTGCACGCCATCGAGAACGGCAGTATATTGTTGCTTAGTACAGTCGATTTCCAGAGCGAGGTGGTGCCAGCGACCGGTTTTAAAGGTCAAGGCATCCGGCTCGGCCGGGCCTTCGTCAAAGCCGACCCAACCCTCATCAAAGCGGACCCGCAGGGGGCGTTCATGATGGCGTCCCTGGACTTCGACCTCAAGGGTGCCCTGACCGATCTGCTTCTGGTAGACGCGAAATTCGACGCGGACTTTCTTCGACTCAGGAAAGAAGGCCTCGACCTTGGCATAATCACTGGGTTCCTCATCGCGAAGGACAAGATAGGGGCTGCTATTGTAGGTCGGATCGTTAGCCAATCGGGCGGCGGCCCACTGCAATTGGTAGAGATTCCAGGTGTTGAGTTCCGTGATGCCGGCCAGGTTATCGAAGGATTCATTTAAGTGGTGAGAGACCGTCCCGCGTAGAGGAAGGGCGATACGAGTGACCCAAATATCTTCCTTGTTCTGGCTGTAAGTCATCCAGATGTGGTCACCTGGGGGGTTGCCATTTCCCGGGAAGATACCACGGAAGTACTGCGGCCCCTTGGCCTTGTGAATGCCTTGGTAGCGCATCTGGGGCACTTCGTGATGGACAGTCAGCATATCATCGAAGTGGTAACCGTCTTCGCTGCTGATCACCACCATGGGCCAGCGGTTACGCATGCTGGCACTGTGATTATAGAGAATCGCAAATCTGCCGTCATCGGTGTGTTGTCCCCACACTTTCGAGCCGGCCAGGTTGAGGGTTTCCGTTTTTCCATAAGGGGCCCAAGTCAAGCCGCGGTCCTGGCTGAGCGAGGCGAGATGCCGCTTCCACAGGCCGACCCAGACACCATCCGGTCTCTGGAAGACACTGAGCGCCTTGGGGTCGGTGAAATGGCCATCAGGAAGTGTAAAGAAACCATCCCTGGCCCGGTCTTCTTCCCACCATTGAGCGGTGACCAGTTTATCCTCCAGGAGGGATTCAACCGCCTGTTTAAATCCCTGATCCGTGGACTCCGTGTAAAAGGAGAACCAGGGCGCTGTTTCCTCATTCCATCCACGCTCTCGGTTGTAGCGAACGTAATAGATTGGGCCCATCGAGCCATCCTCGTAGACCTCCCGGGCGACCCGTCCAAAGCCCTGTCCATGGTTCGGGCCGTAGCGAGGGGTAGGGCAGTAACTGTAAAAGCCCAGGGTCAGCAACCGGCCATTTGGAGCGGTGTAAAATCCCATACGCTGGTGCATGATGGCATAGCTTCCCACCGGAAGGTCAGGCATATCTCCATACAGGTCGTCAGGAAGGTCAAAAGCCGGCAACTGGAGTTCCGGAAATGCGACAACGGGATTGGTCCAGCTGGTTCCATCCGAGGATGAGGCCAAGAGGGTGCGCCCGGGTGTGTTGTGCTCCCCAGTCAGGTTGGCGAGGTATTGTAGCCAGAAACGCCCCTTCCAGTAGGCCAGCATGGGGGCGTGGTTGTAGGTCCAGCCCACGACCCCACCCTCGGGGGATTGGGTCCGGTTGGCACGGAAGGCCTGGACGCGATGAACCCCGACGGCTGATGGAAGGTCACCATGATAGGTATCTTTCACCGGTTGACGGTCGCCTACGTACTTTACCGGCTCATCGATGGACGCTTCGTAAGCGGGAGGTTGCGGGTCGGCTTGAATCAGGGAGCCCGAACAGACAAAGAGAAGGAGGGAAGGCAGGTGTTTCATTTTTACTTAATCGAGTTAAACCCGGCGCAGAGTGCCCCGGCTTCAATTTTAAATGTTATCGGCTCCCGGGAAGCGGGGGCAGGGCTGGAGGCTCGGGGTCATCAATAACATCGTAGGGGGGCCAGTTTTTGCGGACCGGCATCTCACCCGCGCCTACCGTCTTCCGCCATTCCAGGAGCCGCTGATGGAGCTCTTCGACCAGGGCAGGCATGTCGTCGGCCAGGTTGTGCTCCTCGCCGATATCGCGTGCAAGATTGAACAGCTCAAAGGCCCCAGGGGTCCCGAGGGCTTCCCGTTCCAGATTAACAATCAGTTTCCAATTCCCCCAGCGGATCACGCTCTGGGGGCCGACGCCCTGATGGTGGTAATTGGGCTGGTGCCAGTAGAGGGCCTCTCGCTCGATTTCCTCGACCTCGCCGAAGAGGAGGGGACTGATATCAATTCCATCCAGGCGTGCCGGGACATAGGGGAGACCAACGATTTTCATTAAGGTGGGAAAAAAATCGTGAGAAACCACCGGCATATCTGAATGGCTACCCGGTTGGATCACCCCGGGCCAGCGAATGCAAAGTGGGACACGGATGCCACCCTCGTAGAGCATGGCTTTACCTCCGCGGAGGGGGGCCTGATCCTGGAGGGCTTCATATCCGCCATTGTCGGACATAAAAATGACAATGGTATTTTCGGCCAAATCCAGCCGTTCCAGGGTATCGAGAACCTGGCCAATCCCATCATCCATTCGCTCAATCATGGCCCCCATGACAGGATCCTCGACCGGGTCTCCGGGATTCTTCAGTTTGCGTTCGTATTTGGCGACCAAGTCTGGAGTTTCCATCAGGGGCCGGTGCACGACGTGGTGTGGCATATAACAAAAGAACGGCCGGTCCCTGTTGTCCTCAATGAACTGGATGGCCAGCCGGGTAATGGTATCTGCGTTGTGGGCGTCGGCGGACGGGTCATGATCCTCCTCGGGCTTGACGGAGGTGTAGACCGTGTCAAAGCCCTGGGATTCAGGATCGAATATCCGGCCTTCCCGGTATTCCTTGTTTAGGCTGAGGTGCCACTTTCCGAAGTGACCTGTGGCGTAGCCGAGGGTTTTCAGCATTTCCGCGATGGTGGTTTCCTCCAGGGCGAGAGCGTAGGCCTGGATGGGCTCCAGGACGGGTTTAACAAACAAGTCCCGGGTAAGGGAGAGGTGCACCGTGATATGGTGGCGGGCGGGGTGACGCCCCGTCATGAGGGCGGCTCGGGTAGGGGAGCAGATCGAGGCCGAGGCATAGGCCTGGGAGAAGTGGATGCCCTCCCGGGCGATGCGGTCGATATTCGGAGTCTCGTAGAAATCGGAGCCGTGGTAGCCCACCTGGTTCCACCCCTGGTCATCTGAAAGGATGAACACAATATTGGGGGGGCGCTGGTTGTCCCAGTCCAACATGGGGCCGGGCCGGGAAAGCCGTGAGTCTTCGATGAGCGGGTCATCCGTGGCGGCGAGGACGACGAAGGGGCACAGCAAAAAAGCAAAGCGGAGTTTCATGGCTTGAGCGGTTGAATGGAGACGTCGTCGATCCAGAAAACGGTTTTTGGGGCTTTTACATCGGCTCCCGGGGCATCCTCGGTGTAGACGCCGCTGGGTCGCCACATGCCCTCCTCCACATACTGCGGGGGAATCCACCCGCGGTAGGGGCCGGTCCGGAAGACGAGGCGCTCCAGGTATTCGGGGGATTCCTGAAAGGCAATGACCTGTTCCGAGCCACCATTGGAGGAGACCCGGTATTCCCCTGCCTCGCAATCGAGCACCAGCTCGATCTTATGCCAGTTACCGACGCTAAACGGAAGGGGGTCAAACTTCACCCGGCGGTGATCAAAGCCGATGACGCTTTCATCGATCCGAAGGCGCATGGGCCGGTCGGCCGTCTGGGATTGGACTTCCACGTCCAGGGCGTGGCCTCGACCGATCGCACAGGCTTTGACAAGGAAGGACACCTTTACCTTTTTGCTGGCCGGGAATACTCGTTCTACGCGGGCGTAGTCGTATGGTTCTTCGTCTTTGATTTCGAGGACCCGGTTACCGGTCTCCGGGTCCAGGGTAATGGTGCTAGGCGCCCACCGGGGGCTATGAATATTCCAGAATTCCAGGTCGAGGGTGCAATCGGCAGACTCAAAGTCCTGGTTCACCGGGGAGCTTTCCACCCCGCGCAGAGGGACGGCGGTCCTGCTGATCCAGATATCCTCCTTGTTCATACTGTATACCACCCAGAGGTGATCCCCGGGCGGGTTTCCGTTGCCCTCCACAATGCCGCGAAAATACTGGGATCCCGGAGTCTTATGAAGTCCCTGGTAGCGCTTGGGAGGGACTTCCGCCTGGAGGATGAGGAGATCATCGAAAGTGTGCCCGTCGTCACTGCTCATCACTGTCATGGGGAAGCGGTTGCTGAAGGTAGGCGATTGGTTATGGACAATGGCGAATCGCCCGTCATCGGTCTGCTGTCCCCAGGTTTTGGCCCCGGTGGTGAGCAGGGTGGTGTTGTTAGTGATTTTGGTCCAGGTCTCGCCACGGTCGGGGCTGAGCGCCCCCCACTGATTTTTCCAGAGACCCACGACAATTCCGTCCGGGCGGGTGAAATAGCTGAGGGCCTTGCCGGCACCGGCGGAAGTCACAATATCGGCTGAGAAGTAGGCGGCATTTTCCACGTCACCCGGGTCAATGACATAAAATCCATCCTCCGCACGGTCTTCCTCCCACCATTGCAGGGAGATGAGTTTATCGGCAAGGAGGGCTTCGCAAGCCTCGAGGAAGTCCGTGTCCTCGCTCTCCTGATAAAAAGGAAAATTGGTATTGGTCTCATTATAGCCGTTGTGACGGTTGTAGCGGATGAAGTAAATGGGACCAAAACTGCCGTCCTTTTTGATTTCCCTGACGACGCGCCCGAGCCCCTGACCTGCATTGGGGGAGTGGCGAGGGGTGGGACAGTAGCTGTAAAAGCCGCTCACGAGCAATTTCCCATTGGGAGCGACATAAAAGGCCATGCGCTGGTGCATGACGGCGGGGGTTCCGGCGGGGAGCAGGTAATCGCCATGGCGGATTTCGGGTAAGCTGTAGGTGGGAAATACCACCACAGGCGGCTCCCAATCCTTTCCGTTGACCGACGAGGTGAGCATGCAGCGGCTGGGCGGGGTATGCTCGGCCAGTTCATCGCTCAAATACTGGAGGAAGAAGCGTCCGTTCCAATAAGCGAGGTAAGCCTGGTGACTATAGGTCCAACCCGGGATGGTCACCGCCTCTTCGGGGTGGGTCCGGTTCGCCCGGAGGACCTGGTAGTGGTGGGTGCCCACTGCGTGGGGCAGACGTCCGTCAAAGTAGGCCTTGTCGGGAACGCGGTCTCCCACGTAGCGGACCGGTTCTTTTTGGGATTCCTCGATGGGGGGCGGCATGGTGGCAGCATAGCTGACCAAGGGAAGTAACAGGGCAAGCAAACTAGATCGGGTCATGGCTTTCATCAAATTCAGGGTTGAGGGCAAAAGTGAAGGGTGGCTCCGCAGGCAGATTCGGGACCAACGAGGATATCATCTTCCTGTTCGGAGAAATTCACGTCAGCGGAGCGCAAGCAGTCCCGGGTTCGTTGCATGTTTTCGGACTGTAAGATAACTTCATTCAAGGCACCGGAGCTGCTCGAACCAGGGAGAAAAAGCTCGAGGTACTGATTGCGCGGAAAGTTCACCCGAAGGCGGTCGGGCAGGGATTCTATAGCCGCTTCTCCAAACAGGGCCCTGTATGCCTCAGGATCCAAACGCTCCCTGCTACAGGCCGTCCGCATGCCGAGAACTCCAGTGCAGGCATTTCGGTGTTGGACCCACTCCGGCCGTCTTAATAGCTCCGGGGTGCGGTGTTCGCAAAAAACGACAGAGCCAAGACAAGCTGTTTCCTCCGGAGGCAGGAAGCAAAGCCTGAACTCGGGTTGTACTTTTCCGCCATCCCATTCGAGGTTGCGGCGCAAGCTCTTCAATTCGTGGGGATGGAGCCTGCCTTCCATCAAGGACTGGCGGCTTGCCTCGGCGCTGTCCGTGCCGAAAGCCAGTCCCATTAAGCCTTCTCCGTTTTCCTCCAGATAAGCCTCCAGGCCATGCAAATAGCGGTCGGGCGCCAAGATGCCGCGAAGCTCGAGGTAGTCCTCCTCAAAAAACATACACCAGTTTCCGGTCCCCCACTCGAGGTGGCGCCCGAGGCCGGGTATGTTAAAACCAAGGCGCTCAAAGGCCGCCTTTGCCTTATCCATGTCTGCGACCGCCCACACGGGATGGTCGATTCCTGTTATTCCGTGAAGCATCGTCAGTCTGTGGTTTGGGTAGGATTATCAAATTCAATGATTTCATGGACCCGGTGCGGATGCGTGCGTATTTCCGCCCCGCTCCGTTCTTCCTGGATCCGTAGAAAGGCATTGTTATCCAGATTGCCCCAACCTCGTTGAATGGCCTCCAGCATGTCAGCCTCACAGCATTCGCCCAGGACAAGCGGGCTGCCCACCTCCCGTGCAAAGGACGTAGCCAGTTGGATATCTTTGAATGCCGTTTTTAAGGCGAACCGGGGATCAAAATTTCCCTTAAACAAGGTAGCGGGGAGACTGACGTTGAGGTCGAGGTTGCGCCCGATTCCACTCTTCTGGAAGACTTCAACAATCGTGTCTGAAGAGACTCCGGCCCGGATCGCAGTCGTCATACATTCCACCATGGCCAGATTGGTCGAGAGGACGGCGCAGTTGTGCATCAATTTGCATATAGTGGCGCTTCCGGTCGGGCCCGTGTGTATTATTTTTTTGGATACTTTTTCCAGGAATGGAAGGGCCTTGTGAAAGGTCTTATCACTACCCCCGGCCAGGATGGTAAGGCTGGCGTCGCGCGCTCCCCCAATGCCCCCCGAAACCGGAGCGTCGACGAGAAAGGCTCCGGAGGCCTGGGCCATGGTTTCCGTGCGTTGAATGAGTTCCGGTGCATTTGTGGAAAAATCGATCAACAGTTTGCCCTCGGAGAAGAAGGGGGCCAGACCGGTCCCGCCGAAGAAGACCGTTTCGGCTTCTTTCGGCCCGGGAAGACTGGTGCAGACCACTTCACACCGACTCATGACTTCAGCGGGGGATTGAGCCACCTTGGCCCCATCTTTCTCAAGCGAGGAGGTGGCTTCCGGCCGCACATCAAACACGACCATGCGATAGCCGGCGGCGAGAAAATGGCCCGCCATGGGAGCTCCCATATTACCCAGCCCAATGAATCCAACTTCCATTTGATTACAGGTGGTCTGCGGGATCCCAGATGGTGGCGAAGATCCCATGTTTATGTTCGTGGGTGGAGAAATAATAGATAGCGACCATCTTGCCGTCAGAGCGGCGTAGGAGGCGCGGGTAACCGAGGTCATTCGTCTCCATGTCCTCCGAGCCGAAATCATCCCGGATGACGATGGGCTCGGTCCAGGTTTCCCCCTGGTCCGAGCTGTAGGTGAGCATCATTCGCCCGACGGCCCGATCCCCGAAGACGGCGCAAAGGCGGCCGTCGGCAGTCCTATTGAGTGCCGGTGGGTTGCCGTTGCCGGCTCCGGCATCCCCCACGGTAGCCTGGAATGCCCAGGTATGGCCCTCGTCGTGGGATACATAAGCATCGACCCAGTTGCGGTTGATGTTCTTTTCATCCACCCGGTAACGCCGGCGCATGGTGGTGATGAGCGTGCCATCGGAATTGAGAAAGGACTGGGGCATGACGGCGCGGACCTGGGAGGGATGCGGGTTGAGGGCCGGGTCTTCGAAGATCGACACCCGGGCGTCGGGGTCGATCTCATCCGATTCATAGGGGGGAATGATCCACCCCATGAAGAAGAAGCTCTGTCCGCCGTCTGTTGTCCGGGCGACGAATAAACGGTCTGAACCGCCCACACCTGGTTTGCGGGCCGACATCATGAGGAGGGCCTTGTGTGCTCCCAGGACTACGTAATCGGTTCTGGGGGTGACTTCCATCATGCCGGTTTTTTCCAGCTCAGGATGCCGGCGGATATCGCCGAAACTGTGGGGACCCATCCAGGTGTTCCCGGCATCATAGGTGTAAAAGAAGTGGCCGCGTGGATCAAAGGCCCCGTGGTAGGCAGTGCCAACCATGCGCAAGGCAAACCTGGGGGCATCAAAGTGTATGGGGCTGACCAGGGGGAGCCTGAGCGGCTCCTTACCGAAGTCGCCGACATAGCCTTCGGGGTCGTAGGCATGCCAGGTATGCCCCCCATCCTGGCTGCGAGCCAGCCAGGAGCGCTGCTCCTCTTTGGGTCCGATATTGTGGCCTTCATTCAGCTCGTAAGGGCCTTCCGTAAATCCCACCAGGATCTCATCATTGTCAAAAATCCAGGCGCCGTTGTTGGCCGGCCAACCAGCAAATCGGCCGTCCTCTTGGTAGACGACGATATGTTCAAAGTCGCCGGCCCAGGCGCCGGAGAATACCTGTATCAAGAATAGGAATACAAAGATGAAAGGTCTCATGGGTCTTATTGGAGGTCGTTCAGGGTGAAGTTGAGGGCGTGAATGCGTTCGTCGTCGATCGACCGGATTTCGTAGGTGATGATCGGGTCGAGTTGGCTGAAATCGATGAGCAGGCGTCCGAAGGAAGGTTTTTCATTGTAGTCAAAGATGGCTCCTGGTTTGAGGTCGGATGCATTGATGTGGGTGAGCCGCCCACTGGACAGGTCGTAAAGCGGGTAGCCTTTTTCGCGGTCAATCCGTCGGGCCTCGCTACGGTGGCGATCGGAGGAGAGGAGAATCACCCCGGTAACGTCCTCTTCACCCATAAAATCAAAGAGTTCCTTTCGCTCATCGGGGAAACCGGCCCAGGTATCCCTGGCGCCGGGCTTCGCCCCGTCGTTCCATGCCACGGGGGAGGCGATCACCTTTACCCGGGCCTGACTTTGCTTCAGGGCCTGTTTGAGCCAGGCCAGCTGAACGGGACCCAGCATGGTCGGGTTGGGGCCGCGGGGGTTTGTCCGGTAGTAGCGACCGTCGAGCATGAATATATCCACATCTCCAATGGCAAAGGAGAACCATACGCCAGGGAGGGTGTCTCCCATGCCATAGGCTGGGTTATTCCAGTTCTGCCGGAAGTGCTTCCAGTAGGTATATTTGAAGGTGGGTCGAAAGGGATAGGGCCCGAGAAAGGAATCATCCAGGCCGACGTCATGGTCATCCCAGATGGCAAAAATGGGAACCTCCGCCGTGAGGCGGCGAAATTCCGGGCGCGAGCGGCGGCGATTGAAGGTGTATTGAATGAATTCCTCCCGATCCTTCCAATAGTCGATGTAGAGGTTATCTCCAAGGGTGAGGAAGGCGTGGGGATGGTAGCTGTGGATGAGGTCCCACATCCGCTCGTTCCTGGGAACATAAGGCGAACATCCACCAAAAATGATTTCGATGGGTTGGGTGGAGCCGGGGAGGGGGTAGGTGTGGAATTCCGGGTACGGCTCGGGGGTAACCCGTTCACCATCGATAAGCACCCGGTAACGATAGCGCTCATTTGGCTTTAAGTTTTTAAGTGGAATCCGGACAATATAATCGCTATGGGCGCCGGAGGAGACGGTGGGGGAAACCGTCCACTCGGATAGTTTGTCGGAAAGGGCGACTTCGACCGTGACATGAGCCGCATTCCTGGTGCGCATCCAGACCTGGATGGAGTGGGTGGTGGTCGCCCCGAGGAGCGGACCGTGAATGAGTGGGGAGGTGATCGGCTCGGCCCATTGCTTAAACGCTTGGTCATCGAGAAGGGGCTGGAGGTAATGACGGGGACCTGCATAAAACCGCTCGATGGGAATTCCTTTCGATACTGCCTCCCGGGCGGCCTCCAAGGCGAGATCCAGCTGGTCGTTGGCGGTGTAAGCGAGGGCCAGCATGAACCAGGGCTCGAGGTCGGTAGGATCTTGCTCCATCCAGTAGCGCGCCTCCACAATGGCCTGCTCCAGATTGTTGTTTATGACCTGGATCAGGATACGCTGGCTCCGGCGGAAGAAATCCCTGTCCAGTTTTTCGCCCTCAAACTGACGCCAGTTCAGGGGATTTTCACTCCCGTAAAAGGGAAATTCGCTGCCGTTTTCGAACGCATCCGCAGGCGCGTAGGTGCCAATTTCCGTTCCATCTTCCTGAACCGATTCCAAGGCTGTATAAGCATCGCTCCCCTGGCCATTGGCTGAGAGGAGTCCCAGGAAAAGGGAAATCAAGCTGAGGTGGAGCCGGGTCGGGTTCATGCCAGAGAGTCCAAATTAATCAATATCTACAATGAGTTCGGAGGCGATGGGGTCCAAGATGGGTTGAAGCAGGTGACGCGCTTCACGAGACGCCTTCGAATCGGCCCGGGGAAGGATGGGAGATGTTTCGAGAGGGTCGTGCTTCAGGTCGTAGATTTCCCCGGTGTCGAGCAGTTTCCAGCGTTTGGTGCGAACGCAGGCTTTGTCTTTCTTCTGAGAGATGATCCATGCCCGTTCCTCATAATCTTCTCCGGTCATGGTGCCCTCAAAGGATTGGCCATCCTGCTTGGGGGGAAGCTGGTCCACGCCGGCTATGCCGAAGAGCGTGGGGAGGATGTCGGTGGCATCAATCAAGTCCTGGTTGGTGGAGCCGGGCTCAATCGTCCCGGGCCAAACGGCGATGGCAGGCACCCGGATGCCCCAGTCTTTCAGGTGTTTTTTACCACCCAGGACAGATTGCCCTCTCCAGGTGGAGGTCACCGGGGGCTCGGCGATCAACTGGCGCCCTTCATGGCGAATGTAGTTTTTGGCGGAGGTGCCGTTATCGGTGAGGAACAGGATCAAGGTGTTCTCCGCGATGCCCTCGTCCTCCAGGAAATCGAGGAGTTGGCCAATCCGTAGATCGGTCTCAGCGAGCATTTCGGCAAAGGTCATGTAACGTCCCTTTGGACCGTGTGGGGGGTGGGGGTCGAGATCGTTAGATACGGCGTGGGCCAAGGTCATCGAGTAATAGGCGAAGAAGGGACCGTCTTTGTTGTCCCGGATAAAATCCTGAAGGAATTCCAGGTAAACATCCGGTCCGAAGCGGTCGGCAACATCCTCGCGGAGCTCGCCGTTCTGCCAGATACGGGGTTGCCAGAAGCGGGGCCCTTCATGCCAACCGAAAAAGCAGTATTGATCAAAGCCGAGGCGGTGAGGGTGCTGCGGATCATTCTGGAGCATAGCGAGGTGCCATTTTCCTGAAATCACCGTGGCGTAGCCGGCCTCCTTCAGACCCCAGGCCAGGGTGGCCTTCTCCAGGTCTCCCTTCGGGTAGGACCCCCACTCGGGATTTCCGAGGTTGGAGAGGTAACGCCCGGTCATGATGGAGATGCGGGTGGGGTGGCAGACCGGGGCCACATAGAAGTGGTCGTAGCGCATTCCCCCGGAGGCCAGACGATCGATCTGGGGCGTGGGGTAGGATTCCCCTCCGTAGCAGCCCACGGCCTCACGGCCAAGGTCATCCACCAGGATGAGAATGATATTGGGCTGGTCCGACCCCCGGGCATCCGCTGCCAGGATCAGGCAGAGGAGGAATCCGGTTGCGACTCTGGAAAAAGCGTGATGCATCAAAAGGGTTCCGTTTTGAGGTCGTCGATAAGGTATGTGGATGCCTTCACTTTTACTTCGGCACCGGGGTAGTCGCCGTCCCAAACGCCCGGGGCACCCGGTTCCCCGTTTTCCATAATGAACTGGCGGACATCCATGCGCCAGGGGCCGGTGCGAAAGACAATTTTCTCGATGGAGTCAGGGTTCTCCTCAAGGTCGAGATCCTCATGGACGAGCTGCCCGTCCACCCGGACGGAGTAGCGCTCCCGCTCGCAATCGAGCGCCATTTCGACCTGGTGCCAGCGACCATTCTGGATGGAAGTGCGCTCCACCTCCGTCTTGGCCCGATCGAAGGCGATCTGGTCGGGGAACCACCAGAGGCGCATGGGGCGGCCGCCCCGGGCCGTCTGGGCTTCGACCTCGAGGCCGTTTATTCCATAATGTTGTTGGAGGACACGGAAGGAAATCTTGAGCCGTTTGCTTTGAGGAATGACACGCTCCGCTTTGGCGTAGTCGTAAGGGTCTTCATCCTTGATCTGGAGCACCTGATTCTTCGGGTCCCAGGGATCGACGGCCAATGAAATGGGAGCCCACTGGGGCAGGTAAAGATTCCACAGTTCCATATCCACGATACTCTCGTAGCCCTCAAAGGATTCGTCCAGATGCTCGGAAACGGAGTCCTCAATGGGGGTGCGGACCCGGGCTACCCAGATATCTTCCTTGTTCACGCTGTAGGTAAGCCACATGTGGTCGCCGGGCGGGTTGCCATTTCCGGGCATGATTCCCCGGATATATTGGGGGCCTTGCGCCTTATTGGTCCCGCGGTAACGCATGGGAGGAACTTCGGCGTGGATCAGGTTGATGTTATCAAAAGCGTAGCCATCGTCGCTGGTCACGGCCACCAGCGGGAAGCGGTTTCGGCGGGTGGCGCTATGGCAATAGACAAGGGCAAAGCGTGCGTCGTCGGTGCGCTGCCCCCAGATCTTGGCGGCGGACTCCGGGAAGGGGTGGCGTCCACGGGTCCAGGTCATGCCGTCGTCTTCACTCAAGAGGGCGAGTTCGCTTTTGAGGACACCTACGGTGACCCCGTCGTCGCGTTTATAGTAACTCAGGGCCTTGGGCTCGATGTAATTGACGTCGTCCTCCGGGATGGGTCCGAAGGTGAGGTCGGAGATTTTCAGATCATCGGGGATTTCCAAGGTGAAGAACCCATCATCTCCGCGATCATCCTCCCACCACTGCAGGGTCATCAACTTATCGGCGAGGAGGGCCCGGCAGGCCTCAATCAGGCCCGGATCCCCGGATTCGGTGAAAAAGGGGAAGGGGGTATTGGACTCATCCCAGCCGGCGTGGCGGTTGTAGCGGACAAAATAGATCGGGCCGAGGCTTCCGTTGGGGAAGACCTCACGGATGACGCGGCCGAGACCCTGGCCGCGGTTAGGGCCGTATCGGACATTCGGGCAATAGCTGTAGAAGCCCGAGGTGAGCAGCCGGCCATTGGGGGCCACGTAGAATCCCATGCGCTGATGCATGACTGACTCAGTACCCTCGGGCTGGACGCCGGGGCTGCGCCCACCGAAGTAGCGCGGGTCGGGGGTAAATTCAGGGAGGCGGACCACCGGGAAGCCGACTTCAGGAAATTGCCAGTTATAGCCGTCGGCTGAGGAGGTGAAGGGGGTGCGACCGGGTGTACCGTGCTCCTCGACACTATTGGATACGTAATTCATCCAGAAGCGGCCCTCCCAGTAGGCCAGCATGGGAGCATGGTTATAAGTCCAGCCCACCTCCCGGTTTTGCAGGGGTTCATGTCGCGAGGCGCGCAGGACCTGGATCTTGTGGACGCCGACCGCGGACCGGAACCCGCCGTGGTGCCAGCGCTTGTCGGCGTCTTCCGAGCCGGTATATATTACGGGCTGATCCCGGATCTCATCTGCGGGGGGAGGGGTTGCGGCACCACCGAGCGACAACAGGGAAAAGAAAAGGGTTAAGGCGGATTTAATTTTCGGGAACATATTCATCGGCTCCAAAATCGATGGTGGGGAAGTAGCGGGGCTGCCCGTCGATGTCGTCGGGGGCATAGTCCGTGTAGAGCCCGTTATTGATGGCGGGCGAATCGGGGTGCAGGTGAAAGGTGGGGATGATTTCCAATGTCGATTCGGGGTAGAGCGCAACCGGCCCCCAGACCTCGACCCAGTCGGGACCGTTGGCCCGGATCAAGCTCCACCAACTTCCGAGGAATGCCCGGTACTGGGGGCCGTCGCCAGCGATACCATCGCCCTCGGTCACGGCGGCGAGGCCAGCGCCCTGCCGGACCTGGGCCTTCTGCACGACCGGCTTTTCGAGGACATCATCGGGGACGGGACCCAGGCGCCGGATAACCCGGCCGACGAGGGCATCCGGGGATAGGGTATCTTCCCCCGCATTCAAAGTGATGCGAGAGACAAACCGCGGCTCGCTGTAGATCGCCTCCCCGGGATGAAGCTCGAGTCCATTGTCGAGGAAGGTCGGATCCATCTCGTAAGCCCCGTAGGCGTTGCCATACCCGCCTTCCACTATATTGTAATAGACATCGCCGCCGGACTCGAGAAAGAGCTCATCGGGTTGGTTGCCCCAGAAAATATTGTTCCGCATGAGAATCTGCTTCAGGTGCGGATTTTTCATGTTGTAGTGATGGACGGCCCCGCCCCCCTTCTTGACAGCTTCATTGAATACAACGGTATTATTGATGGCTCGAATCCAGCCATGGGAGCCGCCAAAGGCCCCACCCTGGTTCTGGGCGACGTTATAGGCGAAAATATTGTTTTCAAACTCCATGAGCGAGTCGTCGTGGTGAGCCCCGCCCCCGGAACCATCGGCCTGGTTGCCAAAGAGCAGGTTGTATTTCACTTTGGGGTGTGAGTATTTCTGGGAGTCCATGGCGCCCCCATCGTCCGAAGCATAATTATTGAGGAACACATTCCACCTGACTTCAGGCCAGGAAAAGTACTCGAAGAAAAGGGCGCCGGCATCGCTTCCCCCATGGGCCTGGTTGCCAACGAACAGGTTGTGGAAGATGGCCGCCCGGGAAGAATTACGCAGGCTGACGGCAGCCCCATTTCCTGACCGGGTGATGGCGTGGTCATGGATCCCGGCCCGGTTTTCCCAGAAAACATTATAGCCGATTTGCGGTATACAGTCATCGGCCGCCGAGATGGCGGCACCGTTGCCGACCCCGGTCGAGTTGTTGACGAAGATGTTGTTATGGATGGCCGGATTGGCGTAATTGACGAGGGCAATGGCCCCTCCGTCATGAGCCCGTTGGCGGCGGCGATCGTGGTCGTGGCTGTAGTCTCCCGGTTCCACAGCCAGGTTATTCTCAAAGCGGTTGTTCGTGACGGTAGGAGAGGTCTCCCGGCAATACAGCCCTGCTCCATGGCCGACTACGCGGCCGTTCGAAACGATGAACCCGTCGAGGATGGCATCGTCCGCACCGACCAACACGCGAGACATTTCCTCGCCGGAGAGGCGGGTGGGGTGCTCGAACAGGTCGCGCTCCCAGGTCGATGGATGGAAACCCCCAAACAGGTCTACCCCTTCGACCATGGTGTAGGGCGCCTCACGGTAGGTTCCCGTTGCGACGAGGACAGCGGTGCGGCCCGGTTGTTCAGCTCCGGCTTTGAGGGCGCGGGCCAGACTGGAGTAGGGGGCGGCCCTGGTTCCTTCCCCCGGTCCGGAGGCCTCGGCTGCCACGTAGAGGATCGTCTCGTAGGCTTCCAGGTCGACCGAGACGGTGCTTGGGCCCAGGCGCTCCAATTGCCACCCATGGGGGGCGGCAGTCCAGGCATGTAAATCCTCGGGGGGATCCGCCGGAAGCCACTGGAGAAAGACGAAGGAGAGGCAGAGGAGCAGCGGGTGCGGACGGGGCTTCATGAATGTATTTATTAGTTGGATACTTTTTCGGGATTCCAGATGGTGGAGGTAAGGCTGGCCAACCGGGGCAAGTCAGCGCTCCCGAAGACATGGAGCTCCCCCGTTTCCCCGGTCTCCCCGCCTTCCCGGTCCATAGCGGGATGATAACCGGTCAAAGATATGGCATCCAAGGCGTAGAGTAGGCGAAGGAAGGGGTAAGGGTTCACGGGAGGTGGGGGTAATAGGCTGGCCCTCTGGAAGGGCAGGACCGAAATTAGTGTTTCATCTCACTCAGGCGCACGAGGTGGGTATGGACCGTCTCTCCATCGATGTTGACGATCTCGTAGGAGACCCACGGATCGGAAATATCGGTCCGGAAGCGTAGGAGCCCGAACAAATTTTTCTCGTTATAACTGAAAACGGCCTCCGGTACTGTATAGTGCGTGTGGATGTTGGTGAGTTGGCCGTTGCCGAACTCCCAAAGCGGATATCCATTTTCGCGTTCAATCTTCCAGATGTCCGCACGGTGACGATCGGAGGAGAGGAGAAAGACGCCTTCGATTTCATGTTCGGCGAGAAAATTGAAGATCTCATCTCGTTCTCGCGGGAAGCCCTGCCAGGTGTCGCGGCTGCCGGCCTTAGAACCAATCACCCAATTGACCGGTGAAACAATGACCTTAAACGTGGCAGTCGATTCCTTGAGCGAGCGCTTCAGCCAGGCCAATTGATCCGGGCCGAGCATGGTGGCATCATCGCTGTAGGGATGAGTCCGGTAAAAGCGGCCGTCCAGCATGAAGAAGTCGACATCGCCAATGGAAAAATCGTGCCAGACCGCGGGCCACTCTTCACTCCCATAGTAGGGATTGGGCCAGTTTTGTTTAAAAAACTCCAGGGTGGGCATTTTCCATGAGGGGCGGTCCCGGTAGGGGCCCATCCAGACATCGTCCATGACAGAGTCGTGGTCATCCCAAATGGCATAAACGGGGGTGGTGCTGGTCAGGCGGCGATACTCGGGCCGGGACTGGCGGCGGTACATGGTATATTGATGAAAGGCACCGGGATCATCCGGGATGTCGAGGTAGACGTTGTCGCCCAAGAGGAGGAGGGCCCGGGGTTCAAAGTCCAGGATCTCATCCCAGATCCGTTCATACCACGGGGTATATCCGGCGCAGCCCCCGAAGGCGATGACGAAACCATCTGAACTGCCCTCGGCGGGATAGGTGGTAAAGCGCTGGGGTAGCCCGGTATCGACATACTGGTCGTCGATCCACACCTCGTAGGTATAAGCCGTATTTGGTTTGAGCCCCTTGGCCGTGCCCCTTCCTGTGAAGTCATCTTTCTTTTCCGAGCGAAAGGATGCGGTGGAGACCGGTTCTCGGGAACCGCCCTCCTTGAATACCTTAATTTGGATCCGGGTTAAATCGGCGGTGCGTACCCAGAAGTCCACCGTGTTATCGGTCATGGCCCCCAGCTTGGGGCCGTGGACCAGAGGTAGATCATAATCGGCCTTCATGAGCTGGAAGGTTTCGGTCTTATAGAGGGGCTCCAGGAGGTCGCGCGGACCGGCCAAAAAACGTTCAAAGGGAAGGCCTGCGTTCAAGGCATGGAGCATAGTTTGGATTGCGAGGTCCAGTTTCCCCAGCTGGGATGCGGCCACCGTCATGATATAGAGGGCCTCCAGGTCATCCGGACGCTGGCCCAGGCGAAACTCGGCCAGGTCGAGGGCGCCCGCGGGGTCGCCTTCGATGATCTTCAGGATCTGTCTCTGGCCCTGGCGCTTATACTGCCAGCTGGC
Source organism: Opitutales bacterium (assembly GCA_028280845.1). Lineage (GTDB taxonomy): Bacteria > Verrucomicrobiota > Verrucomicrobiia > Opitutales > JABSRG01 > JANQKZ01. The sequence goes on along the minus strand of JANQKZ010000036.1, from coordinate 58,699 downwards.
GGCTTTTTCACCGAACATGCGACGGTTCCATGGGTTTTCACTCCCATAGTAGGGGTAGGGGGAGCCGTCTTCCCAGGCATCTTCAGGGGCGTCGATAACGTATTCGCCTTCGGATTGTCCGCTCATGCTTGTGAACAGACCAAAGACCAGAATCAGGAAGGGGCTCCAAGGGTATCGCTTTAACATCATGAGAGGGGGTAAAGGCCATCAGTTAAGATTTCTCTCATTGTGAAAGCGAGAAAATAGTATGAAATTCACTAAAAATTTCATGAAAAAATTTTTTTTTCACGAAAAGGGAAAATCCTAATCCCTGGTGACTTGTGCGATGGTCATTTGACCGGATTGTTGAGCCAGCATGAGGATTTCTTCTTCCAAGGATTTGTTCTGGGTGGCCCAACCTGTCATGAGGTGGGTTACCACCTCGGTCCAGGTCTGGGGGATCCGCTTTGGGGTAATGTCGCGGTTGAGGGCGGGAATACCGGGAAAGTTGGCCGGGTTGGTTCGGACCTTCTCGAAAAGGCGAGAAAACCGTGAAGTAAATTCCAGTTCAGGCATGGCTACACGGTATGTTCGGCCCGCATCCAGGTTGGTGGAAATGTGCTTTCCATCGTGGTGGGCGGTAAAACCGGACCACTGGGTCAGGTGCCAGTCGCTCAGGGTGAGACCGTTCAGGTAGGCCTCGATTTCTTTCCCGGTCAGGGTGAGCTCGACGAGTTCATTTCCTCGCTCCCCACCGGTGCGGAAGACGGCATTAAGGTCAATGATTCCGCTGGGGAGCTTGCCCCGGACCACCTGGCCGGAGGCGTTAAAACCAATATCCGCCCCGGTGGCCTGCCGAATGGCTTCGGCGGCGAGGATACCCACCTGGGCGTAGCCGATTTCCTGGCTGGACCAGCCCACGATACGGTTGGCCTCGGGGGTCAGTTTAAGCTCCTCCTGGCGGAACCATTCAACCATGTCTACGTCGCAGGGGATGGAGTCATGATCCATGGGAACCAGTGCGTTGGTGAAGTCGACCAGCTCCCTGGCTTCGACGTCTATCTCCAATTCCATTATTCCGACATATTCAGCATAACAACCGGCCTGCACGATGATGGCGCCGGTTTTTTCATGGATGTAGGCCTCCTCCAGGGCTACATGGGTATGGCCGCTGATAAAGATATCGATTTCGGTGGCCACCTCGGCGATACGGGCACATTCTTCAACTCCGTCGTGGCAGATGGCGACGATGAGGTCGACCATGGGGCGCAGCCGCTCGGCTTCCAAGGCCATGGCAATGGCCGTTTCCTCATCATTCAGGCACCCTTCGTTGCGGGGCACGATCATGCCAATAAGTCCGATTTTCAGGCCATTTTTCTCCACGACCATGGAGGGCTGGAAAATGGGCTTACCGGCTTCGTCGATCAGGTTGATGCAGAGGAGGGGGGATCCCGCCAGGTCGGCGAATTCTGTCAGGCCGTCAATGCCGAAGTCATGGTCGTGATTGCCCGGGGCCCAGGCGTCGTAGCCGATTCGTGACATGGCCTGGAAGGTCAGGCGGCCATGAGAAACCCAGGCCGCGATATCACCCTTTTCCGCCCCGTCCCCTGAGTCCAGGACGAGGAGCTCATCCTGGTGTTGGTTTCGCAAAGACCGGATAAAGCCCGAAACAAAGGGTAGGCCGCCCCGCCCGTCATAGTCTGGTCGAATGTGATCATGGATGTCATTGGTGTAGACGAGCACAAGTGGCTGGACCTCCGAAAAGGCGGAAAAAGGCAGTAGGAAAAGCAGGAACAGGAATCGAAGGAAGGTCCGGTTCCACGACGGAGAGCAGCGTAGCATCATAGCCCAAAGCTCCCGTTTTTTGCTGATTTTGTAAATATTCTTTTGATTTGAATTGAAAAATTTCACCAAAATTTCCAGTTTTTTCATGAAAAAAAGATAAAATCCTTGCTAAAGAATATGTGGATCATAGGTTGAAATGGCTTATGCCCCCCCTGAAAAAAAGCCCCCAACTCCCCTTTTCGATCATTTGTGTAAGCTTGCTGAATTGGCTATTCTCTATCCTGGTAGCGCCGGCTGCAGCATTGGGACCGAGCTCAGCCATGCCGCGGTTGGAAACGGGGGAAGTCGTGCTGCACGTAGACGTGGACGGGGGATCCGACACGAGGGGAAAGGGAACGATGAGAGCCCCTCTGAGCACCATCCGGGGAGCCCTGGGCCGACTACCCGACGGAGGTGGGATCATCCTGGTGGCCGAGGGCTCTTATGCCGAAGGAGAGCTGGACATACCCAGGGGAGTGAGGCTTTACGGTGGATTTAAACGTGGAGATTGGACCACCCGGGAGGTCATGGCCTACCCCACGGTCCTGGATGGGGAGGAAAAGGGTCGAGTCCTGAGGTTAAACGATGCGGTATGGCTGGATGGCTTTCACATTACCGGAGGGAAAATATCCGCCTATGGTGCGGGCATACTCTGTGATGGCACGTCTCCGACCATCGTCAACAATGTGATCCACCACAATGTCCTTCTGGCTCCGGAGGGATGGAATCCGAAATATCGGCATGAATTGTCCTGGGACGGTGCCGGGATTGCCTGTTTGAATGGGGCGAGTCCGGTTATAGCCAATAATATCTTTGCCTTCAACGAAACGGTTATTGGTCGGGGTGCAGCTATCACAGCACATATGGGGGCGAGCCCTGTCATAAGGGCCAATGTGATCATGCACAACGTGGTAGGCACGGATGATCCGATGCGCAGTTCAGAGGGAGCCGTCTCTGCCTATGGGGAAGGAGAACCTTTAATTGAAGGCAACCTGATTGCCATGAATCATGCCTTAACGAATAACGATGCTGGTGGGATCTTCATTGCGCTCTGGGTGAATCCGGTGATTCGCCATAATTGGATCCTGGGGAATTTTTGTGATGATGATGGTGCGGGCCTATTCATTGGGGGACAGGAGCATCGGTATGATAAGCCCCTGGACCCAGTGCCTCCCCGGGCCGATTTTAATTTCCTGGTGGAAAACAACATATTTATGGGGAACCGAAACCCCACGGAAAACTCGGGGGCCATGCGGATCACGATGGAATCCCGTGGGCGATTGTTCAACAACCTGATTGCGCGGAATGGCGGAGGTGTCTATCTACAGCGATCCGAATTAGAAGTATACCACAACACCATCGATGACGAACTCCTCATGGTGGAGACGAAACATACGCTGGGTTCCAGTGATGTGAGGAACAACCTGATCCTGGAAACGGCAGATCTCCAAGCGCCCACGGCCTATACCCACAATGCCTCCCGGAACTTTACCTATGGAGAAGGCAATTTCGTGATTACTGAGAGCCAGCCGAACTTTAAGGCGGATGGGTTTACGGCAGCCGTAGCCACCCAGACGTGGCATGCCCACCTGATGCAGACCCAAGTGGATATCTTTTCAGAGGAAGCCATCGAGGAAGATTTGAGCGGTCGGGTTATCCGAATTGGTGAATTTTGGTCCGTGGTGGCGAGCAATACCCCCCTGCGGTTATTTATCTGGGGACAGGTGCCTGCGGCAGAGCCGCTAACCACCAAGACCTACATGGAGGTCCTTCCCACCTATCAACCTGAAAAGGGAGCCCCTTTTATTGATCGTGGTACCTCTACTTCCCTTCGTAAGGACATGCTGGGCCGGCCACGACCCGTGGTGGGCACGGGGGACAATCGGCCGGACCTCGGTGCATACGAGTTTCAACCCTGACTTATTCGATGAAAATCAACCTTCCTCACAAATTCCTCCTCCACCTCCTGGTTGTTTTACTTTTTCTGAGCTCTACCGTCCTGACGGCCCAGCCTGATCCCGATTATAAACCCAAGCGAGTTAACAAAGCGATTGAGCTCCTGGAAGCTGGTCAGCCCGTGTATTACTCCTATGGGGTGCGTCCTCCGGATTACCCCTGGACCGTGGAGGAAGCCTACCAGCGGGGGAAGGAGATGTCCCAGACCTGGGCCGACATGATCATATATAACCTGGAACATGGTGCCTTTGACCTCTCGGCCTTGCGGGCCTACATGCAAGGTCTCCATGATGGCGGTCCGACTCCCAGCGGTCATCTGACCCCAACGGTTATTGTCGTTTTGCCGATATTGGGGATCAGCCCGGAGGCGGTGGAAGGGGGGCATTGGATGATTCAACAGATCCTTGCCCATGGCGTGCATGGACTCCACCTTGCCCGTGCCAGGGACCCGGAGGCGGTCCGGCGATACATTCAAATTGCCCGATACCCAATCCATGATCAGGGCAAGGACCAAGGCCTGGAGCAGGGTTTGCGCGGAATGGGAAGCAACGCGTTTGCGCAGAAGATTTGGGGTCTTTCCAAACATGAGTATTTCAATAAGGCCGATGTCTGGCCGCTGAACCCGGAAGGCGAATTGATGCTTGGGGTGAAGATTGAAGATCCCCAGGCCCTGGCCCGGGTAGAACAGACCTTGAAAACCCCCGGGATCGGTTTTGCCGAATCCGGGCCCCGCGACATGGGCCTGTCTTATGGCTACCTGGAAGGGCGGGCTGATCCTCCGCTACCGCCCGAAGTGATTGCGGCGTCCCAGCGGGTTCTTGATGCGGCCAAGGCCAACGATCTTCCCTTTCTCGACAATGTGCTTCCTGACAATGTGATCCAACGTATTGAGTGGGGCGTATCCATCGCAGCAGGCGGCAGTGAAGAAGCGGCGGAAATTGGCCGTCGCCACACCGGCCGGACGATGCCCTGGTAACCCCAACCCCTATCCCCTAGCTATGTCCCTTAAGCTATTAGATTTCATCATCATTATCGTTTACCTGATCGGTATAGCTTCGATTGGTTTATACGTGTCGCGCGGTCAAAAGACCGTGCGGAAGTTTTTTACGGCCGATCGAAGCATCCCCACCTGGGCGGTCATGTTTACCATTATGGCGACCGTGGTGAGTAGTGCCACCTTTGTGGGGCATCCGGGAACGGTTTACGAAAAGGGCATGATTCTGCTCATCCCCCACTTGATGCTACCGGTCCTGCTTATCGTGATTTCCATCTGGATCGTACCATTTTATCGCCATGTAGTACGTATGAGCGCTTATGAATTTATTGGTGAACGCTTTGGCATGGGCGGTCGGATTTATACCTCTTTTGGCTTCCTGCTCGACCGGACATTCGACCTGGGAGTTACCTTGCTGACTACTTCCATCGCCCTCTATGTCCTGACCGGTTGGAACCCTGTCGCGGTCATCCTGGGCCTGGGTTTTTTCACCACTATCTATACGATGGCCGGGGGAATCACAGCAGTGGCCTGGACCAATGTGGTGCAGGGGATATTTATCTCGGTCAGTGCGGTACTCATCCTTCTGCGGATCCTGTTTGCCCCCGAGATCGGGGATCCGGGAGCTATTATTCAGACCGCCTGGGAGGCCGGTAAGTATAGTATTGGGAACCTTGATATGTCTCCCGCCACGATCTTTGACCGGGGCACCCCGACGCTGTGGATTTTCCTTCTGGCCTACATGGTGCAATGGGGTCGCCGCTATGTGACGGACCAACACCTCGTCCAGCACTACCTTATAGCTAAAACCGATAAAGCGGCCAGCCGTGGTGCTTTCCTTGGAGCCTGCGCGCTGGCTCCCATTTTTCTGATCTTCATGTTCATCGGGGGAAGCTTCTACGGCTTTTTTGAATTGCTTCCGAATGACCCTGGTCCGGCCACCCCGGACGAGGTCATGCCCTATTTCCTCATGCACTACATTCCCACGGGGGTTGTCGGTTTGATCCTCGCCGCCATTCTGGCCGCTTCCATGTCATCGATCAGCGCCGATCTCAATGCGGTGGCAACGGTGCTGACCAATGATTATTTCAGCAACATCTTCAAAAATACGACGGAAAAGACCAAGCTGCTCTTTGGCCGGTTTATGGTGTTCTGCGGGGGGCTCGCAGCGGCCACGATCGCCATCCTGCTGGTCCCGACGGAGGGATCCACTCCGCTGATGGAGCGCGCCATAACCATCGCCACTATCCTGTCGGCAGGCACTCTGGGTTTGTTTGCCCTGGGCTTTCTCACCGAGAAGTCTACCCGGAGAGGGGCGTACATCGGGATTGGGGTATGTGTTGTCTACACCATCTGGGCCCTGCTATCACAAGCCGACGCGGACGGTAATCGGCTGGTGAATTTTGGGATAAACTGGAATCTGAATCCTATTCTGATTGGGGTAGGCGGGCACCTGATTCTCTTCTTCTCGGGCCTGATTGCCAGCCTGATATTCGGGGGCCACCGGCCCGAGAACGTAGGGCGTTACACGATTTACGAGCTCAAACGAATTCGTGAACGCAATGCCACCAAGGGAATTTCGGGAACAGATGAAGCCCTGGATTCGGACGAGGAAAGCAAGAAAGAATGAGCCCTCCTCCTTCAGAGCCGTTCAATGTCCTCTTCATTATCGCTGACGATATGACGGCTTTTATGATGGGTTGTGCCGGCTCCTCCTTTTACGAAACCCCACACCTGGATGCCTTTGCCAGCCGGGCCCAATGTTTTTCTCAGGCCTACGGGACAGGGCCGGTCTGTACCCCCTCACGTGCCAGCCTGCTAACAGGCAAGCATCCCGCGCGCTTGAATATAACCAACTATACCCCTGGCTCGGTCCCCGAAAATCCACGGAAACTGACCCCGGAGTGGACACCCTACCTGTCGTGCGAAGAAGTCACGCTGGCCAACCGCTATGCGGCTGCGGGCTACGCCACGGGTCATTTCGGGAAATGGCACCTGAACCGGGATTACCAGCATTATCCCAACCGGCCGATGGATCCTGAAACCCAAGGATTTCAGGAGGTTTTTACGACGGTTAAACCAAAACCGGGGGCTGATCCCGAGGATGATGCCCACAACGCCCGCGCCATTACTCAGCGCACCGTAGATTTTCTCGAGCGGCACCAGGCTGAACCCTTCTTCTGTGTCGTGGAACACAACCTGGTGCATCGCCCTGAAATGGAATCCAGGGCGTTGGTTGAAAAGTATCGCCAAAAGTCCGGGTCGGACTTGGATTATCAACGGCCTGAGCTCGGGGCGATGGTGGAGCGCCTGGACTGGAGTGTTGGCGTGCTGCTGGAAAAACTGGACACCCTTGGGCTAAGCGAAAAGACCTGGGTCATTTTTACGGCAGACCATGGAAGCCCGGGGAACCACGATGATGACCGACCCCTGCACGGAGCAAAAGCCACTCTTTACGAGGGCGGAATTCGGGTCCCTCTCATCATTCAGGGCCCGGGAGATCTTGCCGCCGGCAGGGTGCATCAAACCCGGGTGACGGGAGCGGATGTTGCAGTGACCCTTGGTCAGGCGGTAGATCCTGAGCTCGATTTAACCGAGCTGGACGGGGTAGATTTATTCCCCCTGCTAAGCGGAAAGATCTCTGAATTGCCCTCCAGGCCGCTCGGTTGGCACTTTCCTCACTATCACCATCAGGGCCTCGGGCCTTGTGGGGCGGTCATTGTGGGGAATGACAAACTGGTCGAATGGTTTGACCCTGAATTTTCCCAACGAGGAGGAGGGGCTGCTTTCGAATTGTTTAACCTCGAGGAGGACCCCGGGGAGTGCACGAACCTGGCCTGCCTGCAGCCGGAAAAAGTGGCTGCCCTTCGTAATTCTCTCGGAGCCTGGCGCCGTGCGGTCGGGGCCCAGGAGATGCTCCCCAATCCCAGTTATGATCCCGACCAGCCAACCCTCCTGGCTACCCCAGGTCATTAATTTATCCTGCTTATTCCTGTCATGAAAACCATTGTGATCAATCAACCCCGGCGCTTCGTCTTTGGCAATGGGTGCCTTGAAAATTCGGTTCAAGATCTGGCCGAATCGGGCTACCGGAGGGTATTTGTTGTATCCAGTCCTCCGATACGAGAAGTGTATGAGCGATTTTGTTCCGGGGTAGAACAATCCGGAGGTAAATGTAAGGTCTTCGATGCCATAGACCGGGAGCCGGACATTGCCATGTTTGAAGCCACTCTGGCAGCGGCAGAGTCCTTCCAGCCGGATGCAGTAGTCGGGCTTGGGGGGGGGAGTGTTCTGGATGTTTCCAAGCTAGTCGCTGCCATGATAGGCAATCCGGAATCGGTCAAATCGTTTTTTGGGATTGGTTTTTTGCCGGGCCGGGAGATTCCGCTCATCTGCCTTCCGACTACGGCGGGAACGGGGAGCGAGGTTTCCCCTAACGCTATTCTACTGGATGAGGCGGAAGCGCTGAAAAAGGGAGTGGTCAGTCCACATCTTATGCCGGATCGCGCCTACATCGATCCGGAATTGACTTGGTCCGTGCCTCCGGCTGTGACCGCGGCCACCGGGGTGGACGCCATGACCCATTGCATTGAAGCCCTGGCTAACCAACATGCGCACTCGCTGATTGACAACTATGCCCTGATCGGCATTGAGCACATCGCGAGAAGCCTGGAGGCGGCTATTGCTGACGGAAAGGACGAGAAAGCCCGTTCTGACGTTGCCTTAGGAAGTGTTTACGGCGGGATTTGTCTTGGGCCGGTCAATACGGGCGGGGTCCACGCCTTATCCTATCCACTGGGAGGTGAATTTCATATCGCTCACGGGGTGTCCAATGCCATTCTTTTACCTCACGTGCTCCGGTTCAATCTACCCAACGCGGTCGAGAGTTACGCCCGGATGGCCCGCGCATTCGGGATCTCCGGTAAGGGCAGCGATGTGGCCTATGCGGAGGCGGGTATCGAATGGGTAGAAGCCTTTGTCCGGCGTTGCGGGATTCCGCAGCACCTGGCTGAGTTTAATATAGAGGAGGGGCATGTTGCCCACTTGGCAAGGGAGGCCATGAAGGTGACCCGGCTCCTTGTCAATAACCCGAGGGAGATCACGATGGCGGACGCAGAGTCCATCTATCGGGCGGCCCTCTAAATGGCCCAGATTCAGGAGATGTTATGACGGTCGAATACAAACGTTATGAGGGAGTAATTGTTCCCCTGATCACGCCGATGACCCGTGATTTTGAGGTGGATGTTCCGGCGCTCCGCCGCTTGTTGGAGTTTTGTGCCGAATCAGGTATCCGTGCTTTCCTGCTAGCTGGAACAACCGGCGAAGCTATTTCGCTCAGCGAGGCTAAGAAGGAACTGCTGTTTCGGGAGGCAAGGCGACACCTGGGAGCTGCATATATGCTATATGGAGGAATCGGGGGCAACTGTCTGGAGGCCGTGATTGATCGGGGCAAACGCTATCAGGAGCTAGGCATGGATGCTATTGTAGCTCATACTCCCCACTATTATCCGCTGAACCAGGATGAGATCTATCATTGGTATATCCGTTTAGCCGACGGAATTGGTGGGCCTCTGCTCCTCTACAACATCCCGCAAACCAGTCACCATTCCCTGGATCTCGAGATCATTGAACGGTTGAGCCATCACCCGAGCCTGGTGGGCATCAAGGACTCTGAATTCTTACCAGAGCGCCTGGAGCAGCTCATCACTCGCTACCGGGATCGGAACGACTTCGATGTTTACATCGGGCCCACCGTCTTTGCGGCCCGTACGATGGAGCTGGGAGCGAATGGATTTGTCCCCAGTCTGGGCAATGTGCTTCCGGGGACCATGCAGCAGATATTTGAGGCAGCCAGAGATGGAAACCATATGCGGGCCCAGGAACTCCAGGCGGAGGCCACAGGCTTGAATGATGTCTACCTGAAAGGAAAGCCCATTGGAAACGCCATTGCCGACCTGAAGTATATGCTCCACCTGATGGGGATCTGCGGGCCCACGGTCGCCCCTCCCCTGGTGGATACTCCCGGAGACCGGGCCGAGAATCTCAAGCAAAAGGCGGTTGAGTTCAACCTGGTCTAATACCCGTGGCTATTATTCTCGCAGATGACCTGACGGGTGCCGCAGAAGTAGCTGCGGTTGCCTTTTGTCGTGGTTGGGTCGCTTATGTTCACCACGGGCCTATGGTGATCCCGAGGCGGATTGATGGGGAGACAGACTCGATTCATGTCATCAACACCGACACGCGATTATTGAAACCATCCGCTGCTGAGGCTTGCTTAATGACCTTGGAGAGGCAGTTGGGAGGGAGTCCCATTTTATTTAAAAAGATAGACTCCTTGTTTCGGGGTCAGGTGCTCCCAGAGATCCGGCCTTTTCTCGCTCATGGGCGGTATCAAAAGGCCCTCCTCGTTCCGCAGAATCCTTCGATGGGGCGAACAATTCAAGCAGGGATTTACCGGGTGGCGGGCAGGCCGCTTGATGAAACCGAGTTCTCACGGGACCCGGCTTTTCCAGCGTCTTCCGGCTCTCCCCTTGACTTAGTGGAACGGAGCGGAACGGATTCCGTTGGGTTATTAGAAGCTAGAGATATCTTGCCCCGGAAGGGGATTTTTATTGGGGAGGCCGACACCATGGAGGCGATGGCTTACTGGGCCGGCCAAGTGGATGGGGATACCCTGGCGGTGGGTGGGTCCGATTTCCTGGAGGCGCTTCTCGACCGGCAACCTGATCGAATAGCGGAGCCCTCCTCCATGCCCCATGGAAAAGCAGTGCCTCCGATTCGATTTTATGTTTCAGGCAGCACGACCGAGTTCACTCATCAAGTATTTTCAACCATGGCCGGGGAGGGGATCCAGGTCGATGGATTGCCCGCAGACCGCCTTTTGAACTCCCCTTCAACCGAGCAGTTAAAGACGGTGGGACGGCTTTCCAATCATCTGGCGAAGGGAGAATCCGTGGCCTTAAGGATTCTTCCTCCCCGAATTAGCGGTCATAAACAATCCGCTGCCATACTTAACCATTTCACCCAGGCCGCTACGGCCATCATCCGCGCTCACCCCCCCCTGCACGTCTACGTGGAAGGGGGAGCCACTGCGGCCTCCCTTTTGGGCACTCTTGGTTGGACCACCTTGTCGGTGGCGAAGGTATGGGGAAAAGGGGCCGTGACCCTGGAAGTTGGAAAGGGGGGAAGTGAATCCTATTTCGTCTCAATGAAACCGAGCAGCTTTCCCTGGCCACCCGGGTTTGGACCCAGCTCTAAACCATTTGCTTTGCACTCATGATGGAGACCAACAAGCCACTACTTGCCCTCACCATGGGGGATCCAGCCGGATCAGGAGCAGAACTCCTGACTCGAGCCGCCGCAGATAGAGAACTGACCGACCACTCTCGACTTCTCGTTGTGGGAGATGCCTGGTTGATGGAAAAAGCGTTAGCCATCACAGGGGTACCTTTGCAGATCCGGGGAATCGGTACGGTGATGGAGGCGGTCTTCGAGCCCGGAGTCCTGGATGTCCTCGACCTGAAGAATGTCGATCGGGAAACCCACCAATTTGGAGTTGTGGATCCGATGTGTGGGAAGGCTGCTTACGATTTTATCAGCCGGGCCCATCAGCTCTGCTCGGAGGGAACGGTCGGCGCCATGGTCACTTCCGCAATCAACAAGGAATCCCTGAATAAGGCGGGCTATCACTTCGATGGCCATACCGGATTGCTATCCCATCTATGTGGTGTGGAAAAAGTCACCATGATGCTGGTGGCCGATGGACTTCGCATATGCCACGTGAGCACCCATGTATCGTTGGCCGAGGCTATTTCGCGGGTAAGCAGGGAACGCATCCTGGATGTGCTGGAAATTGCGATTACTGGGATAAAGGGCCTGGGGATTGAAGCCCCTAAACTGGCCGTAGCCGGCCTCAATCCGCATGCAGGAGAGGACGGCCTGTTTGGGACCGAAGAAATTGACACGATCCAGCCCGCTATCCAGACGGCGGTGGAACGTGGGTGGCAGGTCACCGGCCCCTATGCCGGGGACACGGTTTTCTTTCGTGCGTGGCAGGGAGAATTTGATGGTGTGGTCGCGATGTACCACGACCAGGGCCATATCGCGGCCAAGATGCTGGGCATCTGGAACGGCGTAAATGTGACCCTGGGGCTTCCGATAATCCGCACTTCAGTCGAACATGGAACGGACTTTGCGAACGCGGGGAAAGGGAGTTCAGATCCACGGAGTTTGAAGGCAGCCATTCAACTGGCTGCCCAAATGGCCAACCAGAAAAGTAAACCATGAACCGATTTTATCTTATCTTAGGGGTCACGATCCTAACCAGCTTAGTCCAATTCCTCCGGGCTGAAACCGTAGCTCTCTGGCTCTTCGACGAACAGCAGGGGACCTATCCCAGTTCTCCCCTGAACGATGCCGGACCTCATTCTTATTTTGTCATCCTGGGACGCGGGGCGGACCTCGTTCCCGGTCGTTTCGGGAACGCACTCAAGCCCACGGAGCCGGCTCCATTCAACCCGGTCTTCGATTGGAACGAGGAACAGCAAAAGACCTTCGGCCTGGTCCAGTTGCCCACTCCAGCAGGGCGCACGATGCCGCCGATGACTTGGAAGTCCGCTGCCTTTTCGGCGTTCTTTACCAGCGGAGATGCTCACCTGCGCCGGCTTCCCTTTGCCAACGCCTCGGACACACGCCTGAATCTTGGGGCATTTGATTGGACGGTGGAATTCTGGTTCAAGCCGCATGAAGTAAGCGATCAATCCGGGGTGGTGTTTGAATTGGGGAGTGGTCCGCGGGGAGAGCCGGAAAACAAGGTGACTCGCCTGAGCGTGGACCACGACCTTGACAGCTTTATCCTGGAAAATGAATCCACCGGGACCCGACTTACTTTGAAATCCATGTTCGGGGCCTTGCACTCCGATGCATGGCATCACTACGCCTTTACCTACAATGGAAAGACCCGGATTCTTCGCCATTTCGCGGATGGAAAACTGCAGGGGGAGGCCCAGGTGGTCGACTGGAAAGCGCTTCCTTTTGGGGAGGAGGCCTACTTTTCGATCGGGAGAGACGGACTGTGGGGCCGGCCGCTACAAGGAGCTCTTGATGAGCTCCGTTTTTCAGACCATCTCGTTTATCAAGGTGAATTTGACCCCCCCGGCAGTTATTCCCGCCGCTTTTCTGATGGTTTACCGGAGGTCAGTCTGAAAAAAGGGCCTCCCCTGTTGTTTCCCGCGGGGAAGGAGATAGAAACCCCTATTCAATTGGGGGAGCGACGTCACCTGTTTGTGGATGGTGCCCTGGTCGATGAATCTGATCAAATTACCTTTCAGGCCAATCCTGCCCGCATGGATGAAATTGTGGCTTCGGGATTCAGTGGCTGGTTAACCGTCATTGAAGATGATGATGGACGGATTCGTCTCTATCACGAGGGCCCTGATAATAGTTTGGCGGTCCATTTCTCCGAGGACGGTAAGCATTTTTTCGCTCCTGATTTGGGGCGCGACTACAAGGGTGCCCGCAACGTGGTTCTGGAAGAACCCGCCTCCCGGGGAAATGTATTTATCGACCCCAACGCCCCGCCGGAGGAGCGTTGGAAGTTTGTCAGCGGTTTGAGAAAGCGGGGGGGGATCTTCGTCTACACGTCCCCCGATGGATTAAGTTTTAAGCGCAATGAGGTGGCCGCGCTCCCCTTTTGGCCAGGTTCGCAGAGTATGGTGTTTTATGATGATCAGCGCCAGGTCTACGTCGGGCACCACCGGACGGATTATGGCCGGACCCCGGGTGGAAAGACCGAACGCTATGCGGTCTTGACTGAGGTAAAAGAACTCCTTGGTCCCTGGCCGATGGATCCGATGACCCCGGAATCCACGGCTGCCCTTGCCAGGGAGCGTCGGGTGAAGAACGAATTGTTGGATCCCTGGTATCTCGACAATGGCCCCCTGGCTCCAGGCGGGTTTGGGATGGAGTTCCCGATAGTCTTTGGTCCGACCGAGGGATACGACCCGTTGGCGGCGGATGTCTATAGCACTCGCGGAATGAAGTATCCCTTAGCTCCCGATGTCTACTTGGCATTTCCGCTTTTTTATTTCCATTACTGGGGGGATGGTCCGGCCAACCGGCAAGTCTTGGGGCACCCGGACAGGAAGCTCGGCAGCGGTCTGGTCGAGGTCCAGCTGGCCACCAGTCGGAATGGTCATGATTGGAAGCGCTATCCACGGCCCACCTACATCGGGGTTGGGCCGCATGAGGGCTATCCGGCCAATCGGCCTTATATCGGCTATGGTTTTGCTCAACGCGGGCGGGATCTCTATCATTATACTTTTACCCGAAGTTCATACCATGACGGGTTTGCTGAGCCCAGGCCGCCGGTCATCCATCGGGCCATTCAGCGCGTTGATGGGTTTGTCTCCATTGATACCCCTTACACGGGAGGATCTTTTACAACCAAACCCCTTGTTTTTGAAGGCAATCGCCTGGTTCTGAATATCGATACGGATGCCACCGGCTACGCCCAGGTGGAGATTCGGGACGAAAACAACAAGCCCATTCCCGGTTTTACTCTGGAGGATGCCATCTACGTTAATGGAGACTTTATCAACAAGGAAGTCGAATGGCTGACCAAGGGAACAGACGTGAGCGAGCTCGAGGGAAGAACCGTTCGCCTGCACTTTGTCATGCGCGGGACAAAGCTCTACGCCATGGAATTTACCCGGACGAAGGGTAAGGCCCGGCCTCCCTCCTCAGAGATTTACGATCCGAAGAACTTCATCCTTGATCAGGGCTGAATCGGCTCCGGTTCAGTCCTGCCTGATGCAATCTCTACTCCGCCTATTCCCGATACTGCTGTGCACCAGACTCTCCCTGGAGCACGCTGCGAACGCCCGGGATTCTAGTTCAATTTCTTCACGGATTTGCCAACCTTCAGACTGGGTGCCACGAGGACTCGCATTTCCTGGGTAACCTCCGGGTGTTGGAGACGCCAAATTAATTGATCCACCGCCCGATGGCCCACTACCTCGGAAAAGACGTCTACGGTGGTCAGCTCCGGATTCAGGATATTGGTCAAGGTCTTCTCGTTATTGACGGAAATAATACTCAAATCTTTACCCACCTTCAGGCCCATCGATTCCGCCGCGATATAAATCTGGACAGCGATGGAGTCTCCCCCGACAAACAGGCCCGTGGGCCTCTGCTTTTTCGGCATGGCTTTCAGTTGCTCAAGGAGGGGTTTCACATAGTGAACATCTTGAATGGCAGGCAGTGGCCAGGTGATGGGGTCTGCCCGTTCTTTTTCAAGTAAAGTGGTTTTGAGACCCGCCTTAGGGGCCTCAAAGAAAAAGTGCTTTTTCAATTGCTCCAAGAGTAAGTTACCCGGACGCGGATTGATAAAAGCAATATGCTTATGCCCCATCTCCTTGTAATGGTTAACCGCCATAAGGACCGTTTTTGCGGTGTCGTACCCGCACAGGTCCCCGTGGCCATTTTCCGGCTTGTTGAAGAGCCAGACGGCGGGGTAGCGATGCACCAGGCGAATAAACTCATTCTCTTCCGGGGATGGAAACGCTCCGGCGGGGGGGCACCGGAGCACCAGGCCCTCTACCGAGTTATCTATCATGAAGGCCGGAGATTGTTCCAACTGGGGGACGTTAGCCAGCAGCATATTGCGGTTCATCCGTGTGATTTGCCGTTCCACCCCCTGAATGGCTTCAGCTGTAATCGGTAATTGGACGAAGGATCGCTCCATCCCGAAAATGACCACGCCGATGTTACCCAACTTTGCTCCGATACCCGAACCGGAATCTGCGCCATTTTGAGCGGCCTTGCGCTTGCGGAGGGAGATATAATTTAACTCCTTCGCGGCTTTCAAGACTCGACGACGGGCATCCTCGTTAACATTCGGGCGGTTATTTATGACCCGAGAAGCAGTTCCTAGAGCGACTCCAGCCTCTCGAGCGACGTCGGTTAAGGTTACTTTACTAATGGTTGATCCTTGGTTTGTGCATGTTACAGACGTGATTCAATTTCATGGAAATTTCAAAATTTCAAAGGATAAGTGCGATTTTTTTTTAATTTATCCTCAAAAACGGCCTATAACTTGATGTCCTCCAGGGTTAAATCCGGATAATAGCCCATTTCTCTTTTACGGGCTTCTCCGGGATCAATTTTTTCCGGCCAGGTTTTTTTACCGTTTACCAGGTCCGAGGCCCGGATGTGAAATTCATCAAATCCCTGCTCCCCGAATATATCTATGGGGACAAAGCGCAGTTCCGGATCATCCAAGGAGAGATCGAAGCTCAGGTAACCGAAATTAGGAGCATCCTGGTAAAACTCCCGGATATATATTTCGTCAATCTGCCTTTGGATCTTGCTGGAAGTGCCTTGGGCCAAGGGGGAACTGACCATTTCATAAAGATCATAGCCACCGTGGTTGGACCATGGGATGCAATTTAATTCCGCCTGATGCGTATCCCCGCTTAACAGGACCACACCATTTATGTTCTTATCCCGGATAAAATTAAACAAGGCATTGCGCTCAGTCAGGGCGGATCCCCAGGTGTCTTCATGCGGGCCCTTCAAAGTGGTCCACCCTGAGCCGCAAATGATGACTTTAAACGGGGCATCGCTGTTTTGAAGTCCATTTTGAAGCCATGCCAATTGAGCAGGGCCCAAAAAGGTCTTCCCTGGCCCGTCTTCTACCGTGGCAGGATCCCGGTAGGTTCGGCCATCGAGAAAAAAGAAGTCCACCCCCCCGTACGCATAGTGAAAAAACACCCCGGGGGCATCTGCCAAGCCGTAAGCCGGGTTTGCCCAATAATTTTTGAACACGTCCAGGGCCATCTCCTTGATGGGATTTTCCCGGTCATGCCCATTGAGGCCGTAGTCATGGTCATCCCAGGTGGCCAGCTGGGGTGTGGACCGCAGTATCGGCTGAAGGAGGGGAACCCGGCGCTGGTACTGCCATTCCTCTTCCAGAAAAGTTCGATAAAGGGTATCCCCATAAATATTATCACCGAGCCAGAAAAATAAGTCTGGCCCCTTGTCCCGGACCACCTGCCATATGGGCTGGTGAGGATCTTTGGCTGTCCTCGCACAGGAACCAAAGCCCACCGTGAACCGGGCCCGGTTTCCGGGGGCCGGAGCGGTCTTCACTTGGAACACCTTCCCGGCGTCCAGGTATTTGGGGGGCTCCCCGTTCACCAACGCTTGGTAGTAGTAAGTTGTCCCCGGTTTCAACCCTTCCATCCGGGCAATCACCGCAAAATCCCGTTTCATCCCGGGAACCTCGACTGCTGTCTCGCGGGCGGCTCTCATGTCCGGATACTCAGAGAAGCGCACAGAAAAGGGGTAGGGGCCTGTGACCCGGGCCCACACTGTGATGAGTTCGGGCGTGACATAGCCAATCATCGGGCCATTGATGACTCGCGGAGTTCCGATTTCCGACCGGGTCGGTTCGGGGGCCGGGGCAGGCCAGGCCCACATCGTTAGTCCAAGTTGAATACAGATTAGCGCGATTGGCCCCCGGAGTGAGTATATCCAGATTATCTTTGGCTGGGCTTTCATGAATAACGTGTAGTACCATTCTCTGTTTCCCAGCAGTTTCATGGAATGAAAAATAAGAAAATTATTTTCATGAAAAAAATTGAAAAAAACAATAATATTTCAACATGATGAGCCAGAAACTCTGCATACATTATCTCGATACCCTGGTGTTCCATGAATAGACGTCGATTTCTCACTTCCTCACTTGGAGCCGGCCTTTTGGCTGGACACCCCCTTCGGGGAAAGGGGGTGGATGCCCCCTTGATCGAGGCGGCGGAAAAGGCTTTTGACCTCGGATTGAAAGTTACGGACCTGAGGACCTTTGTGGTGGACTCGGGGAATGATGAAAACTGGGTCTTCGTCAAGCTCTACACGAACCAGGGGCTGGTTGGATTGGGGGATGGTACCATGACTGCCAAAGCCAAGTCGGTGGAGGCGGCAATCCAGGAGCACAAGCGGTATTTGGTGGGCAAGGACCCGACCGAGATTGAACGCCACTGGCAGGGCATGTTCAGGGGGCCCCGATATCGTGGTGGGCCAATCCTGATGTCTGCTATCAGTGCGGTAGATATTGCCCTGTGGGATATTTTAGGACAGGCCCTGGGAGTGCCGATCTGGCAATTGTTAGGAGGCAAGGCCAGGGACCGCATTCGGGTTTACACCAACGCAAACTTCCATCGGCATAATAGCCGGACGGAGCACAAAATCTGGGAGGAGCGGAAGCCCGGTTTTAATGTCGAGGCAAGGGCGGATGGTTGGATTGAGGCCGAGGTGAAGAAGTGGCTGGCAGTGAAGGAGGCCGGGTACACCGCCTGCAAAAGTAATTTTCTTCCAACCCGTGGCCGGGTAGTGGAGCCGAATTTAAATGTGCGCTACGGAATTGAACTTCTGCATGCGGTTCGAGAAGCCGTGGGTTGGGAGTTCGATATTCTATGCGAGCTTCACGGTCAGGCAACTCCGCCCATGGCCCGCGATTTTTGCCAGGAGGCGGAAGCCTACAAGCCCATGTGGGTCGAAGAGCCCGGGCAGCTTGAAGTCATTCCGGAGTGGGAACGCCTTCGGCAAAGCACGAGCGTGCCCTTGGCTACCGGGGAGCGGCTGTTGACCAAGTATGAGTTCAACGACCTTGTTTCCCGCCATCTCGTGGATTATGTCCAGCCAGACATTGTTCATTGCGGGGGGATCACCGAGATGCGGAAAATAGCAGCTTTGGCCGAATCCTTCAGGGTTGACCTGGCCCCCCATAACCCGCAGAGCGAGGTGTCCACGGTGGCCTCCATGCATGTGTGTGCAGCCACTGCCAATGCTGTGATCCTGGAGACGGGTAGCGGGCAAACCCCATTCTGGAAGGACCTTTTTAATGGTGGCCTGTATGAGGCGGTTGATGGGTACGCCGCTTTACCTGATCGCCCCGGTCTGGGACTCACTCTGAATGAAACGGTAGCAAATCGTTACCCCTATCAACCCAAACCCTGGCATTCGCCGGTATATTCCGATGGCGCTGTGGCGGATCGTTAAGGCCAATGCCGTGATCGGGGTTCTGGGCTTGCTCTGGATTGGGGCTGGTCCCCGGTTTGCCTGGGCTGGAAAAGGGGCCGTACTTCCGCATGATTTTCCCATTCAAGTCGATCCGGCGGCTGGGGAGTTTACCCTTATCGTGGTGCCGGATACCCAGCGCTATGCCGCCTTTTTTCCGGAGATTTTCCTCTCTCAGTTCAACTGGATCAGCCAAGTGGCGGAGCCTCTCAATGCCAAATATGTGTTGCACCTCGGGGATCTTGTGGAAGAGGGCTCTGAGGCTGAATGGACAGTGGCCGATCGTGCCTTCCGTCTAATCGACGGCGTGGTCCCTTACATGGTGGTCCCCGGTAATCACGATTACGACCGAGCAGCCTATAAGGCGGGGTTCCGGGTGGCGTCTCGATACAATGCCGTCTTCTCTCCCTGGCGCTTCAGGGGAAGGTCCAATTATGGAGGGCAGCTTGGTAATACCGCTAACAACAGTTTCGGATACTTCCAGGCGGCTCGTCAGCAGTTTCTGGTCCTCGGGCTAGAGTATGGACCGGATGATGAGACCCTGGCATGGGCGGACTCCCTGGTGAGTAATCACGACCAAAAAGTCATTCTCGTGACACATTGCTACATGTATGACGACGATACCCGGTTGGGGGAGGGAGATAAGTGGAGCCCTAAAAAATCGAACCCCGAGTGGAATGATGGGGAGGAGATCTGGAATAAATTGGTTTATGGAAATGATAATATCATTATGGTTCTCTCGGGTCATGTGAAAGGGGACGGAACTGGCTTACTGGTTTCGGATAACGAGGCAGGGCAGCCGGTAATCCAAATGTTGTCGAATTATCAATTCCTTACTCATGGAGGAGAAGGATGGCTCAGGATTCTCAAATTTGAACCCAATCAGGGGACCATTCGGGTGTATACTTACTCTCCCTGGCGGAAGCAATTCAGGTCGGAATCCGACCAGGAATTTTCGGTGCCGTTGGATCTGTCTGAATAAGAACGTGTTGCTGAATCTTCATTTATTTCATGGAAAAATAATGAAATAAATGAAAATTTCATGGAATTTTATTAAAATTTTCTTGCATGAAGTAGAGTTAATTTCAAAAATAATCATGAAAAATCTCTATTTTCACGAAATACCCCTTAGATGACACCCAAACTCTTTTGCTGGAACCTATTCCTTCTCACCTTGGCGACGCCCGTATGGGCGAAGACGGTTGTGACCTGGACCTTCGATGAGCCAATCGGCCTTTATCCGAGTCATACGATAGATAGCGTAGATGGTTTGACGGCTCCCCTTACCTTGGGTTTAGGCGGCAGCATTGTGCCCGGTCATTTCGGCAACGCGCTGTCCTCCGAACCCTATCCCGAATTTGAGATCCCGGCGGGGACCAGCAGCCCGGGCCGCTCGGTTGAGTTTGGTCAGGAGCAGCTCCCGACGCCTCCGGGCAAGCGACAAGCTCCGCTGTCGTGGCACAACGCCGACTACGCGGCCTTCATGACCATGGGCGAGCGACATCTCCGGCGTGAATTTTTCCCGCCCAACCCGACCACGACGGACCTGAATCTGGGAGCCGGCGACTGGACAGTGGAATTCTGGGCTCGTCTGGATGGAAACTCTCGCGATGGGGTGGTCATGGAGATCGGAAATGGCGAACGGGGCGAGGAGGGCAATGATACCCTGTCCCTCCGACTGGGCACCCGCGGCCGGACCTTTGTCTTGGAGCAAACTGCGGCTGCCGTGAAGCTGGAGCTGCCGACGGCATCCGACCTGTTTACGAGTGGCACCTGGAGGCACCTGGCCTTCGTCCATGAGGCCAGCCGGAATCGCGTAGTGCATTACGTGGATGGCAAGCGGGCGGGGGAGGCAAACGCGCGCGGTTGGAAGGCGCTGCCGCCTTCGGAGGATCTGGCCTATCTCTCGCTCTTGCGTAATTCCGTCTGGGAACAGCCCTTCCCGGGAGCGATCGACGAATTGCGGATTTCCAGCCATGCGGTATACAAAAGCGACTTTTCCTCGCCGGGCAGTATTGCTCCGGTTTATCCCAGGCCGGAGCTGATCAAGGGCCCACCCCTGCTCTTCGAGCCCGGCAAACCGCAGCCCGGTGTGGTGCCCTTGGGCGACCGGAAACACGTCTTTATCGACGACGCCCTGATCGAGACACAGCGCAACATTACGTTCACGGTGAACCCGCCTCGGCTGACCCACCGCGTCCTGGATAACATCGAGGGGCAGTTCCGCAAGCACCTGACTTTTGTTGAGGATGAGGACGGCCTTATCCGGATGTATAACGGTGGCCCCGATGACTACCTCATGGTCCACACCTCCCGCGACGGCATCCACTTCGAGCCCCACCCTACGGGGCTCTCCCACAAGGGTCGCAACAACATTGTGATTCCTTATGGGGTGGCCATGGGGTCCCCATTCATCGATCTCAATGCGCCCGCGGAACACCGTTGGAAATACATTTCCGGCAGCGGTGATCGTGGGACCTACCTTTTCACCAGCCCTGATGGCTGGAAGTGGCACAAGGTGCGCACCGCCTCCCATTCCTTCCGCTCTGGTTCACAGACCAGCTTCTTCTACGACGACCAGCGGCAGAAGTACGTCAGCTACATGCGCACTGGCATGACGCACACGCGTGGTGACAACACCCAGCGCGCGTTCATCATCACCGAAACGGATAACCCCTTCGAATCCTGGCCTCTCCGATACATGGATCAGGAGGCGACACGGGAAATGGCAAAGTCCCGACGCCTGCGGGACCCCAAACCATGGTTCCTGGATAACGGACCACTCGTGCCCGGCGATTTCGGCGTTGAGGGTCCGATCAAGTTCGAAGTCCTAGACGACTTCGACCCGGAAGGCCTCGGCATCTATGTTCCCAAGGCGCACAAGTATCCCTGGGCGCCGGATACCTACGTGGCCTTCCCCCTGATGTATTTCCATTACGAGATCGGAGACGGCCCCCCTGAGCGTTGGGTGCTGTATGACGAGAGACGGGGCGCTGGCTCCGGCACGGTGGAAGCCCAGGTGGCGGTCTCCCGCGACGGCCGCAACTGGTTCCGCTATGCCCGCCCGGCCTACGCCGGCATTGGCGATTACCTGGGGCGCTACTCACCTCAGGCCTATTTCGCCGAGGGAATGATCCGGCGAGGCAACGAGATCTGGCAATATGTTTACGCCGCCGGAATTTACCACAGTACCTGGGAAGATGAGGATAAATTCGATGCGGTCTACCGGGTGGTGCAGCGATTGGACGGCTTCGTATCAGCGGAGGCCCCCTACGAGACCCATGGGATCATCGTCACCCGACCGCTCACCTTCGAAGGGAATCGGCTTGTTCTTAATATTGATACGGATGCAGCCGGTTATGCCCAAGTCGGGTTTCTCGACGAGGAGGGTGAACCCATTCCGGGATTCGGTCTCGATAACGGGCTTTATATCAATGGGGACTACATCGACCATGAAATTGAATTTCGCCTGGATGGGGCAGAGACCACCGCTGATATTTCATCCCTCCAGGGTCGACCCGTGAAAGTCGTTTTCCGCATGCGGGGAGCTAAGCTCTACGCCATGCAGTTCGTGACCCGTTGAGGAACTTAATGGGCTGCGATGTCTCTTCTTTAACCCGAATAAACCTAAGCAATACAACGTTTTAACCAAGGGGCTAAGCCCTATAAAACCAACCTGCTTCAATCTCCTGCCACTGGGTTTCCCCAACCCGGTTCCCACCCCATCCCATCCCTCGCCCCCTATATCCTGCCTGAAGTTCATACTTTAAATATGATCTGAACCAAGGATTTCCCAACTAAATACCCCAGCCCCAAAGGGCAAAAACAGTCTCCCTATGAAAAAGACAAACCTCAAACTAACCCTCATCATCCCGTTGATTGGATGGTTTTTCGCCGGTGCATTTGCCCATGCCGGTGACATTGTCGGAACCGTTATGGACACCAATACCGGTGGTTTTCTTCCAGGAGCCAGTGTGGAATTGGTCGGTACCGGACGGACCACCACTTCTAATTCAGACGGTGTTTACCGTTTCAATAATGTGCCCTCAGGAAGCTACGAGGTGGAAGTTCGCTACCTCGGTTTTGATACGGTGATTGATCCGGTAGAGGTGCCGGCAACTGGCACCCAAACCGTGCTCACTCGGATGGGGCTGGAAATCCAGGAACTTCCTGCTTTCCAGGTGGAAGGTTACCTGGAGGGACGGATTCGTGCCTTGCAGCAGAAAAAGAGTTCCACCAATACCATGGATATCATTTCTGCCGATAGCGTTGGTAGTCTGCCGGACCGGAATGTGGCGGACGCCCTTTCCCGATTGCCGGGAGTCAACGTGACCTTAAATAATGGTGAAGGTCAGTTTGTGGTAATCCGGGGAATTGACCCGAATCTGAACAATGTCACATTGAATGGGGCAAACATGGCCGCTCCCGGGGTCGATGGTCGGTCCGGCCGCTCCATGCCGCTCGACGTTATTGGTTCCGCCCAGATTTCTCAGCTGGAGGTCATCAAGACGGTTACTCCGGATATGGATGGAAATTCCCTGGGAGGCACTATCAATATTGTTTCCGCTTCTGCCTGGGATCGTGAGGAGGGCTACTTCTTCTTCTCCGGGGAAGTGGGATATGCAGAACGTGCCGAGGATTTACTTTACGGACTGGAAGCCACCTGGGCTGACCGTCTGGGCGCGAACAAGGATTGGGGGCTGGCTCTTGCTGCGAGCTATAGTTTTCGGCCGATCCAGGTTGATGAGCTCAAAGTAGGTTGGAACGACGAAGACGGATTCTGGTTCCCGGAACAACCGGAAATCGTGCCGACGTGGGCGGAACGGGAGCGTATCGGGATCAATGGAAACCTTGAATTCCGTCCCGATGAAGATACCGAGTTTTATGTCCGTGCCATATATAACGAATTCAAAGAAGAGGAGAATCTTGAAGAGCACATTTTTGAAATCAGGGACGTATCCACGATTTCCGCCACAAGCGGGACTTCCGATCGGGTCCGGATTGAGCGTCGCGAAAAAGAGGAGGTAACCGAGCAGACCCTCTTTAACATTTCGGTTGGGGGGAGAAAGCGCTTCGGGAATTGGACCATCACCCCGGAAATCACTTACTCCTACGCTGAAGAATTCAATCCGCAATTAGACTGGGCACAATGGCGTGGGGAGTACCGTGACCGGTCTGGCAATCCGGCTGAAGGAATCTCCGACATCGTGACTTGGGATCGTTCCGAATACCTGTTCGATTTCAACCTCCACCCCATCACCAATACCGACTTGTCCCCGATGGAATTACGCCGTTTTCGGATTGAGGATTCCACGGTGGAAGAAAAGACCTGGACCCCGAAAATTGATTTCCAATACGACATCGATGACTGGGGAGGCGGTCAGGGGTTTGTGAAGTTTGGTGTGAAGTACATCACCCGTGAGCGTTCCGTCGATGACAACTCCTTCCGCTTTAATAATTTAAATGCGGACACGGTGATGGCCGAATACGGGCCTCATGATGCCGGTTACATGTTGCTCGACCAATATGACACTGGCCTCTTGATCAATTGGGAAAACACCTTCACCGCCTTTGACCGGTTTGTGGCTGACAGTTCCATCGCTGAATTCCCGACGGAATCAGCCAGTAATTCGGTCGAGGATGATTACGACTTCGAGGAGGACATCCTGGCCGTTTATGGTTATGGAAATTACTCCATCGGGAAGTGGAATTTCATTGCCGGTTTCCGCTACGAGCACACTGATGTGGCAGTCGGTGCCAACGAGTATCGGGAAGATGAACGGGACAATGCCGATGATGGATTTGTCATAACTCCGATAGAGCCGATTGAAATCGATTACGACCACTGGTTTCCCAATATCCAGGCTCGCTACAGCTTCAGTGACTACCTGATTGGCCGGGCTTCTTTCACCTATACGGTAGGTCGGCCCGCCTTTGAGGATTCCGCACCCATCACTGCCCGTGAATTGGAGATTCTGGGAACTCCGGTGGATCCAGCCTTCCCCTTTGTCGGTGAAGTGGAAATCGGGCGTCCGGATCTGGAGGCCTACGAGTCATGGAATATTGATGTCGGCCTTGAGTATTATCTGCCGGAAGGAGCTGGAGCCTTCACCGCTGCTATTTTCCACAAAGATATCAGCAATCCCATATTTTCCTTTGAGGGCGAAGGAGAGAACGTGACCTGGAATGGCGACGGGTATGAAACCCTTGAATTTGGTGGAGTGGATAATGCCAAGTCAGGTAAAGTTTCCGGCTTGGAATTAGGCATGCAATTGCCCTTCCGTTTTGCCGATGCACCGTGGGATGGCTTCGGTCTGGACGCCAATGTCACATTGATCACGTCCGAGGCGGTAGTCGAAGATGTTAATCTCTTTCTTCTGGAAGGTGTCGTCGATATTAACCGGACTGGGGACGAGTTTCCCTTCTTCCGTCAACCGGACCTCATCTACAATGTGGCTCTTTATTATGAGAAGTATAAGTTTTCGGCCAAGTTAGCCTATCAATATCAGGCTGAGCAAATCACTGAAATTGGCGGTAATCTGGACGAAGATATCTGGCGGGATTCACAAGCCCAGTTGGACTTTCAGGCGAGTTACCGGATCAGTGACGGCTGGAAGGTCTTTTTCAATGTTAAGAATCTGACAGATGAAGAAGAGAAATTCTATTTCGGTACCGCCGATCGGGTATTCGGGTATCAAAAATACGGCCGGATTTTCCGTTTTGGGGTGAACTTCGACTATTAACTCAGTCAAGCGGGGTTTCATTGACGAACCCTTGTCTTAGAAGCGGCCACACGTCTATGCACCGTGTGGCCGCCTAACCTTAATATTCAGGATCAACGATACTTACCATGATTCTTCGAAATTACCAAAAAGGGGAGCAACTCGATGTAGCGGGTTTAAACCGGATTACGGTGCTCCTGGATCGGAGCGAGACCGGTCTTACTGAAATCGGTTACAATACGTGGCCCAAGCCTCTCGATGGCCCTCCCCATCGACATGAGGACAAAGACCAGGTATTTCTGGTTCTCGAAGGTTCCGGGGCGGTCCGGATCGGGGAGACGGAGTATCCGGTGTCGCGGGGGTCGATGCTTCACCTGCCTTCGGGCCTGATCCACCAAACGATCAACCGGAAAACGGAACAATTGGGATACCTGCTTCTCAATGTTTTCAATGATGCCTCGAAGGAGGGGCATACCACCTTTAAGGATCACATCGATAAAATGAAGCAGGTGCGCCGCGACCAGGCCGATAACCAGGATGCGGGTTATGATGAAGGGGCAGCTACCACGGTGGGGGTTCTCCGCAAACAATCTTATTGGGTCGATATCTCAGAGGGATTGGATACAGCAGCCGAAACGGGAGAAATGATGGCGTTCCTCGGAAAAGGGGATACCCATCGCTTTGAACTTTCTGCCCTCTGCCTTTCATCGGATCAGTCCGCTACTTTCGACTTCAGTTCTGAAATAGAACGATCATATTTCATATTTAGCGGTTCCGGTGAAGCGGACCTGGATGGGGAGCAATGCGCCTTAACGCAGGGTGACCTCCTCTATGTCAAGCCGGGGTCTCGTGTCAATCTGACCGGGGGTGAATCCGCTCTCAGGGTGCTCTGCCTCCATACGCACCACCAGTCTTTTTCATAGTTGTGCAGTTGAGTTGGGATGGGACGTTTAGGGCGACCTGGATAGCCTCTTTACACCTCGCTCATTTTGTCGTGTAAAAAGGAAAAGCCCCAGCCAGGGGTCCTCCGGGGAAGGGCCATCCCCTGCGAGATTTCCATCCGGTTGTCAATCAGGCCATCGATCCAGTCGAACGATTCCGCTCCCATCCCATTGGGTATCGTGCAGAGCAGGGGGACGTCATAGTCTTTGTAATAGTGGGGGAGGACCGGGATTTTGTGCCGGTGGGCCAAGGCGGCAGACTCACACCAGGCCTCGACTCCCCCCAGGCGAAGCAAGTCCGGCTGCCAGAGGTGGATGGCCTCCCGTCGGATGAGGGCTTCCAGGGGGGCAGTAGAATACTCCCGCTCGCCCATGGCAATTAACATGCCTGCTTCCCGGCGTAGCTTCGCATATCCCTCGTAATCGAGATGATCGATAGGCTCTTCGAACCACTCGATTCCCAGGGGCGCCGCGGCTTCGGCGAGCGCCAGTGCGGCCTCCACACTCATGCCTTGATTGGCGTCCATCATGATTTTGACTTCCGGTCCCAAGATTTCGCGCACCAGCCTTAAGCGGTGGATATCCCGTCCGTCTTCTTTGGCGCCGACTTTTATTTTTACCGCCTTGAATCCTTGGTCCCGATACCGGGAAACCTCATCCAGCAGCTGCTTGTCCGAATAGGAGAGCCAGCCGCCGGAACCGTAAACCGGCACGCTTTTGTATGTCCCTCCCAGCAACTTCCAAACTGGCTGCTCCTGTACTTTTCCCCAGGCATCCCACATCGCCAGGTTGAGGATAGCCTGGACCCATTTTAACAGCCCTTCATGGCCATAGTACTCACTTTCGAGGGCAAAGGCCTGTTGCATGGCCTTGATCTGGTCAGCGCGAAAATCCTGAATAAAGGTTTCCATATCTTGAATCGCCCCAACCATCCCTTTGGGGAAAAAGTGGAAGGATAAAAGATAGCCCTGGCCTGTGATTCCGTTGGCGAGTTGGATCTCGGCGATCAGAAAGCGGATACCGGGAATATGGTGTGTGGCATCTGCGATCGGTTGGGAAAATTCAGACTCGGCTGAGAACAGGCGGAGGGATACGATTTGATTTGGGTTCATCTTGAGTTTCAAAATCCGATGCTGGCCCCTCCGTCGACGGGTAGGATAGCCCCAGTGACGAACTTTGCTGCGGGCGAGCACAGGTAAACCGCAGCCTGCCCGATATCGGTGGGATCTCCGAAGACGCCCATAGGGGTTCGGCCCAATATGATATCCCGGCGGGCGGGGTCTCCGCTCAAGGCTTTTTCCATCATGGGTGTGCGGATCCACCCGGGGGCGATGGCGTTAACCCGTATCCCATTTCTGGATACTTCAACTGAGAGGGCCCGGACCAGCCCGTGAAGGGCGGACTTTGCTGCGGAGTAGGCCGCCACCCGGGGAATTCCAAATATCGCTGCCATGGAGGAAATGAAGAGCAGGTTCCCATGGCGACGTTCAATCATACTGGGGAGGATGGCTGCGGTGAGGGCATGAGCGGCCTCGAGATGAGTGGAAAGGACAGATTGAAATTCATCCGAGGATGTTTCTACGGCAGTCTTTTTCAGGTGTATACCGGCATTGTTTACCAGAATTGTGGGGGGGGTCCCTGCTGCATGTTGCGCAGCATCCACCAGTTCCCCAGCTTCATGCAGCTGGTTAATATCCCATGGGATAAAGCTGGCCCGCTCTCCGATATGTCCGGCGGCCTCTGCCAAAACATCGGGTCGTCGGCCCACCAGGATGACTCGGGCACCAGCTTCTGCCATGGCGGTGGCAATTCCCAGTCCGAGCCCGGAACCGCCGCCGGTGATTAATGCTGTTTCTTGGGCTAAGGTAAAAGGAGTCATCACGGGTGTAGGGGGATTAAAACTCTCTGAGGGCGATAGCCGGATCCACCCGCGAAGCCCGTTGAGCGGGAATCCAAGTGGATATTATCGTGCCACCGATGCATGGTATGGGTTTAGCCCTCGATCCCCCATAACGCGATGTTTTGTTGGAACCCCCGGGACATTTTCAGATTCCTGATTTCCAGATCCCGGTCCTATGGTACGGATAGCTTGTAAGCTGGTGAAATAATGATGAAATTTCATGGTTTTATCATTTGGATTTGACCCTGGAAATGGGGCTTGTGATAAAAATGAAATGGTAAAAACACCTACCTTGGCCCTGGGTTCTTGGCCGGTATGGGGGAAGTTGTTTTCTCTTGTTGCATTAATGGGTATGCTTCCAGGTGTCTCCTGGAGTGGCCTTGAAGATGAGTTTAAGGTCATCGACGGTAAGTTGCCAAACGGGGTGGAGCCCAGCCTGATGGTGGAGAACCAGTTGCGAAAACGAACCGTCGCCCGTTATCATGAATGGGCCGAAAATTTCATGAAACTTCAGGAGAATGGGGGTTGGAATGAACAGATTGAAGTATGGCGATCGGCCATCCTTGATTCGATTGGTCCGTTCCCCGAACGAACCCCCTTAAACGCTCAAGTGACCGGGGTAATTGATCGACCGCGTTACCGTGTCGAAAAAGTCCTCTTCGAAAGCCGCCCCGGGTTCTATGTAACAGGGAGCCTCTACCTTCCGAAAGCACAGTTTTTCGATGCGCCGTACGCGGGTGTTCTGATTCCTTGCGGGCATGCGGTCGAGGCCAAGGCTCACGATGAATACCAGGCCATGGGCGCCCTCGTTGCCAGTCACGGCATGGTCGGTTTTGTCTTTGATCCAATTGATCAAAGTGAGCGTATGCAGTACCGCAGCAACGATGCTGATTATCCCTACTACGGGACTCACATGCATATGCAGGAATCCATTATATCTACTTTATTGGGACAAGGTCTAATTCAGAATTTTGTTTGGGACGGGATGCGGGCTTTGGACTATCTGGAGAGCCGCCCCGAAGTGGATCCGGAGCGCCTCGGAGTAACGGGAAACAGCGGGGGCGGCACGCAGACGTCGCATATATTTGCCCTGGATGAGCGATTGAAAGTGGCTGTACCCAGCTGCTGGCCTCATTTGACCAGTCGGCAGGTTTGGGATTCCCTGGGAGACGGGGAGCAACAGTTTTTTGGCATGCTGGAGATCGGGATAGAGCACCCGGCGCTCTACCTGATGCGAGCCCCCGCACCGGTAAAAATCCTGGCGGCGACCCATGATTTTTTCCTCATTGATGCCGTTTGGGAGGGCTTCCGATATATCAAACGGCGCTACACAGATTTGGGTTATTCCGAGCGGGCGGATATCCTGGAAAACAATGCGGGGCACAACTATAACCGCACACAGCGGGAGGCGGCAGCCAGATGGCTGCATTTCTGGTTAAACGGAGAAATGGTAGAGATTTGGGAAGCGGACCATGCCCTCTTTACCGAGGAGGAGCTATGGGCGACCCCGAGCGGCCAGGTTCTCGAAATAGAGGGCGCCCGCTCGATATTCGATTTTTTCATGGATGACTATGAAATGGGTCTGGCAAGGCGTAAAGCCAACTGGGCGCGACGGTCTCCGGTGGACCGGCGGTCCGCTGTCCGCGAATTGGTGGGATCCCGGCCGGCTCGTGAGATCCCTGCTCCCATGGTTCACTTCCAGTCATCGGTAGACTTGGGGCCGCTTCAGCTCCATAAGGCCCTCTTAGAATATGATGAGGGGATTTTCCTGCCGGTTGTCGATTTGAGGCCGAAGTCCGATGTGGTCGACCGACCGCTCCTGGTCTTGGATCCTGTTGGAGCTTACAAGGCATTGAGCCGGGGAAGTACCTGGTTCCAGGCCGCCGAAGGCGGACGGCGGGTGGTCGGGGTGGACCTGCGCGATATGGGGGAGACCCTCCAGGACAGGCAAATCCTCCAGGGGGCCTTTTTTTCCAGCAACCAATATAACTATTATGCGCATTACCTCCTGCAGGAGAACTTCATTGCCAAACGCATTGATGACGTGCTCCTGGCCATCCGTTATATTGAAGAAACGGAGGGAGCGAATTTTCGGGGGGTAGATCTTTTCGCGGTGGGAGAGGCGGGACCTATTGCCCTGCATGCGGCTTTTCTTGAACCCGACCTGATTCACAGCACCCGGTTACGGCGTTCATTGAAATCCTGGTACAATATTCTGGAAAACCGCCGCTCTTATCGGCAGCTGAATAACACCGTTTATGGGGCTCTAGGCGTGTATGACCTTCCCGTATTGGTGGAGGAGCTGGGAGCAAACGTGCAAGTGGAAATGCCGGTCAATAGTCTGGGTTTTGTCCAACGCGCAGTTGGAGAACCCTTTCCTCCGGGGTATGAGGACCCAACCCGTCCCGGCTTGATCGGGATTCACTACGGAAGCCCGCGTTACCGGAATCCCCAAGGTGAGTTTCCCCTCGATACCCTCT
Source organism: Opitutales bacterium (assembly GCA_028280845.1). GTDB lineage: Bacteria > Verrucomicrobiota > Verrucomicrobiia > Opitutales > JABSRG01 > JANQKZ01. The sequence continues at coordinate 27,827 of JANQKZ010000036.1, read as the reverse complement.
CTTTTGAATATGACAACGAGATCATGAAAATGGGGAACGACCTGGGCCTGATATGGAATGGCTACCTGATAGGACCGGCGGATGGAGAGATTCAATTCCAGGGGCGGGCCGACCATGGCCTGATGCTGATCGTGGATAATCAGACCTTATTGAAAGCGGATGACTTTCCGGGTACTCAATCTGCCACCTTGACCATGGTAGAGGGGGAACCCTATCCCATCGAAGTGCGCTTTCCTATCCCCGATGGAGGCCAGGGTGCGTTTGACCTCAGATGGTCCTGGGAGGGGGGGGACCCTGTCACCGTAAAAGGCAACTATCTGCGCCACTCTCTGGCGGGAGAGGAAGCAAGCAGGAGGCGCTTGCGATAATTGAACATGTTTATCTATTGTTGCTCTCCATCCTCCTTTTCTCCGGATGGATGGGGTCTCCGGCTTCCCCTGTTTTACAGGTGCGCTCATTGGCCGTCAGCCATCACGGTGGCGGGAGACCCCCGCAGTTCTGCCCATCGTTGGGGCTCATACATTCGTACGAAGCTGGGATACCCTTTACTTTATCTCTGCTGGAAAAGGATGAAAGGGGGAGGAATGGACACGATGCCCCCCTTTTGTTCACTTCACTTGCTCAATGCGCAGGCGATAAAATACGGGATGGTTTGATGGAGAGGCCTTCCAGTGGAGGATATTATCTTTATCCAAAGGGATCGAAGTATCCTGGTCTACCCAGGTGAGCATGTCATGGGACCGTTTAAGGGTGGCCGAATGGGTAGGCGGAAGCTGGGGAAAGGTCAATTCCAGTTGGTCGTTGTTCATCCGGAGTTTCAGTTTTCCTCTGGGATGCATGGATGTAATCGGAAGGATCATGGGTGAAGCTGAAGTTGAACTGGATTTTCTGAAATCTAAATTGCTTTCATAGAGGACCCCACGATGGAGCACGGAAACCTTATAGTTCCCATAAAATGCATGAAAGCGGACTTGCCCGTTTTTGTCTGAGGTTAGGGTTTCCCGGCTCGACCAATCCTCAAAAAGGAGTTGCCTTTGAGCGATACCGTTGGGTTTGTATACGCCTTCCGAGTCGATGATGGCGCCGAGAGGTCGCCACATTTCCGGTTCGTAGTAGCCCCAGCGGGTGAGGCCGGCAGTGGCAGGGTGGGCAAAGATGGTGGTGTAGAAATCGCTATCGTAGCGCGCCTGGCCCTCGAAATCGCGGGTGCTCAAGTCGTATTCCGTGATGCGGATGGGGAGGCCGAAGGTGGCAAAACGATCGAGAATCTCCCATAGTCGTTCGGGGTCGGTAACGGCGCCGTCGAAGTGGCCTTGCATGCCTATCCCATCGAGGGGAGCTCCATGAGCCAGGAGGTCATGGATGGTTTGGAAGTAATGATCTTGAGCGGAAGTTTTGAGGCCGGCCGCGGAGAGGATGGTGTTTTCATTGATGTAGAGGACGGCGTCCGGGTCCAGCTCTCGGACTTTGCGAAACCAGGCGACGACTCCGACCATGCCGACAATATCGGTAAAGTCCGAGAGATGGCGCAGCTCATTGGTAACATCGTATTCCCGGACACCGTAGGCTTTCATGATGGGAACAATCTCTTCAAGATGTTGTATAATCCTGGCCTGGAAGGCCTCCGGGTCATTCGCCAGGTCTCTCAATTCCTGGGGGGCGAAATTCCAGCCCGGATAGATGAGCACATGCCCCCTTGTGGGGATGCCTTCGGTTTGCAGCCAGTCGGCCATGTCGCGGTAGTTCTGCTGACGAACCGGATTAGCCCAACCCCAATCGGCCCAGTAGACGGGATTGGTAGCGGCGTTAAAGTTGTCCTTAAACCAGCGCGCATATTGTTCAGCCTCGGGGCCGTCTTCGACTATCAACCGGGAAAAGAAAGAGCCGAAGGGGTAAGCATGGGTTTGAAGCTCGATGGTGACCGTCGCACCAGATAAGGATTGGCCCTGGGAATTCCTCAGCTCCAAGACCCAATCACCCATGCGGTGCGTTTCAATCATTTGACGGGCTTGGGTTCTCCATTCGGCGTCGTCCGCCATGCCCTCATAGGCAATAGGAGAGACGGGAACGGCGTCGGGATCGGTCGAGGCATTTAAGTGGAGCACGGAGAGGCCGGCGATATCGACGGTCTGGATAGTTTGACCGAGGTGAATGGTGAAATTGACCGTGTCCGGCGGGAAGTCTTGTTGGGCTTGGCCCAACACATAAAACCGGGTCCACTCACCGGTGAGGCGCCCTCCACTATTCTCAATCCGGATCCAATCAGGCTGAGGGCGCTGGATGAAGGCCTCAAACATGGCCTGTCCGGTATCCGGTCCTTTTCGGGCATAGAAGCTCGCTAAGATCCATTCGCCCTCTTGGATAGGCATCGGGTTAAAGGTTGTATTGAGCCCGGCGCTCCAGTTTTCAGCAGGCTCATTGTTCAATTCGATCCGAATAAATTCGTTGAAGGCGGGGTGGTCGCTCTCCATCCAGTTGGCCGTTCCAAATTCACCGGCAAAGCCGGTAATGGTGTTTAAATCCATCTCCTGGAAGAAGGGACCGGGACTCCACCCGGCGGATAGTGCTTCTTGAAGGTCGATGAGATATGGAGGGCTCTGGCCGGGTAAGGGTTGGTAAAGACATACCAGCAGGAGGAGGCCGGCCAGGTAGAAAGGGGGGGTAGGAGGATGGGGTCGGTTGGGATTCTTCATGGATTCAACACCTCACAATAATCAAGATGGATGTGAGTTGGAATGTGATTTTTTGGATAACAACGATGAATGGGATAGTTTTGCCCTTCCGGAATTTTACAAATCATAACGGCATTCCATTCTTCTGATTTCAATCCTATGCGTTTCGTGTTTTTTTTCTCCCTGCTTTGTTCCACCCTGGCATACCTCCCACTGATGGCCGACCAACGCCCCAATGTGCTCTGGCTGTGTATTGAAGACATCGGGCCATTTTTGGGGTGTTATGGATGGGAGGCGGTGAAGACCCCTGAGCTGGATCGCCTTTCCCGGGACGCAGTCCTGTTCGAGGATGTGCATTGTAACGTTGCGTTGTGCACCCCGTCGCGGACATCAGTCTTGACGGGGATTCGTCCGTCGACGAGCGGGATCGTGAAGATTGATGATGACTGGCAGACCATGCTGCCCAAGGCAGTTTCCCTGCCTCGGCACTTCAAGGACAACGGCTACTATGTTCATGGGGTAGGCAAAATATATGACGGTCGTTGCGGAGGAATGGATAATGCCTTTCACGTGGATGATAACGCCCGCCTGGAGACGAACGAACGGCCGCTTGCCGCCCTGGACCTTGTTGCGGGAAAGACGGATCCATGGCTTCTCATGATCGGTTGGAAACAGGTGCATACCGAGTGGACTCCCCAGCCTTGGGCCTACGCTGAATACGAGGGTGTGGAATTTGACCCCGATGCAATGTCGCGGAATTATCGGGGCAAGGAATTGGATGCGGCGGGGCTTCAGGACCTCCTGCGCAATTTCTTTGCCTATATTACTGAAGTGGATCGTTTCGTGGGCGAGATCGTCCGCGAAGCAGAATCACGCGGACTGTTGGAGAACACGATTTTAATGGTTGGCAGCATGGATCATGGGTTCAGCCTGGGCTGGCGCGGAAAATGGGGGAAGGGAAACAACTATGACATGGAGACGATGGTCCCCCTGATGGTGCGCCTTCCCGAAAACCCGAACAACGGAAGACGGGCACCCGGCATTGTGGAGTTAGTCGACCTGTATCCGACTTTACTCGAGCTATGCGAATTGCCAGACCCACCTCAACAGCTGGAAGGGCTCAGTTTTGTGCCTCTGCTGGATAATCCGGGCAAAGCCTGGAAACAGGCCGCGTTTACTCACAAGGCCTACCACCTCAATGATGTGGGAGTCAAAACCAAGCGGTGGAATTTAATCGCTGACCTGGGGCAGCCGCTTCAGTTATATGATCGGCAGGCGGATCCGATTAACCTGGTTGATGTGGCCACGGAATACCCCGAGGTGGTAAAGGAGTTGCGCGAGTTTATCAACCTGGGGTGGCGACATGGTGGGCCGCTGGAGTAGCGTAGAGGTGGGGGAGATTGCTTCGTTGCCTGGCTTCTCGCAATGACAAATGCAGTTATGGATTATGGGATGATACAGGACCAATCGTCGAATGTATGGTTCACCCCAATTCGAAACTGGTAAGGCCGTAGATCCGGTTCCACGGAAGAGCCACGGGGGTACCCAAAACCATGCGTCCGCAGGTAAATTGGGGTTGAAGATCGTGGCTTTTAACGAGGGCCAGGCCCTCTGGATTAATTTCCGGTACATCGATGTAGACGTTGGCACTCCCGGTATCTGCTGCCAGAGCGTTAAACAGAACCTTTGCTTCTATGGATGACCGGGCAAACAGGGGGCCGACTTTAAATCCGTCCAATACTCCAGGGCGGATGGAACCCAGGCCAACCACGCTGCCTTCCCGATCGAGCAGGGCAAGGGAACGCGTGCCTTCAGCAGATAGCCAAGTTCGAAGGAACCCTGATCGCTGGGCGCCGAAATGATCTTGGTCAAAGGTGTCAATACGCTCAAATGGGACCTCATTGGCAGGCAGGAGCGTGCGCTCTTCCATGTCTATAGACTGTGGGGAGACCGGACCAAGATACCGGGTGGTGGAGTGTTGCAGGACAAACCCTCCTTTTGCGTAAAAGGGTTGCATAGCTTCAACTCCGTCCAGGCCGATGGTTCCGTCAGGGCCCAGCCTCCCCCTCAAGGAGTCGCGTCGATAGCGCCAGAGCTCGCGGCCCAGGCCCCGGCCTCTGAACTCCGGTTTAACGATGAATAAGCCCATGAACCCTAATCGTTCATCGTAGGCGACGACGGAGCCTCCTCCTATTATGTTTCCTTGATGTTCGGCGATGAGGAAGCCTTTTGGGTCTGCCGCCCAATAGGCATCGGCATCGTGAGGTCCGGGGTTCCAGCCCTCGGTTTTAGCCCAGGACAAAATCAGGTCGAGTTCAGCCCGGGAGGCCTGGCGAATGTCAAGGTTACTGGAATTCATGGGGAGACCTTAGGGGCTTGGCTGCCAGGGTGCCAATCGAGAATCTGGTTCCGGGGAGAAAATAGGCCATAGGAACTGCGCGGCACTTCCGGGGAAATTTATGGCGCACCAATTCTCAGCTTCGACGAGGCAGGCTGTCACGCCCTACCTGAAATAGGGCACGAGGTGGGGCTGGACCACCGAGCCAGCCGGGAATGCCTTATTGAACGTTTCCTCTATTTATGACTATGGATTATCGCGCTCGAGGATGGACTTAAAAAAGGCGCCGGAGGGTGTGGGATTGTAGTCCCAGCCAGTGATAAGATTGGGGGTCCACCGGGGGTCGAAAACCCAGGCGGTCCAGGAAATCCCCTTCTTATTGAAATAGTCGGTGAGGGCGACCCCGTACGTTTCATCACCGATGCAGGGAACATGGGCGCCCCGCATATCCTCGCTCATGAAACCGAACTCGGTGGCGAGGAGCGGGTAATCATCGGCGACAAACCCCCAGGCATCTTCCCACTTCTCCTCGGAAAAAGGGCGCTCTTTTTGAGGGTAGGGATGGGTGGCATAGGCTACGCCTTCGGCCTCAATGGGGTGCTCCCTGACATTGCGTAGATCATAGCCCCAGTTGAACCCACCCACCACGGGGATGACGGTAGGATCGATGGCATAGAGCATGTAGATGATCTCTTCCATGAAGGCCTTGTACTTTAACCAGGGCATGCGGCCAAACTGTCCATTGAAGTTGGTGGCCTCGTTCCAGAGCTCGAAAAAGGCCACGGTGGGATTTCCTTTGTAACGGTGGGCGATCTGGTGCCAGAAATACATGGTTTCCTCCTGGGTGGTCAGGTAGGAGGGATTATGGGGGATACCGGTGATGGGGTTACCGATGGTGTGCCAGTCGATGATGACATACATGCCCAATTCTCCGGCCCATTGGACGCCCAGGTCCAAAAGGTCCATGTAGCCCTCATACCCCAGCTTGCGCCACCGGGCAGGATGAACGGGGATGCGGACCAGATTGGCATTCCAGCTGCGGACGGCCTCGAAGTATTCCTTAGCCCACATACCGACGGATTCCAGATGCTCGGGATCGGAGAGGGCAATCCCTCGCAGGATGACGGCCTCGCCTGCGGGATTCAGGATCTTGTTTCCCTCCACCCTCAGCTGTGGGAGAGAGACGGAAGCCTGCATGGCCTCAGGGGAATCACTGAAGGCTTTCTCCGCCTGAAGGGGCGTGGATGCCAGGGAAAGCAGGAACAGGGGTAAAAGGAATTGTTTCATCATTGGGGTGAAAAAGAAGCATTATATTTCCCTTTGGGCGTGAAGAACAGGAGATTGGGAACTCTTTAATAACGATTGTTTGCCCGCAGGCGGCCTCGATCCAGGGCACGTAGCCCTTTAAACTACCGAAAGAGGTCGGCTCATAGCGTTCCAGGAGTTCCAGCTACTGGTCTTTCCGGGGACATGAGCCAACACATTTTTCCGCTGGCCCAGAAGCCGGCAGGGAGCACCCTATAGCCTTCCCCGAAGGCCAGAAATAGCTAGGCAGGCAGAGACCTGGGATTAAATGGACCCCCCCACCATGGAATCGCCCTTGCTAACTTTTCCGTTTTGATCATGCCTGGAGGCAGAGGTCCTATGGAGTTCAAAGCCAAAATGACGAGACTGAATTCCCGTACCGGGATGCCTGCCATCGCCTTTATTTGGGGCCTGGCCGAGGCTTCCTTCTTTTTTGTGGTTCCCGATGTCCTCATCAGTGGGGCGGCTGCAGTTAACCCGAAACGGAGTTTGTGGTTAGTTCCCTGGGCGGTTCTCGGAGCTCTCCTGGCTGGAACGGCCATGTTCACCTGGGGGAGCCAGGATCCACCCAGGAGTTTAAAGGCGGTCCTGACCGTGCCTTTTGTGAAGGAGTGGATGGTGGAGCGCACCCAACGCAACTGGGAGGCAGATGGCATCCAAGCACTCTATGTGGCTCCCACCTTGGGGATTCCCTACAAGCTGAATGCCGTCGTTGCCCATGAGCATACCGGTTTGATTTCTTTCTCCCTGCATACGGTACCGGCAAGAGGGTATCGGTTTTTTACAGTTTGGCTTGTTTGCAGTATCGCTGGAATAGGGCTTCGATTCCTACTGAAGGGGTGGGCGTCCCCCAGGATGCTACTGGCTAGTGTGGGTAGCTTCTGGGTAGTATTCTATGCGATTTACTGGACCCAAGTCTAGCCGGCGTCTGCTCAACAGTGATCGACTTTGAATTCACGTAGGTATAAGAAGTTTACACCCTGCTATATCCCCAGGTTATGCGAAACTGCCGACCCCGATTCCACTTCGTTACTCTCGTTTTATTGGCTGGGCTGACTTTATCAGCCGATCCGCATCGGTCCTGGTCGGTGGTGGGCGGGGATGAAAAAGTTACCCACTATTCTACCTTGGACCAGATCAACCGGGACAATGTGGAGGAGTTGGAAGTGGCTTGGATATATCGATCGGGCGATCTTTTAGCGGACGACAATGAATACTGGGGGGGGTCTACCATCCAGTCGAACCCCATCATCGTGGAAGGCTGGTTATTTACTACGACACCGACCTTGGATGTCGTTGCCCTGGATGCCGCGACAGGGGGGGAAATCTGGAGATATACTCCCTGGAAGGGCAAGATAGGGGGAGGGTATAATCGTGGGTTGGCTTACTGGTCCAGCGAAGATGGAGCAGACCGCCGTTTATATTACACTGTAGGCAATGAACTCATCTGTCTGGACCCTTGGACCGGGAAACCGGTGTTCAGCTTTGGAGAACGCGGACGGCGCAGCATGGCTAAAGGCTTGATCCCGGAGCATGAAGCTCGGGGGGGTGTGGTCTCGCCGGCAGCGCCGGCAATATATAAGGACCTGGTGATTGTAGCAGGCATGGGCGACTGGCGGGTTCCCGGAAACGTAAGCGCGTATGATGCGATCACAGGGGATCGGGTTTGGATTTTTCACAACATCCCCCATCCCGGTGAAGTGGGTTACGATTCCTGGGGAGATCCTGACTATTGGAGAGACGGATTTGGGGCCAATGCCTGGGGCGGACTGTCCGTAGATACTGAGAATGGCATGGTGTATTTTCCTATCGGGCAGGCTAAACCGGATCTGCATCGCCCGAATCCGGGAGATCATTTGTTTGGCAACTCGGTTGTTGCCTTAGATGCTGCAACGGGAGCATACCGATGGCACTTCCAGGAAATCCGGCATGATCTCTGGGATATGGAACCTCCATGCCCTCCGGTCCTTTTCGACCTGGACATCAATGGAGAGACGGTGCCGGGGATGGCATTGACCTCTAAAACTGGATTTACCTGGTTATTTAACCGGATCACGGGGGAGAACTACACTGAGTATGAACTCCGGCCCGTTCCCTCATCTGACCTGACCACGGAGTATGCCTCACCGGTTCAGCCATGGGTGACCTGGCCCGAGCCGTTTTCCCGAATTGATGTAAAACCGGACGAGTATTCCAATATTTCGCCTGAGGCGGAAGCCTTCTCGAAGCGCCGACTGGCTGAAGCTGACCTGGGATGGCTTACGCCACCCAACACGAAGGGGATCATCTACTATGGGGTTCATGGAGGTGCGGAGTGGCCTGGGCCTGCCTATGACCCCGAGCGAAAGCTGCTATTTATCAACTCAAACCAGACGCCCTGGTTTGTAAAGATGCGCGAGGTGGTGGCTTCACACGAGGGATCGCAGCTTTATTCCAATCACTGTGTCTCCTGCCACGGTTGGAATCGGGGAGGGGTTGCGGATAACCCCGCATTGACTGATTTGAACCAGCGATACGATAGCGTGGGTATCCTGGAATCGATCCTGCGGGCTCGCGTGGGAGAGCATGACGATTATCCGGAGCTGGATAACCGGGCCATCCTGGAGGTCTCTGAATTCCTAATGGATGCTATACCTGACCAGTTGAACCATCCAGGGGCGCGGTTATATGCGCAAGGGGGTTGCGTGGAGTGTCATGGGGGGCGCCGTGAAGGGGGTGGCACGCCGGACCGGCCGTCCCTGAAAAATCTTGGACCCAAGTATCCGGAGATTGCTGAGCTCAAGCGGGTTATCCGGGAAGGCACAGGAGCGATGGTCGGAAACACGGGCTTCAGTGATGATGAACTGACGAAGCTGGCCAATTTTCTCCTGGGAATCCCTATGGAACCCGGTCCGGAAGACCTGGAGGGCCCTCGTTACAGCACGGACCGCTTTGAGCGCTTTTTAGACCCAGACGGTTATCCTGCAACGCGTCCCCCGTGGGGGACGCTCAACGCCATCAGTATGGAGACAGGGAAGATTGTCTGGAAGGTTCCGCTCGGGGAGTTTTCCGAATTAACAGCGCGGGGAATTCCACCTACCGGAACGGAGAACTTTGGTGGGCCGGTAGTGACGAGCGGCGGCCTTCTCTTTATCGGAGCTACGATGGATGAGAAGTTTCGGGCCTTCGATTCGGATACCGGCGCAATCCTGTGGGAATACCAGCTGCCGTCCGGGGGTTATGCGACCCCATCGACCTATGAGGTCGATGGTCGCCAATACATTGTGATTCCCTGTGGGGGTGGAGGAAAGCCGGGAACCAAATCCGGGGATGCCTTTGTCGCCTTTGCCCTGCCCAGTACCTTTGCTCAAGACTAAGCTTTGCCGGGCGTTTGTTTTGGCCGGAGTCTCCCCGGCAGCTTAACGTTAGGTAGGCCTGCATGGCCAAGGATACCCGAAGGGCCCTAATAATTAGGCCCAAGCCATTTCGCCCCTTCTGTTATCTTCCTATGCATTACCCTCCATCGAAGAAGTCGTACCTGTGTCTCTGCCTGAGCCTCTACCTGGCCCTGTCGGCCTTGGGTAAGGGCCCGGTCCTGGAGTTGACGGACTTCGGTTATGATCCCGAAACCGCGGACCATACCCCGGCGTTATTGCGCGCTCTGGAAGCTGCCCGTGAACAGAAAGCCAGCAAGCTGAACCTGGTGCCCGGGACGTTGCGCTGCCTGAACGATCGTGCCCTGGAGCACTATATGGCGATCAGTAACAATGACAACGGGTTGAACCGGGTCGTCTTCCTTCTTGAGGACATGCATGATTTTGAAATCGATGGACGCGGCGCAAATCTTCTGTTTGTCGGGCCCATGGTTCCATTTGCCCTGGAGCACTGCAGCAATATCACTTTGCGAAACTTCACGATAGATTGGGAGAAACCCTTTCACACAGAGGCCCGAGTGGTTGCTGCCAACCCTGAAGCCAGGACTTTTGATATTCGGATTGAAGCACCCTTTCAGTATGCCATCCATCATGACCGCTTGTATTTTGACTCACCTCGGGGCACCTACGATGTGCGGGTCAATTTGTTCTTTTACCCGGATGGCGGAAGCACGGTCCATAATGTCAATACCTACAAAATGGCCACATGGGAGCGGTGGGTAAATGACTTCTATACGGCGGAAGAGCTGGAGCCGGGACTCGTCCGAATCCACTCGAGCGAGGTGCATCGCATCCCGGAGCCCGGTTGGGTCTGGGTTATTAAAGGAAAGGAGGGAGAGCGGCGAAGCGTTGCCATTCGCCTCTTCCGGGCAGCCAATGTACTGATTGAAGATGTGGAGCTTTACCACTCCGGCGGGATGGGGATCATTGGCGAAAAGTCGGAAGACATCACGATGCGTCGCCTCCAGGTGAAACCTGCCCCGAGCAGTGGACGGGCGGTCTCGACCACGGCTGATGCGACTCATTTTGTGAACTGCAAAGGACAGATCATTTTTGAGGATTGCACCTTTTCTCACATGTTAGACGACGCCACGAATGTGCACGGGATCTATGTGAAAGCGATCGATATTTTGAGCGAAAACCGGGTGGGGGTTCAGCAGGTCCATTATCAGCAGCATGGGTTCGATTTCGCGGACGTCGGGGATGAGATTGAGTTCATCGATAACCAGACCCTGATGCCGGTTGGTCGTGCCACCGTAACGGAGGTTCGCTGGCTCAATTCGGAATACCAGGAGTTAGCCTTTGACCAACCTGTCGGGGATTGGATCGAATCGGATTTTGGGTTGGAAAATGTGAGTTGGTCTGCCGGCCTCACCTTCCGGAATTGCATCGTGAAGAAGAACCGCGCCCGCGGGATTCTCTTCTCTACCCGGGGAAAGGTTCTGGTGGAGGGTTCTACTTTCTCCAACATGATGGCCGGAATCAGCGTGTCGGGAGATACCAATTACTGGTTCGAAAGCGGGCCGTGTTTGGATGTTACCCTCCGCGATAACACCTTTATCAATTGTACGACAGGAGGGAAGGGGAATGCGGTGATCATGTTTGCGCCCATCATCAAATCGCCGGAGCTGGCAGAGGGGTACTATCATCGTGATGTGACGATCGAAAGGAATACCTTTACCGCGTTTGATGCGGCGATCTTATACGCCCTTTCAGTAGACGGGTTGACCTTCCGGGAAAATCGGATCTTCCACGATCCGAATTTACTTCCACTTTTCCCGGATAAGGCGACCTTTGAGATCATGGGGTCTAAAGATGTCAGGATAGAGTCCAATAGTTTCAATCCCGTTCAAGATGGATCCATTCTCACAGATAGGAATACGGCGAAGACCTTGCACTTGAAGGACAATGATAATCGAACCGGAAAAACCCTTGTCCAAAATGAGGCTGAAAATAAGTACGATGTATTGTGAGTGTCTCTTCCCTCTGATATCCTTCCACCAGGAATTCAGAAGGATGGTGCTGGGAATCGGTTTTCTCATCGGAACCGGGGTGGTGGGTCTGGGCAAGGCAGATCCCTTTGATGGATTTGCGGATCGGGTCGCATTGATTACCGAGTCCATTCAATCTCCTGAGATCCCTGATCGAGTGATCCGTCTAAGTGATTACGCCGGGCATGCACCGGATAGGGAAGGGTGCTTTGACTTTGCCCCTGCCATAAACCGGGCCATTCGGGAGCTATCCGAAAAAGGGGGAGGCACGCTCCACTTTGCACACACAGAGCCGCCGACGGCCTGGGTTAAACTCACAGAGGTCTATCGCATCCGGGGGCCGATTCACCTGGAGAGCAATATTGAGCTACTGCTCGACCACTCCGTAAAACTTTATTTCGAATGTATGCCGGAGGCCTATCTGGTAGAGGGAAAGGGGACTTTGAGGCGGTATGAAGGGACTACCATGTTTGGCATCAGTCCGCTGATTTATGCCTTCAACCAGCGTAACATTCGTATTCGGGCCAACCCGGGAAATGGGGCCTTGCCTGAGATCACGGGAGATGGAGAACGCTGGATTGCCTGGAACGAAGGAGTCAAAGCAGGGATGAAAAAACGGGGCGAAGCGCCTTACTGGGAAATGATTCGGGAGGTCAATAATGCAGACATTCCCTTACGTGAGCGACAGTTCACTGACATGAAGCGGCATCCCTTCCGACCTGTCATGTTCGAATTTTTCATGTGCGAGCAAGTGGAGATCGATGGACTCAAAGTATCGGACTCCCCCTTCTGGGTCGTGCATCCGGTCTTCAGTCAGAACATGACTTTCCGCAACATGATCTTTGATTGTCAGAACGTGAACAACGATGGGTTTGACCCGGATTCATCGCGGAACATCCTCATTGAGCACATCATTTTTAACAACCATGACGACAACCTGGCGATCAAGGCAGGTCGCGATAAGGAGGGTCGCGATGGAGTGGATGTATCCGGGACTCTGCTCGAAGGTGTGGAATCCTCGTATATCGTGGATAATCGATTAGGCGGATTAAGCGAAAATGTTGTGATGCGCCACTGTACTCTGCAGGGACACTATGGGGTGGCCGTAGGATCTGAAATGTCGGGGGGAGTCCGGCATATTTATGCCTACGATTGTGTGGCTCCCATTTATGTGAAGTCGGGCCTGTTCGTGAAGAGCAGTCGGAAACGAGGTGGAGCCGTCAGCCACATATACGTGAAGGACTTTCGTTTGAACCGCGTCCTGCATGACTTTATCGCCTTGATCCCGAACTATGATGGCGACGCCACGGCGCCATACCCTCCTGCTTTCTCTGATGTCTATATTCGGGGGATAGAGGTCAGCCAGACTCGCTACCCGCTTCGTATCTTTGGTTGGGAAGATAGCCTCACCCGGGATGTGTGCATTCGGGATGTTACGATTCATGCGGCGGAGACGCCGATGGCGTATAATTTCGTCGAAGGGATTCGGCTTTCCAATGTGCAGATCGGGGATCACGTTTATAATGAGATTCTCGAGCGCGTGGATCCTGCTTATCAACCGCCCAAACAGAATTGAGGTGTAAACTATCTGCTTCCAAATTAAACAGTAACTTCTTTGAACCATCGCGACGCCAGGTCGCTCCTACAATCGCCTCTATGTTTTATCCGGTTTCTCGTTATTTCTTCTTATTTACCTTTGGGCTTTCCGTTTTGGGGTTGGCGGCTGATGCCCGGACTCCGGTTGTTTTTGATACGGACATGGGGTCGGACTGTGATGATGTCGGCGCCCTGGCCCTGCTGCATGCTTATGCGGATGAAGGCTTAGTCGAAATCCTGGCCTGTGTATTCAGCTCAGGTAAGGTTCCCTATGGGGCGGGGGTCATGGACGCCATCAACGTGTACTATGGTCGGCCAGAAATCCCGGTCGGGGCGGACCATGAGCTGAGTTTCGGGGATCCCGTGGATAAAATGAGCGCGGAGAAGTTGGCCAAGGACCAGGCGGCCTTCGGCAACCGGATAGTCCACAATCACGATGCGGAGGAGCAGGTGTCACTCCTGCGCAGGGTGCTGGCTGATGCTGAAGATAGCAGTGTAGTCTACATCACGGTGGGGCATACGAAAGGATTGCACGATTTAATGATCTCTTCTCCCGATGAGCATTCCCCCTTGTCGGGGAGGCAGTTGATTGAGCGAAAAGTGAACCGGTGGGTGGCCTTGGGGGCCCTGTGGGCGAGCAACCCCGACGGGCACCGGGCGAAGGACTGGAACTTTTTCAGGAACGGGGCCGCGCCCTACACGGATGTCCTGTTGGAGCAGTGGCCGGTCGAGGCCTATTTCATTGATGCGGGGACTCGGGTGATGACGGGGGAGTCCTTGAAGGATACCCCGCCGGGAAATATTTTGCGGACTGCCTATCGGGACTGGTTGTGGTGGCACGAGCAACGCACGCTGGAAGATCAGCGTCCGAGCTGGGATCTGGCGGCGGTGTATTTTGGGGTGCTGGGAGTGGGTCAATTTTTGGAGGCACCCCGGCGCGGTTATATGGATTTTGATCCGGAGGAGGGCAGCCTGTGGCTGGATGGAGGGAAGGGGGAGCACCGCCTCGTGATGGGGATTCCGGAGCAGGAGGGAGCCTTTGCCGACTATTTGAATGAGCGGATTGCGCGGGAACCGGGAAACCGTTGAAAAGGGAAAGTGGTCGCGAGGGACCGCGACCCTCCTGGATAGAATAAAAGGGAAAGGGCTCGCGCGAGCACGACCCCTGCGATAATTTCATGTTATGAAGTATCGGAAATTGGGAAAAACGGACTTGGCAGTTTCGGAAATCTGTTTCGGGTGCTGGGGTATCCTGGGGGGCTTCAATTGGGGGGATCAGGATGTGCAGGACTCGATAGCGGCTCTACAAACCGGATTTGAACATGGTATCAATTTTTTCGATACGGCCGAGTCGTATGGGGACGGGGCATCGGAAGCGCTGTTGGCCAAGGCCTTAGGCTCTCGACGAGACGAAATTGTGATTGCCTCAAAGGTATGGCCTGATCACTACCAACCCGATGAGCTGCGTGCCGCGTGTGAACGGAGCCTGGGCTACCTGGAGACCGATCACATTGATTTGTATCAGTTGCATTGGTATAATCCGGAAATCTCCCTGGCGGAGACGATTGGTGTGTTGGAGGGCCTTAAAGAGGAGGGCAAGATCCGCGAGTATGCGGTCTCAAATTTCGGCCCCAGGGCTTTGACGGATCTGGCGACCACCGGAGCGGTCTGCCCGTCCAATCAAGTGGCTTACAGTCTCCTGTTCCGGGCGATCGAATTTGAAATTGGCCCGGCTTGCGCAGCGATGGACATCTCCATTTTGACCTATTCGCCCCTGGTTCATGGATTACTGGGTGGGCGGTTCACCCGGGGGGACCAGGTCGCGCCGGACCGCGCACGGACCCGGCACTTCAGCGGAGCAGGGGAGTACGCCCGGCATGGGGAGGACGGTCAGGAGAGCTTGACCTTTGATACGGTGGCCGAGATCCGGGCCGTGGCGGAGCGGGAAGGCGTGGCCATGTCGGTCCTCGCGCTGGCCTGGTTGTTGAAGTCCTCCGTGGTCGGGGCGGTGATTGCTGGGGCGCGCAACCCGGATCAGGCCAGGGGGATTGCCGCGGCCTCCGATTTCGAAATGGGGGATGCCCTTTACGAAGAACTGTGTCGGATTGCTGAGCCCTTAAAGCGCGCGCTCGGCCCCAATGCGGATTTGTGGGAAGGTTCGGCGAAGAACCGGGTGGTTTGAAGGGGGTTCAGCACTAATCTACGTTCATCCTGGGCAATGGGCTTGTGGACCCTCAATCCTGAAGGCGCGACATTCACCGAAAGGAGGAATGTCGTTATGGCTGAAAATTATCGTTTTCGGGTTTTCCCGGGGATCTCTGAAGGACTTTGACTGTCAGGGTTAGGAAACCATAAGGGGATGGCAAGCGAATGCTAAGGATGTCTAATATTAGTCATAGCAATAATATAAGATTATCATATGTATTGCTTAATTTTATGAAGTTTATCTAATGAGGCTAAATCTCAATAATTCGCAAATCACATTGGACAGACCACGGAAGTTCGACGTAAAGCGAAGCAGCTTTAGGCTGTGGTTTTGTCTGTTGTGCTCACTCTCAAATCAAAGACCACAGGGAACACGATGAAAACACTAGACACATTCGCCACCGAGGCATGGAACGGATTTAAGCCAGGCAGCTGGCAAACGGAAGTCGATGTAAGAGGCTTCATTCAACAGAATTATACGCCCTATACGGGGGGAGCGGATTTCCTGGCCGAGGCGACGGAAGCGACGCGCACCTTGTGGGAGCAGGTCATGGAGGGGATTCGGAAAGAAAACGAGACCAAAGCCCCTGTGGACTTTGATATCGATAATCCATCGACGATCACCTCGCATGGCCCCGGCTATATTGCCAAAAACCTCGAAACCATTGTGGGCTTGCAGACGGACAAACCGCTGAAGCGGGCCATCATGCCAAACGGGGGAATCCGAATGGTTGAGCAGTCCTGCGAGGTGTATGGACGTGAGCTCGATCCGGAAGTCTCCAAGATCTTCAGCCAGTACCGGAAGACGCATAATCAAGGGGTATTCGACGTCTACACGAAGTCCATCCGGGCTTGCCGGAAGTCTGGAATCCTGACCGGGTTGCCTGATGCCTACGGCCGTGGCCGGATCATTGGTGACTACCGCCGCATCGCCCTTTACGGGATCGATTTCCTGATGAAGGCCAAGCAGAAGGAGCATGCTGCGCTGGAGGATCGGCTGGAGTCTGCGGAAACGAGCCAGGACCTGGAGGCGATCATTCGTCTGCGGGAAGAAGTGTCTGAGCAGTATCGTGCCCTGGCCCAGATGAAGGAAATGGCGGCCAGTTACGGGCTCGATATCGGGGTCCCCGCCAGCAATGCCCGCGAGGCTATTCAGTGGACGTATTTCGGATACCTGGCCGCAGTAAAAAGCCAGAATGGGGCGGCCATGTCGATCGGGCGGGTGTCGACCTTCTTTGATATCTACATCCAGCGCGACTTGGAGGCTTTCAAGCTGACGGAAACGGAAGCCCAGGAGCTGGTGGACCATTTTGTCATGAAGTTGCGGATGGTGCGCTTCCTGCGAACCCCGGAATATGATGAACTCTTTTCCGGAGACCCGATCTGGGCCACCGAATCCATTGGGGGTATGGGCCTGGACGGGCGCCCGCTGGTGACCCAAACCAGTTTCCGCATGCTGCACACGCTGTATACCATGGGGCCGAGTCCGGAGCCAAATTTGACCGTACTCTGGTCGAACGAGCTGCCCGAGGCCTTCAAACAGTATTGCTCCAAGGTATCGATTGATACGTCTTCAATCCAATATGAGAACGATGACTTGATGCGGGTCGATGTGGGCAGCGATGACTATGGAATCGCCTGTTGTGTGAGCCCGATGGTGATCGGCAAGCAGATGCAGTTCTTCGGGGCGCGGGCCAATCTGGCTAAGGCTCTCCTATACAGCATCAATGGTGGGGTGGATGAAAAGACGGGAGCGCAAGTATCCCCAGCGACCGACCTACCCGAAGGTGAGCTCGATTTTGATGATGTGATGAACCGTATGGACTCGGTCATGGAATGGTTGGCCAAGCAGTATGTCATGGCGCTCAACTGCATCCACTTCATGCACGATAAGTACAGCTATGAGGCGGCGCTGATGGCGCTGCATGAGGCCGACGTCAAACGGACACTGGCCTGCGGCATGGCCGGCCTGTCGCTCGTGGCGGATTCCCTGTCTGCGATCAAGCACGCCAAGGTGACCCCGATTCGTGACGAAAACGGCATCGCTCAAGACTTTGAAGTGGCCGGTGATTTCCCGAAATTTGGAAATAATGATGACCGGGTGGACCTGATTGCGACGGACCTGGTTGAGCGGTTCATGGATAAGATCCAGAACCAGGTCACTTACCGCGATTCCCTGCCTACGCAGTCGATCCTGACGATTACTTCGAATGTGGTTTATGGGAAGAAAACCGGGAAGACTCCCTGTGGCCGGCCGGCGGGGGCCCCTTTTGCCCCGGGAGCCAACCCGATGCACGGGCGCGACGAGAAGGGGGCCGTGGCCTCGCTCACCTCGGTGGCCAAGCTACCGTTTGCTTCTGCCCAGGATGGGATTTCCTACACCTTTTCCATTGTGCCCAATGCCTTGGGCAAATGCAGTGACGACCGGAAAGATAATCTGGCCACGCTGCTCGACGGTTATTTTGAGAACAGTGAAACGATGGAGGGTGGACAACACCTGAACGTGAATGTCCTCAATCGGGAAACCCTGCTCGACGCGATGGAGCGCCCGGAGGAGTACCCCCAACTGACCATCCGGGTGTCGGGATATGCGGTGCGGTTTAACTCCCTGACCCAGGAACAGCAACAGGACCTGGTGAACCGCACCTTTACCGGGCACTTGTAGTTGGCGCCCGCTCATACGGATAGTCGACCCATGTCGATAGACACACCGCCAGCCTCGAAACCTGTAACCGGGGCCCAGCATGGTCGGGTCCATTCTATGGAAACCTGTGGAACCGTAGATGGACCCGGGCTGCGTTTTGTGCTGTTTCTCCAGGGCTGCCTCATGCGCTGCCAGTATTGCCACAACCGTGATACCTGGGAACTGCAGGCCGGCAGCGTGATGTCTGTGGATGAGGTCATCGGTGAGATGGAGCGTTGCCGCGGTTTTTTCCGGAAAGGAGGCCTCACGGTGTCCGGGGGGGAGTCGTTGCTTCAGATCGATTTCGTGATCTCCCTGTTTCGGGCTTGCCGGGATCGTGGGATTCACACCTGTATCGATACCAATGGGTACATCGTCCATTGCGAAGACCGCTTGGATGAGCTCCTCGAGGTGACTGACCTGGTCATCCTGGACCTCAAGGAAATGGACCCGAAAAAGCACATGGAGCTGACGCGGACCCCCAATACTTATGCGCTCCGTTTTGCCCAAATGCTATCCGACCGTGGCCACCCCACTTGGATCCGGCATGTGGTCGTTCCGGGTCTCACGGATGATCCCGAGTCGATGGATATGCTGGCCGAGTTTGTCCGCCAGCTTACCAATGTGGAGCGATTCGAGTTGCTTCCCTTTCACCAGATGGGCGAACACAAGTGGAAGGCCTGCGGTGAGCGCTATGACTTGGAGGGGGTGGAGCCCCCCAGCCGCGAGGTGATGGACGCGCTGGTTGCGCGGTTTGCCACTTTTGGCGTAAAAGCAGTTTATTAGCCGCGGTAGCTTTTGTTAAAAAGGTTAACAAACAACAAGTCCGCATGGCCCTATGGAATATTTAGGGGATGCTCCCATTATGACAAAACCCCTTCCGCTGGTCGGAGTTGTTCTTGGTATGCTTCTCATCCTTTTGGGGGGCTTGGATACTTTGGCGGCGGCCGTTCCAGTGTAACGGCGTTGATCCCCGCCTTCTCTGGTCTGCCGCACTTGACATCCTCGGCCTTTGGCTTGAAAGCGGCTGGGGAAAAGCACGCAACAATGAGCCCCCAATCAAAGGAGTGGTAATTTTGAGGTGTCCTCCCATGTCCTCTTTCTAGCTGAAATATTCTGCGGTTATTTTGGCGACTTCATTGGCGCAGCCCCAAGCCACGGTGTATCCACCGCCGCCATGGCCATAGTTGTGAATGACGGGTTGGTCCGGGGCAATGAGCTCGAGCTCGAGTCTCACTGCTTTTCGTCCTGGCCGAAGTCCAACGGAACTGCCAAGAATCTCGCTTTCAACGATTTCCGGGACAATTTCGGCACACTGTAGAAATATTTTTTCTGTATCCCCGGCACTCGGGTGGCGATCCCAGTTCCCGTCCTGGGCTGTTCCGCCGAGTATGGCATCATGGGAGCGAGGTAAAACCAGGGTAAACCGGTCGTCTTTTTGATAAAGTCTGGTCGACTGTTTGAGACCGCCGGGCAATGAAATGCGGACGGTTTGCCCCCGAATCGGGAACACGTCTTTATCTCCAACAAAGTAGTGAGCCCAAACTCCGCTGCAATTGACGGCTAAGTCAAATTCAGGGAAAAGTTGAGCCGGCGATTCAAGGTGTCGGATATGGAAACTCGCGCCACGGGATTGAAGCATCGATTTCAAATAAGGCATGAAGGTAGGCACATCAATGACCGGGAGCACGACCCGAAACGCCTGCTCACAGGGAAACCCGTAGCGCGCCCCGTCAATTTCTTCCCATTTATCGACGAGTTGAAGCGCGTAAGCGCTGTCGTCCATATCGAGACAAAATCGATAATGCTTTTCAAAATAGATGCCGCTTTCGGGTATCGAACGCAGCTTAACGTATTCGTCGTATGTTTCCTTCGACCATGCGGAAACACGTTCTTTGGGATAGACTTTGTGAGGCCACCAATAAGCGCCGGCGGCCAGGGAAGTTGTCTCCTGCAGTTCCTCTCGAGAAAAAATATCCACCGAATAGCCTCGATCCAGAAGCCGGGAGGCACAAGTCAGACCGATTACCCCCTGACCGACAACAGCGATTTTCTTCGGAGATATCATAAAAAGCAGATTTCTCTCAGTAACAATTCGGCACAGGCAGAGCACCCATCGAATCGTTCCTCTTTAGTCCTGGTATCCCTCCGCCCTCAGGGCACGGATGATCCGCTCTTCCCCTTTTCCCACATGTTCACGCATGAGAGCCTCCGCCTTACTCGCACGCCCGGAAGTGATAGCCCGGGCAAGGGCCGCGTGCTCTTCCGCCCCTTCCTGAACGTTGGGTTTCCTTCCCAGGCCCAGATAGGAGGGCTGCTGGTGACGATTTAGCGCCCGCTCCACCGCCTGGGCCAGTACCGGGTTTCCCGAGGCGATCGCGATGAGAGAATGAAAGGCATAATTTGCTTCACAATACGCGGTATACTCGCCTATATCCCGCCGATCCAGGTGGAGATAGGCCCCGCGCTCGATTTTCTCGCATTCCACTTCGCTGGCATGACGCGCCGCCAGCCGGGCACACTGCGGTTCCAGTAAACGCCTGACCTCACAGAGATGCCGAAAGGTCTTGATGCTCAAAGGAGCCACCTGGTAGCCGGCATTCCACCTCCATACGACTAAGTCTTCCAGGGCCAGCCGGTTCAACGCCTCCCGCAAGGGGGTCCGCGACACCTTCAGGCGCTCTGTCCAACGGGCCTCCACCAGTCGGTCCCCGGGCTTGATCTCACAGGTAATAATCGCCCGTTTAACCTGCAGATAGACTTGTTGGGTCAATCCTTGCTCGTCTCTGGCTGGAAACAACTCTGATAAAGCCATGCTCCATCTATGCATCAATTCCTCATCAGGAAAAGGCATTTATTATTCCATTCTCTTATGTCATCTCTGTTATTAAACAATATTATTGTATACAATTTAATCATCTTATACCCTATTTTGTATACAAAAACAGCTTCATAATTGATTCTGGCCTGGAGAATGCTCCAGTCGAGGCTGAGCACAATTCAAGCCGACAAATAAGATGGAAGAATAAAAGGAACGCTATGAAACAACGCTATAGAGAGCAAAAAAATCCGGGATTGCTAATCTTATTGATTGCATTGGGTATGACGCCCGTCCTCAGCCAGACCGAGCCTGGCTCCGAAGAAGACTTAGAGGAACTGAAAGCGTTTCAGGTAACGGGTTCATATATATCCAAATTTGATACCGAAACCACTCAGCCGCTAACCCAGATCTCGTCGGAATTCATCGAAGAAGATGGCTTTTCCACCTCAGGAGAAATCTTGTCCGAACTGTCTATCACCGGGGCAGCGGAATTCAATGAATCGGAGGATGGTCCGAACGATGCCCGGGGTGATGTTACTTCAGTAAACTTGCGGAGTCTTGGGTCCGCTTACACTCTAGTGCTCATGAATGGGCGGCGCCTGGCTCCTCACCCCTTGAACCAGACGCTGGACTCGACCCCTTCGGTCCTGGTTAATGCCAATGTGCTTCCTGCCGGGCTGATTGACCGCATCGACATATTGCGGGATGGGGCCTCAGCGCTTTACGGGACGGATGCCTCGGCGGGGGTGGTCAACAGCATCCTGACCACGGACGATTTAGGGCAATCGATCCGTTTTCGTTACGGTGTGACAGAGCAGGGATCCAATGAAGAATACCTTTTGAGCTATAACGGAGGATTTTCCTTCAATGACAACAAAACGTACCTGGGCCTGTTTGGGAGTTATTTTTCGCGTGGGATCATCCGCACGGGAGATCGTTCTTATGCTGCCTTTGGAGATAAAAGGCCGCTCGTCCCGGAATGGTTTCAGGGAGACACCTCCATTCAGAATGTTTCCTCAAGCAGCATATACTCCAACCTGGGAACCGGGGATGGCGCCCGGCTTAGAATTGATGGGGACACCCTTTCCAACAGCAGTGGGCAATTTCACGTGGAACCTCCCGGTTCCAGCGGGACCCGGGCAATTATGCCGAACGGCTTTGGACTGGATGACGGATCCCTCCCACGGAGCGAGCGCTACGATACGGTACCGCTTCGCACTCTGACTTCCGAAGCCGAACGCTTGAACCTGTTCGCTAATTTCACCCATGAATTGAATAATCAGATCACCCTGTTCGGGGAGGCCGGTTATTATTATTCCGAAACCTACATGGAGCGAGCGCCTTCGAATATCAGCAGCTCCGCGGCAATTTTCATTCCCGCGGAAAACTATTACAGCCCGGTGGGACAAGCTACGCTTCCCGGTGGGGATCCCTACCCCAACCGGTTGACAGGGGTGACGGTTGATGATGTGCCCCTCCCCGATGCAGGGATCGACTTGTTGTTGCGCAATTGGAGATCCGAAGACTTTGGCCAACGCCTGGTGACAATAGAAAACGATTCCTTTGTCGGGACTCTCGGCCTGCGAGGCAATTTCATGGAAGATTGGTACTGGGAAAGTGCCGTTCGCTACAACCGCAACGAGGCCACTGACAGTGAGACCGGACGTTTGTCGAAAACCGGGTTTGTCGAGGCGGCTTCCCGCCAGGATCCGACTGCTCTCAATGTTTTCGCCGGGGGCGGAGCAAATGACCCGGCCAACTTCGAAGATGCCGCCATCGTCGTCGAACGGGTAGGGAAGACCACCTTGTTATCTGGGGATATCCGGGTCAACAACCCCAACCTCTTCAGCCTGTTGGGGAATCCCAGCGGGATTGCTTTCGGCCTGGAGGCTCGCGAGGAAACTTACGAGGATGATCGTGATCCGCGGATCGACGGAACTATTCGGTTCGACGACACGGTAAATGGCGCCTCCGATGTCATAGGCGTCTCCCCCACGCCGGATACTGCGTCCGACCGCACGGTATGGGGCGTCTATGCGGAAACAATTCTCCCCCTGTTCGGGGAAGCCAACCGCCTGCCGCTTTTCTACCGCCTGGATGTCCAGCTTGCCGGCCGCTTTGAGGATTACAATGACTTTGGAAACGTAACCAAGCCCAAGATCGCTATTGCTTGGTATCCCTACGCCGATTTGCTCATTCGCGGAAGTTATGCCGAAGGCTTCACTGCGCCCAATCTCTCTCTCCTGACGGAACCTATCCAACGGAGTAATACCGGCATTGAGGATGAGTATCGCTTTCCCTGGGATGTGCTCCGCAATGACCAGGGTGAACCCGTTGATGAGGAGGGCAACGTGGTTACCGACATTGATGATGCGGCCCGGACCCCCGCGACTGATGGCACCGACCCGGTTTCCGAATTGCGCGGTGGCAACGAAGATCTCGAACCCGAAGAGTCCACGACCTTGACCGCTGGCCTGGCCTGGCGGGTTCCCGGCCTCGATGGACTTACCCTGAGCGCAGACTTTTTCCATATCGAAATTAAGAACATTATCCGGATCGATGATACTTCCACCGTTCTCGAACAGGAGGCAGAGCTGGGCAATCAGTTGGCCTTCGATCCCAGTGTTCAACCAGGGGACAGCCCGCAAATCGCTGATTTTGTCCGTCGCCGTCCCCTGCTTCAGTCGGAAATCGACAACGCCCGCCTCGCCAATGTCTATGCCGTGGGAGAAATCGATCTGGTTTTCAACCGCTTCCAGAACCGGGCCTTCCGCGAAATCAGTGGCTGGGACTTTGGCTTTGAATATGCCTTTCCTGAAAATGCCCTGGGGAATTTCACCCTGGATGGCAACGCCACCTACATGTCCACCTACAAGGAACAGGACGAAGAAGGAGGTCCAGTTAACGACGACCTGCTGGGCGACGCTGACCGGGCTCTACCCCGTTTCCGCGGGCAACTGGGCTTGAGATGGCGAAATGAGCAGTGGCGTGGTGCGGTCAGCTACCGTTATATCAGCGGGCTGATCGAGGATGATGTGGTCTCGGACCCCGATCTGGATCCTTCCGGGGAAGCCCAGCTCTGGCGGGTGAGCCCTTGGAAAGGGGTAAATCTCTCCGGGGCCTACCGCTTCATGGATGGCTTTTTGGAAGGTTCCCGGATATCGCTGGGGGTGCGCAACCTGTTCAATGAAGATCCGCCCCTGAACCCGGATGAATCCTACGGCTACGAGTCTAATGTCCACAGCAATCGTGGTCGATTCTACTATGGGGAGATCCGGTATGATTTCTAATTGTCAGGTGCGGTCGAATTTCCAGAGATGAGAAGCGGTCCTGATACCTTGAAACTAGGCAGCCTTGCTTTCATCGGTTTGTGCTCGTCCCTGGTGGGCCTTCTTCCCGCCCGGGAGGAAGGCCTCCGGGAGCTGCATCCCGAATGGTTGCAAATGGTCGAGCATTGGATGCAGGTAGCCAGCACTGCGGGGAGCCGCTCCGGCGCTTATGCGAAAGCCCGAAAGCTGCTCCAAGAGCGCCTGGACCGGGCCCCGGATGATTCTAAGGCGATTTACCATCTCGCTCTGGTCGACGCCAAAACCGGGCATCCGGAACAAGCCGCTGCGGGGTTTCTCAGTTTGCTCGAGGGACCTTCGCCGGACCACCGGGCCGTAGCTGGGCTGGCCTACAGCCTGAGGTATACAGGCTGGTTCACCGCGTCCGAAAAGCTTTACTTCTGGCTGATTTTGCAGGAATCCACCGTTTACCCTCCTTCCAGGGCTTGGTCCCAGATCACTAAAAATCGGATTTACGCGGGGCGTTACGAGGGAGCCCGGCAGTCCGATTTGCTGATGTACGAAGCGATTCGAGAAGAAGCGGCCCCACTCACGGAAAAGCACCTCTTTTACTCCGGGCTGGTGGCGGCCTATCTCGAGGGGCCTGAATCAGCCCTGCCTTACTGGGAGGCGGCCTGGGCCATGCGGCCTGACACCGTCTGGTCGCGTTTTGCTCTCGCCTACCGCTCCGCTTTCGGTGGAGCTCCCGAGGACTTGCTCGATCTCCTCGAAACCATGCAAAACCATGGGTTCACCGACGGAGAGCGAACCTACCGTCTCGTCCATCTATACACCCTTGCCGGCCAACCGAAGCGGGCTCTCGACATGCTGCGCCTTTCCCTGGATCGTGGTTTTTTTCCTTTCACTTACTGGAAAGAAGATCCACTGCTGGAAGACCTTCCTCGGAAGGGCCCTGAAATCGAAGCCCTGTTTTTGCAGGCCAGTGCTCGCCACCAGAGCTTTGCTGCGATTGCCGGGCAAGCTGAATTCTTCTTATCCCAACAACCTGAAGACTCATGAAATCCTTTCATCTTTTCCTCTCCACCCTCTTTATGCTGTTGTCTACCTTCGCCCTGACAGCCGCTGAATTTGCCCTTGTTATTCACGGCGGTTCCGGGGTCCGGGATGTCGACAAAATGACTCCCGATTTGCGGGAACAGTACACCCTTGCTCTCCGAACCGCCCTGGAAGCTGGCCACGCCGAACTTGAGGCAGGTAAATCCAGTGTGGATGCGGTTACCGCGGCCATCGTCGTATTGGAGGATAATCCGCTTTTTAATGCGGGCAAAGGTGCTGCCTTCACCAAGGCGGGGACCAATGAACTGGATGCTTCCATCATGCGAGGGGAAGACCTTGAAGCCGGTGGAGTTTGCGCCTTGCAGTACGTGAAAAACCCGATCCTGGCTGCGCGCAGCGTCATGGAAGATACCCCCCACGTCCTGATGACCGGTCACGGAGCCCTTGAAATAGCGATCCGCAAGGGATTGGAGCTGGTCCCCTCTGAATATTTCTGGACCGAATACCGCTGGAATAGCCTGCAGGAACGGATTCGAAAAAACATCGAATACGGGGGCCGTCTCCTCGGCTCCCTCGACCCGAATACCAGACTTCCCGATAAATCCCTTTATGGAACCGTCGGGGCCGTGGCCCTGGATCGCCATGGAAATATAGCCGCCGGCACATCGACCGGAGGCCGAACTATGAAAATGCCGGGCCGGGTGGGCGATTCCCCCTTGATCGGAGCCGCCACCTACGCGGACAACAAGACCTGCGGTATCTCCACCACGGGGCTGGGAGAGGTCCATATCGTGATCGCCTCAGCCAAAACCGCATCCATGCTCATGGAAACAAAAGGGTTATCCATCCAGGACGCCTTCGACGAGGTGATCAAGGGGCGGCTTGTCGACCAGGGTGGGGGTGGGGGTGCCATAGGACTCGACGCCAAGGCCAATATAGCCATGTCATTTTCGGGAGACGGCATGTACCGTGGCTTTATCAAGGCGGATGGCCAACCCCATGTCTTTATTTACCAGGAAGAGGAAAAGTTACCCTGATGCGCGTTTCGCAACGATTGGGCACCATGGTCGAGTCCGAAACGGTTCGGCTGGCCGACCTCGCTGACACCCTCAAACGGCAGGGACACACGATCTTGGATTTTTCCGCCGGCCGGGCCTCCGACCCCACTCCGCGGTATATATGCAGGGCTGCGGAAAATGCCATGGAGTCAGGGGATACACATCAGACTCCAGCCCGCGGAAAGTTGGCTTACCTGAATGCTTGTGCGGTCAAACTGAAGCGGGAAAACGGGATCGAGGCCGATCCAGGCACGGAGATTATCGCCACGATGGGCAACAAACAAGGCCTGGTATGCAGTTTATTGGCCGGAATCGATCCAGGAGACGAGGTGATTGTGGAAGATCCTGGTTTTGTCTCCTACTTACCCGCTATTCAATTAGCGGGAGGCATCCCCGTACCGGTTCCGCTTCGCCCGGAGAACAACTATTTTTGGGACCCCGCCGAGCTCGAAAAAGCCGTTTCTAATCAGACCCGAGCTCTTATCTTCTGCTCTCCACATAATCCCTGCGGCAGGGTACATACCGAAGCCGAACTGGAAATCTTGGAATCCCTGGCCGAAAAGCACAACCTGACCGTTATCACCGATGAAATTTACGAACGGCTCACCTGGGATGGCCGGGTTCATCGTTCGCTCGCCGCCAGGCCGAAAGCCCGTGAGCACACCATCACCCTGATGGGAACGACCAAAGCCTATGCCATGGGAGGATGGCGTATCGGTTTCGCCTCCGGCCCGGCTCCACTAATCGAGGCGATGACGAAGGTACAACAACATATGATCACTTCGGCCAACTCCATCTGCCAATCGGCTGCTGCCCATATTTTTGCTTCTCCGGTCTCACCCGAGTTATCCGCCCTGTGGAACTCCTGGGAAACCTGCTGCCACCAGGCCACCGTCCGTCTCGACGCGATTCCGGGAATCCGTTGCCCCATGCCCGAGGGGGGGTTCTATGCCTGGATTGATATCTCAAAACTGCCCGGGAACTCACTGTCCTGGGCACACCATATCCTCGAGACAAGTGGAGTGGTACTCGTCCCGGGCGCAGCCTTCGGTCCGCAGGGGGACCAATTTTTGAGGATGACCTGCGTCAAAGAAGATACTGTGTTGGAAGCGGGACTCGAGCTCCTCGAATCAGTATTCCAGACCGCCCCGGCTCCCCTATGAATGCCCTGGCCAAAGCCTGGAAGTGGAATTTGGGAATTTGGGTTTTGATTGGCATGGCCCTGGGGGCGGCCGTAGGGGCCGTTCTGCCTCAGTGGGCTGACATTTATGGAGTTCTGGGCGATGTGTTTATTCGAGTGTTGTTGTGCACCGCTATTCCCCTGATCTTCTTTAATCTCATTTCCGGGTTGGCCCAACTGCCTCATGCGGGTGCTCTGGGTACTCTTGGTCTTCGGCTCATG
>JANQKZ010000013.1 GCA_028280845.1 Opitutales bacterium | reverse complement strand
GGGATTATTCCCCAACCGGGCGTTTCGATTTTGGGGAATAACTCCCAATTGGGTAATCCATCAGACCGTTCCTTCACCTCAATTATTTACTCAAAACGTTGTATATCAATATCTTGTGATAAATTCATACAATTGGCATAAGCCGTGCGAAAAGAAAGCCGACTCAAATCCCAATCTTTAACTTCAAAAGAACTCGAATTAACATGAAAAAAATCAATACCCTTTACGCTATCCTGGGGTCCCTGCTGCTCAGCTGGGCACCAGCCATGGCTCAAGAAGACACCGTTGATGAGGTGGTCGATGATGTCGCGGAGCGCGGCAGAGGCCCCAGCGTCATCCGCAACATTGTCAAAATTAACCTGGAGAACTTCGACTTTTCCGACGAACTGGAAGCCAAAATTTCCGACTTCCAATCCACCCAGGAAGAATTGCGCAATAGCCTGCAAGAAGAAATCGACGCCTTAGTGGAACCTACCCTTGAGGAAATCCGCACCACGACTGAAGCCTTTAAGGAAGCCAATCAAGAAGAGATCAATGCTCAAAAAGCCCTGGCCCGCGAGATCCGCGAAGAACTCGCCGCCTATCGTCGTGAAAATGCTCCCGAACGCCCGGAAATCGACGAAGAGGTTCTGCAGGCCCGCCAGGACTTTAATGACCTGCGTGACGGTCTGGCCCAAGACCGCCGCACGCTGAAGGAAGCCCTGGCTGCTGCTGAAACCGAAGAAGAACGTCAGCAGTTGATTGCCGACTTCCGCGCAGGGCAGCGCGAAACCCTGCAGGAAATGAAAGAAATTCGGCGGACGATCCGCAATGAGCTTCGCGACGGTGATAACGACCGTCGCGGTGGCGGCGGAGGTTGAGCTACGTGAGGCAAGCCTCTCCGCTTTCCCAGGGCGGCCCGGACGCGGGTCGCCCCTCGGAGAAGTCCCTCACCCGCCCCCCCTTTTCGTAGTAGATAACAATCCGTTCAGTAAATTGCCTCACAAGCCATGCGAGAACCGCTCGCGACATTCCTAAACCGTATCCTCATTGCTACCCTGGTTCTCCCACTTTGTCTCATGGGAGACCAGGGAGCACAGGAGGACGACGCCCCCCCAGCTTTCAGCTTAGAAGACTTGGACAGCCTCCTTCTCGGAGAAGACCTCCTCACCGTAGACTTGGATGGGGAGTCCAACCCAGAACCAGGCGGCGCTAATCTGGAAATCCCGGCCGGCCCTGACTCCGGCCTTACCCCCACGGACAAGGACCCCGACGCTGACGCCGGCGCGCTTCCCCCCGAGGTATTGGAGCTGTTGGAAGTTCCCAACTGGATCCAGGAGATCATCGTTCAAGGTGGCATCGGTTATAATGATAACCCGCTCCTGACCAGCCTCGCCAAGGAATCCAGCCTCTATTCCACCATCGAAGCCGAATATGTGGGCATCCGACTCCCCCGGAATGGCGCGGGGCAGTTTTTTCTCTATGGGTTTGGAGAATATATTCGCTATGCCAACGTCACGGACCTTGATCACGAGATCGTTGCCATTATCCAAGCGAATTATAAACAGGATATCTTCACCGCCCTCGGCTCTGAGACCGCCCTGCAGTATGCCTACAATGACCGGGTGTTCGGGCTCTCCCCCCTCGAAGACGAGTTGATTACGACTCAGGTCCGGGTGCACCAATTTAACGCTCGGCAGGGCTTCACAGTTCGTTTTCCGGCCGCCATCCAGCTCAAGACCGACTTCTACCTCGAACATAACCTGTTTGTAGAATCTACTAATGATTACTGGAAGCCTGGGAATCGTTCCTACCTCGAGCGTCGATTCCTCAACCAGGCGCTCCGGGTGCAAGCCGGGGCAGATTTCCACTGGCGCAATTATGATGAACGCCCTGCCCGGAACAGCAATGGCTTCGTGATTCCGGACACGGTCGTTCAATGGCAATCCCTGGAACCTTTCCTTTCATTGAAGTGGAAAACCCAGGGCGATAACCCCTTCAATGTATCGACCAGGATTGGTTATCGGTGGAACGAAGATGATGCGGAAGGCTATGACGACTTCACGAGACTCACGGCCACCCTACGGGCCGGCAAAAGTTGGGGCCCCTGGGAATTCGAAGCCGATGGCAGCGTCAGCCACTACCAATATCCCAATCGCCCCGTCAGTTCCCTGGATTCCCGGGCCTACTATATCTCCCAATGGATCAGTGGATTTCAAATTCGCCGTAACTTCTCCCCCCAGACCGCCGTTATTTTAAAATATGAACTGGAAATCAGCCGGTCACTTCGTGAATCAGAATCCTACACGGCTAACCGGGGTGAGATCGCATTTACTTTTTCACTCTAATTAACCCCCTACGAAATGACGCTTCCAAAGCTCAAGTCTTTACCCATTCTACCAACGGCCTGGGTGGTCTTTCTCCTCACCGTCGCCGGCCTCACCACCATCATCACCTGGGTCACCCTGCAAACCCGGTCCGCCCTTCGCGACGATATCCTGTCCCGCGACGCCAACAACCTCGCCCTCCTCGTCGATTTGGAAATGGACCAGGCGCAATCCCAGTATCCTGAGTTATCCAACCCCATTTATGCCGAGCTGATGTTGGGCGAAGTCCTGCTCAACACGGCGAGTTACGAAGGCGTGCTGGCCGTGGCGCTGTATTCGTCCTCAGGAGAATGGGTCGAATCCCTCCCCTATGACTTTCCGCTCAAAGCTCCACCCAGCAGCTTAATGACCGATGCCTTGCTCGGAACCCCCTCCTCCATTTTTATACCTGAGGGTAAGCTCAGCCAATTCCTGGCCTCTGCCGACACCAACACCTCTATCCCTCTACTCGCCGTGACCATCCCCATGGCTGGTGAAACGGCGGATTCCCTCCAGGGCATCGGATATTACCTCCTGGAAGGCAACAGCATTGAGCAGGCCTTCGCCCAACTGGACCAGAAGCTCACCACTCAGGGCTTGGGAGCCCTCTCCGGGGGAGCGATCCTCTTTGGCCTGATTCTCGGAGCAGCCTTTACCCACTTGTTTCGGGTGCAGAAGCGTTTAGATAAAAAGTCGGTGGCCCTGGCTCAGGCCACGGGGGAACTCAACCTGGCCCTGAAATCCAATGCCTTGGGCTCACTCACCGCGCAACTCCTGCACGACTTCAAATCTCCCCTCTCCGGACTGAAATACTTTGTCGAAGACCGCCTGGCCGAAACGACAGACTCGGAAGTGCAAGAAGACTCGGAAGAAGCCCTCGCCTATATCCGGCGGATGCAGGCCACCATACAGGAGGTGGTCGACGCCCTCCAGGACGCCGGTCTCGACCAGGAAGCGGAAATGACTTGGGAAGAGTTTTCCCTCAGTCTCCAAAACCGGGTCCGCGAAGCTAACTTCAAGGGAATCAATCTCTACGTGGAACCCGCATTTACCGGGGCTATCGACGGAAACCGCGCCAATATCTTACTCATGATCCTCTTCAACCTGGTACAAAATGCCTGGGAAGCATCCGAGCCCGACAGCCTGATTCAGGTAGGCTTTCAGCGAGGCAAAACCGGACAGGTAAAAATCACCGTGCTCGACTGTGGCGGTGGGCTTAATGAGCACGCCCGAAGTAATTTGTTTAAACCCCAGCTCAGCTCAAAATCCACCGGATCTGGTATCGGGTTAGCCCTCAGTCATCAATTGGCCCAACGCGTCGGGGCAGATCTCAACCTGGTCCATACCTCCCCGAAGGGAAGCTGCTTTTCCATTGAGATATCTCCCACCGTTCTGGAAGCAAAGGCTCAGCCTCAGATCCTCTCCAGCCCGTGATGGCTCCATATTCCAACCCCTCATGAAAATTGCCTCACACAGCATCCTCCTTCTAATCCCCTCAGCCCTGGCAGTCATGGCAAACCCAGGTGAGCGCATCTGGACCTATGAGACCGGAGAACTCATCTTTGGCGCTGCCAGTTTAATTCACGAAGACACCCTCTTCTTTACCACCGAAGTCACCGACGGGGAATCTCAGTCCGGCCAGGTGTACGCGCTCGATATTTCGACTCATCTCCCCACACTGAGGTGGACCTTCACCAGCGAGGACTGGATTGATGCCTCCCCCGCACTCTCCCCCGATGGATCCACGCTTTACGTCGGGTCCTGGGATGGAAATTTCTATGCGCTCAATGCAGAAACCGGTGCCCGGGAATGGACCTTCCAAACAGACGGAATCATTATCGCGTCTGCCGCCGTGGGTAGCGATGGAACCATCTACGTGCCCTCTAACGATGGCTTCTTTTATGCCCTCAACCCGGACGGCACGGAACAATGGAACACCTTTGTCGGCGCCGAAATCGACAGCTCCCCCTCCATTGATCTGGATGGGTCACTTTACTTCGGGACCTATGACGGCAGGCTCGTTGCCTTAAATGCCGACGGCTCCCTTAAATGGGAATACACGGTTGCGGAAGTCGATGGACTCGACAACCGAATCCTCACCTCACCGGCAATTTCACTTCAGGGAGAAGTGATTTTTGGCTCGGGGAATGGATTTGTCTACTCGCTCCGGGCCAGCAATGGAGCCCTCGAGTGGAACTCCGAGTTTGTGGAAGAAATGGATAGTTCGCCGGCCGTAGATACGGATGGCAATGTCTACGTCGCAACCCGGGCGGGTTTCTTTTATAAATTGGACAACCAGGGAATCGAGCAGTGGTCCGCCACTGTCGGGGATGTCTTTTTCAGCTCGGCGCTTATCGACGACAAGGGCTTGATCTACATCGTTTCCTTCGCCGGAAATAACACCAGCACGGTGTTGTCCTTTGATCCGGACGGCAACGAGATGTGGAGCCATGAACTGCCTGCCATCGTAGATGCCTCGCTCAATTTGGGGCCGGATGGCACCCTTTATATCGGAGCCTTTGATGGGACCATGTATGCCATCGAAGCCGGCTTTGGATTAGCTCAGGATGGCTGGCCCAAATTCCGCCGCAGCCTCGACCTTTGCGGAGACCTCGGCGCCACCACCACCCTCGAGGGCTTTTTTGGCGACTACCCGGAAGGGCTGGACCTGGGCTCAGATTGGGCCTTCGTCAATTGGCTTGGATTGGTCTACACCTTGGAGGATCCCTGGCATTATCACCTACCGGCCGGGTGGCTCTATCAGGGCGGCCCTGGTGTCAGCGAATACTGGTGGTACTCCGCCAACCTCGGTTGGCTGTGGACCACGCCATCTACCTATCCCTACGTTTATCGGAACTCGACCGCTTCCTGGATCTACTTCAGCGAAGACGAGTCCGGGATGTTCTGGTACTATGACTTCAATTCCGCTACATGGAATCAGGGCGCGTTGTGAGCTGGATCTCCGCTGGCCGCTTGCGAGTTAAGCTCCTATCATAACCCCGGTAATCGCTCACTCCCTCCTCTATTCTTCCTCTTTTCACATCTCGAAGCCCCCTCTCTTGACTTAGTGGATCCCCCGGGTTCCAGTGATTCTCATGGATTCAAGTACCCCCGCAGTGACAAAACCTGGAGACTGGGATCTCTCCGCTTACTTTCCGGAATTTGGCGGTGAAGCCATGGCTTCCTTTAAAACACGGCTGGCTACGGATATTGTCGCCGTCCAGACAGACACCCTCGCCCTGCCCCCGCTATCTGCCAATGATAAGAGCAAGGAAGTCTACTCCAAGGTTATCCATGCCTTAGAAGATATTACCCGGCGTTTTCGTCATCTGGGTTCTTATATTGCCTGCCTCTCGTCGGCCGACGCGGCAAGCGAGGCCTACCAGATCGAAGAGGGGTGGTTGGCTGAACAGGGAGCCGCACTCGCTAAATCCTACATCCCATTACGGGAAGGACTGAAAAACGCATCGATGGAAGATTTTCAAAGTCTCCTCCATCAAGACGAGCTGCAAGATGCCACCTACCAGATCGAACGGTTGCGCATAGAGGGACAAAAGCGTATGGGAGCCGCCGAAGAATCCCTGGCGGCCGAGCTTGGCATCAACGGCATACAAGCCTGGGGCCGTCTCTACGATCGCGTGTCGGGTAATCTGAAATTTCGCATGAAGCAGCAGGACGGCAGCGAATCCATGCTCTCCATCTCCCAGGCCCGGTCCCTCATGGGAAATGAAATTGCAGAGGTCCGCCAAAATGCCTTTGCCGGCTATACCGAAGCATGGAATTCCGTAGAAACCGTGTGCGCGTCCGCCCTTAATGCCATCGCCGGGACGCGTCACTCCCTCTATAGGGAACGGGGCGTTCAACACTTTCTGGATCCCGCCCTGTTCCAGGCAGGATGTACCCATGCTACCCTCAACGCACTCATGGAAGCCGTCATGTCAGAAGTTGAATTTTCCAGGGATATCCTCCGCTTCAAAGCGAGGCGCATGGGCAAATCTGCCCTCGGCTGGCAAGATCTGGAATGCCCCATCCCGCTGAACCTGGATAACTCCAAACCGATCAGCTGGACAGATGGAGTGGGATGGACCAGTCAGGCCTATAATGCTGCCTTTCCCGAACTGGGATCCTTTTTTGATCATATGATCGAGCAGCGGTGGATCGATTATAGCCCACGCGACAATAAGCGGCCCGGGGGATTTTGTACCGGATCCGATATTACCGGAGAACCGCGAATCTACATGACCTTTAACGGAGATATGGGGAGCGTCACAACCTTGGCTCATGAAGCTGGCCATGCCTACCATCACCATCTCATGAAAGGCATTCGCTACTTGTCCCGCTCCTATCCCATGACTCTCGCCGAAAGCGCGTCGACCTTTGGGGAATCCATCCTCATCGATGGAATCGTCAACGACCCCGGCCAGCCCAAAGAGGCCAAGCTGCGGCTGCTGGAGGCCCTCATCGGCCAGATCCCCTCCTACCTCGTCAACATTCCAATGCGCTTTCACTTTGAAAAAGCGTTTTATGAGCGGCGCCAGGCCGGCGAAGTCACCGTATCGGAGCTCAAGGATATGATGGTAGATGCTCAACGCGCACTCTACGGAGACACCTTGGAAGAGGGAGCAGAAGACCCCCTCTTCTGGGCCAGCAAACTGCATTTCTACATTACCGGAGTATCTTTCTATAACTTTCCCTACACCTTTGGGTTCCTTTTGAGCCGTGGACTTTATAATGTCTTCAAGGAACAGGGCGAAGCCTTCATCCCGAGTTATAAACAGTTCCTCCGCGAGTCCGGGAGCATGACCGCCGAGGCGGTCGCGAATAAAGTCTTAGGGGTAAACCTCTCCGAGCCCGATTTCTGGCAAGGAGCCATCCGCTCCCTCAAACCTTCCTTCGAAGAGATGAAAGCGCTCCTGACCTAACAAGTTTACCGGTCGTAGGACCACTTGTTCACAAATCACACCCCTCCCCCCTGTTCCATCGGCACATTGCACAGCCGGATTGGCTGCCATCGAATATGTAGAACCATCGATTCGGCAGCAGCCGTTCCCGATTAAAATAGATTTGCGATTCAGAGGAAAAGCTCCGGCATGGATATAGGCCCACCCCAGGCCAGGCACATAGGGAAAAGCCTCAGAATCTCCCGCATTAGCCAGGTAGACAGAGCCCTGATATTCGTGAAAAATCCACCCCCGGATATCTGCGAAATATCCCAAACCCATTGGATTTTGCCCAGATCTCCTCCACGATTTCACCGCCCCCAGGGTGAAGGAACCCATTGATTTGCGGATGACGATCAGATCCATCACCAGATCGCCATCGAAATCCCGGGGCATGGCAATGTCTGCGCGCTCAAAAGCGCTTGTGGTCGATTCATCAAAACTGGACAAGACCCCCCAAAGGTTGGGGCGGGCAACAGACAATAAACAGGCCGATTAGGACAACAAGAATTCTCTGGGGCATAAAGGGGTTCGCTTCGATCGAAAGCACTTTGGGAAACCTCCCATTCCAGGCGATGACGGCTCCATTTTCACCGCCTTATGGAACGGATTTTTTCATTTCTGAAACCTTCCGCTGACATTGTAGTCCAATAAAGCTCAGCCCCCGCCTCTATTTCACGAAGGTGAATTCAGTTGCGGCCTTCACTCCCTCCGCTACTTTCCCCCTATGCGTTTTTCACAAGTTTTACTCCTGCTCTTCACGGCATGTTTAATGACCTTTTCCGGATGTGGAAAAAAGGAAACCCGGGTCGAGGAAGGGAACCGTCTGCAGGAACTGCACTTAGGCAATGGCTCCGAACCACCCACCATCGACCCCGCCGCAGTCACCGACCTGGTTTCGTTCCGCATCATGCGCGACATCTGGGAACCCCTCATCGATTACGATGCCACCACGAACCAGCTGGTTCCCGCCGCCGCTGAGCGCTGGGAAATGCGCGAAGATGGATTGGAGTATATCTTCTATATCCGGGAAGATGCCAAGTGGTCCAACGGCGATCCCCTCACTGCCCACGACTTCGAATATGGGATCCGGCGTTATCTGGAACCGGCCATGGCCGCCCCCTATACCGAGTTTTTTAAGGGAATTAAAAATGCCGTCGCCTACAGCCGTGGAGAGACCATTCAAGCCACCGGGGAGCGCATGATCACCTGGGACGACGTGGGGGTAAAAGCACTCGATGATCGTCGGCTCCGTTTTGAGATGGAGCACCCGAACCTGGCTCTCCTCGTCTTTCTCCGCAGTCAGTATTTTTATCCCATTCACCAGGCCAGTATTGAGGAATTCGGTGCCATCGATGAAACCAAAAACAGCAAGTACTTTCAGCCCGAAACCCTCGTAACGAATGGGCCGTTCGAACTCGTCGACTGGCAACCTAACAAGGTGGTGACCATTGCCAAGACCGACACGTATTGGGATTCCGAGGTGGTACAGCTGAACAAAGTACATTTCTATCCCATCGACAACCAGGAGACCGAGTATAACAGCTTCCGGGCTGGCCAGTTGCACAAGACCTCCACGGTGCCTTCCTCCAAAATGCAGCTGATCAATAGCTCGGACAACCCGGCTATCCGTCGAGCCCCCTTCTATGGCACCTACTACTACGAATTTAATGTAGAGAAGCCGCCCTTCGATGATCCCCGGGTCCGCCGCGCGCTCTCCTACGCCATCGACCGGGAGCAAATCATCGAATACATCGCCCAGGGTGGCCAACAACTCGCCAGTTCCTTTATCCCACCTACTGTCAATGGCTACATGCCCGATTTCCAGATAGCGCCTGACCTGGATGAAGCCCGCCGTCTCCTGGCCGAAGCGGGCTATCCCAACGGAGAAGGCTTTCCCCCGACCGAATTGATCTTCAACACATCGGAGGGCCATCGGGCCATCGCCGAAGC
Source organism: Opitutales bacterium (assembly GCA_028280845.1). Classification (GTDB taxonomy): domain Bacteria; phylum Verrucomicrobiota; class Verrucomicrobiia; order Opitutales; family JABSRG01; genus JANQKZ01. The sequence continues at coordinate 47,834 of JANQKZ010000013.1, read as the reverse complement.
CGTTCAACAAATGTGGAAGGACGAACTCGGCATCGAAGTCACCCTGGCCAACCAGGAGTGGAAAGTCTTCCTCCAGACCCGCGTAAATGGCAACTACCAGATTGCACGGGCCGCCTGGGTCGGTGGACTCGATATGGCCGGCTACCTCGATATCTTCGAAACCAATAGCGGCAACAACAACAGCAACTACTCCAGCGCGGAGTTTGATCGCCTGGTCGCTCTCGGGGCTAAAGAACCCAATGCGGAGAAACGTATAAAACTCTTCCAGGACGCCGAGCGGGTCCTTCTGACCGACATGCCCGTCGCTCCGATTTATCATTATACGACCACCCAACTGGTCCACCCCGCCGTACAAAACTGGCACGATAGCCCCATCGACTTCCGCCTCCTCAAATACGTCTACCTCGACCCACAAGTGAAGCTTGATATGCGGGAACTGTAGTTCAGGTGAATGAGGATTCGTGAGTGTATATGGGGAAAGCCTCCCAGCTCACTGTTCACCACTTACCCCTCCCTCGATTCATCCGAATCGAGGTTCTCCTTCATCTCCTCCGCCGCGCTGCCCCAGTCGATACCGGTGTCCTCCGCAGGGACTAGCCCATCGCGGGGCGGTCGCTTCCGGAACAGGGCGTACACCCCAAGGATGATGCTCCCGAGGAGAGGGATCATCCAGATGATGTAGAGCCGCTTCACCACCACCTCCTCCGACTCCCCCTGCTTCATCACCACATAAGTTGCATAGGGGGCCACCAATACATGGATTATACCCAGAGTGGCCAACCAGAAGCCAAAGGCCAGTTTGGGTTCCAATCCAAGGATGAGGTCCATCCGCATATCTTAAGCGGAACCAGCCCCCCCTGTCTAGCGCGGTGTCAGGGCCCGCCACACCGCAGCTAAAACCAACAGCACCCCTGGTGGCAATCCAGGTGTTATTTGTTCTAATTCTTCCCGACTCGCCAATACCGTTGACAGGGGTATGGGGGCATTTCTTATTCGGTTAGGACTGGTAATTAAATTTACTTAACCACAAACCAAGAGATCATCCCAATGACAACGATTGTAGATATTAGGGCTCGCCAGATTATCGATTCCCGGGGAAATCCTACCGTAGAGGTAGATGTGGAATTGGAAAATGGCATTGTAGGAAGGGCTGCGGTTCCCAGCGGAGCCAGCACCGGTGTAAATGAAGCACTTGAGCTTCGCGATGGAGCCCTGCCTATCAAGAACTTCCCCAAGGGGTTCGGAAATAAGAAGCGTTTTGGTGGCAAAGGCGTCATCAAGGCCGTCGAAAACATCCACACGCTGGTCGCCCCAGAGCTGATCGGTATGGACGCAGTCGACCAAGTCGGAATTGACCAGACCATGCTTGAAGTCGATGGTACCCCCAATAAGAAAAAGGTCGGCGCCAACGCAATTCTTGGAGTCAGCCTCGCCACTGCTCACGCTGCAGCTGATGCCATCGGCCTTCCCCTTTACAAATATATCGGTGGCGTAAACGCCAAGGTACTGCCGGTTCCCATGATGAATATCATGAATGGTGGCGCCCACTCCGACGCCCCCATCGACATTCAGGAATTCATGATCATGCCCAAAGGAGCTGAGACCTTCAGCGAAGCTTTGCGGATGGGCTGTGAAGTATTCCAGGCTCTCAAAGGGGTTTTGAAATCCAAGAACCTATCTACCGCCGTTGGGGATGAGGGCGGGTTTGCCCCGGTCCTGCCTTCTAATGAAGCTGCCCTCGAAGTCATCGCTGAAGCGATCAAGAAAGCCGGATACAAACTGGGGAAAGAGATCTTCCTCGCTCTCGATGTCGCCTCCTCCGAGTTCTACGACGAAAAGAAGGGCAAATACATCTTCAGCAAGTCTGACGGCACCAAGCGGTCCTCCAAGCAGATGGTCGACTTCCTGGCTGATCTCTGCGCCAAGTATCCCATCATTTCCATCGAAGACGGGTGCGCGGAAAACGACTGGGACGGCTGGAAAATCCAGACCGACGTCCTCGGGGACTCAGTCCAGCTCGTTGGTGACGATCTCTTCGTGACCAACACCAAGTTCCTCAAGAAGGGCATCGACTTGGGCGTGGCCAACTCCATCCTGGTAAAAGTCAATCAGATCGGCACCCTTACCGAGACTCTCGACGCTGTCGAAATGGCGAAAGAAGCCGGGTATACCAGCGTGTTATCCCACCGATCCGGAGAAACCGAAGACTTCACGATTGCCGACATCGCCGTGGCCACAAATTGCGGGCAAATCAAGACCGGCTCCCTTAGCCGCTCGGATCGAATCGCAAAATACAACCAGCTCCTTCGTATCGAAGAAGAACTCGGCCCCACAGCGATTTATGGCGGTAAACTGTAAATTAAGCGTTCCTTTTTATCAAAAAAAGCCCGGGCCGAAACCCCGGGCTTTTTTGCTCTAGCGGGGCGCCCCACTCCACAATCCTCCCACTTATCAACTCACAGCTAGAGGGTTCCCCCTATTTTCCGTCAAAAGATCGCCCATGGTCTCGATATTAAATGTCAATCCCTGAAATCCTCGTTCTAATCAGATCATCCAATTAGAATTTCTCATCACCTAAGCACCGTTAGGACTATGAATCAAAAAAGCAGGAGGACCCTACTGATCGTCGAGGACAGTGAGCCAGACAGAGAGATCATAAAGTATTGGGTGGGGAAAGACCCGGATTGGGAGTATCAATTTCTAGAAGCATCGTCTTCTCAGGAAGCTATAAAGCTGTGTGACGTTTCGAAAATTGATTGTGTCCTCATAGACCTTGAGCTACCGGATTTATCCGGCATCGAATTGATAGCGCACCTTATTGGCAAATATGGAAAACTGTTCTGGCCGGTAGTCATGCTGTCGGGACATGGGAACGAGCAGCACGCTGTCCAGGCCCTGAAGTTGGGAGCCCAGGATTTTATCAGTAAGGCAACGGTGGAAGGAGCCGGCCTGGCTCGCGCCATCAATCAGGCCGTTGAGCGGAAAACGGTCGAGAATCGCCGGGAACAGGAAGTATTCGAACTCCGCAAAAAAGTGCAGACCTTACTTCAGGAACGCAATAAACTGGTCTGCGAGCTGGAAGATAAAGAAGTTGAAATCGCTAAGCTGGCCAAGCGCACGCCAAACGCCCAGGAAGCCTCAGAACTTGCCTGAAGAAACACCTTCTCAGGACTCCTCCGCTTCGAGCAACCTTTCGTAGACCTGCTGCCCTTCTTTAATGTAGTGTTCCGGGTCCTTCATCCAGGTTGCTTTGACCTCCTCATTGCCAAAGACATAAAGCTTGCCTTCATGGACCGCAAACACGGTCGGGTCGCAGGGATTAATCGCCTCATCCGCGAGGCTTAGCGCGCAATAGCCGCCAAGGGCTGGCGCATAGCGTTCCGGGGTTGACTGAAATTTGCGCAGGTTAGCCTGAGTTGCAAACCGCCAGTAGACACCATTCCAGAAGTAAAAGAAAATGGGAGCGCCCTTCACCGCCTGTCCGGTCTCCACATAGGCTACGGAATCGTATCCGCCCAGAGCCAGGAGACTTTTAGGATCCGCACTGAAAGGTCGAAAGGCCAGAAGCGTTTGGGCAACGAGCCCCAAGAGGAGAAATCCACTGAACAGGCGGAGCAGTTGAGAAAAGCGTATCATACATAAATAAGGGTAAGCTTCCCCCATCCTGTCAAGTTACGGCACCCCCTAACAAGACCCAGCATTGACAAGGAGTAGCCGTCTCCATTTGTTTGGCATTCATGTCTGAAGCACCGCAACCGCTTATCAATATGAAGATCGAAGGCATCATCGTCCTCCTGACTGGTGTGTTCCACCTGGCCTTCACTTTCATCTTGCGTGACTTTGTTCCCACCGAAGCTCCTCTCTGGCAATGGGTCTGGAGCTTCTTTACCGCCATTCCGCTGACCGGTACCTTCTTCCTGGCCGCCAATATGTTTACTATGGTCCTCGTGGACCAGAAGCGCCGCGGTAACCCCTAACCGCAGCTTTCGTCAACCAAAGTCTGCCTATTCGGGGGCCTGGCCGGATTCCCGCGGTTTTTCATCATCCTCGTCCCCGTCACTCTCGGTCTTGGGTTTTCCCTCTTCCGATTCAGGCGTATCGGGTGCTTCCGGCCGCTCAACGGCCTCAGGAGCTTCCACATCCTCGGACTCAGCAGGGGGTTCCAAGTCCTCAGGAGCTTCGCCGACATCCGATTTTATCGTTGTTTCCGATGCGTCCTCTCCCGCAGAAGCTTCATCAAACCCATCCTCAAAATCATCCTCCCATAAATCCTGGTCCTCCGAGTAGGGGTCAACCGGGTCGCTCGGCCCATCGCTATGTTGGCTCTCTCCGTCGATGGCTTCTTCACCTTCCAGATAGTGCGAGCTGGTCACCGATGTATCTTCACCCCCACTTGGAGGGGTCGATGGATCCGGATCCCCCTCAGGGTCGGAATCGTCTTCCGTGTCTTCTTCCTTGGGCCGTTTCCCGATTATTTTGTCCGAGACCCAGATCGCTACCTCATAGAGCCCGTACAACGGTATGGCTAGAAGCATCAGGGTAAAGGGGTCGCCTCCCGGGGTGATCAGGGCAGATGCGATCAACACAAGAACAAAGGCCAGGCGACGGGAAGCCCGCAAGGTCTCCACCGAGACAATATCGATGTAGGTGAGAAGAATGAGCACAAGGGGAAACTCAAACGCCAGTCCCACGGCAAAGGTGACCCAGACCACGGTCGCGTAATAACTTCCCGCCCGCAGATATTGCTCAAAATTGAACATCTCATTCAACTTCAGTGTAATGAAAATTGCGTTGGGCAGGACGAGGAAGAAGGCAAAGGCAGCTCCTACCAGAAAGAGCAGAAAGGCCGCCGCGCATCCTGGTTTTAGAATCCTCAATTCGCGTGACGTCAGTCCCGGAGATACGAACTGCGCTCCAAAATATAGCATGAAGGGCAGGGCAACCACCAGAGCACTTAAAAAGCAAACCGCAATGAGCACATTAAATATCTCAAACACCTGGGTGGTGATCAGGTTTACATCCGTGGAACCCAGGAGTTTATAAGCCTGCTCCAAGGGATAGGTTAGAACGTCCGCAATCTTTCCAATAAAGACGATCACCAGGACCAGCCCCGCCAGAAACGCGATCAGGCATTTAAAGAGAACCCCTCGCAGCTCCTCCAGATGATCCAAAAAACTCATCTCTTTCGGATCACGCACGTCCTCCAACGCTTCATCAGAGGGCTGTGAAGGATGTGGATTGGCTGGAGTCTTAGTACTCATGGTTACACAAGTGGTAAGTGTTCAGCCAAGCATGCAGAGGGGTTCTATCAAGGATTTTTTATGCAGATTCCGGTTTCCCTAGGCTTTCCGTTGACAAGCCGCACCCCTTAGGGTTGAAGGCTTAGACCCATGGAGGCTACTGACTACCCCTCCGCCTCTTCTTCTTTTGGGAAACATAACCTCAACAGCAATCCAGGTATCCACGATGCCCGCTAAAAAAACGAAAACGAAAAAGGCTGGATCCGCCAAAAAAACTGGCGCATCCAAGAAAGTAAAATACACCTACGCCTTCGGTAAAAAGACCGATGGGAACGCTACCATGAGAAATCTCCTCGGAGGCAAGGGTGCTAACCTGGCTGAAATGGCCCGGATTGGACTTCCCGTTCCCCCCGGGTTTACCATCACGACCGAGGTCTGCACCTATTATTACGATAATGGTCGCAAATACCCCGCCACCCTGGTCGACGATATCAAGAAGGAGGTTACTGCCATTGAGAAACAAATGGGCAAAACCTTCGGGGACCCCAAGAACCCGCTCCTCTTTTCCGTTCGCTCCGGCGCTCGCGACTCCATGCCCGGCATGATGGATACCATCCTTAACCTCGGACTCAATGATGCCACCACCGATGGCCTCGCCGAGAAGAGTGGCAATCCCCGCTTCGCCTGGGACTGCTACCGCCGCTTCATCCAAATGTACGGCGATGTCGTCATGGGGGTTCAGCCCAAGAGCGAAACCGATCATGAGCCCTTCGACGCCGTCATGGACAAGCTCAAAAAAGAGCTCGGCAAGAAGGAAGACCTCGACCTCGATACTGACGACCTCAAAGAGCTGGTCGTACGTTATAAGGCCCTGATTAAAAAGGAAACGAAGTCCTCCTTCCCCGAGGACGTCTTCGAACAGCTCATGGGTGCCGTCGGCGCTGTTTTCGGCTCCTGGCAAAACGAGCGCGCCATCCTTTACCGCCAAAAATACCACATCCCTGCGGAGTGGGGCACCGCCGTAAACGTGCAGACTATGGTCTTCGGAAACATGGGCGAATCTTCCGCCACCGGTGTCGCCTTTACCCGTGACCCCGCCAATGGTGAAAAAGTCCTCTACGGCGAATACCTCATCAACGCCCAGGGAGAAGACGTGGTGGCCGGGGTCCGTACCCCCCACCCCATCGCCAAGCTGGCCGATGACATGCCCCAGTCTCACAAGGAGCTGACCCAGGTTCAGAAAACCCTGGAGAAGCATTTCGGGGACATGCAGGACTTCGAGTTCACCATCGAGGACAATCACCTCTACATGCTGCAGACCCGGAACGGCAAACGCACCGGCCTCGCCGCCGTCCGCATCGCGGTAGAGATGAATAAGGAGCGCCTCATGAACCAGGAAAACGCCGTGAAAAAGATCCCGGCCGACTCCATCTCCAGCCTCCTCGCCCCGGTCTTCGACCCGAAGAGCGCCAAGCAGGCGAAGAAGATTGCCGAAGGCCTCCCCGCCGGCCCCGGCGCCGCCTCCGGTAAACTGGTCTTCAGCGCCGCCGGCGCCGAGAAGCTCGCCTCCGAAGGCCACAAAGTCATCCTCTGCCGGGTGGAAACCTCTCCCGAAGACCTTCGCGGCATGCTCGCCTCCGAAGGGATCCTGACCAGCCGCGGTGGGGTTTCTTCCCACGCCGCCCTGGTGGCCCGCCAGATGGGGAAAGTCTGCATCGTGGGTGCCTCCGATATCATCATCGATTACGAAAAAGGCTCCCTCACCGTGGGCAAAACCCGCCTCAAACTGGGGGATGACATTTCTATCGACGGCACTACCGGCGAAGTCTTCGCCGGTCACGTCGATACCTTGCCCAGCGAAGTGAACCAGGTTCTTGAAGGGAAGTTGAAGGCAGAAAAGAGCTACACCTACCAGCTCTTCTCCACCGTCATGAAGTGGGCCGACAAATATCGCCGCCTCAAAGTCCGCACCAATGCAGACACGCCTGGCCAATCCAAGATGGCTGTCGCCCTCGGTGCCGAGGGAATCGGCCTCTGCCGCACCGAGCATATGTTCTTCGAAGGCGACCGGATTACCTTCATGCGCCAGATGATCCTGGCTCAGAACGAAACCGAGCGCCGCAAGGCCCTGGCCAAGCTCCTGCCCTTCCAGCGCAGGGACTTTACCGGGATCTTCAAGGCCATGGGCGGTCGCCCCGTCACCATTCGCCTGTTGGATCCCCCCTTGCACGAATTCCTGCCTCAGGATGAGACCGCTCGCGGGGCCGTGGCCGAAGCCCTCGACGTCAGCCGCGAATATATCGCCGAGCGGGTTCATGCCCTGCATGAGTTGAATCCCATGCTGGGTCACCGCGGATGCCGCCTGGGGATCACCTATCCCGAAATTACCGAAATGCAAGCCCGCGCGATCTTCGAAGCTGCGGCCGCCTGCTATAAGTTAAAGAATCCCATCAAGGTCGTTCCTGAAGTCATGATCCCGCTCGTCGGATTCGTAGACGAACTCCAGAACCAGTCCGCTGTCGTCCATCGGGTGGCTGCTGAGGTCATGGAAAAGAAAGGCGTCAAATTCAATTACCTGGTCGGTACCATGATCGAGGTCCCCCGCGGTGCCGTCACCTCCGACGAGATCGCCGAAGTCGCCGACTTCTTCAGCTATGGCACCAATGACCTGACCCAAACCGGCCTCGGCATGAGTCGGGATGATGCCGGTAACTTCCTCGGCGTTTACAAGGATCACGACATCCTGCCGCAAAATCCCTTCGCCTCCATCGATGTGAAAGGAGTCGGCGCCCTTGTCGAAATCTCTGTAGAAAAAGGTCGCTCCGCCAAACCCAATCTCAAACTGGGTATCTGTGGAGAACACGGTGGTGACCCGCACAGCATCAACTTCTTTCACGGAGTTGGGCTGGACTACGTCAGCTGCTCGCCACCACGCGTGCCCGTAGCTCGCCTGGCCGCTGCGCAAGCCGCCCTCGCCTGAGGCGCTTCCCGCCCTAAGCATCTATTCAACTTCAACCGGGGTCTACGGACCCCGGTTTTTTTGTGCCAAATCAGCAGCTGAAGACCATGCACCAGAATCCCGAATTCCTACCCAATACACCCTAGTCCGGAAGATTTTTTTGCCATTTCATGGAATGCAGGTAACTTGAAAATACTCTGACTGAAACAACTATCGCTTAACAAACGACAACATGAAATCGCTACGCATACTCATTGTTGCGCTCGGTGCTATTCTCCTGGGCGCGGCACTCAACCAATTGACCGGAGCAACTTTGATCGATCCGCTCTCCCCTGCCGCGCTCTCGGAACAACTCCCACTTGCGGACCTGAAGTAAACCGCTTGTTTTTTTCGGAAAGCAAGGAACAAGTCCCCGGGATATCACGTCCCATACTTAAACGTATCCGGTACGTTACATCCTTAAGAGGGAGAAATATACCCCTGATTTCTTCCCCCATGAACGGTCGCTGTAGCTGGTCTGCGACCCGATACTACCCTGCCGGACGCGTAGCGTCCGCAGGGTTTTTTGCGGTGCACAAAAGAGCTCAGGATGAGTGGGGAAGGATGCCGCAGAACCTGTTGTGAAGCCCTCAGCCTCCATTTGTAAGAAAGGGGGCAAATTGATTGGCCATGCGACCCGGCACCTGGCCGAGAATGTAAACCCCTGTGTCTTCTTGTCGTTCCTCCTTCACCACCCCTTCTCGATGAATCAGGGCAACCATGTCGTATCGGCTATGTGGAATGATGAGCTCCACCGGAGCGTAGGCCGCCTCCAGCATTTCAGCGATCCGGGCTCTTAGTTTGTCCAGGCCCGCCCCCGTTGCAGCACTGATCCCAATAGCCTCCGGGTTCCGGTCGAGAAAACCCTTGAGCGAAACCGGATCCTCGAGCAGATCGATTTTGTTATACACCTCAATGATCCGCTTTTGCTCCGCCCCCAGCTCCTTCAAGACCTTTAACGTCGTCAATCGGTGCTCCTGGTGATCCCGGTTACTGGCATCAATTACATGTATCAGAAAGTCCGATACAATTGCCTCTTCGAGAGTCGCCTTAAAGGCCTCCACCAGGCGATGCGGCAACTTGCGCACAAAACCAACTGTATCGGTCAGGACGAGTTGCTGCCCACTATCGAGGGTCAACCGGCGAGAGGTCGGGTCAAGGGTGGCAAAGAGCTTATCCTCTGCCAGGACCTCGGACCCGGTCAGGGCATTGAGCAGTGAAGATTTCCCGGCATTGGTATAACCGACAATGGCCCCCGTCGGAACGGGCACCTTCATGCGCTGCTTGCGTTGCACATTTCGGTGTTGCACCACCTCGGTGAGTTGTTTTTTCACCTTCGCGATATGCGTCCGCAAGATCCGCTGGTCCATCTCAAGCTGGGTTTCTCCCGCGTCCCGCTGGACCGCACCCCCGCCCCGTTGCCGATTCAAGTGGGTCCAGGCGCGCTGCAGCCGTGGGAGTGAATACTCCAGGCGTGCCAGTTCCACCTGGAGGGTGGCCTCTCGCGTCTGTGCACGATCCGCAAAAATATCCAAGATGATTTCCTGCCGATCAATTACGGCAATCGACTTTGCCTCTCGCTCCCAATTGCGCTGCTGGCCGGGGTGGAGCTCGTTATCAAACACGATAACATCACTCTGTAGAGCCCGCACCTGCTCCAGGATTTCCTGAACCTTACCGGCTCCCATCAGAAACTTGGCCTGGGGCTTCTTCAATTTGACAACGGCGCGGCCCACCACCCCGATACCCAGGGTTTCAACCAGCTCGGCTAATTCAACCAGCAGCCCCTCAGTGGTTTCGGGGGATTCATTCGAGAGGTGAACACCAACCAGAAAGGCTCGCTCCACCATCTTAGGTTTTTCGCGAACGTCAAACATGGGGAATCCGCAACACTGGCAGATATTGGGGACGGTGTCTAGTGTCTAGTGTCTAGTGTCTAGTGTCTGGTGTCTGGTGTCTGGTGTCTGGTGTCCAACCCCCTGCATTTTGAATGATGGGAAGTTTCAATTTCCAATATTCCGCAAGGAAAATCCAATGTCCAAGGGGTCCCCTAAGCACCAGACACTAGACACTAGACACTAAGCGCTTAGCACTAAATACTGGCTCTCGCAACTCCCCGACTACCGACCTCCCTCCATGTCCTCTCCCTTTGAAATCAGAAATGTCCGGTTATTCGTTTGGTTCCGCATCCTGTTCAATGCCCGGTTTTATTATCCGGTCCTGGCCATTCTCTTCATTGATTTTGGATTAAGCGCCCAACAGTACGCGCTGCTCAACGTGGCGTGGGCGGCTGCCATTGTTCTCCTGGAAGTCCCGTCCGGGGCAATCGCCGATACCATTGGGCGTAGGAACCTGCTGAGAGTTTGCGGCTTCCTGATGTTTATTGAGATGGGGGTCATCACCTTTGTTCCCCTGCTGGACCCTTCCATCCTGTTTATTATCTTTATCATCAACCGGATCCTGAGTGGGGCGGCAGAAGCGGCGGCCAGCGGAGCCGATGAGGCCCTCGCCTATGACTCTCTCAAGCAGGCCGGCATGGAGGATAAATGGTCTTCGGTCCAGGAAGTCCTCATGCGCTGGCAATCCATTGCTTTTATCGGCGCCATGCTCATCGGGGGTGTCCTCTACGACCAGAAATTCATGAACACGATGATTGGCGCCCTGGGGCTCGATTATGAGCTGTCCAAAAACATCACCATGCGCCTGCCGCTCTTCCTTGTCTTTATTCAGAGCCTCGGCGTTATTCTCGTGACGACTCGCATGCAGGAACTCCAATCCAGCGAACGTCAGCAGGAACATGCCCGGGTAGATTTTCACCCCCTGCAAAATATTCATGCCACGGCCATGCAGTCCCTGAAAACGACCTTGTCGGCCGGTGCCTGGATTTTAAAAACGCCCACCGCCCTCATCATTATCGTTTTTGGCTTTGTCTTCGACAGCATCATTCGTGTGTTTCTGACCTTCAACAGCCAGTACTACCGCGTAATCGAATTACCGGAAGCCACCTATGGAGTGCTGGGTTCTGTCTTTGGTATCCTGGGCGTCGTTCTTCCAAAGTATTTGAAGAAAATGGCGGACGATTTCCCACCCCGGAACAACGTCTTTATTATGGGAGCCCTGACCCTCGTCGGATTAATCGGCTTGCCCTTCGCCATCCCCTGGTGGGGATTACTCCCGCTCATCCCCATTATGGTCGCCATGTATATGTGTGGATTTCTGCTGAGTAATTACCTCAACCGGATTACGGAATCCGAGCAGCGCGCCACCGTCCTCAGTTTTAAAGGGCTCGCCTTCAATCTCGCCTATGGACTCCTTGGTGTCGCCTATGCCCTGCTCCTCAAAGGGCTGCACCCTGCGGTCTCTGCTTCCAACCCCGATTTAGAGGGCGCCATGCTGGAAGATGTCGTGTTCTCCGCTTCCCTCGCCTGGTGGCCGCCCTATTTCATCGTCACCTTTTTGATTACGTTAGGCTTTGCCGCCATCAAACTGAAAGGGAGGGGGCTGCAGTTTTGATCTCTTAAATAGTTGATTTACAACTGGTTAAGGATCATAAAACTTCCTTATTCCCCATATTCGAGCATTGCCTTTTGGGACAGGCCTGCCCTAAGCTGCACGCCTATGTCTCGCAAGCCCCTCCTTTTGTTTCCCCTTCTGGGGGCCTCCCTTTCCTTTGCCCTCGGAAGCCCTCAAGTCGGTCAGCTCAGTCCGGTGGCCCCCCCTCCAGCAGTGCCACCCCTGGAGCCGGAAAAATCGGTTTCACCCAAAGTTCGTTTAGACCAGAAGGAATCCTCCCTTTCCGCACAGGCGACCGCCTACACGATTGGAGATCCAACGGATGAAGAAACCCTCTACCTGGAATACATCAACCGGGCCCGGGCGGACGCCGTAGCCGAAGCCACCCGCCTGCGGAACACTGCCACCGAGGACCACCCCACCACCGATGCTGCCATTGTGAGTGGCGCCTCCAACGTAAATTTCGACACCATGGAGTCGCAGTTTGCTACGCTGACCCAGAGCACTCAGCCTCTTGCTTTTAATGATACCCTGATCACCATTGCCCGACTGCACAGCCAGGATCAGTTCACCAATGTGTTCCAAGGTCACGTGTCCTCCAGCGAGCCTCCCTCACCCTATGGAGCCTTTGATAGCCTGGGTGATCGGTTGGATGCCTTCGGTTACAATCAAAATGTATCCGCCTTCGAGAATGTATTCTCCAGCGCCAAGTCGGCCTGGCATGGCCATGCCGGATTCAACATCGACTGGGCCGGCTCGGGAGACCTCAGTGCGATCGGAGGAATGCAGAATCCCCCGGGTCATCGTAATGCTATTCATTCCCCTTCCTCACGGGAGATTGGAGTGGGCGTGGTTTTGGGAAATCGCGATCAGTCCGAACGACCGGGATCCGTTTCCTTCAGTGGTGTGTCTCTGCTACAAAATGTTGGGCCGCAAGTCGTCACCCAGGTCTTTGGCGGTCGGTCGGCCAATCCTCAGTTCCTCACCGGGGTGGCCTTCCTCGACTTTGATGGAGATCAATTCTACAGCATCGGCGAAGGCTTGGGCGGCGTGCGGATTGAGGTAACCGGGCAGGACTTTTTTGCCGAGACCACCGCCTCGGGAGCCTACGCCGTCCCCTTACCCGGTCAGGCGGGGACCTACACGGTGACGATTTCCGGCCCCAACATCACCACTTTTTCAGAACAGGTAAATGTGCCGTCCTCCGAAAACTTCAAGATGGACTACCTACCCGACTTCACTCCCTCCACCGCCAGCGGGGCAGCATCCCCCACCACGGGCCAGGCGAGCAGCTACACCTTTAGCACTATGCCTGGCGTATCCAATTACCGCATACGGCTGGCGGCCTTGGATAGCTCCGGATGGGTCGAAGGGGCAGAAACCAATCCCGGCAATTTCACCATTACTCAGTTGGGAGACTATAACTTTATCCAGAGCGCGACTGTCGCATCTGGCTCATCTGCCTTTCATTTCAACCATAACGTTGGAATCTCCGATGAGATCCTTACCATTGATCGCAACATCATTCCCAGCGCCTCCAGCCAGCTCCAATTCCAGAGCAGACTTGCCTTCGCCACCACCGACGAAACCGCGCGAGTCGACATTTCGACCGATGGCGGAAACAGCTGGACCGAAATCTTCAGCCAAACCGGTAACAACGGACAGACCGACACCGACTTCGTTCAGAAAACGGTCAACCTCGGGGAGTTTGACGGACAGGTCATCAACATCCGGTTCGTTTTTGCCTACCCAGGAGGCAATCGCTTTCTCGGCACCGATACATCGATTGGCTGGGTTGTAGATGATATTTCCATCACCAACTCTTCCCTTATCGGAGATAGTCTTTTAACCGATATCACCTCCGCTTCCTTCGACTTCACCCCGCCCTTCGATGGCGACTTTGCTTTGGAAGTAGCCGGCTTAGTTGGCGAACGCGTCTTCCCCTTTGGTCCGGCCTTATTTGTCGATGCCTCCGGATCTGGGTCCACCTCCGGCGAGCTTGCCGGTGCCATAACGGGTTCCGGAGGTTCGGTGATTGATCCCGCTCCGACCGCTACTGAATTCTTCCCCACCGCCCTCGAAGATACAGGAGCCACGGATTGGTGGTTCCAGAACAATCTGGGTCTGGTGCAAATCGCGAATTATCCATGGGCCTACCACCTCAAAATGGGCTGGATGTATTTCTACGGTGAAGACGTTCGCGGGTTCTTCGTCTTCATTCCAGGCATGGGCTGGTACTTTACCGGTGTTCCTCAGTATTACCCCTACCTTTATGACGTCGTTAACGACAAGTGGCTCTTTTTCAGTGAGGAATTCAGCACCCCCACCGAACGCTGGTTTTACGATTTCTCCTCTGCTGCCTGGATGTCTCCGGATACTTGATCTTTTCGACACAAACATTACATTTAAGATCGTTAAAGGTTCGGGAATGCACACTTCCCGAACTTTTTTCGTATATGCATGTTTTAATAGGTAGGAAACCAAGTCTTTGAAAGTCTGGCCCGCAGTGATAACCGGGGTACTGGCCATTTTGGCGGCTACCCTCTTTTTTATCGTTGGAATCACTCCGCCCTCGACAGATCCGGTGGAGCTTCAGCAAGCCCTGCATTCCGACCGGGTCGAAGACCCCGGCGCTGCCCACCCATCATCTCCCGCTGCCCAAAATCCAACGGACATCCAGACCGCACGCCGCGGAAAATCGCCACTCCATCCGGGGACGAGCCAGGGCCCCGGCAATGTCCTGGACCACCCCGATTCCCCTTGGAATGGCAGCACCATTCTGGAAATCAAGGCCTCCCCGCCCAATGCCGAGGGCCGCTATAGTCGAGTCACCTTGCTGCAGCCCCAGAGTTTACCCTATCCCATCCGGATCGAAGAGAAGCTGGTGCGCAACCTCACCACGGGAGAAGACATCCTTCTCGCTCAACGGGAAATGGTAGCCAACCGGATCCTTGTGAAACTCTCCGAAGGATCCAGCAAAGACCAGATACGGGCTACGATCCAACAAAACGGCGGGCATCTTGGCGACCCCCTGGGAAATTTGGATATCTATCGGGTTCACCTCGATCCCGCCAATACTGAAAGTGTCCCCTCCATGGTCAAAGCGCTGGAAGGCCTATCCGGGACGGTTGAATTCGCTGAACCCGATTTTATCCGGCATACGCATTTGACCCCGAATGACCCATCCTACCCGATTCAATGGGGCCAACATAACACCGGACAAGAAATCGATTCCTCCTTTGGCGTAGCCGATGCAGATACAGACGCCCCGGAAGCCTGGGATGTCCGAACTCGGGCGGATGGCGTGGTCGTCGCCGTTATAGATACCGGAATTTTATACACCCATGAAGACCTGGCCGACAATATGTGGAGAAACCCCGGCGAATCCCTCGATGGAATTGATAACGACGGAAATGGATTTGTGGATGACATCCACGGGATTAACGCTATCAACAACTCCGGGGATCCCCTCGACGACAATGGTCATGGCACCCATTGCGCAGGTATTATAGGCGCTGTGGGTAATAATGGGACCGGGGTCGCCGGCATGGCCTGGAACGTAGAACTGATGGGGGTTAAATTCCTCTCCGCCTCAGGGTCGGGATCGACCTCTGACATGATCACCTGCGTCAATTACGCGGTGAGTGAGGGTGCCGATATCATCAATGCGAGCTTCGGCGGAGGCGGCTTTAGCCTGTCCGCCTATAATGCCATTGAGAATGCCCGAAACAATGGCGTGATCTTTGTTGCCGCTGCCGGCAATGATTCCTTCGACAACGATCTCTGGCCTTCCTATCCCAGCAATTACAACCTTTCCAACATCGTATCGGTTGCCAGCACGAACAACCGCGACCGACTCTCATCCTTTTCCAACTTCGGCGATCGCACCGTGGATATCGGGGCACCGGGCTCAGACATTTACTCGACTTACATCGGAAGTAATTTTTCCTATCGTGCCCTCTCAGGCACCTCCATGGCCGCCCCTCAGGTGGCAGGGGCCCTCGCGATTATTAAAGCGCAATACCCGTCGGAAGACCTTCGACTGATTGATCGCATCCTGGCCACCGTAGACCCCTTGGAAGCTTTATCAGGCCGGGTAGCCTCTGGAGGCCGCTTGAATTTAAACAATGCCATACGCAATCTGGATCCAATTTCTTTCCCCCGGTTAGAAACCACTCTGGAAGATGTGGTCGCCGATGAGGGGGATGATGTCATTTTATCCGTAACTGCCACGGGAGAGAACCTCCAGTATGAATGGAAGAAAGACGGAACCCTCCTTCCCAACGAAATCCAAAGTGCGTTGACTTTGACCAATGTCACTGCGGCAGATAGCGGGCTCTATGAGGTCAGAATCTTCAACGATAGTGGAGCGGTGACCAGCTCCGCCAACGTCGCCGTGCTGGGAATATCTCCGGAACTCGGCCAGGCCATGGATGACGAAAATGGCCAATGGCGGAACCGCAGCCTTCAGCCCTGGGTTGCTCAGAATACGGTAACCTGGGATGGGGTCGACGCGGCTTCCAACTCCGATGTCGGGGACAACCAGAGTTCGACCCTCGAGCGGATTGTGAACGGCCCCGGCACCGTCCGCTTTTACTGGAAAGTGTCCAGCGAGCGCGGTTACGACTACCTTACCTTTAAGATAGATGGCGAACGCATCGACCAGATTTCAGGCATCACGGAATGGGCCCAATACACCCGGGAAATTCCCGAGGGGCAGTATACATTATCCTGGACTTACGAAAAGGACTACTCCATTTCCAGTGGCGACGACCAGGGCTATCTCGATGCTTTCGAATATGTGGCCGAAGACGCGGAGCCCCCAGTCATCACGGAACAACCGACCAGCCAGATCGTGGCCCCCGGCGATACCGCCACTTTTTCTGTCACCGCAACGGGTACGGTTCCTCTCTCCTACCAGTGGTTTAAAGATTCCATTTCCCTCCAGGGAGAAACCGCACCAACCCTTACACTGACCAATGTGAGTGTGGAGGACGGCGGCTTTATCCAAGTAAATGTATTGAATGAATATGGCTCTACCCTGAGCAATATCGTTGAGCTGGAGATCGCCGCGAACCAAGCTCCGCGTATCATAGAATCTCCTGCCTCCCAAACGGTCACCACCGGATCTACCGTGCAGTTTTCCGTCCGCGCCACCGGCACGAACCCACTAAGTTTTCAATGGATCAAAAACGGTGAACCCCTTTCAGGCCAGACCGCCCCCACTCTACTCCTCGCTAGTGTGGACGATAACGCTGTGGGTGCCTACCAGGTTCAAGTTTCCAACAATGCAGGCTCAGTCACCAGTGCCACCGCTGACCTGAATATTGTCGACGCTACCATCATCCCAGTCATCCTGAAAAATCCTGAGAGCCAGACCGTGGTGTCGGGCAGCAATATCATCCTGCTGGCGGAGGCCTCTGGAGCTAGATTGTCCTACCAGTGGTATAAGGATGGCAATTTAATCCCGGACCAGACTCGATCCAGCCTGGTAATCTTAAATGTAACCGGTCAGGACGCCGGCCAATATGAAGTCGAGATTTCCAATGGAATCGGGACCATCCGCTCGGAGGCCGCCTGGGTAAACATCTTGCTCAGCGAAAGTGACCTGAACGAATCGATCGACAACACCTACCTCGTGCTGACTACGGATGGAGAAGCTCCGTGGTTTACGCAGATCGAAACCACCTCCGATGGCATGGACGCCGTGCAGAGTGGGCAAGTGGCACACAACGGGACGTCGCGCCTGTCGACTACGGTTGAAGGTCCCGGACAACTTTCGTTTGAATGGAAGGTCTCTTCTGAGGAAGGCTACGACTTTCTGAACCTCTTTATCAACAATACCCTCTACCGGCAAATTAGCGGGGAGGTAGACTGGACCTTAGGATCGGTCGAGGTCCCCGCGGGCACCGTTACCCTCTCATGGGAGTATACCAAAGATCTCAGCGTAGCAGCTGGCGCCGATGCCGGTTGGCTAGACCAGGTCCTCTATAACTCCGAATCGCCTTCCGCGCCGCGCATCATCAGAAACCCGGAACGAACTTATGCCTCGGAGGGGGATTCTTTCAACCTGTCCGTAGAATTGTCCAATCTTGAAGGGGCTACCGTGCAATGGCGGCGCAACGGAACTGCAATTCCCGGCGCATTCTCCTCCACCCTTTCGATCAACCAGGCCACCCTGGCCGATGCCGGGAGTTACAGCGTAGTCGTCTCTAATGGTTTTGGGTCAGCTCAAAGCCGAAGCGCTAATGTGGCGATCTTTTCAAGAACCAACCCCTACGGCCAGGCCCTGGACAATGATCTGGCGTCCTGGACTACCGCGGGCAACGCCGAGTGGTTCGCTCAAAATACCGAGGCCCGGGACAAGGTAGACGCCCTTCAGACCCCTTCCCTTGCCGATGGAGCGTTCAGCGCCTTCGCTACCGAAGTCGAAGGCCCCGGAATCGCCGTTTTCTGGTGGAGGACCTCTTCCGAGGCCACCTATGATGAGTTAGACTTTTTCATCGGTGACACCTACATCGAGTCCGTATCGGGTGAATCAGGATGGAAACAGAACATCGTTGAGGTCAATACCGTGGGAACAATCGAGCTCTACTGGCAATATGTCAAAGATGACTCGGTCTCCAGTGGCCTGGATACGGCATGGGTCGACCAACTCGCCTTTTATCCCAGTTCAGACGGTCCTGCCATTACAAGCCAACCCCAGTCCCGGCTCGTCAGCTCCGGCGATCGTCCCCTTCTCTCCGTTTCCGCTGTCAGCCGGGACAACCTGGCCTATCAGTGGTATGAGGGCCGGAGCGGAGATACCCGTGCCCCCCTACCTGGAGCCACTACAGCCACCTACCTCACCCCTGCAATCGACCGGGCCACCGAGTACTGGGTCCGAGTATCCGACTCCAGTGGGCAGATCGACTCGGCTACCGCCACTATCCTCGTCCAGGGCGATGGCGTGTTTGCCCGTTTTCCCGACGCCATTCCGGCAGGCGATGACTGGTACTACTTACCCTGGTTTGGTTTGTTCAAGGTGGATTCCCTTCCATGGATTTTCCATGAATCGCTCGGATGGTGGTTCGCTGGAGAAAGTTCCGGACTTGCCGAATGGTTCTACGATCCTTCAATCGGCTGGCTCTTTACCACCAAGAGCAACTTCCCCTACTTGTGGAGTTTCACCTATGGGGATTGGATCTATTACCAAGTCGACAGCATGAATCCTCGATTTTTCTACCTCTTCTCTCAACACCGCTGGATCCAGGTAAATTAAACTAATTAGTTGATTTTCTCAAAAAATCATGAAGCAAAGCGTTCCATTTCTGTTAACCCTTTGTAAACTAGTTAGTTGGTTATTGCCGTAGACTGAGTTTGCAGTTCATCTTTAAGTATAGGCCGCCGCCTTAAGATCAGGAATCTTTTTCGCTCCAGCGTTGTCTTACCCCATACAGAGCAAACTTCTTCCTCGTCAAAAGGGTAACGATAGCCTGGGTCTCCTATTTCTCTGCTGTGAATCAACTATTCTTTGAACACGTTTATCAGGAAACTTCCGCCGCTTACCAGCGGTTGGAGCACAACCCTGTCCTGAATGAACTGTTCCAGGGGAAATGTGGTCTGGAGGACTATCGGGAAATCCTCGTCCGCTTCTACCAGTTTTACTCTGCCTTCGAGTATAAACTGGTCCAAAGCGGCACGGGTGACCTCGCGGGAACCCTGTTTTACACGCATCTGAAAACTCCACTCCTTGAAGGAGATCTAGGTGTATTGGATTACCAACTACTCGATTGCCCTCTCCCTTCGATTATGGGCTTACGAGCTGATCGACTCGAGCCCTCCGAGGCATTGGGGACCTGGTACATCCTCGAAAAAGCTACCTTTATCTGGAGCCGCCTCAGTAAATTGCTCAAGCGCCGCTATGGCCTTGACGCCGCCACCGGCCTGGCCTTTTTCACCAACTATGGTAACCGGTTTGAGTTCTTTTGGGACGAGTTCCTTGTCTTTATCAGCAGCCAGATCCGATACCCCTCGGATGAAATGGAATTCATCCGGGCCGCCAATCGGACTCTGGGTTCCCTCGACCATTGGCTCCAGCATGGGCATCATGACGAATCCGAGACGGAGGCAAAATCTGCTCCTGCCAAGAAAAGCCTGCCTAATAAACCGGCCGCATCGCCTTCGACCCGCTCAATTTCCACCTAGGCGCGCTCTAATCGTAAACTGGTTACCTTCGCGGGCAAAGGCTGCTACACCAAAACCGGTAGTCCGCAAGCCCCGGAGCGGGAGTAAAGCGAACAAGTGGAAATTCCTGAACCAGCAACAAGGCGCGCGGTCTTTTCAAAAGCATGAGTCAAGTCGTCGATCACTTCATCATAGCGGTCATCTGCTCTTGGAATCACCGCTGACGTAACCTGGATCTGCATGCGCGGTCGCTGAAAGGGATCCGCCCCTGCTTTCCCCAGGACCAGGATCCCTAGCTGTTCACCTTCCAGCAGGGCCCGGGCATGTCTCGACAGTTCACTCACCAGGATGCAAGACCCAAGGGACTCAGCTATATCGTGAGGGGAAATAACTGACCTCTACGCCCCCATCAATTGAGCCTGCACCCAACCCTATATGGAGGCCGGATGACAGGAGCTTATCACGTAAAATTTGTGGGAATTCTGAAATCATACCCCTGGAGGGGTCGGGAATATTAAGGCTTACTCATTCCAGCCGATATTAAATAATGACGTAAATTCTTCCTTTGCAATGTGTTCGTGACTGTTTAATCTGACGCAAAATTCATGGCTAAAATCCGATACATTGCCTGGAATTCAAATAAAATCTCCGACCACCCCACCGAAGCTGACTCCATTAGGCTGACAATTTTTTGAAATCACAACATCCCATGAAAACGGTCGTCCTGGTAGAAGATAATCCCGACAATATGGACCTCGTCACCGATATGCTGGAAGATCGGTTCGAGCTCATCCCCTTTACCAGTGCCCTCGACCTGCTCGCATATCTGAAAAAAGACGATGCAAAGAAACCAGACGCCTTTGTCCTGGACATCAGCCTTCCCCAGATGGATGGGATCACCCTGATGAGGAAGCTCCGCGAAATGGATATTTTTCGTATATCACCAATGATGGCTCTCACCGCTCACGCCATGGTCGATGATCGGCGCCACCTTCTCGATGCCGGGTTTGATGAATACCTCAGCAAACCGATTGTGGATGAAGATGTCCTCATTGAGAAAATCGAAACATTGATCGCTATGCGACAATAGCCCCCCTTACATTCTCGCTTAATATTCTCGCCTTTTTAATGGAAAAGAAACAGAAAGGTCTACGGATTTCCTTTGCTGTCATGATCGTCGTGGTCATCGCAGCCCTTATTATTCTGGCGTGGTTTCAGGATGACTTGTCGGCCCTCTTTTCCGGCATGAACCGGCAAATCATCGATGTTGCCCTGCTCGTGGGCGCCCTGCTCCTCGCCCTCATCCAATTCAGGCGCACTGCCCGACGTCTCGAAGATCTTTCCGAGGTGGCGGACCAGATCGGACGTGGGAATTACCAGGCCAGGTCCGATGACAGCGGGAAAGACTCCGTGGGCAATCTGGCCCGCTCGGTTAACCTGATGTCGGAGAAGATCTCCTCCTCCATCGAGGAGATTGAAGACAGCCGCAAAAAGCTTGAAATCCAGAGTTCCAAACTGGAGCGACAAAACCGCGCCCTGTCCCAGGCGGTAGACCAGCAGGAACGATTCGGAGAATACCTCCGCAAAATCGCCTCGATCGAAGTCAACATCATTGGCCAGGAAGCCCTGAGCTTTCTCATGCAGGTCAGCCAGGCCCAGATCGGCCTCTTTTACAGCTACGATGACCAGAAAGACGAATTGGTCCTCCTGCACAATCACTCCGTCGACGCCAATTTCCTCGAGAATTTTACCGCGGGGAACCCTCTGGAAGGCTTACCCGGAGAGGTCATTCGGCGGAAGGACTGGATATCCCTGGAGGATATCGATCCAGAAGCTCTGCCAGATATCAACCTGGGCTTTACCCGGGCAAAAATCCGAAATCTCTTTGCCATTCCCATCATTTACCAAAGCCGGGTCATGGGAGTTGTCGTGCTCGCAGGATTGGCCAAGGTCGATGATAGTTTGAGGCGTGCGCTCTCCAACCAGGTGGAGGCTTTGGCTAACGCCATGATCAATGCGCAGAATTATCGCGCCTCTCAAAAACAGGCAATCCAGTTGGAAGATGCGAACATGGAATTGCTCGCCGCCCACAAACAGAAGAGTGAGTTTGTGGCCAATATGAGCCATGAGCTGCGCACTCCGCTCAATTCCATTATCGGATTTTCCGGGATTCTCATGAAAAACCGGAAAGGCAACCTGAGCGACTCTGACCTCCAGCGGGTAGAGAAAATCAATCGCAATGGGCGTCACCTGCTCAGCCTCATCAACGACATCCTCGACCTCTCCAAAATCGAGGCTGGCCGGATGGACACTATCATAGAGGATACCGATCTCGTCGCCGTCATCCATGATGTCGTAGAGATGCTACAACCCCAGGCTGAGGCCAAAGACCTCATGCTGAAGACGGAGATTAGCGGACCCAATATCCGGCTTAGCACAGACGGCCACAAACTGAAGCAGGTGCTCATCAACCTGGCCGCCAATGCGATCAAGTTTACCAAGGATGGTTCAGTCACCTTGGGCCTGACGGTTCTGGAAGAGTCCATCAACCGTATTCGTATCGAAGTTTCGGATACAGGAATCGGTATCCCCAAGGACAAACTGGATACGATCTTTGAAGCCTTCACCCAAGCAGACGCCTCCACCACCCGGGAATATGGGGGCACCGGACTCGGGCTCGCCATATCCAAATCCATCATCGAGTTGCTGGGGGGACGGCTTACCGTACAAAGTGAGGTCGGCGTTGGCAGCAATTTCATTATCGACCTCAAGGAGTCCGGCTCCAAGGCTCCTTTCGGCAGTATCGAGAAGGCAACCCAGGCCCCCTTCAAAATGTCTCGATCTGATACAGATGAAAAACCCGTGGTTGGTATTGCCGAGATGGCAGAACGTAACGCCGAGAAATTATCGTCCACGGCTTCAAGCCCATCTGCCCTCCCATCGGGCCAGGGCACACCTCCGGCACCCGGTGAAAACGGCGCCACCGAGCCTGCCACCGCCCAGTCGGAAGGCCGGCCCAAAGAGCGCCAGTCCCTTCCTCGCCTGAAACCGGGTTCCACCCCTCCCACCTCAACCACTCCTACCAAACAGGAATCGGCTCCAGCAATCGAAGGCGGCTCTCGGGCACCTCTCGAAACCCTTTCCCAATCCGAGACAAAAAAAGACGACCTCCGTAAAATCCTGCCGATTGAGGCAGGCAAAAAAGTTCTCATCATCGACGATGATCCTGACGCCCGCGAATTCCTCGGGCGCTATATCGAGGACCTGGGGGCCGGCTATCGGGAATGTGACAGCGGATTCAAGGCGGTCGATATGATTCGGGAATACAAACCGGACCTGATCACCCTGGATATCAGCATGCCCGGGATTAACGGCTGGGACACCCTGGCCCTTATCAAGAAAGAGCCTGATATCAATCATATCCCGGTGATGATTGTCAGCATCCTGGCGGACAAGCGAAAGGCCCAGGCCCTCGGCGCGGTCGACGCACTCGCCAAGCCGGTTGCCCAGAAGGACTTCCTCGAAGCCTGCCGTCGCCAGCTCAATGAGACCGACCTGAAGGATAGAAAGGTCCTTGTCGTCGATGATATGCCCGAATTCAGACAACTGATGAAAGTCTGGCTCGATCAGGAGGCGAATGAAATACGAACCGCCAGCAATGGACGGGAGGCACTCGAAATCCTCGAGTCCTTCGTCCCGGACATCATATTCCTCGATCTCATGATGCCTGTAATGGATGGTATGGGCTTCCTCAAAGAATTCCGATCTCGAGAGAAATTTGCCCACATCCCGGTGGTCGTTGTCACAGCAAAAAGCCTGTCCCGCACAGAGCGTTCATGGCTACAAAATCGGGCAGATAAGATTATGCAGAAAGGAGAGGACATCACGGGTTAGTCATTTTGGGCTGAATTTTTCCAAAAATATGTCGATCTAGCTCTCTTTGGAGTCCACCTCCCGCATGAACACAGAATTTGACATATATTCGAAGCAAATCCTCATCGTCGATGATATTGAAGACAATCGAGACTTGATTCTCATGCTACTTGAGGATGAGGGATATGATAATCTCCTCACCGCAGAAGATGGCACCCAGGCATTAGAGGTCATCAAGGAAAATCCTGAGATCGACCTGGTCTTATTGGACATTTTTATGCCGAACATGAATGGCTATGAGGTCCTCGATACAATTAAATCCAACCCGAAGTATGCCGATGTCCCTGTAATCATGATCTCCGCCCATGATAAACTCGAAAGTGTCATCCGCTGCATCGAGAGTGGCGCCCTGGACTACATTACCAAACCGGTGGAAGAAACCTTTCTGCTCGCCCGGGTTCAATCCACTTTGGAGCGTAAATTTCTACAGGATCAACAGAAGGCCCTTTACGCGCAAATCGAAGACGAAAAAGCCAAATCCGAGCGACTCCTCTACCAGGTATTGCCCGAGAGCGTAGCCACGCGCTTGCGGAACGGAGAAACCCGCATCGCCGATGCGATCGATGAGGTGACCGTTGTGTTTTGCGACCTGGTTGGCTTTACCGCCCTCGCCTCCACCATTGATCCCAGCCGTTTGGTAACGATCCTTAACGAGATTTTTAATCACTTTGACCAGATCGCCACGGATTATCGCCTGGAGAAAATAAAAACCATTGGCGATGCCTACATGGTCGTAGGGGGAATTCCGCCAAACGGTGAACACCATTCCTTGCGGTGCATGGAATTTGCTCTCCAGGCTCTCGATTATTTACAGACCTTCAACCTTGAACACGCCCTCAAACTGCACATTCGGGTCGGCTTGCATACGGGACCAGCTGTTGCCGGTGTTATCGGTTCCACCCGGTTTACTTATGATCTATGGGGGGACACGGTAAATACCGCCAGCCGGATGGAAGAAATGTGCGAGCCGGATATGATCCAACTCTCGCATGCCACCTACGAACACGTGAAGGAATATTATGGCTTCCAACCCAGAGGTGAAGTGGCGGTGAAGGGAAAAGGGCCCATGCACGCTTACCTGACCAGTCCACGCCTCGCCGGTCAAAATGTGAGTCGTGAGGCGATCCTCAATCAATCCCTCGCCTTGCGATAATCTAATCTATACGAGGAGCTCGCCCGCAGCATCGGGGGTGGCCAAGGGAACCCCATTGAGCAGCGGATAGCGGTAGAGCTTGCCTTCATAATTTCGCACCACGATATCCGCATCCGTGACCTTTTCCACGTATTCGGGATTAATCGGGACTTTTCCCCCACCTCCCGGAGCATCGATGACAAATTGCGGGATGGAGTAACCCGTCGTATGCCCTCGAAGCCCTTTGATGATTTCAAGTCCCTTGCTTACATCGCTCCGCAGGTGCTGGCTACCAGTAATGAGATCACATTGATACAGATAATAGGGACGCACCCGCATCATGAGCAACCGGTGGACCAGGGACTTCATGGTCTCCACATCATCATTCACTCCACGCAGCAGGACACTCTGGTTTCCGAGTGGAACCCCTCCTTGCATCACCAGTCGCTCACAGGCATCCAAAAGCTCGACCGTGCATTCCTTGGGGTGGTTGACATGAATCGACATCCAAATCGGACCATGTTTCTTAAAAATCTCACATAGTTCAGATGTAATCCGTTGCGGCAGAAACACGGGTATACGAGAACCGATTCGGATAAATTCTACATGGGGGATCGCCCGCAACCGACCCAGCAAATAATCCAGCTTCCGGTCGTTCAAGAGGAGGGGATCCCCACCTGACAAGAGCACATCCCGAATCTGCGGGTGGGCTTCGATGTAATTCAATCCTGCCTCGAATTCCGGATGGAAATTATAATCCTGGGCATTCGATACCAAGCGGCTCCGCGTGCAGTACCGACAATAGGAAGCACATTGATCGGTCACGAGAAAAAGCACCCGGTCCGGGTAGCGGTGCACCAATCCCTCGACGGGCTTGCACCCATCCTCGCCGACTGGATCCAGCATCTCCTCCGGCGCTGTATTCATCTCCTCAATCCGGGGAATGACTTGGCGCCGAATCGGACAATCCGGGTCTTCCAAATCTATCAGGTTAAAGAAATACGGGGTGATGGCGAAGGCCAGTTTCCTGTTCGCAAAATAACACCCGGCTTTCTCCTCCGGAGTCAGCTCCATGTACTCTTCCAGCGCGTCGACCGTTGTCAGCCGGTGCTGCATCTGCCAACGCCAGCGCTTCCAGTCACTTTCCGATACCTCTGCCCAGTGGCCTTGACCACAGTGCCAGCCTTCCAATCGATCCTTTGGATACATAATCCTATTGCGTCACTTTTTCGTCAGTTGCTTCAAAAGCATTGACATATTGACAAATGTCAATGCATAAAGGATTTTTCCAGGCTTCCCCATTTATCCCATGAAATCGGTTGATGCAGAACAATTATCCACCCAATGCAAGGCGTTGGGAGATCCGGTTCGCCTGCGCATCATGTGTCTGCTTCCCAAGTCGCCAAACTGCGAACACCGCAATAACGTGTCCCAGCTTTCCGAAATTCTGGGACTCACCCAGCCCACGATCTCTCACCACTTGAAGATTCTTAAGCAGGCAGGTCTCATCGAATGCAAGAAGATGTGCCGGGATGTGTTCTACTGGTTGGAGGAAAGTAAAACGGAAGCTATGCTGGACCGCCTGGGTAAAGCGCTTGACCTTCACTCCGTGGAAAAGCTGACAAAATGAACCATACAGTTGGACTTCCGTAAGGGTCGCATCGGTTTTCGCCCTTTTTTATTGAAGTCCACGGGAGGGCTCCCATCTTTTCATCCTTTAATGGCATCATTTAAAAAAGCGATACTGGCCCTGGAGGATGGTTCCGTCTACCAGGGCAACGGATTTGGCGCAGAGAAGACCGTCGTTGGGGAAGCCGTCTTCAACACCAGTATGACGGGGTATCAGGAGATCCTGACCGATCCCTCTTATTACGCGCAGATTATTACGATGACCGCCACGCAAATTGGGAATTACGGCATCAATGAAGAAGATATCGAATCCGATGGCCCGAAAGCGGCTGGATTTGTAGTTCGCGAATTGAGTCCCGTAACCAGCAACTGGCGCTCCGTCAAAGACCTCAGCACCTACTTAGGGGAAAACGGCATCCCTGGTATCGAGGGTATCGATACACGCAATGTCACCAAAAAACTCCGCGTGGATGGGGCCATGAAGGCCTGCCTGACCACAGAAGATATCTCCCCAGACGAAGCCGTAGATCGCGCGCGCTCCTGGGGAGGCCTGCTGGGAGTGGACTATGTCAAAGAAGTCACCTGCAGCAGCCCCTACCTCTGGGGTGATCGCAATCCCCAGCCGAGCCCGCCTTTTACAGTTACCGGGACCAACTTGTATACGGACCTGAGCAATCGTGAACGCTGCAACATCGTCGCTTACGATTATGGAGCCAAGTGGTCCATTTTCCGGAAGCTCAATCATCATGGTTTTAATATTGAAGTCGTTCCTGCCGATTTCCCAGCCGACCAGGTCTTGGCAAAAAATCCAGATGGCGTGTTTTTAAGCAACGGCCCGGGGGATCCCTCCGCCCTTCCCTATGCTCATGAAGCCGTACGCGGATTGATCGGGAAAACCCCCATTTTTGGAATCTGCCTGGGTCACCAGATTTTGACCCATGCCTTTGGCGCGGAGACCTTCAAACTAAAATTCGGCCACCGGGGTGGAAACCAGCCCGTCAAGAATCTGGAAACCGGTGTGGTGTCCATCACTTCTCAAAACCACGGCTTTGCCTCTACCGATGAGGAGCTGAAAAAGGCCGGTGCCGTGGTCACCGAAATCAATTTAAACGATCATACCGTCGAAGGGCTGCGCCACGCCGATTACCCCATCTTCAGCGTGCAATATCACCCGGAGGCTGCCCCCGGGCCCAACGATGCAGATCCCCTCTTCGACTCCTTCTACAGTTTGGTTGCGCAATCCAAGGGCATTCCAACCGCCTAGGGCGGCTTCGCGTTAATAGTCTGATCCTGGCTGAACCAAGCGGCCAGTGGAATCTAGGAAATCGCGGCCACGAATGCCGGCACATCGTCCACCGTATCAATACTGATGGTCGGCTCATCTGTAATCCCGACATGAATGGAATACCCCTCTTCCAATACCCGCAACTGCTCCAGCTTTTCGATCTGCTCCAGGCGACTGCGGGGCCATCGGGTGAATTGACTTAAGAAGTCAGCCTTGTAGGCGTAAATCCCTAGATGGTGAAAGCAATCCCCGGTTGAGAATCGACCGCCCGCATCGCGGTTGTAAGGGATGGGCGCCCTTGAAAAGTAAATCGCTCGATTGCCCTTTCCCACTACGACCTTCACGTGACTGGTATCTTCGAAAGACTCTTGGGAAATAAAGGGAGTCGCCAGGGTCGCCATCAACACCGCTTCCTGCGTGATCAATTGACGCAACTTTTCGATCTGCGACTTCTTTACAAGGGGTTCATCGGCTTGAACGTTTATGACAGCCCGAGCCTCAATCTCCCTATTCGCGGCCGCAATCCGATCTGTCCCCGAAGGTAGATCCGGTTCGGTCATGATGGTTGAAAAGCCGGCTGCGCTCAGGGGTTCGTCCAGGCTCTCCGAATCCACCGCAAAATAGAGGGGAAGATCCTGAGCCACCTCCTTTAACCGCTCGGCCGTCCACAGGATGAGCGGCTTCCCTTTGATCTCATAGAGTAGCTTTTGAGGAAACCGACCGGAGGCCAAACGGGCCGGAACAATGATCGCGAGGTCATGCATGGGCAAGGGGAGGAAAGGACGATTTAAAAACCACAGGATGCATTCAGGGTCGCCCCATGGGTAATCTCAAGGTGACGGTAAAAACGTCTCGGTGGCAACGTCTTTGGCCCGCAACTGCCCGGGCTCCAGGAGATCCAGCTCCTCCAGCATTTTGACTTCCGCTTCAATCCGGGATACCTGAATCCGCCCAATCGCTTCTCCCTTCGCCGGGTCTCCTTCCACTAAGCGATCCTGCAGAATCTGGTTTCGGGAAAACTCGAGGAAGCCATCGGTCAACCCGTCGTTAATGGTTTTCAGGTAAGCGTGGGTAGATTCATATCCGGTTTCCCTTAAATAACCTTCCCATCCGCGAATATATGCATCGATGAAGGCCCGGGTCTGTTCCGGGTAGGTTCCAAGGAAATCCTCATTGGAAAACAAAACGGCATATGCCAGATACCCGGCATCTGACAGTGGAAGCCATTTCACCTGAGCTCCCTCCCGCCTGAGAAAGTAGGGTTCGGCAATGTAAAAGCCCTCTTGAATAAAGTCCTTATCGGCCAGAAAGGAAGCGAGGCCGAAGTTCTGCGGGATGACTTCAAAATCGATCTTGTATTTATTTTTCAAATACGGGATATAGACCGCCTCCGGGCGCGCCATGATGGTCTTTCCATCCAATTCCTCGAATTTGGTGATCGGGTTGGACTCATGCATCATCAGTCCTGTGGGAAGGTAATGAAAAACGCTCGCTATACTTACCAGGGGAAACCCGTTGGATCGGGCAAACATCACCTGGGTACTAGCGCTTTGACCAATGTCGGCCTTGCCCGTGGCAACCCGCTGGGTGACAAGGGCATTCGGCCCGCCAGGAACCAGGTCTACCTCGAGACCCGCGGCTTCGAAGTAACCATTCACCAAGGCATAAAAGAGACCCCCGTGTTCGGGTTCCGGCCTCCAGTCCAGTTGTACGGTGAGCTGAAAGAGCCCTGAGTCTGTGATGCGGTCTTCCTCATTTTGCTTTTTGGAACATCCGGCCAAAAAGAAAACCAGGGAGAATAGGATGAGGGTGAACGGCTTCATCATCGTCCGGAACGCTAGGCCTTATTGGTTATCAATCAAATCAAAATTCTCGTTATTGGCAGGGAGTTCTTCGGGCAGGAAGAAATAATAACTCATTAGCCAAAGGCTCCAGGAATAGCGATAGAGGAAAAAAGGCGCGACCAATCCAGCCCCCACGGCACCCCAAATTCCCCAAAGGAGCGGAATCCAGCTCAGCAATCCGGCAGCCAGGAGCGGGAGGACCAGGAAAAAGACCACCATTCCGTAATTGATCACCAGGGGCCCTAACCACCAACCGGAACCACGCTGAAGGGCCATGAAACAATAGGGACAGGTAGGGAGCAGACGTAATCCCTTAAAAATGGAACGATGCCCACAATTCGGACAGCATTCGGTCAGCCCGCGGCGAACAATCGTGGCTCGGGATACCTCCATCAGCAGGAGAAAGTATCAGGGACTACCGGTGCTGGGACCGGTAAAAGGGCCATCTTCGGAGTAGCCAGCCTTAATGAAGGCAACGTCTTCATCATCTGCCTTAATCCTCAGTTTTTCTTCTTTTTCGGTATTCGTGCCGATATAGTCAAGAGCCGCAGCAGCCATGACCGGTATGTATTCGCGCAAATCATCGTTTTCACTCTGATTCGATACATTGACAGAAAATGCCGGATCCCGCCGTTCATCGCCCAGATCACGATCAATCCGGGATCCGGTTATAGTGAGATACTTGTCATATACCGTAACCGGCTTTACCCGGGATTGGGTTCCCGCAAAAACTTGTTTGGGCGGCTCGTAGATTGGGACGCGGACTGTAATTAACCTGCCTGACTTGTCGCGGACCTGCTGGGAAACATAGCGGACTCGACCGGGAACCGATACATAAACCGGCTCCTGGTATTCAACCAGGACTTCCTTTGGCGGACTCACCCCATAATCAATTTCCACCACCATATCCGCCTGTTCCGGGTCCGTGGTTTCATACATGCCGATACCACTCAAGGCCGTGCGAATCTGCTCCTCCGTTTCTCTATATCGGAGGCTCGATTCATCATTCTCACGATTTCGGCTGGCAATGCGATAGGACTCCATCCCCACCATTTTTTCAGGAATGCTTTTCGCCTCCACCTCAACCTCATACGATTTTGATGTATTACATCCCGAAAACACAAGGGCGGTCGCTGCGAATATGGCCCCGAGGGCCGCCTGCTTCAACGGTGTGAGAGAAGCAGGAAATTTGAGCCGATTATACATTGAGGGGAATGGGTTGGGGGATTGGTAAAAGCGAAGAGAGAGAGAAATGTATTTAATAGACAGGCTTTTCGAAAGTGGCGTCATTGATCACATATTGCACCGCTTCAGAATCCGGCCCCAGGGTCAGTTCAAGCTGCTCGCCGGTATCTTCCCCCAGGTAATTCATGGCTGCCGCGAGGAGAACGGGCATATATTCATCCAGGTCATCCCCCTCGTCTTCAATTTTGACGACCAGGTTCCAGACTTCAATAGGCTTCCCGTTACGATCAATCTTATCAGGATCACGTGCGCTGAAAGTAATATATTTGGTTTTTACCACTTCGCTAACCAATTCATCTTTAGTCGGCGGAAGAACGGGGATAATCCCTGGGTAGGTCTGATACCCGGGATCATAGGTCCCGATGACGGGAGGCATGATAGACCGCCGTTGCTTGAAGCTGACTCGACCGGCAGTGAGACCATACTCGACGGTGATCACAATTTCGGCTTCATTCACATTGTCCACCGGGTAATATCCGCGCGTCGCCAACGATGTTTTCACCATGGCTTCTGCCTTTTCCCGATCAAAGTCCAATCCGGTTGCCCCGCGAGGAGGAAGCAAGACGGCATATGGCGTTCCCTGAGGGTAGATCATCCGGTTATCACGAATGCCATCCACTTTGACCTGATAGGAATTCTCACAACCTGTCAGGAACAGGAGAATGAATCCCAAAAAGATAAAACCACCTCCGCTGCAGTGACGAAGGTGTGAGGCTAAACGTTTGGTAGGGGAATTAATCCCGCTCATAGTTATAAAGATTACAGGTCGGGATTATCGTCATCTGACTGACCGCCGGTGTCGGCCTCCAACTCGGCAAGTTCTGCTTCCAGGGCCGCAATTTCCAGTTCGGCCGAATCGATCGTTGTCATCGCCTCGTCGAGGGCTTCTTTCCGGGCTATCGCTGCAGCACGTAATTCACGCAGTTCCTGCAGGCGCTGCTGGGTAACCGCAGCGCGTTGCTGAATTTCACGAAGTTCTTCTTCAGAAATTTCCAACCCTTCAGCCAGGGCAAGTTCCTGTTCGAGGCGCTCCTTTTGAGCCGCAGCCTGCTGGCGCTGACGAGCCATCTCCTGCTGTTGGGCCCGATTCATGGCCAGGGCTTCCTGCTCCTTTTTCCGTTGTGCATCCTGGGCCATTCCAATCAGGCCACCGACGACCACACCAGCCGCCGCTCCTATCAATGCTCCTTCTCCTGAGCTGGAACCGCTTACATTATTGCCCACAATGGCACCACTACCGGCACCGATAACAGCTCCCGCTCCTGCTCCTTTCGTTGTGGACGAGGCCGTGCTGAAAGTAGAACTTGATGAGCAACCTACTTGAAAGCTGCCAATTATCGCACAAGCTAGAAAGAACGCCGTTATTTTTGAGGTCATAAACAAGAAGGTGGTGGAAAGATAATAAATAACTAATGCCCTTCGCAAAAAAAATCAACTGCCGGTTTTTGATATGATTTCCTAAGGAACATTGCGGAATAAAAAAAGTTCACACAGAGTAGAGTTTTTAGAAATGCGTAAGCAAAAAAAGTTTCGTTTCCCGCTGAATTTTAGAACCTTATATCGCGTCGTGGCCTTGGTGGCCGCCTTTGCTACGGTCGAATATTTTTATGCTCAGTATATTCGTCCCAAGGCTGAATATGCCGCCGCTCAGGAACGTGTTCTCAAAGAGAGCGATTCTGAACGGGCGGGACAGACCCAGCGAGCGATCCCCGTCATCCTTAAAGACACCGAACAGCAAATCTGTATGTCCTTGCTGGTCTGGGCTTTCCTATTGATCCTTGAGAAGGTGGCCCTCCTCTCCGGGGAACGAAGATGCCTGCAAACCTCGTTCTTGGATTTGGCCAAAGGCGAGCGAATTATACCCGGCAATGCCTTGGGCTTCTACCGGGAAATCCGGGAATCCGTCGAGGGGACCGGCAGTTTGCGAGGAAAGTTACTTCCCCAGTTTCTGATGAACGGCCTCCACCGCTTCCACTCCACTCACTCGATTTCCGCCGTTTCAGAGTCTATTCAACAGGATTCCGATATCGCCTCCGAGCAGATGGACACCGATTTGTCCCTAATCCGATATATCGGATGGGCCATCCCCTCCATTGGGTTTATCGGGACAGTCCGCGGTATCGGGGAGGCCTTATCACAGGCCGAACAAGCCATTGAAGGGGATATCAGTGGAGTGACCTCCAGCCTCGGTCTTGCCTTTAATTCTACTCTCGTGGCCCTCCTATTCAGTATCGTGCTGACCTTTTTCGTCTTTATGCTCCAGTCTTCGCAGGATAATCTCATTTTAAACCTCGGCCGCTACTGTCAGGAAAAGTTGATCAGTGCCATGAAGATTCCGGTGATTGGTGAAGGATCGACTGGTTCCTCCCCCGCACCAGTGACTTCTTAACTCCCGCTTTATGCAAACCATCGGTTTAAGCTTTTCTGACGCCGGCATTACCGCCTGCCTCTACGATGGCGATGATCAGGCCATCATCCCTCTGGGGAAAGACTCGGTCAACAGCCCCGGGTACGCTTATCTTGGAGATCGTGGCCTGAAACTGGGAGAACAAGCCATCCCGTTTTTTAAGCTCAGTCCAGCCCGCTCCACCGATCGGTTCTGGGAACAACTCTCGCTGCGGACCAGCTCCCTTTCCGCGGGAAAAAAGAACATCTCCAACGCACACCTGGCCTATCTCCATCTAAAGTATATTTGGGAACGCATCACCGGTGTGACCGACAATGTGGCAGCCGTCGGCCTGTCTGTGCCTGGGGTGGTCCTTTCCAATAATGCGGAAATGGAAGACCGACTCGGACTGATGCTGGGGATTACTTCCGATCTGGGCATTCCCGTCTCTGTCTTGCTACCGATGGAAGTCGCCGGCCTCCACTTTGAAACAGACAAAGAGGTCCTTAAATCACCGGTGTTTTATCATCTGAACATCAACCAGTATCAGACTCACTTTTACCGCCTGGCCGGAGATGAGGAGGTTTCCTCACGCCTGGCTGATCAAATCCCCAACTGTGGATTCCACCACATCCTCGAGGGCCTACATGCCAAGCTTTCTCAACGATTCCTCCATGAAACCGCCTTCGACATCAGCGAGGATTCCGAGGTCGAACAGGAGTTTTTCCT
This sequence comes from Opitutales bacterium, assembly GCA_028280845.1. Lineage (GTDB taxonomy): Bacteria > Verrucomicrobiota > Verrucomicrobiia > Opitutales > JABSRG01 > JANQKZ01. Next base: position 13,734 of record JANQKZ010000013.1, on the reverse strand, counting down.
CAAGGTCCGCAAGCTGCTTCTCAATCCTTCGTCTCTGGGCCCGCGTGAAATATCGATCAGCTACGGAGGACAGCCGCGAAAGATGGTCATTGCCCAGGATACGATGGAAGCCGCGATTCAAGAATGGACTGAGCGTATTTCGGAAATGGTTGCCCGCAACCTCCGCGGCGACTCCGCCTTTTCTCCCAGACAACCGGTAATCCTCAACTTGTCAGGCCGGGCGGCCAATCTTCCCGGCTTAGCCGGGCAACTCGCCCGTTTCTCGCCCTATCCCATCTCTATTAATCGCGCGGAGCCGGGAGCCGCTGCTGCGGGAGCCGCCTACATCGCCTCTAGATTCCAACCCGCCCGGGATCTGCAACACACTCCGATTTTCAGCAATTTCAAACGGCCACTCCCCGTTTCAAAAATTGAGAACTCCGAAGATGAGGACAGTTATCTTCCGCCGACACATATCCTCCTCGATAGTATCGCCTATCCGCTGGACTCTTCCGGGATCTATAAAGACGAACCCGTAAATGGCACGACTTACCTGCCGTCGAATATTCGCGAAGCCTTCCACTTTCCCTGGGAGGGGAAAGACTTACAGGTGATGCCTGATACCGGAATTGACCTTTCCATCAATGACTCCCCGGCCCGCGGTATCCTGGCGCTGAAAACCGGCGACCGCCTGGCTATCGTTCAACAAGGACGAAAATTCCAATTAGACCTCATCCACTGTTCCACTCCCAGTCACGCCTGAAGCCCCGACATGCGACGGAAGAAAGATAGAGATACCAATGATCAATACGGCTTGTCTTTCCTGGACTGTATCTGCTGCGGCTTTGGCGCTGTTCTCCTTATCTTCGTGTTGACCAGTGGAAAGCGCGCGAACGAAAGCAAGGGTCAGGTCGATAACGCGCAGGAAATCATCGAGCGCCTGAGTTCGGATATTGAGAAGGAGGAGGAACGGGCCCAACGACTCCGGCGTTCCATCCAGGAAAATTCGGATGAAATTGCTACCGTCGTCGAGATCAATAAGAGCATGGAAGATCAGATTATTGATCGCACCGAGACCCTCTCCCTCCTGCTCCGGAAAATGTCCAACCTGGAAGATATACAACGCCTCCTGATGGAACAATCTGAAGCCATCCCTACCGATGATGAGCTGCCACCCCTGCCCATGCCCAATCCCCAAAAACGGCAATACCTGACGAATTTCCGCATGGAGGGTGAGCGGGTGCTTTTCCTTGTAGAGGCCTCAGGCGGCATGTTGGATCTCAGCATTGAAGCCGCGGTCGAGCGCTCCGGGCAAACAGAGGAGGAACGCAGGCTGGCACCCAAATGGGACCAGACAATCCGCATGTTAAAGTGGTTCGTCGCCAATATTCAGGCGAACAGTAAGTACCAGATCGCCTTCTTTAACCGCGAAGTCTTCCCTCTCCTCGAGGGTGAGGGCCTGAGCAACTGGATGGATCCGCTCGATACCGATAATACCGAGCGTGTCCTCGATGCTCTGGAAGTAGTGAGCCCTTCCGGGGGCGCCAACCTCGAACGTGCGTTCCAGGTTGTCAACGGGTTCACCGAGCTGCCCGATAACATTATTTTGATCATTGATGGCCTGCCCACTCAGGCCGACTCGGTGGCTGCGGGCCAGTTCATTGATGAGCAGATACGGATCCAGATGTACCTGGCCGCCAGACGGGTTCAGCCCCCGAACGTTCCCCTGAATATTTTATTACTTCCCTTTGAGGGCGATCCCTCAGCCGCCATTGCCTACTGGAGTATGGCCACCTATTCCAAAGGCGCTCTCGTCACCCCCTCCAAAACCTGGCCCGATACCTGATGCCCCGTCGAAGAAAGAAAAAGGGCGGAATCGCCAACCTGGGACTCTCCTTCCTCGATTGTATTTGTTGCGGGTTTGGAGCGGTTATCCTGTTGTTTGTCTTGACCATGGGCGCCCAGACCAAACAGGTCAGGGGGGTCAATGAATCCCTCAATGAGATCCTTCAAAAACGACTCGAGATGTTGGCCGCCTTTCAGTCCGAAACCGATGTCTTGCAGCAGGAAACGGCCGCCCAGGAAGTACGCCTCTCCAAAGTAAAAGAGGAGCGGGAAGACATGGCGAAACAGATTGCTGATCTCGCGCGCCAGATTGCAGAGCAGGAGGCAGGACAGGAAGCTTTATTGGTGGAAATGGACGACATGCGGGACTTCATCGCCGCACGTCAGAAAAAAATCGACGTGATCCAACGCGAATCCCCTGATCCCGTCGGAATTCCGGTGGAGAGTAATTATTTAATTTTCGTTATCGATACCTCCGGAAGTATGCGCGACCAACGCACAGGGGGAGTCCACGGATACGTGGTCCAGACCATTGATGAAACCCTCCGGGTCTACCCAAAAGTTGAAGGCATCCAGGTACTCGACTCCAGTGGAAATTATATTATTCGGCAAAGCAATGGACGCTGGCTGGATGACAGCACGGAAACCCGAACCGCCATCGGACGCGCGATTCGCAGCTATCCTGTGTTCAGTGTATCCAACCCTGTCCCTGGAATTATACGGGCCATTCGCACCTTCAGCGAACCCGAGAATGAAGATGTCCAGATCGGCATCTATGTCTTTGGCGATGAATTCGATGGACGGGCCGACCGGGTGCTCGATCGCCTTGAAGTCATCAACCCGGAAGACGAAGAAGGAATACGTGCGGTCCGGATTAACGCAGTCGGCTTTCCCAACCTGATTTTTGACCCCGTTAACTTCGGGGAAACTGGAGTGAAGTATGCCAATCTCATGCGTGAAGTCACTTATCAACATGGCGGCGCTTTCATCGGCATGCGCCACGAGGCCTTCCTCGAAATGAGGATCCCCGGCATTCAGGGAGCGTTCACTGACCTGGCTACGACCGAGTCTAACCGCATGTCCCAAGACCACCCCGGCGACGTGGACCACCCCATAGCCCCCTTGTTCTAGGGTCGAGCGGGAAAATTGTATCGGATTTCTCTCTGTAAGGTCCGCGCTCCTGACTCGGCATAGCCGCAGGCGACGGCGGTTGCGCGTGGTTGAAACATCTTCTGCCCTCAACTCCGGCATAAGAAAAAAGTTCACCGCCGACTGAAATAAAATATCTCCAGCCATATCCTATAACTCTATGTCAGACACAATGAAAACTGGAGCCGCGCTCGCCCTCGATCTAAACACCGCCTTTCCACGTAGCCCGCGCGCCAAGCTGGGCCCCTACGTGGTGGCCGCCCGCACCCTGGATAAGTGCAGGGCCGTTTTAAACGGCGCCAATGGTGAGTATCATTTCGGCTGCCCCCTCGATGACTTCTTTTTTAACTTCACCGGCATCGCGGTGGAAGCCTTTCGCGATCAGGTCGCCACAGGTGCTTCCGACGACGAGATGGCGGCATGGATCGAGGCCAACGCCAAGCCACGTGAGACCAAAGAAATCATCCAGTGGAACAATGACATGCGGTATAAGCGCATCAACGAAATGCCCATCGAACTGCAGGAGTTCCTCGAAACTTATATCCCTGAATTCATTCCCGCCAATCGCGTGGTCAATTACTGGTTCGATGTCTACGACATCGAGGAACAACGCATTTAATGCGCCCCCACAGGGTCTCTCCTTAAGGAGAATGGATTGTGCGGGGTTGTACCCCATTCTGGGCTTATATTGCTTCAGAGCCGGGCCCTGCCTCGGAAAACAATCAACACACCAAGCTACCAAAATCCTCAAACTCAGGGGTGTATCCGCCCTCCACGCCTTTCACGGCGACAGCTACGGCATCGTGGGAATGCAGGCTTTCCAAATGCACACACACGATTTGAAAGTCGCGTATATCTTTACGCAGGTCCAATTGCTCAAAAAGCAATCGAGCGGCATCTTCTACAAATTTAGTGTAAGCTCCGTTGAGTTCGGCAAAAGCCTGCTCATCTTCCCGTCGCACCATCACCTGGACTTCCGTCCCCAAAGCCCGGAGGCAGAGGCGTTGTAACTCCTCGATCGAAAGCGAGGCCCCCGTTTCCAATTCAACCGATATCCGGGCGCGACTCCGCTGGGAATGTGGAATGGAGTATACCCCCCGTGTCGCTTCCGCGTGGTCCGCCAAATCAGCCGAGCCCGGACAAGCGCTGGAGTAGACATAGTCAAACTGTAACCGCCTACGGTAACCCCTGTCGTTCAATACCCCTTCAAGCACGGTGTCATAGTATTGGTAACCTTCCAGGCCGCTACGGAGACTCCGCTGAAGTATGGGATAAGCAAATCCCAGGCGCAGCCGGGCCTCCGGGCTACGCACTGCTTCCCGAATGCGAACCAGGACGGGCTCTAAGGTATCAAACGAAAACGCGGTATCTTTAAACTGATAAAAAGCCCGCATAATCCGGCTCATATTGATTCCCCGAATCCCTGCCTCCAGCCGAACTGTTCCCGTCACCGAAGTTTCCAGTAACACAGGGTCACCACCCTCTGTCTGAATGGGCAAGGGCAAGCGAAAGTTGGAAGCTCCTACCTGGTTCACGAGTACCGGAGCTCCTTTTATTTCCTCACTGTGGGCATTTTGCGTATCCGGAAGCCGGTCGCGGTAGGAATCGTCGGTCGTAAAATCCGGATCGTATCCCCGCTTAAGCCCGTGAGGAGCCGTGTTGTGTTCTTCTGACATCGTTTAGCTTTATCGCAAATTCACACCACTACCCAAGGATTCGTGTGAATGCAACCAGATCATGAATAGGGAAAAATGATCCTCCAATGAAAATGCAATTGCCCGCCCGTCGGGAATTGATTTCATCCCCACTAATGCAACCTACGCGCTTCCAGATTCTTGGCTCGAATAGTTCCGGAAATTGCGCCCTTTTGGAAACCGACACCACCCGGATCCTGATCGATGCCGGGTTCAGCGCGAAAAAAATAAAAGAACTGCTGACCGAGGCGGGACGCACGATCGAACAAATTGACGGCGTTTTTATTACCCATGAGCACAACGACCACACCGTGGGACTCCGAGGACTCTCCCGCTACCCGCACCTGCGCTTTTTTGCCAATCGGGACACGGCCAAAGCAATCCAGAAGCGCCTGCGCTCCCGACCCAACTGGCATGTCTTCGAAACCGGGGCCAAATTTAGTTTTCGCGATCTGGACGTCACTTCGTTTTCGGTTCCCCATGACGCCTACGACCCCGTAGGCTTTGTCTTCGAATGGGGATACGGCGACCTTTTCTCCCCTCGTCGCAGCTTGGGCTGGGTAACCGATCTGGGTTACATCCCTCAGCTGGTTCGCGAACGTATCCGTAGCGTCAATATCCTCGTCGTCGAATCAAACTACGATGTGGAGCTGCTGGAAAAAGACCCTCACCGACCCTGGTCCGTAAAGCAGCGTATTCGAGGGCGCCACGGGCATTTGTCCAATCAGGATGCCCTCGATCTCCTCTCCTCCATGGAATCGGTTAATTGGGAGCAGGTCTTCCTCGTCCATCTGAGCCGCGACTGTAATGACATAGGTCGTATCCGCACGTTGTTTGCCCCATTGGTTCATTCCAATTGCGCATTTCGTCTCAATGTCGTGGACCCCCGCACCGGGCTGGCCCCCGCTATCGCAGGCTGATAAATATCCACATTCTTGCAACTCAACCCATCCTTATGGCTTTTGAGGCCTTAGTCTCTGTGCCGGAAAGGAAACCCTATGTCCAACCCATCTGAACTCCTTGGAGACAAACGAAAGGGTGATGAAGTCGCCCTTCCTGACCCTGATACTCACATCCGGTTGAACCCCGCGGCCGCCGGCAAATTTCGTCGGACCAAAATTATTTTCACCGTAGGACCTTCCACCGCAAGTGAAGCAAAGCTGCGCGAGCTCATCCGGGAAGGGGTGGATATCTGCCGCATAAACATGGCCCACGCCTCCCATGAATGGACCCGCGAGATCATCACCCGCGTACGCAAAATCTGTAAAGAGGTGGGGCGCGACATCGCTCTGCTCATGGATATAAAGGGGCCTGAAATTCGAACCGGTCCCACCGATAAACCAATCGTTCTGGAAAAGGGAAAGGCGTTTGACTTCCTCATGCCGGGCCATGAGGAATCCCAGCCCGAGGACGGTATCCACGGCACTACCGTCAACTATCCCAGCCTCATTGAGGATTTGAAGGTGGGAGACCCGGTTCTTGTTGACAGCGGACTGATCCGCATGCGCGTGGTGCAGATACTACCCGGCCGGATCCGGTGTAAAGTCGAAATCCCCGGCACCATGGGAAGCCGTCGCCATATCAACCTGCCCGGAGTGCATGTGAAGCTCCCCGCCATTACCCAGAAAGATCGGGACGATGTGGAGGTGGGAATCCAAGAGCGCGTGAACTTTTATGCCCTCTCCTTTGTCCGCCAACCCGAGGATATCGATATCCTTCGACAATTCCTCGACGAGCGGGATTCGGAAGCTGCCATTATCGCAAAGATTGAGGACCAACAGGCAATCAGCAACCTGGACGAAATAATCGATGCCAGCGACGGACTGATGGTGGCCCGTGGGGATCTGGGAATTGAATGCCCCTACGAGGATTTGCCCATTATCCAGCATCGTGCGGTCAAGACCTGTATCAACCTGGGCAAACCTGTCATCGTCGCTACCCATATGCTGGAAAGCATGATGGAAAACCCCGTTCCGACCCGGGCCGAAGTCTCGGATGTCGCTCAGGCCGTCCTCGAACTGGCGGATGCCATCATGCTCTCAGGGGAAACCACCACCGGAATCTATCCACTCGAATGTGTCCATGTGATGAAGCGAATCGCAGAAAAGATGGAAAGTGCGCATAAGGCAGACCCCAACCGAAACCTCAAGTTGAGATCTCATAAGGGGAAGATGTTGCGCTCCGCCGCCTACCTGGCTCACGAACTGGATAACGCTGCTATTGTGGTCTTTACCCGCAGCGGGCATCTTGCGAAGCGCTTATCCTCCCTGAGGCCCCAATGCCCCATCTACGCCTTTACGGATCAGCCCGCCCTCTTTCACCGGTTGATGATCCTGTGGGGAGTCGAACCCTTCTATATCGAATTCTTCGAAGACCCGGAAGATACCATCCAAAGCGCCTTCACCTACCTCGTCCGACGGGGCTGGACGAAGGAGGGGGATACCCTCATTGTCATTACCAATGCCCTCGCTCACGAGAAGGTAATCGACACCACCCAGATCCGAACCGTCGAGCTAAAGCCCTAGGGCCTCATCCGGCACAGGCTCTTGGCGCACCGTAGGATTCGAAGGCAGTTTCTGAGCCCTCTTTCATGCATCTGACATTCCGTCGGATCCTAATTTAATCATAGGCTCCATCTCGCTGGACGGCGGCAACAAACAGGTAAAATCAGGTCCAGGCCATGATAAAACTACACACCAAGATAGCGCTGCACCCGTTCCCAGCTGGCAAGATCGTCCACGTCGTCCATCGGCTCAAGCGTCTTAATGGATAACCCTGCCTGCCTGGCTTGGGCCATCGTTGTGTCATAAACAGAAGATGTCCCCCAGTCGATATCCTCAAACAGTGCCGTGACATGCCGGCGCAGGCCAAGGAGGGTATACCCCCCGTCGTGAGCAGGAGCGATGACCATGTCGACATGATCCAGGGCATTAAAGGCTGCATCAGCCACGAATCGATCCACATAGGGGCAGTCCCCTCCCAGGATGATGAGCTTGGAAACTCCCCGGGCAAAAAGGTGCGCCGATCCCCGTTTCAAGCGATCGCCAAGGTTCCCACCTCCCTGTGGAAAGTAGTCCGCATGGGACCCCAACCACTGCCGCATATCCGCTTCGGCGTCATCAGGAGAGAAGAAAACCACGGTCGGATAGACCGGGGTTAAGCGCTTCCACACAGCCTCTACCATTTGCCGGTAGGCCGACAAAGCGGCCGCACTCCCAATGTCAGCCGCGAGTCGGGTTTTTACCCTGCCAACAACCGGAGCCTTTAAGAAGAAGGCAACAACAGACGATGGGAATAGCTCGGACACGCGGAAAATGAAGCCCTATTTTCCCGTAAGCATCATGCGACTTCCAGGATATATCCTCGAAGGTAGCGGCTCTCGGCCAGGTTGAGCAGAACCGGATGGTCTAAGGGTTGATTACACACTTCGAGAATTCGTAGATCCCGTTTGGCATCCGATGCCGCAGACTGGAGCATCTCTTCATAAGCAGGTCCGTCCACATGCTGGGAGCAGCTGTATGTAGCCAGGATTCCTCCATCGTTCAAGTGCTGCAGGGCTCGCAAATTGAGCTCTTTGTACCCACGCATCGCCCCGGCCAAAGCTTTGCGGTTTCGGGCAAACGACGGAGGATCCAGAATGATAAGGTCAAATTTCACCTCACGGTCGAGATGAGTGAAATAATCGAAAACGTTCGCCGTGGAAGCCTGGATGGCCAGTTGGTTTTTCCCCGCGTTGAGCTGTACCAGTTTGATACAATCCGCCGAAGTGTCCAGGCAGGTGACTTCACTGGCCCCCGCCTTGGCTGCCTGCAAGCCGAAGGATCCCTGGTTGCAGAAGGCGTCTAGCACCCGGCGCCCCTTTGCGTACTGGGCAACCCGCATGTGCTGCTCCCGCTGATCCAGGTAAAATCCAGTTTTCTGGGATCGTTCCAGGTCCAGGAAGTATTCGATTCCGTCAATCTCAAACCATTGCGCCGGATACCGGTCTCCCGACATTGTAGCAACCTCCTCGGCCAGGCCCTCCAGCTTCCTCACCGGAGCATCATTCCGGAAGAGGATGTCATAAGGGTTCAGGTAGTCGTCGAGGATTTGAGATATTACAGTTAACTGGAGATCCACCGCCAGAGTCACCGCCTGCACCACCAGGACATCCCGGAACTGGTCCACAATCAGACCGGGCAAATAGTCGGCGTCGGACCACACGAGCCGACGGAAATTGCCTGGGGTATAGCGCTCCCTTAATTGAATCGCCCGCTCGATGGCGGGCTTCAGGTAATCCTCATTGAATTCCAACTCATGGGTCAAACGGCTGAAACGCCGCCAGCAAATCTGAGATGCGGAATTGTAAATCCCCATCCCCAGGGAACGTCCACGAGCATCCCTTAATTGAACCGCCTTTCCATCAAACTCCCGGGGTAAAGTTTGCTGCACCTCGTTGGCATACACCCAAGGGTGCCCTCGAAGAACACGAGGACGCGTCCTCGCGATCAGTTTTAACTCTGCCTTGGCAGTATTAGCCATGGATGGTCGAGATTGATAACTACCAACTGGGGTGGACTTTCTATCATTGAGCTTCAGCAAAAAGCATCAAGGGTTTTCCGCCCTCCCTCAGCGGAATATCATTTTTTTGGTCAACGAGTTAGCGCGTGCTATCGGGCCCGATGGAAGAGGACCATCCCGACAATCATCATAACGAGATAGGGGGTCCAGGCGGCCGCCGCAGCGGGAAGAATCTGCCGTTCTCCCAGAATAGAAAAGATCGTACTGAACAGGTAAAAGATCACAAAGAAGCCCACCGACTTCGATACGCCCACCATAGGATTGGTCCGCACCCCGCTCACCGCAAAGGGGATAGCCAACCCGACCACGACCAATACGCTGAATGGCCCTGCCAGGACCTCATAATACTGTACCTGGTAGGCATGAATACGCGGATTATGCTCGGGGGGGACCTGTTCCAGAATTCCGGACAACTCAAACAGAGATAAATCATTGGGTTTTTTGTTCAGGGCCAGCATGAGCTTAGGATCTTCCAGGTAGTCCTCTTTAATCAGCTCATCAAAAACTACGGCCCGGATAGGCTCACCGGCTGAATTGTAGAAGAATTCCCGACCGTCCAGGAATGTCCAATAACCGGTGTCCTCATCCCACAGGGCTTCTCGGGCCATGATGCGGTAGGTCTCGCGACCATCCGGTCTCCGGGTATGCACGACGACGCCCATCCCGACATATGCCCGTTCACTGAAGCCATTCATAAACCAGAGCCGTCCGTCTCGCCTGTTGTCGACAGAAAGGTTGGGCACCAGGCCTATTTTTTTCGCATCTTCAAGCCGCTGCTCTTCGCTGGAAAACCGCAGGTTGTCCAGCATGTTCCGCGAGGTCTCCACCGACCAGGGCACCAGCTGGGCATTCAGGAAAAACAGCCCTACCGAAAAGAGAGCACCGCCCAGGATGAGCGACCGACTGATCCTCCACAAGCTGAGCCCCCCCGAACGCATCGCCACAATCTCGTTATTGCGATGCATGCTGCCCACACTAAACAGCAAGGTCACCAGAGTGGTGATCGGAATAACCAGGGGCAGGTATCCTGGCAGGACCACGCCGTAATAGGTTACAATCTGTTGTGCGCTGGCTCCATACTCCAGAAGCTCAGGCAGGTCATCATACATCTGCTGCATGATGAGGATCCCTAAAATGACCCCGAGGCCGATAATAAAGACTTTCAACCACTCCAGGAATATATATCTGTCGAGAATCCTGAACATCTTCAACAATCTGAGGTTGAACAGCTTACCCGCCTTTTTCCAGCGAATAGTCCATGCTTTTTCCCTTGCCTAACGAATTGCGTCTTCCCACGCTCCGAAAAGTATTTGGCACTGGGAGTGCTGATCACAGTTATGGAACCAGCCAAAACGAAAAAGGATTCCTGGAATTCACAGGTCGGTGTAATCCTGGCGGTATCGGGTAGTGCCGTCGGTCTGGGAAACTTCCTGCGGTTTCCCGGACAAGTCGCCGAATTTGGGGGAGGGGCGTTCATGATCGCCTATTTCCTGTCATTCCTGCTCATCGGCCTGCCCATCTGCTGGGCCGAGTGGAGCTTGGGGCGCATGGGATCCAAAGTCGGATTCAACGCCAGCCCGAATATTCTGGGAGCCATCACCAACAAACCTGCTTTCAAATATCTGGGCGTCATCGCGGTGGTCATCCCGATCAGCATCTATATGTACTATGTGGTGATCGAAGCCTGGTGTCTGGCCTACGCGGTAAACTATCTCGCCGGAAATATGCAGTTTTCTGAGACCTCCGAGGCAAGCGGGTTCTTCGGCAGCCTCATTGGAGTCAGCGAAAATGGTTCGGCCTTGAAGTGGGATATCAAACATGTCGGCTTCTACGTCCTTATCGTCTTTGGTATTAACTTCATCTTCATCTACCGCGGCTTGTCCAGAGGGATCGAACTGTTCTGCCAGTATGCCATGCCAACCCTCGTCATCATTGCGGTCGTCATCCTCGTTCGCGTCCTGACCCTGGGCACCCCCGACGAAGACTATCCGAATCGCAATATCATCAATGGACTCGGCTTCATGTGGAACCCTTCCAAGATCGTGCTCCAGGTACAGGAGACGCCGGATTCGAACTGGATGGACAAAGAAGAGATCTTACCCACTCAGCTCACTCCGGAAATGCGTTCGGCTATCGAGGCCAACCCCGATCAGCGCTTGGAAAAACGCAGCATGTGGAGTCAGCTGCTGAACCCCGACCTTTGGCTGGCCGCTGCTTCCCAAATCTTTTTCTCCCTCTCTGTCGGGTTTGGAATCATTGTCACCTATGCCAGCTACATGAAAAAGGACGATGACATCGTCCTCAGCGGCCTCTCCGCCGCCAGCGCGAATGAGTTTTGCGAAGTCGCCCTCGGCGGGTTGATCAGCATTCCCGCAGCCGTCGCTTTTTTCGGGGTATCGGGCCTGGCTGCGATCGGCCTGGGTACCTTTGATATCGGGTTTAATGTGCTGCCCCTCGTGTTCGCCCGCATGCCCTTCGGGATGCTGTTTGGCTTCCTTTTCTTCTTTCTGCTCTTTCTGGCCGCCGTTACCTCCTCTCTCTCCATGCTACAGCCAGGCGTGGCCTATCTCGAGGAGTCGATGGGCTTGAACCGGCGCCAGTCCGTCACCATTCTGGGGGCTTTTACTGCCTCGGGGGCCGGCTTTGTGCTCTACTTTTCCGAAGGTCTCAAGGCCCTCGATACGATCGATTACTGGGTGACAAATCTACTCATGGTCCTTCTCTCACTCTTACAGATCATCATCTTCGCCTGGGTCATTGGAATCAAGAAGGGCTTTGAAGAAGCGCATCAGGGAGCCGCCATTCGGATCCCCAGGGTATTTGGCTTTGTCATGAAGTATGTCACGCCTACCCTGCTTATCATCATCTTTGGCTCCTGGCTCCTGAAAGCCTTAGGGGTGGGTATCGGTGGGTCCGCCGGCTCCATCAATAACTACATCCGTGACCTCTTTGTTGAACCAAACACCGTGGCCTGGATGAGTGTCGGACTGATTCTCCTCGTCGTCTTATTTATCGGAATGATTATTCCATCATCAAAGAAAATGACCAAAACCAACAACCAGGAGGAGGTTTCATCATGACAATAGCGGGATGGTTAGTCATGGTCTTATCGGTCGGCAGCGTCACCTTATTGTTCAGCTGGTGTATCTACAAAGTGATTACGACTCCGGGAGAAACCGAGCGCATGCACGGCTTCGAGCAGGAACTTCCGGACGAGAAGAAATAAGACTCAGCAACGTGATTACCGGATATCCAGGGCCTTCAATAGCTGGTCAGGTTGACCGAAATCAGGGAGCACCAGGTCGGGCTTTTCCGCCCTTAATTGATCCTCGGTGAAGTGGCCGGTCGCCACGCCAACCGTCCGCGCCCCAATGACCTTTCCACATTGGATATCATACGGGGTGTCTCCAATGATAACGAGGTCTCCACCTTCCAGGTCCGGATGAACCCGTTCACGGGCGAGCTGCAGTGCAATCGGACTGAGCTCATTGCGATCAAAGATTCCATCCGCAAAGCTACCGAAAGGAAAATAATGCCAGAGCCCATAATGGCGGAGTTTCTTCTCCGCGCCTTTGGCAATATTGCCTGTCAATAAAGCCTGCTGCACCCCGGAATGATTTGCGACCGCTTCCACCAGGGCATGCACCCCCGGCAATACCACCCCATTGGCCTTTTCCAGCTCTGCATCCAGATAATGGACATAGCGACTGAGAAAGTAATCAAAATTGGAATTCATTTCCTCAATCCCATATTTTTCAAAAAACAGGCGGCCGATGAAGGGATCGGTCCGGCCTGCCCATTTGATCCCCTCAATGTTGCCTTCTAGGCCGAAGCATTCCACCATGCCTCGTACCCAGGCATGAACCCCGGCTCCTGCCGAATCGATCAACGTGCCGTCAATATCCCAAAAAATGATCACCGGTTTATCCATCGCACCCACACCCATGATGGATCCTGCCGGTTTTGCAAGGACATGATCCAAAGACCCCACCTTCTATCCTGCGGCTGCCTCGGGTTTTTCCTTCTCCTTGGGTGCTCTTCCACGCAAACCCATCGGGTTGCTCAATATAGAGAAGCGTTTTATGCCTATCCCGCTGATGTTCAGCAAGCCATCCTATCTGGACAGGTGGAAACCGGCTACACCCCACTTCAAGTATACCTCGCCCTCGGCCCTCCCAATCGCAGCCGTATCTTTGAACCCCCACCCGTCCAGGCCGGAGACACCTGGACCTACCTCGGGTATCGCTCCGGGGAACGCTTCGTGAACAACAACGACCCCGTCATCTTGCCCAGCCGTGGTCTGGAAAAACTGCTCATCACCTTCGGTGAAGACGGGGTCGCGAAGGTGGAATACCTGAACCCGGATTAGGGCGCCATCTTACCTAGAGCAATCTGCATTTAAATTGAGGCGCTGGTGGGCTCAAACAGGGGAGCAGCCCTCCGACGCCTTCCGGGCTATGGAGGGCACAGCGCACCGTGTCGTCCATAGCTCGCAAGCGAGCGACGG
>JANQKZ010000002.1 GCA_028280845.1 Opitutales bacterium | reverse complement strand
TGAAAATTTGATTTTATTTAGAATTAATTATAAATATTTAGTTGAGTATGAATAACTTATTCAGCACGTTATGGCTTTTCAATTTGTCAGAAAGTGCAGAATAACCTTAAAACGTTCCTTGATAAAGAGGGGATCACCCAGACAGAACTCGCGGCAGAGGCTGGTGTTTCACTTCCAACAGTAAACCGACTAGCAAATGGAAAGATTACCGTGAGTACCCGGCTCCAGTATCGAGTCTTAAACGGGTTAAACGCCTTGACATCTGGTGGTTATTCTATTTCCCAACTTTTTCCCAATCGTGTGAGCAATGATTAATATGAGCAAGTTACTCCAAAAGGTGAAACGGAAAAAAAGCTCTCTTCAGGAGGTAAAGCAACAGAAGGAAGAGGGGGAGCGTCAGTATGTCCGTAACCTGGTAGCGGGATATTCGAGTGGCAATATTCGGTTAACTCAGGGCAAATATTCGACTGAATCCGATATCGAGGCTCGGAAAAAGGAGCTTCTCGCTTCCCGCTAATCCCGTTACGGTTATGGAAGGGGATACGGGGCCAACTCCGCTGGAGTTGATGAAGCTTTATCATCGGGCTGAAAGTGCCTTAAAACGGGCTGAACAGGCGTCAGATAGCTTGGTGATTCCAGCGGTGAATGAATTGCGATATGCCGGCCGGCATATCGTCGATGCGCTTTGCCCGAAGGAGTCAGGCAAAGAGCCCAAAGTCGAGCTCAACGAGGCGAAAACGCATATTGAAAGAGCTATATATGACTCGGTTGAGGTTTCAGCGGTCTATTACCTCGGAAAAATCCGGAATTTTCAGGAGACCTACAGTACGATTCCGATCACTGAACACCTTCCCGAATACAAGGATTACATCAGAAAGTACTACGAGATTTTAGATTTTATAGGGGATAACAATCGGCGGGATCCCAGCAACGAGTATGAGAAGTTAGAGGGGTATTCCGATGAACTCTGTTCAATCTGGCGAGCCCTGGAGGCCATCAGTGAAGAACTGAATAAGGTGCTGCTCAGGCAGTCGGAAGCGAACGCAAAAGTGCTGCGGGAGCAGCAAAGATCGAATATAGCAATTGGTATCGCTGCGATCAGCATGTTAATTGCGGTGGCGGCTCTCTTTATTAAGTAACCCCGGGCTGTTCTCATCTGCTTCCCTGTTCCCAGGGAACCCAAGGTTAAATCAACCGTTTCCATGGTGGCCCGAGCCGTTCGCCGGCCAGTCCGGGGAAGCCGCTGAAGAGGCGGACTACGGAAAGGACGGATGAACCGGAAGGGTTTTTTTTAATGCCGCCTGGAGGGTTGCGGCACGGACCCGCTCACCCTATGTAATCTTTAACACCATCAGCGTGAGTCTTCTCCCTCGTGGTGTAGAATGTTCCACGCCGTTATTTTACATATAGATGAAACAACCGATGCTCCTCAAGATCCTGATGCCGCTCCTGGCGGGCCTGCTGTTTAACCCAACGCTTCAGGCGATCGTCCCCGCCTACGAGGTGCCCCTGTTCCCGGCAGGCCCTTATGATGAAAGCGTGCCCACCCCGGATGCTGCGATGGGGTTCGAGTTTGGCTCACGCGCAGCCATGGTAGACGAAATTCAAGTGGCAATGGAGCAGTGGGCTGAGGCTAGCGAACGTGTGCTCGTGCACGAATTCGCACGGAGTTACACGGATCGTCCCTTGCATGTCGCTATCGTTTCGTCTCCGGCCAATCTTGCCCGGCTGGATGCCATCCAAGCCGCTAATGCCCGCCTCGCCGACCCCCGGGGACTCTCCCGGGACGAAGCCCGGCGCATTATCGAGGACACCCCCTCCATTGCCTGGTTCGGCTATGGCATTCACGGGGATGAAACCTCGGCGGCGGATGGTGCGGTGGCTTTTCTCTACTACCTGGCCGCGTCGGAGGACCCGGACGTGATCCAATGGCTGGAAAACACGGTTGTCCTTGTCGTCCCGATGCTCAATCCCGACGGGCGGGAGCGTTACTTGTCCATGGTGGTGGATAACCGGAGCGAAGTGGGCAATGTGGACGATCGGGATGTGTCCAATCGCGGATACTGGCCCGGCGGGCGAACCAACCACTACCTCTTCGATCTCAATCGCGACTGGATATACGCCGTTCACCCTGAAGTGCGCGGCGCCATTGCGTTGATGAATCAATGGGAGCCCCAGCTCATCGTGGATGCTCACGAGATGGGCTCGCAAGACACCTTTCTGTTTTCACCGCCACGAGAGCCACTCAACATCAACCGACCCGCGCACCTGGAACACTGGGGGACGATCTTTGCAGCCGACCACGCCGCCGCGTTCAATGACCAGGGCTGGCTCTATTACACCGGCGAGTGGCATGAAGAGTGGTATCCCGGCTACACGACTGCCTTTGGGGCGCTCCGGGGCGCGGTCCCGGTGCTCTATGAGATGTCGCACATCGGGGAAGATGCCGTAAAACGCCCCGATGGTCGCATTACGACCTACGCGGAAGGGGTTCATGCCCAATTTGTCAGTTCCCTCGCCAACCTGCGGACCTTCGTTCAGCATCGTCGAGATGTCGTGGCCGACTACCTGGCCCATCGGCGCGAAGCCGTCTCCCCCACCGGACCCTTTGCCGAGCGGATCTTCGCCTTTCCCTTTTCGGAGGGCAACGATGGGCGGCGCGAGCGCTTCATTCATCTTTTGAAAGCCCAGAGCTTTGAATTTTTCGAGTTAAGGGAACCCTGGGATGTCGCCGAGGTTACCGACACCTTAGGGCGGATCCATGCGACCAAGACCTTTCCCGTGGGGACGCTCATTTTACCGACCCGGCAGCCTCAGGCGTACTTAGTGGCGGCGATGATGGAGTTTGATCCGCCCTATCCCCTCGAGGCTGCGCAGGAGGAATATAAGGAGCTCATCCACAAAGCGGACTCCCTGATTTACGATGTGACTGCCTGGAATATTCCGATGATGTTTGGCCTGGAAGCCTATGAAATCCAGGCTCCCCTCCCGGATTCGGTCGAACCCTGGGAGCTTCGCAGCTTTACCTCTGAGCCGCTTGCGCCCGCCACCTATGCCTATGCGATTGCCGGCCATGACGACCGGGCCCTGGTGGCCGCCGCCCGCCTCCTTTCGCAGGGTGTGGAACTGAGGGCATCCGGGGAAGCCACGACCCTGTCCGGGCATGAGCTTCCCCGGGGTTCCATCTTCCTGGTGGCCCCCGACAACCGCGATACTTTTGCCGAAGACGCCCAGCGGGCCAAGGCCGTGACCGATGAGCTTGGCATTGAGCTTCTCCCGATTGACTCCGGTCTCGGCGAAGGGGATCTGGCAGACCTCGGAGGAGGCACCTTTACCCACCTCAAGAGGCCTGAGATCGGCCTCCTGACCCGCGGCCAGACCTCGGCTTATTCGGCGGGGGGACTTTGGTATCTCCTGGACCAGCGCCTGGGCATTCCGCACAGCCTGCTCAATGGCGATGCCTTGGAGATGGGTTCATCGCGTCGCCGCCCTGTCCTCGAGCGCTACAACCTACTGCTACTCCCCAGCATGAATCCCGATGCCATGACCCCAGCGACTTTTAAGCGCCTGATGGAGTGGGTGGAGGATGGCGGGACCCTCATCGCGCTGGGAAGGTCTGCCACTGCGCTGGTCCGCGCCAGAGATGAAGACGATACGGCATTACAGCTCCTCGGCGATGCCTATGCGGAGCTCGATTCTTTCGAGACGGATGTGCTGCGCCAATGGATGGCCCATCGGGATCCGCTCCCGCCGGAGGATACCTTCCGGGGCCACGTGGCGTTGACCGAAGCCGCGACCTTCCCCTGGTCCGACGAGCCGGAGCGCCCCAGCGAAGCAACCTGGAAACGCGAAATGGAATGGGCAGAGAAATTCCTTCCCGTCGGAGCGATGTTGGCGGCACGTGTCGACCCGGAGCACTGGTTAACCGCGGGGGTCGGGCCCGAGCTCCCCGTCTTAACCTCACGCGGCCCTCTGCTCCTGTCGCGTTTGCCGGTGGAGTCGCCCGTGCGCCTCGGCGTGTTTGAGGATGCGCCACCCGAAGCGGCGGATCCACTCGAAGCTGACGATGCCGCCGAGACCCTACCCGCTCGCCTGGGTTGGTCTGCCCTGCCGGAAGGCCAACAGATGCGCCTGCGCGCCAGCGGTCTCCTCTGGCCGGAAGCCGCCCCCTTGCTGGCCAACGCCTCTGTCGTCACGCGCGAAAGCCGTGGCCGCGGCCAGATCATCCTCTTTGCCACGGCTCCCGGTTTCCGCGCCGCCACCGCGGGCACTGAGCGCCTGCTCCTCAATGCCATCGTTTATGGCCCCGGACTGGGGACGACCACCCCCTGAGTTCCTTTGATCGTGCTGGGGGGCGGGGAGTTTGTTCATCCCAACAGACACGGAGAGCCGGTTTTTTTGCTGGTTTCTCTCAAGTTTTGACTTGTGCGGATCAGAGGGTTTGCTCATTTTCCACGGCTTTCCCCGATTTTATCATGTTTATCCACCAGCAGACCGGGCTATGCCCGATGACGATAAAAAGCATCCGCGAGATAGCTTTGGGGTCGCTGGTGGGTGGAAGCCGATAGGGATCCGTTCAAGGACCCTCCCTCTCTGTTCCCCCGTGCTTCCGGGACTCCTCTCTGCGCCCATGGATCCTGCGTGGCTATGCTGTACCTGAACACTGGATACATTTTTAGTTATCCCTCCTTTCGTTTCTCCAGATTCCTTATCCCTTTCCCCAAGACCAACATGAAGACGAACCCCACATCTAACCGGAAGTCCTGGTTGGATTTTCCGGCAACGTTCAAACCGCCCAACCCGGTTCAATCAGATCCCGCCTCCCATTACTATGTGGATGCGGAACAGTGGATGCTGGCCCCGATGTATGCCGCGCTGGGCAACCTTAAGGTGCACGCCCACCAGATCCACGGCGCCATGGACATGCGGAAGCTGGTCTTTGCCTATTCCGGGCACATCGTGCGTTCCCAGTTCAATGATGTGCTGGGTGAGCTGGAAGACGGAGACACGGATCCCGGTTACCACGGTATGTTGCTCTACTTCAAAAAGGCGGATACCTGGGTGACGGTGTATTCCCATTGTTTGACCGTATTCTCCAGCTCTCCCAATAAGGCGGCCTCCCTGGGCAATAAGTTGGCCAACATCTGTCGGCCCGAACAACCCAAGGGGGCGAGGATGTTTATCCTGTCAAGGCAATATGGTTCGCTCTACGCCGAGGAGTTTCATCTTGAATCCGGAGCCTTCCTCCAGGATGAACGGATGAAGCTTCACTATGGCGACGCGTTCCCTTCCTGGCATGCGCGCTACCTGGATAAGTTTCAGGGGCAAGCCTTCGGGATCTCCATCTTCGACGGCCCGCCCGGAACGGGAAAAACCAGTTACATCCGTCACCTGGCCTGGTGCCTGAAGGACACCCACCGCTTCCACTTCTTGCCGGGTGCTCCTATCCATGCCTTGAAGGATCCGGAATTCATGGAGTTCTGGGCCGAAGAGCGGCGTAAGCACAAGGAAGCCCAGTTCGTCGTCGTTCTGGAGGACGCAGAAGCCCTCCTGCTCCCCCGGGACACCGGTAGTGACTCGGTAGAAGCCGTCAGTGTGTTGCTCAACCTGACCGACGGACTGCTGGGGAATTACCTGCGGCTCCACATCATCGCCACGATGAATGGGCGGTGCAGCCAGATCGACCCCGCCCTGCGGCGGCCCGGTCGCCTTGTCGGTCACCGGACCTTCGGCTTGCTGGACCTGAAGGCGGCCCAGCGGCTGTCCTGGAAGCTGGGCAAGCCCCTGGCGAGGTCATCTGAAAAGGAGGCCTACTCCCTGGCTGAAGTCTACAACGGCGAAGCCTTGGATGCAGCTGCCTCCGATACCCCGGCCAACTCCCGCCGGGTCGGCTTCGGGGAATGGGCTTAAGGCTCATTCCCCTTTTTTCGTTGGAGACAATTCATGTCCGGCTAGGCCGGATGTTTAAATACTACGTTTGACCCTTTTTTCCTCCCCAAAGAGCTGATTTATTAATTCTGAGACTACCTCGAAGGTAAGTAGGACATGGGGGTATAAAGATTCGGACCCATGGGCATACTGGTTCCGGAGTTTAGGGAAATACTCTCGAAGGATTTGGAGGTAATCAAAGTTGAGGTCTTCCTGATTGGGTTGGGCGTCATCTAGGTTGAATCCGATTGGCGACTCAGATTGGAGTGCTTTTGCGAATTTCTCCGAGTAGATCCTCTGTTGGAACCGCTTTTCGACGATCCGTCGCCATTGACTCAGACGTTCATTAACAAGATATCCCTCCTCGATCGCACAACTGAAGAGTTTATGGAGGCTAGTCCGTTTTGGTCTCGATCTTTTGTCAGGAAAGAGTCGCTCCTTTAGTGCCAATTCTAACACGGTGAGAACATGAAATTCAGCTACTACCCGAAGTGGATAATGATACCAGGAGTAGATGTAGAGATTTTGTGCGGTGATAAAGAGATCTAAAATTCCCTCAGGAACCGAGGAGCCCAATTTGAATTGGGCTATATCCGAAATGTGGTCCTTTAGCTCAACGTGTCTTTGCTGACCGGATTTATCATCAAAACGAATCCATATGTTGGACCGAAAATCCGGTTCATCGATGTTATAAACTCCCTTTAATTTTTCCCCCATAGGATTCTTAGTTCAAAATGGATAAAATAGTTATGGCAATGGGGGAAGACCGAGCTCTTTAAGGTATTCATTATGCTTCTCAGTCCATTTGAGGATGTCCTTATCAGCCTTTAGCATTGCAGTGTGTGTTTTTGCTAGGTCAATGATGGGCTCAGGTTCAGCCGTGCTAACATAACGGGTGATATTCAAGTTGTAATCATGTTCATCAGCGATTTCTGACATCTTGACTCTACGCGAGAATCGTTCTTCTTCCTTCCTGTTTTTATAAGTTTCCAAGACCTTATTGATGTGGTCAGTGGTGAGGACATTCTGCCGCTTGCCTTTGACGTATTGCTCGCTGGCGTTGATGAAGAGGACATCATCGGGTTTCTTGCACTTTTTGAGGACGAGGATGCAGACGGGTATGCCGGTGGAGTAGAAGAGGTTGGCAGGCAGGCCAATGACGGTGTCGATATGACCATCGTCGAGCAGCTTCTTACGAATCTTAGCCTCGACGCCGCCGCGGAAGAGCACGCCGTGGGGGAGGATGATTGCCATGACGCCGTCTTCTTTGAGGTAGTGGAAGCCATGGAGGAGGAAGGCGAAGTCGGCCGCGGATTTGGGGGCGACGCCGTGGTTCTTGAAGCGGACATCCTTGGCCGTTTCTTGGCCGGGGCTCCAGCGGAGGCTGAAGGGCGGGTTAGCGACGACGGCATCGAAAGCGGGTTTCTTGGCCGGGTTTTCTTCGCGGAAGCGGTCCCACTCGTTTTCGAGGGTATCGCCGTGGTAGATCTCGAACTCGGCATCTTTGACTCCGTGGAGGAGCATATTCATGCGGGCGAGGTTGTAGGTGGTGATGTTCTTTTCCTGCCCGAAGATTTTACCGATGGTGCCGCCAGATAGCTCGATCTGGCGCTTAATGTTGAGCAGCAGTGATCCCGAACCACAGGTGAAGTCGAGCACGCGCTCGAGCTTGTCGCGTTTGCCTTCCTTGGGCTCTTGACTGTCGAGGGTGACGATGGCGGAGAGGATGTTGGAGATTTGCTGCGGGGTGTAGAACTCGCCCGCTTTCTTGCCCGAGCCGGCGGCAAACTGCCCGATGAGGTATTCGTAAGCGTCACCCAGGGTGTCTTTATCGGCCGAGAAGGCATCCAGTCCCTTGGCGATTTCCGAAATAATCTTGATCAGCTTCTTGTTGCGGGGCGTGTAGTCCTTACCGAGCTTCTCGGAGCTGAGATTAATTTCGGAGAAGAGACCACCAAAGGTGCTGCGGAAGGACTCGTTCTCGATGTATTTGAAGCCTTTTTGTAGGGTGCTTAAGAGCTCATCACTCTGTGTCCGTGCCAGCTCGGCAATATTACTCCAGAGGTAGTCAGGCTTGATCACATAGTGCACCTTGAGGCGCATCTGGTTTTCAAACTCCGTGACGTCTTCGGTATTGGCATCATACCAGATTTGAAGTGGAATGCGTGCATCGTCTTCTTGAGCTTCCGGATAATCACGGCCCAGTTCCTTTCGCGCCGCTTCGACGTAATTGTCGGAGAGATAGCGCAGGAAGAGGAAGGAGAGCATGTAGTCGCGGAAGTCGTCCGCGCTCATCGCGCCGCGCAGTTGATCTGCGATATTCCAGAGCGTTTTGCCGAGTTGGGCTTGGTCTTGTTGAGTCATCTAAAGAAGTGAATAATTTGAAGCCAAAAGAGACGGTATGTTGTGGATCATCTATGAGCGACAAATCCTTTTGTGGATCACGAAATGAAAAATATGATCCACAAATAAATTAGTAGTTATTTCATGATCCGCTAAATATGTCCTTTCCCTCCGCGATGTTTAAGAGCTCCTGATAGGCGTAAATGGCTGGTCTGGAGCCGGATGCAGGTCGTAATTCAAAGAGAAGGTCCTCGCGGATTTCGCGAATGATGCGTTTTCTCGTTGGCGCTGGCACACCTTGAGGCGCTCCCAGGTCGGTTGCCTTGAAGATCGGCTGGCTAAAGAGGAAGTCCATGATCGCGACACCATATTGAGAGTGCGCTTTCTCCTGAATCCAGGCTTTACGCTGCTCATAGAGCTGCATGATAGCCCGGGCTTTGCGGGTGTTCTCCCGAGCCTGGGTTTCGAGTGCATTGAGGAAGAATACCGACCAGCCGGTCCAATCGTTATCACGGGAGACAGCAAGTAGGCGCTCGGTGTATTCGTCTTTATGGGCTTCCAGATATTCGCTCAGGTAAAACGCGGGGTAGCTGAGCATTTTCCGCTCGTAGAGAAAGAGCGGCAGAATCATGCGCCCTAGGCGGCCATTTCCATCAAGGAAGGGGTGGAGCGATTCAAACTCAGCGTGCACGATACCGAGCTGCACCAAAATGTTGGGCTGTTCGCTGTGCATGTAGTTTTCCCAACGGGTCATGCCCTCGTCGAGGGCTTCTGGTTCGATGGGGATGAATTTAGCAGTTTCTAGCGTGCAGCCGGGAGCACCGATGGCATTGGGCGTCTTCTTGTAGTTGCCGGCATCTTTATCTTTTCCGCGGACACTGGACATCAAGATCGCATGCGCTTCTTTGAGCAGGCGTCCGCAAAGCGGGAGTTCACTCATGCGCTGGGTGGCCTGATTGATGGCCTGCCGATAGTTCAGCACTTCTTGAATGTCGTGCAGTCGTTCGGCGGACTGCGGTGCGTCGCCACCGGCCTCATATTCGAGCACTTCACCCAATGTCGCCTGCGTTCCTTCGATCTTGCTGGAAAGCACCGCTTCTTGGGCGGACAGTGGCGAAAGCAAAACCATGGGGTTCGGAATCGCATCCAGTAGCCCCTTAAACTCGCCCAGTGCCATGGTGGCGGGGCCGATCAAGGGCACTAACTGCTCCCAATCGATTTCGCTACTGGGAGGCGGGAATTTTCCGTGATGGTATTTAACAGGTGGCATGTGGTGAAATTGAGCGAGAAGTTATTAAAAGTCGAACTACCGAGGATTCCTCGGTAGTTGAGCGTTTGCCAAGAGGACAGTTGTCAAGTAATCCTTGATAACTGCTTCCGGCATGCAGTTGGATCTGACTTTTGCCGTCTTCGGTTGTGTAGAGTACGAGCATCAGGCATCAGCTGCGGTGAAGAGTTGTGGGTTGAATGGGTAATAGCTCAGGACGTCTTCTAGAACGCGTTTGAAGTGATTCTGGTTGTCGGGCTGCAGTGGGCGAGGGGCGTATAGATCGTAGCTGCCGTGGCTGAGGATGTTGATGATTCTCGCCATTGTTGTCTCTGGATGATCGTCCTCGCGAGGGCGGAGGCAGACGGAAAAATTGGTATAGCCGTGAAAGACAGCTGTTCGCTCTAGCACAGAGCGTAGGCGATTGAAGTGGTGGCCTTGGAGTTGGCCCTCGTCTGCGAGTCGCTTGAGCTCAACGAGCTCATGGATGTGCCCGAAGACGGCGTTCTCTCCGGTCTTTTCAAGTCGGTAACTCTGGTCTTCACGATTGTGGCTCAGGCAGACTTTCTCTGCTCGGCCGAGTTCGTTGAAGAGCACATTGAAGAAAAGGTTGTGGTGAGTGGAAACGATGAAGCGACATTCGCCTTCATACGTCTTCAGCATCTTGGCTAGATTGCTGGCGACGGTGATTGCGTTTTGCTCGTCCAGTGAGGTGATGGGATCATCGATGTAGATATACTTCACCCAGTCGTAGGCTTCGCTTTCATCCAGAGCGAGATTGGCAATCGCGAGGAAGAAACACCAGGTGAAGATGCGTTCTTCGCCGCGTGAAATCTTGATGTTTTCTTCGGTCCAGCGATTTTCTCCATCATAGAATCCACGTGAGAAGCGGACGACCCACTTGTTGGTATCGATCTTGAAATCGTAGTCTGCGAATGGGTTTAGGATGGGTCGAACACGATTATCCATCTCCATCGACTCAAGGCCTCTGAAGAAGGATGAATCGGTATTGAGTTTTAGATAACGCTCACTGTCATTCTCTAGATCGTTCTCCCAAGTAAACAGGTCTTCGGTGTATGCGTTGAAGTAGAGGGTGTCTCCTTGCATAACATCCACCTCGATCTGCTCGCCTTCCAGAGTTTCCAAAGGCTCACCTGCAATGGTTGTCAGCGGGCTTGGCACAAGTCTTTTGCCTAGGTCTTTGAAGGCGGTTGAGAGGCGTGTCTTTCCGGTGCCGTTGTGCGCGTAGAGTAAGACACATTTCTTTGCTTCAAGTGTTTTGCGAAGATCGGTTGCAACCGCGTCGAGCGTTGGAAAGGTCTCACTCATGGCTTCTTTAAGTCAGGGTTCGGGAAGAGCTGCTGCATCAGGCCTTTCTTGTGCTCTTTTAGCCCGGAAATCTTTTCAGCCTGTGATGAAACGAGCATATCAATCTCGCTTAAGCACTCTGCGATGCGCTTCTGCTCGGTAGTGGGAGGTATGCGTATCTTAAATTTAGATACTACTTCTTGGGATAGTGTGGGGATCGCGCCTCCAACAACAGCCGCATTAATTTTTGCCTGAATGATATTTCCAGCCATTAGGAGATAAAGGAAATATGGATCTATGTCCTTAGGTTTCAGTATGACAATCTGCGGGTTGATTGTAGCCTCTTGGGGCAGACTTTTGATGAAAGCTGTTTTGCCAAAAGTAGACCCCGTTTTGACAAGTAAGGTCTGTCCTGGTTCGAGAATGATTTCAGGTGATTCCCTATATTTATCCCACGTTATGAATGTAGACTTATCGAAGGATAATGCTCCTGAATCGCTTATATTGGAAGGACTCAATGAAATCGCACCTTCACCCTTATTAACTATGTCATTAACAGTATAACCCCTGTAGCCAATTCGTCCCTTGATATCAATTTTTCTACCAAGCTGAACTTCCTTCCATTCACCCGTATTCTTAAACTCCGGGAAGCGGAGCTTGGGGGTTGTTTCGCCTTCAGCGGGGAAGAGTTGCTGGAGGAGGCCTTTTTTGTGGTCTTGGAGAGCGGCGAGCTTGCGGTTGTGCGTGGCAATTAGATTATCCAAGGAGCCGAGGCAGTCGGCGATTTTTTGTTGTTCGGCTTTACTTGGAGTAGCTAGCTGGAGCTTCCCAAGTTGATTCGGGTATAAGTGCATTACCGAGACACCTTGGGCGCGCCCAGCGATGTCTATTTTCTTGGGACCATTGAGGTAGTAACTTAGGAATGAGCCATCTACATCGCACCTTATGATATTCAAGTCCCCACCTAGGGCGACACCTGCTGAGGTGACGCATGAAGCAGTCGCAATATCAATTTTCGTTTCTCCAGAGGCGGGAATAATTACATCACCTTTCTTGCTTAGGACTAGCTCCGTAGCAGGTGTATTTGTCCGGGAGTTTACTCTCCTTATTATTTCAGAATAATCTGTGTAGAGTTCTCCGTAGCGTATGCACTCTAGCTTGCCGTCGGGTACAATTTCAGCTTTTGAAATTCCTTTGCCTTTAGTTATCGATGCCTTGTCAGCTAAAGTCCATTCGTTCCACTCGCCATCTTTGGCAAACTCTGGAAAACGGATTTCAGGAATGAGAATATTTTGTGTCATCGAAATTATCTATCGTATGCGGATAGTCCAGAGATCTCCTGACCTTGAGTGCGCTGTTTTAGGAGTGGTACTAGCTCGTGCATCAATGCGCGTTCGGCTTGACTGCGGGCTTTCCAGCCGAGTTCGAGAGGTGCCATCAGGTCGGTGAGGCGTTCGCCGTCGAAGACGTGACGGTGGAGGATTTCTGCGACGAAGGCACTGAGTGTTTCGGGCGCAAGGCCGTGCGCTTTCGCTAGCCGGTCGATCTCTTGTTGAGCGGACTTGGATTTGAAGGCTTCAAAGCCTTCGATGAGTTGTTCCTTGGTGCGGCCTTGGCCGAGGTCGAGCTGGTTGATGTAGGCGGTGAGGAGGTCGCGGTCTTCGGCGAAGTTGGCATCGGCACCGATGAAGGTGATGAGCTGCTCGCGGGTCATGGCTTGCTTGCCAGGTGTCTTGTGGTCGCTCTTGGCCAGGAGGGTCATGATGTAGTCGTAATCGATGACGGCGGAGGCGAAGAGGACGAGTTCGAGATCGAGCTGACCGACCTCGGGCGGCACATCCATGTGTAACGCAGTCTCGCGCTGTTGCTTGAGCTGGCGGGCGGTGTCGATGTAGGCGCCTTTGAAGGCACGGTGGGTGTTGTGGGGGAGCAGGTCTTCGATGGCGGATTTTTGCTCGGGCTCGAGGCTGGTGTATTGGTCGAGCTGGGTCTTGAGGCGCTGCACTTCCTTGAAATGTTTGCAGAAGCCGACGCGGGCGATGTCGCCCCGGAGATTAGCGACTTCTTCGGGGGCGCAGTCGAGGTCTTGAGCGGACATGAAGCTTTTGAGCTGCTGCATGGCATCGGCGAGTTGATCGATCACATCGTTGGCGGGATCGACCAGCCATATTTCCTTGGCGGTTTCTTCGTTTTCGCCGGAGAAGAGTTTGATGGCTTCGTCGACGGCGCTTTGCTGCTGGCGGAAGTCGAGAATGTGGCCGTGGGGCTTGGTTCCATTCAGAACCCGGTTGGTGCGGGAGAAGGCTTGGATGAGTCCGTGGTATTTTAGCTTCTTATCGACGTAGAGGGTATTGAGATACTTGGAGTCGAAGCCGGTAAGCAGCATGTCAACAACGATGGTGATATCGATCTTGTGGGCCTTCGCTTTTGGGTGCGCCTTACGCAGGTCGGCGAGCGGGAATTTCTGGGCTTTGATCCGGTCCTGGACGTCCTGGTAGTAGGTGTCGAACTCGCTAAGGCTGTGGTTGGTGCCGTAGCGCTCGTTGTAGTCGCGGAGGATGGTTTTGAGGGCCTGTTTCTTTTTGTTGGGCTCGACGGCGTTGTCAGCTTGTTCCTGGGGAAGGTCTTCCTGCAGCTGTCGGACGTCGGCATTGCCGTCGGCGGGTGGGGAGAAGACGCAGGCTATATGGAGGGGCTGGTAGTCGGGGTCGGCTTCCAGCTTCTCGCGTTGCACTTCGGCGAAGAGCTGGTGGTAGGCGATGGCGTCGTTGATCGATGCGGTGGCGAGGAAGGCATTGAACTTGCGCCCAGCGGTTGTCTGGTCGTGGCGCTCAAGGATGGCCTCGATCACGGCGCGCTTGGCGATGGGCTCGCCGGGCCTGGGTGCGGGTTTTCCCTCTTCGACCTCCGGCTTGAAGTAATCGACGTGAAACTTGAGGACGTTCTTATCTTCAATGGCGTGGGTGATGGTGTATTTGTGAAGCTCCTGCTGAAAGATGTCTTCGGTTGTCTTGTAGCTGGCTTCGGTGCCGTCAATTTGTTTGACGGTGGCGTTGTCTTCAAAGATGGGGGTGCCGGTAAAGCCGAAGAGCTGCGAGTTGGGGAAGAAGTCTTTGATCGCCTTGTGGTTCTCGCCGAACTGTGAGCGGTGGCACTCATCGAAGATGATGGCGATTCGCTTGTCGCGTAGGGGGGCGAGACGCTCCTTGTAGGTTTCCCGGTTCTGCTTCTTCTTTTGTAGGTTGCGCTTACTGGTCTCGTCGAGGGCGAGGCCGAGTTTCTGAATGGTGGTGACGATGACCTTGTCGGCGTAGTCGTCGGACAGGAGTCGGTGGACGAGGGCGTGGGTGTTGGTGTTCTCCTCGACGCAGTTTTCCTGAAATTTGTTGAACTCTTCGCGGGTGTGGCGGTCGAGGTCCTTGCGGTCGACGACAAAGAGGCACTTGTCGATATCGGGGTTGTCCTTGAGGAGGGTGGAGGCTTTGAAGGAGGTGAGGGTCTTGCCGGAACCGGTGGTGTGCCAGATGTAGCCGTTGCCAGCGTGTTGGTGGATGCAATCGACGATGTCTTTGACCGCGTAGATCTGGTAGGGGCGCATCATGAGTAGCTTTTGCTCGCTGGCGACGAGCACCATGTAACGGCTGATCATGTAGCCGAGGGTGCACTTGGGGAGGAATTGCTCGGCGAAGCGGTCGAGGTGGGCGATCTTCTTGTTGTCGCGGTCAGCGTATTCGTAGACGGGAAGGAAGAGCTCCTTGGCGTCGAAGGCGAAGTGGCGGTCGTTGTTGTTTGCGAAGTAGTAGGTGCGTGTCTGGTTGCTGACGATGAACAACTGCATGAAGGCGAGCAGCGTGTTGGTATAGCCGTTGCCGGGGTCCTGCTTATATTCGACGATCTGCTGCATGGCGCGGCGTGGGCTGATGTCGAGGGTCTTGAGCTCGATCTGCACGCAGGGGATGCCGTTGATCAGGAGGATGACGTCGTAGCGATGGAAGCTGCTGCGGGTATTGATACGCAGTTGGTTGATTACCTCAAAAGTGTTTTTGCACCAGTGCTTGAGATTGACCAAGGTGTAGTTGAGGGGAGTGCCATCGTCACGCTCGAAGGCGTTGATCTGGCGGAGCGTTTGAGCGGATTTGAAGACGTCGGGTACGACGATTTGCTCGAGCAGACGGGTGAACTCACTGTCGGAGAGGTTAACCGCGTTTAGGGTTTGAAACTTTTGGCGGAAATTGGTCTCGAGTGCCTTACGGTCCCGGATGTCGGGACGATAGGTGTATTTCAGGCTAACCAGTTTTTGGATGAAATTATTTTCGATGGTTTCTTCACTGACAGCAGTCGGTTCTTGTTCCGATTGTTGGTTATATTTGAGTTTTGATGTATTCATCCAAAGTCTTTTCCTAAAATCGGACTGATTTGGATATCAATCGAGAATAATACAATCCGGATCAAGCAGGACTTAACCTGATGTCTCAATGGGTAATCTAGACTAGTGGTAGGCATGGCTCTTCCTTCCAATATCTCAGAAATCCCTAACTGTATTAAGAATTGATGCATCCTCCTGATACGGAATTCAGAGAATTCTTTATCTGTATGATAATGAGGGAGCAAGGATGAAAGCGGAGTGGGTATTTCATGCTTGTTTGGGAGCGATGGGGGTCTGATACTTTGGAGAAATGAGCGTTTGGTGGATTGTTGGTCTGTGTCTGTATTCTCTTGTTTTCATCTGCCTTGTCTTGGGGCTGTACGGCTGGACCCAGAAAAGGAATCGAGTTCGGCGGCCCAGTCTTGAGCCGTATTTGCGTCCTCCAGGAGAATCTCTGTGACTGAAGATGGAATCTTCGGACAGATTTGATGAGATCTTCATCATAGTAGCCCCCTTGGTCCCGATCATTGTCGGCTTATCCACCTGGCAATTCTCCTTTTGGATTCACCGGCCAAGCTCTTATGTTGAGTTATCCTTAGGCTTTGGTGCTGCAGCCTTGGTTACCCTTGCATTATTGGGGTTGGTGTGGGTCTTGATCCTTCGACGGTTCAAAAGATCCATGGACTATAACTTAGGCTTCTATGGGGAGCGGTATGTCGCGCAATTTCTGTATCCATTGATGCGGGAGGGCTACTATGTTTACCACGACTTTGAAATTCAGGCACAAGGTAAGCCAGTGAACATTGACCATATCCTCGTGGGGCCTGCTGGAGTCTTCGTTGTGGAGACCAAGACCAGAAGGAAACGTAAAGGGCGGCCTGGGTACAAGGAGCATGAGGTGAAGTACAATGGGAAGTATTTCGATTTTCCCTGGGGGACGGATTCTTACGGCATCAATCAGGCTCAGGCGAATGCAAAAAGCCTGAAGCGACTTTTAGAAGGGGCCACTCAGCTCAAATCGATTCCTGTGTACTCCGTTCTTACTTTACCGGGTTGGATGATTTCGCAAAAGGAGGATTTTAAGAACCCCGCTGTGGTGTCTCCTAAATCCATACAACGCTATATTTCACGGCAGCCCAATCACCCTGCCATGGATACCCCGGTCATCGGTCAACTGGCTTTCGTGATTGAAGAACGGAATAAAATTAAGGGGTGATCCATTCCAGGTAGTAAATTGTAGTTTAGTTTCGAGAGAGCCACGACGGACCCGGACCCGTATTTGCAGGAAGCTCCGCCGGGGCGAGGGTCACTGCCCTCCCTATTGTGTTTTGTGTGTTGTTTGGACTGCACCGCAGTGAGGTGTCGCTTGGCTCTGTATGGCTATTTTCAATTCAGGCTTATTTCGCGATGTGATTGCCTTCGTTTGATATGGAAGGGATCGCGACGCAACCGCCTTCGTTTGCTACGGCGTGTCTAGAGGTCGCTCCTACAAGGGGGGAGGAGCCACGCGACGAGCGTGGACCCTACGGGCTTACTGTGTTCCGTTTTTCAACTTGAAGCGCGAGTTTGCGGATGGTCTCCGTGTTCATGAGGCGTTCGCGGGGTTGGGCGAGGACGTAGTCCCGGATTTGTTGGGGGCTTATGACGGCGGGCTTTTTGAATTCGCGGGTGGCGTCGACGGACCAGCCGGGGAGGGCGAGGATGGGGTAGAGGGGAAACCCGGCGATGTTTGCGGTGTCCTCGAGGAGGCTTTTTACTTTGCGGGCGTTGGCCCAGGCCTGGTCGATGCCTTCGCGGTCCTCTCCCCAGGGGAAGTGGATGCCTTTGCCGTCGTAGGTGACGTCGGCCTCCAATGCTTTGGCTTGCCGGCCTCGCTTACGCCGGGTCCTGGTCTCGATGACAAAGACGCCGGCCGGGCCGACGAGGATGTGGTCGACGTGGGAGCGCTTGCCGTTGGAGCCCAGTTCGACATCGTGAAAGAGGCAGTAGCCGGCACCGACTAAGGGAAAGAGGAATTGGGAGACATAGCGTTCACCGTAGAAGTCGAGTTGGGCCTGTCCGTAAGCTTGGGCCCACTTCCCGAAGCGGCGGAGGGGGAGGAAGGTGGCGATGATCACGACGAGGAGTCCGAGGCCCCCGATCCAGGCGAGGTCCGGAAGGGTGTCCGGTTGGAGGAATTGTCCCACTGCGATAACGAGTCCACCGAAGACCACCGGGGTGAAGAGGACGGAAAGGATGTGTCCCATACGTTGGTCCTCCAGGCGTCTGATTTCATGACGGATGGATTCGCCGGGAGGCCGCAGATGCGGCTGCATGGCCGGGACCTGATCGGGATTTGCCTGTTTGCTTAGGGCGATGGCGAGGAGGAGGCCTCCCAGGGCGATGAGTCCGCTGATGAGCAGGAAGCCAGGGATCCAGTAGCTGAGGAGAACGGAGGGGTTCATGATCCGGATCACTATAGGGGAGAGGCCTCAGGGTTGAAGCGGGAATTGTGTGTAAGTGGTTGTTTTACAGGTTTTTGAGGGGAACTTGGGGGATATCCCTCAGGATATGGGAAAGTTTCCGAGGAGATTGCCGTGTCGTTACGCTCCTTCAGCCGTCGCGTGGGCTTTGGCTGACACGGCGCAAGGAAAATGATAGGATTGCCGCGTCGCTACGCTCCTCGCAATGACGAGGGGGGGCTTTGGCTGACACGGCGCAATGACAGGGGGACGGATTTGGATTTGGATTTTTTGGATTGGGGAGGCAGACTTTCAATTATGGCTACGAAGATTCTTGTCGGGGTATGTGTGGCGCTTGCGGTGTTTGCCGGGTATTTCGCATACGAGGTGTATCATATAAACCGGAATCTGCGGATGGATTTACAGGTAATGTCCGGGCACTTGAATTTACTACAGGAGTTGATGGATGCGCAATCTGAGGAGCTGGAGCGGTTGCGGGTCGAGCGGGCATCGATGCAAGCGGCGCTAACCTCGGCGGAGGACCAGGTTCAGTCGACGACAGGTGCACTCACGGATTGCGAGGCGAATACTTTAGGTTTGCTGAATCAAATCGCGAGGCTGGAGGCGGATCGCCAGACCTTAGAGGCGGAGATCGTTGAGCTTACCGAGGCGATGGAGGGAAAGCCGGGCCTGGGGCCGGAGGGGTGATCTGAGGCTGGCCGACTTGCGGCCGTCGTCGCCTTCGGCTCTGCCGAGTCAGGGAGCAAGTGACCCTGCATTCTGGCTCGCAGGCTCTTAATCGTTGAAGTTTTCGAGGAGTTCTAAGATGACTCCCATGCCATCGGCGCCTTCGACATAGCTGTACTGGCCACCGTCCCAGCCACCATGCTGGGCTTCCGTCATGCCCATCATCTTGAGTTTTTTGACGTGTCCATCCATCCCTTTGACCCAAAAGGCGATGTGGTGGATGCCGCCTTTACCGCCGGTTTTTTCAAGAAATTCGGCCCAGGTGCTGTTTTCACCAATGGGCTGGATGAGCTCGAGCTGGATGTTTTCCAAGTTAAAAAAGGCGAGGTAGCAGGATCCCTCGGTCAACTCGCCCCGATAGGTGGTGGGATTGTCTTCCGGGTTGGCGGCCTGGATGGTATCGGGAACGTCCACGCCGAAGAGCTGGGCGTAGGCCTGTTTTGCTTTTTCGATGTCGGGCACGATGATGCCGACCTGGGCCATTTTGGTATTAGGGAGCATAGCTGAATGAAGAGAACCACTTAAGGTCACTAAAGAAAAGCAGAATAGGGGGAGGAGGTGTTTCATGGGTTTAGTTTATAACTACGAAATATACGAAAGGACACGAAATTGTTTATTGTGAGGGGTGAGCTGGGAGTTGGGCGGGGGAGTGTCTGAGGTCTAATGTCTGGTGTCTTTTTCTATTTCAGGTTTTGGAGGGTGGAGATGAAGTCGGTGGGGTGAGGGTCTTTAAAAAAGGCGGTGCCGGCGACGAGGGTGTCGGCTCCGGCGTTGACGCAGCGGGGGGCGGTGGTTCGATCGACGCCGCCGTCGACCTGGATGCGAAAGTTGCCCGCTCCCGCTTCGCGCCAGTTGGCGAGCTGCTCAATTTTGGAGAGGACAGACTCATCGAAGGTCTGACCCCCAAAGCCGGGCTGTACGGTCATGGCGAGGACGAGGTCGACTTCAGCTAAAAAGGGACGGATGGCCTCAGTTGGGGTTTTGGGATTGAAGACGATACCGTTTTGTTTGCCCAGGTCGCGGATGCGTTTGAGGGTGTCGACGACGGGGTATTGATCGGCGGGCTCGATGTGGATGGAGATGAGGTCTGCTCCAGCGGCTGCAAAGGCGTCCACATATTGATCCGGGTTATCGAGCATAAGGTGGGTGTCGAAAAAGAGCCCGGCCTTGGTCCCGGCCTGCCGGAGGGCGTTGACCGTGCCCGGGCCGAAGGTGAGGTTAGGGACAAAGTGCCCGTCCATGATGTCCAGATGGAGCCAGGTGGCCCCGGCCTGGGCCACGGTCCGGAGGCTGGATGCCAAGTTGGCGTGATTTCCTCCGAGGATGGAGGGGGCGACGAGGATGGAGTTCTGGTTAGCCACTGATCGACACTAATACGCGCTGATGCGGAGGATTTAAATCACGAATGGATGCGAATTGAAGTTTAAAGGATTTGGCGGAGTCTGACGTCGTCCCGCGTTTGCGGGACTCTGCCGCGGTTTTTATCACGGAAGAAGGGTTTCCTGGTTGGCCGCCCTTTCCTTTATCTTTCTCCAACTGAAAAACTCCCTTTTCCCGGGTTACCAGGATCCCAGGACAGCGTCGCGGATTTTTTCGGCGAGGTCGCGCGTGATGGCGGGCATATTCTGGTATTCGGCCTGGACGAGGTCTTCTCCAGCGATGATGGAAGCATCGACTGTGAAACGGCGGTCTTTGAAGATGATAGTTCCGTTCCGCTCGCGGAGAGTGGCTTTGCCTCGGAGGACAGTCTGGAAGGTTTCCCCGAGGCGGGTGTCGAATTCCTGCGTAGCCCCGACGAAGCGATCATAATCGTAGAGGGTGACTTCGAGGATTCCATCCGCCTCGGATTCGCTGAGGACGATTTCAATTTGCCCGTCTTCGATGAAGCCCTCTTTTAAGGCCATGGTGAAGGGGACCACGGCCTGGGGCGCTTCCGAATCGTTGACGACCGGCGCGATGTAGAGTGAGTCGACGACCGGTTCGTTACCAGAGCCCATCCGGTAGCTGGCGCAGCCCGTCGCCAAGAGCAACAGGAGCGCGCCAGCGGAAATTAGAAGGCAGAA
This sequence comes from Opitutales bacterium, assembly GCA_028280845.1. GTDB lineage: Bacteria > Verrucomicrobiota > Verrucomicrobiia > Opitutales > JABSRG01 > JANQKZ01. The sequence goes on along the minus strand of JANQKZ010000002.1, from coordinate 21,269 downwards.
ATCAGAAGTCGGAAATTTTTTCACGGAAGACTGTGATTTGTGAGTGTGAAGTGTGATTGGGTTTTCCAATTTAGTTCAGCCCCAGTTCACATTATGCCCAAGCATCTCGAAGACGATGCTTAGCCCTGTGGGCGAGGGGCGGCGGGCAGGACTTCGGACTCGAGTTCCTGGGCGCGTTGCAATTCTTCCTGTTCGCGGGCAATGGATTCAGCAGAGCGGGTGACGTCCTCACGTTGACCGCGGATATATTTCCAGAATTGGGTGATGCCGAGGCCGTAGCGTGGAGGGCGGCCCCCGGTGCGAATGCGTTCGATGCGGTCGCGAGCCGCCTGGGCGGATTCGGAGTTGGGGGCGACGGTGATGGTTTCGTTGAAAAAGACGAGGGCGGCGGTGGTGTTGTTTCGATATTTGTAGAACCACTCACCCAGGAGGTATTTGCTTTGCGCATTGACTTCGCGCATCTGGGCGAGGCCGTCTTCCGCCTGTCCGGCGAAGGGATTGTCAGGGAAGAGGATGAGGAAGTCTTCGTAAAAACTGATGGATTTGTTGGTGGCGCTCTGATCGTAGAAAGGCCCGTCGACCAGGGTAGAAAAGATTTCCCCCATCATGAAGTAGGCCTCGGGACCAAACATGGTGTTGGGGTAGAAGTTGATGAGGCGGTCCAAGGCGTCGATGGCGTAGTCCTGCTCATTGACGTTCTGAGAGACCATGGCCACGTTCATGAGACACATGGGTGCATAGGCGCTGTAAGGCGCCTGGATGATGATCGTCTCAAAATACCCGCGGGACTTGCCCGGGGTCTTCATTTTCGGGATAAAGCCAAACATACGGCCGCGGCGGCCTTCCATGAGGGCGGTGGCGACATTGAATTGCATGGCGAGGACCCGATCAAAGCCTTCAAAGTCGGGATAGCGGCGAACGACCGAGATACCGGTTTCAAAGGCATCTTTGAAGCGGTTCCACTCAAATTCGATCTGCCCTTTCATGAGGAGGGCCTCGGGGGCGATGAGGGTGCGCCGATAGTCCTTGGCGAGTTTTTCGAACTGGTTGTGGGCCTTGCTGCGCTTGCCGTTGTTGTAATGCTCCATGGCCTCCTCAAATTTGAACTTGGCCATGGCTTCTTCTTCCGGCGTGGGGGCGCGGAGTTGTTCTTCGAGGATTTCCTCCTTGGACTTACGCCAGGAAAAGGGGTTATACCAGGCGGCGGAGGCAACCAGACTGGTGGCTACCAGGCTGACGAGGAACAGGATGAGGATTCGGGGAGACAACATGGGACTTTGCTTAATGCCATTTCACCAGGGCGGAGCCCCAGGTCAAGCCAGCGCCGAAGGCTACGAGGAGGACATGGTGGCCTGCCTGGATGAGCCCGCTGCTGACCGCTTCGTCCATGGCAACGGGGACGGAGGCGGCGGAGGTGTTTCCGTAGCGGTCTAAATTGATGAAGAATTTGTCCATGGGGACCTTCATGGCCTTGCTGGCGTTTTCGATGATACGGATGTTGGCCTGGTGGGGGATGATGATGTCGACATCATCCATGGACAAATTGTTCGCATTTAAAATTTCTTCGCTGGCCTGAACGATGACCCGGGAAGCGAATTTGAAGACCTCTTTACCGTTCATTTTGAGGAAGTGCTGCCCCTGAGCGAGGGTGGCCTCGGATGCCGTCAGGCTGGAGCCGCCGGCGGGAATGTTGAGCAATTCCGGATTGGAACCATCCGCCCCGAGGTAGATATCGTTGACACCGTAGGTGGCTCCGGCCGGGGTGCGGGCGATGACGGCGGCCCCGGCTCCATCGCCAAAGAGGACGCAGGTGGAGCGGTCGCTCCAGTCGATGATCGAGGAGAGCTTTTCCGCGCCGATGATCAAAATATTGTTATACCGGTGGTTCGTCAGGAGCATGCCACGGGCCATGTCGAGGACGTAGAGAAAGCCGGTGCAGGCTGCCTGGACATCCGTGCAGGGAATATTCTCGAGGCCGAGTTTTTTCTGCACCATACAGGCCGTGGAGGGAAAGATCATATCCGGGGTAATGGTCCCGACAATGATGGCGTCGATATCGGACGGGTGGAGGCCTGCGCTTTCGATGGCCTTGCGCCCGGCGGCGACGGCGATATCGCTGCACTCCTGCCCATTTTCGCAGACCCGGCGTTCTTTAATACCGGTGCGGGTAACAATCCATTCGTCGGAGGTGTCTACCACCTTGGAGAGGTCTTGGTTGGTCAGGATTTTTTCGGGGACATACGATCCTACGCCTTTGATGTAAACGGAGGGATTATTACCAGCAGTCATATTAATAGCATACTATACTCAGGGCGCCGTTGGGCGCCGGTGGGGAGGAGGCCTTCAGCTCGCAGATTCCTTGGGGGAATCGGAGTAGTCTGACGGCTTCATCACCTGGTTGGCCTTTTCAATTTCGTCGCGGATAATATCGGTCATATCATGATGGGCGACGTCAAGGGCATTTCTTATGGCGCCGGCCACTCCATGGCGATTCGTGGAGCCGTGAGCTTTAAAAACGTGGCCGCGCAGGCCGAGGAGCCGGGCTCCACTATAGCGCTCGGGATTGAGTTTTGCCTTCATGTCCCGGAAGGCCCCCATGGAGAGCAGGGCGCCGGCCTGGCGAATGAGGTCTTTTTTCAACTCAGTGGTGACTGTATCCTTGAGAAAGCGGAATAAGCCCTCGATGGATTTGAGGACGATATTGCCAACGAATCCATCGCAGATCACGACATCGACGTGATTTTCAAAAATCTGGAAGCCTTCGATGGGTCCCTGATAATTGATCATGCCCAGGTCCTTTAGTTTCTTGAGGTGATCGTGGGTGTCATGGATACGTTCGTTGCCCTTGCCCTCCTCGGTTCCAATGGTGAGGAGGCCGATACGCGGCGAGCGAATGTTGAGGATGACCTGGGCGTAATGGGAGGCCAGAATCGCGTTGTGGACCAGGTGTTGGGGCTTGGATTCCGGATTGGCCCCGACATCGCAGAGGACGAAGTGTCCGGAGCGATGGGGCATGACACAGGCAAGGGCGGGCCGCTCAATGCCTTCGAGGGGGCGCAGCTTGATGGTGCCGCCGGCCATGAGGCTTCCGGTATTGCCGCAACTGATGACGGCCTTGGCTTTACCTTCTTTGACCAGCTCGATGGCCCGGACCATGGAGGAGTCCTTTCCCCGCTTAAGGGCGGCGATGGGTTTTTCGTCCATGTTAATGACCTGGCTCGCGTGCTGAATCTGAATACGAGGATCTTGATCCAGTCCGACGCGTTTGAGCTCGGCTCTGAGGACGTGTTCCGGTCCGACGAGGATGATAGGCTCGGTGTCCTGATTCTCCTCGAAAGATATTTTGAGGCCTTCTACGACTTCCGCCGGGCCCAAATCGCTCCCCATGGCATCGAGTGCGATGGTGCCCAAAAACAAATCGTTATCCATAGGTCGGCGGGAAGGCTATTCCCAGGTTGCCGGGGACCAAGGAGGAGCGGGACTCAATTTAGAGTTCGACGTCAAGGACCTGACGCCCCCGATACATCCCATTAGCCGGGTTGATGCGGTGGGGCAGGAAGGTGGAACCGTCGGTGGGGTCTTTGGCTACCTGAGGAGCTTGAAAGCGGTTTGCGCCGCGGCGTTTACGGCTGCGCATTTTGGAATGTTTACGTTTTGGCTGTCCCATGGGATTGCTTGGTTAAACTAGAAATTGGTATCGGCGTGGCGAATCGGAAATTGTTAAAAGGAGTAGGTAGTATGGAATGCCTCCCCCAGCGTCAAGGAAGATCAGGAGTTTTTTGTCGGTGGGAGGTGGCGAGGAACGCGGGCTTTTCTCACAGAGTCGCTGAGGCGAAGCGGGTTTCCCGGGGAGGATCTGATGCGCCACCTCTGCATCGTTCCGTTGATGGCGATTTCGACTGGGATTCTGGCGGGGGTTAGAGGAGGAAGAGGGCGGCGAGGGCGGCGAGGAAGAAGCGGTAGATGGCGAAGAGGGCGAGGCCATGTCTGGTGAGGTAGGCGACCAGCCACTTGATAGCGAGAGCAGCGGAGATAAAGGCGATGAGGATACCGAGGAGGACGGGGCCGGGGTCAAGGACCTGCATCATCATTTCACCGCTCTTTAGTGTTTTATAAGCTGCTGCAGCAGAAAGGGTTATGAGGCCCAGGAGGAAGCTGTATTCTGCGGCGCGGGCCGGTTTGAGTCCAACGACGTAGCCGCCGACGATGGTCATCATGGATCGGCTGGTTCCGGGCCACATGGCGACACATTGGAGCAAGCCTATGGTGAGGGCCTGCTTGACGGATAAATCCGGGAGATCGAGTTCCTTCGTGCTGCCACCCTGCTCCGTGGAGATAGATTGCTTTTTCCGCCAGCCCTCGACAGCCAGCATGAGGATGCCTCCAGCAATCAGCGCAATAATCACAGGAACGGGCCCAAACAGGTAGAATTCGATGAGGTCATCCAACAGGAGGCCCAGGATGACCGCCGGGATGAATGAAATGATGATGTTTCGGGCGAGGCGGAGACCCTCCGGGTCCTTTCCGAGGAGGCCAGCGGCCATGCCGAGCAGCCGTTTCCAATATAACAGCACGACGGCGGCAATGGCTCCAGCCTGGATGATGATGGCGTAGGCGTCGGCGGCTTCTTTGAGGGTGAAGGGTTCGGGGTTTGGTGAAGATGGAGCGGAAGCGGAATCCGGAGTAAGGGGGGTGTTCTGGTTGAGGCCGAGGAGCTCATTGGTGAGAATGAGGTGGCCCGTCGAGGAAATGGGGAGATATTCGGTAATTCCTTCCACCAGGCCGAGGATGACGGCGTCGGTATAGGTCAGGGTGAGGAGGCGGGATGGTGCCTGGTTGACGGTGGTTTCCGGACGCCGGTCTCCGGCCGTTGGGTTCCGGGTATCGGCCTCTGGTTGCTGGGCGCCCAGGGTGGAGCAGAAGAGGAGCAAGGAGAGACTGGTGAGAAGGGACTTTTTGAGCACATGGGGAGTGTTTGGGGTTTTGTGTCTGGTGTCTAGTGTCTAGTGTCTGGTGTCTAGTGTCTAGTGCCGGGGGAGGGGAATGCCTGCGGGTGAAACCGGAAGTGGGGAGGGGTGTAAGCGTAAGAGCAGGAGTAAGGGATTGTGGATTTGGGCTTGTTAGTGGGGGGGAGGTTTACTTGGGTAGGGGAATATGGAAACGCTGCTTGGATTAACGGAACAGTTGAAGGAGGGGGTGTCGTTGGACGTGGCCGCGGTGGAAGCGGCGGCGGCGGCGCTGGCGCAAGAGTCGGTGTCGGGTGAGGCGAAGAAAGCCTTTCTGGTGGCCCTGAGTGAGAAGGGAGAGACTCCAGAGGAAATTGCCGCGATGGCCAAGGCCTTCCTGTCACGGGCCATCAGTCCAGGTGATGCCATTTTAGAAATGGCCCAGGAGGGTATTGATTACGTCGGTACTGGAGGTGACCACAGTGGGGCTTTCAATATCTCGACTACGACGTGCTTTGTTTTAGCCGCGGCGGGAATCAAGGTAATCAAGCATGGGAATCGGGGAGCGACCTCGAAGAGTGGGACCGCGGACTTGCTCGAGCGAGTGGGGGTTCCGCTGGACGGGGATGTGGAATTGATGACCCAAGCGCTCCGGGAGTTGAATTTTGCTTTCATGTTTGCCCGGTCCTACCACCCGGCGTTCAAGCATATTGTTCCCGTGCGAATGGAGTTGGCCAAGGAAGGACGGCGGACCGTTTTTAATATTCTAGGTCCGCTGATCAATCCGGCTCGTCCGAAGTATCAGGTTATGGGGGTTTATTCGGAGCATTGGGTAGAGCCACTGGCAGAGACGTTGAACCAGATGGGTCTAGCGCGTGGGTTGGTGGTCCATGGAAAGACTTTTCCAGAAGGCGTGGTGGATAAATTTACGACAGCGGGCCCTTCCTATGTTCGAGGGGTGGGAGAGTTGAAGGATCTCAATGTGACTTATCAACCGGGAGACCTGAATTTGCAGTTGGCTGATGTAGAACAGATTCGCGGAGGGGATGCTGAGGAAAATTTCCAGACTCTGCTGGCCTTGCTGGACGGGCGCGGGCCCGCAGGTCTTCAGGAAACGATTTACCTGAACGCAGGTGCTGGTTTCTGGGTGATGCGGCGATCCGATTCCCTGACTCACGGGATTGAACTGGCTAAAGACCTGGTGGAGAGCGGAGCGGTTTCTTCCTGGCTGGAAAATGCCCGGTCCTTTTTTATGCGATGACCCGCTATTTTGGTACTGATGGGATCCGGGGACCCGTGGGAGGACCGGTGATTAATCCCGGCTTCGCATATGCCTTTGGTCAAGCTCTGGGGCGTTGGCTTGCGACCACGGGATCCGTTCCTGAGGGAACGATCTATATAGGTCGAGACCCGCGACCCTCGGGAGCCGATTTGGCGAGAGCGGTGGAAGCCGGCCTTCAGGAAAGCGGCCCCGGTTTTTGGATCGAACGCATTGGAATTGTGCCCACCCCTGTGCTTGCCTGGACGGTGAAGGCACGTGAAGCGAAGCTTGGGGTGATGATAACGGCCTCCCACAACCCGGTAACGGATAATGGGTTTAAGTTGTTCAATGAGAGAGGAGAGAAACTGGAACCTGCGGAGGAGGTTGTGATCGAAGGGCTTTTGGGGAACCTGGATTCCAATTTCGATGCGGAGGCCAGCTCAGACTCCGATGCTGATGAGGCGATTGTAGAGGGCTATATCGCGGGCCTGCTGAAGCAGTTCTCTGAGCTCGATCTAAGCGGAATGAAACTGGTGGTGGATACCGCTAATGGGGCTACCCGTCTGGTCACGCCGGAGGTCTTAAGGCGGCTGGGGGCAGATGTTGTCCAGCTTGGGGACGATCCGGATGGTTCACAAATCAATGTGAACTGCGGGAGCGAGCATCCTCGGCTGCTGGGGGAGTGGGTGCGGGCGGAGGCAGCATTGCTTGGCCTGGCGCACGATGGAGACGGAGATCGAGTCATTTTTGTAGATCATACGGGGAAGGTGATCGATGGGGATCAACTTCTCGGCTTGCATGGGTTGGCCAGTATGACGGCCGGATGGAATACTTCCGGTAAGTTGGTGGCTACGGTTCAGAGTAATGGGGGGCTGGATCAGGCTATTCGCGATCATGGAGGTGAGGTCTACCGGTCGGATATCGGTGATCGAAATGTCGCCCAGCGGATGAAGGCGGAGGGTTGCCGTTTTGGGGGTGAGAACAGTGGCCACCTTATTTTCGGTCAATATGCCATGACTGGAGACGGCCTCGTGGCTGGATTGATGACCTTGCAGGTGGTTCGGGAAACGGGGAAAACCCTGAGAGAACTGGCGGATGCCATCCCTTTGTTTCCCCAGAAAACCGGGAGTCTGCGGGTGGAGGAGAAAGCTCCGTTGACAGCGTGTCTTGCGCTTGCGGCTGCGGTCCGAGAGCTCGAAACACAATGGGGCAGCAAAGGGCGCGTCCTGGTACGCTACTCCGGGACAGAACCCAAATTAAGATTATTGACGGAGCATGCCTTGGAGGATGAAGCCCAACGGGGATTGAGAGCGCTTGTTACAGCGGCGTCAAAAGACCTGTCGGTTGTGGGTTGACCATTGACAGCGGAGGGCGTGGATCTGATATCCCGATTGAGTTGGGATGGAAGAAATACCCTTATCTGAACTGGACCCGCGGTTGCAGCAGCAGGTGGCTCATGCAAAAAAAGCAACCGACTCCGGGAATCCGGCCTATGCGGTGCCCGTGTGCACCGAGATCCTGAAGCGGTTTCCCGGGTGTTACGAGGTGCGGGCCCTTCTGCGTAAGGCCCAGACGAAAGGGACTGGGCCTGCCGGCGGGGCGAAAGGTCTGCTGGGTAAGGTGACGCGGGCGCCGATGTTTTTGGGTTGTCTGAAGCGGAATAAAGACCCAGAGCAGGCAATGATCCAGGCAGAGATGCTACTGGCCAAAGATCTGGGGAATGTGCAGGCGCATCGTCAGTTGGGAGAGGCGGCGGAAGCTTTGGGCCTCTGGAATACAGCGGCTTTGGCGTATGAGGGGATTCGGGCCGTTGATCCGGACCAGGCGAGTAATTTGAAAGCCCTGGGGCAGGTCTATTTGAAGCTCGGCCGCCATGCCGCCGCGATTGGAGTGGGTGAACGGCTCATGCTGCTCAACCCCAGGGATAGCGCGGGTCAGGAACTGGTGAAGCATGCATCGGTGACGCATTCGATCCAGAGCGGCGGCTGGGAATCGGAAGGCGGGTTCCGGTCGAAGCTGAAGGATGAACAAACGGTCCGCGAGTTGGAACAAGCCAGCCGGGCTCAGACGGACCAGAGCGGGTTAGACCAATTACTGGCCCGGGCGGAGGCCGCCCTGGAGGCATGGCCTGATGATGTGAATCTGCTCAAAGAAATTGCGGGACTCTACCAGAAGGTGGGCAACTGGCAGGCGGCCATCGAGTGGATTGGGCGAGCCCGGGCAACGCCGATGGGGCAGGTGGACGTTTCCCTGGAACGGCTGGAGTCAGATTATCGGAAGTCCCATTATGAGGGTGAAGTGGGGCGTCTACGAGCTGCGGGAACTGCGGAAGGCACTCCGCAAGCGGAGGCCCTGGAGCAGGCGGAGAATGATCTGCGCGAGTTCAGGCGTGAGGAGGCGGAGCGATTGGTGAAACGATATCCCCATGAAGGGACCCACCGGTTCGATCTCGGGGTTCTGCTTCTTGAAGACGGCTTATTGAATGAGGCCATTGCCCAGTTTCAGCAGGCTGTTCGGCATCCAAAGGTGCGGGTGATGAGCCTACTGAATCTGGGGAAGGCGTATCGAGCGAAGGGATTTGCTGACATGGCCGGGGAGCAGTTGACGCTGGCCAAAGCCGAATATGAGGAAATGGACGATTTGAAAAAGGAAATCGTTTATGAATTGGGTTTAGCGTACGAAGCAGCGGGGAGCCGAGAGCTGGCGGCAGCAGAGTTTAAAGCCTTGTATTCCGTAGACCTGATGTATCGGGATGTAGCGGATAAGGTGGAACAGCTTTATCGCCAATAGTCTGTTTTGTTTTTAACAGAAGGGCGCGAAGATCGCCAAAAGGCGTTTTGGCCAACTTGCAAGCAAGTGGCCCTACGGTGGTTTTTTATACGGCCAGGCCGTGTTGGAGCATTCTGGCCATGCACGCGCCTAGACGCGGAAGATGGCGCCGAGGCGTTTGCCGAGGATCATGCTGGCGCCGCCGATCGTGATACCCAGGAAGATCATGGCCCAGACCCCGAGGGCGCAGGCGATAAATTTGCCATCACCGAGGAAGCCCATGAGGTCATAAATGGCTTTGGTGATGGGGTAGTAGGCCTGTTTTTGAGCGAGAATCAAGGAGTCGCTGACCTCCAGCATGGATTGGGAAAAGGCGAGGAGAGCGCCGGCCAGGAGGTTGGCGGTGATGAGCGGCAAGGTGATTTTGAGGGCGGCTTTCCAGGGGGGCGATCCCAGGTTCTGAGCGGCCTCTTCATAGGCGACGCTGGTTTGCTGGAGTCCGGCGACGGCGGACCTGACCACGAAGGGGAGTTTCCGCATGGCATAGGCAATGATGAGGGCAAAGACGGGAAATTCGGCTACGTTGAAGAAATTCAGGCGCACCCAGTCCATCATATTATTCCATGTCGAGAAGGGCATGACAGACCAGTTGACGGGGAATTGGAAAAAGTTTCCGGGAAGGCTCATGGCATAATACCCGAAGGCGATGACCAACCCGGGGACAGCCAGGGGGAGCATGGCCATCGTATCAAGGGCATTGCGCCCCGGTAATTTGGAGCGGACGACCACGTAGGCGACCCCGATTCCCAGAACGACATTTAAACATACCGCGATAGAGGAATAGAGGAGGCTGTTGCGAATGGCAGGAACCGTAAGGCTATGCCCGAGGGCGAGTTCGTAGTTTCCAAAGGTCAGGCTTTGCGGAAGTATGGAGTTATACCAGTCACCGGCAAACGAGATGAGGACGACGCCGATGTGAGGGAGTAAGGCGAGGAAGGTCACCAGCCCGAAGACACCGAGGCAGAAGGTTTTTCCTGCTGCACCGAGTTTTCTCGGCTCGCGCATGTGACTGGCCTTGGCCATCATGGCAAAGGTATTCCGGCCAAAAAGGCCCTTGCCCACGAGGTAGAAAATCACACTGAACAGCAGCATGACGGTGGTCAGGGCGTAGGGGAACGGATTGCCGCCGATGTCCTTGAGGCCATTAAAGATCTGGACGGAGGTGACCCGGCTGTAATCAAAGATGAGGGGGACACCCAGCTCGGTGAAGGCCCAGATGAAAACGATGGTGCACCCGGCGAAGAGCCCGGGTCGCATGAGCGGCAGGGTGATTTTAAAGAACTTCCTGAAGCCGCGGCACCCGAGGTTTTCGGCCGCTTCCTCCATGGCAGGATCGATGTTGGCCAGGGAGGCAACCGCGTTCAAATAGAGAATGGGATAGAGGCTCAGGGCATTCATGATGATGATGCCCCAGAAGCGGCCCTGGCCCAGCCAATCGATGGTTTCGCCCTCGCCGAGGAATCCGGTGAGTTGGAGAAAGGCGTTGAGGACTCCGTACTGGCCGAGGATTTGCCGGATCCCAATGGCCCCCACGAAGGGAGGCAGCATGATCGGGAGGAGAATCAGCGCGATGAAGATCCCCTTTCCGGGGAAGTCGTAGCGATCTGCGATAAAGGCGAGCGGGACGGCGATCAAGAGGGATAGCAGGGTGGTGTAAATCGCCATGCCGAAGCTGTTGGTCAGGCCCTCGAGGTAGAGCGGGTTCCGAAACACCTCGATGAAATAAGCGAGGGTAAAGTTACCATCAGCATCGAGGAAGCCACCGCCCAGGACTTGAAGGATTGGCCAGAGGAAAAAGCAGAGAAAAAAGAGGGTGGTGATCCCGTATACGGTTTTGGCTAAGCGGGGGGACATGAGGGCAGAGCTAGAGGCTCTGCGGAGTGTCTCGTGTCTGGTGTCTAATGTCTAGCGGGATTTGGTGACGGATCTGTGAAATGTGGATGCGGGATGCCGGATTCGTGAGGTGGGATGGGGGGCTTTGGCTTTTTTGACAGAGTAAGTGTAAGAGTAGGAGAGGGGATTGGGATTGAGGTTGGGGATGGGGTTTGGCATACCCAAAGCCTCATGGCTTTTGAATTGTTTGTCAGTCGGCAGAGTAAGCGCCCCTTGGATATGGAGGCGGCTCAGGTGATCGAGAATAAGCTTCGGGAGCAGGCACCGAAGTCGAAGTTCAAGGTGCGGTGGGGCTGGAGTGAAGACGCACGGATTTGTGAAGTGAAGACGACCCTGGTGGGCTGGCGGATTGTCCTTCAAGATGGAGCGGAGGACATGTTGAATATTTATGCAGATATCCCCAAGTTTGTGGGCATCATGGCGAACGAGGAGAAAAAGAATGGGGTGCGCAACACGCTAAACGGGATTTTGGACGAGTTGGGGTTTTAGGATCGTTTTTTTGGCGGAAGGAAGGTAACCAACGGGGAATCCGGGATAGATAAAAAAAGGTAAAATTCGGGGGTAGTCTGGGTAAGCATTGCTTGTTTGCCTAATTTTGTTTTCTAATAAAGGATTATCGAGACCGCATTGATGACCCAGACCAAACCTTTGTTCCCAGCCCTGCGAGCAGCCATCGTAGGTATCCTTTTATCGGGAGGGCAGCTCCTTGCGGGCGTTCCGACCGGTGATTTAAATTTAAGCGGAATTACTTTTGGGACCGATACCCTGAATTTCACTCTGGGGGATGACGGCCTGTGTTATGGGGCAGGATCCTCGTCCATTGAGTTCGATGGACAGACCCTGACTCTGACTATCCCTGAAGAAGGGCTGGTTTTGGAGGAAGACAACGGGACCTTTGAAATTGTCGACCTGGACGCCGAGGTGACCGCGGATTTTGAGTTTTATGGGGTGACCCTGACCATCGATGAAGACAACCCACTGACCTTTCTGTTTGATGCAGGGGACAACGCCTATTCCATCTACGGGGCCTTAAGCCTGAGTGTGGAGGACATTGAGGTCAGCGGGTTCATGGGAACCTCGGACAATCCAGGCGTCGTCATAACCGATGGGGAGCTGACCAGTTATGACTTGGGGATTTCGGAGTCGATCAGCTTATCTGGACTCACCATTGAAACGGTCGGGGACTTTCTGGGGGTGAGTTATTCCTCGGATGAGGTTCAGTATTCGGTGTTTGGGGAGCTGTCTGTTTCTTTTGAGGACCAATCTTTTACAGTAGAGGCGGGCGATTCTTCAGAACCCGGCCTCATCCTCCAGGCAGACTCAGGGAAGCAGTTGCAGTTGGTGTCCCTGGATGCGACGGTCACCGAAGATATCAGCTTATATGGCTTAGACATCCAAACTGGCGATGATGGCCTGACCTTTGTTTATAATGCTTCGGATTCCCTCTACGAGGTGTATGGGGAGATCGATGTGGAAATCGATGGGGAGAGCTTGGATGCTATTCTAGGGGATGAGGATAGCCCCGGGCTGGAAATCGAAAGTGGGGTGGTAGACTCAGTCAATATCAGCCTGGCGGCGGATTTTGACCTGGGAGGTTTTGAGTTCATCTCTCCGGGCGATGACTCGATGACGCTAACCTATACCAAAGACAGTGATACCTATACGGTCTCTGGTGAGGCTGAGTTGGACTCCCTATGGGACACCATCGTGGATTTGGGGACGACGGATAATCCGGGAATCATCGTGACTGACAATAAATGGGACATCGAAAATTTCTCGATCGAGATCGATAGCCTGGACCTTGGCTTTGCCGAATTAAATGAGCTGAAGGTTTCCTACTCTAGAAATAGTAAGGGCGATATCGAAGTGGAGGTGGATTTGGATGTATCCATTCCTGAGCTGGAAATCGAGGTGGCTGGTGATGTGGTAATCGATAATGGGAAGATAACCGATATCTACATCGAGTTTGAAGCAGCGGGGACTTCTGAGGGGTTGGAAATCCTGGATACCGGAATCGACATAGCAGAAATGTCCGTCGCCTTGGATAACCTGGACCAGCCATCGGATTTAATCATGTCGGGGAGCATCGGGTTGGAATTTGGGGGACAGATTGAGATCGGAGGGGAGACGGTCACCCTGGCTTACATCGAAGGGGATGTGTATATTGACAGCGATGAGTTGAGGCTCTCGGACACGATATATTACGGCGCCTACCAGGAAGATAATGGGGATTGGAATTCGGTTATTTTTAAAGGGGAGGCTGAAATTGATCTGAACTGGAGTCGTTCTCTGTATGAAATCTCCGGAGACATTCAGCTCCCAACGGATTACGGAGTGAAAATCGAAACAGACCTGGAATTCGCTTCTGAGGAAATTGTCTTTTCCGCAGAGGCCAAGGTACGGGTGCCGAAAGGGATACCGATCATTGGCGGAGATGACCTGGGATCGATCGACGCGGCCATGTTGATCGACATGAATGATTCGTCGAACAGCTTTGCGGCGGGGTGGGTCACCATCAATCTCCTCTTTACGAAGGAAGAGGCGGGGATTGAGTATAAATTCAAGGGCAGTGATATCAGCTATCTGGACAGTGGAGATATCGGGGACATCAAGAATGAGATTAAAGATGCTGAATCTGCACAGGAAACCATCACCAGGAAGTACACCGTTGATGTTCCAGAGGGTGCGACCTCATTTCTGATGGATTTCGATTGGGTGTGGGATCCCTTTGATGATGGGGTCGAGGAGGATTTGCCTCTGCCCGCAGTAACGATGCTTGGGTCAGGGATGGTGCAGAACCTTGATTCGGGAACGACCGAAGCCTCTATCCTGAGCTTGCACAACTTATCCTATGATGAGTCGGTGCAATCCTTCAGCGCTTTCCTGACCGATGTCATCAGCGTCCTGGAGGATACCAACGGAATCACGTTCAGTTGTGAGGGCTTGGTGGAAACGGACCCGGTCACGGGAGAACAAATAAGCTTTCTACCATTAGCCGAGGGGGAAGTGACTATCGCTTTGACCTACGATCGGGCTTACGATGCGGGACTCACTATCGATACACCGACCGTCGCCTTCTATTATGGTTATCCGGATCCAACCGTTTCCATCGCATCCCTGGGAACCAGCTCTTCGAATTCGGAAACTGCGGATGGGGTGACTACCTTGTTCAGTGGAACGACTCTGCCGATTCATTTAAATGCTTTTACCGATCCCGTTTATGAAAACGATCTGAACATCAGTATTCATTTGGATAATAACAATTCGGGATATAACGGGACGACCCTCCAAAAAGATATCCCCTATTCTAACCCGAACTTAGCCGATTCGGTGGAACTGACGGTGGATTGGACCATCGAAAACCTGACCGGGAATGTGGATGATGAATTCTATTTCTATGCCAAGCTGAATAATAAAAATCAGTCCATTGTGTATTCGGATTACATGGGGCCCTACCGGATCAGCCCAGCGATTTATGGTGCCGTGTATTTCGTCAGTGTAGGTTTCCCGCTGCCAGGATTGCGCGTGTTCCTGGATGAAAATGGTAATGGCCAATACGATTCATCGACGGATCCGAGTACGATCACCGATGAATTGGGCGGATATGCTTTTGATGGATTAGAAGATGGCACTTACACCGTGGGTGTGGTGGTGACAAAAGGCTACTCAACCACGGGGGAAGAAGAGAACCTATTTGAGGTCGAATACATTTCAGGATCTTCGGTAACCCAGAATATTAATTTACAGTTATTGGATTACATCACGGGTTCCGTCTTTGTGGATTCCAACCAGAACGGGGTTCAAGACACTGGAGAGGTCGGCGTTTTCGGGGTAACGGTCTACCTCGATGAGGATGGAGACGAGATTTTTAATCCAGGCAAGGACACCTTTGCCATCACCGATATCGAAGGCGACTGGACGCTTTATGCGGTCGACGCGGATTCGACCTATCAGGTTTACATGTTGGCCTATAATGACCAGTTGACCGTGGGAACGAATCAATTCTCGGTGGTCACGACCTCGACGGTAGCCTCACCGAATTCAGTGGGGCCACCTGAACATGGGCGCCAACAACCCCAGGTTCGGTCCATGGAACACCGGGCGCCAATCATCGGGATAAACCCCGGAGCTGTGGAAGAAATTACGGACCGACATTATATGATGTACTCCATCGAGAACTTTGATACCGGGACCAGTATCCATTTTAAACGGTCGGATCCTGATGGGGACGGGGTGAACAATAAGCTCGAACAAATCCTGGGCTCGAACCCTCTGGTGGCGGATGGGGCTGGTGTGGATTACCTCGTCGACAGCTTTGATGGGCAAACCCTCAGCTTGCTGATGGATCTGGTGAAAAGTCGTCGGTATGAGGTGGAATACTCGACTGACCTGGTGAGCTGGACTTCAATCGAGGCATTCCGGGCAGACTCTACTGGATTGACCCTGCTTGACTTTGAGTTGGATGCCATACCGACCGAGCCGGTCTATATTCGGATTACCTTGGTGGAGTAGCCGGGCCTCGGGTGAGAGTGGGAGGCATTGGGTCTCGCTGTGGCGAAATCACTCTGCGATGCCCTTCGATCACCCCGTCTCCGTTGCGCTTCGACAAACCCTCTCCTCGGGTTATCATCCCTCCTGTAAGGATGCTAGGGGTGAGAATGGCGGAGGAGGAGGGATTCGAACCCTCGAGACCCTTGTGGGGCCTACACGATTTCGAGTCGTGCGCGTTCAACCGGACTCCGCCACTCCTCCGAACCAGAAACGAGCAGGTTGTTGGGTCTCCCTCCGTTTGTCAATGGGAAGGAGTGGGGTTGCGGCACGGTGTCATCGTGCCCTCCGGCTAACGCTGTTTGCTCAGGGTTGTTGCGTAGCTTGGATGAGCGTAGGAGTAAGATTTGGAACAAGATTAAGAAAGAGAGGGAGAGTAGGAGGGGTCAGTTGGAGTCACTGGGGGCGAGAGGGGACAGATTGGGGTTGCCCATGGGTTGGATGAAGGGTGGGGCGGTCTTCAGATTGAGGGTATCGGTTTTTTCGACATTCATGGCGGCTTCGGCCTGGGCGCGCAGTTTTTCGGCCTCGGCCATGAAATATTCCTGGGCAGAGAAGGGTTCGTCTCTTGTTTTTGGGGGGAAGGTGTAGGCGCCGTTGGCACGCAGGATTTTAGAGCTGGTGGTGTCTCTTAAATAGATCTCGAGAGCCTGGGTGATTTCTTCGCGCTGGTCGGGTTCCTCGATGGGGAAGACGGCCTCAATCCGCCGGAAGAAGTTGCGGGGCATCCAGTCTGCGCTGCCGATAAAGATGTCGGCCCGGTTGTTTCCGTTTTCAAAGTAGAAGATGCGGCTGTGTTCGAGGTAGCGGCCGAGAATGGACCGGACACGGATATTTTCGCTGAGTCCTTTGACTCCAGGCACTAATCCACAGATTCCGCGGATGATGAGGTCGATTTGCACTCCGGCCTGGGAGGCCTTGTAGAGATTGTCGATCGTTGCCTGATCGATAAGGGAATTGCACTTGGCGATGATTCGGGCGGGTCGTCCTGCCCGGGCGTGGGTGGCCTCGCGCTGAATGAGGCGCTGCATTTTCGAGTGCAAATTAAAGGGGGCGACCAGTAACTTTTTGAAAACGGGTTCCCGGGCAAACCCGGTTAGGGTATTAAAGAGGTCAGCCACCTCCGTGGTGTAACTCTCCTTTGCTGTCAGGAGCCCCATGTCAGTGTAGAGGCGGGCCGTTTTGGGGTTGTAGTTACCCGTACCCAGATGGGCATACCGTCGAAGGCCCTGGGGCTCGCGGCGGACCACGAGGCAACACTTGCAGTGTGTTTTCAAGCCGACCAGGCCATAGACCACATGAACCCCTGCCTCTTCCAGCTGACGGGCCCACTGGATGTTATTCATCTCGTCAAAGCGTGCTTTCACTTCGACCAGAGCTGTGACTTGCTTTCCGTTGGCCGAGGCGTCCATGAGCGCCTTGACGATGGGGCTATCCCCACTGGTCCGATAGAGGGTTTGTTTAATGGCAAAAACCGAGGGATCCCTGGCCGCCTGGCTTAAGAGGTCGACCACCGGTTGGAAACTATCGAAGGGATGATGCAGCAGGAAGTCCCTCCGGGCAATTTGCTCGAAAATATTGTCGGTATGGTGAATCTCCGGGGGCGTATGAGCGTGAAAGGGGGCAAATTTGAGTTCGGGCCGATCAATCATGTCATAGACACTCATGAGCCGCACGAGATTGAGGGGGCCCTCGATAGGGAAGACATTCTCCCGTTTGAGGTTAATGGCCTCCAAGAGTTCCTGGAGCAGGCTGGGTTCCAGGTGATCCCGGATCTCGAGGCGCACCGCCGCGTTTCGCCGGGCGGCGTAGAGTTCCTCTTCGATTTTCTGGAGCAGGTTTTCCACTTCCTCCTCGTCGATATAGAGGTCGCTGTTGCGGGAGACCCGGATCGGGTTGGCCGCCCGAATCCGGTACCCGGGGAAGAGGCGATGCGCATACATGCGTACGATATCGCTCAAAAAGATAAAGACCTGGTGGTAGCGGCTTTGACGTTTACGATTCAGGACCTCCACCACCCGGGGCAGAATGCGGGGAACCGGAATGATGGCCATATGTTCCTCCTTCCCCGGAGTTTCCGGGTTGTCCAGGTAGACGAGGATGTTGAGCGCTTTATTTACCAGTTGAGGAAAGGGATGAGAGGGATCGACCGCGAGGGGGGTGAGGACAGGGTAGATCTCGTTCTCAAAGTATTCCTCGACCCACTTCAGTTCGCTTCGGGTTAATTCCTGCCGAGATTTAAAATAGATGCCTTCCTGTTTCAGCTGGGGGACCAGCTGGTTCAACCAACAGGCGTATTGATCGGTAACCAGACGGTTGGCGATGCTGTGAATCCGGCGTAGCTGTTCTTTCGGACCGAGGCCATCGATCCCTTTTTCCACAACGCCCGACTCGGTTTGCTGCAGGAGCCCGGCCACGCGAATCTCAAAAAACTCGTCCAGGTTGCTGCTGACGAAGGCGAGAAACTTCATGCGCTCGAGCAAGGGATAGGCTTCATTCTGCGCCTGCTCGAGGACTCGTCGGTTAAAGGCAAGCCAGCTCAGTTCCCGGTTAAAGTAGGGGACACGTTTGGTGATTTTCTTTTTTCCAGGTGCTGGCATATTAGGGCGGCTGAAAAGGATAATGCAACGAACGGGTTGTGGCCTGCGGCACCGGGATAAGGGATCCCTCCCAGCCTTTCGGTTATCCGATCCGACTGCCTTTTTTCAACCGCGCCCGAGGGTGGCTCTAGGGATTAACCTTCGGCTTCGTAAGATTTCTTCACTTCGGGAAAGGGCTTTTCGACCTTTGAAATTTTCCCTGCGGTGAACCCATTGAGTTCGATAAGTTCAATGATTTTATCTTTGGAGAGGGGCTTTTCCTTTTTCTGAGCAAAGACGACTTCTCCCTTTTCCAGATTGACGTAGATGTCTTTAACCCCGCCCCGCTTGTCCATCGTTTTGGTGAGGGCGCTTACACAACCCATGCAAGTCATGCCATCGACCTTGGCCACGATGGTGGTGGGTTTGGTCTCCGCTTTGTCATCGGCGAAGGTCGGACAAATCATTGCTAAGGAAAGGAGGAATGCTGGAAAGAGATGTTTCATAGGTCCTTTACATATAACGGCTGGCCGGGGTCGTCCAGCCCTAGCTCTGTTGTTTATTCCTTTTTTGTACCAATCTGGTCGAGGAGGGAGTAGACCCGGTTGATCATGTCTTTGGGGTCGTCGAGCATGCCGGCGGCCATAAGGGTGTTGTCGAACATCGTATGAAGGAAGAGTTCGGCCTGTTTGGCATTCTCCTGGGTCAGGTTATAGAGGGTGCGAACCAGTTTGTGTCGGGGGTTGATCTGGAAGGCCACGGCTTCGCCGGGGGGCATGGTACCGGCTTCATCGCCAAGCTGTTCCATAATTTTGCGCATTTGCGCAGTCATGAATTTGTCGGCATTGAGGACGATGGCCGGTGAATCCACCAGCCGTTCACTGGCGGAGACATCGCCAACTTTATCCCCGAGTGTGGCTTTGATCCACTTGGTCAGGGACTCGAGTTTGTCTTTGGCGAGGGGGCGACCCTTGGAGGGGTCGTCGAGGTCGGGCAATTCGATGTCTTTATTGTCGGCGGAAACCAGTTGTTTCTCCTGGAAGGTGCCGAGATTACTCATGACAAATTCATCGACAGGCTCGTAGACAAAGATGACCTCGATGTCGCGGGCTTTGAAGGCCTCGAGATAGGGGCCGGATTCAATGGCTTTCCGATTGGGGCCGAAGAGAAAGTAGATTTCCTTTTGTTCTTCTTTCGCCCGGGTGAGGTACTCATCGAGGTTCGTTAATTTCCCGGCCTCGGTCATGGAGGACTCAAACCGGAGCAATTTGGCCAGAGCCTCCCGGTTTTCCCAATCGGTGGTGACCCCTTCTTTGATGAAGGGGTTGAAGGCCTTCCAGAAACTTTCGTAATCCTCGGGCTTCCGTTTTGCCTTATTTTCCAGGTCTTTGATGAAGCGCTTGGTCAGGACCCCGCGTATCTTGTTGATCAAGGCGCTATCCTGCATGCTTTCACGGGAAATATTCAGGGGGATATCTGCGCTGTCGACGACTCCTTTGACAAAGCGCAGCCAGTCGGGCAGGAGGTTCTTGGGAGAGCTATCGATGAGGATTTTTCGGCAGTGCAAAGCGACGCCCGGGTCCACTTTGCCCATGCCCCATTTTTCGGGATTATCAGTCGGGACAAAGAGGAGGGCATTGATTGTGATGGGCGCATCGCTGTTGAAGTGCAGCCAGAACCGAGGCTCATCGAAGGCGTGGGCCTGGAATTTATAGAATTCCTGATACTCGTCTTTTTTGACCTCGCTCTTGTTCTTCAGCCAGATGGCTTCGACGGTATTTACCTTTTCTCCGTCGACCTGTACGGGGAAAGCGACGAAGGCGCTGTATTTGCGGATAATTCCTTTGATTGTTTCCGCCTTGGAAAAGTCTTTATACTCCTCCTTGAGGTGAGCCACAATTTTCGTGCCCCGGCGTAGGCCCTCAGTCAGCTCCATCTCGTAGGACCCGGAGCCATCGCTGGTCCACCGCCAGCCTTCGCTGTCCTTGCCCCAGGAGCGAGAATAGACATCGACCTTATCGGCCACCATGAACACGGAGTAGAATCCGACGCCGAACTGACCGATCAGGTTTTCGTTTTTCTCCCCGCCCTCGGCCAGGGCTTTCAGAAAGGCCTTGGACCCGGAATGGGCGATGGTGCCGAGGTTCTCAATGAGCTCATCATGGGTCATGCCGATTCCGAAATCCTGGATGGTGATCGTGCCAGCCTGATCATCCCCCGTGATGTTGATTTCAAGATCCAGGTTGTCATCGAGAACGTCTTTCTCCGTTAACCGGACGTGGCGTAGCTTCTCGGTGGCGTCTGACGCATTGGAGATGAGTTCCCTGAGGAAGATCTCTTTATCGGTGTAGAGGGAATGAACAACAATATCCAGGACCTGCTTTACTTCGGCCTGAAATTCGTGGGTTTCCGGAGTGGATGTAGACATAGTCAGTTAAACAAATAAGTGGAACTAATTTCAAAGCTCATAAAATTAGCAGGGGAGTTATTGAAAATCAAGAGGTGGGAGGTCCTTGCCAAATCTATGCGTTTTGATATGCTGAAGTCGTCTCGGATATGAAAAGCATTTGGCAGAATCAAGGCAAAGTTTTGGGAGTCAGCCTTCTTTTGCTCGGATTATTTGGCTTTTCCCTGCTGTCAGCTGAGATGGAAAGCTATTCGAGAGGCCTGCTCGGGATCATGCTCGATGATTTTCGCACGGACGGGGAGACGGAAACTTCCGATGCTTTCCTTGGCTCCCAGGTGGTGGAGGTGACTCCGGGGCTTCCTGCGGATCGGGCCGGGATACGCCAGGGCGACGTTATCCTTGCCATTGACGAGGAAAGCATTGAGTCCACCACTCATCTCCAGATTTTAGTCTCCAATAAGCAGCCAGGTCGTGTGGTGCATTTGACGCTGGTGCGGGAAGCCGGGATTCTTTCGTTGCCGGTTCGGATTGGCAGTTGGGAAGCCTACCTGCTGCAGGCCCCCACCTTCGGACCGTTTTTCTCCATGATCCAGTTGGAACCACTCACCTTTGCGCTGAAACGCAAGTACCAGATTGGGGAAGACAGTTTTGGTCTGGTGATTACTTCGATCGCCGAAGATTCCATGTTCAGCGACATGTTATCCACCGGGACCGTGGTCCGGAAGATCAACGGAAACTCAATTCGGACGCGGGAGGAGATTTTGAAATTTATGGGGGCCGGCTTGAATCACCTCGAGATTGAGGAG
>JANQKZ010000052.1 GCA_028280845.1 Opitutales bacterium | reverse complement strand
TATGCCCAACCGCTGGGACTATCTCGGTTTATCGGATGATAATCGGCAGTGGGGCTCCATATGGGACCGGATGCTCAATGACCGCAATATTAACATTGGCGGAGCCATTGAGGCTTTGCTTACGTTCCTTTATGGGCATGATATTATACAGGAAGAGCCTCTTCCTCCTCCCACGTTAGAAGTCGGATCCTTCGATTCCCATGAAATGGATGGGAAAAACCAGATATTCGAGCATGCTAAGGCCCAAGGGGGGGAGCCTTCCGTTCCAGGTTGGCTTCAAAATCGAATAGGTAGTGGTAGTATTTCACTTATTTACGATGAATCTGCTGGTAGTTTTATTGTTTTGGATGGAGGGGATGTTTTTCGAAATAATGCAGAGGTGTTATTGGCAAACTGGTTTCTAACTGGGGACGACCGATATTTTGAAGAGCTAAAAGAATTAGTTCCCCCGGGGCATCCTTTAAACGATTGGATGGTCCGGGCTGTTATTGATCCGGATTTTGCTAATAAACACTCACCTGCTCTTTCTGGCTCTCTGCTGGCCTATCGAATAGGAAGCATGAAATTCCAAGGGATGAAGCATTTGAAAAGGATGGGGTTAATTAGTGTCAAACTTGCTGGAAAGTCATATAACGCCGGTCGGAAGCAATTAGAAGCTGCTGGATTTAAGCTCGTTCGTACGACTGATACCGGCCGAAGAATATTTGTGAACCCACGAACCGGAGCTACAGTAACTTATGATTCAGGAAGAGCTCTAGGTGCAGGGCAAAAACCACACTGGACAATTCAAGACAGAGGAGGACAATTTTACGATAGGTCTGGCCGCCCAGTATCTGGTCCGAATCCTCCAATGGGGGGGCAAACATATACCCGGAGATTGATGATTGCATGGATAGAGAAAGCAAAAGACTCTTTGAAATTATATTCCAAGAAGCCCATGTCATTGATTTTGATTTTTCTAAATGGGATAAATTTGTTCGTCTTGTAGTGGTGGGGCAGTTGTTTCCTTCCGACAACGAAGGCCGGTTTCCCTTATTTAATATAGATTTTGTTGAAGTCTCTGAAATCGGATGGAAATCAAATCATTTAGGCATTCAGCTTGATTCCCCCAAACACCATTGTCAGTGGACAATATTTGAATTTTCCATTTCTCAAAAATCAGGGTTTATGAAGATTGAATTACTAGGAGTAAGCCCGTCACCAGAAATTTTCATCACCTGTAAAAAGGTGAATGTCTCAGAAGCAAATAACCACCAAGTTGATATTATTAATCCTAAGTGGAACTCTCCATATTCTCCTCTCGCACGCAGCAGTATAGAAGAGATCTTTCACAACAGAAGGAATTAATCCTCCCGCCGCTCCGGCTGCCGCCTCTGCTCGGGGAAGGGATGGTTCCATCCATGCGGTACGCAACTTTCGCTCTTCGAGTTCTATGGCGGGACATGCCAGGGAGCAGGCTCACGTGCGTCCCGATATCCCTTGGGATGGCTAGGAGGTCCAACATTGAATTTAAATACCGTTGGATTTCCTGTTCCCTGATTGAATTATGAAAATAAGTATGGAGCCATCATCCTTTGACCTATCCAGCAGTGGTAGCTTAACTGGGAAAATTTTCTTGATGATCGGGAATCGAGGTTTCCCTGACGATCACTGGAACGATTTTGTCTTGGTTCTTTTAGCCTGGTGGGTGAAGGCTGTTGAAGCAGGTGAATCTAATGATAGATCAGTTTTTGATCTAAAATTTATGGATGGCCCATTCTCCGTTGATGTAAAACAGAACTTTGGAGAATGCGAAATCTTTGGGAAGAACAGTTTTAGCAATCAGGCCGAGACAGATTCGGAAAATGTATCTTTGAATGAAATTAAGGCCGAGGTTTTTGCTGCAGCTCGAAAAGCCTTAGATATCTGCGATGAGAATGACTGGAAAACCGAAGAATATTTTGATCTAGTATCATTGATTAAGAAAAATTGATCAACCAATCTCACTGCTTTGGTTACTGCCTACGCTTTGGGGAAGGGGCGTGATGAGAGACTGCCGCCTTCGACCTCTGCTGGAGGATATTTTTAACCTTATTAATTTAAAATAACGAGGAATTCACTCTCTCATTCCAGGAGAATATTCGAAAGACATTTTTCCGAGTGGAATAGATATCAAGGGCTCAAAAGGGGTCGTACTGCATATATTATAATATCGGTGGAGGAAGCGGAGGGTGCTCCCTAGTAGGATTTAATGGCGAGGAAGTGAAGGTTACCGACGGGCTAGCTGGGTTTGAAAAATCGGTGATCAAATCCGGGCATGGAGGAGACGGTGGTATCTATCCTGCTACTTCACAGGTTGTTGGTTTTCCAACTTCTGGCCGTTGGGCGTGTGTGAAGGTGTCTCCACCGCCCGGCGGTTTTTTTTTGGAGGGGGTATCGGTAGAGGGTGCAGGGGGATGGCTTTGCTTCGCTCGCAATGACGGGGTGCAGGGGGTTTACATGACCTCGATGACGATGGCGGTGAGGTTATCTTTCCCATACTCGTCGCGGGCTTCCCGGATGAGGCGGTCAGCCGGCTCCATGTTCTGGAAAGGGGGTGGGGGGGTGTTAATTAAGGTTTCGATGCGGGTATCGGAAATGCCGTCGGAGATCCCGTCAGAACAGAGCACCCACTTATCCCCGCTCTCGAATTCGAAGCTGCCGAGCTGAGGGTCGATGTGCTGGGACTCCCCGCCCAGGGATTGCTGGAGCAGGTTTTTCCCGGGATGGGTGCGGGCCTGGAACGCCGTAATTTTCCCCTGGCGGAACAACCATCCGACATGCGTGTGATCTTCCGATACCTGAGTGATGGTATGGGTTCCGGTGGGCAGATAATACAATCGGGAATCCCCGACATGGGCAAAAAACGACTTGTCCGGAGTAAGCCAGCATAAGGTCAGGGTCGCTCCCATCCCCCGTACTTCTTCATAGTTGATTCCCATCCACACCATCTCCTTGTGGATGGAGGAAATCAATTCGACCAGGAAGTCCAGCTCGCCCCGCTCGAAGCCTTCGACACCCAGGCGGAAGCTTTTGGGCATGATGTCCGTAATTTTCTGGACGGCGATCCGGCTGGCAAACTCTCCGGCATTGGCGCCCCCCATCCCGTCGCTGACGGCAAAGACAAAATCCCCCGAGGTGAAATCCGCGGTTCCGTACTTGCCGAGATACTGCACCTGGTGTGCATCAAAAGTCAGCGCGAGAAAGGCGTCTTCATTGTTCTTGCGGAAGCGCCCGACATCCGAGCCCGCGCTCCATTTAAAACCTTGCTTGGGGATTGGCATCAGAGGTTGGTTTTATCCCGGCCCCGCATGGCCACCGCATCGACCGTGAGGCCTTCTCCGGTTTCTAAAATGGTGGCGAACTCGAAGTCGATCAGGCAAAAGCGGCCCATCTGGGGGGAGTAGGTCACGTTGCGGGCAAAGGCATCTTCATGGCGTACCCCATAGGTGGTTTCGAGTTCCTCGTAGAGGGCTTTCATTTTGTCTTCGCTGATGCGGTCCACCACATGACCGCAATTGGAGGTCATGATGGAGAGTTCATCGGGTTGAACCTCTTTTAAGACCGGAACGAACGGGCATCCCTTTTCCTCCAGATAGCGCAGGACCCGGACCTCGTTTTCAAATCGTTCCCTCGCCTTGGGGCCGTTATAGGTCTTGTGGACCGTACCATCAAACTTGATGTGGACGGTGGCCTGTTTGGTGTCCTTAATTTCTCTCATACGCTCCCCATTCCTGTGAAAATTTTAGACCAATTTGGCGGAAAGTAGAAACTTGGCCCGTGCTCTGCTGCAATCGTATATCCATATTTAACCATATGCCCTTCGGGGCTATTTAAAGAGACACCAACATATAAAATTGACCCAATATGGCAAAATATAAGCTCGAATATCTCTGGCTGGACGGATACCAGCCCGTGCCTAACCTCCGCGGCAAGACCAAAATCTTGTCTGAAGCCCCAGAATCCGTCGAGGATTGCCCCATGTGGGGATTTGATGGCAGCTCGACCCTGCAGGCAGACGGAAGCGATTCCGACTGTATGCTGAAGCCGGTCGCTCTCTATCCGGATGCCTCCCGCTCCAATGCATTTCTCGTGATGTGTGAGGTCATGTTACCCAATGGAGATCCACACCCCTCCAATATGCGGGCCACCATTATCAATGACGAGGATGCCTGGTTTGGATTCGAGCAAGAGTATTTTCTTTTCCAGGATGGGCGTCCCCTGGGTTGGCCGGAGAAAGGCTATCCCGATCCACAAGGTGAGTACTATACTGGAGTCGGATTCAGTAATGTAGGAGCCATTGCCCGGGAAATCGTGGAAGAGCACCTCGAACTCTGCCTGGCTGCTGGAATCAACCATGAAGGTATTAACGCCGAAGTGGCCAAGGGCCAATGGGAGTTCCAGATCTTTGCCAAGGGATCGGCCAAGTGTGCCGACGATATCTGGGTCGCCCGTTATCTGCTGGAACGCCTGACCGAGAAATATGAAGTGGATGTCGAATACCACTGTAAGCCCTTCAGCGGGGACTGGAATGGTTCCGGCATGCACTGTAACTTCTCCACCAAGTTCATGCGCGAGGTCGGAGGTAAAGAGTACTTCCTCAAGCTGATGGATGCGTTTGAAAAGAACAAGGACGAGCACATCGCCGCCTATGGCCCCGACAATCACATGCGCTTGACCGGTTTTCACGAAACTCAATCGATCGACAAGTTCAGTTGGGGTGTGGCTGACCGCGGTGCGTCCATCCGGGTGCCGCACGGTTTTGTCAAAGATGACGCCTACAAAGGATACCTGGAAGATCGTCGCCCGAACTCCCAGGGTGACCCCTACCGCATTGCCTCCCGGGTGCTCAAGACTATCTCCGAGGTGCCCACCGAGTAAGGTTTCCCTTTCCTCTCTTCTTGGATTATGCGGCGTGGCTCTTGTGGCTGCGCCGCTTTTTCTTTGGGGAAAGGGCCTCCGCGAGCGGAGCCCCTACAGTTGGGTTGGGATCTTCCTCTTTATCTTAATCTCCATCTGCCTCTCGTGGGCGAACAATTCATGGTTGGAGGGGGGGAGTAAGATCAGGCGGATGGGGATGATAGGGAAACATGGGATTGACCCTAGGTGGTGGGGGTCTAACCCCCCAGGAGCCGATGCTTTCACAGTTCCTTTACAATTTAGTTCTTAAAGTATACGGGCATATACCGATAATTGAGGTATGCATTCCCTTATCAATTTCGCAGAACTTCCCCCTGAAGCGGCCTTGGGGTTACTGTTGCTAGGCGTGGTTGGCTTGGTGATCGGTTTATCGAAAAAACCAAAGACCACGGTGGCCCTGCTCGTTGTGGGATTGAGTGTCTGGGTATTCTCTGAGAACTCGGAAATGATCCAATCGAAGTTCAACGAGCTGTCGACGCCGAATCAGCGCGGATAAGGTTTCGGTCCTCCGCGTATGGGTTTAATGGGGGTAACGGCCTTTCCCGGTCTTACAGCCTTGGGTTACAGGTAATCCTGATAATTCTCCACGGTAGCCGGATGCAACTCTACCCAATGCCCGGGTTTTACCTCTTTGAACACTCCCGGCTGTTTTTTCTCCTCTTCGGTGCACTCCATCCAGCTGCGTTGGGCAAAGGCACATCCTTCAGGTGGATCGATGGGGGAGGGAACATCTCCTTTCAGGATAATCCGCTCGGATTTCGTCCGGGGGTCCGGGATGGGGATGGCAGAAATCAGAGCCCGGGTATAGGCGTGTAAGGGGTTCCGATAGATTTCATCAGCAGGACCCATTTCCACGATCTTCCCGAGATACATGATGGCGATACGATCGCTGATGTGTTTTACGACTGCCAGGTCGTGGGCGATGAACAGGTAGGAGAGGTGAAACTCCTTCTGCAAATCCATGAGCAGGTTGAGGATCTGGCTCTGGACCGAGACGTCCAAAGCCGAAACGGGCTCATCGCAGACAATCAGCTTGGGGTTGAGCGCCAGGGACCGGGCAATACCGATGCGTTGCCGCTGCCCCCCGGAGAATTCAAAGGGGAATCGGTCGGCGGCACTCTGGGGTAAGCCCACGACATCGAGGAGGTCCTTTACCTTCTTCCTGCGCTCGGCAGGAGTACCAATCTTGTGAATGATAAAAGGCTCTTCCAGAATATTGGCGATCGAGTGCCGGGAATTGAGGGATTCGGCGGGGTCCTGGAAAATCATCTGGATATCACGCCGAAAAGGTTTGAGCGCTCCGCGCTTCAAATGCGTGAGGTCATTGCCCTTGTATTGAATAGTGCCCGCAGTGGGCTGATTGAGCCTGACGACACACTTACCCAGCGTAGATTTGCCACATCCGGACTCGCCCACCAGGCCAAGTGTTTCCCCAGGTAAAATATTGAGGCTCACTCCGTCGACGGCTTTACACTGGGCTTTGGCCGTATTGAAGACGCCGCCTTTGACGGGGAAATACATCTTCAGGTCTTTCACCTCGAGGAGCGGCGGTGGATGGTCGTTGGAGCTGCGGGATTCAAAGTGCCGTTCCAGTACCGCATAGGCTGCGTCGATCTGCTTGATTTCCGAAGCCGGGGCGGTGGCCTTCTCGGTCTTCAGCTGCTCAAAGGCATGGAAGGCATCTTCCGGGGAGGCCTCGGTAGAGAGATCGAAGAATTGGAATGCTTCTTTTGGAGTCATGATTTAGCCAGAGTACGTAGCATCTCTTTCTTTTTCCTTTTCTTTATCCATTTCCTCGAGGATACGGCTTTCATTGTAAGGTGCCTGCTCTTCATTGAAGCGATAACCTAATCGATTCAGAAGTCCCATGATGAGGTAGGCGATACCTTCAATTTGCTGCTTTCCTTCCGCGCATAGATCAGGGGTGATGAGGGACCTTGCCTCAAGAACATCCAGACAGGCGGAACACTCCAGGGCGGAACCATACGCAGTTTGTAGATATCTGGCTTTGTCTTTGACACTGAATTTTGCATTACCCTCTGCAAGATTCAGGGGAACGCTGGTAGATGCCCGATCTAGTTGATCTTTCGCTGAAATCCTTGAAGGAACGGATTCTAATATCTGTCCGCTCCAAGCCGAAAAAGAAATTGCTTTCTGGTAGGCGATCAACTTTTCGTGAGCGAGCATCGATGGAAGGGAAAGAGAAAAAGATGGGGAAAGAGAAAAGGAAGATGAAGATGGTGAGGGAGATTTTGGCTTATACGCGCACCACCCGTTCGTTTTCGACCCAGTGGCCGGGTTCTACTTCGACTAAGCCGGGGCGAACCGTCTGGTAGGCTTCGGACTGCATATAGGCCGTTACATCCGGATGAGGGCTGCGCGGGGCAAAGCGCGCACCGACAGGCAAATCCATCAAACCGGGCACCATGCCAGGAATGGTTTGCAGGAGGGTTTTCCGCTCATTTTCCAGCCGTGGAATACTGTTGAGGAGACCTTTTGTATAGAGGTGTTGAGGATTGTGGAAAATCTGGTCGGCGGTCCCCTTTTCGGCGACCCGGCCGGCATACATGACGACCACGTCATCGCAGGTTTCCGCAATGACCCCGAGGTCATGGGTAATCAGGATTACGCTCATTCCCATCTCTTCCTGGAGCTCGACAATGAGTTCAAGGATCTGGGCCTGGATAGTGACATCGAGGGCGGTGGTAGGTTCGTCGGCGATAATCAGGTCGGGTTTGCAGGCAAGGGCCATGGCGATGACGACTCGCTGCCGCATGCCCCCGGAGAGCTGGTGGGGGTATTCGCTGACCCGAATCTCAGGAGACGGGATACCGACTTTCTGGAGAATATCAATGGACCGGTCCCAGGCTTCTTTTTTGGAAATATCCATGTGGAGGAGGAAGACTTCGCTGAGCTGTTTTCCAATACGATGGACCGGGTTTAAGGCGGTCATCGGTTCCTGAAAAATCATACCAATCTGGCCACCCCGGACTTTGTACATTTCCTCCTCGGACACCTGCTGCAGGTCTCTGCCCTTGAAGTTGACCTGCCCGTCAAGGATGACCCCCATGGGTTGGGGGAGGAGCCGGATGACGCTCAGGGCGGTGACACTCTTTCCGCAGCCGGACTCCCCGACGATGCCGAGTGTCTTGCCCTGTTTGACGTCAAAGCTGACGCCATCCACCGCAGTGACCCGCCCCGCATCGGTATCGAAGGCGGTCACGAGATCGCGAACTTCCAGTATATTTTCGGTATCCAAGCGGGTCAGATTAGTTGTGGGAGGCGACGGTCTCGGGCTCTTTGTAAACGTTGTATTGATCGTAAACCTCGATTTTCTTGGGGAAGGTTTCTCCGGACCGCATGGCCTGTTGGACTTTTTCTTTCATCTCGGTATCGATCCAGCCCAGGAAGTATTCACCCGGGTATGAGCTGCCGGGGCGGCGGGCAATTTTGACACCTCCATCGTCCGGATAGTTCAGCCAGCGCCAGGCGGCCCAACGGAAGAAGGGTTCGACAAAGCCTGGAACGAAGGATGCATCCTCATGGAGAATTTCCTCCATTTCAAAGGCCAAGCGAATCATCTCATCCGCGTCTTCGCTGGCGCGGTAGGCTTCAATCAACTTATCCAGTTTGGGATCGGCGACGGCCTGAAGATTGTTGGTCTGCGTTTTCGGTTTCCGATCCGGGTTGACGGATCCATCCGGGAGGAAGGCACTGTCATAGGCGTTGACGCTATGATAAGTCTCCCAATACCGGGGATACATCTCAGCACTCACACTAAACGCGCTGAACTGGATTTCGTGCTGCTTTTCCTGGACCTTTTTCCAGGCCGCGGTGCTGTCTAGCACTTCGACCCGGAATTCCAAGCCCGCTTTCACGGCTTCTTCCTTTAAGATAATGAGTAAGTTTTCCAGGGACTCATAGCCCGTGGTGATGGCGAAGGAGAGGCGGGTTCCGTTGGCATTCACCAGGATTCCATCGGGTCCACGTTCCACGAATCCAGATTTGGCGAAATGGGCTAAGGCCTTCTCCACGTCGAAGGGGCGGGCTTTCAGCGTGGGATGGGTGAATTCGCCAAAGCCATCTGCGGTCGTCCGCATGCGGACATAATCTCCGCGAAAGTACTCATCGATGACTTTTTGCCAGTTGCTCGCATAGTTGATTCCCAAGCGGACATCGAGGTTGTTCAGCAAGGGCTGAGCCTGATTAATCCAGAGTCCGTAAGTCGGGCGGGGCCTATTATTGTAAAACTTGTATTTGGCTATATAGCCGTCTTCCACGAGCGGATCGCTGTCGGGCAGTTTATCATAATTATATTTGGCCAGGTTCATGCCAAAGCGGTCGAGCTCCCCCTTCTTAAAGATCTCGAAGGCCTTTTCGGAGTCGCGGACTACGGAAAAGTGGATGGTGTCGTAATTGTAGCGGTAGCGCCAAAACTTCTTATCTTTGGCCCACCAATCCTCATTGCGCGTCAGCCGGATGAAGCGTCCTTTTTGAAGGTTATCATCGGATACGATATAAGGGCCGGAGGTGGGTTGGAAGCGCCATTGGTAGCGCTGGACGAAATCGTCCCCCATTTCTTTGTAGAAGTGCTGCGGCATGGGGCGAAGCTCGAGCACCCGGGCATTCATATCCGGTTTGGCCTCGGGGACGGAGATGGAGAAGGTGTGGTCGTCGTATTTCGTGATATTGGTGTAGTTGCGATTGTACCAATTGTTATACCAGGGCGCATTGATGTACTCGTTCTGATACATGTAGAACATAAACATGACATCATCGGTGGTGATGGGGACACCGTCGGACCAGGTGGCGTCCTCAAACAGGCGCACGTAAACTGTTTTATTTGCTTTATCGACGGCCCACTCCTTGGCCACTCCGGGAAAATACTGGTGCCCATACTCTCCGATTGAAGTGACATTGGGGTGTCTCCAGGCGAATTGCATGCTAGCCCAATCCAGGAGGAAGGGGCGAAAGCTTCCGTTGGCATCCGGGCCTACGATCCGGAGCGTCCGTGGATAATCCGGCAGGGCGCCATAAAAGGTGCCTCCTTTTTTCGCATCGGGGTCCCCGATTTCGGGCAGGTGCATGCCGTCGTCCCACACCAGGTTGTCCGGGATATCATCTGGCGTGGCAAAGCGGAAGAAGCGGGGAAATTCTCCATTTTCAATGCGTGCGTCGAGGTCATCCTGGGTGATGACACCGCGCTCGAGATCTTCAAAGATCTCTGGAGGAAGAACAACCTTGGTGCGGTAGTACTCTTCGACTTCGGCGGTGTTGTCGATGGGGGGAAAGTCTTCGCTGGTATCGGCGTCTTTTTTTCCGCATCCCCAAAGGAAAACAGCCAGCGCCAGGAGGCTGATGGGGGCTAAGGGTCTCATGTTCTTTTTGTGGTGGATCATGTTGATTTATTTGTAAGTGGTAAATTTGCGTGGGTCGAAGGCTTCGCGGACGGCTTCCCCGACGAAGGAAACTAGGCAAAGCAGGACAACGAGGGAGGAAAAGGCGCTGGAGACAATCCAGGGAGCGTCCCTGAGGTTGTCCCGGCCCTGCTTTAAAAGTTCCCCCATACTCGGCGTAGGAGGGGGAAGGCCAAAACCAAGAAAGTCGAGAGCCGTGATGGCGGTGATGGCCGCGACTACGGTAAACGGCATGAAGGTGACAATGGTCGAAATGGTATTGGGCAGGATATGATGGAAGATGACGCGAGGTGTGCTGGCTCCAAGCACGGTGGCCGCAGCAGAGTAATCCCGGGCTTTTTCCCGGTAAGTGGCAGTCCGCATGTAATAGGTCATGCTTGTCCAGGAGAAGAGGACCATGATGGAGAGCAGAATGAGGATGCGGGTGGTGATGCTGAAGCTACTTGGTATTACTGAAAATATAATGATCACCATGTAGAGGAAAGGGATGTTGGACCAGATCTCGATGAGACGCTGGACCAGCATGTCGAAGACTCCACCAAAGAATCCCATCAGGCAGCCGATCGTGATGCCGATGAGGTAAGTCAGCAGCATGAAGGCGACGGCGAACATGATGGCGATGCGGAAGCCGTAGACGAGTCGGGCGAGGATGTCCCGACCGATGGTATCGGTGCCGAGGAAGTGCTTTAAGGAGGCGCTGGGGGGAGAATATTTGAGGAAGCCCTCTTCGTTGAGATTTTGTTCGTTCGGGCCGTAAGGGACAAAGGGCATGAGGACCCAGTTGGAGGAGTCCTCGCTCTCCCACTTCTCATCGAGGGCTTTGAAGTCGATGGGGATACTGCCTTCAACGCCGGTCAGGCCGAACTCATTTCCCAGATAGACCTTGGAGTAAGTGGGGAAGAATAGCTTGCCTTCATAGCTCACGATGAGGGCGCGGTTATTGACTAACAGCTCGGCAAACATAGAGGCCACAGTCAAGACACCCAGGATAAGGAAGGAGACATAGCCGCGTCGAATTTCGCGGAAGCGTTTGAGCTTTTTGGAGGTAAGGGGATTCAACCGGTAGGGCAGAATTCTCGAGGCGACGATGGCCCCAATCATGAGGATACCCAGGCCAAAAAAGAAATTCAGCTGGACGAGCCCATAGAGGCCGAAGAGCCCAATCGCTCCCAGCGTCACCGCGCGCTTCAAAGGAAAGTGGGGTTGTTCAGAACCAGGATCGGGGTCGCCGGAAAGGGTGGGGTCCGCTTGAGCATTCTCCGGTTGAGGCGGCTTATTGTCGGTAAGGGCTTCTGTGGATTGCTGGCTCAAAAGGGTAAGATAATTATTTAAACCGGATGCGGGGATCGACCACGGCGACAAGGGCATCTGAGATGATGTTGCCCATGAGGAGCAGGAAGCTACCCAAGGTGATGACCCCCATCACCACAGGGTAATCCCGGTCGAAAATGGCAGTCAGGCCCAACAGGCCGAAACCATTGATATCAAAGAGAAACTCGATGAGGAAAGAGCCTCCGACAAAGAGTACAATGTTCTGCCCGAAAGTGGTCGCAATGGGGATGAGGGAGTTGCGCATCGCATGTTTCACCACGGCTATGCGGAAGGGGACCCCCTTGGCCACGGCGGTTCGCATGTAGTCCGCGGCCAGATTGTCCATGAGATGATTTTTCATGAGCAGGGTCGTTACGGCGAAGCTGCCGATCAAGTAACAGGCCAGGGGGAGAACGGCATGGTGGAGGATGCTCATCAAAGCCTCCGGATCTTTAAAGACGCCCCAGGGCATGAGATAGGCATATTGGTAGTCCACAAATCCACCGATAGGGAACCATTCATTATTCACCGAAAAGAACAACAGGAGCAGGGCGCCGAGGACATAGCCAGGGATCGCGTATCCGGCAAAGATCAGGATGGAGGAAACATTGTCGACGAAGGTTCGATGCTTGATCGCCTTGACGATGCCGAGCGGGATACAAATCGAATAGGTGAGCACCAGGGTAATGAGCCCATAAAAGACGGAGACAGGAAGGGCCTGGTTGATCATCCCGAGGACGGGATCATTGTATCGGGTGGAGTTCCCCAGGTCTCCCCGTGCCAGTTTTCCGAGCCATTCGAAGTAGGCCAAATACCAGGGTTTATCGAACCCATAATACTCCTTCAGCTGTTGGAGCTGCTCCTCAGAGAGGGCCTGGCCTTCACCGGCCTGTGATCCTCCGGAGGAGGCACCCGATGCGGCGTCGACCTGACGCATTTCCATGATTGCACGTTCTAAGGGCCCACCTGGAACAATACGGGTGATGAAAAAAACAATTAAAGTGATGCCAATTAAGGTGGGGGGAATCAGGAGAAAGCGCCTGATGAAATAGTCACGCATGGAAACTTGGAAAAATGACGACTTCGGCGTGTGGAAAAGAAGCCTAAAAGGGTGGATAAAGCAAATTTTAGGCATTGTTCCCAGCAAAAAGTAGGAAACGCACAGCGCGGAACCCCCAGAAGTAGATTCACTTACCTGGGAATAGGGTGCCGGAGAGGCAATCCAGGATTCTATGGTCAAGAGAATTGCTCCCGAAGAACCCCGGCGAGGATTGAGAAATGGTGGGACAGGGATTGTGACTTTAATCCGGGGATTCGTTTTGTAAGTGGTTTTCCCCTTGCGTTTTAATGATTCTTTATTGTCAATCTGAACTTCGAGAATATTGTTTCCATCTCATACTTACCTAGCTTCTTCTTTCTCCTCGTTTGACTGATCTAGCGCTACACCACCACGCGTTGGTTTTTTGTTGTCGCCCAAACTTGTGGGCGATGGGCCGGTATGTCTCTGTGCCATCCTCTACCCCAGGCCGCTCTGCGCCCTTGTCTGCATGAGTTTTTTTCGGATCCAGAGCATCCTAAGCAGCGGCGTCTTTTTCGGAATCGCTGTGTTGTCTGCATTGGAATATCCGATCAGTGAATTCGTTGTAGAATACTCCACACCCCGGGATGATCTTCCCCCTGTTGAGAGCTTGGAAACCTTAAGGATCCCGCTGACGATTAAGGACGGATTTTATGATTCTGTGCTAGTGGAGGGTGAGGGTGTCACCATCGAAGTGGGGCGATTGCCGGAGGGGGCCATCTTGACCAGCGAGGCAGTCCAGGAAGTACTGAATGCGATTGTAAAGTATCTCAATGAGGAAGACGTCCATAGTGTTTATGTCTCACCGGACCGGTTCCAGATTGATCCGCGGAACGGAAGAGATCGTCGCCGGGCCGGGGACACGACGCTTAAGATTGATATTCATGTGGGGCAGATCCAGGATATCCAATCGGTGGCGAAAGGGACACGGGTGGGCTCGGACAAACCTATCGATCATCCCAAGCATTCTCCGATCATTAAATACTCCCCGCTACGTCCGATCGAAGATGTGAGCGAACCCTTTCTCTTCCGGAAGAAGAAATTGGATGATTATCTGCGGCGCTTAAATCGGCATCCCGGCCGGCGGGTCGACGCAACGATCGCGTCCTCGGGGACTCCTGGAGAAATCGATCTCCACTACCTGGTGACCGAAAATAAACCCTGGATAGCTTATGCCCAGGTCGCCAATACGGGGACCGCCTCGGTGGGGGAATGGCAGACCCGGGTTGGGTTTAACCATTACCAGGTATTTGGCCGGGATGATATTGCGGCAGTGGACTATGTAGTGGCGGATCCCAAACTGAGTTATACCGGTGTGGTCAGTTATTCCGTCCCTCTGGTATTTCCCGATTATTTAAAAGCAAACGTCTATGGAATTTTCAGCACGTTTACCGGGGATCAGTTTGCCCAAAATACATTGCTCACCTTTGGCGGAACGTCGAAGCAAGCCGGATTCGAGATTCGAACCTCGCCGTTTTCTACCTGGGGTTTCGCTCACGACTTTTTCGTTGGCTTCAAGTATGATGACATGGAAGTGGAGCAACAGATTGCTGACTTGGAACCGACCATAGGCCGCGATCAGATTCGTTATGGAAATTTGGGTTATAGTTTTTCGCGGAATACCCGAAAGATGATGACCAATGTCACGGTGACAGGCTCCTGGAACGTGAATCCCGTGGATCCCGATGCGATTGATAGCCTTGGGCGACTGTTTGCCGACCCGTCCTGGGTGAAACTCAATTGGGATATCAACCAGAGCTTTTACCTGGAGCCCGTGTTTAACTCAAACAAGTGGAAGGACCTGGACACTTGGGAGAGCTCGACCCTGGCCCATGAGATATCGTTTACGACCCGGGGGCAGTATATCGTGTCGGAAAACCGGGTCATTCCCGCGGCGCAATTTGTGATGGGGGGGATCTATTCCGTCCGGGGTTATCCCGAAAACGTGGCTGCCGCCGACCATGGATGGTACATTCAATCGGAGTATCGGTTGCATATTCCCCGACTTTTTAAGCCCTACTCTGCCTTTGCTAAGGACGAGCAACCGGAGCTTCTATGGGATCGCTGGAATGTCCGTCCCCCACGGCCTTTAACAAATCCAGACTGGGACCTCATCTTTCGCCTCTTCACCGACTTTGGTCAGACCAAGAACCAGGAGGTCAACCTGGAGGATGATCCGGACAACCCGAACAACGGATCGATTCCGATTTTTGAAACGGACCAGACCGTTTGGGGGGCAGGCGGAGGCCTCGAACTCTACATCTTAAACAACCTTAGGATTCGTGGCGACCTCGGGGTGGTGCTGGATTCTCTGGATGAATTCGACGCCTCCACGGGTGGCCGACAACCGATAGCGGATGCCCAGCGTGGTGACATGCGTGGACACGTAGTCGTGACCCTGTCATACTAATATGAAAATTTGGAGAACATTGGATAAAGGCTTGCAGGTCCTCCCCAGGGGAGGGCCCGTCCTGGCGCTTTGTCTCTTCACCATATCTCCGATTCGTCTAAGTGCGGCTCCGGTTGTCGATCAGGTGGTATCGGGAAGTGTCAACTTTAACCAACAGGGGACGCATACGGATATCACCGCTTCGGATAAGAGTATTATCCAGTATCACAGTTTCGATATTCACACCAATGAGTCGGTCCGGTTTATTCAGCCCGGGGTGACGGCTACGGTATTGAACCGGATCATGGGAACCGATAATCCCACTCAGATTCTGGGTTCCCTTTCGTCTAACGGAATTGTTTTCCTGGTGAACCCAGCCGGGGTTATTTTTGGGCAGGACGCTTTTATCGACGTAGGCCAGCTGTATGCGGCCGCGGGTGCTATGAGCAATCAGGACTTTTTGGCTGGTATCAACCGCTTTACCGACCTCAGCGGGGATGTGGTTAACTACGGTCGGATATCGGGAGGGTTGATCGCGCTCCTTGGGAAACACGTAGAGAACTATGGCTCCATCTCCGCGCCGGATGGAACCATTATGATGCTTGCGGGGGATGAAGTCTGGCTTGGTGAAGAGGAGGGAAATCTCTTTGTTAGCTTTAGCGAGGATCAGGTGGATCCGGGAGCTGCGATCAAAAATGAAGGCGAACTTTCTGCTCCCGGGGGACAAGTCTTTCTCGGCTCCGGTGACCTGTATTCCATGGCCATGGATGTGGGCGGTCTGGTCGAGGCGGATGAGATTGTTGTCGATGCTGGCGCGGATGGAACCGTGTTGGTTTCTGGAACGTTGGATGCATCCGGAGAAACCGGGGGTAAGGTTCAGATAACGGGCGACCGGGTTGGATTGATGGATGGCTCACTGATTGATGCTTCTGGTGACGTTAGTGACGGAGGGCAGGTGAATGTTGGCGGTGGGTTTCAAGGAAACGACCCCGATATCCGGAATGCCTCCCAAACGATAATTCTGGAAGGCGCTCGGATCTTAGCTGATGGCGGAACCCATGGGGACGGAGGCAACATTATCGTCTGGGCCGATGCCGTTACCCGGTATTTAGGATCTATTTCCGCAACTGGCAACGCCGGTGGCTTTGTTGAGGTGTCCGGTAAAAACCAGTTGGACTTCAGAGGGACGGCCAATCTCCTTGGGAGCAACGGAGCCAACGGAACCCTGTTGCTGGATCCGGCAAATATCACGATCCAACAAAATTCCGCTACGGATGTAGACCTCGTTGATTTTGACGGGTCAACGGATTCTCTGTTCCAGGACAACGACTTAGGTATCAATCCTTCAATCCTGGACGTAACGAATTTGGAAAACGCTCTAGGGCTTGGCAATGTGGAGGTCTCTACTGCAATTCCCTCCGGGCAAACGGATCCTGGTGAAGCCGGAAACATAATCGTGAACTTAGTGAGTCCGGGAGCTTTGGATTGGACGACCAACACCCTTACTCTGACGGCAGATGGTAATGTGGAGATTAACGGGCGGTTGCAGGGAACCGGTTCTGGAGACCTGGCCATCAATGCGGGAGGAAACCTGACTCAGACGGAATTCATTCAAGTCGATGATTTGAGCCTGAATATCACTGGAGACGTGACCTTAACGAATGCATCGAATGAATTCGTTTCCATTTCCGGGTCCGGGGACAATGTCACCATCGTCAATAATCGCGCAGGAACCACGACGCTGGGAGCGATGACCGTGACCACGACTTTAGATATCACTGCGGCTCAATCTATTGTGGACAATGGAAATCTGAGTGTCGGAGGTTCGGCCACTTTTGATGCCGGAAGCAGCAGTATTACCTTGGACAACTCCAACGCTTTTGGATCCCTTAATGTATCCGGTGGCGCCATCTCGGTGACCGAAATCGATGGAATCGACCTCCAGAGTTTCAGTGGAGCATCGCTTACCCTGGTGAGTGGCGGCCTGGTCGACGTCAACACCAATGTGAATACCAGCGTCGGCGGGGGCGCGGTGGCTATTATGGGGAGCAATTTCGATATCGATGGGGCGGTCTCCATCGATGCGGGCGCGGGCGATGTAAGCCTTACCAATACCTCGGGAGGAATTGGTTTGGGCGACTTTACCTTAGATGCCATGGACATCTCGAATGCCGAGCTGGATGCCATTACGGCCGCCAATCTGCATATCGTCAGTGTGGGGCGCATCCGGTCCAACAATGTGACAAGCGGCGCTGCTAATATTACCGGCAATCTCACCTTGGATGCGGCCCAGGACGTATTCTTCAGTAACTCGGGGAATGCTTTTACTCCCAACCTGGTGATCTCCGCCAATCAGGGGATTTCGGATAGCGGATCCGGGGGCAACTTGTCGGCTGCCTCCTTTGATTTTACGGCGGATGCGGATACGGATGGGGATGGAGCTA
This sequence comes from Opitutales bacterium, assembly GCA_028280845.1. Classification (GTDB taxonomy): domain Bacteria; phylum Verrucomicrobiota; class Verrucomicrobiia; order Opitutales; family JABSRG01; genus JANQKZ01. Next base: position 15,280 of record JANQKZ010000052.1, on the reverse strand, counting down.
TCACCATCAACAACACCTGGTCTACAGGTGGAGGAAATGCTGCATTAACCGGGAATGACATCACATTGGGGGGCACGTTGAATGCCGGGACCGGGGCGGTCACGCTGACGGACAACAGCGGGGTGGGCATTGTAGCGGGGTCCATCGTTTCGGGAGGCAGTGGCGGTTTCGAGATCTCCGATACGGAAATCAATCTCATCACCGGGTCTACCCTGACGTTGTCCACTTCCAATGCGCTGACCTTCGGGGGGTTGGCTATCACGGACACGGATCAATTTACGACCACAACCCTGACGGTCGGTGGGGACCTGGATTCCTCCACCAGTGCGGCCACCTTTGGTTCTGACGTGGTAATGAATGTGACCGGGGATGCGACCTTTAATGCCGCGGTGACCACCGGCAGTGGGTCGGATGCGGAAAACCTGACCATCAACGCGGATGGGTCCACTGGAATCAGCGGAAGCGGCACCCTGGCCAGTTTCGGCAACCTGGATCTGAACACCACCGGCGGAACCGGAGATGTGGGCACCGACGCCTCCAATCTGAATGTATCCGTCAGCGGAACCGTGAATGTCTCCTCGGGAGGAGAAATCGGGATTACTTCCACTGGGGATGTGTCCTTCGGGACCGTTTCCGGCTCCGAGGTCATCGACCTGGCCAGTTCGGGGGGATCGGTCACCACCACCGCTGCGCTTTCCAATTCAGGCGGAACCGGAGACATTAAACTATCCGGGGCAGATGGGGTGGTGCTCGCGGATAATGTTACCGCTGCCGGAGGTATCGCCATCGAAGGGGACTCGAACAATTCTGCAGACACAAATGATGACATTACCTTGCCGGCAGCAGTGGTATTAACCGCAGAGGGCGGGGCGATCACGCTGGATGCCACCACAGGAGGCATCGATGGAAACGCCGGGGCCGTGACCCTGAATGCCACCGCAGGCGTTTCCATTAATGATTCCATGACCACGGGCGGACTCGCCTCAATTGATGCCGATACCGATATGGATGGAGGCGCTTTTACGGTTGGGGCCAGTGGATCGCTGAACGCCTCCAATAATAATATCAACATCACGGCTGCTGATGTCGTGATCACGCCGACAGGATCGACCACGTTGGATGCGGGAACCGGGACCATTTCGGTGACGGATTCTACCGGGGGCATTGGGGTTGGAGCTTCCACGGCGAATGGCAGCAGCACCTTTAATATATCCAGCGCCGAGTTGGATGCGATGACAGCGGCCAATCTGGATATCCGTTCGAGCCAAGCAATTGATATCGAAGGGGTATCCGATGCAGGAGATACGATATCGGGGGAGATCACCTTTGACGCGGGCGGCGCGGGCACCTTGACGGTGTCGGGGGCCAGTTCTTCCTTCACGACTTCGGTCAGCTTGGAGAGCGATGGGGCCATCGATCTGAGTGGTGACCTGACGGCCGGAGGAAACCTCACCTTGGAAAGCGACACCGACTCGAGTGGCGGGGAGCAAATCGTGGTCACCGGCACTCGGATCATCGGTGCAGATGGGGGCGACCTCACCCTGAGCAGCAATGTAGACATCGCTACGACGGAATCTCTGGAAGGCAGGGCCTCGATTGATGTGAATCTGAACGCAGGGATCACTTCGGAAGGGGCGGTCACCCTCCGGGCGGATTATGATTTCATCAATGGGGACACCGTTGAAGACAATACCGGGGATGTCCTGATCAACGGGGCCAGTATCGACCTGGATGACGGAACGAACTCGGGTTCCCTCACCCTGTCCGGCCAGAATATCACTTTTTCCGGAACGCCTGGACTTGAGTTGCAGGAAAGCGGATCGTTGGCCGATCCAGCCGCGCTGAATCTCACCGCCCAGGGGAATGTGGATCTGGGAGACCTCTCGGTGAATGCCGGAGGAGGAAATATCGGCAACCTTATCGTGAACTTTGGGGGCGATGGAACCGGCGGCCAATTGGATCTGTCTGGGCTGACTTGGGGAGGGGCGATCGATAATTCCTTTACCCAGACCTTTACCGGTGGGGGAGGGAGTGACACCCTAGTAGGGTCTAATACCGGAGAAAACTTTGTGCTGACCGGGACTGATGCCGGAACCCTCGCGAGCGGTGAGATCGCCTTCATTTCTGTTGAATCCCTTCAAGGGGGAAGCGGTGGAAATGACACCCTGAATTTGAGCAATTCGACCAACGCCACAGTCATCACCGGGACTGGCGCGGGAACCACCACGGACCTGACGACCGGCTTTTCCTCTATTGAAACGATCAACGCGGGTTCGGCCACGGATGACAGCCTGACCGGGACGAGCAGTGATGACATCTTCAATATGAATACCGTGAATGATGGTGCCCTGACCACCACGGTGCCAGCCACCCTGATCTCGTTTACCGGTTTTGAGTCCTTTGATGGAGCCGGAGGAACGAGCGACAGCATGACCTTTGCCGGGGCCACCGCCGGGGTAAATCTCGATCTGGGGTCGATCAGCAACATCGAAGGACTGACCGGTTCGTCGAATACCGATACACTGACCGCGAGCGGAACCGGGAGCTCTTTTGAAGTGACCGGAAGTGGAGCAGGCAATGCCGATTCGATCCCCTACACCTCGTTTGAAACCCTGACTGGAGCGGGAGGCAACGACAGCTTTGATCTGAATGGCGGCACGCTCGCCAATGCCTTGGACGCTGGAGGCGGAACCGATACGTTGATCCTCGACGATGTGACCAACGCGGTGACCGTCTCAGGCACAGGAGCCGGTTCGGCCACGGGCATCACGGGCGGGTTCACCGGCGTGGAAACGGTCAATGCGGGTTCGGCGACGGATGACAGCCTGACCGGGACGGGTAGTGACGACGTCTTCAATATGGATAACGTGAACGACGGGGACCTGACCACCACAGTTCCAGCGACCTTGATCTCGTTTACCGGGTTTGAGTCCTTCGATGGAGCCGGAGGAACGAGTGACAGCATGACCTTTGCGGGGGCCGCCTCGGGGGTAAACCTGGACCTGGACACGATCAGTAACATTGAAGGACTGACCGGTTCGGGCAATTCGGATACGCTCACCGCGACCGGGACTGGGAGTGACTTTGTCTTGAACGGCACAGCTTCAGGGACTGCTGATCTGATCCCCTTCACGTCTTTTGAAAGCATCGCCGGGGACACCGGGACCGACACCCTGACACTGGATAACACCGTGAGCACCGTGGTGGTGACCGGGGTAGGAAGTGGAACCGCGACCGGGATCTCAGGAGGCTTTACCAGTATAGAAACCATCAACGCAGGGACGGCTACCACCGATAGCCTATCCGGTGACACCGTCAACAACACCTTTACCCTGAGTAACAACACCGACGGAACGCTCACTGAAACCGGGGTCGGGAACCTGATCGATTTCACCGGGTTTGAGGCTTACGGGGGTGGAACCGGAACGGATACCCTGGAACTCCCTGATCTGGGTCTCACGGTGAATATCACTTCCAATGACGCAGGTAACTGGGGTTCTGGAGCCTACACTTTCAGCTCTATCGAAAACATCGTAGGCGGGGCCACGCAGACCGATACCTTCATCTTTGGTGATGGAGTCAATTTGTCGGGGACCCTGGATGGTGGAGCCGGGGGCGCTTCCTTCGATTACAGTGCCTACACGACCGGCTTGAGCCTGGATTTAATCAACTTTTCCAATGTCAATACCCTGACCGGTGGAAATGCAGATGATCTCTTTACTCAGAGCACCGGGTCTACCTTTACCGGGGTTATCAATGCGGGAGCAGGCGATGATATTTTCTCGGTTCAGGATGTCACCAACCTGTCGAATATCACCTTTAACGGCGGTTCCGGGGGCGAAACGGCAGGCGATTCGATTGAAATTCCCGATACCCTGACGGTGGATTCCACAACCTATACCTTTATTAACAATACCGATGGAAGTATCGTCATCGACCGGGATACGACGGCGGGGACGAACAATGTCACCATCAACTATACGGGCCTGGAGCCTATCAGTGATAACCTGGATGCAGCCAACCGGGTATTTGATTTCAGCGCAGCGGATGAAGTCATCAGCCTGACAAATGCGGTCGCGGCGGGAGACTCCACCATCGATTCGGATGTCGGCGGGGAAATGGTCACGTTTACTAACCCGTCGGTCAGTTTAACCATCAATCCCGGAAACGGCACCAACACGGTGAATCTTACCGGTATCGACGCCTCGGCCACGCATACCCTGACCGTCACGGGTGGAGCGAATACGGACACGGTGAATCTCACGAGTGGCATTGTCAGCACCATCGGCGATGTCACGATTGGCGGAGGTGGGGCTGTGGAGAATATCACCATTCCGGACGGCGGGCTCACCATCGACAGCAATGTGTCTTTAACCGCCCAATCGGATATCGATACCGCCACCACGAGTGACTCCCTGACCTTCGATGTAGGGGGGTTGGTTGTGAATTCGGTCAACAATACCACGGATCTCGCCTTTGTCTTGACTGATGTCAGTGGCGGAAGCGGGAATGCGGCCATCGACGTGGGCACGAATGCGGCTGATGTTTCCGGAACGGTCAGTGGGACCCTGTCCATCGATGCTGGAGGAGGGATTGCCCAGACGGGTGGGGCGCTTTCTGCAGGTGGGGTCACTACCCTGGACGCTGGAACGGGTGACATCACGCTGACGAACACCTCCAACAGTTTTGGCGATCTCACGGTGACCGGGGACACGGTGCAAATCACGGAAAATGATGCGATCACGGACAACACCGCCTGGTTGACTGGAGCCACCACCCTGAATGCGCAGACTAACGGCATCACCCTGGATGTCGCTACCAATTCGATTTCCGGGGCACTCGGGCTACAGAACAATGGGCTCAATAATGTAGCCATCACTGTGGATGGGGCGGGCGTCACGCTTGGCGATGTCGACATCGGGCAAAACCTGACTCTGAACACCGGAGCTGGAGGTAGCATTACCGGAACCACCGAGGTGAATGTCGGGGGAACCACGACCTTTAATACCGACAGTGACATCAGCCTCACCAATTCGGCTAACACCTTTACCGGGGCGATTGCCTTTACCCAGGACCCGGCCAACCTGACCCTGGTCGATACGACGGCCCTGCAGCTGCCAGCATCTTTCGGGGGCACGGGAACCTTGAACCTGACGGCGGCCGGGATTTCCCAGGCTGCCGGCGGGGTCACCATCACGGGGACAACGACCCTGAGTGCAACGGGGAATACGATCGTCCTTACCGACACATCCAACGATTTCCAATCCACGGTGAATGCTACCGGTAGCGGCATTCAGCTAACTGATGCCAACAGCATCGAGCTGGGGACTGTTACTGACGGTGGGAACCTGATCATCATCGCCAACGCGGCAGATGGAGGCGGCACCATTACGGACACCGGAGTGATTACGGTCGCAGGATCTTCTTCCTTCACCACGGATAATACCGGATCGACCGGGGATATCACCCTCGATTCGGTGGGCAATGATTTTGATAGCGATGACAACGGAGGCGCAGTCAGCGCAGACGGAGACACCATTACGCTGGTAGATCAGGATACCATTGACCTCGGCACAGTCGTCGCGGCTACCAACCTGGTGGTTACTTCAAATGCCGCAGACGGGGGTGGTGACATCACCGATAGCGGTAATGTTTCGGCTATAGGCAATGCTTCCTTTAACACGGTCAACACGAACAATACCGGCGGGGTGACCTTAGGCGATGGAACGACCGCTGCCTTTGGTTCACTGACTGTGACGGCTGGGAGCACCTCTATTGCGGAATCCGATGCCACGGTTTTCCGTGGAACCAGCTCGGTTTCCAGCCTGGACCTGGATACTGCAGGAACCATTACCGATGATGGTACGGCCGACCTCACCGTGACTGGAAATGCAAATTTCAACACGACCAGTGATCAGGATATCATCTTGGATGATACGTATGCCTTCGGGAGCCTGACTTTCGATGCAGGCGCGGTGCAGATCGTGGAGTCCGATGCCACGGTCTTCAGCGGAACAAGCAATGCGACGAGCCTGGACCTGGATACAGGCGGAACGATCACGGACGATACTACGGCCAATGTGACGATCACGGGCAATGCCGATTTTAATACGACGAGTGACGAGGGCATCACTTTGGATGATACGTATGCCTTTGGCAGTCTGACCTTCGATGGGGGTGCGGTGCAAATCGTGGAGTCCGATGCAACGATATTCAGTGGGACGAGCAATGCGACGAGCCTGGACCTGGATACAGGCGGAACGATCACGGATGACATGACAGCCAACGTCACAGTAATGGGTAATGCTGATTTTAATACGACCGGAGACGAAGCGATCACCCTGGATGACACCTACGCCTTTGGCAGTCTGACTTTCGATGGGGGTGCGGTAACGATTGCAGAGTCGGATGCGACGGTCTTCAGCGGGACGAGTAATGCGACGAGCCTGGACCTGGATACAGGCGGAACGATCACGGACGACACGACAGCCAACGTCATAGTAACGGGTAATGCTGATTTTAATACGACCGGAGACGAAGCGATCACCCTGGACGACACCTACGCCTTCGGGAGCCTGACCTTCGATGGGGGCGTGGTAACGATTGCAGAGTCGGATGCGACGGTGTTCAGGGGGACGAGCAATGCGACGAGCCTGGACCTGGATACAGGTGGAACGATTACGGATGACACGACAGCGAACATCACAGTAACGGGTAATGCTGATTTTAATACGACCGGCGATGAAGCCATTACCCTGGACGACACCTACGCTTTTGGTTCGGTGACGTTGGATGCTGGAGCGGTCATACTGGTAGAGTCCGATGGGACCGTGTTCAGCGGAACGAGCACGATGACCAGCTTGAACCTGGACTCCGATGGAATTATATCCGACGATACGACCGCCAATGTGACGGTGACCGGCAACGCCGATTTCAATACGGTTTCCGACCAGGCAATCACTCTAGACGACACCTACGCCTTTGGCAGCCTAACCTTCGATGGGGGTGTGGTAACGATTGCAGAATCGGATGCGACGGTGTTCAGTGGAACGAGTAATGCGACGAGTTTGGATCTGGATACGGCCGGAACGATCACGGATGACACGACAGCCAACGTCACAGTAACGGGTAATGCTGATTTTAATACGACTGGCGATGAGGCGATTACCTTGCACGACACCTACGCCTTCGGCAGCCTGACCTTCGATGGGGGTGCGGTAACGATCGCAGAGTCGGATGCGACGGTCTTCAGCGGAACGAGCAATGCGACGAGCCTGGATCTGGATACCGCCGGAACGATTACGGATGACACGACCGCTGCTGTCACGGTTACCGGCAACGCGAACTTCAATACGACCGGCGATGAGGCGATTACCCTGGACGATACCTATGCCTTTGGCAGTCTGACTTTTGATGGGGGTGTGGTAACGATTGCGGAGTCCGATGCAACGGTATTCAGCGGGACGAGCAATGCGACAAGCTTGGACCTGGATACGGCTGGAACGATTACGGATGACATGACCGCGACTGTCACGGTGACCGGCAACGCGGACTTCAATACGACCGGCGACGAGGCGATCACTTTGGATGATACCTATGCCTTTGGCACTTTGACAATTGATGCTGGGGCTGTTTCCATTGTTGAGTCGGATGGAACGGTATTTGCGGGTATTAATAATGCTACCAGTGTGGCCCTCCAATCGGCTGGATCTATCACCGATGCAGCTTCTACGACTTTTGCCATTAGTGGAAATGCAAGTTTTAATTCTACCACGAATGCTGATATTATCCTTGGAGATGACGGCGGAGATACGACCAACTTCGGTACTTTAACGGTTGATGGTGATAATGTGACCATCACTGAAGACTCCGCTACCGAATTTGCCGGATCCAGCACGGTCACCACCGTCCTGGATTTGAATTCAGGAGGAGCCATCACCGATTCCGTAGGAACGACTTTGGCAGTCGGCGGCAATGCTGACTTCGCTGTCGGCGATGATACGACCCAGGCCATCACCCTTGGGGATGATGTGACTGACACCATCAACTTTGGCACCCTGACGGTGGACGCCAATGATGTGACCATTACCGAGGACTCTGCGACTGAGTTTAGCGGAACCAATGACATCAACAATAACCTGGTCCTCGTGTCAGGCGGAGCGATTACCGATGCCGTGGGAACGACCCTGGACGTCATGGGTAATGCTGCTCTAACGGTAGGCGATAATACTGTAGATGATGTTACTCTTGGTGATGACGTGACGGATACGACCCACTTTGGCACCCTGACAGTAGACGGTAACAATGTGCTTATTACCGAGGATTCCGCCACCGAGTTTGCCGAAGCCAGCACGGTGACGACCGACCTGGACCTCATCTCAGGCGGGGCGATCACCGATTCCGTCGGAACTACCTTGAATGTGGGCGGCAATGCCGACCTGGCAGTGGGAGATGATACCACCCAGGCCATTACGCTTGGGGATGATGGAACTGATACCATCAACTTTGGCACCCTGACGGTGGATGCCAATGATGTGACCATTACCGAAGACTCAGGCACGGAATTTGCCGGAACGAACGACATCAACAATAACCTGGTTCTCAATTCGGGTGGGGCGATCACCGATTCGTCTACGACCGAGATTGTGGTTACCGGGTTGGCCCAACTGAGCGTGGGCAATACCAGCACCGATGATATCCTCCTGGGAGATAACGGTGGGGATACAACCAATTTCGGCACTCTGGCCTTTAATTCCAATGATGTGACCATCACAGAGGATTCGGCCACCCAGATCAGTGCTTCCACGGCTACCGGTGATGTGGTCCTCAATTCCGGCGGAAACATTACCCAGATCGGTACCATCACGATTAGTGGGTCGACCCTTCTCAATGCCAACAGCGGTGCCGGTAACATTACCCTGCTGGAGGCCAATAACGACTTTGACGATGATGATGACGGGTCAGCCCTTACCTTTAATGGGGCCGACGTCACCCTGAATGACGTCGACAACCTGGTTGTTGATACCGTGGGAGGAAATGCGCCCACCGCGACGAATGATCTCACGATTACTACCGGTGGCACCCTTTCGATTGGAGATACCTCGGTCACGAATAACCTGTCTATAGACTCAACCGGTCAAGTCACCCTGGCTGATGGAAGCACCGCCGATGGCTCGTCCATTGCTGTGGGTGGAACCGGAAGTGCTTATATAGGAAGTAGCGCCGGTGTGGATGTAAATTCGGGGGTCACCCTGACTGATGGGAACCTGACGATTGAAGCGAATACCGATGTAACCCAGGCTGCTGCAGGGGATCTATCCAACTCTACGGCAGGATCCATTATCGTTCGCGCAGATGCCGACATGGATGGAGCAGGCGCCATCATTATGACCGATGGGGCCACGACGACCACCGCTGGTGCGGCCACGGATGATATTTTGTATGTAGCTGGAAACGGAGTTGTCCTTGCCGGTCTGAATGCCGGGGGTGGCGATGTTTCGGTCACAACAACCACTGGCGATATTACGGATGCCGGGAATACGGACACCAATGTTGTGGCCCGCTACGGATATTTTGAAGCCGGAGACGGTATAGGAAACGACGGAACCGTAGATGTCTTAGAAATCGATGTAGACCGCCTGGCGGCCTCTGCCGGGGCGGGTGGCATGTTCTTTAGTGAGGGGACCAATGTTGCGATCGATGACGTCATCGTCTCGGGAACCGAAGTCGATTCTTCCCTGGCCACCTCTACCCTGACCGAGGGACCACGCAGCGACCTGGTTACTGCCTCAGGTGGAAACATCTCCCTCGCGGCCACGGGATCCATTACCCTGAATGACGGCACGGTGACCAATGCCGGGGAGGCCATCAATGCGAATGGTGCAGGAAACATCCGGGTGAATGCCGGAACAAGTCTCACGATTAACACTGGTGTGACCTCAGGCTCCGGAAACATTAATCTGATTGCAGATACGACCTTGGATCAGGCTACCGCTACGGCGGATGTCACCACCACGGGAGGAACGATTCGGGTAGTCTCTACTTCTGCTGATATCACCATGGCTGATGGAGCCCTGAGCTCTACTACATCCGGTAATCTTCTCTACCGTGCCGCTACCGACGTCACCCTGGGCGGCCTCAATGCGGGAACCGGTAACGTGGCGGTCGTGGCTACTGGTGGCAACGTCATCGACGGGGGCGATGCCCACACGGATGTGGTTGGGGGTGGAGTCATCATCGATGGCCGTGCTGCGACCAGCGGGGTAGGCACCGGGGCCAACGCGATCGATACCAATGTCACGACCCTGAGTGGTCGGGCCGGATCGGGAGGATTTTTTATCAATGAAACCGATGCAGGCGCGAATGGTGTCACCGTGGATGATGTCACCGTGACAGTGAACAGCCTCGCGGCCAACATTGCTTCCACGAATGATACCGAGGGAACCCAGAGCGATGTGCGGGTCTCAGATGGGGGTAACATCGTGATCACTTCTGCCAATGGTATCATCCTGAACGACGGAACAGCGACGGATGATGGAGCTGCCGTGGCTGCTACAGCTGGAGGAAATATTCGCCTCGACGCTACAGGTCAATTGGATGTCAACGCAGCGGTTGGTACGACGGACGGCAGCATCCATGCCCTCGCCGGAGGAGATATTAACCAGGGCACTTCCGAAGCGGCTATCGTGGTGGCCTCAGGGACAGGAACGATCCAGGTCGATGCCACCGGGGCCATTGATATGGCGGATGGTGCATCAGGTATCACTGCAGGGGGCGATATTCTGTATAATGGCACCAGCGTAGATGTGACCGGATTAGATGCCTCAACCGGGAGTATTCTGGTGAACGCCTCAACTGGTAGTATCACCAATGCGGGGGATACAGCCACCGACGCCACAGGATCTGGAGTCATTTTTAATGCTGCGTCCGGTGGAGCTGGGATTGGAACGGGTGCCTCCCGAATCACTACCAATGTTTCAAATTTGGCTGCGGTAACCGATTCCGGTGGAATGTTCATTTCCGACACGAGTGCGGCCGGCGTCACCGTGACCGATGTCAGCGTATCCGTGAACAATGTGATTACGGATGGCACGACTTCGGGCACCTCTACGGGTAGCCGCAGTGATCTGACCACGGCCAATGCCGGTGCGATCAGTCTGGAGGCAACAAATGCCATTACCCTGAATGATGGGACCCTGAATAATGCCCTGTTTGCCGTAACTGCTGCAGGCGATGGCCCCATCTTTATCTCAGCAGGGGACACCTTGAATGTAAATTCCAGCGTAGTCTCGGGGGGGTCTCATATTAATTTGCAATCTACCAATAATATGACTTTTGGGGTGCTCGGTGATGTGGCCACTTCCACCGCTGACATTATCGTGGAATCCACCGCTGGGGCTATCACCATGAGTGACAGTGGAACGGACGACACGTCTATCCTGACTGGAACTTCAGGCGATATCCGAGTATCCGCCAACGGCGATATCACCCTGTCTAACCTGAGCGCACCCGGCGGAGTGATCGTGAATTCTACGGCAGGCCAAATTCTCGATGCTGGTGATTTTGCAACGGATATCGTGACCACGAACTTACTTCTGCAGGCTGGCGGAACGGGTGGTGGAATCGGAAACGATGGCACGGTGGACGCCATTGATATTTCGGTCGATACCCTGGCGGCCAACGCTGAAAGCAACGGAATCTTTGTTTCGGAAGCGAATGGGATCACCGTGGATGATGTGAGCATCACAATGACCCGGGTTGCTCTGGATAGCACCACCTCCGATGATGCCACGGTCCAACAAAGTGACCTGGTGACCGCAAGTGGTGGAGACATTTCCCTCACGACCGTGGCTGGCGGTATCATCCTGAATGCCGGAACTGTTACGGGAGCCAATGAAGCGGTGAATGCGGCTGGATCTGAAATTTATATCAACAGCGCCGACACGCTGGCCATCCACTCTGGTATAGCCAGTGGAACCGGGAATATTACCCTGGTGGGGGCCAGCGCCGTGACCCAGACGGCCGGGGCGATCAGCACCGGAGGTAATGGAGATATCGTGCTCAGCTCGACCGCCTCCAGTATTACTGTGACCGATGGCGCCACCACAACGGCTGGCGGAGATATTCTTTTCGAAGCCAATGGAGATGTGACTTTGACCGGATTGAATGCCTCTGGTAATGTTCTGGTGACCTCCACGACTGGCGACATTCTCGACGCAGGGGATACGAATGATGATATTCAGGCAGTTGGAGCTACCCTGCAGGCCACCGCCGCCGGAGGTGGAATCGGAAGTAATGGCACGGTAAATGCCCTCGAAACCGATGCCACCACCCTGACCGCTGCAGCCGACAGCGACGGCATGTTCTTCGATGAGCGGGATACCACTGGTGGTAATGGGATAACCGTTGGTGAGGTCAGCACAGTAATCACCCGGGTGGCGGCCGATGCCAGCACTTCCGACGACGCGGCTGTGGCACAGAGTGATTTGACCACCGCCAATGCAGGGACCATTTCCCTCACCACCACCAGTGGAGGTATTGTCCTCAATGATGGAACGACTATCAACGCTGGTAATGCTATCAGCGCCGGAGGCGGACATATCTATATCAGCAGTGCCGACACCCTGGGCGTGAACGCAAACATTGATGCTGGAACCGCTGGTAACATCACCCTCCTCACGGTAAATGACTTTACCCAGGCCGCTGCCGCGGACATTCAAACCACCAGCGCGGACATCATTGTAGAGTCCAGTGCGGGCGCCGTGATTCAGACCGACTCGGGCACCGACGGCTCTGTAATCGAATCTCTGCTTGGTGGCGATGTGCGAGTTCAGGCCAACGGAGATGTTACCGTGTCTCGGATCGCCTCAAACGAGGACACCCTGGTTATTTCGAACACGGGAGACATCCTGGATGGAGGTGACTTCCTCACTGATGTTACGGGCGGTCTGGATGTCATTCTCCAGGCTAACGGAACGGCCGGAGGCATCGGCAGCAATGGAACGGTGAATGCCCTCGAGGTCTTTGCCACCACCCTCTCTGCGACCTCCGGGTCAGACGGGATCTTTATATCCGAGCAGGACGGGGTCACCGTCGACGAAACCTCAGCTACCCTCAGCCGGGTGGCTGCTGATGGAACGATCAGTGTGGATGCCGTCGTGGCCCAAAGTGATTTAGTCACCACGAACGGTGGAGATATAGCCCTCTCAACCGTGGCGGGCAGCATCATCCTGAACGATGGTACGACCACCAACGCCGGCGAAGCTATCAACGCCAATGGATCTGAAATTCACGTAAACAGCGCTGATACCCTGGCCATCAATTCCGGGGTGACTAGCGGAACCGGAAACATCACCCTCGTCGGCGCCCAGGCTGTTACCCAGACGGCAGGTGTAATCAGCACCGGCGGAATTGGAGATGTTTCGATCGAATCTACCGGTTCCACGATCACGGTGACGGATGGGGCAACGACCACCGCCGGGGGCGACATTCAATTTGCGGCAAATGGAGACATCACGTTAACCGGACTTAGCGCAACCGGAAACGCAGGGATCGTTTCGGGCACGGGTGACATCCTGGATGCAGGAGATTCTAATAATGACATCACCGCTACCGGAGTCATCCTCCAGGCTGCCGGCACCGATGGAGGTATTGGGCATGATGGCACCACCATTAATGCTTTAGATACCGATATCACGACCCTGACTGCGGTCGCCGGCAGTGATGATATCTTTATCGACGAACTGGATACGACCGGCGCCAACGGTCTCACCGTAGACGAGGTGAGCGTCATTATTACTACTGTTGCTGCGGATGCCTCCACCAGTGATGTGACCATTAACCAAAGTGATGTGGTTACGACTAATGGCGGTAACATCTTTCTGAATACAACCGCAGGGTCCATTATCTTGAACGATGGCACGACCACGGATAACGCCACCGCGATCACTGCTGATACAACAGGTAACATCTTGCTGCGGAGTCAAAGTGATATCACGATCGCCGCGGGCGTTACTTCTGGAACAGGCCACATCTCCGTCGAGGCCGACAACGACCTGCTGATGACTACGGCAGAGAGTGTGATTTCCACCACTGGAGCGGGAACGGTTTACGTGGCCTCCGATGCCGATGCCAGCACCGCCGGAACATTAACGATGGATGGCTCAGCCTCCGTGACGACGGGGGGTGGCGATATCCTGCTCGCATCCGGTGAGGCCGCAACTCTGGGTGTGCTGAATGCATCAACCGGAAACGTAGCCGTCCTGGCTACCACGACCATCACGGATGCCCAGGGTGATACGGTTTCCGGAACGGACGCCAATGGATTTACCGTGGAAACGGGGAGTGCCCGAGTCGCCAACATCGTGGCCGGGACGACCCGTCTCGAAGCAGGGACTGATTTGGGTGCTGCGGGCAACCCGGTTGATACGGATGTCACCACGCTGGCTGCGTCCGCCGGCGGAAATATCTATATTCTGGAATCCGATGGAGTAACTGTGGGATCCACCACATACTCGGTGGAAGCGGTGAATACTGATCCTTCCGGCACAACCACCATAACCGGTGCCACCACCCTGGATGGATTGACGGCGACGACGGGTGTGATCAAGGCCGAGACCCTGGCTGGAGCCATGACGATTTCCCAAGCGGTGAGCGCCGGTACCGATATTATTCTCGCGGCCAAGGGAACCAGTAATGATCTGACCGTGGACGCCACGATAGACAGTACCAGTTCGGGCAATATCTCGCTTCGGGCTACCGACGATGTCGCTGTCAATGCAGATGTTACCAGCTCTCCTGCGCCCGGCGGGACTCTGTATCTCTACGCCACGGATGGGAACATTGTTCAGGACCCGGGAGCTTCCCTTGTAAGCAACGGCGGAAATGTCCGTCTGGAGTCGGGAAGCGATCTAACTGTCGGTATCATCAATGCCGGAGCAGGAACGATCAGCCTGGTATCCGGAGGAAGCATTCTCGATGCACAGTCGGATACGGTGGGAATCGATGGAACCGGGTTTGCCACCAATTCCGGTCGGACCGTGAATGTATTTGCCAATGAGCTTCGCCTTGAGGCTGTCGCCGATATTGGAACCGCTGGCAATCCCTTGGATATCGAGGTCACGACCCTTGCCGCGCTTGCGGGATCAAACCTATACCTTTACGAGACCGATGGAATCACCCTCGGCAGTGTGGCGGGAACCGTTCAACGCTCCAATCTGGATTCTACTACCACCCCGATTCCGAGCACCACCTTGGACGGAGTCACGGCTAATACCGGGGT
>JANQKZ010000050.1 GCA_028280845.1 Opitutales bacterium | reverse complement strand
GGAACCAATTACCTACGATGTGAGTGTAGCCTATGAAGTGTACATCCGATTTTCCCTAAATTTTGAAGAGGGAAAATTGGCGAAATGGCATGAAAGAATCTTTGAAGAACAATCACGAATTGAGCGAAACTGAATTTGCTGTGAAAATCTATAGATGAGAAAAAAATTAACACCCAAAAAGCAGCCCGGGCCAACGGCACCCAGCCTGCCGGACGCAGCTTCAGCGCAGTCTGGTCACCCCGCCTGCTTCCTCCTACGCCCTCCGGGGCTACGGCGAGACAGGTGAGCAGGCAAGCCGCCAGTCGTCGTCGCCTCAGCTAGGTCGTTGGATGAATAAAGAAGAAAAGGTTAAGGCTTATTTCAGGACCAACCTAATTTTAGCAATCATTGCCTTGGTAGTTGGAATTGTTCTTTTAAATTCGAGCCCCTGGTTAGAACTATTTTTGGGGTGTATTATCTTTGCTCTAATCCTGATGGGATTTGTGGCGTATAGACTATCCCCGCGCCCAAATAAGTAAGATTGATTTTAAGATGAATTTAAAAAGAAAGATTTGGGCCCATCAAATGTGCTCCAGATTTGTCTTTGGATCAGTTGCCTTGGGAGCCCTGGCAGGAGGCCTTCTCATGGTTACAGGACAAAAAGATATTCAAATTTATGACATTCCAGTTTTGGGCCCTTTAGTCATGGTATGGCAGCTTCTTTTTGGAATAGCGTTTATCTCAATGATCGTATTTTTGTATGAGATCGATCCTGGAATTCAATTGAGGGGAAAGAATAAGGACTATTTGGAGAAAATCGTTTTAGATTCTGATAAGGAAATTTGGCATTCTAAAGCAATTGAACTATTGAAGAAAATGGAGGACGAATCATCCAACAAGTCGGCGTAGCTAACGTCGCCAGCTAGCCTTAGCGTTCGGTGAAAAACAAATCGTCCTCAGGCTAGGCGCATCGGTTTCTTGAAAGCAAAAAACCCTAATCCTCCGGGAAGACCATCCTTTCACAGGTCGGATCGTCTTCCCGCCCAACATCCCAAGAAATATTAAAACATTCTACCATGAGAGAGAGCTAACCGTGCACTCTCGCCCCGGGTATATGGGATAAACACAGTTAAAGGAGAACTTGCTGGCTGTAGCTTCCCCCATTATGTTTTAACCATGACAACAAAAGAAAAAGTCCTTGAGAGGATCCAGGCTCTTCCCGATGACGTTGGAATAGAAGAAATTAGAGATCGCCTGACATTCATACTCGGAGTCCAGGAAGCCATGGATTCAGTCGAGCGAGGGGAGACCATTCCAAAAGATTCGGTCAAGGGAATGATCAAAGGATGGGCTACACAGTAGGTTTTGCACCAGAAGCTCTCGACGATCTTGAAGCAGTCGTCAGAGAAATTGCCAAAGATAATCCTGAAAGGGCTGAATCCTTTGGATACGAGTTGGTAGGAAAAACCGATAGATTAGAAAACTTCCCAAGGTCAGGAAACGTGGTTCCTGAATTTGGAGATGATTTAATCAGGGAGCTGCATCTGAAACCCTATAGAATTATTTACCAAATTTTCGACAACAGGAGTTTGGCAGTGATCCTCAGATATTGGCACTCCGCCAGAGGATATATAAAAATATAACACCGAACAAGCAGGTGGAGCCAACACCGCCAAGCCTTAGCGTTTGATGAAAAAAGATAAACGAAAGTGGTGGGTTAAACTGTTCTTGGCACTTTCTGGGTATTATTTAGTCACCATCATCCTTAAAATCCCTGAACTCCTTTGCTATATTTGTATCCCGCCAATTGTGGAGGAATATGCAGATTTTGGGGCAGATCTTCCAAGGACCTCTCAGATCGCAATTGAGCTAATGGATCTTCAACGTAATTACCTCTGGTTTAGCCCCGCCTTCTGGGGCCTGATAATCGCTGTTTTTATTTACCGAGATGACAGAAAAGAAAGAGTGTTGTTCTACTCTTTGGCAGGAAGCATGATACTCTGCCTACTTTACGTTCTTCTATTATTCATCCCCCTTGCACTGAAGGCTTAGCTAAAAGATTACAATGATTTGGAAAGACCTACTAAAGATTTACTTGAGAGGACTACATTTGGCGGCCCACTTATTTTTAGTGCTGATGACCTGGTGGTTGGTTGGCATCGGCCTTGAGCTAGCGACTTTTTACGCGGAGAAGGTAATTCAAAACTACCTAGTATTAGATATCCTGGGGTGGACGTTTTTCATAATTATTGGGCCCCCTGCTCTCTTTCTCTCTTGGGATTTGATTCGAGAACTCACCCGATTCGAACACCCACAAAATGAAATCAATAAAGGCATCTAGCAAGTAGTTGGAGCCAACATCGCCAGTCGCCGTCGGTTCATCCAGGTCGTTAAGGGAAAAATGAAATACCATTTCACAGTAGGCTTAATGTTCCTATTTCCATTTTTGGGCCACTCCAACCTCCAAACCCCAGAACACTTGGCGACTGCCTATTTTTACGCCTTCGTTAATGGCAATTGTGATTCTTTATTCCAAGTGACGCATCCCGATACAATTGAACGGATGCGGAATTCGAACCTACTTAATTTTCATTACGATTACAATAATCTTGAGGACAATAGAGAGAGCCTTTCTCAAGAAGAGGTGGTCAGATTATTCTGTAAAGTCCACCAAAAGATGTTTCCCACTCCACCTCATGCTAAATGGGTATTGGAAATATCAAATAGCGCCGAGAATAAAGATTATTACATAGTTAATGTGGTCTTCGGCTGGAGTAGAGTTTCAGATCCTTCCGAACGGCATGTGTCCAACCAGCTATTGGTTTTGAAAAGATCGATTGCCTCTTGGAAGGTGTATTGGATTCCAAAATTTGGAAGTCACTTCGGAGTAGAATATAATATCAAAAAAGATATCTCCGAATAGTATGCCTGCTGAACTTTTCTTTTTTGGTCTCTTTTTGGGATTACTTTTCATTTGGGCAACCCGGATCTTGATATCAAAAGATAAAGAGAAAGTAATAAAAGAAGGTCCATGGCAGATGAGGTATGAAGATGGGAAGCACCTAAGAAAGCTATCTATCAATGATCTCTTGATATTTGGAATTCTTACGAGTTTAGGAATCGGACTTCTGATATGGATGATTCCATAAACAATACACCATACACCCAACAAGCAGGTGGAGGCAACCCCGCCCAGCCTGCCGGACACAGCTTCAGCGTAGTCTGGTCACCTCAACTGCTTTGCACCGGGGCCGTCGAGCACCGTCGCCTCAGTTAGACGTTATGCAAGAAAATCAATCTGAGACCACATCCTGGAGCTGGAAGACAGCGAAGCACCCATGAAGAGCCTATTTCCGTTAGTACTGATTGTATTCTCGGCTCTTCTCAACGGACAGACGACCTCCATTACGATTCACGAGGGGTCAGGAGAGTTCTGGGTCAAGCCCGGCCGGGCCAAATCGATACAGGTCCACTATCATAAACCATCGGGATTCCATGCGGATTCGCCCATACTTCTCGTCATTCCCGGAGCCGGAAGGAACGGCGACCAATACCGGGACGCCTGGGTAGCAGCATCTGAGAAATTCGGGGTCCTGGTCCTCTCCCCGGTCTATCCCGAAGCTGACTATGATTTTGGCATGTACCACATGGGGGGCGTGATGAAGAATTTCGCGCTTCGACAAAGTCCCCGGGTAGAGCCGACCCCCAACGGAAGAGTGCTCTTTGCCGACGACGAGGACTTTGCATACGACGTGAATCTGGATAGGGAAACCTGGCTCTTTCGCGATTTCGATGGGATATTCGCCACGGCACGAGATGCCGTAGGTGCTAAAGCCACAGCATACGATATTTTTGGGCATTCCGCCGGAGGCCAGATCCTCCATCGCCTCGCGCTCTTTTACCCGGAAACCCAGGCCAACCGCATCCTGGCTTCGAATTCAGGATTCTACACCCTGCCCAGCCCGGAATTTGGCCTACCGTTCGGAGTGAGCGAGTTCGCTATGAAAGATGATCAACTGGCACGGGCGCTCGGGAAGAACCTGATCTTGTTCCTGGGAGAACTCGACAACGCGGACGAAACGAGAGGCACCCTATTGCGGACCCCGAAGGCAGATCGACAAGGCCTCCATCGCCTGGAACGGGCCTACCACTGTATAGCTGTCGCCGATACCTTAGCGGCAAGACTGGGCGTGCAACACAATTGGGCCATCGAGGTGGTGCCCGGAGTGGGTCACGACTATAGAAAAATGAGCCTGGCAGCGGCCCAGTATCTTTATGGGCCACCAGTAAAATGAGCAAAATCCAATCAGGTGGACGAGGCTATGGCTTACCGCCGTGCCTCCTTTTGACGTTGGGTCGTTAAATAAACCAAAGAAGAAAACAATTCGTGGAGCAATATTGGGAATTCGAAGATGCTAGAGAATTTGTCCAATCTTTAGGTTTTCAAAATGTTGCGGAATTTCGTCTATGGATTGGAGGCCAGCTCAAAGAGGATTTACCCTCCTTCCCTAAGGGTATTCCCCAGAACCCACACCAAGTATATCAAAACGAGGGGTTCATCAGCATGAGTGATTTTCTCGGTACGGGCACGGTAGCTAATTACAATAGGGAGTTTCTTCCATATCCGCTGGCACGTGAATTTGTTCAAAGATTGAAATTAAAAACTGGGGCAGAATGGAATTCTTATTGCGCAGGGGATATGCCGTGGAAGGGCAAGCGACCCGATTTTATTCCATCCAATCCACAAATAACATATATACGAAAAGGGTGGTCACATTTGGGAGATTGGCTAGGCAATGGAAGGAAATCAAACTGTGGCCCGGGTAGTCGGATGTGGCCATACGAGGCTGCACGAAGATACATTCAATCCCTGGGAATTAAGCGTCAGGTAGATTACTATGCGTGGGCTCAGGGAAAGAACCCTAATCTTCCCCCGCGCCCCGATTACATACCTTCACAACCACAAGCAACCTATGAAAAATATGATGATTGGATTGATTGGGGTCATTGGTTAGGTACGGGCAGCAAAGCTAATCATAGGAAGGATTTTGTTTCTCTTTCAGAAGCCAATGAATTTGCCGTCCAATTAGGTCTCAAAAATAAGCTCGAATGGGAGGCATGGATAAGAGGAGAATTTCCTGATCTGCCCCAAAAACCGCATTACATCCCCTCAAACCCTGATAGAACATATCGAAATGATGGATGGCTTGGATTTGTGGATTTCCTAACCATCCTATTAAATCAGAAACGCAAGAAGGTGTTTTATTCAGGTAAAGAGGATTTGGTTTCTTTGAAACCAAGAAGGAAATATCCCAGAAGAGGTGGATCAGAGGAAAAACGAAAAGCATACTGGGCTGCAAAAAAAAGAAAACGGCTGGGAGAATAGCAAAAACTACATTATCTATATTTTTTGAATGAAGGGCATTCTATTACTATTAGACCTCAAAAAATAAGACCTAACAAGCAGCCAAAGCCAACACCACCCGGCCTGCCAGCCGAAGCTTCAGCCTAGCCTGGGTACCCCGTCTGCTTTGCACCGGGGTCGCCAATCACCGCACCTATGTCATTTGCTCAAAATCTAAACGAAAACAAGAAATAATATAAAATATGTCAGAAAAAACTATAGTTCCATATCTGTTTTTCGGAGGAAATTGCCACGAGGCGATTGAATTCTATAAGGCAGTTCTCGACGCAGAAATTGAAATGCTGATGCATTTTAAGGATAGCCCAGACCCAATCCCGGAAGAGCATCAATTCCCTGGTTATGAGGAAATGGTCATGCATGCTACATTGCGAATCGGTAAACAAACTTTAATGCTTTCAGATGGATGTCAGCCAGGTTCCGAATTCAAGGGATTTTCACTGTCGATTTCCCTTACGCAAAAATCTAAAGCAGATGAAATTTTTAATGCACTTTCTGAAGGTGGCGAAGTTCAGATGCCATTGGAAGAGACTTTCTGGTCCCCCTACTTCGGCATGACAACCGATCGCTTTGGTGTCGGCTGGATGATTAACGTTGAACCAGAAGAACAGAAATAGGCTTTATTTCATCTCGCCAAGTATAGACAAAGCAGCGAACCAGTCGGTGCCCGCGACTCCAGGGGCTAAGCCCCTTCCGCATGTGACCTCGATGTTATGTGAATTTAACAGCACTATAGCGCGTGAAAATTAACTCCACTAAAGCCTCAATTCCATTACAATAGGGACCATGACTTTCATTGATCTACAAAAGCATGTATCCGAACTCTCTGTCGACGAACAAGATAAGTTATCTGCTTATCTCACCATGCTGCGTAAATCCCGGGATCCCGAGTGGGTAGATGAGATGGCTTCCAGACTGGGAGACCGATCCTCCAACTCCTGGACCTCCCCTGAGGGCATAGAGTCGGGTGACTAAATATCACGTTTTCGTTCATCTCTTAGTCTCCAAAAACATCCAAGACGTAAGAGGAAAAGGAAAAAGAGAAATTTTAGATTTCCTCGATCACTTCCAGAACGATCCCTTTCAAACGGGGGATTTCACGATACAAATCGCAGACCGGGAGGTCGAAGTTAAGGTCTTTGGAAAATATTCTATTTATTATTGGGCAGACCACGCAGTAAAGGAAATCAAAGTCATTGAAATCCTACAGTCTGACAGAAGATAAATTCAATAGACTCACCGAACAAGCAGCCAGAGCCAACGCCGCCGAGCACCGTCGCCTCATCCAGGTCGTTATGAGAGAAAAACAAAAAACCGTTAATGGCCTAAGTTTGTCTGTATATGGTTCAAATGCTCCAACCGTCATCTGTCTCCATGGCGGACCTGGAGTTTTTGGCTACATGGAGAACCTTTGTGAAACAATTTCATCCTATTCTACTGCCATTTACTATCAACAGAGGGGCTCTCAGCAAAAAAGCCAGGCAGTAAAAATACATCAACATGTTTCAGATCTGGATAGCATTGTGGAATCTGTTTCTCATGAACCCAAACCAATCATTTTGGGGCACTCCTGGGGAGCGATGCTGGCATTGCTTTATGCCAGCCAGAAATCAACCAAAATTCAAAAATTAATTATGGTGGGAAGTGGCCCCTTAAATAAGGAGATGGGGCAACTATTTCTGAATGAAATTTTGTATAGATTTGGTGATCAAAGGAATTATTTCGATGAACTTTGGTCAAAGCTTGAACAGGAAAAAGATGAGAAAACACTACAGCTTTACGCCAACAAGTACTTAAATGAGGTTTTTGACTTTTATCAAAACGGGAAAACAAAAGACGCTCGGCATCCTGCACTCCATTGGGACTTCAAAGCTTCTCGAGAGACAATGATTGAATCCGACGAATTTGTGGACTCAGGCAGATATGAAGATGCTTTTGCCCAAATAAGTTGTCCGATTACGCTCCTTCATGGAAGCCACGATCCAATACAACCGGAAATTTTATTTAAGCTAACAAGAAAGTATCAACCTTCAGCATCAACACACAAAATTGAAAATGGCGGTCATTATCCATGGATCGGACAATCTGAATTTTCCTTTTTGGAGATTCTAAAAAGAGAAATAAAAAGTAAATCATAGCAAGCAGGTGGAGCCAACGCCGCCCAGCCTGCCGGACGAAGCTTCAGCGTAGTCCGGTCACCCCGTCTGTCCTCGTCGGCTCAGTTAGGTCGTTAGGTTCAAGAAAATGAAAAGGTTCCGCCAACTGCCCTATCCCATCCCTTCTGAATTGAGTTGTGATTCAAAAGGAGCCTGCTAGCATTTAATGATGGCATTCAACTTCCAAATGGATCGAAAAATGGTCCGCAAAAGAAAACTCCATGAGGAGAAAAACATTTCTGATTGGGTAGGTGCGAGCTATCAAAAGCGCTTGGAAGCCTTGGAATTTATTCGAAATACACACGAAAGCCAAGAGCATGCTGCCGAGACCGTTCAAAGAGTTTATAAAGTTACTCGAAGGAAATAAGGTCAAGTACCTTATTGTTGGAGGATATGCCGTATCTATTCATGGCTACCCCAGATATACTGGTGATCTTGATATCTTCATTGCGATTGACGCTTCAAATGCACAGGGAACGCTACAAGCGTTTAGAGAGTTTGGATTCACTGATTTGGAAATATCTAAATCAGATTTTTTAGAACCAGATACAGTAGTAGAAATCGGTCGGGAACCCTTAAAGATCCAGGTGATGACTGGAATCGATGGAGTCCAATTTGATGAATGCTTTGATTCCAAAATCGAAGTGGATATTGAAGACCTAAAACTCCCCGTAATCTCCTATGAGATGCTGATCAGGAATAAGCTATCTACCGGAAGAGGAAAGGACAAGGTGGATGCTGAAGAACTCCAGAAGCGAAACAAAAAATAAGCCAACAAGCAGCCAGAGCCAACGCCGCCTGGCACCGTCGGCTCAGCCAGGTCATTGTGCAAAAGAAAAATGGACTTAGTGCTTTTTGATATCGATGGGACCCTCATCGACTCCATGGACCTGGAGGATCAGCTGTTTACTGCCTCAATTATGGAGTTCTTTGATTTGCCGGCTATCAATACCAATTGGGCCTCTTACCAACACGTCTCGGATAGGGGTGTCGCGGATGAGGTCTCACTCGGCCAACGCGGACGACCAATAACGGAAGCAGAACTCATCAGACTAGAGGATGATTTTGTCAGACGGCTGGAAGCCTGTCAAAGCGCCTCCACCCATTTCCCCGGTGAAATCAAAGGAGCGTGTTCTTTCGTAAAGTTTCTGGAGGACTCAAACATCGCAGTAGCAATGGCAACAGGAGGCTTCCGGCGATCTGCCCTGCTTAAACTGAAAGCAATTGGTCTAGAACGATTCCAAAATCGGCTGGCGACTTCCAATGACTCAGCGGATAGAACCAAGATCATGCGGAAAGCCGTGGATTTGGCTTCCGGGGTTTATCGGACTAAGAGATTCGACCGGATATGCTATTTGGGTGACGGCATCTGGGATCTCGAAGCTGCTCAAAGCCTTCAGTGGAATTTTATCGCGATTGGAAAAGAATTTCAGAGCTTGATGGCTAAGGGCGCAGATGCCGGATTCCGGGATTTCTCCGACCACACAAGCATGTTGGAAATAATGATGCACGACGAGCAGCTGGAGGTAACGCCACCCGTCACCTAGGATGTTCGGCGTAAAGATTCAAAATCATGGAAGTCGAGGAATTCATTCCAGAGGTAACCAAGCCTATTCTCTGCATCAGGCTAATCAAGTTCAGCGCAACACAATGATTTCTGATATCGAAACCTATTTTGTACAGGGTTGTGGACGCTGTGAGCGCTTTGCTACCTCGGATTGCTCCACTCGGCAATGGAATCAGGGTTTGAAGGATTTGCGCAAAATCTGCCTCGATTCACAGCTCGTTGAAACGGTCAAATGGGCACATCCCTGTTACATGCATGGAGGTCGGAACATTGTGATTCTGGGAGCATCTCGAAACGACTTCCGCATGAGCTTCTTCGATGCCGCTCTGATGAAAGACCCTGAAGGCATCCTTGAAAAACAGGGGGCGAACACACTGCACGCCGACATGATTCGCTTTACGAAGAACTCCCAGCCGGCGGAAATGCGGCCGGCGATCATGTCCTACCTGGAAGAGGCCATGAGCTATGCGGCTGCAGGAATCAAGCCTCCGAAAGTGCAAAGGAACGTCGAGCTACCCGACGAATTGCTGGAGGCCCTGCAATCGGATCCCGTGCTTGCCGAGGCCTTTCATCGCCTCACCCCCGGCCGCCAGCGGAGTTACGTGATCAATCTCAATTCCGCGAAAAAGCCCGAGACCCGGGTTTCAAGAATAATGAAATTTCGCCCCAGGATCATTGCAGGCAAAGGAGCCAACGAGTATTGAATGTATACACCAGGTGCCTCATCCCCTACTACAGCCATCATCAACGCCAGATCGCTCCAATGCATACGGATATAATAGCGTTTAACAAATCTCAGGCCGAAGGAGATCAGGAGATTTGCGAAGTCCTCTCGTCAATCATCGATGAGTCTCTAAGTGAGGCTGACAGCAAGATCTGGCACCGTCATCCCGTTTGGTTTCTCGATGGGAATCCGACCGTGGGCTACAGCCGACTAAAAGCCGGCATCAGGCTGATGTTCTGGAGTGGAGCTGATTTTGATGAGGAAGGACTAAAACCGGGAACGGGTAAGTTCAAGGACGCTTCCATCATTTACACCTCCGCAAGCCAGATTATGGAGAACGATCTGAAGCGCTGGCTGAAGAAGTCCGAGGCCATCCAGTGGGACTATAAGAACATCTACAAAACGAAGGGTAAACTCAACAGGTTAAAGTAGAACATGAAGCGTTCTATAATGGCCCAAGCAGTCGCCGCAGACCACTCGGAGTGGCGTTTCGTGCTCCTCCCCATGTCGTAAAGTCAATCGCTTAACGAAAGACCAATGAAAGGATTTTCCCTGATCATTCTCCTTTTTGCAGGCTTGGCCCGGGGCGAAGACAATTTGATTAGCGTTGAAGAGATTTGGGACACAGAACCTCCTGCAAGTCCTACCTGGGAGTTAGAGAGAGCATGGGATCTTGGCCAGGGGAACCGTTTTTTAGCGACTTTCCATTTCACGAAAAAAGGAAATGGCTGGCTATCGCTGGGTCCTGATCTCCAGCTTCGGGTCCATGATTCGCATGGGGATCGTTTTACTTACAAGGGCGACATTTTAAACCTGAAATTGGAAGATCTGAATTCGGATGGTTTTAAAGATTTATCGGTTTCCGGAATCGTTCAGAATTGGGGAGAACAGGGAGATTACTTAGGAGACCGTTTCATCTCCGGGGCCTTCCTCTATAATCCGCAAATTGGATTCTTTGAAATTTCAGAGGTATCCGATACACAATTAATCGAATGAACTTCAAAGAAATCACCACAGATAACACCGCCGCCCGGCCCGGGCACTTGCCAGACGACTGATGGATACTCCCCAAAAGAGAAAACCGCACATTTTACTGCTTGGACTTCACCATGACGCGGTGGATTACTCGAAGTGGCCCGGACTTGACCGCGAGATGCTGAGGACCTCGTTTGCCAGGACACAGGAAATGCTCGATAATGAAGGATTTACCACCAGATGGTGCCTGACTCCTGCTAACGAGACTGCAGAGGCTCAGCTTGCTAATGATATCAAAGACTTCCGACCAGAGGTAGTCATGATTGGAGCCGGTATCAGGGAAGACCCGGAGCTCCTTTTGTTGTTCGAACGCCTATTGAACCGTATCATAGCTTTATCTCCTGGCTCGAAGATAACTTTCAATACATCTCTGGAGGATACCGTATCTGCGGTAAGGAGATGGAGTAAATAAGGTGAAGCAGGCAGGGCCTGACGGCGCAGCTATTCCAGACCATCGCCCCCTACCACATCTGCAGCCCCATGATCAACAAGCGCGGCTGATGAAAATTGCCTTTGCGGTAAGGGGATATCCCTTCCCGCTCTTTTGGCTTCCCTTTGCGGTCTACAGCCTGCCGCCATACGCCCGTGCCCGTCGGCATGGTCCGCATAAGGAATTCCCAGGTCCTCTGGTAGGCATCCACGGCCCAGGACTCCCCGGTTAACTGGTGGGCCACCATGCAGGCAATCAAGACTTCCGTTTGGGCCCACATGGTTTTCAGATCGGTAACCGGTCCGGCTGGCGCATCCGCCGTAGGAAACACCCGGTAAGCCGTGTCACTGAAGCCCCCGAAAATAGGATCCCAAGCGATCTCGTAAAGCCGACGGATCCGCCCAGCCAGGGTCAACGCCTCTTGCTGGTTCCCCTGGCGCAGGGCTTCCTGCAGGGCCATCCACTGGGCTTCGATACTGTGACCGGGAACCATGTAATCGGCATAGCCCGGCAAAGGCTTATATTCGCGGGATAGAAACTCGTTGGAGATTCCGAATTCCGGATTCCAGAAATCCTGGACCAGGTGTTGCTGGTGTTGGCGGCAAAGGACTTCCCACTCGGGCGAGGGGTCCAGCTTCAGCATTTGCCCCAATACCCAGACGAACATAAAGGAGTGGCCCTGGGCCCGCAGCCCCGCCGCTTCCATCCCCGGCACCTGGACCCCGGGATATGCCGGGTCTTCGTAGCGTGCCACCGATTTCCTCAGGGTCTTCCGAATCAGGGGAAGGTCGCGCGAGTCCCCACTCGC
This sequence comes from Opitutales bacterium, assembly GCA_028280845.1. GTDB lineage: Bacteria > Verrucomicrobiota > Verrucomicrobiia > Opitutales > JABSRG01 > JANQKZ01. The sequence goes on along the minus strand of JANQKZ010000050.1, from coordinate 24,070 downwards.
CAGGGCCAGGCGAATCAAACCGACCGTCGCGAAGAGAGCCCCGTAAATGTTCTGGTCCCGAAACCCTTCGGCGGACTCCGCAGGATTGCCCACGCGGTCGACCGTGTTCAGCCAGGTGCCATCCCCCCGATGCATCTTGGCCACCATGAAATCCCGGGAACGCTGTGCCCGTTCCAGCCATTGGGGATCGGGGCTGATCGATTCATAGAGGCTGCTGTAAACCCAGATCCCCCGGCCCTGGTACCAGATATCTTTCCGATCATCTTGGACGCTCCCATCGTCATACAGGAAGCACATGAATCCGCCATGCTCCGCGTCGTATCCGCCCAGCTCCCAGAAAGGAAGGTATTCCTCAAAGAGGAGACGGTGAAAGGTCGCTTTCATTGCCTTCCAATCGACGCCTGATCCCCGGGTTCCCAACCGGCCGGAAGAGACGGAGCCCCAGGTTCCGCCGGCAGCCAGGGCGCCGGCCGAGGCGAGGAAACCGGTTTTCAGAAGATTACGGCGATTCATAAGAGCTATCTCTAGCCCAACCTGCCGCGGATCCAAAAGGGTTTTGAATCTTTACGATAAGATAGTCCTATTCTGGTTGTCCCCCAGGCCCCCGGATTCAATTCGTTCATGAACCGTCGCCAGCTCCTCAAGCTCCTTTCCCTTGCCACTACCTCCGGGTTTGCCCTGTCCCCCGCCTACGCCCGCAGCCAGAAATCCAACCGGGAACTCACCTACGGCCTCTTTTTTGGAGATGAAGACCTGCCCCGAATCCGGCGTAACTTCACCCAGCTTCCCGAGTTCGCGGAATTTCGCAATACGCTGCGTGCCCACAACCGGCAGGCCACCTACGACTTCATCGCCAACGATCTCCAATACAACGACCAGCTCTTTGACATCGTCCAGCTCAGCCGCACCGCTGAAAACCAGGCCTTCCTTTACCTGATGGAGGGGGACCCGGCAGCTGCTCAGTTGGCCAAAGACTGCATTGAAGAAATCATGAAATTTGAATTTTGGGATTTCTTCAAAGACGGTCCTCACCCCATAGGGGTGCAACGCGCCTCCAGCTCCGCCATCGCCGTCTGCCTGGTATCCGATTTCCTCGGCCCGGCACTCGAGCCCGACACCCGGCGCCGATGGATCGAAACCATGGGTCGCCGTGGGTGTGAGCCCTGCTTCCGGTCCCTCTACGGGATTCGCTACCCACAAGAAGTCGTGGGGTGGCTGAAGGATCCCGAAAGCAGCTATTTTGAACATCGTCCGAATGATCAGACCGATCTTAACCGCCGGGCCCGCATCACCCGGAACACCAACCTGAGAGCCGTTCCGGCCTCGGCCCTCGTCATCAGTACCCTGACCCTGCAAAAAGAACTGGGGGCCAGCGCCGACACCGACCGATGGCTGGAAATGGGAGTATTCAGCCTCGAAGTCTTCCGCGACATCTTTCAACCGGACGGCTACTACGATGAAGAACGTGGATACGCCTACTACACCGCGGAGCATATTCAACAGGCTGCGGTTATGTTGCTCAGACATGCGGACACCGATATCATGGACATCATCAATTGGGATGGGCTGGTGCATTTCTTCCTTCAATTCAGCATGCCCACCCACAACGAACCCAACGGAGTGGTCAATTTTGGTGACAGTGGCCTTCCCTATGACTCGGGGCGTGAATTCACCCGGACCGCCCTTCCCTTCTGGGTCGCCGCTCAGCACGCCAACGGCGAGGCCCAGTGGTTTGGAACCACCCTGGGAGGCGCCCACACCTTCTGGGCCCCCATCTGGCATGACCCCGGGGTGGCCTCCGTGGAACCGGCCCACGAACCCAGCCTGTGGATTTCGGACCTCGACCGGGTCGTGGCGCGAACCGGATTTCGACTCGACGACATGGTCGTAGCCATGCGCAGCGGGCCTGGAGCCAACCACGAACATGCGGACCGCAACAGCATTATCGTCACGGCGTTCGGCGAAGTCTTGGTCGCCGACCCCCTGCGCCCGCCCTACCAGTATTCGGATCCCTCCTGGAGCTTGCGCCTGACCGAAGGGCATAGTGCGGTGCTCATCGATGGCCAAGGACACGATCATCACAACGGGGCCGATGGAACAAATTCCTCCCAGGCCTTTGCCTGGATTCCTCACAAAGCAGTAAACCGGGACTTCGCCCAGTGGACCAGTAATGCCACCCAGGCCTACCGTCTGGTCAACCTGGAAATTAAATCCGTCACCCGGACGACGCTGGTGTTGTTCGAGGAACGGGTTGTCATCCTGGTGGACCGGTTGTCCAAGTGGAAGAACCCGTCGACCCTGCATTGCCGCTTCATGGGATATAACGAAGACGGCCGACTGAAGATGGAAGGCCGGGAAGGGATCGGGTTTCGGTTTAACCGCCCCTATGCCTATCTCACGGCCCAGGGCTACAGCCGGACAGGGCTGAACGCCTACCCGGGCAAAATGGATATCGCTCCTGAACGTGCAGAGGCGCACCCCTTCTATGAAATTGCCTCCGCCCCGGCCACCGAGGTGGAAATCATCACGGTACTGGGACTCTCCAAGACGGGAGAAACTTACACCCCGGCGACTTTCCAAGAGATGGATGGCGGAGTTACGATCCAGGTTCAGGGCAAACGGGTTGAGGTAGCGCAGAACGCAGTTCCCGTTGTCACCTGAGGGTTAAGCGGTCCTCCATTCACCCTCCAATTTATTGTAAAAGCCGAAGAACCCTGACTTTCGCCCGGTCGCCGGTTCAACTGTCTCCATGGATAAAGAGGCCGTCATTCAGTCTGTTCCTTTTGGGGACCGGGAAGGAAAGGTATATCAAACAATAGAATCGATGGGGCGGGCCGCTGCCGATCAGGCGGTCTCCATCATTCTCGAAACCCTGGAAACCAAACCGGTCGCCCGAATTATGATCGGAACCGGAAATTCCCAGGAAACCACAATTGCCGCACTGACCGCCGATCCCCGCTTGGATTGGTCCCGCATCGAGGTCTTCCACATGGACGAATATGTCGGAATTGCCGATGCACATTCCGCCAGCTTCCGCAAGTGGCTGCGGTCCCGGGTGGAAGCCGTGGCCCACCCCCGGACCATGCATTACATTGCGGGCGATGCCCCCGATATCCAGGCTGAGCTCGACCGTTACACAGCCCTCCTGCATGAGGCTCCGCTCGACATGACCTTTATCGGTTTTGGAGAAAATGGACACATCGCTTTCAATGACCCCCATGTGGCGGACTTCGAAGATCCCTTGACCTTAAAAATAGTCGACCTCGATGAAACCTGCCGCAGGCAACAGGTGGGTGAAGGGCATTTTCCCGACTTGAACCACGTGCCTACCCACGCCGTCACCGTAACCTGTTCCGGTCTCTTCCGCGCCGAGCACTGGGTCGTCGTCGTGCCGGAGCTACGCAAAGCCACGGCAGTAAAGCAGGCTCTTGAGGGACCGATCTCTCCCGACTGTCCGGGATCCCTTTCACGTCAACACCCGAGGGCCTGGCTCTTCCTCGATCACGACTCCGCCTCGCTCCTGAGTGCCTGATGACGCGGATCGAAGCCAATATTCCCGGTCGCGGATACGCGGAAGTCACGCTTGCGGAGGGAAAAATCCAGGGCGTGGAGGCCTCATTCCCGGAAAGGGCCGACCTGCCCTACCTGTCTCCAGGCTTTATCGACACGCAGCTCAATGGGTACGCCGGGGTCCATTTCTCCGATCCGGATCTCACTCCGGACCGCTGCCTGGCGATCCTGCCTGCGCTGTGGGAGAAAGGCTGCACCTCCTTCTGCCCCACCCTGATTTCCAATACCATCGAGGCGCAGACCCACCTGTTTCGGGTCCTGCGCAAAGCTTGCGAAACGAGTTCTGAATTCAACCAGGCGGTGCCCTGTTTTCACCAGGAAGGGCCCTATATGTCGCCCGGTCCTTCGGCGGGCGCCCACCGGCCGGAATTCATGAAAGACCCCGACTGGGAAGAGTTTTCCATCATGAATGCTGAGGCCGATGGCCGGATCGGCCTCGTCACGCTGGCTCCGGAGTGGCCCGGCGCCGAAGCCTTCACGCGCCAGGCAGTCGACGCAGGGATCCGGGTATCCCTGAGCCACACCGACGGCAGTCCTGAGGATGTCCACCGCCTGGCCGCTGCCGGGGCGTCCCTCTCTACTCACTTGGGAAATGGGTGCCCCCAGCTCTGGGATCGGCACCAGGCCCCCTTCTGGGCCCAGCTCGACAATGATGGCCTGGCCGCAGGTCTCATCTGTGATCGATTCCACCTGTCCGATGAGCTGACCCGCATCATCACCCGCGTCAAGGGGCTCCATCGCTGTCTACTGGTGACCGATGCCGTTTATGTGGCAGGCCTCGAACCCGGTCCCTACACCTTTCTGGGAAAGGACATAGAACTGCTGGAATCCGGTCAGGTGGTCCAAGCGGACCGAAAAAACATGGCGGGATCCTCCCTCAACATGGCCGATGCGGTATCCAACTTTATGGAAATCACCGGACTCACCCTGGAGGAATCCATCATCCCGGCCACCCGGTCACCCGGGGAATACCTGGGCGGCGATAAACTGTGTTCAGCCATCGAAGCCGGGCAGCCCGCCAACCTGGTGCTCTTCACCCTCGAAGACGGTCGCCTGGACGTGCAACAAACCCTGCTTCATGGCCGAACCGTGTATCGGCGCTAATTTCATGAAGCCTCGCCCCACCATTCTACTGAACTTTCTGTTTGGCTGCAGCGTCCTTTGCGCTGGCTGCCAGGCCGAAACGGAGGTCATGCAAACCACCACCCACCACCTGGCCAATGCCATGGATGGACTCGATGCTACCCGGGTGGAAGCCTACTACCTGGAAACGGGCCGGCGCCTCTTTCCCGGCTTTGCGTTTTAATCAGGGGCAATCCGGGGTAGACTGGCTGAGCCCGAAAAAGGTAAGCGGTTTCCCTTCCAGTCACCCAATTTCCTACCCCTACCACAGCACAGACGAATCGGCCCCATCCCGCACCAGGTAACCGTCTACATCGGCGACCCGAAAATACCATCCCTGGGGGGTCGCCTCCACCGTTGCCGCCGGCCGCAGGTTTTCGGTCCCCGGCCGGGCCACTAATACGGTCACAATGGAATGCTGCATCGCCTTCCCCGCTGAAGCGACCCCAACGTAGGGATATTCTCCAAACTCCCATAGATGATCCCCGGCCTGTTTACTGGTCCCGGCCGAAGCAGGGGGTGGATCCTCTGTGGGGTCCAGCAGGTCCACCTCCAAACCAACGCCCGCTCTGCCGGCAGCGAGCCCGAAGAGTTCTGCCTTTGGGCGTTGAATTCGAAACGTGCCCCCGTCGAGGCTGAGGCCCGCCTCACCGTCCCGGTTATCCGGGTAGTAACGCACTTCCACCTCTGCCGGGTCCCGCTCCAGATCCACTTCATCCCAGACGACAATCACATCCGGTTTAGCGAACGCCACTGTCCGCATGACGCGCCGGACATTGGGATTAACCAGGCGATAGCCGTGGGCGGCGTCACTCGACCACCAGACTTTTTGCCCCTCGTCCTCAAAGCGAACGACCCGGGCAATGGAGAGCCCTTCATTCACGCCTTCCTCACCCTCGTGGTACTGCTGGCCCTTGCCATCGACCAGGACCACGTTATGGCCCTTTGTCAGGCGCAGGCTCCACCCCGGGTGCAAGCGGTCGTAGGCGGCCCCGAAATGATCATTGAGCAGGCGCTCCTCGTAGATCTTAAAAAAGAAACTGTTCCGGTCTGCGTGCTCATGGTTGGCGGGATACCCACTGCGAAAGGCAAGGACCGCGTCCGCTTTTCCCCATCCCGATCGGCACAGCACCCAGTCCAGATCATTCAGGTGATTTTCCAACGAAACAGGAAGGTTGCGCATCGGTCGATTTGGCCTAAACCAGAGATAGTCCATAAAGTATCCGGGAACTGAATACTTCTCTGCCACATATTGGGCTGCCGGATTACCGGTGTGCTCTTCTATCCAGGAACTGACACAGGGATAAAGCGAGGTCCGGGCATCACTGAAGTTTACAATATCAGGAGTACCATCCGGATATTTCCCTGCTTGCATCGTGGCGACGAACTCAAGGAAGCCCTCCCAATTCATTTCCCGTGTCCAATCGATATGGCCCTTCTGCTTGAGGTGGGCATTGCAGAATTGCAGCAGGGTTCGCAGCGTATAGCCTGCGTAGGACAAGCCCTCAAAAAAGCTGCCATCCCGGGAGAAGAGACCAAACACCTTCCGCGAGCTGGACTCCGCCAGCTCCAACCATTCCGCGGCGCGAGCATCGCGACCTTCCAGGGCCAGGGCGCCGAGACCCATAGCGAAAGTGGGGATCGCCCTCAGGTTATTGCTGCCCAGGATCAGCGGCCAACGCCGCATATCGATCTCATGGTAGGGACGTTGCTTCGGGTCGAAGGCCCACCCCTCAACCTGGTCGGGATGATCCATATCGTAAACCGTCCGGTGACAGGGGACAATGCCTTTCTCTGCAATGGCATCCAGCAGCCGGGCGTCCAGCTCCGGATCAATCGCATCACCAAGGACCTCCCGGGCGAATAGCAAGCGGGAAATGGCCATTGAGGAACGCATGATTCCCAGCACCTCATCACCGTCGAGAAAATAATCCCATTTATCCAGTTCGATCACTTCCCGAATGGTATCCAGCAAGGCCGTTTCCCGTTTGCGGGTCGGTTCGATTAACTGAACGGTCGTGGATTGGGTAAAACCGAGCCAGACCTGGCGAAGGTCAAAGACAATGTCTCCACTCTCACGAAAGTCATGCCACCCCTTCGCCATGGTGTCCAAACCCGTGCTTTGCCACTCGCGGAAGGTTTGCCCTAACAAGAGCGTTCGCGCATTGGCACGAATACGGGGAAGGTCCCTCAGTTCAAAAAATAGGCGTCGCGTATTGGGGGGAGGCATCGCTACACCATACGGGTTTGCACGACTCACAGCAGCGCCACCCAGGGCCAGCCCGCCTATTTTTAATGCCTCTCTTCGATTCATGGGATCTCTAGTGAATGGGGTTATGGAGCCTTCCAGACCGGCACATTGGCTCCATTTTCATCTCTTTTATGACACAAAACTAGAGGACATGGACCATGCGTCAGTCCGCTAACCATGTGTATTGTAAACTAAGGGATGCATTGGCCCGGTGCGACCCATCTTGCTTAGTTTTCGGACAATGAAAGTGTTTCCGGACTCGTTTACCTGGGGGACCGCTACGGCTGCTTATCAAATTGAAGGCGGCTGGCAGGAGGGGGGCAAAGGCCTTTCCATCTGGGATGCCTTTACCCACACCCCTGGAAAAATATTGAATGGGGCGAAGGGGGACATTGCCTGTGACCATTTCCACCGCTTCCGGGAAGATATCGCGCTTATGGAATCGCTGGGATTGAAGGCCTACCGCCTCTCCTTATCCTGGTCCCGCATCTTTCCTCAAGGCCGGGGTGAACCCAACCCGGAGGGGCTCCGGTTTTATTCGGAGCTCCTGGATTGTTTGTTGGAGAAAAACATTGTTCCCTGGGTGACCCTCTACCATTGGGACCTCCCGCTGGCCCTTCAGGTCGAGCTGGACGGCTGGCTCAACCCCGCGCTCCCTGACATATTTGCCGAGTACGCAAGAACCTGCTTTGAGCATTTCGGAGATCGGGTAAAGCATTGGATCACCCTGAATGAACCCTGGGTGGTCTCCATCTTCGGACACAACAATGGAGTCATGGCTCCCGGACGGGTCTCCCGGGACGAGCCATACCAGGTAGCCCACCAGCTTCTGCGGGCCCACGGAAAAGCGGTTCGGGTGTATCGCGAACACTTCCAAGTCGACCAGCGCGGAGTCATCGGGATCACCAACAATGCGGACTGGCGTGAACCCTATACCGATTCCGACAAAGACCATGCCGCCGCCCAGCGCGCGCTTGAGTTTTATCTGGGGTGGTTTGCCGACCCCATCTATCTCGGCAGTTATCCGGACTGTATGCGGGGCCGTCTTCAGGATCGCTTGCCACGCTTCAATCAGGAAGACCTCGCCCTGATCCGGGATTCCTCCGACTTCTTTGGCCTGAACCACTACACGACCCACTATGCCGCTCATGTCGAACCCGGAAAGCCCTGTAAATCCGATCCCTATGGAAACGGGGGAATCAGCGACGACCAGGATGTCCGCCTGATCAGTGACCCCTCCTGGGAAAAGGCCAGCATGAATTGGAACATCGTGCCCTGGGGGTGCCGCAAATTACTTCAGTGGATCGATCAGCGCTATGGGCATCCGGAAATCATCATCACTGAAAACGGGTGCGCCTTGAATGATGAAATCGTGGATGGGCGTGTGGAGGACCCCAAGCGCATTGCCTTCATCGATCAATACCTGCGGGCCGGCCACGAAGCGATCGAAGCAGGGGTGAACCTGAACGGTTATTTTGTCTGGTCGTTTATGGATAATTTTGAGTGGGCCCTCGGACCCTCCATGCGTTTCGGCCTGGTCTACACGGACTACCCCTCCCTGAAGCGCATTCCCAAAAGCTCCGCCCATTGGTACGGCCAACTCTCCCAAACCAATACCCTGGCTTAACCTCTACTTTCCCATCATAGCCTTGCCCCCCGACTCCCAACATATTCCCTTCAAAGAAAAGGTCGCTTTTGGCCTGGGAGACTGTGCCGCCAATCTGACCTGGCGTACCCTCATGGTCTTCCTGCCAATCTTTTATACCGATGTCTTTGGCATTTCCGCCGCAGCTGTAGGCACGCTCCTGCTGGTCAGTCGCTACGCTGACGGGATTACTGATTTCATTATCGGACTCCTGGCTGATCGGGGGAATTCCCGGTGGGGCAAATTCCGGCCCTGGATACTGTGGACCGCCGTCCCCTTTGGAGTCCTGACGGTGCTCACTTTTACGACCCCTGATTTTGGACAAACCGGGAAACTCATCTACGCCTACCTGACCTACAATCTCCTTCTCCTCGCCTTCACGGCCAACAATGTCCCCTACTCTGCCCTGACGGGGGTCATGTCCTCCGATCCCAACGAGCGGACCACCCTGACCTCCTTCCGGTTTTTCGGGGCATTCCTCGGTGGCATCATCACCCAGGGCTTGAACAGCTACCTGGTAGAAACCTTCGGGCAAGGTGACGACGTGGCGGGCTACCAGCGAACCATGATGCTGTTTGCGGCGACCAGTATCATGCTCTTCCTCATCACCTTCGCCGGGACCAGGGAACGCGTCCGTCCTGTAGCTCCGCCAAAGACGGATTGGAAAGTCGGCTTGAAGCGGGACATGAAAGACCTGTTCCGCAACCGCCCGTGGCTGATCCTCTTCTGTGTGGGCTTGTCCTTTGTCACCCTGACCACCCTGAAACAGGGAGCCACCCTTTACTATTTCACCTACTTTGTGGGCAATGTCCCGCTATCCGCAGGATTTCTCGTCTTTGGAACCTTGGGCAGTATGATTGGAGCGGCCATCACCGGGGTCCTGGTCGCCCGCTTCGGAAAGCGCACCATCATGAATGCCAGCTTTATCGTAGCCGGCCTGACCAGTGCACCGCTCTACCTGGCCACGCCTGATGATATTGCATGGATCTTCGGATTGTCGTTTGTCACCGAGTTCGCCACCGGCCCGATTGTCGTGTTGTTCTTCGCCATGCTGGCCGATGCGGCCGACTACTCCGAATGGAAAAACCAGCGCCGGGCCACCGGGCTTGTTTATTCCGCCGGCACCCTCGCCCTGAAGTTCGGCGGCGGGATTGGTGGAGCCATCACGGGGTGGACCCTGACCCTCTACGGTTATGTTCCCAATGTAGATCAGACCGAGGAAGCGCTCGTCGGGATTCGCCTGGTGATGAGTGTGCTGCCATCCATCGCCTGCGTGGTAGGCCTGATTGCCTTTTTCTTTTATCCACTCACCGAAGGTCAGCTGCGCGAAATCAAGGCGGAGCTCGACCAACGCCACCACATAGAAAATTGAGTCTTATCCCATGAACCGCTTCTTCTATAGTTTCTTCATCCTGTCCCTGGTCATTCCCGGTCGGCTCCTCGGAGCCGAGGCCGAAATCCTTCAACACCTGACTATCTACGAAATGCGCGATGAATATTGTGCCTGGCCGGCCATCGCTCGTACTGCAGATGGCGACATCATTGTATGCTACACCCGGACCGAAGAACACCTCGGCCCGGACGGACAAATCCTCCTCTCCCGTTCCAAAGACAATGGTCAAACCTGGGAAACCCCGGTCGTCGTGTATGACTCTCCCCTGGATGACCGGGAGTCCGGTCTCACCCTGCTCGAAGATGGTCGGCTCATCCTGCACGTCCGCACTACCCGGTGGACCCCAACCGCCTACGCCAAGCTGCCTCCCCTGGCCTATGAACAGGACACCCTGAATCGTTGGATTCAGCATGTGGACACCCGCGAGTACCGGGAGGCAGCCCGATGGGAAGGCGAATGGCATCTCGTATCGGAAGATGGAGGATACACCTGGTCGCACCCGGTCCCCGGACAGGATTCCATCCACGGAGGGGTCCATATGGATAATGGAGAAATCCTCGTCGCCTCCTACCGGAATCACCCGGATCGTGCCGGGGTTTATGTCGGGTCTAATCCGATGGGAACGTTTGAAAAAACCGCCGAGATCCTGAGTCCGCTTCCGGATGCCCTGCGCTTCGGGGAACCCCATGTCATACAACTGAAGTCCGGGCGGGTTCTCATGATGATCCGGGCAACCGCTAAGCCATATGACGATAAATCCCCTCTTTCCTATGCCTATGGTTCGTACTCCGATGATTACGGACGGACCTGGTCCGCCCCCTTCAAGACTACGTTGTGGGGATTCCCTCCCCACCTCCTTCAGCTTGCCGACGGGCGGGTCCTGGTGACCTACGGGCACCGCCGTTCGCCTTTCGGACAACGGGTTGCGGTAAGCGTAGACGGAATCACCTGGGACAAGGAGGATGAGATCATCATTCGCGATGACGCCCCGAATAAGGACCTCGGCTACCCGGTTTCCCTCGAACTGGAACCCGGAACCATCCTCACCGTGTATTACCAGCCCAATGTCCCGGCCGATGCCAATCCCCGGATGCAACCCCCGGATCCAAACCGGGTGAAACCCGGGATTCATGGAACCATTTGGAGACTGAAATGAACCGCTTCAACCAGACAGCTCTACAACCACTCAAATGAAAACGTATCTCCTTCCCCTGCTCTTTATCCCCCTCCTCCTTCATGGGGCTCCCATACACCTCGAGGACCGCCGCGAACTCTTTGTGGATCACACCTTAATAGAGTCTCTGGACCAACTCGACCTGCGTCTCCATGCCCCGCGCTACGAAGGCGTCGCCCTGTCCTTTGACCAGCCATGGGAAGGCCCGTTCTCCGCGTATCCCACCGTCATTCTGGATGGGCACCGCTACATGATGTTTTACCGGGGTATGCCGGGACAGGAGATAGAAGATCGCCGCGCCATCACTGCATACGCGGAGTCGGTCGACGGCATCCACTGGGTGAAGCCCCAGCTCGGACGCTTTGAACACCACGGGTCATCGGCCAACAATATTGTTTTGGCCGAAAAAGATGTCTATTCCCGTAACTTTTCTCCCTTTCTGGACACTAACCCCGACACCCCGCCCGAGCAACGCTTCAAAGCGATCGCCGGCGATGAGACCAAGGGGCTTTATGGTTTTGTCTCGGCCGATGGTTTAAACTGGGAGCTGATCCAGGAAGACTACATTTTCACCCAGGGCATGTTCGATTCACACAATGTCGCCTTCTGGTCTGAGGCCGAGCAGCAGTATGTCTGTTATTTCAGGACCTGGACAGGGGAAGGATTTACGGGTTATCGCACCATCAGCCGCACCACCAGCAAAGATTTCCTCAACTGGACCAACCCGGGCGTGATGACCTATGGGGACACCCCGCAAGAACAGCTCTACACCAATGGCACCCAGCCTTATTTTCGGGCACCTCACATCTACATCGCGTTGGCCAAACGCTTCTTCCCCGAAAAATCGGGGTATACCGGGGAGGACGCCAAAAACCTCGTGGCCTATGACAATTACCGCAGCACCTCCAGCGACTCGATCTTCATGAGCACCCGTGGAGGGGCCAGCTACGACCGAACCTTCATGGAGGCTTTTATCCGTCCCGGGGATACCGCCAGAGATTGGATCGCCCGCGACAATACCCCCGCCCTGGGCCTTGTGCCTGCGTTGAATGGGCGCGAACTCTACATCTACCGTATGTCGCACTATGCCCAACCCACCGCGCACATTGCGCGATACAGCCTTCGCCTGGACGGTTTTGTCAGTGCACATGCCGACTATAACGGAGGAACCCTGACGACCAAACCGTTCACCTTCACGGGCAATCGCCTGGAAGTGAACCTGGAGACCTCCGCCGCAGGCGAATTGCGGGTAGAACTTACGGACAAAGCCGGAAATCCGCTTCCCGGATTTTCCACGAAGGACTGTGAGCCTATGCTCGGCAATTTCATCGACCAGCAGGTTTCCTGGAAGGGCAGCCCTGACCTCTCTCAATACAACGGGCAAGTGGTTCGCCTGAAGTTCCACCTGAAAGACGGAGACCTCTACGCGTTCCGGTTCTCCGGCGAGCCCTGACCAAGACCATTGCGTCTGGCCCGAGGGGACAGCTCTACCTGAATCCGGAACCCCGACAGGGCGCGTCGCTTTAACCCACCTGCTCCATCGCTGCAGTCAGGTCGCGGTTATCTTCCGAAAACAGATCTACCTGCTGATCCCCTTGACGAAGGTAGCCCCATGCTGCCTTCCCCAGCAGCGTGAACCGATTTCCCTGTATTCGAATCATTCCCGGATCGGTAATCCCAAACACTGGCTCGTGGCGTTGGTGACTCGCGTAATGGCTGATCTTCCATTGGCGGTGCTCGAAATTCCCGGGATCCAATTCGGGATCCGGATGATGTGGATTGAACACACCCGGTAGAATTCCCAGGGAACGGCGCGTCGGCACATCAACCAGGGGAAAATCATTGGTGCAGCCTATCACCGTTCCGGCCACGTTGGACCCGGCACTTGACCCGGCATAGGGCACTCCCATCAGGACCCGCTCACGAATCAGGTCTACGACAAAGCGATCGTAGAGCTCCCGTAAAAGCAGGAAGGTGTTTCCGCCACTGATGAAGAAGGCCTCGGCCTCACGGACCACCCGGGCTGCATCCCTTGGCTTCGCATGGTGAAGGGAGGATATCGTGAAGCCATCCCCCATCTTATCAAACTCCCGCTGCATCCGCTTGGCATAAGCATCCCGGTCGGGGGGCAAACTGGCAAAATTGATCAGCAGCACCTGCTTGTTCTCTCCGTAGAGCTCAGGCAGGGCCTCCCAGGCCTGGGAAAGGGAAGGCTGTCCCGGAACCGTGGTGGCGCTGAGGAGGAGTGCATTGACCCGTTCCCGCTGCCGGCTATCCGGCAGCGAGCTTGTGGAAGGAGCCGCCACCCCGAGTCCGGTTCCGGCCGCGCTGACAGCTGAAAGACCCGCCAAGCTTTTCATGAAACGACGACGGGAAGGAGGATCGGGGATATCTGGCATGTTCAAAGACAAACGGTCAGGCTCCCGCCCTGGCGAAACTTAAGTCAGTTTATAGTCAAAATTCCGTATTAGCCTTCAAGCCGAGGAATCGGGAAACGTAGGCCAGTTCCTTAGCGTAATCCCCATAGGTCAACACCAGATGGGTTCCGAGGAGATTGGCCAGTACGTCCTGGCTGGTCGCATCTTCCAGCTTCACATGCACCTGGGTATGACAGGCGGGCAGCTTATCCCCCACGGCTTCTGAGCGACCCCGGTAGAACTTGATATGCTCCAGGCCTCCCCCGATGCGCGCCAGACTGACGGGACGCCCCTTTGGAAGCTGCACCTCGGGGGCCACTCCACGCCCACTCTCATGGTGTCGCATGAGCGAATAGTTCAGGTTCATGCCACATCCGCAGGTCGGGGCCGTGCAGTGAACCAGCTCAAGGGAATCATCTGCATGAATAATGGGGTTTCCGATCCAGATAAAATCAGCTCCCAGGGCTTTTAATAAAAACAGGGTCACCCCGGCCTCGAGATCTCCTTCACAAGCCCCGATAAAGTCAGCGGAATCATTCAAAAAGCTTAAAGCCAGGCAACTGGTCGTGTTGATGTCGCCGATCATGGCAAAGCAAGCCATCGACAACCCATCTGCTTCGTGTTCCCCGAGGAGGTGCTCCATTCCCCGTATCACCCGGCAGGCTTCCCGGATATCGGTGGAGTCGACCTCAACCAGATGTTGGGCACCGGAACGCCAGCGCTCAATGAGGGGCTCCACATCCGCATCGTCAACCTGGCGGCAACGCTCATAAAGGACTTCGCGGTCAATTGGAATCACCTCTATACCCAGGCGATCCTGGTAGGCCTGGGGGTCTCGCTCGCTGTTGATGACCCAGGGCTCGGTTTCCCCGATTTTTAAAAGGCGAGCCTGTTTTAACCGGGAAACAGCCTGGGATGCCCGGGCAAAGGCAGCCAGATCTTCGAGATTGAACAGCCAGCTCACTGCTTCGCCCGCCTGGCGCAAATAGGCAAAGGTATCCGTACAGGCAGGATGCCCATTCTTGTGCATAATCTCATGAGAAAGGCTCATGGGCAGACCGGATTCAGGCAGGTAAGCATTGAAGAGACCGATATGCGCATGTCCGCCGGCCAGTTCAATCATGGCGGGCTGACACCCCCCACTCATCGGTAGGAAAACCAGCGTCGATTTAGCGGCCAAGGCCTCACGCTGGTCCTCAGGCAATTCCCCATAGGATAGGTGAAACCGCAGATCGGCAGGATCCAGCTCAGCTCCCTCGAGGATAGCCTGCTGGAGGCTTTGGGCAAATTGTTGAAACTGGGATTCGTCAGGCCAGTAGACCGGGCTACTCATCAGAACGATATCCAGGGGCCATCGATTGTTTAGCGCACCACTCATAATAATCTAGTTAGGGGGTTAGAAGGGAGCAGAAATATCGGTCACGGTTTTGCCGGTTTTGCGGGAAAGGTGGTCTTTCACTTCATCAATAATCTCTTTCCAATCCCGGTTATCCTCTTCCAGCAAGTAGTCGGACCACCTCGCTCCATATTTTATATGATTCTGTTCATCCGACCAATCCTGGTCAGCGAATAGCTGGCTGCGGAGATCTCCATTTTCTTCATACTCCTTGAAGCGTTTGGACTTGCGCGGCATAAAGTAAGCTTCCAGGCCCCGGGTCAGGTAGAGGATACGGTGAAGGATGGGAAGATCCTGGGAGAGCTCAAAGAGAATTGGGTTACACCGGTCAGGCTCCGTTCCCAGCTCCTTCAGCCGGATCGCCCCAAACTCGGAATGCCGGGCTTCATCCCAGAAGTGTCGACAAAAATCTTCAAAAAAGGCCCAGGGATACGCTTCCTCGCTGGCATCGAAGATGACCGTGGCCAGGAGAGCTGCCGCATAAAACTCGTTAAAAAAGACCTTGAACTGCTCAATCGTGGCTATCCGGGGATCCTGTTCCAGTCGGGTCTCATAAGCCATCAGCTCTTTCTTTTCGATTCGTTCATCGAAATGGATCGTCCCGGGGCGCGTGAACCGTTTTTCCAGGTCGCTCAAGGCCAAAGTTGCGGGGCCCTGGGGCTGATCCCCGTGCAACCCGCCGATGTGGGCTAACTGCTCTTGAAGCGCTGATACCCAGGGATCCGTTCGCTTGAGTTCACGCAGCTCAGCCCACTGGATCATGGGCTCCAGATCAGCCAGCAGGCGGCGGTTCAACCGCACTTCATTCGCATTTCCACTGGGGTCATACACTTTCAAATCTGCTTGAATCGCTTTGATTAAGGGCTCCACCACCCCAAAGTAAAAGCCCGATAAAAAGTCAGTTTCGGATGGGGCATGCAACGCACTCTCCAAAAACTGCTTCAGGGCCGGACGGACACTGGCATCGGCCTTGCCGCCACGCATTTCCTCGAGACGTCGCCGAAAGAGCGTATGATGCTCGGTGGAGGTAAAGAGGTCGTAGGCCAGGCGATACTTGTCCTCATATCTTGGGGTCGAGAGGAACCGACCCGAGGCCATGCGGATCATCGCCCGAAGGACGGCGCTGCTGTTGCGCAGTTTATCCGCAGTTTGGGCAATGCCAACCCCGGCGGAGGAAGAAATTGAAGGAGAAAAGTCTGAGATCATGATGGATTATACTTTAAGATCCTGCCTTTATCTTTGCATTCCGGGAATACTTGATTTGCAATTCGGGCAACATGGCAAAAGCAGGAACCATTCGAGTCACTTCTCCCTATCGCGTTTCCCTCCCCCCTCATGGATTCGCGGTCCTGGAAAGCCACCACCAGGAAAATTTCAATATGGAATGGACTGAGCATTCCTTTGATAAGGTCCTTTGGATCACTGGTGGGAGCGGAACCATTGAGCTGGATGAAGGAAGCTCCCGCACAATTAGTCTGGAAACCGGACAGGCCTGTCTGATTCCCGCCATGCTTCTCCACCGCCTGGTCGATCTGGAACCGGTTTCCCTCTATGGCCTCTGCCTGGACCGCTTCTGGCGCGATCGCCACGACGAATGGGGGGCTCTGCTGGTTAATGGCGTTCCCCGAACCTGGACGGTGTCAGAGGCACTCTTTCAAGGGGTGTTTCGCCGCCTCCTGTTTGAACAGTCCATGCGGATCCCCGGACATCGTGTGTCATCGGCAGGGTTGGTGTTAGAACTCCTTGCCTGGTTGATTCGAAATGCCGCGCAGGCTTCCACTCCGGAAACCGCCGTGGAGCGGGTGGAAACCTACATCCAGGCCTTGGAGAATAACTTTTTTGAACATCAAAGCCTGGAAGACGTTGCCCTACGCCTCGGGTTAAGCCGGCGATCCTTCACCTCCTTATTTCGAAAGGCAACCGGGAAGAGTTGGCTGCAATACGTCCGACGCCTCCGCATGGAGCACGCCTGTAGGCTGCTCAAAGAGTCCAATCGCAGTATCAGCTCCGTCGCATTTGAGTGCGGATACGAAGACCTGGCCCACTTCTACCGCTGCTTCAAGACCCACACCAACCAATCCCCCGGGGTCTGGCGGAAACAGCAGCAAGATCAGAAGGCGTAGTCTACCACCACATTGACACCGTAACCGGAATAGCTGTCGCCATTCTGGTATCCGAACAACCCGGAAAGCGACCAGTTGTTTCCGAAATCGGCCGTGGCTCCAAGGTCACCTTTAAACAGGCTTTGACCCGGATTGGGAATCTGAGTCGCCTGTGCCGGCAACGGAGGATTTTCCCAGGAGAGGTCCAATTCACTATTCCCCAGATTCTGGAAGTAGGACACGATCAGGACCGGCTTGAAGGTGGCATTCCCGGTATAAAGGATAGCTACACCCCCCTCCACAATGGCTCCATCGTTTTGAAATGAATCGACATCGGCCTCGTCCCCCGCATTGCCGGATACGTCAATTTCTTCGAACGCGTCGGTTTCTACAGACTCAAAGCCGGCGGTGAGAAAAGGTTTAAAGGTCCAATCGGAATCCGTATGAAAATGATAGGCTAAGGTTGCCCGAAAGAAGAAACTCTGGGTGTCGAGGGTAGATGACTTCGGTAATGCCGGATTGGGTGACGGAGGAACAAATTGCCGGAGCCCGTCGTAAGATCGATTGCCGATCCCGATCATCCCATTCAAGGACCAGTTATCCCAATCCTTCGCTGCGGCAGCGGCTACCTGGAAGCCATTTCCATCAATATCGGTAGAAAAGGAATTGTTGTTATCGGCCGAAGGACCGGCCTCAATTTTATTGGTGGCAAAAGAGGCCAGGAGTCCCGCAGACACACGATCCCACTGGTGAAAGTAGCCCAGCATTCCACCTGTATTCTTAATATCGGCTTCGTAAAGGCGGCCGGACTCCCCGTCCAGGCTTACACTGTGATAACCAAACCCGACATCAAATGATTGGCCTGAGGCGAGTCCCAGACCGGCAAAGCTACTTAAGCTATCGATCTGGCTGCGTTCGACGAAAACGGTAGAGGTGTAGCTCCCGATATCCCCTGCGTTCTGTGCAGCTAAAAAAGTGGGTATTACCAAAGCCAGGCAAATTAGGCAGCTGAGATAGAATTTCATAAGCGTTGGAGTTAAAGGACTTTCCCAATTACCAGGGATACAGGCAAGGATTAAGGTTCAACCACTCGCCAGTATACGGAAGAAGCACTTTGTGGCACAGTCCAGGATATCGAACCCCCGTTGCCACCCAAGGTCGTATTCTCCACCCGCGTCCAAACCAGTAAATCGGTCGACCGCTCCAGATGGTAGAATTTGCTGGGATTACTTTGCTGCAGCGTGAGGGAGAGCTCTTCTTCCGAAATCGGATTCGCGATAAGGACCAGCGCAATCCGGGTATCCTGTAACCCTTCGAAACGACCACCGAGGTAGTAGACATCGTCAATAACGACCAAATCCAGAATTCCCGGCGCGCCCCCTCCAGAACCAAACACTTCGGTAAGTTCTCCATTGGTCAGGACAAGGACCACGCGGTCATCCCCTCCAATGGCAAAATGCTGAATGCCTAAGGCCTGGATGGAACGTAAATCTCCGGAATAAAGCGTGTTGGAGATCCGCGCGAAGGTATCACCATGATCCGCAGACAACAGGACCGCTCCCTGTTCACCGACAGCTACCACATTCCCTTCGGAGTCCGCCTCGAGCTCAAGGAGGGGCGCTGTGTTTTCCGGCAAGGTGGCCTGGGTCCAGGTCAACCCATCCGGTGAGGTGAAAACCAAGCCTCCCCCAAAAAAGCCGTGACCACAGACAACCCATTGGCTGCCAGTCCATATCACATCTTTCAACATCGCATCTGTGATGGTGCTCGCTTCACTCCAGGTCGCCCCATCATTCCCGCTGCTGAGGACAACCCCATCCAGGCCATCATCCCCTACGGCAAGCCAGGGGGTGGTGGCTCCGGAGTCCACCCCGGGAACGGTCGCCAGGAGATCCCCAAAAACAGCTGGAGTCTCAACCATTGCCCAGGAACTCCCCGTATCGCCCGATCGAAGAATGATACCGTCGGCCCCCACGACAATGGCCGTGGTATCCCTCGAGGCGATTCCGTAAAAGGATTCCAAGGGTCCGGTGGGGCTAGGTCGGCGCTGGGTGAAGGCATCAAAAGGAGCTACGGAGCTAGCGATAGCACTATCGGGCGTGATCCCGATCAAGGTCGTGCCACTGACTGTAAAAGCCTGAAAATCAAGGGATAAAACCTTGGCAGATTGTGCTGACAAACCAGAAACAAGCAGAAGCCCCCCTAAAACAAGGCTTAAAAGCAGGTTGAACTGGGATCGAAAGAATTTCATAACACCTAGAAAGCGAGGAGGATGATGATGGTCGTATCTCCCACGTTCCGCAAAAATCGTTGGCCATTCACCAGGACCTCGTCTGAGTCGACGCTAAATGCAGCTGTCGTCTCTACGAAAATTTCCGGGGTAGTGGTGGAAACAAAGTTGGGTTGATTGAATCCTTCCAAGGTTGCAACCGCACCATTCAAACTTTCAACCCGGATAGCTCCTCCCGCGGTCACCAATTGGGCCACGTTAAAGTCTTCAGAAACCGTCACGTTCATTGCCCCGGCTTGGGTCGCCAGGCGGGAGCTGAGCCCCATGGTAAAGCTACCGTTAACCACTTGGATATCCATCGACCCCGTCCCTTCGACCGTAACAGGTCCAAGCACTTCCAGATCTCCATCACTGACTACCAGGCTGATGCTTCCATTACCCCCGTTAACCAGGAGTCCCGCGTTGGTCACGGTGACCCCCTGCTCCAGGACATGCAGGTAAATGCCGCCAAGCTCGGTCGTCGCACTAATGGTGTCGGCAATCACATCGATATCTCCATCTCCCTCGGTTCCGATTCCGAACTCAGCAATGATCTGAATATTACCATTGGGGAAGACAAGGACCGCTGTTTCATCGTCCGTGCTGTCTGCCAGGACGTCGGTTATCAAAGTGATACTGGCCTGCTCAGAAACGATCGGACTACTGAGGATGATGATTTCTTCAGCATTCAGGATATAGGTGCCCTGACCGGTGAAGACAACATCGCCCAGAACAGATCCCAATTCACCCCCGATGAATCCGAACTCGACCACCGCTCCAGGCTGGTTGTTTCCGGCTTCCACTCCGGAGCGACCGAAGGAGAACCCATCGTCGTCGGCAATATAGATGTTACCGGAAGCAAAGAGATCAATCTGATCTGTGATAACGATGACTGGGCTACCACTTTGACCAATAGCGCCATTTTCGGCATAAATTCGGACGGCCGCAGATTGAAGGTCTGCTCCGGCATTGGTGACATTTCCGCCGGACCGCAGGTCGATGCGATTTCCTGCGATGATATTGCCCGGGGTGAGGTCTCCACCACTGCCAATCCGCACAGAACCGTTAGACGCTTGAATCAGGCTGTCGGCGTCCAAGCTGACGTCACCTTGCGTCCGAATAACAACATCGCCCATGTTGGAGAGGATAAAGGCATCCACTCCCGTAATGGAATCCGCCACCAAGCGGGTTCCCAACGGGCTGCGAATCTCGGCACCGGCAAGGCTCAGGTTACCCGTGGTCCGGATCTCAGTGCGCCCAAAGTCGGTTTGGACCGGGCCGGCCAAGGTAAGATCGCCAGAAGTGTGATTGATCGAAAGGTTGCTATTGGTGAGACTGACGAGGCTATCGATTTGTGTGGAGCCAGTCAGGTTCAGGTTAACGGAACCATAGCTGTTGTTCGAAACAAGGAGACTGGGAGCAACAATATTGAGGGCTCCGGCGGCGAATGAACCTACCCCTCGTGACGCGGTGAGGGCCAAGGCTGCGCCCGAGGTGATCGAATTTCCACTGTTCGCATCGCCTAGAATTGCACCGAAACGGGAAGTCAGGTTTGTGGTTCCACCGGATGACAGGGTTCCGATCACAAGGTCATTGGCAGTCGTGATCCGAGTGTCCCCATTCAGAACCGTCAGGCCTTCTACCGCACTGCTGGAGGTTGTGCTTGTTGCATCTCCGGTTACCTGCTCAATCACTGCAGAAACCGAGGTAATCGAGAGGGCGCCCGTATCATTGATGAAAAGACCGCCGGTGGAAACGGTACCGGCAAGCGTTTGGGCTGCAGTTTGGATGTGCGAATTCAGGGATCCAAAGGCCAGAACATCAACAAGGAGACCACTGGAGACGACGGTGACTCCCGTAGCTGGCTCCAGTGCAGTCACTGCTCCATTCGGAGCAACGATCCAGACCGTGCCAGAGGTCATTACCGACCCCCCGAATTGAATATTTGCACTGGACTTCAGTCGCACATCCCCGGAACCCGCGACTTGATCCGCGCCTTCACCCAAGGTGAGATCGCCCGCAATAGCTTCCAGATCGATGGTTCCGCTGCCGGAAGTCATCACGTCCGCATTGAAGTTGAGGCTGGTGCCCGCGACGATCGAAACATGACCAGTTCCACCGTTTACATCAGCGTTCGAAGTAAAGGAACCGGCTATAGACTGGAGGTGAATATTACCCGCTCCGTCGGAAATGACGGATCCCATAGGATCGAGAACCAAATCACCCGTGGTTACCTGAACGACAATGGATCCACCACCGGTAGTCGTGAGGCCATTCTGAGCAACTCCCCCGAGAACCGCCGGTAGTTCGCCGATGACCAGTCCTGCATTTTCAAGGATGTTGATACCTCCAGCTCCTGCAGTGGCAGCCAGTGTATCCACTGCGGTTTCAATGGCATTAGCTCCAGTTCCAAGGGTTCCGATACTGGTTCCGGCAAACAGACTTAAACCAGAGGCCACGACATCCACCGCACCGTCATTGTCTCCATCCAGAATAGAGCCAGTTGCCGCGGATAGCACCACCGTGCTGGAGGAACTGATCAGACCACCCAGGGTCAGGTCGGTCGAAGATTGAACCAGAATCTCACCAGTCCCTGCTGACAAGGTAGAACTCTGGGCAAAGGTAATAAACCCATTCTCAGCTTGGAGTTGCATGCTGCCCGGGCCACCGGTCGTCACACTGCTTCCCTCACCGAAGGTAAGATCCATACCCGCCATGATGTCTATTTGGCCAGTTCCACTGGTGATGCCGGAATCAAGCCCTATGGAGATAGACCCAGCGACCGCATCGATGGTAATGGTGCCGCTAGTGTCCGCGCTAATGGTAGTCTCGTCTCCAAGCGTCAGATCGCCCGTTGTCACCACCAGGCTGATAGAACCGGCGTTGGCCGTAGCCAGGCCGGAAAGCGCGAAATCTGCCACGGAGCTGGTGGCTGCATCCACTCCTACCCGATTCACCGTTACGGATACCGTTCCTATAATCAAGGTGTCGCTCTCGAGGATATTGATCCCTTGTGCACCGGAGGAAGCGCTGAGAGTCGTGACCGAGGTTTCTAAAGGATTACTATCCGTCAAGGAGCCAACCCCGGAGCCGGCAACTAAACGCAATCCGCCAGCGGAAATATCTAAAGTTCCGTCGACATCACCATCGATAATGGAGCCCGTAGTCGCAGTCAGGCTGACATTACCTGTCGTAGTGATTAAACCACCAAGGGTAATACTGACTTGAGCCAGCATGCGAATATCGCCAGAGCCGGTGGTCTGGTCGGCATCAGTAGCCAGGGTGATCGACCCCGTCGTGGCCTGCAGATCAATGGTTCCAGTCAAACTCGTCGTAATGTCAGCCTCGGCTGTGAATTCAATGCTATTGGACGCCAAAACGGTGATGTTTCCACTTCCGCTGAGGACATCCTCATTCGCAGTGATGGAACCGGACAGGGTTTCCAGCAGGACATTACCCATGCCATTCGCACTCACCGTGATGTTGTCATCAGCGGCGGTTCCGTCATTCAGGGTCAGGTCTCCCGCGGTCAGGCGAATGACAATCGATCCGTTGCCGGAGGTCGTAATCACATCGCTCT
Organism: Opitutales bacterium; assembly: GCA_028280845.1. Lineage (GTDB taxonomy): Bacteria > Verrucomicrobiota > Verrucomicrobiia > Opitutales > JABSRG01 > JANQKZ01. Next base: position 1,151 of record JANQKZ010000050.1, on the reverse strand, counting down.
GGGTAGCATCGGTAACTCCGGAGGTCGTAGCATCGTTACCCACTCGGTTGATTGTGGCCGAGGTGTCATCAACGGTCAGGCCGTTGGCTTCCAGGATATTGATACCTCCGCTCGTGGCGCGGCCACTCAGGGTAGTAATGCTCGTCTCAATGGGATTGACCGAGCCGCCCAGCTGACCTGCACCGATAGCCGCATCCAGGCGGAGCGCGGAAGCAAGGATGTCTAACCCTGCGTCGGTGTCCCCATCCAGGATCGATCCAGCACCGGCGGTGAGACTTACCGAACCCGTGGTGGTAATCAAACCTCCAAGAGTGATATCGACTCCAGCTAACATTCTCACATCTGCCGAACCGGTGGTTTGATCGGCATCCGTGGCCAGGGTAATGGAGCCGGTGGTGGCCTGCAGGTCAATCGAACCGGTCAGGCTGGTAGTGATATCGGCCTCGGCCGTGAAGGTGATAGAAACGTTCGCCAACAGGGTAATATTTCCACTTCCACTCAGGATGTCTTCGTTGGAGGTAATGGAGCCCGCAATCGTTTCGAGCAGGATGTTGCCACTGCCGTTAGCACTCACCGTGATATTGTCATCGGCTGCGGTTCCGTCATTCAGGGTCAAGTCACCCGCGGTCAGGCGGATTACGATAGAACCCCCACCAGACGTCGTCATGACATCACTTTGCGTGACGTCGGTCACCGAGGACACAGTCGCATCTCCCGCTACGCGGTTAATCGAAACCGTAGTGTCACCAATGGTAAGCCCATTGGTCTCCAGAATCGCAATTCCGCCGCTGGTAGCCCGTGCACTCACGGTGGCCACACTGGTTTCAATGGGATTGACCGAAGCGCCGAGCTGGCCAGCACCAATGGCAGCATTGAGACGGAGCGCAGTGGCATTCACATCCAGACCGCCATCTGTATCACCGTCCAGGATGGACCCGGTATTTGCCGTCAAGCTGACAGAACCGGTGGTGGTCACCTGTCCTCCGAGGGTAATATCGATCTGGGCCAGCATGCGAATATCACCGGAACCCGTGGACTGATCAGCATCCGTGGCCAGAGTGATGGATCCCGTGGTGGCCTGCAGATCAATAGTGCCCGTTCCACCTGTGGTGATATCGGCCTCGGCGGTAAACTCAATCGAACCGGAAGCG
>JANQKZ010000038.1 GCA_028280845.1 Opitutales bacterium | reverse complement strand
ACGCGTCCAGGGCTCCTGCGTCTGGCTGAGGAGCTCGCCCTTGGAATTTCCACTTTTAGTTCCCGCACGGTTCTGCGTCTGGGAGGGTTATATGGACCGGATCGGAGTTATATGGTGCGACAAGTCCGGGAAGCTGAGGGGAAAATGGAAGGAGATGGGGCGTATTATGTGAACCTGATTCATCGGGATGATGTGGTAGATGCTCTGTTTGCGCTCTGGACACGAGAGACACCCGAAATCCAGGCGATCTTTAATTTAACCGATCACGCCCCTGTGATGAAGTCGGCCATGGTGGATTGGATTGCCCGGAAGCTGGGTTATTTTCCACCGGAATGGATCGCTCCGGATAGGCAGGGGAAACCCAATTGGAGACAACCGAAAAGTCGAAAGGTCAACAGCCAGGCTATACGGGTGGCGACCGGTTGGACACCCCGCTACCCGTCTTATCGTGAGGGACTCGCCTCGATTTTGAGCGCCCGAGCTTGAAAGCCGGGCGACTGCGTCCTTGCCATCCAGAGAATTTCTGACCCATGCTGGCAAAACCCTTTCAATCCAAACCCTAAAATAGGCTTAAACAAAAATGGCAGGTGTAGGTAAATTACTGAAGCAAGCACAGAAGATGCAAAAGAAGATGGAAGCTCTGCAGGAAGAGCTGGCCAATCGCGAAATCGAGGTATCGGCCGGAGGGGGAGCCATCAAAGTTGTGATTACCGGGGCGGGAGAGTTTCGTTCCCTGAAGGTCGATCCGGAATTCTTGAAGGAAGACGCGGAAATGGTGGAAGAAACCTTGTTAGAGGCTGTGAAAGATGCCTCTAAGCAAGCAAAGGCTCTGAATGACGAGGAGATGCAAAAAGTCTCCGCAGGGTTCCAGATGCCGGGGTTGATGTAGGCTCCGCCAATGTCCAGGTGGAGTGATCTGACACTGGTCGATCCGGCAACTTACATTAAATTGAGTCATTAGACACGAGACACTCGTCATTACCATGGAATCTCTTGATCAGCTGCAGTCGCTTTTGAAGCGGCTTCCCGGGTTGGGGTATCGCTCAGCCGAACGGATTGCCCTGCACTTGCTTGTGGAAAAGCCAGAGCGGACGGGGGAATTGATTGTCGCCTTGGAAGCTGCCCGGGAAAAAGTTCACCGTTGCTCCATCACCGGGAATATTACGGAGGGGGAGCTTTGCCCGATTTACTCGGATCCTGTACGAAACCGGGCACAGGTATGTGTGGTGGAACAGATTCCTGATCTGTTTGCTTTGGAGAAGAGCGGCGCTTTTCGGGGAACGTATCATGTTCTCCATGGAAAGCTGTCGCCTATCCACGGCGTTGGCCCGGAGGACATCAATCTGGCCAGCTTGAAGGAACGGCTGAATTCCGGAGAGGTGGAGGAATTGATTCTGGCCTTGAGTAACGATATCGAGGGTGAAGCGACCTGTCACTATATTCAGGAAACCTTAGTGAGCGGGGTTCCGCGGCCAGTCAAAGTCACCCGGATTGGATTTGGACTGCCTAGCGGAGGAGGGATCACTTATGCGGATTCGGTTACGCTCAAAAGCGCATTAGAAGGCCGAACGGTGATGGAAGAGGATTAAAGTGTGTTAAAGTAGGATCCAGGTGCCAGTATCGAAGGCATAAAAGTGATGCTGTGTGGCTGGGTCCCTTTGATCGAGGTAGAGGCGGCGAATATAACTTTGCCTGAGTAGTCATCAAAGACGTCATCGATTCCGATGGCTTTGGTTCCCCAAGTGAGAGCGATCGCCACACGTAACAAGGCCAAGCTCCAGGAGGAGGTGTTTTAAAATGCAGTTCAACACATCTGAGGAGTTGAAGCGATGAGCTGGAATTCGGCAATGCAGCTGAGACCACAATCCAGTAAAAACGCCACTTGAAGCCTGTGATCTCACTGCAGGGTGACCCATCGGAAAAACACAGGATCATTGGGATCAAAGGGTGGGGGCCAGATCCATTTCCCATTGGACTGAAATACATCGTCCCATTTGAAGATAGACCGGTTCAGCTGGTTCAACTGGTTGCCAGCTTCGAGAGCCAGCGTGGAGGCCGCCAGCAAGGGATCAAAGGGAATCACAACCTGCCCGTCCGGGGTGGCAAGGAGAGGAGATGGGAAATCGGTTTTGTCCAAAGGGTCAGTCTGGGAAAAATACTCGAACTGATTGTTCCATCCGTCCCGGTCCGGATCCGCTTCGGGTAAGAGTGTCTGTTCGGGCCATTGCTTTGTCCAGGAGGCGTAAGTACGTTTCCACGGCTCAAGCCGGGGTTCCAGAACCTCCCACCAGGCGGCTGCCATTTTGTTTCCACCCGAGGCATTGGGGTGGCTACCATCGTAGCTGTCCTCGCTGATGATTATACCGGAATAGCAATCTGCCACCATGACCCGGGGACCCAGGTAGGCAAAGGTTTCCAAACGCTTTATAAGATCATTCAGGTCTCTGGGATCTCCCCAGATCCCGGGGAAAATCTGAGCGACGGCAATTTCCATATCGGGGTTATGGACCCGGAGTATTCGCAGAATACTCTCCAGCTCAGAAACGGTTTCCGCTTCATCCTGGCGGGCAAAGGTATCGTTCGTTCCGAGGTGAATCAGAGCGAGATCCGGGGGCGGATACAAGGTCAACCAGGTGGGGAGTTGTTCCAGAATATCATCGGCGGTCCAGCCCCAGTGGGCCTCATGTTGTCCGTCATAATTGCGACCGAGAATACGCGAACTCCGGACACCCTCGACCAGCGACGGGGTATCATCCTGGCTGCCAAGAAAATCTGCCTCAATTCCATGTTGGATGAACGTTTCCCAGAGGGGATGTCGATAGCTGAATTCTGCTGGAACCGCAGTGATGGAATCGCCGAGGCAGAGGACCCGGAGCGGGCGCTCGAATGCGGGGACCTGCCCGGAGAGGGACAGGGCGGATGCGAGCATCAGGCCGAGCATGAAGCGGTGCAGGAGCATGAATTAAACATCGATAGCCTTCGCTCAAATTCAAATCAAAGGGAGTGTTTTTGCCAGGTAGAGTTTCTGTCTTAAAGGAGAAATCATCCTTGAAAGGATGCTCGAAGCATCGGTTAATTTAGTTTTCTAAAGCGCCAGTTATCCGTCTTTTATGAATAGCCCAGTGGAGAAGAGCCTGGTTACGACCGTTACCCCAGTTTACCGAGGTGAGCACTACTTGCGGGACCTCGTGGAGGAGCTGCGTCGTCTGAAAGTCCTGTGGGAAGAGGAGGATTATCCCTTTGTCCTGGTAGAATCCATCTTTGTAGATGATAGTTCCGTAGATGGGTCGCGAGGGGTGCTCGCTGAGTTGGAAGTGGAGTTTCCCTGGGTGCGCGTCATCACCCTGTCGCGCAACTTTGGCCAACACCCGGCGACGGAGGCGGGCATGCTCCACTCCTCGGGGGATTGGGTGGTCACTTTGGATGAAGATCTTCAGCACCCTCCTGAAAAAATAACGGCCCTCCTCGAGTTGGCCTTATCGGAGGGAAGCGATATTGTATATGCCTCACCGGAAAAGTCTGTCCATGGCTCTCTGTTTCGCGATGGGGCCTCCAGATTATCCAAGTGGATAACCGGGACGGTGACCGGGAATCCGTACGTCAAACACTTTAACAGCTTTCGACTGGTCCGCGGCAATATTGCCCGGGGTGCGGCTTCAGTGTGTGGGCATGACCTCTACCTGGATCTTGCGTTGGGATGGTTTACGAATCGGATCAGCCCGATTAAACTCCCGCTGGAAGATAAACGATACCAGGAAGCCAAGGCGAGCGGCTACACATTCAGGAAACTGCTCAGTCACTGGCGCCGGTTGTTTATCTCCTCGCAGGTGCGGATGCTGCGGATTGGAGCCGGTATGGGGATCTTTGCTATGTCCTTTGCTATCATCTATGCAATCAACATTTTTCTGGATAAGCTGCTGAATCCCGGGATGGTGAGCGTGCAGGGGTGGCCCTCTACAATGGTGACCATTCTGTTTATCGGAGGCATGACCCTCTTTCTCCTCAGCCTGATTATAGAATACCTGGGGGTCATCCTGCTGCAGTCCCAGGGGAAACCGACTTACTTTATGGTAGACCGGAGCCAAGACGCTGCGCTTCTCGAGGCTTTGCGGTCTAAGCAGAATCGTGATTCTGTTTAAACCAGTTTCGGGGGAAATGGCCCCCCCGGTCATCCAATTTGGAATTGGGCTTATTGGGCAATCCATTGCGGAAAAGTTGCAGAAACGGTCGGGGTATGCGGTCACGGAAAGGCCCTCTCCCTGGTCGGATCCACAGATTCTTGAGAAGCACCGGCAGGTAGTTTTGAATTCCGGACTCCATGCCCCTCCGCCTGAGCGTGTAGAAGTAATCTGGAGTGCGGGAAGCGCCGGGTTTGCGATTGATGACGAAGCTGCGGGAAAGGAATTGGATACCTTTGTCCAACACCTGGATTGGTTAGAGGATTGGTCCGGGACCCTCGGGATTCCCCTCAATTTTAACCTCATCAGTTCGGCCGGAGGCCTCTTTGAAGGGCAGCGATTGATTCAGACAGATTCTGAGCCTTCCCCAAGGCGACCCTACGGCCATTTGAAGTTAAATATGGAGCATGCACTCAAAGAGCGGACCTTTCATACCACACGAATCCTGAGAGTCACGACGGTCTTTGGGTATGTCCGCCCGAATCAACGGCGGGGCCTCATCACCGCCTTAATAGAAAACGGTGTTCGGGGAAGAACGACGCCCATCTTTGGCACCCTTGCAACCCTGCGGGATTACATATTTACCGAGGACATCGCTTCATTTCTGGTGCGGGAACTATTTGCCGCGGTGCCTAAACCCGGTAGTGCGACTACTCTACTTGCCGCGGGAAAGCCGAGCAGTATCGGGGAGATCATCAACCTGGTGGAGGCCACCATAAAGCAGAAAATTCTGCTCCAATGCAGCCTGGCTCCGACCAACCTGGCACATATTACCTATGAGCCGCCCCAATACCCGGAAGGGTTTGAAATCACCTCTCTGCCCGCGGCCATCAGCACGATCTATCGCGACTACCATACCCGATTTTAACGGGTGGGGGATGTTCAACGTCGAAGCAGGAAATCCAGTTTATGGCTTTCCCTGAAAAATAATTCCGCCTATACCCGACAAATGGAATTCACTGATGCCCTGAACCGCTTGCTGAAGCAGCATGGCAACCTGGTCAATACTCCCAACACGGTAGATGATACCTTCTACAATGGGGTGTTTACACGGTATAACGACTGTGTGCTGACGGATGCCCATATTCCGGTCTATTGGAAGTATGATATAAATCCCGAGACCAACCCGTTTCTGATCGAGCGACTGGGGGTCAACGCGGTGCTCAATTCAGGGGCTATCTACCTCAACGATACCTTCTACCTGGTCCCCCGAATTGAGGGAATGGACCGCAAGAGCTTTTTTGGACTGGCCGAAAGCAAAACGGGAATCGATCAGTTCAAATTCCGGGATCTCCCCCTGCTTATTCCTGAGTTGGATGAACCGGGCACCAACTTTTATGACATGCGGCTGACCCGGCATGAAGATGGGTATATCTACGGTGTATTCTGTGTCGAGCGTCGCCCGGCAGAGGCCCCGGCGAATGATCTCTCCGTGGCCGAAGCCCAATGCGGGATTGCACGGACCAAGGACCTGGTTAACTGGGACCGCTTGCCTGATTTCAAAAGCCCTTCCCCCCAGCAACGAAATGTTGTGCTGCACCCCGAGTTTGTAGATGGGAAGTATGCCTGGTATACCCGGCCCCAAGACGGGTTTATCAGCACTGGCTCCGGCGGAGGAATTGGGTTTGCCCTGTCGGATTCGGTAAACCCCGCCAATGTTGGCCTGGAAACGATTATCGACGAGCGGGTATACCACACCATAAAGGAGGTAAAAAACGGGGCCGGAGCCCCTCCCATCAAAACCGAAAAGGGATGGGTTCATGTGGCCCATGGGGTTCGCAATTGCGCCGCGGGCTTGCGGTATGTGCTCTACCTGATCGTGACCGACCTGGCCGATCCCACCAAGGTCGTCGCTGAGCCTGGTGGATACCTTCTTGCTCCGGTGGGCGAAGAGCGTATTGGGGATGTCTCCAATGTGCTCTTCAGTAATGGGGTGGCCGTCCGCGATGAAGATGTGTTCCTCTACTACGCGAGCAGTGATACGCGGTTGCACGTGGCTACCACGACCATTCCCCAACTCCTGGATTATGCCTTTAACAATCCGCCCGATGCCTTGCGGACCTATGATTGCACGGTTCAGCGTCGCGAACTGGTCAGCAAGAACCTGGAGTATGCAAAAGCCCAGGGATTAGACATGGGCCAGCAAGGATCCTGATTGAGCGCACTTTGTACCCAGATTTTCCTACAAACCCAACCCCCCCCTTCCACTTATGTCCCAACCGACTGTAAACGAACTGGCCAAGATGATCGATCATTCCCTCCTGCACCCGACCATGACGGATGCGGATGTGCAAGCAGGGTGTGAGCTCTCCCGCGATTATGGAGTCGCCACGGCCTGTGTGAAGCCCTACAGCATCCGCCAGGCCCTGAATATCTTTGAGGGCTGCGATGTTGAAGCTTGCGCGGTGATCGGCTTTCCTCACGGCAACAGTACGACCGGCATCAAAGTCGTGGAAGCCGAAGCGGCCGCGTTGGCAGGGGCCGCCGAGATCGACATGGTGGTCAACGTCGGAAAGGTCAAAGGGGGAGACTGGGATTATGTGGCCCGGGAAGTGAGCATGATCAACGAGGCCGTAGTGGCGGCTGGTTCCATTCTGAAAGTAATCTTTGAAAACGATTACCTGACGGCAGAAGAAATCATCAAGCTCTGCGAAATCTGCACCGAGGCGGATGTGGCCTTTGTGAAGACCTCAACCGGGTATGGCTTCGTCAAAGGAGCCGATGGGAAATACAGCTACAAGGGAGCGACCCATGAGCACCTCAAGCTGATGCGGGAACACACAGCGGCCCACATTCAGATAAAAGCGGCAGGCGGTGTTCGGACTCTGGATGATTTGCTTGCGGTCAGAGAGCTTGGGGTAACCCGTATCGGGGCCACCGCTACCCAGGTCATTTTGGATGATGCGATCAAGCGTGGGTTTGAGGGAACCTTGCCCGCCCCGCGGATTGAGGCATCGGACACCCCGGCGGGGTATTGAGGGTTAATTCAAAAAGGTCATAGGGCCTTTTGCGAATGCGGGGCACCCCGGCTCCAGAGCTTGTTATTAAAGTCCAAGTTTCAGGCTAAGGGGTCTGTATTTCCAGCCCATGACAGATATGAATGAGGACATGGGGAATTGGTGATTCCATGTAGGATGTCGGTTATTGAATCATGTTAAACCAGTTCCTTGTCCGTCATGATTTCGACCAGGGCGGGGCCGTCGTAGGCGGCGGCCTCCTGCATGGCTGAAATGAGCTGGTCCTGGCTTTCCACCCGAATGCCTTTGCCCCCGCAGATCTCTGCATATTGGGCAAAGTTCGGGTTGTGCAGACCCGTTTTCCAGACCGGAAACTCCCCCGCCAATTGCTCCTTGGTGATTTTGCCCAGGTTGCAATTGTGTAGGAGGATATGGGTAATATTCATCCCGTATTTTACGGCGGTCAGCAACTCCATCATATACTGGGCGAATCCGCCGTCACCGGAAACGCACCAAACGGGCCGCTTGTGCCACGGCGTGTCCTCTTCGGTTGTAGCGGTCCATGCCCCGATGGCGGCCGGGTAGGAAAATCCGATGGATCCAAGGTATCCACTCATGAGGACCGCCTGTTTGCCGGAGGATTCGAAATATCGACCAAACGAGTAAGCATTATTCCCGACATCAACGGTAACGATGGCATCATCCGGGCACACCTCATTCATGGCCTCAAATACGGCGGCGGAGCCAAGGCCTTTGCCGCGATCATCTTCAAGGCGGCGGGCTTTTTCAGATCTCCAGATGCTCCAGCGCTCGGCCACTTCATCCCGAAGGCCCGGTCGTTGAAGCGGTTCCGGGAAGGCCTTTTGCAGAGCATTCACCGTGACCCCGATTTCCCCCCAAACCGGATAGTCAATTTTATGAAACTTGGCAATGGCCATGGGATCGAAGTCGATTTGGACCAGGGGTTTCTTCGGGGTGATTCCGGTGTGATTGGAGAAGCTGGCTCCAATGACGATCAGGAGGTCGGACTCGTTCATAAACCAACTGGCAATCGGGGTGCCGCTTCGCCCGAGAACGCCACCACCGAGAGGGTGATGATCGGAGATGAGCCCTTTCCCTTTAAAGGTCGTGAGCACGGGAGCCTCCAAGTGTTCGGCAAAATCCGTAATTGCCTCCATATGGAAACGGGCTCCATGGCCGACAATGATGACGGGCCGTTGACTCCTCCGAATGGCTTTTGTGGCGGCGTCCAGTTGCTCGCGTGGGGGATGAATGTCCATGGCGGTGACCCGACCTTCCGGGCCGGAGGCCACGCCGTCCGGTTTCTCGATTTCCTGGACTTCGTCGGGGAGGATCAGGGTGACCGGATTACGGGTAATAATGGCATTTTTCAGGGCAAGGGTGACCATTTCCGCATGCTTACTGGTGGGGAGTACGGTATGGTTAAAGGCAGAGACGTCGGTGAAAGCTCCATGAAGATTCACCTCCTGGAAGGCTCCGGGGCCCAGGACCTGGGTATCCACCTGGCCGGTAATGGCCAACAGTGGAGCACGATCCACCTTGGCGTCGTAGAGGCCGGTCATGAGATTGGTCGCTCCCGGACCGGCAATAGTGAAGCAGGCTGCAGGTTTACCCGTTAATTTAGCATAGGCTGAACAGGCAAAAGAAGCGGCCCCTTCGTGGCGGATTCCATAAAACTGGAGGTGACCGGCTTCCTCCTGGCGCCGTAAGGCGTCGGCCATGCCGAGGTTGGAATGCCCCACCATGCCGAAGACATGCCTGATCCCCCAATTTACCATGGTCTGGGCCATGAGGTCAGTGGTGGTTTGGACATGGGGCTTGGTTTCTTCCACCCCAACATAAATACCGTCGTCTCGGACCTCGACAGGGAAGGTGGGGAGGCCGTCGTCATATCCTCCAGGGGATTTGCCGGTCGCCGGGTGAAAATCCCATCCGTGCCAGGGACAGCGAAGCCAGCATTCGCCGTCTACCCCTTTTTCAATAGAGCCTTCCCCCAGGGGGCCGCCCTGGTGGGGGCAGCGGTTATCCATGGCATGGTAGTTCCCTTCGAAATGGGTCAGAGCCATGGACGTGGTTCCGGCTGTTACGGTGGTGACGCGGCCCTCGGGAAGGTCGCCCAATTCAAGGACTTTATACCAGACGTTATGAGTAGTCATTTTTAGAAGAGAGAGGTGAGGAAATGGGTGAAAGGGAACCGGTAGGGCCCGCGCTTGCGCGTGGCTGGAGTGGGTGGGCTTGAGCTAGATGCCGGCGAAGCGAATCCCGGTGAGGTCGGTCATGGACTGGTCAAAAGTCGAGAGGTCATCCAAGTGGAATTGATTCAAGTGGTTGTAACCGCAGGCCCGGGCCATGACTTTCATAAGCTCGATGGAGGCCTCGAAAAAATTCTTTAGCTGCAAGGCGGATTTTTGGATCTCCAGCCGGCGGCGCAGGTGATCCTTCTGGGTTGCAATCCCGACGGGGCAGTTATTGGAACTACAGGCTCGCATGGCGATGCACCCAATGGCCTGCATGGCGGAGTTGGATAGCGCAACGGCGTCGGCTCCCAGGGCCAGGGCTTTGATGAAGTCTGGTGCGGTGCGCAGGCCGCCGGTAACCACAAGGGTGATACCCCGGGCCTCGGCTTGATCTAAGTGACGTCGCGCACGAGCAAGGGCCGGAATGGTAGGTACTGAGATATGGTTGCGGAAAATAGTTGGAGCTGACCCGGTGCCTCCACCTCGCCCATCAAGGATGATATAATCCGCTCCCGCTTCGAGGGCGAAATCAATATCTTTCTCGACGTGCTGCGCGCTAAGCTTAAAGCCAATCGGGATTCCCCCTGACACGGAACGGACATGATCGCCAAACTCGCGGAACGCCTGAACCGAATCGAGTTCAGCGAAGCGGGGAGGGGAGATAGCGGTCGTGCCTTCTTTGAGTCCACGAACTTCGGCTATTTTGCCGATCACTTTATTCCCGGGCAAATGCCCGCCGGTTCCGGTTTTTGCACCCTGGCCAGCCTTGAAGTGGAACGCCTGGACTTGTTTCAACTTGTCTTCAGAGAACCCGAATTTCGCGCTGGCGAGTTCATACAAGTAGCGACTGTTTGCTGCCTGCTCATCCGGGAGCATCCCGCCCTCACCTGAACAGATGCCGGTGCCTGCCATCTCCGCTCCCTTGGCAAGTGCGATTTTCGCCTCTTCGGACAAGGCCCCGAAACTCATGTCGGATACAAAGAGAGGGATGTCGAGTTTCAAGGGCTTCACAGCCTTGGGTCCGATAATGGTTTCTGTTTCCACCGTATCCTCATCAAAACGGGGCAACTTGTGCAACTGGGCGGTTAAAATCTGAATATCATCCCAGCGGGGTAATTCCGTCCGCGGGACTCCCATGGCTTCACTGAACCCATGATGGCCAACCTTTTGGAGGCCGTACCGGGCCAAATGCTGAATTTCGCCTACTTTGTCTTCGGAGTCGATCGGGTGCGTGTCGGCGAAGTTGCCCAGGTATTCCTCCCGTTGAAAGGGTTGGGGATTGGCATGGCACCATTCCCGGATTTCATCCTCATCCACCAAGAGCTCATCTCCTTCTATGAATGCGGAAAATTTTTCCAGATACTCTTCATTATTATATTCAGAGATGCCGGTGTCGTAGCGATAGTCCCAGTTGTGCACCCCGCAAATCAGGTTGTTTCCATCGATATGTCCGTCAGCCAGGAGGGCACCGCGATGGTGGCAACGTCCGTAAAAAACAGAAACCTGATCATCATAGCGCACGATAACGAGGTCGACATCCGCAACGAGGGCGTAAGTAGGAGTCCGGTCCTTGAGCTCAGACCAGGAAGCAATTTTGAGCTTTTTCATGAGGGTAGGCAGTTGGGTGAAGCACAGAGCTAACAAATAAAAGCAAAGCCACAGACTTTCAAATAGCTTATGGTTTTCTCCATTCAGATAGCTGCTGATTGGAAGTTATTCCAAACGAAACCCGTTTCGCGGTGCGGTTTTGCGCCCCACGTTACGCTGGGGGTACGCTGGCTGCCGGGGTTGGTCGTGCTCTATTATCCTTTTTTCCGATCATTCCCACACTTCCACTCGCAGAATATGGACAGGATCGCGATCGGGAGCAGCTGGTTCTGCAGGCGGATAAATGCTCCCGATCTGCATCAATATCGCTTATTCACAGAAATACCCACACTTCTATATCGAAAAACTTGAGTCTGTAAAAAAAGTTATCCTCAAGTTTCTGACACTGGAAATGGAATGTTAATAATGTGGGATTAATTTCATAAACAGTTTATCCGCAGCGGCTAATGAGCTAACAACCCAATCTGCAAGGGTTTTTTGTTGAAAATTATCCTCCAGGGGTCGCTTTTATTCACAGGTGATAAACAGAACTTGTTACTCGTTTGTCACCTTGCGCGCTGTCGAGTGTGCTTATGGGGTGGTCCCGTTGGTGCTCACGGCTTTGAGGGATTTCCCCGACAGCATGGCAATAAACTTCTTCATCGCGGGGGTGAGGACCCGGCCTTTGCGGTGAATGATGGCAAGCGGTCGTTTTATCGGGGTGCCGGACAGAGGGATGGATTTGAGCAGACCTTGTTTGACCTCCTGCTTGACGGTGGCAGCGGGCACAATGGCGATGCCGGCGTCAATCTCAACGGCGCGTTTCACGGTTTCAATGTTGTCGAATTCCATGGAAGGCTCTATGTCGAGGTTAGCTTCCTTAAAGATTTGATCGGTTGCTTTCCGGGTGGGGATATCAGAATCAAAGCCGACGAGGCGATGCCCCTTCAGTTCGGCGAGGTCAAGGGAGCGTTTTTTGGCAACCTCGCTCGAGGGAGCGGCGATCAGAACGAGTTCGTCTTCGGCAAAGGGGATCGTTTCCAGCTGACGCATTTTGGAGGGGTAAGCCACCAGCCCCAAGTCCACGCTGTTGTGCATGATGTCTTCGTACACGAGGTTGCTTCGGCGATACTCCACCCGGACATTGACGTCAGGAAACTCCTGGAGAAACTTTTTAATATAGGGTGGCAACTCGTGAAGCCCAATACTGTATATGGTAGAGATGTGGATGGTTCCACTGATGACCTTCTTCATCTCCTGCAGCTCGGAGTTCAGCTTTTCATACAGATGCAGAATTTCCTTGGAAGATTCATAAAGTTTGCTTCCTTCGCGAGTGAGGCGAAACTGCTTCTGGCTACGATCGACAATGAGAACGTTAAAATGCTTTTCCATAGCCCGCAGCTGTTGACTCACCGCGGACTGAGTAATTCCGTTGAGTTTGGCGGCACGAGAGAAGCTCTCACTTTCCACCAAATCTGAGAATATCTTCAGATTTTCGATATGCATTGTGACCTATATATAAAATTACCTAATGTGATTTCAAATTTTTATTCATTTTTTCTAATAAAATAAAGTGATTTCTTTCGAAAAATTTCGCGAAAATGCTAAGGCAATCCTAGAGCGGGTAAATCTATCCTGTGCGAATGTGGGGAGGGATCCCCGTGCGGTAAGGGTTTTACCTGTGACGAAAACCAATCCGATCGAGGCTGCCCGCTATGCGCATGCCTTCGGATTTCAGGCGGTAGGGGAGAACCGCATCCAGGAGGCCGTGGATAAGATCGAGCACCCGAATAAGCCCGAAGGCCTGCGATGGGAGTTGATCGGCCATTTACAAAGCAATAAGGCCAAGCTCGCCGTGGCTCATTTCTCCCGGGTACAATCCGTGGATTCCCGGAAGCTGTTGGAACGCCTAAACCGCCTGGCGGGAGAGGCCGGGCGTCGGCTTCCCGTTCTCATCCAGGTGAATGCGGGCGATGACCCGGCAAAATTTGGAGTTTCCTGCGACGCTGTGGAACCTCTGGTGGAAACTGGCCTGGGCTGTGAATTTCTGGAATTGGACGGGTTGATGACGATCGCCCCCCTTTCGGACGATCCCGATGTGGCTCGGCAGTGTTTTTTCCGGTTGCGGGAATTGCGTGATAATCTGGCTGAGAAACAGGGGACTCCCCTTGCTGAATTAAGCATGGGCATGACCGGCGACCTGGACCACGCCATTGCAGCGGGGAGCACGATGATACGGGTGGGGACAGCCCTGTATGGTCCGAGAGAGCAGAAGTAATTTCAAAATCTCAAAACAGAGATTTGAAAGCTAACCCAAGTCCAAGGTCCAATTGCCAAGGAGCGCTCAAATCGCACATCCCAAAGGCTTATGTTGTTGGAGGGTTGGATTCTTCCTTGGTGCTGGGTCATTGAGATATCCTTCCCGGCTTCAGCGGGATGATATCTGAAACTCACGAATCATTAAAAAAAGAAATAAAACCCGTTGAATGGGTTTTGAGGATTGCCCGGAAATTCCTAGCTGTTTGAATTTCTACCGTGAATGTAATCGGCCTCAGTCCTGAAAAGGAAGCCGCTCTGGAACGACTCCTGGATGACGAAAATATCCTTGTCCGCGAAGCGGTGATCAAGGAACTGGAGCGCTACGGGGATGCGGGGGCCGCCTTTCTCAAGCGTGTGGCTAACGGACAAAACCGGATCCTGGCCACCCATGCGAAGGTGTTGTTACAGGAAATGGGCGGAGACGATACGGTCGAAGGATTTTCAAATTTCATCCAGTCGTTCAATTATGAATTGCAGTCGGGCTGTCTCATGCTGGACCGGACGGTGTACCCCAAGCTGGATGTCACCGAGATGTGTCTCTTTCTGGATAAGATCGGAACCCGCTGCCGGGAAATTATGGTTTTGCCGGGGAGCCCCATAGAAAAATGTAAGGTTATCAACCGGGTGCTTTTTCATGAATATGGGTTCCGAGGGGATGTGGATAACTTTTATAACCCTGAGAACAGTTTTCTTTCCCGAGTCATAGATCGGCGTCGGGGGATACCCATTTCGTTAAGTATCCTCTATATCCTCGTCGCTCAGCGCTGTAACTTACAGTTGGAGCCGATTGGGGTCCCGGGCCGGTTTATGGTCGGTTGTTTTGAGGGGCTTGAACCTTTTTATATTGATGCTTTTGAAAGAGGTTGTTTCCGGACCATGGATGATGTCCGCAACCTAGTTTACGCAAATTATGGAGAAGATGCGAATGCGTTCCTGCAACCTTCCACGGTAGGAGAGGTGCTTTGTCGTTGCTGCCGGAACCTGGTCAACCAGTATGCAGCAGAAAACAATGAGTCGAAAGTCCGGCTCTTCTCCAAATTTGTTGATGAGTTTGAATCCACCTACCGACAGCAGGAGCAATCCTGATTCCCGGCCTGTCTATACCTTAGAGGATCTGCGGTCGTGGGATAAAGCAGGTGTCTGGTTAGCCGTAGTGGGGTATCCGGTGAAGCACTCGATTAGTCCGGCCATGCACAATGCAGCCCTGCAGGTGATCATGCAGCGCTTTCCGGAATATGCGACCTGGCGTTATACCCGTTTTGAAATTCCGCATGAGGCCTTTGCCGAAGCGTTACCGCTTTTTCGGGAAAAGGGATTCTACGGGCTCAATCTGACCCTGCCGCATAAAATCCAGGTGCTCGATCTCATTCAGGATATTGATCCCGAAGCGGTATCGATGGGGGCCGTGAACACGCTGGTCCTGACTGACCGGGGCTACCGTGGTTTCAATACGGATGGTTGGGGTTTGCGAACCGGGATTTATACCGATTTGGGGCAACGGCTGGCCGATAGTGATATCGTCCTCCTGGGAGCGGGCGGAGCAGCCCGGGCGGCGGCCTTTCAATGCCTGAAAGATGGCTGCCGGTCCCTGTGGATTGGAAATCGGTCGCAAGGACGATTGGATTCGCTGCTCCAGGCGATAGGGAATGATGAGCGGGTCCGGTCCTTTCTCTTTAAATCCCCACCTGAAGATCTTCCTGAAAAGGCCCTCATCATTCAGGCCACGTCGAGTGGTTTAAAACCGGAAGACTCACTGCCGTTGGATCTGAACTCCTTTTCAAATGAAGCTGCGCTTTATGATATGATTTACAATCCCCGGGTTACGCGTTTGATGAAGATAGGAATGCAAAGGGGGATGCGAGTGGCCAACGGGCTCTCGATGCTCATTCAGCAAGGGGCGCGTTCCCTGGAAATCTGGACGCAGGTTCCGGTCACGGTTACAGCGATGGAAGCGGCCGCGCGGGCCGAGCTCAATATGGGGGGCTGAATCATCAAGACGACGGAACTACCTTTATGCTAGAAGACTATTTATATGTTCATGAGAACCTGCCCTGGTTTTTCCCGTCTTTCTTTTTCCTGCTGGGTGCCTGTGTCGGGAGTTTCCTCAATGTATGTATTTTTCGGATACCGAAAGGTATGTCGGTGGTTCACCCCGGATCGCATGATCTCAACACGGGAGAAAAAATCGCCTGGTATGACAATATTCCCATTTTGAGCTGGTTCATCCTGGGTGGAAAATCGAGAGGTGAACGGTCGCCGATCAGTTTCCGCTACCCGATGGTGGAATTCATGACGGCCTGCCTATTCCTCTGTTCCTGGGTCCTGCTGGTGGAGCACTCCATTGTCCTTGCCCTGGCCGGTATGGTCCTGGTGGCGATGTTGATCCCGGCGACTTTTATTGACTTGGACCACATGATCATTCCGGACCGTTTCTCGATTGGGCTTGCGGGGGTGGGGGTGATAGCCAGCTTTGCCTTTCCGGATTTGCATGGCGTGCGCGAAGCTGGGATTGTGGGACATATGGTAGCCGGATTAACCGGAATGATCGGGCTCCTCATTGGAACTGCCGTGATCTACTGGATCGGGACCCTGGCCGAAGTGGCGCTCCAAAAGCCTGCGATGGGGGAGGGAGACTGGAAGTTGCTGGGGGGGATCGGGGCCTTTTGTGGCTGGCAAGGGGCATTGTTTTCCCTTTTTGGCGGGGCCTTTATTGGTACACTCTTTCTGATACCGCTCATGCTCTTTCAAGGGAAGGGCTCCGATGGTGGAGTTAATCATGAGAGTGGGGAGGAAAAAGAAAAGGGTGGAGAGGATCCAGCTTCGAATTCTACGCCGGGAGACGACGAGGGAGAGGAGTTAAGGTTTGGGGTGCAGGTGCCCTTTGGTCCAATGCTGGCGCTGGGGGCAGTGCTATATTTTATTTTCCTCAGGGGGGCGGTGGATGCCTACTTTGACAGCCTGGCCCCATTATTCATATTGGAGTCCTCTATATTTCCGCAGTAGCACCTCAACTCAGGGTTCGTGGCGATTCATCCTATTTTTGAATTGCTGGAATGAGCGTGGAGGTGAAAAGCTCTCATCTTTTGAGTAGAGGAATCTTTCATGAGCGACGACGCAGCAATATCGAAACCTAGCCATTTTATAAAGCAGATCATCGAAGAGGATGTAGCTGCCGGCTTGCATGGAGGTCGGGTGGTGACCCGCTTTCCCCCGGAACCCAACGGCTACCTCCACATCGGCAGTGCAAAAGCGATCTGGATCAACTTCAGCCTGGCAAATGATTTTGGGGGACAGACTCACCTGCGGATGGACGACACCAACCCGGAGGCGGAGGATGTCGAGTATGAACAGGCCATCATCGAAGACATCAAGTGGCTCGGGTATGATTGGGGCGACCATCTGTACTTTGCCTCCGATTACTATGAGCAAATTTATGAGGCCGCGGTGAAGCTGATCAAAGACGGTAAAGCCTACGTCTGCGATCTGGATCAGGAGACCTGGAATGACTATCGCCGGACCCCCACTGAACCGGGTCGTCTGAGTCCCTACCGGGATCGGAGTGTAGAAGAGAATCTGGATTTATTCGCCCGGATGCGGGCCGGTGAGTTTGAGGATGGACATTGCGTCCTGCGGGCCAAGATCGACATGAATTCGTCGAACATCCACATGCGGGACCCGGCCCTCTATCGGATCAAGCGTGCCATCCACCATCGGACGGGGGACGCCTGGGTCATCTATCCCATGTATGATTTCGCCCATCCCCTGTCCGACGCGATTGAAGGGATTACACATTCGCTCTGTAGCCTTGAATTTGAGAACCACCGACCGCTCTACGATTGGGTCATTGAGCACTGTGAGGTCTTTCCTTCGAAGCAACGCGAGTTTGCGCGCTTGAACATCAATTATGTGGTGATGAGCAAGCGGTACCTGCGCGCGCTGGTCGAAGAGGGCAGGGTGTCCGGTTGGGATGATCCTCGCATGCCCACCCTGCGGGGGATGCGACGGCGTGGGTATACGCCCGATGCGATCAAACACTTCCTGGCGGAAGTGGGTGTGACCAAGTTTAATAGCCTGTCCGACTACTCCCTGCTCGAGCACCATGTGCGGCAGGATCTGAATAAAAAGGCACCCCGGGTGATGGGCGTGCTGGATCCGGTCAAACTCGTGATAACCAATTATCCTGAGGGACAAGTTGAGGAGATGGATGCGGTCAACAACCCGGAGGAGCCTGAAGCGGGAACCCGGAAGGTCCCCTTCTCGCGGGAGCTATTCATTGAGCGGGACGATTTCATGGAGGACCCCCCAAAGAAGTTTTTCCGCATGGGGCCCGGCCGTGAAGTGCGCCTGAAGTATGCCTACTACGTCACGTGTACGGACTTCATCAAAGATGAATCTGGGAAGGTTATCGAGATCCATGCGACTTATGATCCCGAGTCTCGAGGCGGAGGAACCCCCGACAATCGCAAGGTGAAAGGGACTATCCACTGGGTCTCGGCTGAAAAAGGAATTCGTTGTGAAACCCGGATCTACGACCGCCTGTTCTGTGTAGAAGAACCCTTAAAGGTAGAGGAAGGAGCCAATTGGCACGATGGAATCAATCCGGAATCCGTGCAAACAATTGAGGCCGTAGTGGAGCCCAGCTTGGCTGAGGCCGAACCCGGAGTAATTGTGCAGTTTGAACGTAAAGGCTATTTCTGCGTAGATTCGGTAGACTCCCAACCGGGAAAACCAGTATTTAACCGGACGGTCGCCCTCCGCGATTCGTGGGGGAAGGGGAAGTAGGGGAAAGTGTGAGCTGTGTGTGTGGACTGGAAATTCTAATATCCCCCATTTTACATTCACAATTCACAGCTCTCGATCAGATAGGCCTCCGAATGCGGTGCCGGTATTTGAGACCCATCTGGCGGTTGTGCTCGGCGCCGTGGGGAAGGTTCTGGCTGATGTAGATGGGGAGAGGGTCCACCTCAGCCTGGACCAGGGTATCAATCACCTCGACATGGAGCATGTTCAGAAGGAGCGCTCCGGTCATGGTGGAGGTGGGACCTACCTTGAGCGGGCTGTCAGGCAGTTCCAGGGCAGCGTCCCCCGGGATGCCGCCATTATCCAGAACAAAGTCCGCCATTTCGAATAGGCGTTGGCCCGAGGAATGGAGGCTTTTGGCCTGCTTCGACATGGTCAAGCTCGTCAGGGCAATGACTTTGAACCCGAGCGCTTTTGCCGTCCATGCGACTTCCAGCGGGCTGGCGTTTTTTCCCGAGTTCGAAATGACGACCACATATTCGCCGGGCTGGGCATTGTAGCGGTAGGCGTAGCGATCAAATAACTTTTCTCCGAAACCGGCGACCTGCTCTGCCCAACCGGCCGAGGGGTCATCGATGGAGCTGACCGGAACGAGACCACCGGCCCGACGCTCCATTTCCGTCGCAATAATCTGACTGTGGCCGCTCCCGAACAAGTGGAGGACGCCATCCCGGGCGATGGACTCTCCGATGAGCTGACCGAGCTCATGGATCGTGGACCGATTTGCGGTGGCTACCTCCTGCTGGAGCTGGGAGACTTTTTCAAGAAATTGATCGGACAGGGACATGGGCATGGTTTTACTCGCAGAGGGGTTCGGGGGGAATTCAAAAAAGTATGTTAGGGGATGGGGAGCACGGGCATCGGCTCGCCATGTGGAGATTTTGCCATGTGCTCCGGGATAGCTGTACTCTCCCAAAATCTTCTCCTCATGTTCAACTGGGATTTAGCATGAAAACGGGACAGGACTTTTCTTCAGGCGTCGAATTTGGCGGAAGTCATACAATTTAAAAACCCCGGACCTTGGGGTTTTTCTTTTGAATTTCATGAATTCAGGTAGGATAAGGGGTTATGAAACGCAGTTTTGTGATGTTCCTTTTTCTGGTTTCCATTTGTTTTTCATTCCTGTCCGCAGAAACCCGGGAGTGGACCAACGTAAAGGGTGAAGTGATCAAAGCTCAGCTTACCGGGGTCATTGGCGATCATGCTTTTTTCACAACACTGACAGGATCCTCCTTTAAATTTCCGATTGCGGCCCTGTCTCCTGCAGACCAGGCTTACCTGGAAGGGTGGAGAGAGCGAAAGATCGAAGCCAAACAGAAGGTGATGTCAGCGGAATCGGGGATCCGTTTGTCCGAGTCTCCCATCGCCAAACTGGTCTCTCCGCATCTGGTGCGTCCGGGCGGCGGCACTTCATTTGCCAAAGCGCCCCTCAGCATGAGTGCGACCCCGAAATATTATGCATTTTATTATTCGGCCCATTGGTGCCCCCCCTGCAAAGGGTTCACGCCGGAGCTGGTCAAATTCTACGATCGCATGAAACAGCAGGGGGCTGACTTTGAAATCGTCTTTGTGAGCGCCGACCGGAGTCCGAAGGAAATGCACCGGTATATGTCGGAATACAAAATGAATTGGCCTGCGGTGGATTACGATGTGGCACGGAAGAGCCCGCAGATGAACCAGTTTGGCGGGGATGGTATTCCCTGCCTGGTCTTTGTGGACCACACCGGCAAAGTCATCTCGGATAGCTATGTGAATGGGAACTACGTGGGTCCTCGGAAAGTGCTCAAAGATATGGACCGGATCTTAAGGTCCACAATCGGGAAACAGAGCTAGGCGAATTTCCCGGGCTCATTTTTCGCCCCGAGAGGCGGAATAAATCGCTTTCTGTATGCTCCGATCTTTGATGATGGAGCAAACCCGAAAAAAATGGATTCCTTTGGTGCTGCTGGGCTGTTTAGGGCTCTTTGGAACCTATAAAGCCGTTACGAGTTTAGCTCACTGCAGTTCCTGTGCGGCCTTTAATCCATTTCCAGGCGATTCCTCTGCAACGCTTTCCGCATCCGCAAACCCTCACATTACGGCGGATATGCCCCAATGGGAACTGACTACTCTGGAAGGGGCAACCCTCAGTAATGAGACCCTGCGAGGCCGAGTGGTGGTGGTGAATTTCTGGGCGACCTGGTGCGGACCCTGTATTGAAGAAATGCCAGACCTGATCGAAATTCAGTCGGCTTACCGGGCTCAAGGGGTACAATTTGTCGGGATCTCCCTGGACGAGGGGCCGGTGGAGCAGGTAAAGACAGCCGCCCGGCAAATGGATATCAATTTCCCGGTAGGGGTGGGTGACCTCGAGCTCTACGAGCGCATGGGCGGTATGGGATCGATTCCCTTTACGGTGGTGTTTGATGGTGGGGGGACGAAAAAGAAAATGTATGTGGGTATGGTCAATCCGGACTCTCTGAAAACCGTATTGGATGAGGTTTTAAGCACGGACAGCCCGAATGCGTTGGCTGCCTTGTAGCGGGTGTCACTCAAATAACCCTATTCGCTTGCCGCGAGGGTCAACGTCCGACTGGATTGGGAGTGCGAATCCCCGCATAATTCGACGAACTGAACTCCTATGAAATTATCTCCCCGCCTTTGTCTTCCGCTTTGTTGTCTGCTCCAATTTCTCCATGGAGGGACTCCTGACAAACCCCTGTTCGATGAGGGTTTGACCAATGCTGAGTTTCCCGAGGGGGTATGGACCCGGGACGCGGATGGGGTCATCACGGCCTCGGAGGACCGCATTATCTGGTCCGTGGAGGAGTATGATGACTTTATTCTGCAGCTGGAATTTAAAACAGAATCCGGGACGAACAGTGGAGTCTTTGTCTATGCCAGCGATACCAGCAACTGGGTAACCGACTCCGTGGAAATTCAAATTGCGGATGATTACGCGGATACATGGGCCAGTGCGGATAAGAGTTGGCAATGCGGGGCCTTTTTTGGGCGGCAGCCAGCCTATGTCCGAGCCGTGAACCCGCCGGGCGAGTGGAACAAGATGACCATCATCTGCTCCGGGCCCATGATTACGGTGCACCTGAATGGAAAACGGGTGAATACCTTTGATCTGCGTGAGTTCACGAGCGCCAAGACCAACCCGGATGGCAGTGATGTCCCTCCCTGGCTGAGCAAAGCCCCGGCCTCCCTGCCGACCTCGGGGAAAATCGGTTTCCAGGGGAAACATGGGGGGGCGCCGATTTACTTTCGAAATATCCGGGTAATGGAGCTGGAGTGAGGTTGGAAATCCGAAGGCGGAAATCCGAGGGCTGAGGCCTGGTTTGGATCGCAGTTTGAGGGGGGTAAAACCTGGGTTTGCCGCGTCACGTTGTTCCTCGCAATGACGAGAGGGGGGTGGGGGCTAGACCAGGCGTTTCATGACTTCGTCGGAGACAGAATGAAAGGCGCGGATGATGTGGGGGTCGAGGGCGGCGAGGAATTTGAGGAAGTCGGCTTGTTTGCTCTGGGAGGGGAATTCAAATCCCATGAAGGCACGACCGACCCGCTCTCCGGTGTATTCATAATTGAAATAGCAGATACTGGTTTCACTTTCGATGGCCTTCAGAAAGCCGGCGAGGGCCCCAGCGCGTTCGTGAAACTCGATCACAGCGAAGAGGGGGTTCTGGATCAGGTTATTGCGAAAGGGGATCACCCGGAATTCGACATCGGTTTCCTGAGTTACATCCGTGTAGACGATCCCTTCCTGCTCCAGGATGTTTAAGGCTTCCTCGAGTTGATGCGGTTGGCCTTCAAACCCCACGACCGGCCATGCCGTACGGTGGTTGGTTTTCCCATATTGAAATTCGGATATGTTGACCTGCTCGGGGAAGCGCTCAAGCAGGTGTAGCATCTGGCCGGAGCCTTCATTGATGGTGACCCGGATGAAGCGCTTGCGGTTGGCCCCGACATCGGCCTCGCGGGCAATGGTGCCGAGCTGATGGAAGTCCATATTGGCTCCACAGAGGATAACCAGGGTACGCTGCCCGGCGATGTCTGCTTCCATTTTTAAGGCGGCGGCCAGGCCCATGGCGCCCGAGGGTTCGGGGACACAGCGAGCCAATTCCCAGATGGTCTGGATGGCTGCGCTGACTTCCTCATTGCTCACCGTAACGATTTCATCAAGGAGCTCCTGGCAGAGCGGAAAGGTATGTTCGCCCACTTGTCGCACGGCGGTTCCATCACAGAAGACATCGAGATATTCTAATCGAACCGGGGCTCCGGCTTCCATGGCGGCGAGCATCGAAGCCTGATCTTTCCCTTCCACCCCGACAATCCGGATATTGGGGTAGTAGGTGCGTAACCAGCAGGCATTCGCGGCGGCCATGCCGCCTCCGCCAATCTGAATAAAGGCGACATCAAAGGGGCCTTTGCCTGACATCACCACTTCGTCCGCGATGGTGCCCTGGCCGCCCATAACGAGGAGATCATCATACGGATGGATAAATGTTTTCCCCGAGCTTTCCTGCTCCTGGTGTGCCGCCTCTTTGGCATCATCGTAGGAGTCTCCCACGAGGAAAATGTCTACGGCGTTGCCGCCCAGCCGCCTGACTTCGTTTTGTTTCATAGTAGGGGTGGAGGTCGGCATGTAGATGCTGGCCCGCGTCCGGAGATGACGCGCGCTCAAGGCTACCCCCTGGGCATGGTTTCCCGCCGAGGCGCTGACGACGCCCTTGGCCCGCTCCTCCTCGGATAGGGCAGCCATCCGATTGTAGGCTCCTCTCCATTTATAGGCATGGATGGGGGAGAGATCTTCGCGCTTCAGAAAGAGATCGAAGGCGAAGGCGTCCGGATAGTGTTCCAGGGGTGTGGGATGGCCTAATTCGTAGACCCGTTGGCGGGCCCGGTGAATCTCCTGGAAGAGTTGGTCGTGCAGGGAAGCTGGCATTTGGTGCCAGCTTTTCGTGTCGCGGGACTAATGTCTAGTGTCGAGTGGCGCATGATGGGGGGTAGCGGGGTGGGCCCGGTGTCCGTAGGGGGCGGATATCTCCCATCGAGCTCATCAGTCGCTTCAGCTGGCACACGGAGTAGTGTTTCGATCTCAAACTTCTCCTGGCGATTGCTCTCGTTGCCTGATGTGTCCGCTTATGTAAGTCACTACGCTCGCTTATTTAGACCGAGGGAAGTGGCGGTTAAGACCATACGGTCTTTGCCACCGATTTTGCTGCCACTCGTGGCCAGGGATCCAAGTAGTCCATCGCTTTCCACCCGGAGGTGGATGAACACTTTCTTTCTGGCTATTCCCTCTGCCGCCACGATGGGGCCCTCCAGCTTTCCTGTAATGATATGTGTGGTTCTCTTGTTATTTTCCCTACCAAACCAATTCGTCTTTTTCTTCAGCCGGGCACTCGCTAATTCGGCATCTCCTACCACTCCGATAACAGTTCCATCAGAATGAATGTCGAGTGTTACGGGCAACACAGTCTGTTCGCACCATTGGACAACAACCTGTGCGCTCCCTTCCCAATGCCCGACCATCTTGCTCGGAACAGCCGTTTCATCGGCGTGCACTATCGATATCGTAACGAGGGCCAATAGAATGGCGAAATGTTTCCCTGGGATTGTGTAGTTCATGGCTTTTTCTTGGTTTACCTCATGACAAGGCTACGTCGACTGGTTCGACATTTTGGCTTTTTGCTTTCGTTGGTAATATGGCCGCTTACCTCACCTCTCGTAGGGAGCGCTCACACATGTCGATCCAGGTCTCACAACGCGATTGAGGAATTAGAATTCGATCTTTCATTGGCGATCCGGTCCCGGGGTCATGGGGAAGGCCTTCACCTGTTTCGAGCAGGGTTTGGACGGTTTTCGGCTTAAGTTTTACGGTTAAATCTCCTTTGTAAAACATCGCGAACATTTTACCGTTATGTTTGAGCCCCTGAGCGCCTTTTCTCTCCGCAACCTCCACCTCCGAATGATTCCGGAAATGGGTTTTCAGTCCGTCGTAGATGCTTCTGTCCATAGCGTGCCCTCTGTTTACGTAGCCGAGTGTCGGAATCTAGTCACAGCGATGAGAAGTGTCCACAAGCGAAGCGGCCCAAGCGGGCTCCTCGCGGTCGGCTACGCCGTCTTGTTCGGCCATAAGCTTCATATATCCTCCCAGGCACGCGCTGCCACTGGGTCTCGTCCTTCATCGTATTCGATATGATCAACGATTGTCTCGATGGTCTTCCCTTTGAAGACCGGATCGTTAATCCGTTCGGCAAGAACTGCTGAACGTTCGTCACGCCAGCCGAGCTTTAAAATAAAGCGGTTCCAAACATGACACTCTTCATCGTTGCGAGGAGTCCCCTGCGTGTGAGCCCAGCTTAGCACTTCCTCATCTGTCTCAATCTTAAGGACCTGTTCTCGGATATTCGCGTAACGAACGCCTAAGAAACGACAACAACGACCGTCGAGGGTATAAAACTGCTCATCCCCCAGCAGGGGAATATAATCGGCCGGAAGATTCTCGGCGGCATGGAGCCGGATTTTGTCCAGCATGCGACCGAAGTAGATAAGACGGCCAACTTTGGAGTAAACACTGCGTAAACCTGGAACGTGCGGCATAATCTTATTTTTATCAGGGTTAAGACGGTTTTAAAGCGGAGAATTATGTCTGCAATTGATCGCCAGTATAGTCGAACGGCGAGTTGAGGTGCGAAGCGAGGCGAAACATCTCGAAGTGGTCCTCAATAGGCATGCTCTGAGAAAGTTCACCGGAGTCCGAGCTTCTCTCCCTCTGCCAGTAACACGATGCTTTCCTTCAGGCGCTTCGCTCTGGTTTCAGGTCGCTTCGCTGAGCCAATCCACCCGATGAATTGCTTGCGGTAGGTCGGCGCCAGGGATTCGAAAAAGCACTTCGCAGCTGGTTGGGATGCGAGGGCTTCAGATAAATCGGACGGAACATCCAATTCGATTACAGGGGGTATTTCCGCTTTCCATCGCCCCGACCGTTTCGCGGCATCAATTCTTGCCTGGCCGTACGGTGTCATTTTTCCCTGGCGATCATTTTCTCAACTCGTTTCATGTTCAGCTTAGACCACTTGCTGTCGTCTTTTCGTGGAGTGAACTTCCTGCAGTACTTCTCGTCGTCGATTCGCTTGATAATACTATCTATCCAACCGAAACAAAGGGCCTCCTCAACCGATTCCTCGTAGTGGAGAGACACCTCCCCCTTCTTACGCTTGTGATAGACCAGCCAGATTCCATCTTTTTCTTTGTCATGATTTTCGACTAACCACCGCCGCCAATCATTTCGTGTGGTGACTTGTATCCTTTTCATGCGGAAGGCTAGAGATCAGTGGTGGGGTGAAGCGATGTCGCTGTATTGCGCTGTTGAAGCTTTTGGTCAGACGTCATAGGTGGTGATCTCGACGGTGATGCCGTCTGGATCCTGAAGGTAGATCGAATGCGAAATCTGGTGATCTTTCTCGTCGAATTTGATGCCTTTCTGGCGCAGCTCGGTCTTCATCGCCTCGTAGTCCTCCCGTGATTCAGCCTTGAAGGCAAAGTGGTCAATCCGCGTGCCCCTCCTGGGCATCGATTCGTTTTGTGATCCGGCCTGAAAGAGTGCCAGGAAACAGGCTCCCTTCCTTAAAAAAATTGGGTTGTTCTCCCAGAGTTTCCTATGAATCCATTCCATGCCGAAGATCTTGATGTACCAGTCCTTTGATACCGTTGCGTCTTCGCATACCAGGGCTACGTGATCCAGATGGGATATGTTCATTGTTTACTCCCCAGGGCTGATCCCTTCAGGATCTCTTATAAGCGAGTCATCGGACTGTTGTCAAAACCAAGGTAATGAGCCAACTATGCCTTAGGATGGGTCCGTATTCCAATGGGACCAGGTCGCTTCGAGCGAACCTCTCAATGCCTGAACCTGCTCGTCTCCGACCTGATTCATTAACTCGTTTTCAAGCTGCCGGGAGACCGCAACCGCTTCCCTTGATCCGTCATGACAATGACTTTGGCATACGCGTGCCTGTCGTCTGGGGTGCGTCGCGTTTTGTGGGATCCTGTTCATAATGTATGATCAGAAAGTCTTCTTCGTCCCAATTGCATCGATCCGAGATCTCGCCTTGAGGTGTGGCGACATAGCTTCCGCCCATATTTCCAGGTCGATTCGGGTCGCCGTCTAGAAAATTAGCCCAATTCGAAGCTATGACGTAGACTTTGTTTTTTTCAGCGAACTGGCAGATTCTTTCATCTGTCAGCTTATCTATACAATCCTGACCAGAATTGTGGCGGATACAGCCCGGCCAGAAAACGACATCGGTATCCGATGAAATCAGGGCCAAGGCTTCATCGTCGTTGCGAAACTCCCTACAGATCACGAAGTCGAACTGTATCCCCCGGTATTGGAATCCCGCACGTCTCGATCCCCTGGCAAAGAACTTCTCTTCATTCCCCTCTTTCGCGTGAATCTTGTCATCCATGAATGTCCTTCCGTCCGGAAGGACGGTGACCATCGAATTGACCGGCTTACTGGTGGCATTGCTTGGAAATAAGGCTGACCCGAAAGCGACCGCTATTCCATGCGAGCGGCTCCACCCTTTAATGCTATGGATCGTTTCGTTAATGTGTTCGACGACTGCCACGCGCTCCACTCTTGCGATTTTACCGGTGAAGCCCGTTGTGGCCAGTTCCGGTAAGAGGATGATATCGGCTCCGTGTCGTGCAGCCGCTTCCATGAGACGAAACTGCCCGGCAACGGTATCGGGAAACTCCTGTTCAATCTTCGGCTGAATCGAGGCTATCTTCATTTTGCTTTAACGACTCAGTTGAGTGGTGGCTGTAAGCTGTATGCTCGAAGCGCTTGTTATAGTTTCATTTCTTTCTTCCATCGCCTTACTTTGGTTCGCGCAGAGCGATAGGGTGCAACAGTGTTTATCTGAATCCACTTCACCATGGCCCATTTCTCACCTGTCCATTGGCGTTGATTCGGGCGAAATAGCTCTCGTTCGGCAAGGGAGTCGATCCAGTGCACCAATGCGTGGTATACATCGCTGAACTCACTCCTCAACTGGTCCAGCGTCTTCTCGGATTCGCTTTCGTAGAAGGATTGCGCCAGCTCCCCGAGCTGGTTCCATTTGAAACCGGGTGCGGGCATTGCTGGCAGTTTTCCCTCCTGTTCTTGTTTATCCCAGCCAAGGAGTAAGGTGGCCCAGCCAATCTGGTAGGCTATGATATCACAACATGAAACATTTCCCTCGATCCCTTTCACTCGCTCATGGCTAGAACTGACCGCATCAAATTCTGCATCCAGCTTCTCATATGCTTGCCGGAGATTCTGCAAGAGCTCGGCTTTGGTGGTTGGTAACGGCATCTTTTGCTTTCCTCAATATAAAGACCATGGTGAGACGTGGAGGTCAGGGCGCAGCACTGGTCGGGGTTGTCTCGACTGGTTGGTTCGGCTCTCTGGCTAATTTCTATTGAATCCGTTTTTGATATTTGAATATCCATCTATATTAGCTTGAAACCCCCACCCACCAAATACTTCAGCTACTACGACAACCAATTCATTCTTACCTCTGGTAAGATTTAAAAAGATGGCATCATTATAATCTATCCATCCACCATCTGCCATATTGCGACCACGCCAAGCATTATTGCCCCAAAAAAGTGGTTGCTTGTTCAAAAAAATGGCAACGGCATCGCTATAGCCGAAATTCATTTGTACCGTTTTATTCTCTTTACTAAGAAGTTCAGTTTTCAGAATTGCACAAGATGGAGGCATTCCTGCCTTGTGGTAATGGTATTTGGTGATGTTGACCAGTCCCGTTGATTCTATGTCTGGATCAATCCAAGTATTTTCATTTTCCAGTTGATCTTCTGGATATTCAGTTATGTCAGAAAATGCTTCTACCGAATACTTATTGGATAAGGCCCAATTCTTGATGATAGTTGGCTCAATTGTTGGTGGGGAAATCCGTTCCGCATTAGTAGGATCAATTCTATACGAGAAATTTGAAAAGTATATACTGCCAGGTCGGTTGGCTCGCACTCCGATTCCACCTGCTTTCAGACCTATCTGTAGATCGCTGATGATCATTACAGGATCGGACATGTTGCCAACGTAGAATCTCGCAGTGTCATCTAATATATCGATTTTAAGATGAACCCACTGATTTTTGGGAAGATTAACCGGTTGTATGCCCCCTGTGCCCCCAAATAGTTGCCAACATGAATTTCCGTTGAAAATGGGGGCATATTGCAATCCGTCTTGCACTGCACCATTTGATTTATGGATTCTAAACCAACACCATTCATATTCTTGAGGTGACTGGGCTCGGAAAGTAAAACCGCCAAAATTTCTCTGACCTGTTGAATAGATATCAACTTCGATTATTCCATTAAGGAATTCGACATTATTTAGAAGTGCAGTTCCTGTCAGTGCAGTTCGGCCTTCGAACTCAACTATCTCTGAATTCCCTGACAGAGTCCAGTTGGCCCTATCAAAGGGAACGTGTATATTCTCGCTATATGATAATGATCCGAAGAATAAGAACTTCAAAGCGACAGCTAGATTCTTTTTCATTTCTTTTGTATAACGTAGAGGTATGACGCAGCGTTAGCCGCTACCACCACTGTCTTGTCAGCTATTGGTTTGCATGAGGTTCACATCGCCAACCTCTGTGTTGGACGATAGCGAAAGAATCCATTCAATGGTTCCGCAAAGATCTTCAAGAGGAATTGGAACTTGCTCAGGCGATCTTCCTTCTCTGATGTCTTCGATGACTTCTTCTGTGGCGACATTGCCAGGATTGATGACGGTAAAACCAATTCCTTTGTTCCTGTAGGCTAACCTGAGAGCTTGAATTGCACCGCGGAGACCAAACTTTGAGGCAGTATTTGCAACCTCATGAGTGGCTAAATGATCTAAGCCAGAAAGTGCGCCGATGTAAATGGCCCTTGGATTTTGTGTCTTCGAGAGATTTTTGGCGACGACTCGAGTAATCTCTATTGGAGCAAGAAGGTTTACGGAAATGACAAACCGGGATTCCTCATCCGAGCTAGCTTGAAATGAAAAGGCTTCAGTGAATGCGTTGCTTTCCCATACGCCCCCCATAAAGAGGAGAGCATCCAGGGAAGTATCGGCAATACCCTCTTCGACTTTCCTGACCCCCTCAGAAGATGAAATGTCGGCCTGGATCCAATCGCCATACTTTGGCTTCGTTCTGGAGATGCCGATCACTCGATTTCCCTGAATGGTAAAGTGCTTGGCTACCGTCTCACCGATCCCGCGACTCGAACCAACTATAAGATACGTCTTCATTCTTTGGCTGACAGCATAGTGGACATGCGTCGTGCACGTTTATTCGGGGAGCTTAGCTTAAATGGGTTGGAGGGACAATTTGAAAAGCAGGGATGGGGTTGAATTCATCAGCTGCTATGGTTGAGCGGTCGTGGATCTGATTCGAGAAGCAGGGAACGGGCAGGGTGTAGCGTTGGCTTTTCCTCAAGAACGACTCAAACCCCTTGACGTAGAGAGCTGCAGGACGATCGAGCAAGCTAGAGCGATGTCAGGCGGTGCCTGATTTCTGGGGTTTGGACATTCAGCCCTCCCGTTTTCGCCCAAATCGGTATGTGTGGAATCGTCCGAGTGGCTGGTGTCCGGTGGGGACTACAGCTGTCGGGTGGTATCGCCTTCGATGATGTCCCCGTCGATGAGGATATGGCTGCGGCTGGAGAGCGGGTGGTCGATGCGGCGCTGGAGGGAAACGATCCCGGAGTTGCCGACTTCGCGGAAGGGGGTGCTGTAGGTCGTGAGCTGGGGCAGGCCGGATGGGGTGGGAATTCCGTCATATCCGGTAATGGACAAGTCGCCGGGGACGCTGACCCCTTTTTCTTTCAACCGCAGAATGAGCTCATGGGCCTGGTGATCCGCGGCACAGACGAGGCCGGTCATGCCGGCTTCCATCTGCCGGATGACCCGTTCGGCTCCCTGATCCGGGTCCCGGGCAATAGCTTCGGGAATATAGAGAACGTCATCGGGGTTAAAGGGGAGTTCAAGCCGGTAGAGGTACTCCACGTAGGCCCCGAGGCGCTTTTCGACCCACGGGGTGTCCAGGTGTTCGTATTTCCAACTGAGAAAGCCAAAGCGGCGATGGCCGGAGTCAAAGAGGTGGCGCACCATCATGGAGATGCCCCGGCTCTGGTCCGGGTTGATGCTATCGATGGATAGGTCGTCATATTCGTCGAGGACGGAGATGACATGGTATTTGGTGGAGAGGGCTTCGACGGCCTCCTTCTTAAAGGGGAAGACCAGAATAATGCCGGACCAGTCATTGTGGGAAGAACCGGGAATGATCCGGCGGGACCGCATCTTGGGATTAAAGGTTCGCGGATCGACGTAGAACAGGTTGAGGCGATAATCGAGGGCGGCGGCTTTCTGGGTGATGCCGCTGAACACCCGGGCGGCGACCCCCGCCGCGTCCTGGTTTTGTTCGGAAACGCCGACCAGGACAGCGATTCGTCCCGCCTCGGGTTTACGCGGGGTCTTCCGGTTGCGGAAGGCATTGTAGTTGTAGCCGTGGTCGAGGGCGAATTTCAGGACCTTGGCCCGAGTCTGGGGATTGATTTTCGGGTGGTTGGTAAAACACCGTGAAATCGTCGTAACTGATAGGTTTAAACTTTCAGCGATGTAATTCTGATTAATTTTTTGCATAAGCAGAACATTTCAAAGTTGGCAAAAAGACGACATGTAACGCCAGAAAAAAAACGAAGGCCACCAGGAGGGTGGCCTTCGTGAAAGGTTGGCTTCTAAACAGAGGGCCGGGGGGGGGTGAGCCGGATTACCAGGTGGTTCCGAAGAACACACGCCAGCTTAAGCCTGCCTCGTAGACGTAACCGTAAAGGCTTTTATCGTTGGTGAAGTTATCGACGTTCACCTGAATATTGGAAGGCTTGTCGTCCCAGAGGGTGAACTCGTAGCGAGCCATGGCGTTCAGGATGAGCTTTTCATCCGTGAAGAGGGAAATCCGGTTTCCGTTGGCATCGGTGATGGCATTACCCCCGACGGTAAAGCCGGTCAGGTAGGCGCGCTTACTTTGATAATCCCCACCGAAGCCGAGGGTCAGGCCTTCAAGGGCACCTTCGCGGAATCCATAGCTGGTCCAGAACCCGATGTCGTGCTCAGGGGTGTCGTCCAGAGACTCACCGTTGGTGGAAGCCGGTCCACCGGTCCAAGTGGAGGTGTCTTGCGGGTCGACATACGCCTCTTCCAGGGGAACGCCTTGCAGACCCCAGTTCCCATCCGGGAAGTACCAGATGGCCCAACGGTCTTGCGGGTAGGGATAGCGGGGGAACTGCCCGGCGCTGATGATTTCCCGTTTGGTATTGGCGTAATTGAAGACGATCTGCCAGTTGGGAAGGGGGGTGAGGAGGAACTGCAGTTCATAGCCGGTCGACTCCTGCTCACTGACGAGCTTGGCTTCATAAGTTCCGGCGGACCCGGCCCCCCAGTCCTGGGCGGCATTGTTGGAAGGATCATCGGTAAAATCGTTACCGGCGTAGATCCAGCCGGGCCAGCCGTTGCCGGAACGAGGCCAATCCATGATGGCATCGAGATAGGCCGCGCCGTATTGGGTGTCGTTCCCATTGGCGTCGAGCACCGTGATATATGGCGTTCCATCCTGGAAGAAGGCATCGCCCACGGAGAGGGCGTTGTTCCAGAGGTCGATGTTCGCCACGTGCGCGGCGTTGAAGTCGCCGACCACACCCCCTGAGAGGTTGTAAACCGTGGGTTGAGTGGGATCATAACGACCTTTGGCCGGGGCAGGCGTCCACCATGCGGGGAGGGTAGAGGCACCGGTCACGTTGATTTTATACGTGCTGGCGGTCATGGCCAGGCGGCTATCGAAAAGGTTCAGTTTGATACCCACCTCTTCACTTTCCGCCAGAGTGGCAGCGATAGCATTTCCATTACCATCGCGATCTCCATCAAAATTTGGCTGCAGACCTTCAGACATGAGGCCGAAGACGGTGACGCCTGGGAGGACTTCAACCGAAAGACCAAACTGATTGGTGGTTTGCTGTTGGGTTTCAGGTTCGTTGGTGGAGGTCCCGGTCTGGTTGCCACCGCTAAAGGTGTAGTCAGTAATTTTGACTTTGTTTTTGTCGTCACGAATACCGGCAATAGCAGTGATACGCTCATTCCAGAACCGACCTTGCCAGACAGCGTAGAGGCCTTCGTTGTTGGAAACATTCTCACTTTGGGAGACTTGCAAAAGGGGATCAAATCCAACCATTCCGTCAGGGGTACCATCGTCGAGGACACCCTCTCCGAAACGAATCGGATTCAAATTATTTGGATCCCGGTAGAGTTGGGAAGCACGGGAACCCGCACCGGAGCTGAAAGCTTTTCTTTCGGTTTGAGCTTCCAACCAGGAATACCCAGCCAGGAAGAGATGGTTCATATTTAGCCATTCCGAGTTTTGAAAGAGATCAAAATTGGCGGTCAGCTCGGCGCGGAATTCATCGCGGGTGCGGTTGACTTCGCTATCCTGCCATGCATAGGTCAAAATCGTATCGGTCAGGATCACATTCTGGTTGCCCAGATTCGGGTTGAAAATCTCACCGTCATAAATGGGGTCCCCATTGAGGGTCTCGAAGGGCAGAACGGTAATCGTGCTGCGGAGGTTTTCGGGACCGGCTCCACGAACGTAGGAGTTAGCGATGATGTCACGTATCTCATTGTCCGCCTTGGCGTGATTGTAGCCGACGAGGAAGTCTACCCCACGAATGATGTTCTGATTGTATTCAGCTAACAAATTGTAAGCTTTGGTATCGACAAAGGTATCGGGGCCGGAGAGGCGGAACTTGCGTTCATCGATGCCTTCAAAATCGACAAATCCCGCTTTTTGCAAACGGTCGGGCTGATCAATGGAATTGTCCAGGCTCAGGTCGCCGCGAGCGCGCATGCGCTGGAAACCAATGCCGTTTACCTTCTCGTTTCCGATTTCAAAATCCAGGGTCAGTTTGGATTTGGTGAAGGGCTGCCACTCGATAACAGGGGAGACAAACCACTTGTCGCGGCTTTGTTCGAAGGTCCAGTGGTTGGCTGTCTCGGCAGCAGCGGTTACGCGGTAACCCAGTGTGTCATTGATGGGTGCGGTGTGGTCGATGGTGGCGCGATAGAGGGCATCCTTGCCGACGAGAGCGGTCACAGTGGTCTGGTTGATGCCGAGGGGGCGCTTCGGCAGGTAATTCACAATACCACCGAAGTTTCCGATACCGTAGAGGAGGGCGGCAGGACCACGAACCACTTCCACGCGGTCGATGTTGATGGAGTCCGAACCGTGCTGGCGGCGAAATCCCTTACGCAGGGAGTTGTCGGTCACAAAACCACGAATCTTAATCGTGGTGCTTGAGATGTTATTGGTTGCTCCACCACCGTTGTGGACCCCACCGGGAACGTCATCCAGATTGGCTCCGGCGTCATTTTGGGAATCGAGGATAACTCCTGCTGAATACTTTAAGGATTCGCGGAGGTCCAGGGCTCCGGTGTCTTCAATAAACTCGGAGGTGATCACCTCAATAGGCATCGGCATATCTTGAAGGGCCGTGCTGATCCGTGAGCCGGAAATGGTGTTGGTTGCGTAGTAACCACGGTCACCTTCTACACTCACTTCAAAGGGAGATAATTCTTCGATTTCCTCTTGTTCGGTCGTATCAGAATCTTCGGACTCGTCCACTTCCTGGGCTATCAGAACACTTGTTCCGAAGCCGAAAAACACACTGAAGGCGCATAGCAATGCCCGCCAGCGAAGGGGATACTGATTCATAGTCATTTTCCTTGGGGTACAAGTTTGGGTTTGTAGGGGTTTGGAAATATAGCCCCGCACGGAGCTTTTTCCAGCATGCCTTACTGAAAGCCACGACCCCTCCCGCGTCAAACAAAAATTTGCATTAATTTTCATTTTTTGATCTTTTGAGAATTAAAGGCGAAAAAGCGCACTATAAGGGCGTTAGCGAGGAATATTGGATATAGATTTTCATCAAATTTCTTGGTTAACCTAGATAGAAAAAAGAGCATAAAAGCGGGCTAAATACCTAGTAATTAGAATGTTGTAGGGATTTGGAGACGGGTCTGACCCAGGGCGGAAGAATTCCCACATTTTTTCAATCTGCTCTAGACAGGACGGGGGAGAGGGGTGACACTCCGGGCGTGAATGCGGTGGAACTGGATTCAATCTCAAAGCGATTTGGTGAAAAAGTGGCGGTCAACTCCCTGACCACGGCGATACCCGAAGGCACGATTTGCGGAATCATTGGTCCGAATGGGTCGGGGAAGACGACGACCTTGCGGATGATTCTGGATATCATTCAACCGGATGAGGGGGTGGTGCGGGTTTTTGGAAAGGAGGGCTCTCGATTGGCGAATGACCAGGTGAGCTACCTTCCGGAAGAGCGGGGGCTATACAAGAAAATGAAAGTAGCCCACCAGCTGGCCTACTTTGCCCGGTTGAAAAATGTATCCGAGCGAAACATACAGGCACGAAGTAAAACCTGGCTGGAGCGTATGGGTCTGGAGGATGTCTATGCCAAAAAGGTGGAAACCTTGTCGAAGGGAATGGCGCAGAAAATCCAGTTTATCGGCTCGGTGTTGAATGAGCCCAAGTTTTTGATTCTGGATGAACCTTTCAGTGGATTGGATCCGGTGAATATGGAAATCATTCGCGAGAGTATCCTGGAAATGCGCAACCAGGGCACCACGATTTTATTTTCCACTCATGATATGGGTATGGCCGAAAAAATGTGCGATACGATCCTCATGATCTATGAAGGGAATAAGGTTCTGGATGGAACGATGGCACAGATCCAGTCAGATTACGGGGATGATACGGTGCGGGTCCGCCTGGGAGGCCTCTCGGGGTTCGAGGCTGCCCAACGCATTTCGAGCGTCATTGGAGAGGCCACGATGCGCGACTTTGGCCGATACCAGGAGTTGAAAGGAATCGAAGAGCCTCAGGGATTGTTGAATCGCCTGGCCGGCGAGTGCCAGATCGAGTATTTTGAAATCACACCTCCTAATTTACACGATATCTTCGTCCGTATTGCTCGGCCATCACCCGAGGAGGCGAAGGAAACCCAGGGGGAGGACGCGCGATGAATTTAAATCTTCGGAAAATCTGGACGGTTGCCCTGACTGAATATCGTCAATTCGTTCTGACCAAAACCTTCATCATTCTGCTCCTGATGTCTCCTGCGATGATCGTGTTTTTCGTGGGCGTCACGATTGTAGCTGAGTCGAGCCGGGACCTGAGTGCGCGAACGGTGGTGGTGGTGGATCGGACCGGGCAGCTGATGTCTCCCTTGATCGAGGCGGCTCAGAAGCACAATGAGTATGATATTTTTGAATACGAAAATGGGGTAGCCGGCGTGCAAATAGAAGCCCGGTTTCTCCCCGAACCATACGATGGGCCGATTCTGGAGGAAAGGGAACTCCTAGTGGCTTTATCGGACCGGGTCCGGGCGGGAGGCACTTTTGCCTTTCTCATTATCGAAGCGGACGTATTTGACAGTCGGGAAGGGGAACGGATGCGCTACTATTCGCAGAACCAAACCTATTCAGCGCTCCCCAGTTGGCTGGACCGGACTTTAAACCAGGCCATTCGGAATATAAAACTGAAGGAAGCGGGAATCGACCCGGAGGAGGTCCGCAAGATGACATCGCGGACGGACCTGGATCGTTTCAGCCTGGCGGAATTTAATGAGCGAGGCGAAATGGTGGAGCCGGAGAAAGATAATCCGATCGTGACCTTCCTGCTCCCCATGGGAGCTATGATGTTGCTCTTTTTCTGCGCCAACATGAGTTCTCCCATAATGTTGAATACGGTGATGGAGGAAAAGATGAACAAGATCGTCGAGGTGTTATTAGCTTCGGTGACCCCCCTGGAGCTCATGGCCGGGAAGCTTGCAGGATCGGTTGGCGTATCACTGACCCTTGGATTTGTATACCTGATCCCGGGCTTTATCGTGCTGTTTTGGCGAGGCTTCGGAGATGACCTGCCGGTTGCCTTGATTCCGTGGTTTCCCGTATTTTTGATCCTTACCCTCCTGTGTCTGGGATCCCTGTGGGCGGCGATTGGGGCTGCCTGTTCCGAGTTGAAGGACACGCAGAATTTCGCGGGTTTCGCCGTTTTGTTCCTGATGCTTCCCTTCTTTATCGCGATAGCGATCCTGGAGTCGCCCCATACCCCCTTTGCCAGTTGGGCGAGCATCTTGCCCATGTTTTATCCTTTCCTGATGACTATTCGCCTGTGCACGGAGCCCGGTCCGGAGGCTTGGCAGCTGTGGATAGGCCTCTTGATCAATATTCTCTTCACGACGTTCATGGTTTGGTCCGGAGCCAAGATATTCCGCCGGGGCGTGTTGGCCCAGGGGAAGACCCCAACGATCATAGGCCTCATTTCCTGGCTCAGAGAGAATGATAAAGCGGAGGTGGCCAATCTTGACCCTGGCTCGAGGGGTCCGTAATTTTGAGCAATGGGCCGGTCCGTCGATTATCTGATTGTAGGGCAGGGGCTCGCCGGGAGTCTGCTTGGCTGGGAACTCATTCACCGCGGTGCTCGTATTTGCATCGTGGATACGCAAACAGAGCATGCCGCCTATCCGGTAGCCGCGGGTATCCTTAACCCTGTCACCGGAAAGCGCATCGTAAAGAGCTGGAATGTGGATGCCTATCTTCCCCTTGCCCGGGACACCTACCAGACGCTGGAAAAGGCATTCGGGCAACCCTACTTCACCCCCCAACAGCTGATCCGTATCTTTCAGGATCCGGAGGAAATCCAGTTATGGGAGGAGCGGAAAGCGGATCCTGAATATGCGGACTGGTTAGGGGACCGCTTTGAATGCGGCCATTTCGGGGAACATCAGGAAGATCCTTTCGGGAGTTTTGAGATTCACCAGGCGGGTTGGCTGGCCGTAGCAGATCTGGTGGAGCAGTTGCGAAGGCACTTCCTCTCCCGCGATATGCTGGTGGACTCTAAATTTGCCTATGGTGATCTGGAGCTGGCGAACGGCGATACAGGGCTCCGGTGGAATGGGGTAAGCGCGCAAAAAGTAATATTTTGTGAAGGTTACAAAGGGGCGGAAAATCCTTGGTTCGCCTGGTTGGATTTCCGCTTGAGCAAGGGCGAAGTCCTCGACATAAAAACGGATTACGCGTTGCCCGATTATATCATCAATCGGGGGAAGTGGGTCTTGCCGACCGGACCCTATTCCGCCCGGGTGGGAGCTACCTACGGATGGAGCGGGCTCGAAAGCGGGCCGAGTATTACCGGGATGGCCGAAATCATGAAAGCGCTTCGAAGCTTAAGTGGTTCCCGTTATCCGGTTACGGGACACCGGGCCGGGATCCGTCCGGGAACGAATGATTCCAAGCCCTATTTAGGACTGCACCCTCTCGATTCCCGGCTGGGAATACTGAA
The DNA here is from genome assembly GCA_028280845.1 of Opitutales bacterium. Lineage (GTDB taxonomy): Bacteria > Verrucomicrobiota > Verrucomicrobiia > Opitutales > JABSRG01 > JANQKZ01. The sequence goes on along the minus strand of JANQKZ010000038.1, from coordinate 312,322 downwards.
TGGTCTGGGGAGCAAAGGGTCGTTGCTGGGGCCCGCAATGGCCCATGCCCTGTCAAATTTCCTGGTCAACGGGGAAGCCCTGGATGAGGAAATCCGGATCGACCGCCGGTTGAGGTTTCTGGATGCTCCCCTCGAACTGCCATGAGTCGTCGGGCGGTTGACTTGGCCCACCAGGCGCTTTCGGCTGTGGAGGATGGGCTGCAGTTTGCCATCGATGCGACGGTGGGTAATGGGTACGATACTCGGTTTTTGGCCGAACAGGTGGGTCTGCACGGCCATGTATGGGGCATAGATATCCAGGCGGAAGCGATTCAGTCTGCCGAGGATCGGCTCAACGCCGCTGGATTGAGGGATCGGGTAACGCTGATACAGGGAGATCATGCCCAATTGGAAACGTTAATTCCGGTGGGCCGGATTGGGGGGAAGGTTGACGCAATCATGTTCAACCTGGGCTACTTGCCGGGCGGCAATAAATCGAAGATTACCCATCCCGCATCCACAGTCACCGCCCTGCGGATGGCCCTTCCGCTGCTCCGGGAGGGAGGTGCGCTGACCCTGGTGGCTTACCGTGGGCACCCCGGTGGGCGGGAAGAAGCAGCGGCGGTAGTGGACTTACTTCGCAGTTTACCGGAAGCCCGATATGCGGTGAAGTGGCCGGATCCGAATATGGCCAATCACCCGAATTTGCCGGTGCTCTATGTGGTGGAGCGGGCGCTTCATGTCTAGTGGCTGGGGCCTGAATTTAGCCTTCCCCGGCTATTTTGGCTTGAATATCGGGGGTGAGGTCGATGAGGGGGAAGCCTTCCCGGATGTAGTAAACGGTGGGGAGGAAATCCTGGGTGGCGAGGTAGAGATGGGTGATGCCGCGATCGTCGGCCATGGCTCTGGCGGCTTGAATCATGGAGTTTCTCCAGCGGTCGAAGACCTGGAGCTTGTAGGCCTCTCCCATCTGGAGGAGCTCTTCGCGGGCGAGGTTCGCTTCCTGGGCCAGCTTATTGAGGGTGAGACTGATCTCATACCGGCGTTCATCCGTTTCGGCCTGGTCGAGGGCTTCCTGGCCGGTCTCGTATTCGCGGATCAGCTTGTTGAGGATCCGGTTTTTCCTCAAATAGGGTTCACTTTTCCGGAAGGAGGCATCCATTTGCTGGCGGACGGCTTCCTGGTTGAAGTAGCCCTGGATGACATCATCCGCACGGAGGATGGCAATCCGGATGGGGGGAGCGGCCGCTTCCGGATCACTGGCGTGGAGGGGCGCGTTCAGGATCCATAGTAGGGCCAGGCTGAACCTGAGGGAGAACCTGCGAGGACTCATGGCTGATCTGGGTCAAGGCCGAGGGTGCGGGCGACATCCCGGTTGAGGAGAATGAAATGCAGCGGGGCCGTTTGATGCAGGAAGAGGGGGGCGCCCCGCTCGGGGGATTGGAGGACCAGGTCGACGTTTTTCGCTTTGGCGATCTCGGCGATGGCGGCAGAAATTTTCTGTTCCAGCTCCACGGTGAGGGCACCCAAGTCGGCCTGGAGGCGGGCGAGGGTCCGTTCCTGCCCGGATCTGGTTTCCTCGAAGGCCTGGGCCTGGGAGAAGATTTCCTCGGCCCGGGCCTGGTTGCCCTCTCGGCTCATACGAATGGCTTGGGAATTGAAGGTCCCGATCGTCTTTTTGAGTTCTTCAATGCCGTTTTGTGTGGCGGCGATCTGGTCCTCAAGGAGTTGGGAGCGGCGGGAAAATTCCGGATCCTGGTCCGCCATCATGCGCGAGAGGACATCAAAGTCCACGACGGCCACCCTGGGAGAGGCCGGGAGGGAGAGTGGCAGCATAAGGAAGAGCAAGGCGAGCCAGGAGGGGATAACCTGGCAGCGCGGAAGGCAGGGTGTGGAGAGCGGGCCCATAAAAAAACTGCCTCAGAGGGTTAGTCCTGAGGCAGTTAAAGGTCGAGTCATTAATGTAATCTAGACCAGTGTCTCCATGCCGGCGATGGGGACATCTGGGACCGGATGGTCGCCCCAGGCCAGTTTTTCAGGGAAGGTATCGAGCTGGGAGGCGTTCCAGGCCCAGTCCCACTTGATCTGGCGGCCGGTGTAGGCGGACATGCGGCCGAGGATACAGCCCATGGTGGCCTCGGCGACCTGTTTGCCTTCGTTCATATACTTTCCGGCCCGGAGGTCGTTGATGAAATTGACGTGTTCCTGCAGCTGGGAGCGGACCTGCTTTCCGGTGTATTCCCAGGCATGCTCTCCGTGGATAAAGCCCTTGGGGTCGGAGGTGCCTTTTGTGCCGACGACGAATTCGCCGACGCGGCTGGTGCCCTGGCCCCGCGGGATCTGGCGGGACATGCTATGCCAACGCTGCCCATCGGGGAAGACGTATTCGACGGCAAAATGATCCCAGATGTTACCGTATTTCGGGTCGGTGCGGTTGCCGCGACCCCCCATACCATAGGCGGAGACGGGAAGGGTTCCCATGACCCAGAGCATGACATCCACATTGTGGAGATGTTGCTCGACGATATGGTCACCGGAGAGCCAGTTGAAATAATACCAGTTGCGGCATTGGTATTCCATATCGGACCAGCGGGGGTTGCTGCCGCGGTGCCAGAGTTCGGACCCCATCCAATAAATGGAACCGCCTTTAATGTCTCCAATGGCACCTTCATGGATCCGGGCGATGGTGTCTTTCCATGAAGGATCATGGCGGCGCTGGGTACCGGTCAGGATATAGATACCTTTCTTTTCGGCCATTTCTACGGATTCCATGAAATGCCGGACCCCGGCCGGGTCGACGGCGACCGGTTTTTCAATGAAGAGGTGAATGCCTTTCTCCACGGCCTTGCGGGTATGATAGGGACGGAAGCCGGGAGGGGTGGCCAGGATGATGACATCGATACCGGAATCGAGGAGGGCATCAAAGCCGTCCCAGTCGGAGAAGATCCGGTCTTTGGTGACATTGAATTGCTCCTTGGGGATGCCGCGGCGGAAATTGACGCCACTGCCGCGGTCTTCACCGGTCTTGAGCCGCTTATAGGACTCCATGACGCGGTCGTGGAAGAGGTCATACATGGCGTAGATCTCGACGGAGGGGTGGGCCTCGGCAATGTCCATGCAGGCGCCGGTGCCCCGGCCACCGGTGCCGACCACACCAACCCGGATTTTGTCGGAGCCGCCCGCATGAGGGGCGCCCTGGGCGGAAGTGGAAGCAGCCAGACCGGCTGCGGTGGCAGCGGTCAGGCCGGCGGAGGTTTTCTTGAGAAAGGTACGGCGGGATAAATCAGTCATATGATTATGTTTTTGAGGTGAACAGAATAGTGGGATATTGGATAGAATTGGGCTCGATGTCTAGAACGGGTTGATAAGCGTCTGGGAAGGACAGGCTAGGCTTGAGGCTTTTGGGGATACAGAATGAATCAGGATTTAAGCTCACACCTTGAAGCTGGGGAACCTTATTCTACCTGAACCTTGAGTAGGGGGGTTGGGTTCCATATGGAATCTATATCCGGATTTTTTTTCACCTGCGGCCTGGGAAAGGCGTCTCCAGGTTGAGGTCGGGTTGAGGAGGGACGGGATTTTCGTCTTTAGGGTTTGGAGGATTAACTGTAGGCTTATTCCATGTCGCACACAACGCTTCGCTTTTTAGGGGCGGCCGGGGAAGTGACCGGATCGGCCACCCTGGTGGCTCATCTCGAATCGAGAATTCTGGTGGATTTCGGGTTGTTTCAGGGCTATGGGCAGCCGGAGGGGAAGAATGCGGTCTCCCAGGAGTTGAACCCTGCCGGGCTGCACGCGGTGCTGCTCACCCATGCGCACCTGGACCATGTGGGGCGCTTGCCTTTATTGATCAAACACGGCTACACCGGGCAGATTTATTGCACGCAGGCCACGGGGGAGGTGGCGGCCCTGATCCTGGAAGACTCGGTCCATATCCAGATGATGGACCTGGAACGGACGAATCGCCGGCGCTTGCGGGCGGGGAAGGAAGCATTGGAACCGACCTATTCCCAGGCAGATGTGGACGAAACCCTGAAGCGGCTGCGGGCGGTTCCCTATGATGACTGGGTGCAGCTGACTCCTCAAATCAGTGCAAAGTGGGCGGAAGCTGGACACATGATCGGCTCGGCAAGCATCCTGTTGCGGCTACAGGCTGGGGAAGGCGGAGAAAAGCGGGTGATCTTTTCGGGGGATCTGGGGCCGACCGGGGCGCCGATTCTGCGAGACCCGGAACAATTTCGATCGGCGGATGTGGTCGTGATGGAGTCGACCTATGGCGACCGGAGCCACAAACCGCTGGGGCCCACGATTGATGAGTTTGAGGCGATCATCCATGCGGCGGTGAAGCGCAAGGCGCGGCTGCTGGTGCCCAGTTTTGCGGTGGGGCGGTCGCAGCTGTTGATCTACCTCCTGGCCCTCATGTTCCGCCATGGTGGGGTGCCCAAGTTTCCGATTTTCCTGGACAGCCCGATGGCGATCAAGGCGACAGACATCTACTGGCGGCACGTGGAGCTGTTTGACGAGGAATTTATGGCCCACCGGAAGGACAAGCCGATCCGGGCAGACCTGGATACCTTGAAGCTCTGCATGTCGGCCGATGAATCACGTGCGATCAATAAGGTGAAGGGGCCGATGATGGTGATTGCGGGCTCGGGAATGTGCACGGGGGGGCGGATTCTGCATCATTTCCGGCACAGTCTGTGGAAGGCCAATACTGATGTGCTCTTTGTGGGTTATCAAGGCGAAGGCACCTTGGGACGGCTGCTGGTGGAAGGTCGCGATGAAGTGAAAATTTTTGGCGAAGCTATCTCGGTGAAGGCGACGATCCACACCCTGGGTGGGTTCAGTGCGCATGCCGGGCAGGATGATTTGCTGCACTGGCTGGGCGAGCTGGCTCCGGGGAAGGACAGCCCGCGGATCATCCTGAATCATGGGGAGGCGAAAGGCCGGGAACCCCTGGCGCGGGAGATTCAGAAGCGGTGGGGGAATGAGGCGGTTCTTCCGGAGTTGGGGGAAGTCGTGGACGTGTGAACCGTGAGGGGAAGGAGGAGGAAAAATGACGAATGATGAAACACCCAAATACCTAAGAAATGATAAAATATCCAATGACGAAGCCTTCCAATTAAATGAAGGAGGGAAGCCGTATGATCTTGCTGAGCGGACGGCTCGGTTTGGGGAGATGGTGATTGATTTTGCCAAGAAGGTCCCGAGGTCCTGCTTAACTGAGCGATTGATTTCTCAAATCATTGGGGCGGGGACGAGTGTGGGTGCGAATTATTGTGAGGCTGATGACGCGGTTTCGAAAAAGGATTTCCGCCACAAGATTTCAACCTGCAAGAAGGAAGCCCGCGAGACGAAGTTTTTTGTCCGTATGATTGTTCGCGCTGTTCCCGAACTGAGGGAGACAGGCATCCCGGTTTTTCAAGAGGCCAAGGAACTCCATCTGATCTTTGCCAAAATCTATCGTGGTTGATTGGGGGACCACGGTATTGGGTATTTGGCTACTTCGTCATTCTTGTTCGTTTTCTTCGAAAACAATCAGGTCCCCGGGTTGGCAGTTTAGCTCCTGGCAGAGGGCTTCGAGAGTGGAGAAGCGAATGGCTTTGGCTTTGCCTGTTTTAAGGATGGAGAGGTTGGCGAGGGTGATCCCGATGCGGTCGGCCAGCTCGGTGAGCGATACCGCTTGATCGAGCATGACGCGGTCCAGTTTGACTTTGATGGGCATGAGGGAGGGGCTAGGCCGTTAGATGGTCAATTTCTGGTCTTCCTGCATCCGGGCACCGAGACGAAAGACTTCGGAGAGCACCATGAGGATGAGGACGAGGAAGAGGATTTCGCCCCCGATTCCAAATGAGGCGGAAAAGGTGAATCCATCGGGTTGGACGCCGCGGGCGGCGAACATACGGAACAGGGATTGGAGGTTGTCGCCCAACACGGTGCCGAGGAAGAGGGCCAGGGCCAACAGCCGGATGCGCTTGGCATTGATCAGGGTGAAGGGCTCTCCGTCGCGGACACTCCGGCAGATCTGCCTCAGCAAGTGAATGAACCACAAGCTGATTCCGAGAGCAAAAGCGACGATCGGAATCAGAATCCAATCTTCCGTGCTTTGGGTTCGCCTGGTTTCCGGCAGGGTAATCTTGGCCAGGATGGGCTCCTTGAATTCAATGGAACCGGCCTCGCCGGATGTGGATTTGACCTGAAAAGCCGAGGTGTCTTTAAGGTTCACCTCAGCGCGAAAGGAGCGCTCTACCGTGGCATCCCGATCAGTAAAAGGGATTACTATGACAATCAGGAGCAGGAGGCCCCCTCCGATGAGGGTGGTCCACCAACTGAGGTTTAAAAACAGGAGCAGGATTTTGAGAGATCGAGCGGTGACTTGTGTTTCCATGATTTATTGAAAAACAATAAATTTATAGGTTAAGTCAATAAGAATTTATTGTTTTTCAATAAATCATGGAATGAAAGTGAACATGAAGGAGTTCTGGAATGACGAAATACCCAAGTAGCCAAATGGAGAAATCCTAAACGCTAAACCCCAAAACAAATCCGAAATCCAAAAAGGGAAAAATGAATTCCGGCTTTGATACTGAAATGGGTATGGGCCCGGGTTCCGGATTAAAAAATTAGGATTTCCTTCCTTTTCAGGCATTCAGGGTCGGTTCTTCGACGAACTCTTCCTTTTCTTCTTCAGTGCGCTCGTGCATGGATTTGCGGGGTTTGCCGGTGAGCTTGGCGAAGAAGTCCTGGATGTCCTCGAGGATGAGATAGAGGGAGGGGACGAGGACGAGGGTGATGGCGGTGGCGAAGACGAGGCCATAGCCGAGAGAGATGGCCATGGGGATCATGAAGCGGGCCTGGCGTGAGGTTTCGAAAATCATGGGAGCGAGGCCGAAGAAGGTGGTCATGGTGGTGAGGAGGATGGGGCGGAAACGGCGGACCCCGGCGAGGTGCATCGCCTGGTAGCGGTTCTTACCTTCTTTGCGCTGGTCGTTGGCAAAGACGACCATGATGAGGGAGTCATTGATGACGACGCCACAGAGGGCGACGATGCCCATCATGCTGATGACGCTGAGGCTGTAACCCATGATCCAGTGACCGATGAAGGCACCGACCATGCCGAAGGGGAGGGCGGTCATGACGATGAGGGGCTGGGTATAGCTGCCAAAAGGAATAGCCAGGAGGACGAAGATGATGACACAGGCAAGGATGAAGCCCTGGCCGAGGCCGGCCATGGACTCGCGGATATCGGCCTGGGATCCTTCGAAGGAATAGGCCAACCCGGGGTAGTCCCGCAAGAGCTGGGGTAAGACATCGGCCTGCAAAGTATTCAGGATCTGGGTGACCTCATCGCGCGGTTCGACCCCGGCCTCGACCTCAATGATGCGGCGGCCGTCCCGGCGCTCGATGCTGGTGTAGGCGCGGCCCCAGTTGAAATCGGCAATCTTGCGGAGAGGGACGAAGGCGTCGGACGGGGTTTGGATCATCATCTGTTCGATGGAGTAGCGGCTCCGGCTATCCTCCTCGGGGAGTTTGACCAGGACGCGGACTTCATCCCGGCCGCGCTGTTGCCGGATGGCCTGGGAGCCGTAAAAGGCGGAACGGATTTGTGAGGCGACATTGCTGGAGGTCAGGCCGAGGCTGCGGCCCTCCGGCTTAAGGGTGAAATCGAGCTGCATTTTACCGGGGGTGAAGCCTTCATCCACGTCTTTGGTGCTGGGGAACTGTTCCAAGGCCTCGGCCAGCTGGGCGGCAGCCTGCTCGAGGGTTTTCACATCGCTGTGAGCGAGTTCGATGGTGAGGTCATTCCCACGGCCGCCGGGGCCGCCTCGATTCGACTGGAAGCGGACTGCCTGGGCACTGGGGATCGGGCCCAACTCCTGCCGCCACTTCTGGATGACTTCCGGGTTCTCCAAGGGGCGAACATCAGGGGGAGCCAGGTAGATACGGGAGGAAATGGAGTCTCCCTGAATCTGGGTAAAAGTGCCTTCATACATCCCCTGCCCGCCGTTCTTTTCGATCACGCGTTGAGCCGCTTCGTCGAGCTTTTTTTGCACCGCAAAAATCTCACTTTCGGGGGATCCCAAAGGCATGCGCACGCTGACAAAGGAGTAGTCTGAATCCACGGAAGGAAAGAGGGTCATGCCCATGCGTCCGCTCATGGCGAAGGCGAGGGATACCATAAGGATGGCGATGCTGGTGCTGGCGACCAGGTAGCGGTGGCGCATGCAGGCATCGAGGAAGGGCCCGTACAGGTTGTATATGAGGTTGCGGAGGAGGTTGCTGACTTTTTGCTGAAATCCGTGGATACGCTTCATGACGCCGCGATCCGGTTTGTCTTTCAAATGGCCCAAGTGGGCCGGCAGAATGGCAAGGGCCTCGATGAGGGAAACTATGAAGACGGTGCCGACGACGAGGGGGATGACCTTCCATATCTTGCCGATAAAGCCGGGCACAAAATAGAGAGGCAGGAAGGCGACGACGTTGGTCAGGATGCTGAAGGTCACCGGCACGGCCACCTGTCGCACCCCGGCGATGGCGGCCTTCATGGGCGGCATGCCGTTTTGCCGGTTTTCGTATATATTTTCTCCGACGACGATGGCGTCGTCGACCACAATACCGAGGGCAATGAGGAAGGCGAACATGGAGATCATGTTCAGGGTGACACCGAGTTCGGGGAGGAAGAGGAAGGCTCCGAGAAAGGAGATGGGAATCCCCATGGTGACCCAGAAGGCAAGGCGCACTTCGAGAAAGGTGCCGAGGAGGACGAGGACGAGCGTCAGACCGATCATGCCGTTTTTCAGGAGGAGGTCCTGGCGCTGTTTATAGATCTCAGACCGGTCATTGCGGATGGCAAAGTTGATTCCTTCCGGGAGGGAGGCCTCGAACTCGCTCATCACTTCCCGAACGGCAGTGGTGACTTCGAGGGGGGTCTGGTCGCCGACCCGATAGATTTCCAGGCCCATGGCGGGCAGGCCGTTGTAGAAATCGAGTCGGATGACATCTTCGAATTTCTCTTCGACCCGGGCGACATCCTCGAGGCGGACGATAGCTCCGGATTGGGTGGTAAGGAGGGGAATCCGGGCAAATTCACGGGCAAAGTCTTTGCGCTCGTCAAAGCGGACGAGGATTTCTCCTCCCTGGGTACGGACGCTGCCTCCGGGGACTTCGACCGAGGTCTGGGAGACCATCCGCGAAATATCCTGAAAGCTCAGGCCGTAGCGGCGCAGGCTTTCCATGGAGGGCTGGATATGGATTTCAAGGTTTTTGGAGGACTGGTAATCGATTTGGGAAATGGAAGGGTGGGCGAGAAGGGTGAAGCGGGCTTCCTCCGCGAGGTTTCGCAGGACGTGCTCGGAGGCGTTGCCAAAGATCACGGCATCGATCACCTCGCGGCGGCGGGAGGCGAGGGATATGCGGGGTTCTTCGGCCTCTTCGGGAAAGGTGCGGATACGGTCGATGGCCTGCTGGACCTCCTGGTAAAATTTCTGTTCGTTGGTGCCGAGCTCATATTCGATGCTGACGGTGGCCCCGCCCTCGCGGGCGGTGGAATTGATTTCGACCACACCTTCGAGGCCCCGGACCGCTTCCTCAATGGCGAGGACGATGCCCTGTTCAGAGTCTTCCGGGGTCGACCCGGGGAAGGAGACGCTGACGGTGACGGCATCGAAGGTGAAGTCGGGGAAGACCTCCTTGTTCATGTTGCTCACCTGGAGGGCGCCTCCGGCGAGCAGGACCACCATCATCAAGTTGGCCACGACATGGTTGCGGGCGAACCAGGCGAGGGGGCCTGGTTTGGTGGCGAGTTGTTCCGGGGAGCGCATGGGTTGGGGGAGGTGTGAGTGGTGGAGCGGGGGGGGTAGAGGGAAAGTAGGAGTAAGATTAAGCGCATGAGCCCGTCTTCGCTCTCTGAGCTACACCGAGGTCTGCGTTACACTTCGCTAGGATCAGTTGGAGTTGGGGGGAGGGGAGGAGGTGGCAGGGGATTGAGGGGGAGGGTTGTTGCGACGGGCTACTTCGGGCTTGTCTTCGGTTCGGGGGCGTTGGCCTTGTGCATTACCGGCGCGGCCACCGCCGCCTTCACGCCGGAAGTCGGGCGGACCTCCGGTATCGGTCCGCAGAGCCATGCCCTCGACAGGGGTGGTGAGGTTGGTGGTGATCAACTGGAGGTTGCTGGCACCTGGCATACGGATGAGGATGTCCTCAGGGCCGCGGTAGATGACATTGACAGGATCGATTTCGAGGCGGCCTTCGCTGTTGATGGTCCAGATGGTGTCGCCTTCGTGCAGGTTTTCGCGCTTAATGGAGATGACGCGATCGAGGGAGCGACCCATGATTTCAGCACGGACGTAGCTATTGAGGAGCAGTTCGGGTTTACCGGCATTCTCCGGTTGAAAGCTGAGGGGATCGGCGACGGAGACGAGCAGGGTGGCCATGCGGCTCTGGGTATTGACCTCGCCGGTCAAGCGGAGGACCCGGGCTTCGCGGAAGACATCCTGGCCCCAGGCCGCTTCATCATAGAGGCGAACCATGGATCCGGGTTCCATAGTGGTCTTGGGGATATTGATCCACTGGAGGGCATCGACCGGTACTTCCAGCTCGACCCAGAATTCATCAATACCGGCAATCTCGGTCAAGGTGGTGTTGGGATTGACGAGGGTGCCGATGTTGGCATTACGGGTAAGGGAAATCGCATTGAAGGGGGAGCGGATGGTGGTCCGGCGCAGGTTCAGCTCGGCATCCTCGAGTTGGACCTCGGCCACGCGGAGCTGGGCTTCTGCGCTTTCCAGTTGAGGTTGGCGCAAGACGTATTCGGCATCCTCCTCGCTGATGTTTTCCCCGAGGAGTTCAAAGTCCTGTTGGGCGATGTATTGCTGCCCCATTTCCAGGCGGAGGGAGCTTTTCGCGCGAGCTACCTCTGCCTTGCGCCGGAGGACTTCGATTTCGTAATCCGTGGGGTCGACTTGCAGGATCATGTCACCGGCCTGAAACACGCCACCGGGGATAAAGTTTTCAGAGACTTCGGTGACCTCTCCGGTGACTCGGGGTCGAAGGGGGACGGATTTTGAGGCCGTCACCCGCCCCATGGCAGGGATAACGATCTGCTGGGTGGAGGGGCGAATTTGAGTCGTTTCGACGAGGCGGGCCTGTCGTTCGGGGGGGCGGCGCTCGGCCGACGGCTTGGTCCGCATAAGGGTGGCCGCGATGAGAAAACCAACGAGGAGGACAACTATAGGGAGTAAATTGGAGAAGAGGAGGTGGACCCATTTCATGAAGCCCTTGGCGGGCTGCTGTCCTGTATCCGGCGGGGGATGTGTGGGTTCGGTCATGGTTTGAATTGTAGAGCCCGCGCTCGCGCGTAGGTTGGATTAATATGAGATTCTTCTGCCACGCGCGAGCGCGGACTCTACATATGGACTGGAAATTTAGATGGTAATTTAGTCCTGTAGCTTTCGGCATTGCTCAGGTCTGCGACAGGCACGGGGTCCTACGATTTGAAGGGTTTAGAGTGAGGCAAGACCTGGTCATTCCGAGTCCAGGGTATCCATGGGGAAGTTGGAAAGGTAGTCCTTATAATCCGGGTAGGCCGTAGGCGGGGTCATTTCCCAGCCGCCGGCGAGGGCCCGATTGAGGTCGATGCGAAAGCCGATCAGGTCTTGCCTGGCCCCCAGGAGGGTCCGTTCCAGGGCCTGCTCTGTTTGTTGGGCTGAGAGGACCTGCAGGTAAGTTTCGGCTCCTCTGAGGTAACGGGCACCGGTTTGTTGGGTGGTGGCCCGGGCAAGTTCGAGTTGTTTCTCGAGGGATTCAATAAATCGTTCCTGTCTGAACTCCTGCTCGAGGGCATTTTCTACTTCCTGGAGGGCTTCCAGAAGGATGCGGGCAAAGGTATTGTATTCCGCGGCTACCACGGCCCGGGTGCGCTCAAGCTCTGATTTTCGTTGGCCTCCGTCGATGATGGGGGCGGTCAGACCGGCGGCGAGATTGACCAACCAGGAGTCAAATAAGTCGCTCGCGCTATCCCCCGTGGTTCGGCCCGAGGCCGTCAATCGCAGGGTAGGGTAACGGTCAGCGATAGCGGCGGCCACACGCAGGTCAGCTGCCTGGACCGCGAAAAAGGCAGAGCGGACATCGGGACGACGGCGGACTAGATCCACCGGGATTCCGGTTTGGGGAAGAGGTGGGAGCGCGGTGAGCAGGCCGGTGTTTTGAAAGGTTTCCTGGACAGGGTCCCGCGCGATCAGAATGGCGAGGGCATTTTCGAGAACTTCAATCCGGGATCGGACATTTTCGCGTTCTCCGCGGCGTTGTTCCGCCAAGCGCCGCTGTTGGAGGACGTCGGTGGAGTCGGACTGGCCTCGGCGGAAGCGGGTTTCGATCAGATTCAGTGTATCCTCGTTGATTTTGATCTGGTTATTGAGGACCTCGAGTTGGGTATATTGCTCCTGAAGTTGATACCAGGTCGAAGCCACGGCGGCGGAAACGGTGATGGCGGCGGTTTTCAGGGTCTCTTCCTCTGCGAGTAAATCCAGTTTCGCGGCATCATTTCGCGAACGGAGTTTGCCCCAGAGGTCCACCTCATAGGCGGCATTCAGACTGAAGTCCCAGCTCTCCCCCTCCAGGTTACTATTTCCAGCGTTGATCTGTTCGGTGTAATCGGCACCGGCACTGGCTGACAGGGTGGGAAACAGGCTGGAACGGGCGCGTTTGCGCAGGGCTTCAAACTGTGCAAGCCGTGCCCATGCGGTTTGAAGGGAAAAATTCTCTTCCAATGCCTGTTCAACCAGTGCATTCAGCTGGGGGTCTTCAAAGCTTTCCCACCATCGATCCTCCAGCGGAGCGAGCCCCTCACGGGAAAAGGACTCACCGATCGTTTCGGGGGGACCGAAAGTTTCTGGTTTGTGAGAACAACCTGTCATAAGCCCGCCCACGCAAACGAGAAAGACATAGAGTGAGAGGAATCCGCGCAAATCCATATTCAAAGCATAAAACCCCGGAAAATCCTAACGGTTTTAGATTGCCACATTTTTCTAGGGATTTGCTAAAAAAGCAACCCAGCTGCCGATTTAATGTATAGGATCGAAAAGTAGTGCGGTGCACGTGGAAGAACCTACGGGGCTTTTTTGTAGTAGCGTACCCAGTCTACCTCAAGCGTTCCCTCGGGTGGCGTGGAGCCGTCTGGATTTCCCGGAAACCAGCCTCCAACTGCCAGATTGATGATGAGAAAAAACTCCTGATCAAATGGGGCAGGGAAGGCTCCTCCCTCCGAAGACCATTCCGTCTGTGTGCTGTAGCGTTCTCCATTGACATACCACCGGATCTCTCCGGCTTCCCATTCAATCGCGTATGTATGAAATTCGTCATTCACATTTCCCGAGCTGAAGACATAATCCCTGCCGGAGAAGGTATTATTGGGCCATTGCCCGCCATAGTGGATGGTACCGGAGATTTGATTGGGTTCCTGGCCCCGGTTTTCCACAATGTCGATCTCCCCGCTGGCGGCCCATGTGCCGTAGACGGAATCCCTCGGGAGCAACCAGATGGCGGGCCAGAATCCCTGACCAGCCGGGAATTTGGCCCGTACTTCAATACGACCATATTTAAACGATACCTGCCTGTAGGTGCGAATGCGGCCACTGGTCCAATCGTAGCCATTTCCTCGAATATCGGTATAGCTTTCCCGGATTGCTTTTATCTTGAGGGAACCGTCCGAAACGGTGGTATTGGCCGGGGCAATCGTATAATACTGAAGTTCATTGTTTCCGCCTCCTTCCCCATTCTGCAGGTGGGACCAGTCTGAGTAATTCACCTGGTCTCCATTGAATTCATCGGCCCAGACCAAGCCCCATTCGTTGGAATCCAGTTCGCGGATGCGCAGGAAGTGGGATTCACCTTCTTTGGCAAAGGTCTCGGTCCAAGTCGATCCGTCACCTTCAAAGGCGTAACCGGTTGAAGACCAGGTGCTCATGTCGGTCGATTCCTCGACCTGGTAGAGTTTTCCAGTCTCTGTCCGGAGGGATAGGATTACGGCCGGGTTGGCTTGGAGATCGACTTGAGCAGCGAGCGTAAAAGGCAGGAGAAGGGGAATCAGGGGTAATAAAATTGCACTATTTTGCATTTTATTATAGAAAAAAGAAAAAGGCCTTATGTCAAGGTAGAGGCGAGCCTAATCCTGAAAGCGAAAGGGTTGCCGGACCTGAACGTAGGTTTCCCTTCCGTTTCGAGTGGGAGGGTGGTATCGGAACGTTTGGAGGGACTGGAGTGCGCTCATGCTGACCAGTTCATTATCGCTTTCCAGAATACGGGGAAAGCGAGCCAATCCCTCTGGATCAATGTAAAACTCTACGAGGCATTCACCCATCGCTTTGTTTCCCTGTTTATCGGACAGGATGATCAGGCTGCCTTCGACTAAAAGTAATTCGTCGTCGAGCTCGCCGAGGTTGCTCTTGCTATAAGCGAATGAGCTTTGGAAAAGATGATAAAAGCGTTCATCTACTCCCATGGATGTATCCACCCTTAGGGGGACATCGATTCCCCCGGCCCACCACGCCTCCTGTACCGCATCAAAAAAATAAACGGTGGCGATGGCCCATGCCGTGACGGGTTGTCCGTCACGAAGCCCTGGATCAAATTTGGCCTTCATGGCCCGAGACATTCCTGGCTGGATCAGGTCCCGATGGGTTGCTCCAAGGCAAAGGGCTTCGGTGACTTTTCCCTTCTCATTCACCATGACCAGGAAGTGCGCTTCGGGCCGTTCCATCGAGTATTTCCGGAGTTGCTCGGGGACCTGGATTTCCAGAAATGCTTTTAATTGAGGGTGGCGCGTTTCGCCATTGTCGGCCGCATCCAGTTGTGGGGTGAGAACGAACGACGCGGATCCCATAGCTAAAACGGCATAAATGATCCAAGACCATCCCGAGGCCCCATCTGGCGTACCTGCTTGAAGCCATTTCCTATATCCTGCCAGGGTTTCGGGTTTGCCCCGGCGTTTGAAAAACCTCCTGGTGCTTATCATGGAGAAGCATTATATTAAGAATTTTAATTCATGTGCACGATAAAAATCTCTCTGGCTTGGTGATTGGGAAGTATTTCCAGGCCTGGACCTCATGCTCTGCCGAGGGCTTATCGCTGGCTGCATGTTTACCTTGAGCTTTTTTTTCCCCAGCCAAATCATGGCCACCCTGCGAGCAGGGGGCCCTACACTGCAGGTAAAGTGTATAGAGGAACCGGCTTACCCAGCACCAGTTGGGTGAGGCTGCTGCCTATTCGGTGAAGCGGAATGTCTGCCGGACCTGAACGTAGGTTTCCCTTCCATCCCGGGTGGGGGGTTGGTATCGGAACTTCTTCAGGGACATGATTGCGCTCATGCTGACGAGTTCCCCATCACTTTGAATGATACGGGGAAAGAGCACTTTTCCAGTCGGTCCAATATAAAATTCTACTAAACACTCTCCTGCAGCCTTGTTTCCCTGGTCATCCGACAGGACCACAATCTCTCCCTCCAGAAGGATCAAAAGATCATCCAGATCGTCGATCTTGGTCTCGCTGTAAGTGTAGGAATCCCTGGAAATGTTGTACATCCAACGTTCGGTGCCCACGGAGACATTGCTGCCGAAGGGGGTGTAATCTACTCCAGATCTCCAGGCTTCCTGTTCAGGGTCATAGAATCTGACGAGGATCATTCCCGCAACCGATACGGGTATTCCAAGGTTTAAAGCAGGGGAAAACTCGGCCTGTAGGACTTTTGACATTCCAGGGGCCACCAAATCGAAATGAGTCGCTTCAAGGCAGAGCGCTTCGGTCACGAATCCCTCTTCACTGACCTGGACTAAATACCGGGCCTGAGGTTGTTCCATGAGGAGGCCACGCAAGTCAGGGGGTACGGGGAGGACGATTTTATCTTTCAATCTTGGGTGGCGGCTATCAGCGACCGGAGCAGCTTGGGTGTTCATTATTTCCTTCTCGGAATGCGCACCATCCATTTGAGCCCATATCACGGTGGAGAGGAAGAAGATCGAGCTGATGGAAAACGGGGTAAGGGACATCATAGCGGAAGGTGGATCGGATTTTACTCAGGAATAACGCAGGGCAGTTGGAGTGCCAGCCCTGATAGTTGCATTAAAGTGCATCTATTTTGAGGGAATTGATCCTGTGGTTCAAGCGCCAAAGACGGGAGCCGGGCAACTTACTTGGTAAAGCGAAAGGTCTGGCGGACCTGAACAAAGGTGGGGCGACCTTCGTGGGTAGGGGGTTGAAAGCGAAATTTTTTCAGAGACATGATGGCACTCATACTGACGAGGTCGTCCTCACTTTCGAGAACCTTTGGAAAGTAGACCTTACCATCTGAGCCGATATAGAATTCCATGCGACATTCCCCGACGGCTTTGTTTCCGGCTTCGTCTTCCAGGATCACTAACTCACCCTCGAGGGCGACAAGGAGATCGTCCAACTCGCTGACCTTGGATTTCTTGAACACATAGGAATCGGGAGCTACGTTATACATTCGCCGTTCGAGTCCCTGGGTCACGTCGACCCCAAAGGGGGTGTAATCTACTCCGCTCTGCCAGAGTTCCTGTTCCGGGTCGAAGAAGCGGACATGGACCACTCCGGTTACGGAGACAGGGATTCCCAGGTTCAGGGCCGGCACGAATTCCGCTTTGATCACTTGATTCATCCCGGGCCGGATCAGGTCAAAATGGGTGGCACCGATACACATGGCCTCTTTGACATAACCATCCTCGCCAATTTTGACGAGGTAGCTGGCATAGGGGTTTTCAATCAACAAGTTCCGCAGATCCGGGGGAATGGGGTAGGTGAGGGCGCGTTTGAGCCGGGCGTTTCGGCTCTCTGCTTCGCCCAGTTCTCCGGCTGACATGGTCTCCTTGTCCGAGGGAGCCGGACCGTTGGCATCTCCAGCCTGAGCGATCAGGAGGACAGGCCATAAGCAGGCGGTGACGAAGAGCAGAAACAGGCGTTTCATCGGGGAAAACTAAAGCAGATAAGCATGACTTCAAGCAGCAGCAGGAGGAATCTGCCGGTTAAATTGATGGGGTGAAATAAGTGTAACAATAAAATGAAAAATAATGCAAATTTTTTGTATTGCCAGAACGGAAATGGAACCGAATGCTGCAGGGCGTAAAGACTGGTGCCCCTTTCCAGTTGTTCCCCTTACCCCTTTGAGCAATGTCAGAAACCGCGCGCGATTCCCTAAAATTTAAAGAAAAACTTGGATATGGATTGGGAGACATGGCCTCCAATTTCTTTTTCCACACCTTTAATTTATTCCTCCTTTATTATTACACGGATGTCTTTGGGATAGGGGCTGCGGCGGTGGGCACAATGTTCCTGGTTGTTCGGATCTTTGACACCTTCAGCGATCCCATTATGGGAATCATCTCGGACCGGACGAAAACGAAGTGGGGAAAGTATCGCCCCTATCTGCTTTGGATGGCGGTGCCCTACGGCTTGTGTGGATTTCTTATGTTTATGGGGCCGGATCTATCGGAAACCGGTAAGTTGGTCTATGCCTATATCACCTACTCGGCGATGTTGTTGCTCTACACGGCGATCAACATTCCGTATTCGGCCTTAATGGGGGTCATTACTCCGGATCCGAGAGAGCGGACGGTGGTGTCGAGCTATCGCTTCTTCTGTGCGTTCGGAGGGCAAATGTTGATCGGCTTTTCGGTATTTCCCATCATTCGGATCTTTGGTGGCGGAGATGAAGCGCTCGGCTTCAAGCTGGCTATGGGGCTGTTTGCGGTAATCTCTATTGGTTTATTCCTGTTTACTTTTGTGACGACAAAGGAACGGGTTGAACCCCCCAAGGCTCAGGAATCCAACATTAAGCAGGACTTAAAGGATTTGATAAACAATGGGCCCTGGATCCTGTTGTTTTTGGCGGCGGTCTTTAATCTAGCCAATATCGCGCTACGTAACGCGGTGACCATTCACTACATGAAGTATTATGTAGGGGTGGGGAACGAATCCATCTGGTTGGGCTTGGATTACATCACGATATTTTTCACCACGGGGTCGTTGGGCATGATTGTCGGGGTGCTGGTTACGAAGTATTTGTCCTCCAGCATCGATCGGCGCACCTTGATGCTCTGGCTCTACGTGATCAATGCGTTGATAATCGGAGCCTACTTTTTAATTCCGCCGGATCAGTTGGGGCTCATGCTGGTGCTGCAGGTGCTGGCTTCCTTTGCAGTGGGTCCGTGTGTGGCCATGGTCTGGGCGATGTATGGGGACGTAGCCGATTTCGGGGAGTGGAAGTTTGGACGTCGCGCGACGGCGCTGGTCTTTGCGGGCTCGCTCTTTGCGATGAAGTTTGGCCTCACGATTGGCGGGGCCTTATCCGGCTGGCTTCTTGGGCTATTCGGATTTGTTCCGGATGTGGACCAGTCAGAGGAAGCTCTCTTTGGGATCCGGCTCCTGTTCTGCATCATTCCGATGGTGTTCGCCCTGTTGAACGCTCTTATGATCTTCCTCTACCCGCTTCGAGATAAACAGATGCTCGAAATTGAGGCTGAACTGGAAGCCAGGAAAAAGAAAACTGATTTAACCAACGGGGATGAGTCCCCAGCCATGACATGAACTTTGCAACTCGATTTTTCCTCCTGGGGCTCCTCGGAGCCGCTGCGCTGTGTGAGGCTTCCCCTGTGGTCAATATCATTAAAAAGGACGGGCGCTACCATCTGCTGAAAGACGGGGAGCCCTTCTTCGTCAACGGAGTGGGCGGTTCCACCAATCAGGAACTTCTGGTGGCCAGCGGGGGGAATACCTTGCGCACCTGGTCGGTCGAACAGACCTTGGGGATGATTGATGAAGCCCATGCCAACGGTCTCATGGTGATGGGAGGGCTGTGGATCGAGCACGAACGGCACGGGTTTGACTATAATGACGAGGCGGCCGTGGCTCACCAAATCGAAGAGATGAAGGCGCGGGTCGACCAGGTGAAAAACCACCCGGGGCTTCTGCTCTGGGGCGTGGGCAACGAGGTCGAACTGGGTTATACCAATCCCAAGGTCTGGGACACGGTCGAGGCCGTTGCGGCTTACATTAAAAGCGTGGATCCCCATCGTCCGGTCATGTGTGTAATCGCGTATCCCGATCGGGAAAAAATTGCCTACATCAAGGAGCGATGCCCGAGCCTGGATCTGTTGGGAGTCAATGCCTACGGAGGCATTCATGCGTTGTCCGGTTTTCTGCGGGAGTATGGCTGGGATAAGCCCTATTTAGTGACGGAATGGGGGCCCACCGGATTCTGGGAGGGTGGCATGACTCACTGGGGGGCGGAGATGGAAGCTTCCAGTACTCAGAAGGCAGCCGCCATCAAACAACGGTATCGCTATATAACGGATGATCCCCACTGCCTGGGGTCATTTGTCTTTCTCTGGGGGCAGAAGCAGGAGCGTACCCCCACCTGGTTTGGCATGTTCCTCGAGGATGGGTCCGCGACAGAAACAATCGACGTCATGCAGGAAGCCTGGACCGGAACTCTGCCCGTCGATCTTGCTCCTCGAATCAGCCCGCTTTTTTTGAATGGTTTCCAGCAGCAGGACTATGAGAAACAGCTTGTCCTGGAGCCCGGACAGAAGGTCTTGGCCCATTACACACTTTATCGAGGTGATCGAGAGGCCGTCGATGTGCGCTGGGAAATGATGCCGGAAAGCACGGACAAGCGATGGGGAGGCGACAAAGAAGCGCGTCCACCCACCCTTGCGTTCAACTATGTGACCCGAGATGTGGAGAGCATTCAGTTTGAAGCGCCGGCGGAGCCCGGGCCCTACCGCCTGTTTGTCTACGTGAAGGGTTCCGGTAATAAATCGGCCACCGCGAATATTCCATTTCTGGTTTCCCCCAGTCGCTATTCGCAGAAGGCAAGCGATCTGATAGAAGGCCAGGTGATGGCGGTCGCTTATTCCGGATTCCGCAAAGGGCAGCACCCTGACCGGGGAGACGGGGCAAACAACCCGACACGGGAGCAGATCCTGGAAGATTTGAACATCATGGTTGAGCATGGGTTTCATTTAATCCGCATGTACGATTCTAGAGAAAACACCCGAGCGACCCTCGAACTTATCCAGGAGTACGATATTCCGATGAAGGTCCTTCTGGGGATCTGGCTGGACGCGGAAATCGATAGTTACGCAACCTGTGACTGGCTGACCGAACCCTATGCCCCTGAGCTGTTGGCTGCCAATAAGGTAAAGAACCAGGCGGAGGTGAATCGTGGGATCGAATTGGCCAAGGCTTTTCCCCATATCGTGGCGGCTGTCAACGTGGGTAACGAAGCCCTGGTGGACTGGAACGACCATCTCGTCACCATGGACAGCATGATTGCATATGTGCGCCAGGTTAAATCAGTAATCCATCAACCCATAACGGTAGCGGAAAACTATCTGATCTGGGTCGAAGAAGGAAGCCGGCTTGCCGCTGAGCTCGATTTTGTAGGGGTCCACACCTATCCCATCTGGGTAGGCAAAACGATAGATGAAGCGTTGGCCTACACCCTGGAAAATATTGCGGATGTGCACGCCGCTTTGCCCGACAGCAGAATTGCAATTCTGGAAGCCGGTTGGGCGACGACCGCTAATGAGTTTCCCGGCCAGGCAAACGAGGCCTATCAGATTCAATATTACCAGGAACTGCGACAATGGGCTGAGACGACCAACACGACGGTTTTCTTCTTCGAAGCTTTCGATGAGCCATGGAAAGGCAACCCGGATAACCCGATGGGGGCTGAAAAGCACTGGGGTTTATTTTTCGAGGACCGTAGTCCGAAAGCGTTGGCCGAAACGCAAGTTGCTCTAAAATAGCGTTTTCGGTTTGCTCGCCGGTTTGGGTGACCCATGCCATGCAAGCATTCACTCCTACAACACGCTCGTTACTGGATCTTGGTGAACACCTTGACTTGGGTCAGGTTTGCATCACGGAGAAACACCTGTCGTGAAATCCCGGCGGACAGGGTGAGGGTATTCTCCAGAATCCGGGTTGACCCGTCGCTATAGTGCACTTCCAGCCGGTTTCCGGGTTGATCGAAATAGATGACGGGAATTCCACATATGGTAAATTGCAGGGTCCCGTCCTCCTTCAGTTCGTTAGGGGACAAGAGCCTGGGGTGAAAGCCGAGTTGGCCGTCTTTGATGATCACACCCAATTCGAGCAGCCGGGATATAAAATCTTCTTTAACCTGGCCGGTCATTCCGGGTTGTTGAACTCCGGTGAAGCCGGGGGTATGGGAATACGGATCGACAGGAAAGGCTCCATATTGCTCTGGGGATTTCTTCAGTCCGATACCCTCCCGAATGTCTTCATAGTGAGACCGGATGGCTGGCAAGAGGTCAGAGTCAGCGCCATTTTCGGCAGCCTCAAAATACACCTCCTGGGTCACGAGGAGTAATTTGGAAACCATGTGCCAATAGACACAGCCCAGCCCCTCATATTTAAACATGGCTCCTGACCTGCCGGTAAAGGCGCGGTGATTGAAGGTGTCTTCAAAGAGCTCACAGATGGACTCTTGTTCCGCGTCTCCCAGTTCGGGGATTTGATCGAGGGCTTCCCTCAATTCGGTTGCGTTGCGAAAGGCACCGTTGAAATGGTAGCGATCGTTGATGTCTTTTTCCACGATACGGGTAGATCCGGCTTCCAGTTCTCGCAGGAGGAAGGGGTAGGGGGAAAGATCCGCTCGAATGATGTTTTTATCGAGGAAGGATCCCAGATCCTGGTCCGGGTAAAGGATGAAGGAGTTTTGATCTTCCCGGTAGAGGCTGCTTTGCCGGAGGGCGTCCAACACTGTCAAGGCATCCTGAGGTGTGAGAAAGCCTGAGCTCAGAACGGCTACCTGGCCTTCAAGCATTTCCTGTAGGGTTTGCACCCCAAAACCGTCGTCTCTAAACTGGATTAAGTTGTAGGCATGGAAAAGGCCATCTTCCCTGCGGTTCACACGAATCGTATGATCTGCGAATTGGAGGCTGAGGTCTAAAAAGGATGCCACCAATTCAGGGTCAACGGGGACTGTTTTTCCGGAGAAGCCGTTTGTATAGAGATTGAGCCGATACTGGCTCCCAGCCTCACCCAGAGCGTCGACCATGTGTTTCCGTTCAGCCGGACTGAAGGAACCGGTGAGCAAACCCTGATGCTCCTGGAAGACCTCGTGTAAATGGATGAGGAAGGTGTAGACTTCGCTGGAGATCTGTGCCGGGTTTTTAGATTTTGGAAGAAGCGTCGCGAGGAAGGAGAGATAACGCCGAATATAATAGAGCGTGACCATAGACAAGCCATAGCCGACCAGCGCGTTGTTCGCGTCATTCCATTCGGGGCGTTGGGTATTCATCCAAATTCCACCCTCCGGAACGAAGTTACTGATCTTGGATAGCAAGGGGGTGAGCAGCTTTTCGAAAAGACAGACCCGATATGGACTTCCCGACCGGTCCATGACGAGTTTTCCGTCCGACCCGAGGATTTCCACACGTTGCTCGATTTGGTCGGCGGCCGTATGGTCAAAATCGATCGTTTCCTGGACGCTGTTGAGGATATCCTGATAGGGGCGTATACGATAGGGAACGTTCGCGTAAACGAATATCCGTTGATGCAGGAGTTCTTCCAGGGTGCCAGGATGGAATTTTTCCGCCCATTCCAGGAACTTGAGCAGATAGATAATCTGATGGTCGCCCCAATACCCGATATTCGACCAGGGGTCAGTTGGGTCAAAGACCTCCCAATCGATTCCATGGCGCGTTACCCGGTATGGGTTATAGCCGTCGACGGTGGAGGCGTTGACAAATTTAGCGATGAAGTTTTCCAGGTATTCGGGATAGGACAAGGCCAAGGCTTCCCAATTTTGAAAGATGTCCCGCCAGTTGCCCTGGTAATTGAAATTGCGATCTCCGGATTCGGTTTTGATTTCAATAGAGAACTTGTTCCATGGGCGACTTGGATCACCATGCCGGCGGCTAAAGGTCAGCGGCAGGTATTCATAGATCAGGCGTTGGAACTGGGCATCTTCCCGTGCGGGGGGCAGGTTCCTCAAATCCGTGAGCGAGATCGAATCCCCCAGGGATTCAATAAAGTCTTTATGTCGCTGGTGGACGTTTCGATTCCAGGTCTTGATGAAATCCAGGAAGTCGCGGACCGGTATCTGGTAGGTCAGCGGGAAGGTGCCTCCCCGCATAATGTTGAAGAGGGAATTGGAAAAGTGTCGAGCGACAGCGAGGGAGTCACCGCTGTCCTGGATTCCATCGGCGTGGGCGACGAGGGTGCGCAGGGCTTGAGTTCCCCGTTCGACATCCTTGAGGAGGGGAGCAGCCGGTTCGGGTTGAGAGAGGAGAAAGGCTTTACGTTCGGTAATGTTCGAGGGTCCCTGGTTGATGTCCGCCACGATCCACCACGTTTTGGTGGAGCCCGGGTCTAGTTCAATGGAGCCGTGGATGAAGTAAGCTCCCCGTCTTCCGCGCACTCTATTTTCGGGCTTGAGTTCTATTCCTGTTTGGAAGGCCTCAATCTGTCTGTCGGAGAGCAGGATGAGCGGGTTGGGGAACCCGGTAGACCACACCGTGGTTGCTTTCAGCGCTTCGCTGGGTTCGGCCCGGTCTGTGATGATCGAGCTGAGCGAATAGATGCCGAGGTTGGATTCCAAGTCGATTTCGCAGTACTTGTATCCATCCACCAGGGTGCTGGCCCGGGTCTGAAGGCCACTGTTGATACCATACGGAAGGATATTACGAATCCCATCGAACACTTCCAGCTGAGTCATTTCCTGTTTTTCCAGGAGCGTCAGGCTGGCTTGGCGGACAAAACCGAAGGATTCACTATTCATCCAGGCCATTCGGAATTTCAGGCCCAGACAGTGATTGATTTCCTCAAAAATGATCTGGTTTCCGGTTAAGCTCTTATAGATGTTTCGTGCAATCGAGTAGGGTGCGGGCAGATTGAGGTGAAAAGGGAGCCAGAGGAATGTCTTTCCTTCCTTCCAGACATGGAACTGGGAAAATGAGCCTGTGGTGGTCGAGGCATCATGGATTTTGTCATCTGTGTAATAGGGGAATAGCGCGTTGTCGGCATTTCCACGGCCGCAGGTTACCCCTCCCTTACTGGAGAGAAACATCCAGTGATCGGAGTCGCTCACGATCGTCATGAAGAAAGGGGGCATACGATCGTAATGGGAGATCTGGTAGAAGGCCTCACCATTCACTTCTACAATTTTTCCGGCCACATCGCTTTGATTAGGGGAAAGCG
This sequence comes from Opitutales bacterium, assembly GCA_028280845.1. GTDB lineage: Bacteria > Verrucomicrobiota > Verrucomicrobiia > Opitutales > JABSRG01 > JANQKZ01. The sequence goes on along the minus strand of JANQKZ010000038.1, from coordinate 288,106 downwards.
GGGTCTGGCCATAGTAGACGGAACTCTCGGGCATTGCGGTGGGGTCAGTTTGCTTCAACATATTGCTGCGAATGGGAATACAAGGGGGATTTCATCTCTTCGCGGAAGCGCTCGAGAACGACAGGGTTTTTCTGAATTCTGGAGTCCTTCCATCCGTGGAATGGATAACCCAGTGTATCGGCCCAATAGTCCCAGTCCCAGTTGATGTAAGAAATAGCTTTAATTTCGGGTTGCCGCCGAATCAGGTCAAAGAAGGGGCCGAACCAGTTATCCCAGGAGCGTTCTCCATCGTGGACACCGACATACCTCGGAGTGGCTTCTCCGATCATGACGGGTTTTCCCCGGCGTCCGGCCTCTTCACAAAAAGCCTGGGTCAAGGGAGCATCAATTTCCTCTGGTGAAAAGATGTCAATGGCCCACCAGTCGACCCATTCATCTCCAGGATAGTAGGCCATCAGGGGTTCAACTTCAGTTGTTCCGGAAGAGCCCCCGGCGACGCACCAAACCGTCGCAACGGGAATGCCTGCCTCCCGAATCCGCTTCGTAATGCGAATCCACGCGGCCTTGTAGGTTTCGGGCTGGTAGCCATTCCAGGAGCCCTCGCATTCGTATCCAATCCTTAAATAGACAGGACGGCCCAGCCCTTTCATGGCTTCAATATAAGCATCAATGTGAGAATCAAAATAGCCGGCTGCGACTTCGTCATCCCGTCCTGCTCCGGAATCCTTACCTCCCACCATGGACATCCCTACCTGAGGGTAGACATCCTTTCTCCCCGTGGCGTCCAGGAACCCCTTCAGCCGTTTTCCCCATTTTAGAATGTCCTCGACCGTGCCCCAATCCGCTGATTTATCCACGGGCGGAGTCAGCCCTGCATACGTCATAAAAAGGATGGGATAACACGCTTCCCCCAGCGCTTCTGCATATTCAAGGAAGCCTTCCGCTCCATCGTCGCGATTCGGGTCTTGCCCGGCTCCGCTCAAAACGGTGTTTTCCGGCTCAAATAATGCCCCAAAGTTCTTTCTGGGAATAAAATCAGTCTCGCCGGCATTCATGGGTGAAAGGGGTAGATTGGCGGATAGAAGTCCACCCAGTATCAGGGTAGATATTGCGCATGGTAAGGATTTCATTTTCGGGTAAAGCAGGGGGGGGAGGGTTCCATCTCAGGTCCGAGGTAGTTGTCTGGCAGTAAATTGGTAAACAATGCAAATTATGAAAAGGAAACTATGATAAAATCACAACTATAAACCATTGACTAAAGTGCACTTTAATGCACTTTTAAAGAAAATACCACTTTTGATTAATCCTCTCTACGTTAGACTCTGCCATGGTTGAAGATCTCACCGTAAAATTCTGGGAAGATGGCTACCTTGTCGTCGAAAACTTCTTCGCGGAGGAGTGCATGGATGAGCTGCATCGGCTCATTCTGGATCACTTTGGAGCCGTTCACGGCAGTATGCTGAACGAGGAGTTCTGGGATAAGTCCAAATGCGAAATTGTACCGTGGTTTCCTCAACGGGAGGGGGTCGATGCCTTCGACCGGATCGAAAACGATCCGGAGTTAAAAAACATAACGGAGTTGGTCCTGGGAGCGGGCTGGTATTCCCAATACAGCATGGTGATGTTCTCTGCCAAGGGAACGAAGGGTCAGGCTTGGCATCAGGATTGTCCGCCAGAAGCGAGAAATGACTTCAACTTAAACCGCCTGATTTACACGCGTGACATCGTTCCTGAAATTGGGGGTGAACTCCGATTAGTACCAGGAACTCATAGAGGCCAGGTGCTCCCGGCAGGAGATCCGGATGTGGATTTTAAAGACCAGATAACGCTGTATCCAAAGAAGGGGACGCTGGTTTTGCTTCATGGTCACTGTTGGCATCGGGTTCTACCGGTGGATGGACCATATCGTGTATCAACGAACTACCGGGCTGCCCCCAAGGGGACTCCAGAGGACGTGACCGATGTCTGTGTGTATCGAAATATGCGATACCGGTTTTCAACTAAATCGGTAATCGAGGATCGCGCAGCTTCGGCTGTTGAAGCGGATTGATCCGGTTTGAGAGGGCAGTAGCCTGGAGTTTCACGCTTTGGTTCTTATCGGGAAAAGAAGGCCTCGAGTTCTTCGAGAGATTTACCCTTCGTTTCGGGTAGAATCCATATGACCAGGATCAGTCCGATCAGGGCAAAAAGTCCGTAGGTGAGGAAGGTTCCAGCTGCTCCTAAGTTTGACAACTGCCAAGGGAAAAGGAACTGGACTCCAAAACTCACGAGGCTGTTAAAAAAACCGACAAAAGAGATAACCAGGCCGCGGATTCGATTGGGAAAGAGTTCTGAGAACAGGACCCACATCACGGGCCCCAGGGAGACGGCAAAGGAGGCAACGAAGCCGAGAATACCGACCAGAATCTGAGTTGGGTTCAGTTTGACGGCGGCTTGAATCAATGCGGCTTCGTGTTGCTTTGCCTCGAATTCTCCCAGGGTATTGGTGAGCGCTTGCTTAAATTCGACATCGGATATGAATTCTCTCCCCACCAGGTCCTTGAGTTGTTCCGGTTCAATCGCCTCTAAGGTCTGAACGGATTCTGGTGTGAGGGTGTAGGTAGCATTGGCGAAGCCATGGGCTGCCACGAACATACTGATCAAAACTCCTGACAGGCCTACAATGAGCAGAGGCTTGCGCCCGAAGCGGTCGATTGTGACCATGGCTATAAGGGTAAAAATGATATTGGTCAGGCCAATCCAGATCGCCTGGGCAAAAGCCGCATCGGTTCCGACCCCGCTTTGTTCGAAGATACCGGGAGCATAGAAGTAGATCGCATTGACCCCGGTGATTTGTTGAACAATCCCCACGATGAGCCCGATCAGGAGGGGGAGCCGTAAGGCGGGGGTAAATAACAGGCGTATGTGCGATTTGGATACATTCCGGCTTTTTTCAATGCTGTCCCCGATTTGTGAAATGCGGGCCTCAACTCCTGAGTCGGGATCAAGCCGGAGTAAAATCTCCCGAGCGGCTTTTTTCCGGTTCTTTACCAGCAACCACCGGGGGCTTTCGGGAATTCCAAACAGGAAAAGGAAGTAGGCGAGGGCCGGAATGATTTCCAGGCCCAGCATCCAGCGCCAGGGAAGATCCGCTATATGGAGCATTGATACCCATTCAGCGCTTGATCCGCTGATTTTTAAGATGAGGTAATTGGAAAAATAGGCTGCAGAAAACCCAACCACTATATTCATCTGGTTGATCGATACCAAACGCCCCCTGAGCCCAGCCGGTGCTATTTCAGCGATGTAGAGTGGAGCGAGCATGAGCGAGCAAAAGGCGAGTCCTCCAGTTATCCGGGCCGCTACAAGAATTTCGAAAGTGGGGGCAAAGGCGGAGGTAATGGCCGAAAGGGTGTAGAGAAAGGCGATAACCAGGAGGACCCGTTTTCTCCCGAAGCAATCACTGAGCGGGCCCGCGAGCAGGCCGGCCGGAATAGCTCCGAGTGTCGGGGCTCCCACGAGGAGGCCGATTTGCCAGTCGTTCAAGTCAAAGGTGTATGTTGCGTAACGGATTACTCCCGAAATGACGGAGGCATCGAAACCAAAAAGAAACCCGCCGAGGGAAACGACTGTAGCCAGATAAAGGGTGTAAGGGGTCGATTTTAAAGCCATACTGATGCTGCGCCGGATCCTGCTAAGAATCCAATGGGTGTGGGAAATCAAAACTGCTCAGATCAAAACCGGATGCCCTTTTAATTCCTTCGACCTGTTCAGGGTTTCTCAGTCCGCAAATTGCCCCGGTGACGGCCGGGTGTTGAAGTGTCCAGGCAATGGCAATCTCTGCGGCGCTTCCGCCGACTGCATTTCCCACTTCGAGGCAGCGTTGAGCGATAGCCAGGTTACGGTCCAATTCAGGGCCCTGAAAATCCGGGTTTGACCTGCGCCAATCGTCATCTGCAAGTTGGTGAATTCGTTCCCGGGTCATTTTTCCCGACAGGAGCCCTGACGCCATGGGGGAATATACAATCGTTCCGATTCCCTGCTTTAAACAGTAGGGGAGGATGTCCGTTTCCACTTCGCGATGGATCAGATTGTAGTTGGGCTGAAGGGAGCTTACCGGAGCGATTTTCTCCATCAACTGAATTTGCTCTACGGAGAAGTTGGATACCCCTATCCACCTTATCTTTCCCTCCTGTTTCAGTGCGGCCAGGGTCTCCCATCCCTCCTCAATTTGTTCAAGAGGTTGGGGCCAGTGGATCTGGTAAAGGTCAATCACATCGAGTTGCAGTCGCTGCAGACTTGCTTCCACTTCCTGACGAACGGATTCAGCTGCGAGAGAGGGTGTGATATCCCCTGTATGATCCCATCGAAAGCAGCATTTGGTAAAGACGTAGGGTTTACTCTGCATACCGGAGATAGCCCGTCCGATCACTTCCTCAGAATGCCCAAGGCCGTATACCGGTGCGGTATCGATCCAGTTGATCCCCGTATCCAGTGCGGCATGAATCGTTTTGATGGATAACTCATCATCCTGGGAACCCCAGCCATACTGCCATTGCCCGCCAATGGCCCAAGCTCCAAAGCCAAGCCTGGACAATTCCAAGTCAGAATTTCCCAATCTAGCTAACTTCATTCCGGGTGGGGGGTTCATAGTATTCATCCGGGATATCTGCGATGGTAGAAAGGAGGACACAGCTGGAGGCCCAGGGCAGGAAGTCCGGCCAGATCCCTCCATCCGGAATTCGCTCGATATCGTCCTGAACCCCGTCGCTATGGAAAAACTGTTCGGTTACAAATCCGCGAAGGCCATAACCAAAGTAGCCATCGCTTCGGTTGTGGGTGCCCAAGCCCCAAATGACCGTATCACGAAGGCGCGCTTTATAGTAGGGATTGTCGGTTAGCTGGACCAGGTAGTAGAGTTCCTCCGCCACCAGATTTCCCATTTGGTGGATGTGGATATTATGCGTGGAGGTGATACTGCCTCCAGATGAGGACCAATTCATCGACTTTAAGGGCTCGTTGACGAATTGAGTATTGTAGGCGAATTTCCAGGTGAACTCGAAATGGAAGGCTCGTTCGAGCCGGTATAACCACGCTTCGTTACGTGTCATTCGATGCAGCGTGGTAACCCCTGTGATGTAGGCCAGATTCCCTTCTTCATCGACTGCGTGGTCAACATCCATAGGGGTGCCCCAGGGCTCCCAACGCATAATGGCTTTGAAATAGAATTGGTCGGCCTTTTCCAGGGAGGCGAGATAGGCTGGATCTTTCAGGACCGAATACAGCTCGGCGATGGCCGCAAAAAACCAGGCCCCCTGAAAACTATTGTAGTATCGAGCTTCCCCGTTGGAGGGATCGAAGTAGACCCCATAGGCTCCATCAAACCGCTGTTGGTCAATGACACGATCCAACAGACTTTTTATGGTCACTAACCAGTTCGTGAGCGGGTAATCCTGGGCTTGATTTGAGGCTTGGAGGATTTTGATAGACTTTAAGAGGTAGCATGCTGCCTGGCCGTTAATGTAAGCCGAGTGAACTTCTTCCAGTCGTCGTCCATCGCAGTCGTCGACCTGGAGGTGTGAAGTCCACCAACCGGTGTTCCTCCACGCTTCTTTGGATTTGGATTCGTAGAAAAAGCCTGAGCTGGGACAAATACCTGTTTCGAGAAGGTTGGAGATGTAGTCTAAAGCGATGGCCTCAGCTTCCGGGTGATTGAATCCTGCACGAAGGAGAGGGTAGGCGACTTGCATACCGCCTGTCCATGCCGTGTCCCCGGCGACTCCGGTTTCCGCATAGCTACCGGAAACCACCGTTGGGAAATATTGATGCTCCCGGTCGTAACCATGGTTTACAATTCCATGAACTAACTCGCTCACCACCTCATCTCTGGGTCCGGAGTTCTTCGGGTATTCATGGATTTGTTCGTAAAACCATTCAATGGGGCTTTCGAAGCAGTCAAAGGTGTCCTGGCAACCCCAAAAAAAATGACCGTCAGTTCGATATGTCCGTCCTTCTGCAAATTGGATGGGATGTGGATTTGGGTCATGGGTAAACGAGTCTTCATCCAGCTTCCCTTTGTAATGTACGGGTCTGTGGCGGTACCCCAAGGTAATGCCAAGCCGGTCGTAGATGTCCCTCCCACGCGTATCCACATAAAGGCCATTGTAAAACGATGAATCGCCGGAATGGGTCCGTTCATCGATACGCATGGCCAAGACCCGGTTACGGTTCCACACCAGCACAGCATTATGAGTGGAGCGGTCGGCCCTGGTAAAAATAAGGGGCGTCTTGGGGTAATGCAGATCGCCCCGGTAATTGAGTTGAGGCTGAACGCTATAGGAATCCTGAATATTGTTAGTGCCGTAGAGGCTTCCCGGGATCATGAATCGAGGGGTGTCGAGCGGGAGGATTTCCCACTCGCATTGAATCTGGGCATCCAGCGCGTGATCCGGTTGTAAGGTCCAGTGAATCTTTGCCCGGCAATCATCACCGGTCTTCGAGAAGATCCATTCCTGCTGAACGGCTCCGAATTTCGGGTGCTGCCAAATCAGGGACACTTCAGTCGAACTCCCTTGGGGAGTTTCACACTGAAACATGGATTTCTCGTTGTTGGCGAGCAGGTAGAGGCGGAGACGAGCCGTTTGCCGGGAATCCCGAAACCCGATTGTTTCAGGGCCCAAGCGACAGATCTCCAGCCCGGGAAGGCTGATGGTTAACATGGAAATGGTGCCTTAAGGCAGGTGTGGTCTAATGTGTTGAAGGGGGAGGCGCCGTGCTCTTCCCTATGACTTCACTTCCGGAGACCAGAATGTGGCGACGGGCCGCCATGGGGTTCTCGATTTTTCTGAGTAGAGTGGTAAGGGCAGAAACACCAATTTCCTGAAAGGGAACTTTGACGGTGGAGAGTTGAGGCAGGTCATACATCGGATGAATTCCATCAAAGCCGGTGACCGAGCAATCCCGAGGGACCTGGACCCCGAGTTGGTTAAGATCGCGAACGAGGGAATAAGCCTGGTGATCTGCAGCACAGACCCAGCCGGTCACTCCCTGGTCGACCCAACCAGCCACCCGCTGGGCCAACTGTGCGGCCTCCAGATTTTCATCGGGGCGCACATTCAAGATCCAGTCCTGGTTCAAGGTCATGTTGAACCGGATGAGATTTTCAACGTAGGCTCCCAGGCGGCGTTCAACCCAGGGGGCGGGCACGCTATATTTCCAGGAGAGGAAACCAATCTTTTGATGACCCAGGTCGTGGAGGTGTTCAACCATGCGCGAGATGCCACGGATCTGGTCGGGATTGATGCAATCCACATCCGCACGGTTATAGTCCTCAAGAACGGAAACCGTGGGGACCCGACTCATCAGGCTCTGCACCACGGGTTCCTTGAAGGGATAGAGCAGGATGAGGCCTTTCCATCGAGTGGGGCTTCCATTGGGAAAGATCTGTCGGGCACGCGGGGGCGGGTTGAATGTCCTTGGCTCAACATAGTGGATTTCCAGTTCCAACCGGCTGGCGGCAGCCTTTTCACTGATACCCTGAAGGATAAGGGTATCTGTTTCAACCGGCCCATCGTAGTCCTCACGTAATCCAATCAAGACCGAAATGGTATTCCCCCGATTGGGTTTCCGGTCCCGAATATTTCTCGGAGCGGAATAGCGGTAGCCCAACTTTGCTGCCAGTTTAAAAACTTTGGCCCGGGTTTCCGGATTAATTTTCGGGTGATTGGTAAAGCAGCGGGAAACGGTGGTGCGGGATAAGTTAAGTTGTTCCGCGATGTATTGCTGATTAACCGTTTCGAGTCCGTTGGATGATGGGCGAGGCATTGTGATTGCCTTGGATTCCATACTACAGGGTTGTTTCAGGTAAAGCTTTTAGATGCCCTCCTCCCCCGAAGGAGAGGAGGGATGTCTCTAAAATTATCTTAATCCTACTGAATGAACCGTTAGGGCCTTTAATCAGAAGCTGGTTGATAGATTGAAGCGCCAGGAACGACCCGGTGCGTAGAGCAGGCCGTACTGGTCTTTATCGTCGAGGATGTTATCGACGTTTAGTTGAACCGCCATGTTGTAGCGATCCCGCAGGAGCCATTCGTAGCGAAGCATACCATTGAGTTGGAAGCGCTCCGGGGTGAAGGCCTGGATCTTATTTTCCGTAGGATTCTCCTTCTTCTGTCCCGCACTGGTAAATTCTGAGGCGAACTCACGTTTGTCTTCCCAGTTGAAGCCCAGGCCCAACCGCAGGCCCTTCAGGCTTCCATCGATGAAGTCGTACGAGGTCCAGCCAGAGATGGCATACGGAGGGGTATCATCAAGCGACTCCCCCCGACCATATCCGATGCCGGTCCAGGTGCCGGAATCTGAGGGATCCAGGTAAACGTCTTCGGGGGCAAACCCGGTGAGGCCCCAGTTACCGTTGGGGAAGCGCCACATCGGCCAGAGGTCTACATTGCCCTCATTGAACGGATGGGTGACGAAGTTGCCCGGGCTGACGATTTCACGTTCAACATGAGAGAAGGTGATGATATTTTGCCAGTTGGCCATTGGCGCAAACATCAGCTGGATTTCGTAGCCCTCCGATTTGTCGGAAATGGACTGGAAAAATTCTCCGACGGACCAATTTTCCGCTGCTGTGTTTACCAGAGGATCATCGAAACCATTGTAGAGCCATCCTGGCCAGGCATCTGCTGGACGTTCCCCGGGAGGAAGCGCGTAGGCTGCATTCAGGCTGTCAAAGACCGCGTTGAGGTAGGCTGCCCCTTGGGAGGTGGAAGCGTTCAGGTAAGTTAACCCGTTTTGTTCAAAGACGGCTCCGCTGTTTTGAGCGGCGATGAATTCATCGAGTCCGGCTTGCAGATAAACATTGTCGGGTTTGGTCAGCGGATTGAAGTCATCCATACGGTAGACGATATCGGCATTCGGGTCAAAAGCCCCGCGAGCGGGGGCGGGGGCCCACCAGTAGGAGAATGGAATCCCCTCCCGTTCGATCTTAAATACACTGCCACTCAGGGTCAGCTTGTTTTCAAAGAGGGAGAGTTTGATTCCCAGTTCTTCCGACTCTGCCGTGGTGGCGTCAAGCGGTTGGCCATTGCCGTCGATATTGCCGCCGAAATTGGGTTGCAGTCCCTCTGAAGTGAGGCCGAACAGGGTCACCCCTTTGAGGGGCTCAACACTGAGGCCAAATTGCCAGGATCCCTTTTCAAATCCATCAGCCGAAGAATTAAAGGTGCCTTCTCCCGGGCGGAAGCCCACTTGATCCACCGAGGTGGAGGCCGTGTCATTCCGATATCCAACGATGGCGTGAACTCGATCATTGAGCCAGGCTCCGGAGTAGACCCCGTACCAGGCTGTGTTTGAAGCCACCGTGATATTGCGGAATCGATCGGTGAGGGGTTCATCGGCCACTCCATCTCCCTGTGTGCCAAAGCGAATGTAGGAAGCGTCCGTAGGCGATTTCCAATTCCATCCGTCGCGGATGGGGTCCGTGCCGGAGGAATCAGTCCCGCGGGCGAAGGTTTCGGTCTCCAGTTCTTCCCAGGAGAAGCCGAGCATGAAGTTGTTTTGTGAACCCAGCCAATCGCTGCCCCGGAAGAGGTTGAGGCGGTAGTTTAATTCAACTCGGACCTGATCCCGCTTATTCTCTTCCTCACGATCCTGCCATTGATATTGGAAAATGGCGTTGTCGACCTGAACAGGATTGGGGTCCTCGGTTCCGGTGACTACCCGTTTCGATAAGTAAGAGCCCCGAAGATTCGTGGGGCCGACATTCTGATTGAGGGACCCAAAGACGTCTCGGGATTCGAACTTATTTTGCGAATAGTTATACCCGGCAAGAAGATGGAGATTGGGCAGAAGTTCCTGCTGGAGTTCCAAATTCATGTTCATCGCGTCCGTATTCAGAAAGGTATCCGGACCCGACCAGCGAAAGGTCCGCGGGTCTTTTCCATCAAACTCGAGGAGGCCGAAAACTTCCAGGCGGTCTTGCTGGGTGACATCGAAGTTGCCCAGGGTGGGCGCACGAACACTTTGGAAGCTAACCCCGGTTTCCTCCTGTGCCCCGAACTCAAAGTCCGCGATTATCCGAGTCTTCTCGAAGGGTCGCCATTCGAGAACCGGGGAGATGAACCAATGCTGTTGGTCCTTGATTTCTGTCCAGTGATTGGTGGACTCCAAGGCCCCGGTAATACGGTAAGCAAAGTGGTCTCCCATGGGTCCGGTATTATCTACGGTGAACCGGTAAAACTCATCTGAACCGACTGTGAACCCAAGCTCGGTTCTCTGTTCCGGAAGTGGCCGTTTGGCCAGGTAGTTGACAATCCCTCCGAAGTTGCCAATCCCGTAGAGCAGGGCATTGGGCCCGCGCACGACCTCAATCCGGTCGATATTAATCGCGTCGGTTGCATGCTGTCGGCGGTACCCGCTTCTCAATACGTTGTCCGTGACGAAGCCGCGTATCTTGATCGAGGTGTTGGTTTTATTGTTGGTGACCCCTTCCGGGTTGTGAACCCCTCCCGTATCGGAAAACGGCTGAGAGAGGGCATCATTTTGGGACTGGAGAACGATACCAGCACTATATCTCAGCGATTCACGGAGATCTACGGAGCCCGTGTCTTCAATGAATTCGGAGGTGATGACCTCAATCGAAATGGGGATGTCTTGAATCCGATAGTCGACACGTGTGCCGGCGATCGAATTGGTGGCGAAATAACGGGAATCCCCGGAAGTGGTGACCTCGAATGGATTCAGGGTTGCAATTTCGTTGTCTTCATTTTCATCGGATTCCGAAGAATCCTGGGCATACCCGGTGAAAGGGAGAAGCCCGATGAAACCCAAAGCGATGGCTTTGCGCCATAGCTGGAATTCAGGATTGCCTGATTTCATATTCAGTGAGTTTGGAGTTATTTTTATTAGGGGTGGGGGTAGTTTCCGGGAGGGGAACCCTCGCTTGAGCGGGGTCAACCCGGAGCTCCATGATGTTGAATATGATTGTGGGAAGGGGTGCCGGTCAATTAAAAAATGTGCATTAGTGTGCATTATTATTTTTTGATTTAATTTTATAATTATCAATTATTTATAAAATATAAACCATTTAATTAATGAGAAAAAATAAAGATTTAGTGCATTTTATTGCATAAAAAAGATATCCTTCGTCTCCAAAATCGCCATCTGACAAAATCGGGTCGACGTCGGGCGAGAACCGGTCGGGAAGTGAGAGGAGTCAGGCGCGGCCGGGGGGAGTCGAATGGGGGCGTGGCCAGTCGACAAAAAAGATTGAAAGGAGGAGGGATAACACGAAGGATTGACAGGCTCGATTGAGCGGCCCTATCATAAGATTTCCTAATCTGTTACACCCTAAATATAAAAAAATCATGTTAGATATCCTGCGTTCCTATTTGGATAAAGAGGAGGTGAAGTATGTGGTTGCAAGCCATTCACGGGCCTTCACGGCTCAAGAAATTGCCGCGTTGGCCCACATACCTGGAAAAGAAATGGCGAAGACCGTGATCGTGAGAATTCACGACAAATTAGCGATGATGGTGCTTCCAGCGAGTTACAATGTAGACTTTACACGATTATCGCATGCGATTGGGACGGGGGATGTATATTTGGCGGCGGAGTCCGACTTTAAAGACAAGTTTCCGGACTGCGAGGTGGGGGCGATGCCACCGTTTGGGAATCTATTTGATATGGATGTCTATGTGGCTCAAAGCCTGACAGAGGATGAAATCATCTTTTTTAATGCAGGAAGTCACACCGAGCTGGTGAAAATGAACTACACGGATTTTGACCGCCTGGTCCAGCCGAAGGTGATCAGCTTTACCACTCGTCTGCCATCAGAAGTGTACGAGTACATACCACCGAGCGAGGAGGGAGAAGCCGCTAAAGCTGAATCTCCCTGAGGCAGGTCGACGGGCGCTCCGGCTTTTTGGATTTGGCGGAGCCCGTGATCCTGAGTTGTGTGTGGTTGGTGTGAGCTGCGGCTATTGGTGAGCCGTCGTTCACAGCAACGCCCCCGTGCATCTTAACCGTTAGCCAAAATTTAATTATGAATGATTATCACGCAGCAGACATCCGGAACTTCGCAATTGTAGGCCATGGTGGGAGTGGAAAGACCATGCTGGCCGAATCCATGCTAGCCTGTTCCGGGCAGATCAACCGGCTGGGTCGGATAGAAAATGGAAGCACCGTATCCGACTACCATGAAGACGAAAAAGACCGGAAAATTTCGATTCACGCCTCCATCCTCCACACGGAGTGGAAGGAAAAGAAGTTTAATATCATCGATACCCCCGGGTATTTAGACTTTATCAGTGATGGGCTTGGCGCATTGCGGGTAGGGGACTTCGCCCTCGTCGTTGTGGATGCGGTGAAAGGGGTGGAACTGGGAACGGTTCAGACGTGGAAGTACGCCACCCAGTTCAATATCCCGAAGATTCTCGTGATCAATGGAATGGACCGGGAGAACGTGGATTTTGATGGCGTCTTGGCGTCCCTGCGTGAGCAGTTTGGCCCCCGAGTCTTCCCGATGGTGCTCCCCATAAATCCGGGGCCAGGCTTCAATAAAACCCTGGATGTGATGCGGAGCGAAGAGATCGACTACCACACTGACCAATCCGGGAAATACGTGGAAAAGCCCGCCTCCGGGGAATATGATGAGCAAGTGAAGACCCTCCACAAGGAGCTGATTGAGTACATTGCCGAGTCGGATGATACCTTGATGGAAAAGTTTTTTGAGCAGGACGGGTTGTCTGAAGAAGAGATGCGCGGGGGAGTCCACCGAGCCGTACAGGATCAGGTGATCATTCCCTGTTTTGTCACCTCTGCAGAACACAACATCGGGGTGGCGCGACTCATGACCTTCATCTCCAAGTACGGCTCGTCCCCGGTGGATCGAAAAACCGTAGAGGGGCGGAATGGCAGTGATGAGTCGGTAGAGGTGGCCCTCGACGGAAACGATCCGGTGCTCTATGTGTTCAAAACCATTAGCGAACCCCATGTCGGCGACCTGTCGTTTTTCCGTATCTATTCAGGGTCCATCCAGGTCGGCATGGATCTCCATAATACGGATCGCAATAAGACCGAGCGGGTGGGGCAGATCTACTTGATGAATGGCCGTAACCGGGATTCGGTAGACCACTTGTACAGTGGAGATATCGGTGCCTTTGTGAAACTGAAGGATACCCATACCGGGAACACGCTGTGCAAAAATGGACTCGATATACGGCTGCCGGAAGTGGAGTTTCCAAAACCCAATATTCATGCCACGCTTGAGATTGCCGAACGTGGGGATGAGGAACGCTTGGGAACCGGACTCACAACCTTGCACGAAGAAGATCCCACGTTTCTGTATGGAGTCCATCCGGAGACCCATGAAACGGTGATTTCGGGCCAGGGTGAGCTGCATCTACAGATTATCAAAGACGCCTTAAAGCGCCGCTTTAATGTGAATGTAACCATGCGGGAGCCGCGGGTGCCCTTCCGCGAAACCATTCGGGCGAATGCCGAGGCGAAGTACCGGCATAAGAAACAGTCGGGTGGAGCCGGGCAGTTCGGTGAAGTCTGGATGCGCATTGCGCCCAATGACCGTGATGCCGGGATCGATTTTAAGGAATCCCTCGTCGGGCAGAATGTGGACCGTGTGTTTGTTCCCTCTGTGGAAAAGGGGGTCAATGCGGCCTGTGTCGAAGGGATCCTGGCAGGGTATCGCGTGGTCGATGTGAAGATCGATTTCTACGATGGGAAGATGCATCCGGTGGACTCGAAAGACATCGCTTTCCAGATCGCGGGGAAGGAGGCTTTCCGCGAAGCGTTCCTGAATGCAAAGCCGGTCCTGCTAGAGCCGATTCTCAATGTATCTATCTATATTCCTGAAGATTATATGGGGGATGTAATGGGCGATATCTCCGGGCGTCGTGGGCGGATCCTGGGTATGGATGCTGAGGATGGCCTTCAGGTGGTTAACGCACAGGTGCCTCAAATGGAAATGTATCGCTATTCCACCAATCTCCGGTCCATGACGCAGGGGCGTGGGTTTCATGCGGAGGAGCTCAGCCATTATGAGTTTCTGCCTCCTGATATAGAGAAGAAGGTGATCGAAAGGTCGAAAGCCGACGCTTGAATCGCAGTTCTGCGTCCCTGAGGTGAGGGAAGCTCTTTCCCTGACACTTTGTCGCGCTGGGCTTGCTGTTGCAACAGCAAGTCCAGCCGTGTCGGCTATTTCTTTTTGATGAGGATGTCTTGGAGGACCCTGCGTTTATCAAAGACATAGATTGCGTGAACAGGTCGCTTTTTCCATGCCGAGCCGAAGCCACTGGTTCCTCCCAATTCAACCAGGATATAACCTTCCCCATGGAATTCCCGCTCGAAGTAGTAGGAATCGGATTTATGCTTGAGCTTGTGGGCTTGCTCGTTCTTCCAAACGGTTTTCACAATGGCTCTGGCGACGGCATAGACATCGGTCCCGGGCGGTGTCAAATCGAGGAGAATTTGGCGGATAACCTCGGGTTCCTCATTCAAGTCGAGCTTGAATTTTACTTCGGCTTCCGGGACCCCTTCAGCAGCGGCCTCCTCTCCCCAGATAGAAATCCATCCGCCAAGGAAGAAAATGAGGAATATGGTCAAGCGCTGGGTGCTCATCTCTGCTGGGATAATCACCCTGTAGTTAATCCCTGTGGAGGTCCCTTGCCAAGTGATAAGGGGGTTTTAGTCAGCAAAGCCTTGTCATTTAGCTCATTTTTACAAAAATCTGAAAGATAATGGTTCAACCGTTCGCAGCCGTGCCCAATCCGCATCACTACTTACCCCCGACCGAGGAAGCCACTCTGGAGTCGTTGAAAAAAATATTTGGAGAGCAGGAAGGAGAGGCCTTCTGGAACGACGCTTGCAATCGAGCCGGATTCTCGAAACCAGGCCGTGCCCTGACCTTAGACCAACTGCAAACGTTAGCCAGATACCTTTGCCAACAGGAGGGGGTTCTGAAAGTTGTCGGTTTTTCCCTGAAAACCAAAATCAATACTTACCTGGGACTATTAAAATATCACGGGAATAGTTAGCATTTTTTGGATATGGTTAAGGATCCTATTCACGACTCAGATCGGCTGGAAGCGATTATTAAACTGGATATCCTTTCGGATGAAATCCAGGGCCTGCTCGACGACCTTACGCAAAAGGCAGCCGAGCGCTTCAATCTTCCAATCAGTCTGATTAGTATCGTACTCGATGATGCCCAAGTGTTTGTTTCCTCTCACGGGCTTGAGAATAGCTGGATGAGCGAATCCAAAGGCACACCGATGGAGTGGTCCTTCTGTCGATTTACCGTCCTCGACGATAATCCCTTCCTGGTCGAGAATGCCAAGTTGCATGAACGTACCAAAGATATCCCGCTCGTCTACCAGGATGGGGTGGTGTGTTATGCCGGAATCCCCTTGCGTACCTCCGGGGGCAAAGTTCTCGGATCCCTCTGTGTCATCGGCGACAAAGAACGGTCCTTCGAGGAGAGTGAGATGGCCGACCTGAAACGTTACGCCGCCGAGGCGGTAGCCCGCTTAGAGAAGCGGGCGGAGGAGAGAATCCTTGAGGATTCTCGTGATGCGTGATGCGTGATGTGTGATGCGGGATACGAGATACGGGTTTCGTGATGCGGGGCTCGGGATTATGATCCGTAGTTTTGGGGGTCTTCTTTTACTGACAAATGGCGTTCTTCTACGCTCCGGATGAACCGGTTAAGTTTTGCGCCGAGTTTGTTCAATAGCGCAATAAGGGATTTATAGAGCTCTTCGTTTAGCAGGGAGTCCGTTTCAACTAGGGTCTCCAGGTGGTCAATCGTTTCATCGCAGGATGCATGGGCGTAGGTGAGAAAGCGCACGTAATCCTGTTTGTAACGTCGGCGGCCATAACCTTCGACGATATTGGACCGAATCGATTTTGAGGCTCTTCGAATTTGGGAACCTGCTTCATACATCTCGAACTTAGGCAGTTCGGTAAGCGTCATTCTGTGAATGATTACTACGGCTTCTTTTGCCAGCTGCCAGATTTCCAAATCCCTGTAGCTCATTGATCCTCCTTTAATGGTTAAATTTCCCTGAATCCCGGATCCCGGATCCCGGATCTCGCGAGTCCCCATTGATAATCCCCACCACCTCATCCAGCTCTTGTTGGTTTTCAAAGCCGATAGTGAAGCAGTCGAGGCAATCCAAACCGAGGGCGAAGCGGAGGGCTTCGGGTTTTCGATCCGCCAGGCGGGCATTTCCCAAGATTTTCATCCCCATGAGCAATTTGTTGTTCTCCTTGAATTGATCGAGCACCGGGACCACCTGATCCGGCTTGGCGTCCATGCTGAATCCGCCGGGATTGATCCGGGCCAGATCGAACTCGACCCAGGGGTGAGTCGATGCAGTTTTCAGGGCGGCAAAGCTATGACAGGACACCCCCTTGATTTTGATGATCCCGGCTTCCTGAGCCTCGGAAATGACATCCATCACTTCCGCCATATACTTTGGCCAGTTGCCCGTCGTCATGCAGTGGAGGAGGAGAATATCAATGACATCGGTATTCATCTCCTGGCGAAACCGGTCGAGGTCTTTACGCATGGCGGCGGCGCTTTCGGCGACTGTTTTGGTGAGGATGACCACGTCCTCCCGCTTTACCCGCTTCAGGCCTTCGGCTACGTGAGGGTGGGATCCATATTGGTCGGCAGAATCCCAGAAGTTGATGTTGTGGACTTCAAACGCGTGTTGGAGGAGATCCCCAACTCCGTGGATGCCCAGTTGACGGGTTTGGTTGGAGGCGCCGGCCCAGCCATCGCTACCGGTTCCAATAGCCAGTCGGCTGGCCAATAGGGAGTGGCGTCCGTTATTCAGCTCTATGCGGTCGCCGACCTGGAACGGACCCCGCAGGGAATAGCCTTCGTCCGCACGGGCGAGCAGCTCCTCAGATGCCCCCCCGGGAAATAAATTGCGGGCCTGCTCGGCAAGGGCCGCAGTGACTCGACTGAACAGCATGGATTCAGTATAAATCAGAAGTCAGAAATCGGAAGCCAGAAGTTTGTTGCTGGTGCTTGGTGCCCGTCTACGCTCTGTGTGCTTCGCCGTGATCTTCGCTCCACTACGACTTTGGGATCACCTGAATGGCATTGCTGGAGCTGCGCCCTCGTGGTGGGGGTTGGGTATTTGAAAATTGGGTGTTTCCGCCCGTCTGGGGTCTGCTGTCTGGGATCTGGTATCTACACCACCATATTCAGGCCACGCATGGAACCGGTGGAGGAAGCGAACTTATCCGACTCGATTCCCATACGCTGCAGCATAGAGACAAACAGGTTGGGCAGGGGATAATTCCGCTCGGTATCGAAAGCGAGATGTTGACCATGCTTGAATCCACCGCCGGCAAACAGGGTCGGCAGGTTGAGACAGGTGTGGGCGTGGGCATTGCCGAGGTTGGACCCGTAGAGGATCATGGTGCGGTCCATGAGGGATTCCCCGTCCTCCTCGAAGGATTTCAGATCATCAAAGAGATCGGCCAGCAGCTTCATGTGCCAGTTATCGATAACCTGAAGCTGTTCGATTTTCTCTTCGGATTTTCCGTGGTGCGAGAGGTTATGATATCCGTCACTGACCGTGGTGCCATCTACTTCAATGGCAGGGGAGTTCACGCTGTCCAGCATGAGGGAAATCACACGCGTGGAGTCGGTCTGGAAGGCGAGGCGGGAGACCTCATACATGAGCTTCACTTTCTCCATGTAGGCAACCGGGCTTTCCGGATCGAGGGGGATTGGCGCGGTAACGGTGGGTTTGGGTTTATGTTCCCACTCTTTTGATGCGGCCATGCGTTTTTCAAGGTCCCGCACACTGGTGAAGTATTGGTCCAAACGATCCTGATCGGAGGCGCCCAGGTCCCGTTGGAGGGTCCTGGCTTGTCCCGCTACCGTGTCCAGAATGCTTTGGCCGAGCTCCAGTTTCCGGATCTGTTCCTCAACCTCTGCTTCGCTTCCCTGGAAAAACATGCGTTTAAAGACGTCTGAAGCGGACTCTTCGCAGGGGATCATGACGCCTGAATCCGTCCAGCTGAGGCTGCGTATTCCCTGCTGCACATTGACCCCCAGGGTAAACGAAGGGAAGCGGGTAAAGTGGCCGATGTGCTCGGCCATATATTGATCCAGGGAAATCGTATTCTTAAATCCCCCGCTTCCCGGATGAGGAGCGGCGGTGAGGAAACAAATGTCAGCCGGGTGGCCGCCATCCACATCGGGGTGAGAGACACCACTGAAAACCGTGAAATCCTTTTGATGGCGGGTCAGTTTTTCCAGATAGGGAGATAGCGTGTAGTTGTAGCCAGTCTCAGTCGGGAAAAAGTAGTCCCCGAGCAGGCCGAGGTTGTTACAGATCGCCAGCATGCGCCGGGGGGTTCCATTGATGGCTGCGGTGGCTTTGGACGTCATGCCTGCAAAGGCGGGTCGCATCGCATCCAGTAAGGGGAGCGATAAGACGACCCCGGCATTGCGGAGAAATTTTCGGCGGGAAAGGGATTTTCCGGAGGAAAGATAAGGGGTGCTTTTCATGGTAAGTAGATTTATTTATAAAGGAAGAGGTCACTTTTGACAAGCTCGGCGATCAGGGTGCGCACCCCGTAGTCGGATGCTCGTGCCGACTCGACAATTTCCTGAATTGTTGCCCGATCCGAAAAGCGCACTGGCGCCCCCGTCGCATAGATGGACAGTTGCTCGACAAGGTTCTTGGCGAGGAGGGCGGGGTTTTGGACGAGGTGGGCTTTTAAATCACGGATATCGTCAAACGCGCGACCGTCGGGCATTTCCCCGCTGGCGTCCACGGGCAAGCCGATTTTGAACTTAAACCTGAGTCCATCGTGTCCGACTCCGGGGACGGGCTCACCTGCTCCCTTTGAAGTGGTTCGATAGCGGTCGCGCCAGGCCCCCATCACATCAAAACTTTCAAGGGCAAACCCCGGTGGATCGATATAGACGTGGCAGGCATTGCAGGATGGTTGAGAGCGATGCAGGGCAAGTTGCTCGCGGATGGTTTTTGCCCCGCGGATGTCGGACTCGATCGCCTGGACGGATGGGGGCGGGGGCGGCGGGTGATACCCGAGAATGCGTTCCATGATCCAGGCCCCGCGTTCGATTGGGGAGGAGGTGGTTCCGTTAGCGGTGAC
Source organism: Opitutales bacterium (assembly GCA_028280845.1). GTDB lineage: Bacteria > Verrucomicrobiota > Verrucomicrobiia > Opitutales > JABSRG01 > JANQKZ01. Next base: position 268,966 of record JANQKZ010000038.1, on the reverse strand, counting down.
CTTTAAGACACTCGCTTGAGTCATCAGGCCTCCGCGTGGGCTATCCCGGTGGAGGAGAACCGGTCGGAAGTGGGCACCCGCCACACCTTCGATAGCGTAGAGGGTGGCCAGCCGCTCATTGATGAGGACATAATCCGTGTCGACGATGTGGGTTACCCCCATATCGCGGTCCACCAGGTCCTTAAAAAAGAGTCGGGTTTCTTCCGGAAGAGACTCTACCAGGTGGTCGTCCAGTTGATATTCGGGGTAGAGCTCGGCGTCCGGGCCGCTGGCATTCATAAAACGGAGGTCGAGCCAGTAATCGAGGAAGGAATCCACGAAGCGCTGGGCCTTGGGGTCGTTCAACAGGCGATTGACTTCCTGGTCGAGGGTCTCCGGTTGCAGGATTTCTCCCGATTGAGCCAACTGCCGTAATGCCTCATCCGGTGGGCTGTTCCAGAGGAAAAACGACAGGCGGTCGGCCAGGGCGTAGGGCGTGAGGGGGCCCGGTGCCGGATCCAGGTAGAGGAAAGCCGGGGAGGCCAACACGGCGGTATAGCCAGCAATCATGGAATCCATGAATCCATACCCCTTGTCCAATGAGCTGAGAATTAAGGCATAAAAGGGGTCGAATGCCTCTTGCGAGACGGGTTTCCGATAGGCCTGGGCCATGAACGCCTCGAGGAGGCGTTTCGCATCTGCGGTAGGATTTTCGGAGTGTATGATCCACTTTCCCGGGTTTTCGGGATCCTCAATCAGGGGGAGGGCTCCAAACAGGAGTTGATGGCCGGGGCCGGGCCATTCATCGACGAGCGGGCCTGTTACGTCCATCCATTGAAAAGCGGCACCTGGCATGCCATCCTCCTCCAGAAACGGGTTCTTAAAGTCTGGGGGGCGAGATCTGACCAGCCGGGCGGCATCGGGCTGGATGGATTCTCCCTTTTTCAGCCATACGGTGAGTTCACTGATGGTGCTATCCGGATAAAAATCGATGGTGCCGTGACGGCGGAGGCGGCGTGGGGGCGTTTCCGAGTAGATCGTGATCGGCTCATTGCGGCGACCCCGCGTGACTTTGGAAAAATCGGGCGCCATCCAAACGGTATAGCCCGCAAACCGGAGGCGGTAGCGCCCGGTCGCGGGGGCGCGGAACTGCTCAAATTTGATTTCTGCGGGCTCATAGGTGCTCATGAGCATGACGACCGCCTCTTTTTCGGCCCGCCAGGAGCGGGATGCCTGAGCCCAGTCGGGCTTTTCCCATTCCAGGTCACGGATTCTTCGAGAGAGCAGGTGTTCCTGGAGATCCAGCTCCACGATGGGCCAGGATTTGCGGAGGTCGGGGCCCACGGGGCGATTAAACTGTTTCTGCTGCCAGGTGTAATAGCGTTGGTCAATCAGCTTGGGCTGAACGGGGCCGGGCGCAATGGCTTCTCTGAGGGCATATTCCGCCGTTTTGAGATAGCGGGCCACCTGTACGTGGGAGACGTCGAGCGCTTCACCCACTTTATTATATCCAAAGGCGGTGGGATCTTCGGGGAGGCTGTCTTTAATTTCAAGATAGGGCAGCTGGAGCAGGTCGCGGATGGCGTTTTCATACTCATACCGGTTCATGCGCCGCTTCAAGGCCCGGCCGGTGGTGGCCAGTTCAGCGGTTTCTGTGGCGATGATCGCCTCGGCTAAACCCTTGCGAAAGGCTTTCAGGTCATCGGGGTCCGGACGCCGTTTTTCCTTGGGCGGCATCTCCCCGTTGCTGGCCCGGTCGTAGGCCTTTATCCACGTGGCCAGGTTGTCCATGTCCACCGGCTCCTCGGACAGGGACCATAAATCCAGGTCAGCCTCCGCTTCCACATCGTCGTGACAGTCTGCGCAATAGAAATCAATGAAGTCCGGAACGGCATCGGGCAAGGGAGTAGCCCATGCGGGGCAACCGACTACCCAGAGCGACAGCAAGGCAAGGAGGATAACAGATGAGGGGTGGGGCATCGAAAAAAGCGGGTGTCTTTCTAGGAGACACCAGCCCCGTAGTCAAGGGGACCTCCTCCGAAATTGGTGGTCGTTGATTGGGGAAAACCGTACCCCTTCTGAGTTTACCCTTTTTGAATTTATGGCGTAACCAGAATGTAATACGATTTCCTGGGGGAAACCCCCTGTTTTTCGGTAAGTATCGAGAAAAATGATACACAATTCTGGCGATGAAATAGAGGATATTTCATCGCTACATAACTTAAGACCCGCTAATAGAAGGGCGCGCAAGTCATGTGAATAACTTATACTGGATTTTTTGAGAAAATCTTATCATTTTCTCTCATGGTTAGAGGACACGAGGTTGTAAGGATAATTTTTCGCTTCGATCCTCTGCAAAAAATAACTGGAGGATAAAAATGAAAACACCGCGCTTGCTCCTGCTTTTAATTGGCGGACTACTCAATTGTCTAGACGCCCAAGATGGAGTTTTAATTGATGAGCTGTCTGTAGATTCAGACATTCCCCTTGGTTCTTTCGCCTATCCCGACACCCTATTCGGGTATTTCGGAAACCCGCTTTCTCAAGAGACTATTTCCGGGTTTTTCCAACTGGATCTTTTAGAGGATGGGGAGGTCCAATTCACGGAGCTTGCCGGCCTCAACGAGGCTGCTGAGTTGATATTTGTCAGTGAGTCAGATGGGGCGAATACCAGAATCTGGGTGAGGGTATTCGATCCCGGGTTGGAGGGCTTACCCCTTTGGGTCGCCGTTTCTCTGGAAAGCGGAAACGCTGCCATAACCTTTACTGGATCTCCCGGCAGCAGCTCTAAGGTCCATCAACCACTTGAAAATAGAATCACCTATAGCTCCGAAGCCTTCTCTTCCGGGGGGAGTACTCCACTGTTTGAATATTTACCAGTGGGAGGAGAATGTGCCTCCAGCTCTGAGGGAGGGGATTTAACCGTCTCTCCTCAAGATACCATCGTTTCGGACCAGGGAAAAACGGTCATCACATGGCTGGATCCCATGGAAGTGCTCTTCGAGCGCCTGGTGCAAATCGAGGGTCGCAAGAAGATGGAGAGACTCCGCAAAAAATACGAAAACCGGCCTGCCGGCGTAACGCTTTTGAAGTAACATGAAACCTTTTACTATTCTGATTATAGCAACCCTTCTGTCCCTCCCACTTTCCGGGCAAACAGAGGAAGCGGACGTCACTAAATTTGGCGCCTCTCATAGAGAGACATTAAAGGAGCGGGTAAAGGCCGCGCAGCCGAATGCGCAAGAGATACGGGACTTTGTCGTCTCCCGGAACTCCAGTTTAACGGACCCGGGCGCCCGGGATAAAATGGTCCTGAGGGATTTACTGTTTCTCACCAATCTTGCTTCGGAGTCTGGTAAAAAGGCCCTTTCCAGGGAGCTCTTCAGTCAATTCCAAGCGGAAGCTAATGCGGTGTTAGATGAAAAGGAGACCCTGACGGACAGTGAAAAGGCCAGGATAGCCCGACAGATTGGAAAGATTTCCTTCAGCCAGGGAGATAATCTGGAGTTTTCCAGAAGGGCATTTGCCAAGGCCCTGAAGTTTGAGCCGACCGATTCCGTATCTGCGCGATACATTGAACTGATTGATGAACGATTAAACCTTAGAAGACGTTTCGAAAAAGAAGAGCCGCAAAACTAAATTTGAGGAGGAATGGGAATGAAAAAACTTAAGCTTTTATTATCACTTTTTGCATCTGCTGTTGCCTGTTTAGGGCAGCAACTCGACAATCCAGTCGAAATCCCGGTATGGTTCGACGGGGCTTATACGGTTGGTCCCGGGTCTCCCACTTTAAATCTGACACTCAATGGGGCCAGTGCGAGTGGGGGAAATATAGCTAGTACCTTCACGGGTGCGTCCGGGTATACTTCCCTGAAACTAAATAAGACATATAACTTATCCCTCAGTTGGGATGACATCCTGGGGTACCGGCTTTATGCAAGGACGATTCCAGGCTACGATGTTATCATTGATTCACTTCCGGCCTCATTGACCGAGCCGGGGCAGCAGCTGCTCCCGGTGCCGGGTAGCGATGTCCACACAGTGACAATTGTCCCGTCCTTAACCGGAGAGGCTGTCATGTGTGGCGAAGAAGTGGTAAAAGATTTCGGTAAAGATAAAATCATTTGGGGAGTCAGTGCAGGGAGCCGGGTGAATGGAAACCCGGCGGGTGTATTAATGATTCGAAGGTCTTCCTTTGATTCCATTCTCTATACGATCGATGCGGTCGAGTTCTACTCTTCTTACGGTGAAATTGAAGAAATCAACATCAGCTCGATCTGGAAGCAGATTATGACCCCGAACGCGCTGATCAATATTGCGCGAACGGGGACAAATGCCTTCAAAATTGAATTCCATGACCCTGATGATGTTACCTGGAACAGTTCAGGTGGCTATTACTCCATGTCTGAAGACGATACCATGGTTTCTTATTATTTTACGAAACCTGCTACAGATCAGCTATTAGTCAGAAAAAACGTCGATAGCGATGGCAACTATTATACCCTGTATAAAAAGGTCAGCAGTACAGATTACAGGATGGAGTTAAAGACCTTCACTTCGGTCCTTCAGAGTCACAAAAAAACGTATTCAGGAAATGTGGAAACCTATACCATTGCCGATGACGCGGGCCATACCACCATTGCCTCGAAAGTCATCAATACATTTACAACTTACTCGTGGGGCAGTGAACTCACCCAGAGGAAAGTCCTAAAAGATACTGACAACCAGAATTTGGACTTCATCACGAATTATTACTACTATACCTCATCCTCCGATGGTGCCGGCATGCGCCAGGTGTCATCAATAGCCTATCCGGACGGAAACTGGAGTTGGTTCACCTACCACAATGCATGGTCTTCAAGGGGGCAAGTGTATCGGGAATTCGGCCCCTGGACGGATATTACGCGACCCACTACAGTTCCATCCACCGGTTCCAGCAACATCACATATTCGCAATATTCCTATGAGGCAGACCCTGACAAAAGAGACATCTTATCCACTCAAATATTGAAATATGTGAAGGAAGGCACCGCTTCCCGGCAAGTAGGCAATACGATTATCACGAATACCGACATCGATGATTCGTCTACAGGGAACCGAAAGGTCCTGAAGCGGCAAATCGACGCGTATCCGGATGGAAATGCTTCCAATAAAAATACCACAGTCACGTATGCCTATATCGATGGGGGGCTCTATGATAACATTCCATTCGCTGTGGAATACCCCGATGATACGATGGTGGCCTATGGATATGATTTTTCTACAACTACGACAATCAACACGGTTATGGGCTATAAAAACTCATCCTCAGGGGGGAGTCTTTACACGGGACATAATGTGGTGGCTGACATCTACGCGGTGAACAATAAAACGACAATTAACTCTAAGACCGTAGATGCCAAAGGAAGAACGACTAATGAGAAGTTGTTAGTAAAATACGCCTCAGGAGAAGCAGTACTAAAGGAATACGCTTTCACCTATAATTATCAAAGGCTGATCACACAGGTGAGGGACCTGAACAATGGCAGTGCTACGCTTCGTAAGTCGGGGTATACCGGCCGTAAATTAATTTGGGATGAGGATGAGGCGGGAGTCCGAACGGAGTACACTTACAACGATCTGCAGCAGATCACCCAGATCAAGAGACCTCACCCAACAAGCGGATTTATCTACACGTATCTGACCTACGATGAGGCGGGTCGCTTGAAAAAAGAAGAGCTGGGGTCGTCCAACAAAATTACTACGGAATACGTCTATACCCTGGGCGGGCACCTGAAATCAGCCAAGCACTATGCAACAACTTCAAATTCGATTTTAGTTGAATATGATCAAAATGACGGGGGGCGCACCTTAATAGAGACTTACCCCGATGGGGGAACGAAAACCACTAAATTCCATTACAATGGATTGCTGGATGAAGTTACGGGAACCGCGGTTGTCCCCAGTTATAACACCTATGATTTTGTTTCCCTCGGTGGATATTACAAAACGGAAGTTAAGGAAAACTCCGGAAGCAGCGGTTCGAGCCGCTGGCTGAAAACCCGAATGGATTGGCTGGGTCGTCCCTACGAAACCCGCAAGAACACCTCAGCCGGGGAATACATCGAAGGGAATACCTACAATGCTTCGGGGCAGCTAACTCAAACAACTCGGTCAGAATTAGGGGACCTGTTGTATCAATACGATACCACGGCTGAACTCGCGAACTTCGGAGTAGACGAAGATGGGGATTCGGTCCTGGAAACCAATTCAAAGGATTCCATCTCGCACAATGAAACTTCGTATGTCCTGGAGAGCGGCAGTTGGTGGAAGCAAACCGCGACGACGATTTACCCCACAGACAATAATACCTCAACCACCTTAGTGTCTACGATTAAGGAGAGATTGACCGGACTGACTTCGACTAAGGTGGCGGAATCAAAAGCTGTGGACGTCAATGGCCTGGTGACCACTACCTGGGTAGAGGTTAATCCATTAAACGATGAAAGAGAGGTTTTCACAGATCCTCCCAATCAGAGTAACTATCACCGGAAAAGGTTTCTGGCAGGGTTTCTGGTCAGTGAATCCCATGAGTTGAATACGGGGTTAGTCGATACTGCTCATCCCATTGTGAACTACACCTACGACAGCCATGGTCGCCTCACAAATGAGGCCTGGGATAGCTGGCACGGCAGGGAATATACTTACATCTCAGGGACAGATTTAGTTTCACAAGAAAAGGAAACCGGAGTTTCGAATTACTTTAATTATATTTATAATAACATGGGGCGAGTGAGTTCGAAAACTAACCAGGATGGCGATAAGGTTTCTTACACTTACAACTTGCGGGGGCAGCTTACCGAAATGTATGGGGCCCTCACTACTCCGACTAAGTACACCTATGACTCCACCTACGGAGATCTCAAAACGATCCAGACCAATAATTCGAATTTTACCGGAAGCAACAACCTTCCCTCCGGAACATGGAATAGCACGACATTTACCTACTATGCGCAGGATGGCTCCCTGCATAAGAAAACAGATGCTCTGTCCTATTTTACAGAATTTGATTATTTTAAGCATGGAGGCGTAAAAAATCGGCAATGGGATAGATACCTGTCTGGAACATCAACACGGGTTAAGACCACTTATTCTTACGATGACTGGGGAAGACTTGCCGGCAAAACGTACAATGACAGTGGAACGACTGATAATATTACATATGCCTATCATCGGCATGGCGCCCTGAAAACAGTGACGGATGGGCTGGGCACTCGCACTTTCAACTACAATACCGATCTATCCCTGAAGGAAGAGCTTTTGCCCGCGGATTATGGTTCGGGGAGAAAAGTGGTTTACAATTACGGCACCGGAAACAACCTCGGGCGATATGCCGGGTATAGTTACTGGGAGAACACCACGGAGAAAATGGATGTGGGATACACTTTCAGCTCCACGACCGGGCGAATCTCAAGTGTGGCTACCCCTGCAGGAACATTTTCTTATACGTATGCCTCGAAATCAAACCGGGTGAGTGAAGTAAAACTAGGTGGAGGCGCCACTTACAAGCTGACGAAGACCTATCTGCAAAGTAGAAACCTGCTGGATGTCATTTCGGTTAGCAATACTTCCGGAGTTAATACGGTAGCGCGGTATGAATACGATTATAACAACAACGGTTCAAGAGCGACATGCCATATGCAAGGCGACCTGTTTGATCCCTATGGGGCGTATGGTATCCGCACCAATTATACCTACGATGACAGGAATCAGCTGGTGGGAGCCATCACATATCAACGCACCAGTTCTGGCGGAATGACGGGCTTACCGTTAAGCGGCCGGGACTATAGCTATTCCTACACGGAGGCCGGGAATCGGGATGTTGCCACGGTGGATGGATTAACCCCCGACACGTGGAACTCCAATGCCCTGAACCAGATTGAAAGCCGGTCGGAGCCCAACAAAATCAGTGTGGCCGGCTTCCTGGACTTTACCTCTTACAGCGCAAAAGTGGATGGGGTCACAGCGCAGGAAAACCACTTATACTTCCACGAGTTTTCTTCCCTCACAGACAGCAATGCCACGGAAGCAGTCTGGGATTCAGCCCAGTTACAAATTATCGATGGAGGCAGTAATCCCACTTCGAATATTTATGACTTCATTCGGCAGAACCACAGGGACCTCGGCTATGATGATGACGGGAACCTGCTGGATGACGGCAAGTGGGAATTTACTTATGATGCGGAGAATCGAGTAACCCGAATGGTTGTTTTGCCATACAGCGAGGTTGGCCATTTGCCCAATGACGAGGAGCTGCTTTTCACCTTTAGGTATGACTACCTCGGCCGGTTAGTATGGATCGCCTGTTATGAAGACCGGTCCGAAGGTTCAGATGATCGGGTCTACAGCTATTTTCTCGTCTATAATGGCCATCAGATTATTGCTGCGGTTTATAATACAACAATGTACAGGTCCTATTCCTGGGGCTTGGACATGATGGATAGCTTAACTGCGGCGGGTGGAGTAGGGGCGCTCCTTGCGGTGGAGAATTACAATGGCCACTGCTATATTCCCTTCTACGACGGAAATGGCAATGTAACCGGCTTTCTTGACTATAACGCCAATACGATCGCGGCCCAATTTGAATATAGCCCGTTCGGCCAGATGATCCGCGAGCAATATCATTCGTATACGGAGTCCGCCGCCTTATCCGTCCTTTTGCCTAGTTGGAGCACGAAGTTCCGTATCCAGGATACGGATCTCTATTACTACGGATACCGGTTCTATGATTCCAGGAAGGGGCGGTTCATCAACCGGGATCCCATCGGCGAGGCCGGGGGTGCTAATTTATATGCCTTTGCTGGTAATGACCCGATCAACAGTTGGGATTATTTAGGGATGTCGCCAAATCGTCCGCCAACGGAATGGGAAGCAGATGGAGAATATTTTGAAAGCGAGTATGAGCGTGATGAATACTTAGCAGAGAAGGATGCTGCCTATGGTGCAGGATGGGAGGGGAAATACCTCATCTCTCCCCCTAACGATTATATGGAAAGATGGAATAATTTTGATTGGACTGTCACACATACTGTGAGAGTTCAGAAAGTTGATGGAAAGCCGGTTCAGGGCCTTGTAACCATCGGCGATATCGCGCGAGGAATGAAGCCTTTGGCTATGGGTTTTCATAGAGATGATACAGAGTTCATCGCTGAGTTTGGGGAGTTAATGGATGAAAGCGAATATGAAGAATTTGCTGATGCATTTACGCGAGCCGTGGATCAGCAAATCTTAAGAGTAAGAAGAGCATTGCAGGATGCAAATATGCCTAGAAGAGATCCATTACTTCCAGGTGTTGACTTCAGGGGGAATGCCCTCGGAGCTTTTATCTTTGAACACGACTCACCTGAAGATAAGGACTTTTTTATTGAAAATTATGAATTGCAAAGAGAGATTCGGCCAGAAATGGGAGATGGCAAAATTATAAATGTATTCGGTAATCCTATTTGGCCAAACCAGAGAGAGCTTCCTTTCAATAGAACGGTTGCTGCACTAATTATAGGTACTCCCCCATCAATATCTTCCCAAGATGTTTCTGGGAGGAACAATTTGTACTATCGGAACATTGTAGATAATATTGGGAATAAACCTGTTTACATAATCCCCTATAACAGTGAAACCGTCTATCTCTACCGAAATACTGATGATTCAGAACCGATTCCATATTATCCCTTCCCTTGAGGCTAAAATAAAGAAAATAGCAGCTATTGCATTACTAATGCTTTGGGTTGCAGGGTGCACAGATAGCAATCAGAACGGAGGTCAAAAGCCGTCTCTCTTAAGCCTTTTGGCCAATCCTAGTCAATTTTCAAATGCAGAGGTAGTTATATATGGTTATTTAATTAGAGAAGATTCGCATGCTCGACTATATCTTACAAAAGAACATGGTTTTATGTATGATATTGACTCATCAATAATTATTGATGATTTCACGCCTGAAAAGGAAAGGATTTTTAATCAGGACTTGAAAAATAGCTATTCCAAAATTATTGGTAAATTTGACTATATGGATAAATACAGCGATTATGGGATATATCAAATTGACTCAATTGTTATGTATGAAATCGAGGGGGATTCGGTAAGAGGAGATTTTATTTGGAGAAGAGATTAGCGTGATAGAAATGAACGGTCCCTATACACAGAAAGTAAAAAGAACAAAAAAGGGGATCAAACATTGAGCTTATACATTTATTGAACTTTAGCTTTCTAAGCTAAACTTAAGGTTTGCACATTTTAAAACCCAGGGGCAGCGGTAACTAGCGCTTGTTTAGTTAGGATTCTCGTTTTCTGCGTTTGACTCCTTTTCTTTCCCCTTGATGATTCTTAAATGCTTTGTAACGTCATTTATTGGAACAATTACGCTAATATCCTCAATGCTAGGAATATTGATCTTTAATGGTCCGCTGCAGTTTCCCTGAACAAATATTCGAACCTCGTTCTGGTAAGAATATGTTTCTAGTTTTCGAAATGGCCCCATTTTTCCGTGAAACTCCTCTTTTTTAACATATTCCACAAGGGCACTTTCAAAGGCCAAATCCTCTTCTTTTAATCGTTTTCTTAACCGTCCAAGAAATTCGTCGCCATTCAAAAAAGTAAGGGCAGAATCCCCGAAACCCTGGATTCTTTCATCGGATAGGTAGGAAAAACTCTCCGTTGTAAGGGCGAACAAACAAAATAAATTAAAATCCTCTAACTTTCCTGAGGTGAATTTTATCTGACCCGTAAGATGTTTGATTGGTTGAAAATCTCCATCAACCCGAATCATTAAATTCGCTCCTTTGGAGGTTTGATACATGGAAACAAGGCCTTCGTCTTTGTCACCTTGAACTTGATTGGATTCAAGCCGTTTAAAATAACCCCAGGTATTCATGTATACCTGTCCACTCGATCTCAACTTTTCTAGATTTTCGGAGCTACCAAATTTGATTAAGCCAAGTATTGGTTCATTTTCCATTTTTTCATCTAATGTCAAAGTGTGGTGCGGCGTGATAGCAACGTTACCACCACTGCCTTATTATCCCTTAGTTTGAGTTTCATCGAACCTTCGCTCGCTTCACGTCCCCGTTTAAGTCAACAATGATGATTACGGTATCTCCGCAAGGGCAATCAAGGGTTTGTCGCCAGCCTTTAAAGTCATCGGTTTCAACCACCTCCACATCAATCGATTTGCAGCCCGACTTGCCGAGCATCCTCTCGCCTTCGTCTTTCACTGAGCCCCAATCGATGGCAGACAGCGACTGAATTTCGGATGCTGTAATGGTGGAAGTTAAGGTCGATAAATTCTCAGGCAGAGGTTTGCTAGTTGCTACCGCTTGGAGGAACTCGCCTCTCATTGCGCCTTTAATTTTACCTAGGCTTTTCGCGATAACATTGGTCAAGTCTGTTGCGTCCTTCGCTTTCGCGTCGTATCCGACTATGGAAAAGCTTTTCATATCGAAAGGAAGGTTCGAAATACTCTCTTTATCCGCGACAAGAATGGTCGGTTTGCTACCCCCAAGAAGCCGTCCCAATTCATACATCACGTTGGTGTTGAAGCCAGATATGACAGCGATACCGATATCAGCCGTTGCGATCTCCGTGTGGATAGAATCAATAATCGATTCTCCAGGAACGACTTTCTCGTCCACTGCCCGGAAATCCACATCCATCTCCCGGCAAGCAGTCGCAATTGCGTCCCGTATCCACTGGTATTCATCAGCGAATGGACTAGCAAAGAATGCTCTTAGTTGTGTTGGCATAATTTTCTAAGGATAACGACCTAGCTGAGGTGCCGTCGACTGCTTGTTCGATGTTTAATTTTTATTTTTTCCTCTCCCTCCAATAGCTTCTATCCGAATTTGGAGCTTATTGATTCCGTCCTCATAATCTCCGGGATCCCAATTCTATTGTGTTGTACTGTCTAGTATCGAAATGGACCCTTTTTAAATCATCGTGTCGACACATCCAAATTATTGGGATTCCCAGTCCGAGACCAAAACCTGCTTCAAAATAGACACCGTTTTTTTGCTCCGTGAAATCAGCCACCACCATTTTTGACCGCTTAATTAAAGCAATAATTTCATCATCGATCCTGTTCACGTGCTCAGTTCGATCCACTCTAATTGGGTCGTAGCCAGCTTTCTTTATGCCCTTTTCAACCAAATTGAGGTAAAAGTCTTCCAAGTCGGAGCTGAAGCTCATGGCTACAAAAATAGAATTACTGTCATTTGCCTTTTGGGTATTTTGAACGTAATCCCATCCTCTTGCTGAAATAAAGTACTCATTATTTTCTCTTTTTTCCAAATATCCTAAATCTGAAGTTAAATACTCGGTTAGGAAAAATATTAGTTCCTTAAGAGAGGTAATCCAACCTGCGCTTAATATAGGGAGGTACTCGTAGAATATTTCCAAGGGAACTTTTAGTGATTCAATGTATTCAGGTTCCTCCTGCTTTGAGAGGACTTCGAATATGTAAATCATATTACCTGGATGAATTTTGATCTTTGTTCCGGGAACTGGGTATTGACGGGTAAGGTGATGGAGTAAACTTTCGGCGCGTTCAGATACTCTAGGGGGGTGAACTTCTTTCAGATCTTCAATCGTTTCCGCCTTTAACGTGTATTCCTTCAATGAATGAATGTAGCTGGATATATTCCATCTAATTTCTTTGGGAATGTCCTGGGCTTCGAGCAGAGCCAATGGGGTGTGCCCAATCTTGTAGGTGCCACATCTAGGGCAATCTACTTTCTGAAAACCTTCAGGAGATATAGTTCGGCAAGGTGACCTGCAAATTGGGCATGCGTAATAGTTCATTTTTTGTTCATCGAACAAATTAATATGCACTGGGTGCGTGGGCAAACAGATCTTTGGAGACTGGTTGAATTTTAAGGAGATGGGGATGGGGCAGGTGCGGGGTGCATGTTGCAGGTGGAAGGTGGCTGCGCTTTGGTGCGGTGCCCTCCGTTTTTGGGGGGATTTGGGGCTGGGAGTGGCCACGTTGACGAGCAACGGGCCCTACTTGGTGAGAGTCCTGAGGCGGGTGTGCCCGTCTTTGCTTGTGTTGCAGCAAGCTACGCCGAAATGAAGGGGCCGGCCGTTGCTCCTTTGGAGCTATGGCGTGGCATTCATTTTTCCAGCCAAGCAGAGCTTGGGGGAAAATGGTGGAGGTAAGGGATCATTCTGCGTATTTTAATATTGAGGAAAAATCCGTGATCCAGGGGACGACGAATCCGCTGCGGGAAAACGATTAGGGAAACAGTGAGAAACCTTAAAATACGCAGGATGACTCCTTTTGCTTACCTCTCCACATAGATCCTCAACATTGAGGTCATCTCTTGCCACTATTGACCACTTCATCCGGTCTATAGCATAATCCAGCAATCCTCACTATCGAGGGCCAACCCGTGGGTATACACCGGGCGCTTACCTTCAGGTGGCAAAACGAAAGATTCAACCGGCTCTTCCAAGCAAAGGCAAAAGCGCACAAACTCAGGAGCGGTTATAATTGAGCGATCATTTTCATAGTCGATGACTTCACGCGAAGATGCATCAATTTGAGCCCGATATTACGATTAAGTTTCTTTAGAGATGTGAAATTTCGATATATTAGCATAAGATAGTCCCCTCTCATCAAAACGGTTTCACTCACATGAACGCTGGCCAAATTGCTATACGTTCGCTTGGCATTCCCTAAGTAATTGCTGCGAACTCCCCTCTCACTTACTTACGCCCACATGCCCCCTCTGACTTTTGCCGAATGCAACAGTTTGGACAAATTGTTGCGTTTTCTAAGACAATGACCATGAAACCGATCTATGACCCAGAACACCCATTTGGAGACCCAAAATACCTGTCTCAGGACGAACGCTTACGTTACGCCGAGGCGATACCATTCGGCGTGAAAGGACTGCACCGTCAGCTTTTTTGCCTGACATTACTCAATTACGGTCCGCGCATCTCAGAAGCCCTTGGTATCACACTCGGCGATGTGCTGATCTCTTATGAAACCCTGCGCATAGCATCTTTAAAGACGCGCCAACCACCCGGCGAGCCGCCGCGATATCGCTATTACACGCTGTTGCCATCATGGATTGAGCTCTTTGAACGCTGCTTTGATCTGCAAGGGCCGCCGGAGCGCCTGCTCTGGCCGGTTTGTCGTCAGACCGGCTGGCGTTGGGTCAAAGGGGTAATGGAATACGTTCAGTTGACGGGCCGACGGGCCTGCCCCCGTGGAATGCGGCATGCGGTGGGCCGCCACGCGCTGCATGACCAGGAAGAAAATCTGGTTACTGTGCAAAAAATCCTCGGCCACGCCAATGTGAAGAACACGACGATATATACGCTTGACCTAGATGTGCTCAGAGAAGCGACCATGAAACTCGCAGTTGAGCCTAACTGGGTAAAATACCCTAATCCTCTTGACCAAAAGAGCCTAAAATGAGACCTTAAAACGCAACAATTTGTCCAAACTGTTGCATATCATTGTAACCAATTGCCCGTCAATCGGTTGCAACACACCTCACCTCTATGCCAACCAACCGTCATACCATCGAGTCGGACTTCGACAGCCGCAATACCATTGCGGCGGTTGCGGCCTTCATGGGCGCGGCGATTGGATTATTATTTGGTCGCAATCTCGGCCTTGATCCGGTTCTTGCCGCCATACTCGGCTTTTTTCTCAGCACTGCCTTTGCCATGTATAGCCGTGGGATGGGTCTCACCATCCTGCTGGTCGGTGCCTTTTTGCTGATCGGCGTGTTCTCTGGCGGTAACGGCTAACCCTGCATCATTCAATACAGCTTCATCTTATGGCTAAATATAGGAAAAAAGGTCAAATCGACGTTTACGAAAAAGAGAAGTCCATCGGCTGCAGCGTGATCATTACGTGGCTCGTGATCGGTTTCTTCATATTTGTAATCATTGGCTCCTGTTCGGGCAATTGAACTTTCACCCACAAGACACAAAACAAAGTGAAACATCTATTCTCGACGCTTTTCGTTTTAATCCTGTTCGCAGCATCGGCTCATGCGAGTGGTGGCGAGATGTATATTTACATCCGTAATACTGGCGATGAAACAGTCCATGTGGCTTTTGGGGATACCAGATGGCTTGGCTTCTTTCACTCAAGCGATGGCTGGAGCAAAGTCCGAAGCCGTGGATGGTATGAAGTCAAGCCGGGCCAGCGGCAACGCATCGCCATTATAGACCAATGGGAAAGAGCGGCCTTTGCCTTTAATAAACGAGGCGGCTATGTGCGCTATGACGTGAGCAGTACGGACAGGTTGGAGCGACGTATGCCGACCATCGCGGTGCAGCCAGGCGATGCTTTTGATATTCGCGAGCGTGCGCAGGGGTCTCAGGTGACCATTCCCACATCATTTGAAATGGCGCTCGTCGGCAGTGGCGGCGGTATTTTGCACCAAACGATCGAAATCCAATCCCTGCGCAGTGATCAGGTCACACCATTTCCGTCTAGAACCACATCATCTAAAGCTCCGGCACCGCCCAAGCCAAAAAAGGAGTTCACCCGTAGTCATACACCCGAACAGGCCGTGTATCGTTTCTTCACGGCAATCGCCACCGGGAACGAAGCGGATGCGCGGAAATACAGCGATAAATGGATGAGTTCTGCCGCTGAGCTGAACATCATCACCGGTCACAAACGCGACCCGGAGTTTTACAAACACTATCAATTCATCTCTAAAGACATTGATGGTCGATCCGGCGCGGTGACATTGGAATACGGAGGTAAGCGCATAAAAGCAAGTGTCGTTATTGAGGATGGGGAGTGGATGGTCAGCAACCTCGATGAAGGTTGAATAGCGACATGACATAACAGGGGAAGTGGGGGGAAGGGGAGGGGTGCAGGTGGCAAGTGGCAATGTTTAACAAGGCCTTCAATATAAAACTCTATCTTCTTTAATCGCCAATGAGCGGCAGTAATGACGGGTTCACATTTACCGGACGGATAAACCGCAAAACCTATTGGCAGGGGCTAGGCGGTTTGTTCGGTAGTTATTTCATCTGCCTGATGATATGCGCGGCTCTTGCAGAAGGCTTCCCGGCCCTAGAGCCACTGATGAGCGTAATATTATTCCTGTTTTCCATTGGCATCGTAACGGGATTTTTTTCCATTTCTGTGCGGCGCTTGCATGATCTCGGTAAGTCTGGCTGGTGGCTGCTTCCAATGATGATTCCGTGGGTAGGCTGGCTAGGGTATTTTATCGTAGTCGGCTGCTATCCCGGTGAGGATAAGGTCAATAAATTTGGTGCACCATCGCATCAAAACAGCCCGCCAGAAACGGCGCATGCGGCCTCTCATTCAACAGGTTCTGGGCGGGATATCCGCCGCTATGAACATTTGACCCAGAAGCTGACAGACGATTTTGTCGACCTTATTGCATTGCTGGCGGCGATAGCTAAGAGCGACGGGAATGTATCGGACGAGGAGACCAATGCGGTAGACGGGTTTTTTGAGCATGCGGTTGGAATGCCTGATGAGTTCCGCATAGAAGCGCTCAAGATTTTTCATTACATGCTGACGCAGGAGATTGATTTTGCTGTCACTGCCCGCCGCTTTTATGAGGCTACACGAAGCAACCCGGAGCAACTCGTAGACACATTGAAGGCGTTTTTTATCCTCAGTGTGATCAATGGCGAGATGAGCGCCGAAGCGGAATTGCTTATCGGTGAAGCAGCGTCGATCTTTCACATTTCAAGCCCGGATTACGAGGAATACAAAACGCATCGAGAAACCCATAAAAAGCGGGATTCAGAGCACTATGCGCGCGTACTCGGTGTTGCGCCCGATGCGCCAATCGAGGATATCCGCCGCGCCTATCGCCGTCTGGCCACTGACTATCATCCCGACAAGGTGGCCAGTGTGAGCGAAGGTTTGCGCGAGCTCGCACAGGTCGAAATGCAGAAAATCAATGAGGCTTACGACTACTTTAAGAAGAACCGCAAGTGACCTGTATTTCCTAAGAAGACACTTGGCAGTTAGGCACATATGCAAACCACCTCAATTTTTCGACACATATGCTTAATTTTGTTATTAATCCGGTGAGAAAAGTCCTTTGGACGGGTGTGTCCGTCTTCGCTTGCGTTGGAGCAAGCTACGCCGAAACGGAGGGGCCCGCCGTCGCTCCTCTGGAGCTATGGCGTGGCACTCATTTTTCCAGCCAAGCGGAGCCTGGGGAAAAATGGTGGAGGTGCCGGGACTCGAACCCGGGTCCCTCATACTTTCTGAACGGGTATCTACAAGCTTAGTCGATACTTTGCATTTCGCCTCAGGGTCGCGCATCGACACGCTACCGATCAGCTATTCCCGGAAAAGTACGGCGGGAGTTCCCGGGACAAGAACTTCCGCTATACCTTCTCACGACGTGTCACTCCCCTAGAAGGCGTCAAGGGTGACACGGGCTGCAACTATTAGGCAGCCATGGCGTAATCTTCGCCATTTAATATTTATTGATCGCCTTGATACGGAGCCCAGCGATCAACTCCGACTTGCAACCTGAACCTACGCTATGAGGTCGAATGCCAGTTACACCCCCAAAAAAGAAGTCAGAATTGAGAAATCCAAAGTCCGAATTCTGGCTTCAAGAATGAGATGATGTCATCTCAAAGAACACCCACGCCTGGTGGTAATCGGTGATCCTCAGGGAAAACTGGAGGATTTTCAAGCGCTATCGGGGTGGGGTGGGCAGGCTTCGGAGGCGGACCGGCCATGGACAAGGCGGGGCACGCGCCGAAGCACGTCCCCCGGCTTGCCAGGGAAATCTTGTGGCCGCTCCCTACTTTATTTCAAGGGGGCCGGCTTCAAGACGGGGTGTTTGATGAGGGACACATAATCATTGAGGGTGCCGTTGTTCAGGCAGCACTCAATGATTTCGCGGCCCAGGGGATCGAGGTCATCGACGAGGAATTGGCGAATCTCCTGGTGGAAGAAATCCGAGAGGATCTGGGCGCCTTCGTCGTAGGCGGCCTCACCGACCTCGGGCTGCTTGTCGACTTCGAAGAACCAGGCTCCGATCTGGCGGCCCTCCACGAGGATGTTGTTGGGGTGCCAGCCGAGCAGGGGGCATCGGGCGGCCTTGACCCGGTCTTCGGAAAACTCCGCGCCCCCTTTGCGGGCCAGGTATTCCCGGGCGACCCATTGCGGCATGAAGCTGGTTTCCCATGCCCCGATATGCTGATTGGGGATCAGGACATAGCGGACCGCCGGCGTATTCTCGATCTGCCGCAGGAGCAGGTTGGCCTGGTCGACCATACGGCCGGTGGCAAAAGGCCAGTAGGACCCTACGCCCTCGGAGGACATGCCTTCGGATTGCACAATGCTGGGATTGGCGTGGCCTCGGGGGGCGACCAATCGCCACAGCCAGGCCAGGGCGGGGGGCAAGATGTGGAACAGCCCCAGGATGCCGTAAGTCGGGTTTTCCCGGGTGCAGGGGGGGCAACGCACCCCAAAACTGCGGAGGTCCACTTCCACCCGGCCCTTCACCACATTGTCTACGATGTCCCTTGGGACGATGACGCGGGGGTTGGGGCAGGGTTTGCCCGGACTGTCTTCAATGTGCTCCCAGATGAGCACCGTGCTGCCGGGGTGGGCATCAATATTCAGGAAGAGGAGCGGTTTCTCCGGGGATATGGTTTTGGCTTCCAGGTGGGGATCGGTGCCGTACTTTTCGATATGGTTGACCCGGACAAACCAGGCATCCTCGGCATCCCTCAGGGAGAGTTTTCCCCCTTCTTTCAAGAGCCGGGAGGGATGGCAGAGGGCCATGTCATCGGTGACGGGATTCAGTGAACAGGTACTCGGGAGCGTGAGGGTGCGGATATCACCGGTGATCACATTGCGTCCGAGCAGGAGGGAACCATCTCCCTGGCGGTGAGCCTGTTCGAGCATTTCGCTCTTGCCGCCGCCGGAGGCCCCCTCGTGGGAAATCACAATACTTCTCTCGTAGGGCGTAACGACCTCCACGGTGGAGCAGTGCATGGTCACCCACTCCTGGGCTTCACCAATCGTGAGGAGGACGCCGTAGATTCCTTTCTTGGCACTGGGTCCCGGATAGAGGTTGTAGCTGAACAGCTCGTGCATGCCGTCCAGGCGGTTGTGCACGACCACCTGCTTCCCTTCAAAATAGCTGTGCCGGAAGGGGGGCGCGACGTAAATGATCGCCGTCGGCTTAAAGTCATCCCCGAGTTCTTCGATGGGAAGGATGGCTTGCAGCATGGCCAATCCCATGGCGAAGAAGCCTGCGTTGGCCGGGCAGATCGCCAGGGCGTAGGTGCCTTTGTCCGGCATACCGGCCACAAAACCGAATACGGCCAAATCCTGTTGCTTGAGCCATTCGATGGTTTCCTGGCGCAGGCTGTCGAAAGATTCTCCGAAACGGCCTTCGAAGGTGGGTTTATCCGTGGCCCGATTGTCGCCGATCACCATACAGTCCGGGTCGCGCCGGCGCATGTAAGGCTCCATATAATTGGCGGCGATTCCGTTTTTAACGCGGCAGGCCTTTGCTTCGACGATCTTTCCTTTTCCGGGAACGTCGTAGGCGACCTCATGCCATCCATCAGGGCCAGCGTTGGCGACGGCGAGCGCAGTCAGCTCTTCGACCGTTCCAGCTACTTGCACAGATGGGGCAGCTTCAAGGATCTCTTTGGCGAGACCCTCGGGTTTGAAGGGGAGATTGAGTGTTTTTGGAGTCGATTGAGTATCCATGGCGGAGAGCAACTTACAGGAAATGGCGGCTTCAGACTGCGCCTATTTTCATTGACTGTGCATAAATTGACCTCAATTCTTCATTTATTGGCTGACACAATCCGACAAACCCTCCTTCACAAACTGCAGACTTCCCCGGTGCTTACCGAGTTAAAAAGTGACTTGGAAGCGATAGCGGGGATCCCGCTCCGATTGGTCGGGCCGAGCTGCAAATCGAGTGAAATGTCGATTCCCTGCAGTGATTCAGCCCTGTGTCAGCGGGTGCGGAGCAATGCGCAAGGGGGTACCCACTGTCAGCGTTACCTGGAGGGATTGGTTAAGGATGCCCAGGCGGATGACTTTTCGGCCAATCCCTGTGATGCGGGCCTGGCAGGATTTTGTGTCCCGCTGCGGTTTGCCGGGGAGACCCTGGGCTATTTAATGGCCGGAGGGTACCGGGTGGGAGAGATCGACGCCTTTTCGCGGAATCGTCTTCGTCACCTGTTGGACCGGCTTCATGTCGATGATGTCGACGAGGCCCTCTATGAATTTGAGCACCATACCGTATCGATGACGGAGGCCAAAGACATCGCGCTTCAACGGTGGCTGAAACTAGCCGCGGAATCTTTGATTCGCAGTCTGGAATTGAAGGGGGATGACACCGAGCGCCCGCTACCCACGTTTATCGTGAAGATATGCTCCCTTATCCAGCGCGAATATGAACATCCTCCCAGCCTGGTGGAAGCTGCGGAGATCTGTGGCTTGAGTGAAGGGTATTTCTGTCGGGCTTTTCATGGATTTACCGGACTTCGCTATGTGGAGTATATTCATGCGGTGCGGATCGAGCATGTCTGCGATTTGCTCATGGATCCCAAAATCAGTATCACAGAGGCGGCCTTTGCGGTGGGATTTCAATCCCTGTCCCAGTTCAACCGGGTCTTCCGTAAACTGAAGGGCATGTCACCGCGGCAATGGCGGAGCGAGCAGGTAAGCGCCCGTAGGCCTGCCCTGAGGGCTTCGGCCTGATGCCGATCCATTCTCCCCGTCACCGTATTTTCCGGTAGCGCTTTCCCGCAGTTTTCTCCAGAGTAGGAGCTATGTCATTTCGGATTCTTTTCCTCACCTGCCTTTGGATTAGCCTGCTGCCCGGCCTGGGACTCGGGAGGGAAACCCCACCGATGAACATCATTTTAATCCTGGTTGATGACTGGGGCTATGCCGATGCGGCGGTTCAAGGGAGCGACCTGTATGAAACGCCCAATATCGATCGGTTGGCGGCGACCGGGGCTCGGTTTACCCAGGCGTATGCAGCTTGTACGGTGTGTTCTCCGACACGGGCGGCCATGATGACGGGGAAGTATCCCGCGCGTCTCCGGGTAACCGATTGGATCGCGGGACATACCTTGAGGTTTAAAAACCGCCCCATGAACCAACCTGACTGGACCCAATACCTCGACCATGAGGAAGAAACGGTGGCGGAGCTGTTAAAGGCCCAGGGCTATCGAACCGCCAGTGTGGGGAAGTGGCACCTGACACCGAAGTTAAGCGTGGTGGAAAACCGTGAATGGTGGCCTGAACACCACGGATTCGATATCAATATCGGAGCCAACCAATGGGGGCAGCCCGGGAGCTTCTTCGCCCCCTTCCAATGGGGTCGCCGCGTTCACTGGAATATGCCTCCGAGTGTGGAGGGAGACTATCTGACCGACCGGTTAACCGATGAAGTGATCGAAATCATGCAGGTCTGGAAGGATAAGGGAGCTCCCTTTTTCATTTATCTTCCCTATTACACGGTCCATACACCCATCCAGGCGAAAAAGGAGACGATTGCCTACTACGAAGGAAAAGTAAAAGCGGGCATGCTCCATACGAACCCGACGTACGCGGCTATGGTGGATCATCTGGATGAAAATATCGGCCGAATCCTGGATGCGCTGGAAGATCTGGGAATCGCCGACAGCACAGCCATTTTCCTGACAGGGGATAACGGAGGCCTGGACCCTCATGACGAGGGGAGCATCACCAATAACCATCCGCTCCGCCATGGAAAAGGAGGCGTGTATGAAGGCGGGGTGCGCGTTCCGGGATTTGCGCGAGTGCCGGGAATCACCCAACCCGGCATAGTGCTGGATACCCCTATCATTACGATGGATTTCTTCTCTACCGCCGTCTCCTTAGGGAATGGAGTTGAACCGGCTGATACGGATGGGCTCAACCTCACAGGGCTCCTGTCCAAAGGCGATGGGGCCTTACCGGCGCGGGATTTATTCTGGCATTATCCCCATTACCATACGCAAGGAGCACGGCCTTACAGCGCGATCCGGAGTGGGGACTGGCGCCTTATCGAATACCATCTGGATGGGGCTGTTGAACTTTACAATTTGGCCGAAGACATAGGGGAGACCCAAAACCTGGCGGCCACCAGACCGGATATGGTAGCACTGCTGGTAGAGAAGCTCCATGCCTGGCGGGAAGAGGTGGACGCCCAAATGGCAATTCCCAACCCTGATTTTGACCCCAGCAAACCCATCGATTGGCCGGATTATGCCAAAAAATCAGCCACGGATGGGCCGCCGAAGCGGAAGTAATTCTCTTCCATGAGAATACGAAGAGTGGGGAGACAGTCGGGGCTCTGCCAATTCATTGAGCACCCCAATCCTTGAAGAGCGGATCATCTTCCGGGAGCTGGAAGTTCACAAATTCACCCGATCGTGGCGCGCCCCGGTTCATGCGCTAAAATTTTCGCGAAAAATCTATCGTAGGTACTTGCGGAATCAGAAAATAACGTTACAGAAAAAGGGTAAATCTTAACGTTATCTTACAAAAACCATGAAATATCTAATCTCCATGATTCTGGTGGCCGCTTTGGCCTCCCAATTCGCCTTCGCAGGAAGCCAAAAAGGCTACGGCCTTGCCAAATATAGCGGCGAGCTGCCCACTGGACCGCAGATTAATGCCAAAGATGTTGCGGCGGCACAAAAGGGCTGGGGCGAAGCTGTTGTTGCCATCGGAAAAGCAGGTGACAACGCAGCGAAAGTCGCGGAAAAAGCAGCCAAGTCAGCATATGCCTTTGAGTTGGGTGCGATTCAATTCAAGCCTACCTTGGCGGCAGAAACCCCATTCCGTCCAGACCTTGAAGGGGCTTTGTCCTATTTTGTGTCTGGTAACTCAAAGTATGCGGAAGACACGGGCTTTGCCCTAAAGCCCTGGTCTAAGGTTCGCTTTGATAACCACACCATTAAGTACCAGGGCAATATTGCCATCGCAATGGGCCACTACTACTTTACCGGCCCGGATAATACCGAAACCAAGGTTGAATATACCAAGGGCTACGTGAAGATGCGTGATGGCCGCGTTTTGATCTTCCTGCAGGATTCCTCGCTGCCTTACGGCGCAGGATAAGCGCATGGCCTGACCGGTCAAAACAATCAGCTTTTCTCCCGGGTCATTCCCGGGACGTTTCAGGAATTAACTTCGAGAGATCAATCTGAGTTATTCTGTTGAGGTCCGTGTCCCGTGAGGGGCGCGGGCTTTTTTTTGTGGGATACGGGATGCGAGATTCGGGATGCGGGGTGAGGTGGCGTGGAATTTGTGCAATGGGGAGGGTGGCTTACTGGCTGGGTGCAACTGTGGGTTGGTCAATAAAGGTCCATTGCTGAAACTGAAAGCTGTAGACCCAAAGTCCTTCGTCGATAGGAGAGAGGAAGAGCCAGTTTTGTTCATCATCGGACCAGACGTAGGGGTAGGAACCAAAGAACATCCAACCGGTGGTAGAGGGTTCGGAAACACCTCCGCCGTTGGCCTCCCCGAAGGACGGGGCTGCGGTGACGGACCAGGAGTCGGAACCGGTTCCGCCTCCTGAAAAGATGATGGATTGATCGGTGGTGGGGGCGGGGACAAAGGTCCCAGAGGTCCAGATGCCCTTGGAGGCTGCTACGGAAATCCGACCGTTGCTTCCTGATCCCCACTGGACAAAATCCTGCATAGCTGAGGTGGAGTTGAAGGCGTTGGAGGAATAGAGACCCAGGTCCGCCGCGGTGTCATCGATTGGCCATTCCAAGACCAGATATCCACCGGCGGGAATATTCAATTCGCCGCTGACGACGGTCTGGTCGCCTACCCGGGCGTAACGGAACTCTGAGCAGAATTGCCAGTTGGAGATATCCACCGCCGTGCTTCCATTGTTGTGGAGTTCAATGCGATCGCTGGTTGGGGATACTTCGTTGATAATGATAGCGGCGGAAAGCGGGTTTGCCGCGAGGAGGGCAACTATGCCAAGGGAGATATGGGGTTTTACATTGTAGTTTGTCATGTTGAGCTGAGGGGTGTCTTGATAAGATAATCCAGTCTCTCTAAAATTCCTCTTGGCTGGTCAATTTGCCTGAATTTAAATACCTGGCGGTTTGTTTTCCGATGACTCGGGAGTTGATGATTTCTTCTTTTGCCAGGGATGGGTCGATAGATCCTGGAATTTGCGATTTGATCTTTCCGAGCAGATTTGCGTGTTCCGTGGTTGGGTTATAACGATGAAGGCATTCTTAAATCTCCTGCTCTTTGGGCTCCTGGTTCCTGTAGCTGCCGCGCAGGAGAATGATTTGAGGGCGGAGGAGAGGAGGGAGGCCCTGCCGGAAGTAGATATTGACAGTCCGTTTGGAGTCATCTCCGCGGGAGAGGTTGACCCTAACACGAAACTCAAGACCCAGGTGCTTTCCTGGTGGCCGGATGGTCTACTGGTGGTACCGATACCCAGCCGAAGCCCGGTGTTGGGGTGGAGTGTCCTGTTGGGAACCGGTTATTTTTTTCAGCCGAATAAAGATGATGCAAAATCACCTCCCTCCATTGTGGGAGGAGGGGTTTTTGTCTCTGAAAATGGAAGTAAAGCCCTAGCTGCGGGTTCTCAATTGTATCTTAAGGAGGACAAAATACGCATTACGGCAGCAGGCGGGTATATGGATGTGAACTACCGGATTTACTCGAATCCGGAGCAAGGCGAATTCATAGACGTGAAACAGCGTGGAGGTCTCGCTTTGGTGGGCGCCAAGTATGCGGTTTGGGATAATGTGTTTTTGGGGGCGAGGTGGATCGGGTTTCGGGCTAATACCTTTGCCCGTTTCGGCGATAATGACTCCGGCATTCAGGATCTGGACCGTAACTATATTTTGAATACAGATAATTGGGCGTCAGGGATAAAAATTCCCCTTACCTATGATACCCGGGATGATCAAAATTTTCCACGTCAGGGCTGGAACGCTGAATTAACTTACACGAGTTATAACGAGGCAATAGGGAGTGATTTTGATACCGAAATCTACGAGTTATTCGCGAACTACTATCATCCCTTCCGGGAAGCGGATGTCCTGGCTTCCCGGGCTTACTACAAAACCGTAAATGGCAGTCCTCCTTTTTATCTCTTGAGTATTTTTGGGACAGGAGCCGACTTGCGGGGGTATACTCCGGGGCGCTACATCGATAGGTCGATGTATGCCATCCAGACAGAGTATCGCTTTAAATTGATGAAGAAGGTTTACCTGGCCGGCTTTGTTGGAGTGGGAGAGGTCTATGGCCCGATTTCCGGATTTCGGGAAATTGTCAATGGTGACCGCCAGATCCGCGATGGCATTTCAACCCGTCCGGGAGATAACCTGCTCCCTGCGGGCGGTTTGGGGCTCCGCTACGTGTTGTCTGAGAGGTATAAAGTGAGTCTCCGCCTGGATTATGCGTGGGGAAAGGATGAGGGCATCTACTACCTGAGTGTGGGGGAAGCGTTTTAGGTGCCATTGGTAACGATGCCTAAGCTGATACAGGGGACAGCTTGCGGCATGTAATCATCTTGAGTTTCGGAAGATGACCTGGTCCGCGACAATATGAGTCCCTTGCAAGTGATTGATCCTGATTTTGGCAGTGACGTGAAGGCGCTCCTCCCCATTGCAGTGGAGAGCCCCTCAACGGCGTCTTTCCTGTATTTCCAATCCCTGAAATCCCGGTTCACGAGCTCCGTTCCTTACAAATCAATTCCCAGGCTCGTAATCACTTGGAAATCCGCATTTTCCGGCGTGCCGGCATTGGTAGCAACCGGGTTGGTGGTATAGTCGAGGATGAACGACACATCCAGGTCGAGCCAGCTGGAGAGTTCGGTTTCAAAGGTGGTATCAGAGTGAAAGATATACCCCCCCGCGGTTTCCCCTGCGTAAAGGACCGAGTAATTGCCCACGAGGTCGATACGGCGGGTTAACTCCCAATCAAAGTTTGTGCTCAGGGTGATAGCTGGATTGGTTTGCTCCTTTTCCTGTCCAGGCTCCACGTTTTCGGAAACCAGGTATTGAATGGCGGGACCCCCGGCCACATCCCACTCGAAGCGATCCGTGTCCTTGATGTGCCAACCGAAACTCGTCCCCATTGTTCCCCGAGCTTCAATATTCTGAAATGGATCCTTATAGTACTCCGCGTTGGCGATCCGCCAGAAGAAATCCCGGGACAGAAACCAGTCGTAGTAGGTGGTGACCCGGTGGTTGTTGGCCGTTTGGACATCCTCTGTTTGAGAAAAGGTTCCGATATATTGAAAATAGAATTGGGAGTTGGGTGTTCGTCGTCGGATCGTGGCCCGCGTGCTGAGATCCCCCTGGTTCACATTCCCCTGGCGAGCATTGGATCCCAAGGTGACTTTCGCCGACCAGAAATTGATCTCTCGGGGTTCTCCAGCGGCAAAGGAGATTATATCATCTTTGGGAAAGACACGTTCCTCACTTCCGTCTTCCGGGATAACACGAGCCTGCCCATCTTCAATGCGCAGGAAGCCGGTGACTACTTCTTCGTCTGTCACGGCTCGGAGGCTACTCAGTAACCGGAAAGGGCCCGACGCGTCCCTCCGGTTTCGATTGGTCATATTGACCATCTGAACATCACCGCTCCGAATAAAGGCAATATCCCGGAAATCCAAAATCATCTCGTCGAACTCATCACTTTCGAAATCCAGTTGGTTGTTGTACATCGTCCGGATCTCGCCTTTGAGCCATTCCCCGGAATCCATTTGAATCCAATCCCATTCGTCCACCTCAGGGATTGGAGGAGTCCACCCAGCTTTGCCGTCGTCGGGGATTTGGGCTCGTGTGGCGGAAGTGAACGTGAAGGTGAAAGTGATCGCGCCTACGCGCAAGGCTACGGCGGACAGGAATGTGACAGATTGCAGGAAGGTAGGCAGGGTCATAGGAGCTTTGAGTTTAGAGACAAAGTAGAGTACGCAGGTTGCAGGTGCAAGTTGCGGGATCCGCCTTCGCCGAAGCCATGACGGACGCGCCGCGCGCGCCCCCTGCACCTCGAATCCCGAATCTTACATCCTGAACCGCAAGCTCCGCTCGCTACAAATCCATGCCGAGGCTGAAAATCAGCTGGCTGTCACTCTTTTCCGGAACGGCTCCGCTGCTGTCGGGAATAGGGTCGCTCCGGTAATCCCAGATATAGGAGATATCAAAATCCAACCAGCTGAGAAGCTCCGTTTCCAGAGTAGTCTGGGCGATGAAATTATATCCACCCGCGTCGTCTCCCGCATAGATCAGGGAATAAACTCCGATGAGGTCCACCTTACCGGAGACTTCGTAATCGAAGTTGGTCGATAGACTGGCAGCTGGGTTGGACTGGGTCTGTTCATTGGGAGGAGTGACACTATCGAATTCGAGGTATTGGTAGGCAGGGCCCCCCGTTGCATCCCAGGTGAATTTGCTGGTATCCATGATATGCCAACCAAAGCCGGTGCCAATCGTGTAACGTTGAGCAATATTCTGGAAGGGATCCTGGAAGGCTTCCAACTGGGCGACGCGCCAGAAAAAGGTTTGATTGAGGAACCAGTCATAGTAGGTAGTGACCCGGTGGTTATTGGCAGTTTCAATCCCCTGGGCCTCCGAGAAATTGCCCAGGTATTGAAAGTAAAATTGAGAGCTGGAAGTGCGACGCCTGATCCGTATTTGAGTGTTGATGTCGCGTTGTTCGGTGTTCCCGGATCGATAATTTGCTCCCAAAGTCGCCTTGGCATCCCAGAAGTTGATCTCTCGGGGTTCTCCAGCTGCGAGGGAAATGATATCGGCCCGATCGACCACGGTTTCGCCGCCTCCTGCTTCCGGAATTATCTTAAACTCATCCCCGTCCATGCGGACGTAACCTGTGACCACCTCACCACTGCCCTGGGGAACCAATCTGCCAAAGGCACGTCTGGAGGATTTCTCCTTTGCATCGACATTGACCATTTGGACCCCTCCGGTCCGAATGACTTTGATGTCTCCGAAGTCAAGGGAAAGGTCACCCAGTTCATCGCTATCGAAGTCCATGGTTTCATCGTACATCGTGCGGATTTCACCTTTGAGCCACTCGCCGGAGTTGAGCTGAATCCAGTCGAACTCATCGGGTTCCGGGGCGGGAGGCGACCACTGGCCGACTAACATCGGACCGAGGGTGAATGTGTATGTAAGAATGAGGAATCGCGTGAAGGTTTTCATGGCAGATTTCTGGGAAAGCAAACCACAACCATGCCACTAAGAATAAAAAATAGCAAATTAGGCCAGTTATCAGCGGAACCGTTTCAAGCGGGAGAATATAAAATGAAGGAGGATATTGATAACCCCTCAAGGGCACTCAAGGGGTGCTCAATAATTTCTCTCAGAGGTCAGCCGCCTTTCGTGTGTTTCAGTGGTTCGCTATCTCACTGTGCCTTAGAGTTTCGGCGTGACTCCGTCGGCGAGGGATAGGCGGTAGATCCGCCAGGCGGGTATAATGCCGATACCCAGCCCGAGGAGTGTGATCAACCCGATGAGCCCCCATTCATGCGCCGACGGTAGACCGAGGTGGAGATAGATGCCCATGTGGCTTTGTAAGATAGGCTGACCCATCATCAGGCCGAGGTAGAGAAGGGCCAAGCCGAGCGCATTGCCCGCTACCGTGATGATGCATGCTTCACCGACCAGCAGGGAAAAGATGGTGGACGGGCGTGCGCCGACCGAGCGGAGGATGGCCATCTCCCGGCGCCGCTCATTGAGGCTGGTGAGGAGCGTGGTAAGCATGCCGAATAGGCCAACGATCACGACGAAGCCGGTAATGAGCAGGAGCGTATTTTCGATGACACCGAGAATGGACCAGAGGTCCTGAAGCGCTAAGCCCGGAAGGACGGCGGTGAGGGCTTCATCCGGGAACTCGTTGATGTAGCGCTGCACAGAGAGAGCGGCCGCCCGGTTTTCCAGTCCGATCAACAGGGCGGACAACGAGACCTCTCCCGTATTCCCGTTATGTCCATCTAAAACACCTGTCAAAGGATCGTGGGCGTGGTCATGCCCGTGATGATGGTGGTGGTGCCCGTGATCGTCTTCGCCATAGAAGCCGTGATGCATTTCAGCGATACCGTCCAGCGGGACGAGAATGAGCTGATCGACCGGAGTACCCGTGGGTTCCAGGATTCCGGTAACGGTGAATGGGTGTTCATCGTGCTCGATAAAACTGATATCTCCGGTGCCATGGGCCACTATAATTTCGGAACCGATCGAATAGTTTAGCTTTCGAGCGACTTCGGCTCCAATGACGGCGTCGAAAGTTTGGTCGAGGCCAAAGGCGGAGCCTTGATTAAAGATTAACGGCTCACGATTCCGGATTCGGAAATGCTCAAAATAATGGGTCGCGGTACCCACCACTCGATATCCGCGATGAGAATCACCCATCGCAAGGGGAATGACCCAGTCTGTGGCGTCGAGTTGGGCCAATTCGACGTAGGTATTGAAATCGATATTTTTGGTGGGGAATCCCAGGTTAAACACTGAAAAGAGGAGGATCTGTGTAGGGCTCCCGCGGGCGCCCACGATGAGATCAGTTCCAGAGGCGGTGGAGGCAAAGCTTTCCCGTGCTTCCGACCGCAGGCGTTCGACCCCGAGGAGGAGCATGACCGACAGTCCAATGGATAGCCAGGTCAACCCGAGGGTGAACTTTCGGTTGAGGAGGCTTTTAAGGGCGAGCTGGAGGAGAGTGCGCATTCTTAAAATGACGAAACACCCAAATTCCCTAATGCCCAAGGAAGCCCTAGTGACAAACCCTCAGTGGGCCTTAAGTGTCTTGGACCTTCGGACTTCGGATTTCTTTGGGTATTTTTATTCGTGGTCATTGGGATTTAAGGGCAGAATCTCGGTTGAGTTCGTTGATGTTCACAACCTGGTCGAAGTGCTTGGCGAGGGCTGCATCATGGCTCACAAAGATGAGGGTGCTGCCGGTTTGACGGATTTCTCCAAAGAGCAGCTCGATAAAGCGGTCGCGCTGGTGGGCGTCGAGGCTGGAGGTGGGTTCATCCGCAATGATCAGTTCCGGGCTTCCGATAAGGGCTCGGGCGGCGGCGACGCGCTGCTGCTGGCCGACGGAGAGCTCGGTGACGGATCTGTGGATGAAGGGCTCCATCTCCAGGTGGGTGAGGATACGGATAGCCTCGCGCTGGGGGAGGGCTTTGGATTTCGATTGAGATTCTGTTCTGGATTGGGTTCGACCTGCTCGCCTTTGGGAAAACTGGCAGGGGAGGGTGACGTTTTCGATGACCGAAAGGTAGGGAATGAGGTTGAAGAGTTGAAAGATGAAGCCGATGTGGTTTGAGCGGAAGGCATCGCGCTCAGAGGCGGAAAGCGTTGAGAGCTGGGTGCTGAGGAGGGAAATTTCCCCTTGAACGGGGACAAGGACACCGGCGAGGAGGTTGAGGAGGGTGGTTTTGCCACTGCCGCTGGGGCCTTGGATGAAGAGGGATTGACCGGGCTGTACGACGAGGGAATCGATGTTCAGGATTAGCTCGCTGTCGGGGTGGTAGCGGAACTGGAGGTCGGAAATGGAAATAATTGGGTTCACCTTGGGGGCACGAGGATTCTTAACCACTAACTACACTAAAACTTCACTAAAGTTCAAAAAACATTCAAATAGGTTTGGTGTCCAAGCATACTGAGATATTTTTTATGGTTACATCCATGAGTGAAGATTAGTGGTCAGTCTTGTATGAAGTTTGTATTCAGTTTCCTGTTACTCCTTGTCTCTGTGGCCTATGCGATTGACGGGATGCCGTCCGATATGCCGGTCATGGAAATTGGGTGGGACGATCTGGCTCCGGGAATGGAGTTTGACGATCCCTACGCGGACCTGACTGAAGATCAGCTTTATTATCTCGGGATTGTAGCCCGTATCCGCGGGCTTCGGGACTTGGGTAAGACTGATTTTAGCGAGGAGATGATGAAGGAGTACATCGCCGCAGTGGATTTACTCGAAGCCGAAGGTGTGGATATTGACTGGATTTTATCGCTGCGGGACGAGATCCGTGAAAAGCGTCGTCGGGCGGCCTACTTGGTGAATGAACAGCTGGATGGAATGCAGCTCAAGATGCCCGGATATCTGCTGCCCCTGGACATTCTCGAGGGGGATACGAGTGAATTCCTGCTGGTTCCCTGGGTGGGGGCCTGTATCCATACGCCACCGCCTCCTCCGAACCAGATCGTTTATGTGAAAATGGATCGGCCCGTAAAAGTCCGCACGCGATTTCAGCCCGTTTTGGTGGAAGGGAAGCTCGCGGTCGAAAATGCGAAGGTGGATCTGTTCCTGGTTGATGGCCGGGCGGATATACCAGTGCAGTATACGATGCAGGGTTTTGAGGTGGACGATTATACAGCGCCGTAGACGGGAAACCGGGTATGAGATGTTGGATACCGGAAGTATCCCCTCATAAAAAAAGGGGCACCCGTTCGGGTCCCCCTTTAGGTCTAGAAAAGATGTTTGAGGAAAGCTCTCCCTAGCCGGGCATGAGATCCTTGACGAAGTCACGTTCTTCCTGAAGTTCAGCCAGGTTTTTGGCGATCATCTCGGTGCCATATTCGTTTTGCTCGAGGCCTTGAACGATTTCCCAATTTTCTCCGTCGGAACGGACGGGGAAGGAATAGATCAACCCGGCTTCGGTGCCGTAGGAGCCATCGGAGACCACGCCGACACTGGTCCAGTCCCCTTCAGGGGTGGGGGTAGTCAGACTGACCACGGTATCGATGGCCGCGTTGGCGGCAGAGGCGGCGGAGGAGGCTCCCCGAGCCTGGATGATGGCTGCACCGCGCTTGGCAACGGTGGGGACAAAGGTGTCCTTCAGCCAGTCCTCGTCGGTGATGACCTCTGTAGCTGCTTTGCCATCGATCTTGGCATTATAAAAGTCGGGGAATTGGGTTGCGCTGTGGTTCCCGAAGATCGCCACATTGGACACCTGGGAAACATGGACGCCTGCTTTGGCAGCGAGCTGGGATTTGGCGCGGTTTTCGTCCAGGCGAGTCATAGCGAAGAAGCGGTTCTCGGGAACACCGGACGCATTCTTCATGGCGATCAGGGCATTGGTATTGCAGGGGTTCCCTACGACGAGGACGCGCACGTCGGCGGCTGCATTTTTAGCGATCGCTTCTCCCTGGCCGGTGAAAATTTTCCCATTGATACCGATCAGGTCACCGCGTTCCATCCCGGCTTTACGGGGTACGGATCCGACGAGGAGCGCCCAGTTGACGTCCTTAAAGCCTTCGTTGAGATCAGCCGTTGCCACGATATCAGTCAGCAGGGGAAAGGCGCAATCGTCTAACTCCATGACCACGCCCTTGAGGGCATCCAGGGCGGGCTCTATTTCAATTAAATTTAAAGCGACCGGTTGGTCCTTGCCAAAAAGAGCGCCACTGGCGATCCGGAATAATAGAGCATAACCGATCTGGCCGGCAGCCCCCGTTACAGCAACACGAATAGGGTCTTTCATTTTTAGATATCCTTATAAAAGGTGGTGGTCAGTTAAGTATTTCGAATGCCACTAATTAAGAAATAACAATCGTGGTCAAGGAAATGTGAGGGGTGGGAGAGGTATTTTTAACTAACCACTAACGGGCGCTGAAATCGATTGAAAAGTAGAGAATTTGTTCCGGAGTCACAAAGGCACAGAGCGATGCAGGTATGGGTGGTCTGAAAACTGAACACTTGGTTCTGAAAACTGCAGAATAAGATTGAGGAAGTATCTTTCCCCGCTGCCTCCGGTTCATCACAATGATGAGGTTTATACAAGGGTTCAGGATTTCCTTGGGTGCTTAGGATTTCGGGTAGAGAGATTTCCTGTCTTATGCCTTCAGGCGTGGTTCCAGAGCGTCATAGGTCTTGAGGATGAGCTCTTCCGTAGCGGCCCAATCGATACAGCCGTCCGTAATGGATTGTCCGTATTTGAGATTGTGGAGGGGCTGAGGAAAGATCTGCTTACCAGCCTCGAGGTTACTCTCGAGCATGCCTCCGATGATCGTTTCTTCGCCGGCAAGGACCTGGTCCATGATTTCCCCCCATACGGCAGGCTGGCGGGAGGGGTCCTTGCTACTATTGGCGTGGCTGCAGTCCATCATTAAGGCAGGGATCAATCCCTCTTTATCCAGAAGGGCTTTGGCTTTGGCGATGTGATCGGGCGAATAGTTGGGGCCATCTGAACCTCCACGCAGAATAATATGGCAGTTCGGGTTACCTCGGGTGGAGATGGAGGCGGCTTTCCCATCCTGGGTAATGCCCAGGAAGGTTTGTGGCTGACTGGCTGCTTTCACCCCGTTAATCGCGATCTGCAGATTACCCCCGGTTCCGTTTTTGAACCCAAGGGGCATGGAAAGGCCGGAGGCCATCTGCCGGTGGGTTTGGGATTCGGCAGTGCGCGCCCCGATTGCTGACCAACAGATGAGATCCGCAATATACTGTGGAGTGATGGGGTCCAGCAGCTCGGTTGCCGTGGGCAGGCCCAGATCGATGATGTCGCTTAAAAATTTCCGTCCGATTTCCAGGCCCCCGGGAATGTTGGCCGTGCCATCGAGCTCGGGGTCCATGATAAGTCCCTTCCATCCCGTGGTGGTGCGGGGTTTTTCAAAATATACCCGCATGACGAGGAGGAGTCGGTCGGACACTTTGTCCGAGAGCGCTTTGAGTCGCTGGGCATACTCGTAACCGGCTGCTACATCATGAATGGAGCAGGGGCCGACGACCAGAAGCAGGCGTTTGTCATCTCCAAAAATAATCTTATGGATGGCCTCGCGTTGGGATGCGATGAACTCGCGTTGCTTAGAGTCTTTCTGGATTTTCGCTCTGAGCTGGACCGGCGAGGGCAGCTCGACGGTGGCCGTTACATTGATGTCGGATACTTGGCGCACTTGGGAGGGGGGTTAGACAAAAGTGTGGATTTAGGGGAGGGAGATTGGATTTTACAAGAGGAAACGGAGAAAACGAAGTGCGAGTGAAATTGTAATTTTCTTCATCATACAGAGGATCGCAGAGGGCGTGGAATCTCCCTTTTTTTGATTCTGCGTTGGGAGAGTAAAGTCATCATTTGACTTCTTTGCGCTCTTCGCGTCCTTCTGTTCGAGTGATAAACGGGCAATCAGTTTATGTGATCTGGAAACCGGCGGGATGCTTTCGCGTATGGGGCGAGGATGCGTTCACCTATTTGCAGAGCCAGGTGAGCCGGGACTTATCCCCGCTTCGCCATGGTTCGGATGAGGCAGGTGTATATACGCTCTGGCTGAATGAACGAGGGAAAGTCGAGGGGGACAGTTTTATTCTCCGAACAGGTGTGGATGCTTATTTGGTTTTTTCCTACTCTACCCCTGCAGAGCTGCTGCAGCATCTCATCGAGCGGCATATTATTGCGGATGAGGTGGAGGTGGATCCGATTAACAATCTGGCGGGTGTGACCGTGTTGGGGGGAGTTGGAACTGTGATGCGGGATGTGGAATCCGGGATCCGGGATCCAGGATACGGGATATCGGAAGGCCGTAGAGGAAGGCACGCTTACGACTGGCTTGGAGAGGAGACGGCAGTAGAAGCCTGTATTGAATCCTTGATCGGCCACACGCGTGCGCGCGCCATTCCTTTGGTGGAAATGGATGCGGGCTTTTTGGAATGGGAACGGATTGGTGCGGGTATTCCTTTGATTCCTCAAGATGTAAGCGACCGGGATACGCCGTTTGATTTAGGATTGGAAGCAGACGCCGTGAGCTTTGATAAAGGGTGTTTTCTCGGGCAAGAAGTTATGGCCAAGCTGCATGCAGGAGGACGTAGTTTAAAGGGGTTGTTTGGCTTGGAATCGGTGTCTAGTGGTTTCAATCAGGAGGTCGCCGATTCCCTGCACAAAGAGTCGGTTCTACTTGGAAATGGAGCTAGGGCCGGAGAGGTAAGGTCGGTGGTTGAACGGGATGGAAAGATCCGGGTATTGGCTCAGATGAAGTTGAGATACTCCGAGGAATTCCAAGCCTTGATCGTGGGTGGAACAGATTTCCGATTGGTTCCGGAAACTGGATCTTGAGGTATTCCGAATCCGTCTAATAGAGGGGGGTTGATCCGGGTGATCGGCTGGATTTCCTATGAAAAGAGGCGTTGAGCTGTGCAATTCGCTGTAAATCGCCCTATGAAGGGGCTGGAGCGTTGTTAAAAAAACAAAAAAAAAGGAAAATAGCGTTCTTAAGGATTGACCCGTTAGGTAAAGATTCATCAAAGATAAACACACGATCAATCAATCTTGATCGTATAAACCCTCAAAAAAAGAGTAACCTTATGAACAAAGCTGAATTGGTATTGGCTGTCCAGAAGAGCCTGGGCAAAGAAACCTCCAAAGCCGCCGCTGAACGTGCTGTTGATGCCGTCATCGATGGTATTAAAGCCGGAATCAAGAAGGACAAAGCCGTTCAATTGATCGGATTTGGCACCTTCTCCGTTGTGAAGCGTTCCGCTCGGACGGGCATCAACCCGCAGACCAAGGAAAAGATGAAAATCAAAGCTTCCAAGGCTGTGAAGTTCAAAGCCGGTGCCGGCTTGAAGGCGATCGTCTAATTTTACCAGTTAGCGATTTAATATTAAAACCCGCGGTGTGAGCCGCGGGTTTTTTTGGTTGGTTTTGACTTCCGTTTGAGTGAGGTGGAGGAAAGGAGGTAAACAAACCTTGTCGATTGGGAAACCGTCTCCTACATCATTGAGGAGATGAATGCTAAACTTGAGGAATTGAAGTCCTGGTATGAAACCACTTTCCAAGCGGCACCGAGTGTGATGGCTTGGGCTCCCGGACGGGTCGAATTTTTGGGAAACCATACAGATTATAATTTGGGGATGGTGCTGGGGTCGACGATTGACCGGGGAATCATTGTTATGATGACCCCACGGAAAGATCAAATGATCGGGTTAGCGAGCACGGGAAAGGACCATCCCATTGTCGAAGTTGAGCTGGATGGTCTGGAGCCGCTGCCGGGGGATTCGCCGGTGAGCTGGGTGAATTATCCCCTGGGTGTATTAAAAATAATGATACAAAATGGGATGCGCCCCCAAAAGGGATTTAACATCGGGATCTGGAGCGACTTACCTGAAGGCTCCGGGCTGAGTAGTTCGGCGGCACTGGAAACAGCTTCTGCTCTGGCGCTTGGTAAGTTGTATGGGTTTGTCTTTGAGGACAAGTACGCCTTGATGCGAACGGGGTGGCGGGCCGAGCGAGAGTTTGTCGGGATGCCCTGCGGGATTCTGGATCAGACGGTGGTGATCTTTGGGGATGCGGATCACCTGGTATCCATTGATTGTAAGGCGGAGCTGGCCAAAGGGGTTCGGTTTCAGGGAGATTACCAATTCTGGGTCTTCAATACGGCCCATAAGCACGCTTTGATTGATTCGTTTTATGCAGATCGCAACGCCGAGTGCATGGGCGCCCGGGATGTGTTAAGAACGGTGGAGCCCGGTATCGCCGGTCTTTGCGATTTAAGCCCGGCTGCCTTTGAACCTCACAAAGGTCTCCTCGAGCCGGTGGCTTTAAAACGAGCCACTCATATAATTGAAGAAAATGCTCGGGTGCGTGAAACTATCAGGCTGTTGGAAAAGGGAGCAGTCCAGCAAGAGGCAATTGGGTCCTTGTTGTTTCAATCGCATCGAAGTTCCCAGCATCTTTTCGAGAATTCGACAGAAGATCTGGATTTCCTGGTAGACACCCTGGAACGGGCAGAGGGGGTCTACGGGGCTCGGCTCACAGGTGGAGGCTTTGGCGGGGCTGTTCTCGCTATGACGACTCCTGAATTCGGGGAGGCCGGTGCTGCCAAGATCCGATCGGCCTATGCTGCGTTTTCCGGACGGCAGATAGAGCCCCTGATGGTGAAGGCGGGTCCCGGCGCAAAGCTATTGTAACTCAGGAATTTGTCTGGGGGACAAGGCTGGTAGGGGTGGGACTATCCGTCCGGTTGGATTGCCATGAGGTAGCCCATGGATTCTTCAAGTCCACCGGGTCGATTCCGAGCAAGCCAAATATTCGGGTAGGCTGCGTGAGCGGCTTCCCATGCATCCTGGTAAGGTTGTTTGAGGCCGCGCAGGAGTCCGACCTTCATCAAATTCTCGATGAACTGTATTTCCTGGAGCAAGAGTTGGTCGTTGCAAGCAAGATTGCGTGTGGCGGCTCCGAGGCGTTCCCAAGCGGCGAGTAGTTCATTTCTGGAACCCTGGGTCCGAATTGTGAGAATCTGATCCTGACCTCCAAAACAAAGCTGGAAGATGGGCGAGGCATTATGGGGTTTGGTGGAAAAAGTGTCGGGAATTTCTCCCAAGGCTTTCAGGGTTTGGGCAACGGTGTTGGAGGAGTCGTTAAAGATGCGTTGATTGGCAAATGAAAAGACATTTTCCATGTGGAAGAAACCATCGGTGTGATGGTTCCAGGACAGGCAGGCGGACCAAATGAGCGGAATCCAGGAAAAGGTCCACGGTTGGTGGTGTCCGCAATCCCCCCAATCCGTCAGCAGAACGCCCCGGGCTTTGCATGCTACCGCTACGTCTACGGCGCTCTCAATATTGGTCTTCATGTTGGTGAAGCGTCCGCCGAGGCTACGCCAGGAAGATGTCCCGGGGACCAAGGTGAAGGAGCGGTCCAGGTTGGCGAAGACCCCTGCCTGGATTTCGAAGGGATGCTCTGCTTCGTAACCCCAGACCAGGCACGAGGTTTCAGGTGAAAGGCTGGAGGTTAACTCGGGTTTTTCCAGGAGGATGTCACCCCAGAATTGAGGGTGTTTGCCGTGCGAGCGAGCGAGGTCGCATATCTGGTTGAGGAAGTTAAGGTAAACCTGATGCTTTCCGATTTTGTCGGCCATGGGTTTACTCCAGCCCCTGCCCAGTTCCCAGGTCTCGTCGCCACCAATGTTAAGTTGGGGACTGGAAAAATTGGGTAACATTTCCGCGTAGAGTTCATCGAGGAAATCCAAGCTGTCCTGATTGGGTTTCAAGGTTGCTCCATTCGGGTAATAGGTACCGTACTGATTGGTGAAGGGCTCGGGATGTTCGGCCAAGTGCTGATAAGCCGGGTGTTTCAACCATCGCTCCAAATGCCCAAAGGAATTGAAATTGGGGACCAGTTCAATGTATCGGGCACGACAATAGGCATCGAGTTCCTGAATGTCCTCTCGAGTCAGGGGTGATGCGCCTTTCCAGACCGTTTCGTGCTTTTTAAAAGCGAAGGTGTGCTCGGTGTAGAGTTGAAGCTGATTCATCTTCAACCAGGCCATCTCGTCGATTAGAGCCTTGAGAGATTTCATGGTCGGAACTTTGCACCGGCTGATATCGATCATGAGACCCCGGCTCTCCAAGCTGGGAAAGTCGCGTACCTGCTGGAGCATGACCGTGTTGCCGGGCCCGGTTGCCCATTGCAGGATACTGATGCAGCCATAAAAGATTCCCGGCTGCTCGTTTTTCGCCGTGAGGATGATCTCTCCCTCTCCCCACTGTAACTCGTAGCCCTGGTTGGGAATGGGCGCGATCGGGGAGGCCGGCTGGAATTTTACCACCCATTCTGTCCATTTTTTACCAGATCCGGGAGGGAGTCTCTGTTGATCCAGAAACTGAAGGGCTGCGCTTGGGAGGCTGCGAATGAGATCCTCTCCCCATCTTATTTCAGGGATAGATCGATCTCCAAGAGATTGAATATCAATTTGTTTGGGAAGTGGTAGGATCATTGCAGTCCTGTATCCGGAGTAAGGACGAGAACCCCGAAGAAGGCAAATCTGGAGATTATCCCAAAATAATTTAAAGGGTCGCGCCGATTGGCATGTCTGTTGCTTTTTGTAGACCTGTATTTCGCTTAGCGATTTACCACAGTTTAGTGGGGTTAAGTATAATCTCTTTTTTTTTGAGATGATACACTCAAGTAGGGCCCGGCGTTAAGGGGTTTTCGCCGGGCCCTTCTTTATGGGGGGCCGGTGGTCCAAGTTGTCCTACCCGAGTCTGTGGGAAGGAATGGGGGATGGAGGCGAAGGGGAGGAGGATGCTGTTTTCTGAATCCTCCGGTTATCTGCTCAAATTCACTATGCCTTCGGTCGCTGGTGGAGGGTGGAGAGACCGCCATCTAAAGCGAGGATTTGACCGGTGGTCCAATCGGCGTGGTCTGACAGGAGCCAGGCGATAGCAGAGGCAACTTGCTCGGGTTGACCAACGCGGTTGAGGGGGTGCATCTTTTCTGAGATCTGACGGGAGGTTTGGTTGGCTAAGAGCGGGGCACTGAGCGGAGTTTCGGTGAGCCCGGGGGCGATGGCGTTGATCCGGATATTGCGGGTGGCGTAGGTGGCCGCGGCTGACCTGACCAGGGAAGAAATTCCTCCTTTGGCTGCTGCGATGGCCTCATGGGAGGGGAGGCCGGTTTGCGCGGCCACGGAACTCATCAAAACGACCGAACCCGCCTTGTTGCGTTGCATGGATGGAATGACAGCGCGGAGGGTGTAAAAGGCACTGTTCAGGTTAATATCGATCGTATCTGCCCAATCGTCGTCCTTTAACTGGTGAGCTCCCTTGAGCATAAACGACCCCACGAGGTGGGCTAAGGCGTCGATCTTGCCGAGTTTATCGAGGATGGCTGCTGCGGTCATGCCGACCTGCTCCGGGTTTCGGGCATCCATGGTGAATCCGACTACATGGGGATAAGCTGCTTCCAGATCTGCACACCGTCCCTGGTCACGGGAAGAGGCGGCTATGGTCCAATCGTTGGGGTGGAGGTGTTCGATGAGGGCGCGGCCAATGCCGCCGGTTGCCCCTGGAAGCCAAAGTACTTTTCTGTCTGTCGTCATGGTCCACCATACATAGGATTGTGGCTTTGTCCAGATGGGATACGGGGTGCGGGATGCGGGATGCGGGATGCGGGATGCGGGATGCGGGATACGAGATACGGGGTGCGGGATTAGAGGCGGGTGGAGAGGTCCTGGGCGTATCCAGTGAGTTCGAGGTACCCGACGCCGATAACTTCTCCGACCTCATTTTGGATATCGAGAGCGCCTTCCCAGTAGCTGATTCCCCCCAGGTTGCCCTCGAGTTCCTGCTCTTCCTGGCGTGGGATTACATAGTAGGTGTGAGTTTTCCCGGTTACGGGGTGCTTGGCCTTCAGGATAGGGCGGATGGGATAGCTCCCCCCGGTATTGGGACTTTGCCAGTATCCGTTCGGGATCCACTCAAAGGCGTCTGGGCTAACGGTGGTTATGCCTCCCGTTTTATCGATCCAATTGAAAAAGGAGTAGGGATCGGTGGACCCGTCCTTTCGGCGAAGCCGGTAGGCCATGACTTCGGTCCCATCAAAGAGCTGCATCTGGACCCAGTCCCAGCCGACCTGTTCATCACTCAGCTGATTGCTGCTGATTTCATGGTCCATCCAGGCCTGGCCGGTCACGGCAAAGGACCCGCCAGGTAAGGAGAGCTTGCCCTCTACCTGCAGCCGAGGGAAGGTGATGTAATAGCTCGCCGCATTAGGGTTGGGCCCCTTTTGGGAATACCCGTTGTTTCCAAAAAGGACACGCCCCTTGGTGGGCTGGAAAGCAAGTTCAAAGGAGACGTCGGTGTGGATTGACCCGTTGACCCGGATAGAAGTAGGATCTCCCCGGTCATTGAATTCGGTAGCCCGGAGGGTCCAGTTGCCATTGTAAAGGTCCATGCTTTCTGTGGAGGCCCCGGCATTCCACCCTTCACGATTTAGGCGCTCCTGATGGTAAAACGCTCCCGTCTCCAAATCTGTGACCGCCATGTGGGCGAGGAAGATCTGGGTGGAGCCAAAATCGGAGTCTTCCGCCTGGGGTTTTCCTGCATTCCGGAAAAAGGTGATTTGCAATCCGAAGCGCCGACCGGTTTCGGAATAGAGGTGACCTGTGATGTACCACCACTCGATCCGGAATTCCGGGTGACTTGCGTGGGCTCGAGGAAACTTGAGTTGAGCAGGGTTTTCCGGATGCCTAAAGGCGGGCTGAGGTTCGGCTGAAAGGGAAAATGAGGGATAGCAAATGAACCATAGCAGGACCACATGGCTTCCGAATCGGAAGCATCTAGAC
Source organism: Opitutales bacterium (assembly GCA_028280845.1). GTDB lineage: Bacteria > Verrucomicrobiota > Verrucomicrobiia > Opitutales > JABSRG01 > JANQKZ01. The sequence goes on along the minus strand of JANQKZ010000038.1, from coordinate 227,929 downwards.
CTGGAGTGTTGAATAATCGAATTCGGCGATGCGGCGCGGTTCATACAGGAACGGTAATGCCGTTTGCCAGGTTTTCCAGTGCCCGGATGGCATTTGCCGGTCCGTCCTCAGATTCGAGGATTTCGCCAACCTCCTGGGCGCGCTTACCAATCCTAAGATTTTTTTCAACTTTTCGGAGAACCGACGGTAGGTTTTCCGGCCATTTTTTGCGCTTAAGTTCAACACCTACGCCTAGGCGTTCGACCTCACTGGCGAAGAAGAACTGGTCAGCGATGTGAGGAATCACGATTTGGGGCACGCCGGCATGGAGTACCGAGGCTGTGGTTCCGGCCCCACCGTGGTGGATGACTACCGAGGCCATTTTAAAGAGTTGATCGTGAGAGACGCGGCCGATGACTTTGATTTCCGGCCTGGGTTTTTCCACACCTAATCCGGCCCATCCGGATTGGACGATGATCTTTTTGCCAATCGGCCAGTTGGTCAAAAAGCGGTGCATGATTTTGCGCGTTTCTTCGAAGGTAACGGAGCCAAAGGTAAGAACCGGAACGCTCTCTCCGCGGGTAAAGGACTCCAGTTCAATCTGCAAATCAGGATCTTCCGGAGCCTGCCAGCGGAGGTATCCGCAGAATTGGAGATTGTGCGAATCGGATATTTTCTTGGGTCGCATGACCCCCGGAGACACGGCTATGAGCGAGAGAAAATTCGGATTGAAAAAGAAGCTGGTTGCCCTGGGGAGTCCGTTTCGTTCAAGGATGGGGCCGACGACAGAATTAATCATGTAGACGACCACGCGATCAGCGATGCCCCAAAGTCCCATAGCATAGAGGGAGTGTAAGGGGGGGGGGAGAAATCGCAGACGGGGAAACGGTTCCGGTGGATAGTAGGGCGAAGGAATTGCATGATGCGCGAAAGTAACAATGCAGAATGGCTTATTGTACTTTTCGGCGAGGCAACCGAGATGCGCAAAGAGATAACTGGAAACGAATACATCACAAGCTTCCACCTCCTCTGAGAGGATGGCGAGAATGTCATCCAGGTAGGGGCAGGATTCCTCGTATATAATTTTGAGGAGTTCTACATTGTTTTTGGCATGGGTGAGGTCCCGCATAGCCTCGGCAAACCCCTGGAGATCCCAGTCCGGGGGGAGGTTCACAAAGTGGATCCCGGCCCGTTCGATATCTTCACGAAAAAAAGGCGAGGTGGCGTAGCGGACCTCATGCCCTGCGTCAACCAGGGCTTTGCCAAGCCGGATCTTAGGATAAATATCTCCAGTGGATCCATGTGATGTGAGTAGAACCCTCATTCAACCAATTATGGACGTAATGGAACCGACCCTGCTAAATGTGGCAATCTAATAAGAAGTGCGAAGGAGGGAGATGAGAGCGGGATTCTAGATGCAAGATGTCAGGTGAGGAGAGGAATGCATCAGGACCAAAGGGGGGAGGGGTAATCGAGGTTCAGCAGGCCTTGACGGACGGAGGGGGCATCGTCGGGATGGGTGACGCCCATCCAATCGGCTTCGGTCGGGACGACGTGGATTTTTCCCATGCCCATTTTGATCACGGCTTCCAGAATGTCCGGGACCCCAAACTCGGACCCTTCCCTGAGTCCATCTTTCTGCAGGAACTGCCTCCACGCCGCCTTGGCCACGGCCGATATCTCTGGGGTAAGGGCGAGCAGGTTCATCGAGACCAAGGTGCGTTTCCCCAGGATGTATTTCATTTCAGTCTCAGAATCCAGAAACTGAACGCCTTCTGTTTTTCGTTCGACTCCATGATGTTCTTTTATGCCCTCGAGGAAACCATTGGCATCACAGGCAAGCACGCCGCGCGAGACTGCGCCGTTGGGTGAGAGGGTTCGGATGATTTCATATCCAACAATTCCATATTCGCCAGAGACGCCCTGGATAGATTGAAAAAACGCAGCTGCGGAGGCAAAGGCAGAGGCTCCATAGAAATCATCTGCGTTCATGACGAGGAAGGGGCCTTCCTGGACGGCGAGTCCGGTCATCATAGCGTGGCCAGTGCCCCAAGGCTTTTTGCGATTGGGCTGGCCCCCGGCCAAGGCGGCGTCATCTGCGGATAATTCGTTTTCCTGGAACACGAGCTTAACGTCGATTTTGCCCTGAAACCGGCTGACGATGGATTGCCGAAAGATGTCTTCCATTTCCTTGCGTATGATGAATGTGGCCTGGGTAAACCCGGCTTTCAGCGCATCGTAAACAGAATATTCCAAGAGGGTCTCACCAGCGGGGCCAAATCCTTCGACTTGCTTGAGTCCTCCATATCGACTGCCCATGCCAGCTGCCATAATAACGAGTGCAGGTTGCATCCCTTCACCATTTTTAATAGCCTTTATGGGGCAAGGCCAAAGGTATCGAGGTCTGGCAGAATTTACACGGTCTTAACGGACGCGTCCCCCGCTTATCTGGATAAAGCCACCCCCCTCTTCTGGACTCAATGTAAACGAGGATTCGCCTTGCGCACTCAGCAAGCGGTAGCCGAGCAGGGTCCATTGCTCCAGGGTCCTGCTTTGGATTACCCGGATACCGATACCCGGCTCCCCGGTAGCACGAAAAGTGACCGATTCGTCTGAGGTTGTCTCCAGGGATAAGGTGGGGGCCTCCGTGGTCAGGAACGGTTCCCAGTTCGTATACGTTTCCTGAACTGAATCGCCATTGGGATCCGTAAATATGAATGTGACCGATTCAGTATCGGGATCCATTATCCATCGAACGGTGTAGGTTTCATCCGAAAGGACATAATCCAATTCCATAGCCAGATCCGAAGTCCGACGAAATGCGGTAATGGCGGCCCCCTGTAAGGGTTGCAGCCAATCTCGAACAGGGGAGGTGCTGGGCTGAGGTTGAATTTGGCCGCTGGTTGCGTCGACGACACCACGTATCCCTCCGTTTATATAGGGGTAGGTGGTGGAGGAATGATAATGGTACCCCAGGTCATCATGGGTATGTCCCTGGTATTCGTCCAGGGCTTGCGGTTCGGAACCATCCGGCTCCAGTAAGCCATATAGGGGGAAGCCATCTAGCACAAAGCCAATCGGGTTCTCCATTCCGACTGTGTCCGTGAGATGGATGGGGGCTCCATGATAGTGATAGTCATCCGCCCGTCCGCAGTGTCCGCCCCACATGTCTGTTTCTCCGATTGCCACCGTATCTTCCCCTCGATTATTAAGGGCAGGAAAGATGGGAACCCCGTTTGCAGCGAGTCCGATTGCATTCATCAAAATGGAATCAATGTTGTCGGGGGAGAAGAGAATTGGAGACTCTGAGAGCTGAGGATTCAGGGGCAGGGTAAAGGCGTTGTCTCCGTAGAAAAATTGCGGGACGGGAACCTGTTGCTGCCAGGCTGTAATTCCTACCATCATGTCGTGGGAGGGGATACCATTCGACTCCACATAAAAACCCTGGCTGTCCCATCGGTAGCGGACCTCTGGAGTAAAAAAAGAAAAGGTCTCTGCATAAAACCCTATTTGAGTGGCATTCGTGGGATCCTGTCCTTCAGACTCCGGGATAGCAAATGCAGATAAGGGATCCTCAATACTGGGTTGATGATGATGCCACTCGTGTCCGTAGGATACACAAAGAGGGATCCACGCAAGGATGGAGTTAAGGGGAAACCGGGTAACGCAACGCAGAAATGAGACCAATTGAAAGACCATGTATACGGTTTAACTTCGGTTTACGGGGTCAGGTTTCAGAGCGCTTATAAATCTTGTAAAATCTCTCGAATTTCCTGAGCCGGATCGAGGTGGTTTTGCTCCACAGCCAGGCGGTGAGCATCTTCGAGCCAGTCTTTCGCCTGGTCGATCTGGTGGAGTTGAACGAGGCCCTTACCCAGCAATATGCGGGGAATCATCCAGTCATCCCGCGATAGCGCGCACTGTTCCAGATGAGGGAGGGCGGCTTCAATCTGACCGTTGTCAAAAAGGGCCTGCGCGAAACTGAAGCGAAACAGAATATTGTCCGGGTTGGAATCGAATCGTTCCTGGGCCTGTTGGATTTTGGACATTTTCAGTTCAGTTACCTTCTACAAGGCGGCGAAACAAGGATTAATCGACAAAGAGGGCGATGGCGGTGATATTGTCGGGGCCGCCGCGGTTATTCCCTAAGGTGATGACGCCGCTGACGTATTGTTCGGGGGAGTCGCACTCCCAGATCAGCCGGGAGAGTTCTTTCGGGCTCATGGTTTTGGTAACCCCGTCACTACAGATAAGGTAGCGGTCTCCGGCTTCCAGCTCGACGTGATAGACATCGGGCTGAATGGTCTCTCCCTGCCCGATGCAGCGGGTCAGGGTATGGGAAAAATAGTCGGGGATGAAGGCGTCCTCACCGGGTTGGAGACGATCCCGAATTTCCTGCTCCATGGTGTGGTCAATCGTCAGCTGATCCCAGTTTTCTCCACGAAATCGGAAAATGGCAGTGTCGCCCACATGGGCAATATCCATGATCTGGTGATGGATGCGGGCAGAGGTTAGCGTGGTCCCCATGCCAATTTCTCCGGAAGCCAACTTGCCCTCCCTGAAGACCCGTTCGTTAATTTCGTTGAAAATCTTTATGAAATCGAGTTTTCCATTTTCGCCGGAGCGGCAGCCGACTTTTTCCTCCAGGAGTTGGATGGCCAATTCGCTCGCTTCGGCTCCCCGGGGAAGCCCCCCCAGGCCGTCTGCTACGGCGTAGATGCCCATGGCTGGGTCCAGAAAGTAGGAGTCTTCGTTTTTTTCCCGGACGAGGCCCCTGTCCGTTTGGCCATAAGCACGAATATTCATAAAACAGGATTAAACTGTAGGGATAACCGGTCCCTCGTTGCGGATCAAGAGGCGAATGTGGGAAGTCGGAAATCGGACTGTTTAAGAGGTGAAAAATGGGCGGATGCGCGGTTTGCTCTATGGGCATTCAAATGCCATGGGGAGTTTATCTGAAACCTGGAGAGGACGAGGGCGATTAAAGGGAAAAGGGAGGTTGGGCGGCGAGGAGGGATTCCAGGCAGTCGGGCTGGAAGCGCAGGTAGTGATTGTGAGGGAGCATGTTGAGGAAGGCGGCGCCGTATTCCTTTTGCACAATGCGGGAATCAAGGACAAAGACATAACCGGCGTCGTTCTGGTTACGAATGAGGCGACCGATACCTTGCCGGAATTTGAGCAGGGCTTCCGGGAGGGTGAGCTCCAGGAAGGGGTTACCCCCAGAGGAACGGACATGTTCGCTGCGGGCCTCAGCGACGGGATGGGATGGATTTTCAAAGGGCAGTCGGGTGATGTATACCTGGGTGAGGGCAATGCCTGGGAGATCTACTCCGGTCCAGAAACTGTCAGTGCCCAAAAGGACTCCGTTTTTCACTTCTTTCATGCGGTTGGTCAGGGCAGTTCTGGACATCTCGCTCCCCTGGAAGAGGAGGGGGCGATTCAGTTTGTTGAGGATTGGCTCCAGGGCATGCCGGGTCGCGTTGAGGTCCGCATAACTGGTAAAGAGGACCAGGGCGCCACCCCCGATGTGAGCAAGGCTTGTTTTCAGGAGATTGGCCAAGGCGTCGTGGTCGAGGTGGAGCGGTTCCCTGCCCGCCTTAACCCCGGCGGTGATGATATCATCCCGGTTGTTGACGAGAATCCGCATGCGGTTGGGGAAGTCGAAGGGGGAGGAGACGATTTCTCCGGCGGCTCCCCAGGATCCTGACTTCTCTCGATAATGCTCCAGTGTGCCATTCAAAGCTAAGGTGGCGCTGGTTAGGTTGATCGAGGTATGGCGTTGAAAGAGACGCTGATTCAGCAGCGGAGCTACATCGATGGGGGCACTCCGCAAATGGGTGAGGCGTCCCTGTTTACCCGCTCGTTCCAGCCAATAGACAGCGTGCTCATCGGCCAGGTCGAGGGTCTCGCGAATGGCCTGGGCCATGGAGGAGATGCGCATCCGGTGGTCCTTGAGCTCAGTCACCTTTGATTCGTCTTCGGTCCGAGATTCGAGATAGGCGAGATTATCGACCACTTTCTTGAGGGGAATCTGTGCCAACGGTTCGGCCCAGCCCGGACGGCGGAGGCGGACCACGTCCCGGTTTTTGAGCCATTCAGACTGTACCGTGTTGAAGAAGACGCCCACGGCATCCATAGCGTCGGCAACCGCCAGACAATCTCGATGAGAACCCAGGCGGCTCAGTATCCCTTTTCCTGTCTTCGGATTGAATAGACGTTTCAGGGCAAAGCTTAAGGCATAACTACTGACCCCCAGTCCGAAATGCTCGGTAGCAATGCCGGGAATGGTGTGAGCTTCATCCAGCACGGCGACGTCGTCGGGGAAGAGTATCCCACGCCGTTCACCGGCCGGGCTGGCTCCAGCGTTGATGAGCGCGAAGAGCAGGCTATGGTTGACGATACGAACCTGAGCTGCGTCGAGGAGCTTTCTGGCGCGCCGGTAGCAGCAGCCGGTTTCACCACAGGACCGGCGTGAGCACAAAGAAGAATCCGCATTGACTTCATCCCAAACTTCAGGCCGCGGAGGGGGGACCAGTTCGTGACGGAGGCCGGTTTGCGTAGTTTGCGCCCATTCAGCGACACGCTTGAGGTCGTGTGCAACTTCGTCCTCAAACAGTTCCTGCTGAGATTGCAAGGCGCGGGCCAATCGAGTCTCGCATAGATAGTTCCCCTTTCCGACAAGAAGAGCGGTCTGAAACTGTCTATACTTTTTTCCCGCTTCGATGGTCTGGAAAAAGGTGCGAGCCAGAGGCAAGTCTTTCTGCTGTAGCTGCTCCTGCAGGGCAATGGTGTGTGTGGATATGACCAGTGGCCTGCCGGTTTCGACAGCAAACATGATACCCGGGATGAGGTAGGCCAGGCTCTTTCCTACTCCGGTTCCCGCCTCAAACAACAGGGATTCATCTCCCAAAAAGGATTGGGCGTGACGTACCGCCATTTGCTGTTGCTCCGGTCGATACTCCAGGCCCAGCTTCTGGCAAAGTCCTCCCTTGGGGCCAAACTGGTGTTCTACCCAGTCGGGAAGCCATGTCAGGGGATTATTGAGACCCTCGTCTGTCTTCAGGCTGATCACGGAGTGAGGGTTGGGGGTTAAGCTGACTTTGCCAAATCCAAACCGGCATGGATCGTAATTAGCCGGACCTTAACTCCATTCTGCGCACTGGGTAGAGCCTTTTTACGAGCTTGAGGATTTCTCATGAAGGATGACGAAAAATATCGCAATCCCCGGGATAACGGTTTTATAATTAGTTAATCGAGGATTAAAAGGAGCGAACTTATGGACAGTCGGGCGTCATTAAAACATATGATTGGGTACTTAAATTCCCAGTGGAAGGAGACGAATCCAGGGTGGGCGCAGGAGCCGGGTCCGCACCGGGCCAGCGTCACCTTTTCGAGGCAGGCGGGAGCGCGGGGACACAGCATCGGAATACGCTTAGCAAAGTTGTTACAGGCAAAAAACACAGATGGGTTGCACCCGTGGTTGTTGTTTGATCAAGGCCTGGTAGAAGAGGTCATCAAAGAACATCACCTGCCACTTTCATCGGCGAGTTATATGCATGAGGAACAACCGGTGGGTGAGATTGAGGGACTACTTGGAGAAATTCTAGGCCTTCACCCTTCGACTTCTGCGCTTATTCAGAAAACAAACAGCACGATACGCCGTTTGGCCAGAATGGGGCATGTTCTGATCATGGGGCGAGGAAGCAATTATCTGACCCGGGAAATGAAACAGGTCATCCAGATCCGTTTGGTTGGATCCCTTGCGAAACGGGTTCGGCACTTGATGCGGGCTTTTGGACTATCTCAAACGGATGCTGAAAGCAAAGTACGTCAATTGGATAAAGCCCGGGCCGCGTACGTGCACAAACACCTGAGCCGGGATATCGATGATCCCCTAGGGTATGACTTTATCCTGAATACCGATCATTACTCGAGCGAGGAAGCCGCCCAGTTTATCCTGGAGGCTGTTCGTCACCGGGAGCAGTTTTTGAACCTGGGGAACCCGGTGATTCACCATCGGTGATCTGGGGCTGGTTTGGGGTACTGTCCGACCGATGCCTGTCGATGGGATCAGTCGGCTGGGTGGGATTTACTCAACTTTTTTCTTAACCCCTTGATGGATAGCGACAATGCCGCCGGAGAGGCGGTAGTGCTTAACGGATCGGTAGCCGGCCTCGAGCAGTTCTCCATCGAGGGCGATAGCGCTTGGAAAGGCCTCGATCGAACCGGCCAGGTAATCGTAGGCGGCCTTGTCATGGGTCAAGGTCTTGGCCAGAACGGGCAGGATAAACTTCAAGTAGAGGTAATAGACGGGCTTTAGGAGGGCGTAGGGTTGGGAAAATTCGAGGACAAAGAGGCTTCCACCCGGGCGGAGAACCCGGTGCATATCCTGCAGGCCGGTGAGTCGATCTTCCAGGTTCCTCAAGCCGAAGGCGATGGTGAGGACATCCATGGATTCGTCAGCGAGTGGGAGGTTCAGGCAATCGCCAAAGGCAAAAGTCATGTCCCGGGTAGAGGCATGTTGAGTTTTCTTTTTATCGGCCTCGTCCAACATCGGTTGGCAGAAATCGTATCCCTGGACTATGGCGGATGGCCCCAACGCTTTTTGCAGGGCGAGAGCCACATCGCCGCTTCCCGTGGCAAGGTCGGCCACATGTATGGGTTGGCAAGCGCGGACCAGACGAACCAGCTTATGTCGCCATAGGTGATCGACCCCCATGGACAAGGCATGGTTAGCTAAGTCGTATCTGCCCGCGATACCGGCAAACATGGATTGGACTTTGGAGCCTTCGGGCATAGCCGTGAACGTTGTTCACGGGTGAGCAAGTTTCAAGTTACAAGTAGAGGTGAGCGGATGGAGGTGAGGGGATGAGGCAATTTATGTCCAAATCAAAATCTGGGTGTGGCTATTCGTATGTTGTATCCCTGCTTCGCTTGTAGTGTTCCGAGGCGTGCAGCCGGTTTTTAGCGCTGGCCCGTTTCCAGGATGCGTTTGAGGTTCTGGAGGGTAGAGGGGCTTTGGGCTTTTCCTATTTTGGAGAGGATGCCCACGATCACAGCGGCCCAAGGAGGGAGCTTCATGTCGTAATTTACGGTCTCGAACACACGGACGCCGAGTTTCCCCGGATGGCGTTTAACCAGGTAGGCCACGGTCATGCCGGGGGCGGGTTTTCCCTCCTCGGCCGGTTCTTCCACCAACTTGATGTGGATTTCCCGCCCCACATCGTAGCGGGTGATGGCTCCTGAAAAATGGAGTAATTTGTTACTGAACTCCAAATCTACCAAAACGGGCGCTCCTTCAGCCGGGCGTTCGCATACGATGGACTGAATCTTATCATGGAACTCAGACCAGCGGGAAGGAAATCCTATCCAATCCCAGACGGGTCCTGCTTCAGATTTGATGAAGATCTTGGAGTTCTCTTTCAAACTAGCAGACAGTATGGGTTGTGCAGGGGGTCCAAGCAAGCGCGAGACCTAGGTTTCTTTGTCAGGCGGGTCTTCCGTTGTTGAGGGCTGCTCAGCGGCCTCGGTTTCCCGTTCTTCCTTTTCCCGGAAGCTGGCTACGACCCAGGTGGACAGTTCCTTGTCCGGATCAATGGCGGTCTGTTTATCGATGGTAAAGGTTTCGGTGCCTGTATTCCGAGAGATGATCTTTAATCCATGCTGGAAGTCTTTAAATTTCTTTTCACAGAGCGCGCGGATGGTCATGTCTTTCTCGGTAGCTTCATTGATCAAGACTTCGCAGGCCTCTTCGCTGAAATCGAGAGTCAGACTGTAGTCGTTGTGAAATGCTTCACCGAAGCGCAGGATGTCTTCTTTGAGCACGGCTTTCATTAGGTGGGCATTTTCCTTGAGCAGCTCGACGAGGGTCTGATCAGGGTGGTCCACCGTATCCGTGCTGACTTCGAAGGTCTTGATGGCGGTCGATGGTAGCTCGAATTTGTATTCGCGAAAGATGCGCTCGAGTACCGTCATAAGTCCGCGGGCGCCGGTTTTCTCCTGATAAGCCTGTTCAGAGATCTGTGCAATGGCCTCCGGGGTCACGTTAAATTCCACGCCATACCCCTGGAAATCCTCCCGGTATTGATTGAGGATATTGCCTTCGCTTGTCAGCAGGATTTCAGCAAGATCGGGTGGTTTCAACGATTCACAGGCGACACGGACGGGGACGCGACCAATAAACTCAGGTTCAAACCCGTATTCAATGAAGTCCGAGGTATTTGCCTGGGTGAGCCAGGGAAAGGCATCATCCAGAGTGTCGGTGGAGGAGGAGCCGGTATTGGAGGTGTTCAAGGCCTTGAAGCCCAAGGCTCCCTGTCCAACCCGTTTCTGCACCATATCAGCCAACTTATCGAAGGCACCACTCACGATGAAGAGGATATGTCGAGTGCTGATTGTCTTCTTTTGTTCCTTGCCACCCCTGCCCATGCTCATCATCGCTTGCATCTGAGCCATCATATCGGTGGGGGAGAAGAGGTTTACTTCCGTATCTTCCATCAACTTCAGCAGGTTAATTTGTACCCCACGACCGGATACATCGCGAACCTGACCCTCTCCAGAGGCACCCGCAATCTTGTCAATTTCGTCGATGTAGATGATTCCGTACTGGGCCCGATCGGCATCCCCATCGGTCAACTTGACCAAGTCGCGCACCAGATCTTCTACGTCGCCTCCGACATACCCTGTCTCGGAAAACTTCGTGGCGTCCGCCTTCACAAAAGGGACCCCAATAAGCTTTGCTATATTCTTAATGAGAAAGGTCTTACCAACGCCGGTGGGTCCCAGGAGGAGAATATTTTGTTTCAGATACTCTTTTTTAGCGTAATCGGCATCTTCGAGGCATCGACGAACGTGGTTATAATGATCGCAAATGGCAACGGAGAGGACCTTTTTGGCCTCCTGCTGTTTGACCACAAAGCGGTCGAGGTAATCTCGTATTTCCCTGGGTTTGAGATTGAATTCTTTGACACCCCGCATGGGATCCTCTTCCGGGGAAGATGGGGGCTGATTTTCTGCCTGAATTCCAGATGCGGGTGGAGGGGGCGGGGGCATCCCGGCAAAGCTGATATTTGAATTCGGATTCTTCAGGATTTCCTGAAGCTGTTTCTGAATTTCTTCGAAAGGATTATTTGTGTCTTTTTCGCTCATGTGAATAAAGTTGACAGCCAATAGAGGTCTGGAAATATCTCACTATTAGCAACTTTTAGCTTTCTTTTGTAGTTTCTACTTCTATTCTTTTTTCGATGGGTCAAAACTTAACAAAACGCGACATTGTCCTCGACATCTATGAAAAGACGGGGTTTCCACAAAAAGAGGTTCGCGAAACGGTCCAATTGACTTTAGATGCCATAGCAAAAGCATTGGCAGAAGGACGCAACGTGGAATTGCGTAATTTCGGCGTATTCGAGGTACAAATTCGTAAATCACGAATCGGTCGCAACCCAAATAAACCTGAAAAGGACGTCGTTATCCCAACGCGTGCAGTCATCAAGTTTAAGGCCGGCAAAGAGCTGAAGGCCCACCTCAAAGCAATCGATCTAGGAAAGTTGGGTCCCGATGCGGTAGCTAACGATGAAGAATTAAGCAATGGGTCCCCGTCATTTGGGTTTTAAGCGGCGGAGGTCCTGATCGATGTTTGAAACGCTTCCCGGTTTTCGGGAATTCCTCCCCGAGGCGTTTGCCCGGCAGTCGTTTATTTTTGAGACCTGGTCGTCTGTCTGTGAGCGATTTGGATTCCACGGGTATAGCGGCCCGGTTCTTGAGCCGTTGGAACTGTATACGGAGAAATCCGGCGAAGAGATCGTTGGCCAGTTATTCAACTTTCAGGACAAAGGCGGGCGAGCAGTGGCTATGCGCCCGGAAATGACACCGACTCTGGCCCGCTTGGTGGGAGCCCGGGCCAACAGCCTCAAGAAGCCGGTCAAGTGGTATGCAATTGCCGAAAACTTTCGCTATGAGCGCCCGCAAAAAGGTCGGCTGCGGTCTCACTTCCAGCTCAACGCAGACATTTACGGGGAAGCTGGACCAGCCGGTGACGCGGAGTTACTCGCATTGCTGATATCGGTATTCGAGGCCTTTGGGCTTGATTCGGAAAAAGTAAAAATTCGATTGAGCGACCGCAATCTCTGGTTGGCCTTCCTCAAACAGGAAGGGCTCGAGGAGCCGCTGCATTTGCCCGTGATGGGGGTGGTGGACAAAATGGAACGCACTCCACGGGAAAAATCCCTGGAACAGCTCGAGAGGATGGTCGGTGACCGTGCGGAGCACTTGTTTGCGCGGATTGGGGAGCTGTCCCGGATAAGGGATCTGGATCACTTGCGGTCTTTTTTCGAGGGTGTCAAGGCGGGGAGCGATCTGGAGGAGCGCCTGGCCTCCTGGCAGGTCTTGCTGGATCGCCTGACAGTGATGGGGTATTCGAACTACATACGGGTTGACTTGGGAATTGTCCGCGGATTGGCCTACTATACAGGGTTTGTCTTTGAGGCCTTCGAAGCGACTGGAGCCGGGCGCGCACTCGCAGGAGGAGGCCGGTATGATCACCTGGTGAAAAAGCTGGGCGGCCCGGACACCCCAGCCGTCGGGTTTGGATTTGGAGATGTGACCTTGGCTGATACCCTTGAGCAGCATGGCCTGTTTCCCACTTATCAACCCTTAATTGACCTCTACATTGTGAGCGGGGGATCCGAGGTGGAACGGGATGCGGTATTGAAATTGGCTACATCGATCCGTCGCTTGGGTTTTTCTGTCGAATACAGCCTGAGGCCCAGCGGATTCGGCAAGCAGTTTAAGGAAGCTAACCAGAAAGGGGCCCGCTTTGTGGTCACCATTGGCGAACGGGAAATTGCCCAAGGTGAACTTCTCCTTAAAAACATGAACGACGGTAGCGAGCGACGAGTGGGGATGGAAGCCTTGACAGGCGGGGCCATCCGATACCTGGGAGGGCTTTAGTCGGCGTGGCAACACATGCCTGGACTGAATTTGTAAAGCATTGGTAATCGCTTCGTTATAAATCTGTAAAAGGGTTATTTTTGGGGCTATAAAGGGTCAGAAACGGGGCGATCACCTCATGGCCAATGATCGCTTTATGGGTTAGGATCGGCGCGCAATTCGGAGTGATGCCCGAGTTGTTTTATTCAAAGCCATGGAGCTTAGCTCCCAGGAGATCTCTCAATCTCCTGTTCCCCTCAATATAAGAAGACTCATGAAATTACAAACAGCTCTGGCCCTGCTGGTCTTTGGGACCGCAGGGTATTTCGGGTATGGTTTGGTGACGACCCATACCAGCAGCGATGTCCTCGCATATAAATCCTTTACACGCGCCCTGATGCGAGGTGACCAGCAAGCCGCCGAGCGCCTGGTGACCAACGCCGAGGTGCTCGAAGTTTTTCAAGCCTCGCGCGCCCGGGAGTCGCATTATAACGGCCATATCAAATTTACCTATCACCAGGTCCTGAACCATGAGTACTCACCTGATCGGGAAACGGTAGTCCTGAAAGTTCGCCAGGTGACCCGCTTAGACCCGAAGGGAGGAAAAAACACGTTATTGGGTTCCCGATCTATTGAGGAAATCCACCGAGTTATCCTGAAGAAAGAACGTAGCCTGTGGAGAATATCGAGTTTCCAGGGTCCCTACACCCAGACTTAGCAGCAGACATCCTCAGACTGGACTGAAGCTCCTGAGCACCGGACACCCGCAGGTGAAAGCTTGCGGGTGTTTTTCATGGAGTGAGGCTTCAATCAAAACGCAGCCCGGTTCCAATATGCTGGAAGGAAATATTTTCGGCCAGGATGGGAAAAAGGGTTTCATAGAGTTCCGAGTTTTCCTGGGTCAGTTCGGCAAAGCGCCAGCTTTCCTCTAAAGGGGATAGGTAAAAGATTAAAATGGAGCGGGAGCTGATAAGCTCTTCCTGCTCATCCATGAGCGTGATTTTAGGCATGACCACATAGATCACTTCGAGGACACGGTGCATTTGGTAGGGTTTCCCCACTTGGATATCCCGAATCTGCAGGCCATTCTGTCGACTGCTGGCCATTTTTTCTTCGATGAGTTGAAGATAGGCATCCACTCCGCCAGCGGCCCGTAAAATCTTGGGGTGCGTGGCTTCGGCCATCGCCTGATAGCTGCCTTGTTTGACCAATTCGGCCATGCGTTTTGCTTCGGTCTGCGCCTCCGCCTCATAGTCCCGCTCTTCCACGGCGTAGGCGGAACCACCTACGAAAAGCAAACAGGCAATACTCAATAGGGTCCAGATTTTCATGGGAAAGGGAAATTGCAATTAGAGGCTGTAGATGGCTTGGGTCAAAATTTCTGCGGTCCTGTCTAATATCGATTGATCATGGGCCGTGCTGATGAAGCAAGTTTCAAACGCTGAAGGTGGCAGATAGACCCCTAATTCCAAGGCTTTGTGGAACAGGGGCGCAAAGTGATCCCGCTGACTGGCCATCACGGCATCGAAGGTATGAACGGGAGATTCGGTAAAAAAGAGGGCAAACATCGACCCGATTTGGGGAACTTGCAAGGGGAGGCCTTTTTCTTTGGAGGCGGATAAAAGGGCTTGGGCGATAAAGGCCCCCGCCTCCTGCAGGGCCGGGTATGGATTCTGGGTAGTGAGCATGTTCAGGGCGGCCAAGCCAGCCGCCATGGCCAGGGGATTCCCCGAAAGGGTCCCGGCCTGGTAGACGGGTCCGTCCGGAGCGAGCCGGTCCATAATCTCGGCTCTTCCGCCAAAAGCCCCGACCGGAAGCCCGCCACCAATGATTTTGCCGAGGGCGGTGAGATCGGGGGTGACCTGGTAGTGTTCCTGGACGCCACCGGGGCTGACCCGAAATCCTGTCATGACCTCATCGAAAATGAGAAGGCTACCATGCTGTATTGTGATCTCACGCAAAAACTCGAGGTAACCGGGCTGAGGAAGGATCAATCCACAATTAGCTGGGATAGGTTCGACAATGATGCAGGCTATCGAGTCTCCCTGTTCTCGAAAGATCGCCTCAAGGGCCGACTGGTCATTATAGGGGAGGACAATGGTCTCTTGAGCAAAGGACGCAGGGACTCCTGCACTATCCGGGTTGCCCAAAGTGAGTGCGCCGGACCCTGCCTGCACGAGCAGGGCGTCGACGTGGCCATGGTAGCATCCGGAAAACTTGATGATCCGGTCTCTGCCAGTGTAGCCACGAGCCAGGCGGAGGGCGCTCATGGTCGCCTCCGTTCCGCTGTTGACCATGCGGACTTTTTCGACCGAGGGCACCATTTCGATAATCTTCTCGGCCATGCTGACCTCGTAGGGATTGGGCGTGCCAAAGCTCGTTCCCTTCTCCAAGGCTTCTGCGATGGCAGACCGAATGGCTGGATTATTGTGACCATTAATGGCCGGCCCCCAGGTGCACACATAATCTATCAGCTCTTGCTCGTCGGCAGTCGTCAGGTAGGCTCCTTGAGCACTCCGGGTAAAAAACGGACTGCCTCCTACACTGCGAAAGGCGCGGACGGGGGAGTTCACCCCCCCGGGTATGGCTTGAAGGGCGCGTTGAAACAGATCGTTGGATGAGGCTTGCATTCAGAGTCCGGTTGAGAGTTCGAGGACGTCTCCAATAAATGAGCCGGTGAGGATGTCCTCTTCAAATAAAACCTCTGGCTTTACCAGAATAATGAGGTTGCCTCCCCTTGTTTGAGTTGGGACGGGGACAGGGGTCTGGGGCATCCCAGGAGTTTCCCCAAGGTGATACAGGGCGGCAGTCGCATAGAATTGACCGGCCAACTGGGTGTCGTTGAGGAGTTGTTGAAACCGGGATTTGGGGTCTGGGAGGTTCAGGAGGACATAAATAGCCACCATCTCGGAAGGAATCGTTCCCATCGCGCTGGGACCCAGGCGAAAGACGGTGGACCGTTTCAAGACTTCGCTGGCTACTTCGGCCAGGGCGGGGTCCCAATCGGCAGGATCCTGATCTAGACTGAGGAACAACAATTCACGGGAGAGCAGTTCCTGCCCGAGGGCTCTCAGGCTGTCTGCCCGGTCCTGCGTGTGGGTGATGATGAGGGTATTCCCGGAAAACCGGCCCGTGTAGTTTTGCTGCCTTAAAATGTAAGTGATGGCGGGGCCGGCAAAAGTCTCGGGAATAGTCACGGATACCAGGTTTTCCAGGTCTACCCCGGGCTCCTTTCTGATTTCCAGGTTGGGGAGGGTGGCCGGCTCGATCTCCTGCGTGACATGGTCCGAAATCAGGGTGAGGGCGGTGGTTAAATTTGTATCCGAAAATTCGGTACCGGGATAGGGAACTGAATTCACTAGCTGTTCCCATGTTTGTGCCTGAAGCAGGGAAGTGAGGGGAAGCAGCCAAAAGAGAAGAAACCAAGATTTAACTGACATAACGCTGAACAATGGGGATCCGGCGGCCGACGCCAAACGCGAGGGGGGTGATTTTGAGTCCGGGAGCGGCCTGTTTTCGTTTGTACTCATTGAGATCCACCTTTCTTATGACATCGCTGACCGTCTCCGGTTCATAGCCGGCGTCAATAATCTCCCGACTGGATTTTCCTTCTTCGACGTAAAGGTGAAGAATGCCATCCAGAACATCATAGGGCGGGAGGGAATCCTGGTCGACCTGATCAGGTCGGAGTTCGGCCGAGGGGGGTTTGACCAAGACGTGATTCGGGATGATTTCCTGCTCACGATTGATCCATTTGGCCAGCTCATAGACCTTGGTTTTTGGTAGGTCCGAGATGACGGCCAGGCCCCCACACATATCCCCGTAAAGGGTGCAGTAACCGACAGCCAGCTCGCTTTTATTGCCACAGGTGAGCAGGAGCCGACCAAATTTATTTGAAATTGCCATCCAGAGGAGGCCGCGGCTGCGTGCCTGGATATTTTCTTCGGCCACTCCTGGTTGGGTGCCGGTGAAAATTTCTTCCAGGGCAGCTTCGGCCGCATCGACCAATCCGCTGATGGGGATTGACCGTATTTCTATACCTAGCTTGTTTGCGAGATCGATGGCGTCGTCCTTGCTGTGCTGGGAGGAAATGGCAGAAGGATTACTGATGCCGAGGACATTTTCTGCCCCGAGAGCAGCCACCGCGATACAGGCGGTAACAGAGGAATCGATCCCTCCGCTGAGGCCGAGCAGGACCTGTCTAAACCCGCTTTTATGGGCATAGTCCCGAAGGCCAAGGGTAAGGGCTTCAAAAATATCAGCGAGGTCATCCTGACGAAAATTGGGAGCGAGGGAGGGGGTAGGATCAACTAGATCGACAAGGTGCAGGGCAGATTGAAAGCCGGGGAGGCCGGCCAGGAGCTCGCCGCGCGCACTGACCACGATGCTATGCCCGTCAAACACCAGTTCGTCATTCCCACCTACGGCGTTGCAGTAAACCACGGGGCATTGGCAGGCCGTGGCTGCCCGGCGGATTAAATCGGCGCGAACGCTTCCCTTATCATGATGCCAAGGGCTGGCGGACAGGTTAAGGAGCAGGTCGAGGCGTTCTCCAGCCAGGATGGAAACCGGGTCCTTCCCATAAAAGCGGCTCGTGTCTACCTCTGGGTGAATCCAAATATCTTCGCAAATGGTAATACCGACGCGTTTTCCATTGATTTCGAACACGGAGGGAGCTTTGGCGGGTTCAAAATACCGGTCCTCATCGAACACATCGTAAGTTGGCAGAAGTGTTTTGTGAGCGGTGTTCCGGATGAGACCTTCCTGGCAAAGCGCGGCGGTATTGAGGAAGGGCCGCCCTGTTTCGGATGGATTGTGCGCTACATATCCCAGGACTGCGGGAATCGAACCGATCTCTCCTGCGATCGCCTTCAGGGTATCGATGGTGTCGGAGACAAACCGGGTTTTGAATAGCAAGTCGCGCGGAGGATAACCACACACCACCAGTTCCGGGTAGAGAACCAGATCTGCACCCTGGTCGACGAGGGAGTGGTAGGCCTTCAGAATGAGGTCCATATTTCCGGCAAGATCCCCCACCGTCGTATTAATCTGGGCTAAACCAATTTTCATAAAGAAAGGGGCCGTTCTTGACCTTTAGGTTAGTTTGTCAAGGCTGATACTTTTGCTCTTTTTAGTAAGGAGATATCGTACAAGCAATGATGACTCTTATCAAGAACCTCCACCGAAAGCTTATTTGGACATCCATTCTGGCTTCCCTGGCTATAGTTTCTCTCAGCTCCGCAGAGGAAGAAGAAACTGTTACCAATAAACCTCTTTTCCTCGAGGTAGGGGATGTTATACGCATGGTGCAGGAGGAAAACCTGCAGGTGTTAGTCAATCGCGAAGCGATTGAAGAGGCGGTGCAGATTTTTCGCCAGCGTAAGGCGGACCTGTATCCCCAGATCAATCTGGATTTCCAGCAAACGCGCAACCAGTTTGTCAATACCGGGCGGGGATTCGATATCCCGGGAATAGACCCCGTGCAACCTCCGGCAAACCGCTTTGATGGGCTCCTGGTGGGCAACATGAGCGTATTGAGTACGGAGCGGATCGCGAACTGGAAGTTAGCCAAGCTGGGGGTCGAAGTCTCCGAGCTGGCGTTCCAAGACATTCTGCAGGACATCCTGGAGGTCTCTATCGGATCCTTTATTACGCATCGCCGTAATCTGGTGAGGATGGATTTGATCGAGGCGGATATCGAACGGAACCAATCGCTCCTGGACTTAGCCGCTGATCGCTTTGAAGCGGGTGTGGCGACTCAAATTGACGTCACTCGAGCTGAAGTTGCCCTGGCGGATTCTGAGCAGGCACGGCTCCAACAGGAAACCATTATTCTGAGCTCAGAGCTGCAACTGAAACAACTGTTAAATCTGCCTTTGGATCAGCCCATTGAGGTCGAAGTTTCCGATGAACAAATGTCGGCGGCACCTCCTCCCATGATGGTGACTGAAGATGCACTCCTGGAGAACCGCTCAGACTATCAGGCGGAGTTAAAGGTTCAGGAGCAAAATGAGCTGGCTCGCCGCGCCGCCGGGCTGCAACGCATACCGCAGATCGATATCTTTGGGCAGTGGGGGTACGCCACTAATGTTGTCCTGGATGGGGACGGGGAGCAGACCTGGGGGGTGGGGATCAGCATGTCGATCCCCATCTTTGAAGGTTTTCGCATTGGAGCTGACAAGCGTCAGGCGGAGAGCCGGATCCGTTCGCAATCCTATGTCCTGCAGAACCTGGCCAAGGAGATTGGCTCGGCTTATAGGCTGCAGGTAAAGGATGTCATTTCCCGTTATGAGCAAATCGGGGTGGCGAGAAAAACGCGGGATCTCGGCTTTCAGGAGTTGGATTTAGCCGAGACCCGGTTCCGGCAGGGCGTCGCCAACAACCTGGAAGTGGTCAATGCGCAAAACAGCCTGGCCGCATCTGAGGACAATTTGTTGGAGGCGTTTTATCAGTATGCCTTGGCTCGGATTGCGCTGGCCCGTGCGATGGGGGATGTTGCTTCGGTAGAAAATTATTAATGGTGGCCGCCCAGCAACCCAGCGCCTTTGTCCTGGCTTCGGGCTCTCCCCGTCGGCGGCATTTGTTGGAAACGGCAGGCTTCCAATTTGAAATCAAGCCGGCCCAGGTGGAAGAGCATGAGGATTTGATCGATGGGAGTCCTGAACGGTTCGTACTCGCCAATGCCGAGCTGAAGGCAAGCTATGTCGCCAAGCAGGTTCCCCGCGCCCTGGTATTGGGATCGGATACCACCGTTTCTCTCGAGGATCGTATCCTGAATAAACCGGGAGATCTGGAAGATGCCGCTCGGATGATTGGAGAACTGGCCGGTCGCTCTCACACGGTGTTTACCGCCTTCTGTCTGCAATGGATCGAAGGTGGGCTGCACGTGGAAGAGACCGTAGCCAGCCGTGTCGTGTTTAAATCCCTGTCGCGTGTGGACATTGATCGCTATTTTACCGTGGTTAATCCTTTGGACAAGGCGGGGGCTTATGGCATCCAGGAAGGGAAGGACATGATCATCGATCACTTCGAGGGCTCGTTGACCAACATCATGGGGCTCCCCATGGAAGCCCTCGAGGCCTCCCTGGAAAAGTTGGGCTTGTTGAACCTTTTTCGGGCTACTACGGTCTGAAGCTTGCGTTGAGTCGGTAATTTTCATGGCAGACCCTTATCTATATTACAGTGAACGGGATCCGCGTTCACCCTCACGATTCTCGTCGAGAGGAGGAGATAGCCGTCGTCAGCGGAATCGGGGAATAGGGGTTTGGCCTGAATATGAGAAGGACGTCAAGACGCGGAAACGCCAGCAATTGGCAGTTTCGATCAGCCTGCTGGCGACGGTCCTGTTCCACCTTGCCATCTTGTTGGGAACCCCCGAAGACGCCTTTTTGTTTAATCAGGAAAGGAGTCCGCGGCAGCAGCCGGTCTATGAGGTTCAGTTAATTGAGCCCGAGCCGGAAGAAATGCAGTTTGTGCAAACCAATCCTGAAGTAGCCCAGAACGAGCCGGACGAAACCCTGAACTTCGCACAAAGAAACCAGCAGGCAGCCCAGGAAGACCCTATCGAAGCGAGTGAGGATGCGTTTCCCACTGTGGACGGAGACAACCAGGAATCGACCCAGATCGTGGAAGGCGACCTGGAGGATCCTGTTCCACAGGCGCCGCCTCCCAGCCCGGCTCAACCCCAGCAACAGAACCCTGCTCAACAGGCTCAGGAAACGCCGCCCAGCCCACAGCAACCGCCGGTCGAAGCACAGATTGAAGCTATCCGGCCCGAAATTCGTGGTATTCCTCAGGAGCGACCGACCCCACCGGCCCCTGACTTTATTGAACAGGAACCAGTGAGTGAGGACGGTCCCGGCAGTACCAGTGGGCCGGTTGGCGAAGCCAAAGAACTTCCTGAAGAAGACCTTGAGAAAGTCATTCCGATAACAGCTCCTATCGAGGTTCAACCCGACCCGGTAGAAGGCTTTCTTCAACCTGAAATCCCCCCTTCGGTCGAGCAACAACAGCAGGAGCAACAGGAACAAGAGCAGACGCAGCAAGCTCGAGAGCCCACGCCAGAATCACCGCCTATGCCACGCCCGCGCCCTCGATTGCGTCCTAACGTGGTTCCCGCTCCGCTTATGCAATCGACCGGTGCGGCCTCCCGGGTGGGGTCCGTTGCGGTTGACGCCAAGATGAGCGAGTTTGGCGATTACCTCCAGCGGATGATTGAAGCCGTCTCAGCGCAGTGGAATGAGAATGTGGCCGGGGTCACCCTTCTATCTGAGCGACCATCGCGGGTGAAAGTCAGGTTTACCCTAGATTATCAGGGTCAAGTCAGTAATATGCGTGTGGTGGATAAAACCCCGAATGCCCGGATCCTGGCAACGACGCTCTGCATGGACGCGATTCAGTGGCGATCGCCCTACGATGTATGGACGAGCGACATGATGGCCATCCTGGGACTTCAGCAGGAATTGACCTTTACATTCTACTACCGATGATGCGGCCGTGGCCATGGGGAGATGGGGTAAAGGTTGTCCATTACCATTCGATAGGGTTGATGGCCGTGGAGAAGCCGGTCAATATGCCAGTTCATCCCAACGATCGTCGGGTGGATAGACGGGCCCTGCTCCAGCTGCCCTATGACTATGGCCTGGAGGCTTACCTTGGGGAATCAGGTGTGAAGTTGTTTCTCTGCAACCGCCTTGATGCCCCAACCTCGGGTCTGGTTTTGCTAGCCGAAACGCTCAAAGTTGCGGAGTCCGTCCGAGCCTGTTTCCGGAATCACGAGGTGGAAAAAGGATACGATGCCTGGGTGAAGGGCCGGTTGCGGCACTCAAAGGAGATCTGGAAGGACCAGCTGGTAATCAAAAAAGGGAAAACCTATGTCCGAACGGGTAGGGGAGTGGGGGGGGTGGAAGCGGTGACGAGGGTAGAGTTAAAATCATCGGTGGTGGTTGCGGGGGTCACCTGTAGTCTGTTGAAAATGCGACCGTTAACGGGTCGAACCCATCAGTTACGGGTGCAATCCATGGCGAGAAGGCTTCCTATCATAGGCGACCGATCTTATGGAGATTTTACCTACAATCGTGTTTTTCAGCAAAAAACGGGGGTGAGACGCCTGATGTTGCACTGCAGTTCCAATCGACTTCGGGTAGAGACTGATGGATCCGAGGCGATTGATTTTACCGCGGAATCAGAGCTCCCGGAGGCGTTTCTCCTGGGGAAACCAGCAAAGTAGTTCCCTACTGGAAGTCGTATATTTGCACCCTCTGGAAGTAGGCCTTCCATTTATTGACGAAGGCGGTGTGGATCGGGTCCACCTGGTACATGTTATGGGCATCTACGTCATCTACCAAAACGGTCAGGGCGGCGCTGTAGCTGGTATCGATAACCGGTCGTTGAGGAGTAGAGGCCGGCTGACCGACCTGGCATTGGTTGACGACTGAAATGTTACCCAAGCCTTTTAAATCGGCCAGAAACTCTGAAAATTGGTCGTCCGTGAGCGAGGAATCCAACCAAAAAAGCACTGTATGATTCAACATAGTTTTGAAGGTGAAGGACTCAAGAAGTTGAATCCAGCTCTTTTGCCAAAATTCTAAAAACCGTAGGATTGTTGAGAATGTAGAGGTGGAAACTATGATGACCTGCTGCAGCTAAGCCTCTGAGTTGAGACAGGGTCCAATCGATTCCAGCCCGACGGGCCGCCTCACCGCTACCGCCTGCCTGGGATAATGCATGGCGCAGGCCAGGTGGAATCCGAGATCCACAAAAGTTGCAAAACTTTTCGATGCGAGCGAGGGATGTCGGAGGCATCAACCCTGGGACCAAAGGGTGGGCAATACCCGCTTCCCGGATACGTGTTTCGAAATTAAAGAAGTCAGCATTGTCAAAAAAGAGCTGGGTTACGATGTGGTCTGCGCCGCGATTCACCTTATTTTTCAAGTGTTCTATATCCTGATCCAGAGAAGGCGCCTCCGGATGCCGCTCCGGATATCCTGCCACGCCGATTTCCAGCTCGGGCGCAATCATCTTGATGAACTCTACGAGATCTCCCGCGTATTTCAGCCCAGGGGCGCATGGAAAGGGCCCTTCATGTCCTTGGGGGGCATCTCCACGTAGAGCCATGATGCCGGCAAAGCCTTCATCGGCGATCTGCTTTATCATGGTTTCCAACTCCTCCCGCGTTTGGGCCACGCAGGTCAAATGCGGAATTACACGCAAATTCAACTCATTTTGCAGGTACCGACTCCATCGAAAGGTGTTTTCCCGGGTTTTGCCTCCCGCCCCATATGTTATTGAAACCCAGTCCGGGCCCCATGCCGCGACCGCTTCTGCTGTTTGCCGAAATAGGTTTTCCGCGGCCTCGTCCTTGGGGGGAAAAAACTCTACCGAGCGGTGGGATCGGGGCATTTCTGTAACTTTATTCATCAATATATCCGGATATGATGATATTTGTTTTTTGGAAAGGCAAAAATTGGATCCATGACGAAAAATTCAAAATTATATCCCTCAAAAGAGTGAATACTGGTGAAATAGGATCAAAAATCGGTGAAATAAAATCATAGGGCGCTAAATCCAAAAAAGCAGCTGAGATCAGCCAATCAATAACGTTTCAATCAATAGGATTATCTGTCGCTAAAGCGTGTAAAAAAAACGCTAAAATCGGGCAGGGTAAGGGCCCTATGAAAAAGATTAAACTTTCCCTATTAAGGAAATAGATAAGCTGCCGTTATTCTATTCATAATCTTATCTAGTCCTTTTAAAAAAATGGGTAACCAAAACAAGATCAAGGGTTTGCGACTTCTCTCTATAGGGTCAAATAAAGTTTTAACGGAACTTGTAAAAACTTTTTAAAAAGCTTTCCTATGCATAGGATTACCTCGACAAGCCAAACAGAAAATCCCTACAATGGCACCATCAAAGCAAAGTAGACTCTCTCCTCTCCTCTGCATAACAACTTTCTCGCTTAAATCTATGTTGAATAGAGGTCATATCGCCAAGGAAACGACCGACTCCCGAGGGAACCGAAAACACGGTTTTTCATTAGTTGAAACCATGATGGGAAGTGTTGTCATGGTGATGGTGCTAGCCGGTAGCTTCAGTGCCCTATCTCAAGGAATCCAGATGGCCGGAACAGCTCGGAGCGAACAATTTGCTGAGCAGTTGCTAACGAGTGAGATGGAATTCCTGAAGACACTGCCTTGGGAAAACATTTACGATGATAGTATGCCGGATGAGATCCTGGTGGATGCCGACAATTCTTCTCTGCACTACATCATCGAAGGGTCCTACACCGCCACGGAGACGAGGAACCTATTTACAGGGGTCAATTTCAACAAAGATTCCAATAGCAGTCGATCGATCCGAGCTCGTGACTGGTTCAATGGAGAATTCCCCCTGCGTGACGCTACCCTGGATGTTACCTTGACTGACCCATACAATTCCGGGACCTACGATGACATTCAGCGTGTTGTCACTTACACTCTATCCTGGAAAGAAGTAGATGGTCGAGTGATGACGAAGGAAGCTGAGTTCTTATTCTGTAAGAGTGGAGTTCACGACAGCTTTGTCCCGATCCTCTAAGTATAAGTTAACTTCGCGTATCGCCGGATTCTCCCTCGTGGAGTTTTTGTTCGTACTGATCGCTGGATCCATTATCATGGCGGCTATCCTGTCCACGACCCTTCGAGTGATGAAAGGGAGCAGTGGATTATCTCATTATGCGACCATGAAGCTGCAGGGGGAGCGCTTTTTAAATTACTTCGAGGCAGATCTCGCCGACGCAAACCGGATAGACTTCATCACCCCTCAATCGGACGAGCTGATGGCCTTCG
The DNA here is from genome assembly GCA_028280845.1 of Opitutales bacterium. Lineage (GTDB taxonomy): Bacteria > Verrucomicrobiota > Verrucomicrobiia > Opitutales > JABSRG01 > JANQKZ01. The sequence goes on along the minus strand of JANQKZ010000038.1, from coordinate 203,198 downwards.
ATTTATACACCGATAATACCTGGGTAGCTGGGTATTCCTACGGAGTGGATTCAAGTCCTCCCGAGCACCTTCCTTCGACGTCCACCTGGTATGTCATGTATCGTCAGCCCAATGGAGGGGGGCGGTATAAAATCGTGGACGGATTGCGGGCTCCCCCAACTAAAACGGCAGAGGGATCCTCGGTTTCCTCCTTCTTCTTTTTTTCAAACAAGAGAAATGATTACTACGACCATACAAGCGCCAATGGTCAGCGAAAAATTGAGGATGGAGCCTCAAAAATTATGGTAACGGGTATTATGCAAAGGGGGAGTGATGTCGATTATCCTTTAACGCACGAAATCCTTAGTATCCGGACGATTAATTAATCGTTTGGGTAACAAGGAAACGGCTCTTGCCTTCCAATTCACTATGCATTGCCCAGGAACAGAACCGGACAGACGCAGGGGATCCACCCTGGTGGTTGCCCTGATGATGGCTATCATCCTGTCTACGATTCTGGCGAGCTACCTGGACCTGGCTTTGAGTCAACTCAAGCTGGCCAACCAGGAAAAGTATGAGAATACCACTCAACGCCTGGTAGAAAATGGGATGGAGCTGGGGTTATTCCTCCTGAATTATGAGTTCAGGGATGCAGACTTGTCATCGACTCCCTCCACCTTTGTGGACGAGGCCGGAAACACGTGGGCGTTGAACTGGACGGCAAAAACAGCTACCACGACAATCACGAAAAATCTTGGTAGTAATCGAACCGCTTACACCACCATTGTCATCGATAACTTCGACCGAGATATCACGAATTATGCGAATACGGCTATTTCGGCTGAGACGGTCATCAAGGACGGGGAAAACGATCTTATCACCCGGCGCCGAATTGTGGCCGATATGGAGCCCCGATCGATCTTTCCCTATGGCTTTGTTTTCACTCAAGAGCTGGAGTATAGAAACGATTGGCTGAAAATCAGGAGCTTCCGGCCAAATACACCAGGCGGTTATGGCGTGAAAGTCGGAGGCGATTATGATTACACCTACGATGATAATGTTACCGTCGGCGCCACTATCTTCGATAATGCAAGTACGGCTTATCTTGACCTCTATGGTAAAGCCATTGTGGAGGATATAACGGGCTCCGGAATGGACTTAGGAACTGGGACCAAGATCCAGGATCAATATACCTTGAATCCGGGTTCGAATCTCATCGATTATGGACTGTTCCACGAGGGCTTTACCTATGAATTTCCCGAATTCGAGGCTCCCAGCCTGACCGATAGCAATGTGGTGACTCTCGATTTTCCTGGTAACCAGGAAACGCTTGGAGATGTAGTCGACTCGGGCTATGACGCAACAACCGGGGTTTACCACTACAAAATTGAAGGTGATTTAAATATCTACAGTGGGGAGACTCTCTATATTCAGAATGATGTGGTTCTGGAGGTGACTGACGATTTCCGGATTTATTCGAATGCCAAAATGATTGTTCAGAGTGGAGCCTCCCTCGTGCTCTACGTAGGGGATGACATGTATGTCTACCGCGGAGAGCTGGACAACCAGACGGCCGACCCATCCAAGTTGTTGATTGTGGATGTCGACCAACCCGGTGTGACGGAATCGGAAACATGGACGATCTACTCCGACACGGATGTCCATGCCGGGCTGTATGCGGGGGAAAATGCCTATATACGATTTTACGGAAGCGATTATTGGAAGTCTTCAGGCAAATTTTATGGCGCAGCTATAGGTCGATTTGGAAGAACCTACGGTGAAATGGAGATGTACTACGATGAGGATATCTTCGAAAATATTCTTTCCGATGTCAGAGGACTGGATCATACTTATAGCTTCAATCCCGTCTCGTGGACTGAAACGAATTCATCGAGCTACCTTGCCGGAGATCCCAATCCCTGATGTCAGATAAAGTCGACCCCGCTGTTGCCCTTGCAAATCGCGTAAATCAATCCCTTGGGGATGAGCTGGTCAAAGCGAAGATTATTGACCTGGAGACCAAGGAAAAAGCCGTTCCCTTTCTCAAGGAGCAACTGGTGAAAGGTGAGATCAAGCGGGCCTCGCTTCTTAAAATCCTGAGTTGGGACATGAAGGTGTTCGAAGAGAAGGTCATCCTGGATCATCAGATCGAGGAATATAACCTGGGCTACTGTAACTTAGTCAACTACACGGTCCGTCGAGAGAGCTTACCCACCTTTCGAACCAATGAGTGTTGGGCCAGTATGTCGATTCCGGTCGATTTCCTCGAAGGGGTCTTTTTTGTCGCCACGTGCCACTATCTGAGTGTGGCGGCCAGGGAGCATTGGGAAAAGCGGCTCGATCGGGAAATCATCTGGTTGATCAGCGACCTGTCCTCCATGACCATGACCCTGGAAAAAATCGAAAAAATAGAGACGAAGGAGTTGGCCGATCAGGAAGAGCGTAGAAAGTTGCGGAAAACTCGATCTCCCTTCGGCGCCTTGACCCCGGTTGAACCGAATGAATCGGAAGAGCCGGAGGCAGCCGGTGCCATACCTTCAAAAGCCGTGGAAAGCGAAGGATAAGCGGAGGAGCGCAGGAAGCCCATGTTAGCAAGATCACAACGTGTTTTAGTGGAAGAGCTCCATGCCCTGGGGAGCCTGGACGAGGTGCAGTTAAAGAAACTGATGGCCTCCGAGGGGATATCGGGTAAGGACATGGAGAAGATTCTGGTTGAAGAGTACAAAGTAAAATCCTCACCGCTCCTGCTGGCTCGATCGAAGGCCTACAACCTCAGTGCCTTCAACCTGGCCAATTTCAAAATTGGAGACAATTGCTTTGAACACCTGGAAGTCGAGTTCTGTAAAAAGAATCATATTCTTCCCTTAGGAATGGTCGGGAGTTACATCTGTATCGCGACAGCCGACCCCCTGAATCCCTCTTTGAGAGGTAAACTGGAAGAGGAAATTAAAAAGCCATTTTACTTTGTTCTGGCTGAAGGGGAAGCGATTGCGGATGCCTATGATGAGGGGAAACGCGGGGGCGCCGGGGCTGGCATTCAATTTGGAGAAGTTGTCCAGTCTCTGGGTCTTGAATTTGAAATTGATGCAGAAAACATCGATGAGGATGACCTTGAGGACGAAGAGAGTGCTCCCATTGTCCTACTGACCAATCGCATTATTGAGGATGCCTATTTCTCCGGAGCCAGTGATATTCATATTGAACCTCTGGAAAAAAATACCCGGGTTCGGGTTCGGATCGACGGTGTGTTGAAAGAGCGGCTCTCGCTACCCGCCTCGGTATGTCGGGGAATCATGTCTCGGTTGAAGGTGATGTGTAACCTCGACATCACTGAAAAGCGGCGGCCGCAGGATGGACGGATCGTGTTCAAATTCTTTAACCGGAAGGGGATCGATGTCGATCTTCGGCTATCTACCTGCCCGATGAACCATGGGGAGGGCTGTGTCATGCGGGTATTGGACAAGGCGAAATCTACATTACCCTTGGCCGACCTTGGATTTACTGACGACAACCTCGTCACCTATAAAGAGCTGATTAAACAGCCATACGGGATGGTGTTGCATTGTGGGCCGACTGGTTCCGGAAAGTCGATGACCTTGTATTCAGCCCTCGGTGAAATCAACCGGGCCGATGTCTGTATCCGGACGGCCGAGGATCCGATCGAGTATACCCTGCCGGGAATTATTCAGGTGCAAATGCACCGGAAAATCGGAGTGACCTTTGCGGAGATGCTTAGGGCCTTTCTTCGGCAAGACCCGGATATTATTCTAGTGGGGGAGATTCGTGACCGGGAAACTGCTCATATTGCGGTGGAGGCCGCCCTGACCGGACACTTACTTTTCAGTACGGTCCACACCAATGACGCGCCCTATACGGTTTCACGCCTGCTTGATTTAGGGATTGAACCCTTCATGATTTCGTCGGCTCTGATCTGTGCGCTGGCTCAACGGTTGATTCGCCGGGTGTGTGAAACCTGCCGCCAGGAATATAAACCAGAGGGGCTCGAAGCGGAGATCATCAAAAATGCAATTGATTGGCATGGTTCCATTTACAAAGCCAACCCGGTGGGGTGTCCAAACTGCGGACAGTCCGGTTATCGTGGACGAACCGGGATTCATGAGATCATGTCGAACAGCGAAGAACTGACCTCAGCAATCAATCGGGGAAAGGAAGCTTCTGTCTTGAAGCGGATTGCGATTAAGACCGGCATGAAAACCCTGCACCAAGACAGCATCTACAAAGTGAAGGATGGAGTCACGACCCTGGAGGAAGCTCTCTTAACCGTTAGCCCGGACCGGGAAGATTTCACGGAAGAAGAGGAAGCCGCCATGGAGCAGGCGAATCAGGCATTGGCGGATGCTTAATATCCTTGGATTTGATTAATAAGGGGTATGGACGCAAAAGCTTGGCAGATTTGGATATCCCTAGGTCTGTTTAGTCTCACTTTTCCCTTTGCCCTGGCTGGCGGCGAAGGCTCCTGGATAAGTCTGTGGCCCAGCCTGCTCGCCCTATCGGTTGTTTTGCTTACCCAGCGTGTACTGTTCGGCTTATTTCTGGGCGCTATTGCGGGGGTCCTTTTATTAACAGGGGGGGATCCCCTGGCAGTACTTCCTGTCTTGTTGGTGGACCACCTGTTTCCCAACTTTCAGAGCTCATGGAGGCTCGGAGCGATTGCCTTTACCTTACTCCTGGGGGGCTTTGCGGCCTTGTTGGAACATGGGCGTGGCCTTGAGGCGTTTGTAAGCCGGAGGTTGGCCAGGAGTAAGGGGGATGTAAGGAAACAGTTTCAGTTTTCTTCCATGGGGCTGGGTTTCATCTGTTTCTTTGATGGCCTGGCAAATAGTATGTTGATTGGAAGCGTAACTCGGAAACTGGCTGGGAAAGTCGGGGTTTCGCGAGTGCGGATGGCCTACCTTGTGGATAGCACCAGTTCGGCTGTAGCCTGCCTTGCCTTTATCTCTACCTGGATCACCTTTCAGCTGTCCCTCATTGAGCAGGGGCTTGCCGATGTGGGGCGGAGTGGCAGTCCATACGTGCTTTTTTTTCAGAGTATTCCCCTGAATTACTACTGCTTGTTTACCCTCTTTCTTCTTGGGCTCAGTATTGCTTTTGATTTTGTCCCGGGGCCTATGAGGAAGTTTGAGCGGAGAGCCAGGGCCTCCCATTCCCCCGAAAGCCTGGGCGCGCAGACCGGAGCACCTTCCACGGATCTCAGGGCGGCAGCCATCCCCCTTGCCGTGCTGGTGGGGGCGATTATGGGTGCCTTTATGGGGTTTTATTGGCTGGAGTCCGGAACATTCCAATTTGGATGGACCTCACTGGCTCGGGCTTTCAGCACAAGTTATGGAGCGGAGGCTCTGGTCGTGGGAAGTTTAGTGGGGGTTACAGCAGCGATTCTCTGTTACCCTCGTCAACCTGCGGATGCGAAGGGTCCGCTATCCGTTTTTGTGGGTGGGATGGCAACTTTGCTTAGGCCAATCTTCATTTTGATCGTAGCCTGGATTTTGGGAAGCACTTTGAGCAGCCTGGGAACGGCCGAGACCCTGAGCCATGCGCTGAGCGGGAAACTGCCTTATGCATTGCTCCCGACGGTTGTATTTCTGACCGGAGCCTTGATTAGTTTTTCAACAGGCACCTCGTGGGGAACAATGGGAATCCTGATGCCTTTGGCTTTGCCCGCGGTGTTTGTCATGGGGGACTCCCTTGGGATCCATAATTCCGATCAGATGGCGATGCTAGCAGCTTGTATTGGTGCGGTCTTCAGTGGAGCCGTCTTCGGTGACCACTGTAGTCCTTTCAGTGATACAACGATCATCAGTTCCATAGCCTGTGAAGTGGATCCTGCCGACCACGTAAAAACCCAACTGCCGTTTGCCTTAATCGCTGCCGGTGTTGCCGTGGGCGCAGGCTTTATTCCAGCGGGTTTGGGGCTGCCTGGTTGGGCGGGAGTCGCCTTGGGCTTGCTGATCCTTGTCGGAGGCGTCGTCGGATCAGGACGCAGATTTAGGCCTTAAATTTTATGGGCGGTTCCGGTTTCCAGGTGGGGAATCCAGTCTTTCGCAGTTTGGTAGAAACGCTTTAGAACACTGCTCTTGATCGAAGCGGGATCGAGTCCGGCTGCCTTGCGCAGTATCTGAACATTGGAACCGTGGGGTACAAATTGATCGGGCCAGCCGAGGGAGAGGATGGAAGTCTGCAGATTGGCTTCGGCTAAGGATTCCTGCACCGCGGAGCCAAAACCACCAGTCCTGACATGATCCTCCATCGTGACAATCAACTTTGCTCTATTTGCCTGTTGATGAAGCAGCGCGTGATCGAGCGGTTTAACGAAGCGCGCATTGACGACCCCAACTTCGATTCCGGTTTCTGACTCGATCTCCTGGGCGATTTGGCTGGCTTCATAGACCATGGGGCCCAAAGCCCAGATGACGAGGTCCTGCCCGGGCTTAATCACTTCCGCCTCTCCCACAGGCAGAGGCTCCGCCTCTGCTTTGGGCAGGCAACCGATTCCTTCTCCGCGGGGGTAGCGGATGAAGGCAGGCCCTTCAATATCCATTCCAGTTTCCATCATGTCAATGAGCTCGTTCTCATCCTTGGGTTGCATGACAACGATACCGGGGACACACCGGAGATAAGAAATATCAAAAAGACCGTGGTGAGTCGGGCCGTCGTTCGGGGACAGGCCGGCCCGGTCCATACAGAAGAGGACGTTTAAATGCTGGAGGGCGACATCATGAATAATGCAGTCATACGCGCGCTGAAGGAAGGTGGAGTAAATCGCCACCACAGGTTTGATTCCGCTGGTCGCGAGCCCGGCAGCAAACAACACCGCATGTTCTTCCGCGATGCCGACGTCGAAATATTGGCCGGGGAGGGTGTCACGTAGCTTGGAGAGGCCCGTTCCACTCGGCATGGCCCCAGTGATCCCGACAATCTTCTTATCCTGCCTGGCCATTTCCACCAGGTGGTTTCCGAACACGTCCTGATATTTCGGGGGGGCCCCTTTTTTGCCGGGCAGGCTCTTGCCTGTCTGGGGATCAAAGGGACTGGTGCCGTGGTATTTTTCCGGTTTTTCCAAGGCAACCGGAAGGCCGCGACCCTTTTCCGTGATGACATGGAGGAAGACTGGTTCTTCGGAGGCCTTGGCAAATTCCAGGTAGCGGTGGAGGTCGTCCAGGTTATGCCCATCAATGGGACCAATGTAGCGAAGCCCGTATTTCTCGAACAGGGAGGAGTTGAGGACAAAGTCTTTAGTTTCCTCTTTGGCTTTATGGGCAAATTTGCGAAGCGAGGCGCCACCGGGGACCCGGTCAAGAAACGACTGCACATCTTCGTGGAGTCTCTTGTAGACAGGATTGGTAATCAGCTCGTTAAAATACTTGGAAAGGGCTCCCACGTTTTTATCGATTGACCACTCATTGTCGTTGAGGATGACGATGAGGCGCTTGGTCGAATGGACAACATTATTGAGGGCTTCCATTGTGATACCGCAGGTGAAGGCGGCATCCCCACAAATGGCAACAACGTGTTCGTCGCTACCATTCAAGTCTCGAGCTGAGGCCATGCCGAGGGCGGCTGACAAAGCAGTGCCCGCATGGCCGGCCCCAAAACAGTCGTGCTCGCTTTCGGCCCGACATAGGAAGCCACTGTACCCATCTGACTTACGGATATTGTAAAAAGGAGCATCATTCCGACCCGTAAGCAATTTGTGCACGTAACCCTGGTGAGAGACATCGAAGACGAATCGGTCCTTCGGAGAATCAAATACCCGGTGAAGAGCCAGGCTTAACTCGACCACACCAAGATTGGGACCCACGTGCCCACCATTTACCGAGGTCGTTTCGATTAAGGCGTGGCGAATCTCGTCAGCCAATGCTGGCAGTTGATCTGGAGATAGGATTTTCAGATCCTCGGGACCTTGGATGGAGTTCAAAAGAGACATGGATGGTTGGAATAAGCGTCAGGATTCAGGCAAATTATCACCAATCGGCTCAACATCTTGGCCGCTTAGCGATGATTTCAAGTTTTCGATCTTAATCTCGGCATGCTTGAGGTAATTCTGGCACACCTTAACAAGTTTTGTGCCTTCTTCAAATTTGTGAATCAATTCTTCGAGGGATATCTCACCGGACTCCATGTGGGCCACGAGGGCTTCGAGGCGGGAGACAGCCTCTTCGAAATCGGGCGACTCGGCCTGAAGATCTGAATCTTGTGGGTCTTGAGACGGGTCGGACATGAGGTGGGTTAGATCAGGCCAGACCGCATGGGTCTTGACAGTGTTTTCCTACACATGGCAGCTTACAGAATTAGAATCATTCAAAGATCACTGATTTACAAGATCATAGCACTGCTAATCCTGACATGGATTCCATCCTCATTTTGTTCCTTTTCCTCCTCCTGGCGAAAACTGGTTTTGAAATCATATTGAACCGCTTAAATGCCCGCCATGTAATGGCCAACCAGGGACCAATTCCTGATACCTTTCAGGGAATCATGGACCAGGAGGAGTATGACAAAGCCGGACAATATACCTTGGCGAAACTGAAATTCGGTCAGTGGGAGACCCTGTTCGATAGCCTGGTCTTAGCAGTAATTCTGGCTACCGGGTGGTTGGCCTGGCTGTATCACACCCTCACCGCTCGCCTGGGCGAGGGCGTATGGGGCCAAAGCCTGGTCCTGTTTGTCATCGGCATTGTTCTCAGTCTCCCCGGAATCCCCTTTGAATATTACAATCAGTTTAGTTTGGAGGAACGCTTTGGGTTTAACAAAAGCTCCAAGGGGCTGTGGATCTCGGACAAGTTAAAAGAGATGTTGGTGAGCGCGGTATTGTTTATCCCGCTGTTGGCCGGATTGCTGGCTCTTGTCCGGTGGTTGCCTGCGACCTGGTGGTTCTTTGGATTCCTGGTCTTTTTTGGGTTTTCGTTGTTGATGATGGTGCTCTATCCCATGTGGATTGTTCCCTTATTCAATAAGCTGGAGCCGCTGCAAGCAGGAGAATTGAAGACACGGCTCATGGACCTGGCGGATCGAACAGGGTTTAAAGCGCAAACCATCCAGGTGATCGATGGAAGCAAACGCTCGGCTCACTCCAACGCGTATTTCACTGGGTTTGGGAAATTCCGGCGTATCGTGTTATTTGATACACTGATTGATCAGTTGGAATCAGAAGAACTGGAAGCGGTCCTGGCTCACGAAATAGGTCACTACCGCATGGGCCATGTTCCGAAGATGCTAGGCTTGTCAGCCATATCCGGGCTATTGGGATTCTGGGTCTTATTCCTTCTTGCCAGCAGTGATTGGTTTTTACCCGCCTTTGGGTTTAACGCAGATACAGGGATTGCCGCAGCTTTTCTGCTATTTGGGCTTGTGAGCGGGGTGCTTACCTTCTGGGTGTCGCCCCTTATGTCGAAGTGGTCGCGTAAGCACGAGTATGAGGCTGACGCCTTTGCCCGGGATGCCCTTGACAGGGCTTCGCCTCTGGTGGGTGCGCTTCGGAGGTTATCGAAGAAAAATCTATCCAACCTGACTCCTCATCCCCTATATAGTGCATGGTATTATTCGCACCCCACCTTAATTGAGCGGGAGAAAGCGATGACCCAACTCTGACCATGCTGCTGTCCTCCCGACTTCTTCTCAATCCTGTCATTCTCTTTTTCATGCTCCTGCCCCTGATCGGGTGTGCCGGGCATGTCACCATTGCGACTTACAATTTGCGGAATTACCTCATTCAGGATCGGATTGTGGATGGAATTTGGAGAAAGGCTTATCCCAAGCCGGAGTCTGAAAAGGCCGTCGTGCGGGAGATCATTCTGCAAGCAGATGCAGATGTTCTCATTCTCCAGGAATTAGGTGGGGAAGCATTTTTGCTTGAGTTGAGGGAAGATTTAAAAGCCAGTGGGTTGGACTACCCTTATCAGGCGCTGGTAGAGGGGTTGGATGAGAATCGAAAGATCGGGCTTTTGTCCCGCCATCTTTTCACTCTGGTCCCGAACCCGGGGGATTCCACATTTAAATATTTTGATGAAAGGCTACCCGTCAAACGAGGATGGCTGGAAGCTGAATTCGAGCTGAATGATCAGCCATGGACCCTGTTTGGGGTGCACCTGAAAAGCCGATACACGGATCGGCCCGATGATCCGGAATCGGCTATACGCCGCCGTGGCGAAGCCCGCATCATCCGAGATTATATTCGCAAGAAGTTCCCCCCTGAGTCGGCCCCGTTCTACCTGGTGGCGGGGGACTTTAATGACACCCTGGCCAGCAGCCCCATTCGGCATTTCCTCACGGCGGGCCGGACGGAGTTAACCCAAGCGCTCCCAGCCGTGGATAGCCGAAACGAACGCTGGACTCACTACTATAAGCGGGAAGATGTGTATTCCCGAGTAGATTACCTGATGGCCAGTCCAAAGATGGCTGAGCACCTTGTGAAAGGGTCTGCGAAGATCCTCGATCCACTCAATTACTACACCGGTAGCGACCACCGGTTGGTCATCGCGGAATTTGATTTTTCAGAATAGGCCCTGCTCGACTTACATGGCGGTGACGGTGATCGGGATAATCACTTCATTCATGCCGCCCACTGTGAAGTAGAGGTTGCCGGAACCGGGCTCAGCGCCTTCAACGGGCACACTGACAGAACGAAAACCTTCTGGGATAACGACTTCTGGCATAATGATACTGGCCGGGATATCGGTTGTGTCCTGGATCAATAAGCCACCAGCAGGGGCGTCGAAATCGATCTGGAAGACTATGATAGCCCGTTCACCACTCCTGATAACAGGGCGTTCGAGGCGGACGATGAGGTTGGATCGGTCGATCCGGAAATTGCCGATAATCTGGTCGCCCAAGCCACTTTGCCAGGTGACCGGATAGGATGTGCCAGCTTGCAGGGGGGGGACGACAAACTCGAGGAGGTTTTCGGAGAGGAATCGCGTATCTGCGGGCTGCGACCCTACTATGATGGTGTCGGACCGGGAAAAGCCACGGCCCATGACTGGAACGGTGGAACCCACAGGCGCCCGATCGCTCTCCAGGCTGACAATATACCGGTTGGCCAGGTTGAAGCGGAAGAGGTTCGACTTGTTCTGACGGGTGCCGGTGCCTCCCTGGCTGGTTTTCACGTCAAAATCGAGAACGAAGTAGTAGACGGCTTGGCTCTGCTCGAGGGGCAGCTCAATGTCAGCAGCGAAGAGGTTGGACTCGGGTCCGGCGGGAGTCATGGGGACCGTCTCCCCGTTAATGACAACGCTCACCCGCAGGGAGTCCCGAATCATGTTGGGGTTACTGGAATCCAGCAACATGGTGATGGTATAAATATTTGACGGATTCTGAGGAATGATATCCGGCGTTTGGTTCACCATCTTAACCGTGCATCCGGTCAAAGCGATCAGCCAAAGAGAAAGAAATGCTGTAAAAAAGGTTCTGGGAGCTTTCATCCGTTATTATTTTTCTTACGCTATGTGAACCAGTTATGAATCTGCAAGCAAAAGAAAAGCGCTCCCGGCTAGGGCTCTATGTCCATGTGCCCTTCTGTGCTTCCACCTGTGATTTCTGCGGATTCTATCAAAAGAAGCCCCACAATGATGATTTCGAGCGCTTTGTGAGCGGTATTGAAAAGGAGTTGAACACCTATTCCGGGTCGCTGGAGGTGGACACCGTATTTTGGGGGGGAGGCACCCCCGGGCTGCTGACACCGCGTGATATGGAGCGCCTTGGACAGGCTCTGCTCGGTAAAATGAAGGCTCCACCAGCCGAGTGGACGGTGGAAATGGCCCCTGCTTTTGTCACCAGAAGAAAGCTAGAAATTTTGAAGCAGATCGGGGTGAGCCGCATCTCCCTAGGCGTCCAGAGTTTTCGCGACACGCTGCTCGACAAATTAGGGAGGCAACATACCCGGTCCCAGGTGTTTAAGGCTATCGATATGGTTCAAAGTGCTGAATTCCAGAGTTTCAACCTGGACCTGATCTTCGCTATTCCGGGGCAGGATCAAGCTGCCTTGCAGGAGGATTTGAATGAAGTGGTCGGAGTGTCCCCCCAGCATGTCAGCACCTACTGTCTGACTTTTGAGGAAGATACAGCCTTGTTTGTGAAACTCTCCGAGGGAAAGCTATCGATCGATACTGAATTGGAAGCTGATCTCTATCTCCGTGCCTGGGATCAATTGGCAGAGGCAGGATTTGAACAGTATGAGGTGTCCAATTTCTCTAAACCCGGTTTCGAATGTATTCACAATATCAATACGTGGTGTATGGAGCAATGGATCGGCCTGGGGCCCGCGGCGTCCTCCCAGTATGCAGGACAGCGGTGGAGCAATGTGCCCGACCTGGACAAATGGTTAAAGGGCATCGATGAGGAGTCACCTTGCCGGGTGGAGGAAGTCGGCCTGTCACCTGATATTCTGGCGGTGGACTCGCTGGTTTTTGGGTTACGGATGAACGCCGGCATTAATCTGGTAAGCTGGGAATCGCGATTCCGAACGCCAAAATACCTCTTGGACCCTCTGCTGACGCGGTGGGAATCCAATGCCTTAATTGACCCCTGGAGCGAGAGAGGCTGTCTGCGACTCACCCGTGAGGGCAGGCTAGTAGCCGATGCCCTGGGAGGGGAGCTACTCGATTATTTCGATAAGGAGTCGATGAATCGCCCGAAACCCGCCTTGGAAACCCGCCTGTTTTCCTAAAATGCCCCCTTCCGCGGAACTTTTCAGATTTTGGGTTATCCTTTTAGCTTTCCCGGCTTTAACGATTCCAATGTATCCCATGACCAACGCTCCAAAAAATATCGATTGGAATTCACTGCGGTGGAAACACCGGCTCTTCCTTATTCTGTCTGAATCGGAAACCTCTCCGGAGGTTGTCGAAATGGTCGAACAGGTGAAGCGGAATCAGCCATATTTTGAGGAGCGGGATTTACGCTTCGTCCTCTTGGTTGATGGAAGGACTGGTTGGATTGACGGCGAACGCTTAACGGAGGGCTCGGTGAAGCGACTTTGGCAGCGAACCCGGAATGAGTCCCAAGCTCTCCCCGGGTGCGTCCTTATAGGAAAAGATGGAGGGATCAAGCTTCGGGAGTCCTGCCCGGTTGAGCTGGGCTTAATTTTTGCCCGCATCGATGGAATGCCCCTGCGTCAGCGCGAAATGCGGTAGCAAGATCAGGAAGATTTTATAAGGGATTGTGCAAAGGCGATTCCCGATTCCAAATCGTGAAACTGACCATCCAATTGTGCCTCAAAACACTGATCGAGTATGCCTTTAAAGGCTGGTCCCGGAGACAGGCCTAAGTCTATTAAATGCCGCCCTAACACAATAGGAGTGGGGGCGGACTGAGCGATTTTCATGGTTTCTGCCTTTTGCAGGAGCCATTCTCCCTCAGGGAACACAGTCCCCGCCGGAAGTGGTGGGCGCCCCATGCGGTCTGCCTGGGCAACCCGGACCAGGCGATCGATGCGTTTTACCCGCCGAGCAAGTCGCCGGATAGCGGCATTGGAGGGCTTCTGGGTATAGAGTTCGAGGGGGCGGTGGTGCTCCCGGACCAGCACGACGACCGCTTCGACCAGATCTACCTGCCGGGTCAATCGGGCGAGGAAGGAGCGGGTCGGTTTTTCCCCGGACTCAGGGTGACCCCTGGAGCGTATCCGGCCGTCGGTAAACTCGGTGGTAGCGGGCTTTCCCATATCATGGCAAAGGACCGCCAGGCCGACGATCCAATCCTCATCCGCGATGCCCAGTCGATTTCGCGCAAAGGCATCCAGGCAATGCCCCGTGTGAGTAAACACATCCCCTTCCGGATGCCACTCGGGCTCCTGCTGACAACCCCTCAGGGCGTCGATCTCAGGAAAGAAACGGATCCACCGGCTGTCGGCGAGGAAATCCAGTCCCCGCTTGATCTGAATGCCTTTCAGGATGAGCTTTCTCCATTCTTCCATGATTCGCTCGGGAGGCAGGCCTTCCATCGGTATGGAGCGACAGAGCTCTAGGGTCGACGGGTCCACCTCGAGATTAAACCGGGCAATAAACTGCATGGCCCGCAGGACGCGTAGCGGGTCCTCACTGAATTGATTACTGCAATGGCGGAGAAGGCCCTGCTTTAAATCCTCTTCACCTCTGAGTGGATCTAAAATTTTTCCGGAGAGGGGGTCCCAGTAGATGGCATTGATCGTGAAATCTCTGCGTTGACTGGCGGATTTCTCCGTCATGAACGGGTCCGAATCAATCTCAAAGCCTTTATGGCCGGTTCCCGCCTTGTGTTCCCTTCGAGGAAGGGCGACATCGACCTCAAGCCCCCGTAATTTGAATACACCGAAGGCTTTTCCTACGGTCATGACCTCAAAACATCGATTCAAGATATTTTCCAGGTTCTCCGGGGGGATACCAAATACCTCAATATCAATGTCTTTTGAGGGTTCACCCCGAAGGGCGTCCCGGACGAAGCCACCTACCAGCCACACCCGTCCTCCGGCTTCCTGGACTTGATGGGCGATCCTGTGAACGGCATGAGCCACCTTGGGCTCCATGAATTCGGCAGGTTGTGGGAGAGTGGACATAGATGAGCATGAAGCCCTCTGTAGAAAAGGGTCAACCTTGGGAATAACGGAGGGAAAATAATCTCCAATAATAACTTGAGTATTCGACCTAATTTACCATTTTATAAGAGGTAGCCGATGATTATGATAAAAGAGGCAACAGAAATAACGCAGATAGAGAGAGAGTTCAGCTCCCTGGAAGCCGAGGACCGGGTGCGGTTGATAGTGGAGCGGTATCGGGACCAACTTGTATTGTCGACCAGTTTTGGGGTTCAAAGCGCAGTATTGCTTCATATGGCAACTCGGGTTTGGCCCAATGTGCCGGTGATTTTTATTGATACGGGCTATCTGTTTCCAGAGACCTATCATTTTGCCGATGCGCTGGAACAGCGCCTGAATCTGAACCTCCATGTGTATCAGCCAGAGATGACGGCGGGTCGGCAGGAAGCCCTGTATGGAAAGCGATGGGAAATGGGGAAAGAAGCCTTGGAGCAGTATAACTTGATGAACAAGGTGGAGCCCATGAACCGGGCTTTGCAGGATCTTGGAGCCTCAGTCTGGATGTCTGGATTGCGTCGGTCTCAATCCTCAACGCGTGAGGCGTTGCCAATGGCTCACCTGCAGAATAAGACCATCAAATTTTATCCTATCATCGATTGGACCGACCGGGACATATATGAGTACCTGACTCGTTTTGATCTTCCGTATCACCCGCTTTGGGAAAAAGGATATGTCTCCGTGGGCGACTGGCATAGTACCTCGCCGCTGGGGGCCGGCATGCAGGCTGAGGAGACTCGTTTCAGTGGGCTGAAACGGGAGTGTGGCCTGCATGAGGCCAGTGGCCAGGTAGACTATCAGATCTGACCCGGCGAAGGCACTCACGCAGGGGAAGCTCTGGCCGGACTAAAGGTTTTATAGAATGCAGCACAATCGGCTTGAAAGAGCGGTTGTGGCTGGGCCACCCTATGGATTCGGTTATCTATTATCTATTGAAAAAAGTAAGCTATGTTGACACCTGAAATTCGTTCGCAGTTTGAAGAAATCATAAAGCGCTCCGGCCATTTGTGGAGGTATCTTTGACGTCGATAACAAGCAGGTGAAGATCAAGGAATTGGAAGAGCAGATGGCGGACCCGGCGTTTTGGAATAGCCAGGAAACCGCGCAACAAGTGATATCCGAGTCCAATCAGCTTAAGCGATCCATTGCAGGGATCTTGAAATTCCGGCCTGAAGTCGAAGATGTCCAGGCCATGATGGAATTGATTGAGGAGCTTGGGTCCGATGAGGCGGCCGATTATGAAACTGAGCTCTCCCAAACGGTTCCGCAGCTGTATGCAGCCTTGGACGAGTTGGAAATCCAGTCCTTTCTCAGCGGGAAACTGGATGGAAATAACGCCATCCTCAGTATCAACGCGGGGGCCGGCGGCACGGAGTCCTGCGATTGGGCCGATATGCTGTTGCGCATGTATACCCGCTGGGGGGAACGATCGGAGTTTAAAGTTGAAGTTCAGGATGTCACCATGGGGGAAGAGGCTGGGATCAGCAGCGCGACTATTCGCCTGGAGGGACCCAATGCCTATGGCTATGCCAAGGCGGAGCGCGGAGTTCACCGACTGGTGCGGATCAGTCCCTTTGATTCCAATGCCCGGCGACATACCAGTTTCTCCGCAGTAGATGTGATTGCCGAAATCGAGGATGAGATCGACATTGAGATTAAGGAAGACGACCTGCGGATCGATACCTATCGCTCCAGCGGGAAGGGTGGCCAGCATGTTAACAAAACGGACTCGGCAGTGCGCTTGACCCATTTACCGACCGGCGTGGTGGCCGCCTGTCAGGCAGAGCGATCCCAGCATAAAAACAAGGCTACTGCGATGAAGATGCTCAAGTCTAAGCTCTATGAAAAGATGGAGGACGAGAAGCGGGCAGAAATGGAGCGCTTTTATGGTGAGAAAGGAGAGATTGGTTGGGGAAACCAGATCCGCAGCTATGTTTTCCAGCCCTATCAGCTCGTTAAGGATTTGCGAACCGGCGTAGAGAATGGCAATGTCCAAGCAGTGATGGATGGTGACCTGGACACTTTTGTCCATGCGTGGTTACGCGCGGGTCAGCCCAAACACCGAAATAAAGACATAAAAGTAGAAGTTTAGGACATGGACACAGCAGAGCAGGGGGCAGGCACCGAGGACAGCTGTTCAGTCGCCCAGAAAGACATCCGGGAGGCGTTGGACGTTCAGCCGCTATTTGACAATAAAACCTGGCGTCTGTCTCCCCGGGCCTTTCCGATCACCGAAGAGCAGTTGGCGGAGATCGAAGAAATCGGTCAAGCTTGCCTGGAGTTTTATCGTGCGCTCGATCTGCTCTACATGCGTTCGGTCCAGGGAAAGAACTTGCTGAGGAACCAGGAGTTGAAAGCGCCTTGGGTCGCCACCTACCTGAATCGTGGCAAGCCAGATAACCTCCTCATGCATGCGGTGTCGAAACGTTTACAGGGCGCCATGCCGATGGTCATCCGGCCAGATCTTCTGCTGACGGAAGAAGGGTTTGTCTTAAGTGAACTGGATTCTGTTCCGGGTGGAATCGGTCTCACGGCTTTTCTGAATCGCCTCTATGAAAAGGAGGGAGCCAACCCGAACATCATCGGCGGGAAGGGTGCTATGCTGGACTTGTTTTATCAGGGTTTGGCTTTGCGGGCTCCTCATAAAACGCTTCCCTTTATCGCAATTTTAGTCAGCGATGAGGCGTCTACCTATCGCCCCGAAATGGAGTGGCTGTCTTCGGAACTGCAACGCATGGGGAAGCGGGTCTTCACCTTCCATCCGGGGGATGTCATGCCACTGGGGGATACCCTCTGTGTCGATATGGGGGGCAACCCTCAGCAGATTGATGTCATCTACCGCTTCTGGGAATTGTTTGATTTAGCCCATGTGCCAATCGCCAAGTATGTTCTGGATGCCTGGAACGAATCGATGGTGTCGATCACTCCGCCGATGAAGGCCTTTCAGGAAGAGAAGTTAAATCTGGCGCTGTTCCACCACCACATCCTCGAACGGTTCTGGCGGGAGAATCTGAGCAAGAAAGCCTTCCGTCGGCTCAAGAAAGTCATCCCCATGTCGTGGATCATGGACCCGGTTGAACTGCCACCCAATGCGGTCCTCGATGCTCCCTATATTGGAGGGAAACCCATTCGGGAATGGCGGGAATTGACTCATGCCTCCCAGAGGGAGCGCAACTTGATCATCAAGCTGAGCGGTTTCCATGAAAATGCCTGGGGGGCCCGGAGCGTGACCCTGGGATCCGACAGCAGCCGAGAGGAATGGGCGGAGGCGATTGACCACGCAATTGAGATGGCGGATCAATCGCTCTTTGTCCTTCAGGATTACCACAAACCAAAGCGTATGAGTCACCCGATCTACAGCCCGAGGGAGGGAGAAGAGGAACAGACCTATTCCATGCAAGGCCGGTTGCGGTTATGTCCGTATTATTTTGTGAACCAGAATGAGTCCAAGCTCAGCGGAATTCTGGCTACTTTCTGCCCCGCGGATAAAAAGATTATTCACGGTATGAGTGATGCGGCAATGCTGCCATGTGAAGTGGTGTCGTAGGCGCAGAACGCTATAGCCAAGCGCAAGCGCGGGTCTTGGACCGAAACCCTCTCAGGCGAAGGCGTTCTCTCTGGCTAAAAAGGTAAAGCAGCAATACCTGCGGGTCGATTTTCTCTTAGTTTCGTGAAGGAAATATCCCGTTTAGAGCGATGATGTAACTGATCGCGAGCCCGGACTGGGTTTCGCCGATGCGCTCTTTTCCTGGAAGACCTGAAATGTATTTTTTCGTTTTCTGGCCGAGTCGGATCGGATCTAGCCCAGGCCCTGATCCATGATGCATAGGCACGCGCCCCCGTAAATCGGGGAGAGCAAAGGTTGTTCTGCCATCCCCTCCATAGGTCGTGCCCAGGATGGAAAAGAGGGCGGTGTATTGGGAAATAGGGAGAAGCTGGCCGTTACAAAACGCAAATCCGCGTGGTGCGAAGTTGCCGGCAAACATACGGATTTCCCCGATCATGGGCTCCTGCGCTTGTGCGGAGGGTCCAGTGACAAGGAAGAGAGCGAGGGGCAGCAGGAGAGATAGGAATTTTTTCATGGTGATGCATGGAACCGCAAGCTTCCCTCTCGCTCAAGTCATAATTGCCAGTCGGTTCTGGGGGCACCCGTTACCCGTGGACTTGGATCCTGGTCTAGAACGGCCAGACATCGACCTGCCACCACTTTCTTTTCCTTCTTTCTTTGGGTTCAGGAGGCAGGGCATCGATCCGCTCCTGAACTTCGCGGAAAAACTTCAGGCGAAGGGTCGCGTCTTCTTTGAGGGTCTGGTAAATCGTCATTTTCTCCGGGTCTGCCGGGATCGCAGAATAGATACGGGTCGGGGTGCCGTCGAAGGGTTGTCCCGGGGCGTAAATGGAGACGGTGAAACTGAGGTAGACCGGCTTGAGAATCGCCCGGAACCCGTCGTTCCAGTAGAGATACATGGAATCGGTCTGAGAGCGCCATTCCCCTTTCATGTTGGAGTCTACGATTTCGATATCACCGTAACGACCGATATCGATTTCCTGTACCGGTTCTCCATCCACGATAAGAAACCAGCGGCCACGGAAAAAAGCGTTCACCTCTTTACGGCTGCGGAAGGCGTTGACTCGGGCAATGACCGTGGATTCTTCTTCATTGGCGGCCAGCCATTTGGTGGCGGTCATCTGGTCTACCCGGCGGGTTCGGATCCGGGTTGCTTCCTGCTTGAGATCCGTGGCATCGGCAAAAAGCTCGGTGTCGTGATAATTGTTAAGCTCACGGATAATCTGGTAATGCCCGGTATCCCACTGGATGTGAAGCTCGGCCCCCTGCCGGTTCCACACGCCTTGCAAGCCCTCTACTCCTTTGCGTGTCCGGGAGTACGAGCTGGCTGCGGTGCGATCATCATTAATGACGATGTAGTAGGTATACCCATCGTCCAATCTGACTTCCCAGGTGCCAAAGAAGCCTTCAACCTCTTCCCGGGCAGTGGACATGCGCTGAAGCTCCTCCGGTGGAACCGTCCAGGTGCCGACTTCGGACTCAGGCAGTTTTTTCGAGATGCCCACATCGTCCGGCTGTTCATCGCCGGTATAACCAGTGTTGAACATAGCAATGCGGAAATTGCTGGAATCAATGGCTCGGAGGACATCGGTCCGTCCGGTTTCCCACTCAATAAAAAGAGCATCTCCAAAGACTTCCCACTTGCCGTTATAGACCGTGTTGTCGTTCCGGTCCGCATAGAAGAACGAAGCCAGCCCGCCTTTTTTAACAATGATGTAGAGGGAGGTGCCGGAATCTGTGGTGATCTCCCATGGCGCTTGATACAGCGCTTCAAACTCTTCCTTGGTTTCCTGGGAAAATGCAGGGAAACCCCCTCCAATCAGGGACAGGACGAGGAGACTCTTAATCAGTTGATGTGGAAAACGCATACTTGGATTGGTATTAGGGCAGACTGCAGAAAAGGGTCAATTGTTCACCACGGCTCTGCCCACGGCAGAAAAATTGAGGAGGGAATAACTGATTTTACCTGCAAAAATGGTCGCGATATCGGTGTTATCGGACTGGTCCAGGACCTCTCCCTTGGCGTAGGTAAATTCGAAATGCCCCTCGGGTTTACGTTCAAAGAGGGAGCCGAGAAAGAGAGGAGCCGGGCGGGTTTCCACGATGGGGGTATCCATGTTCGACTCGATTGGAAAATTCAGGTTGTGGACCAGCATGTCATCGCTTGTTTTCCCTACCAGGGTGGTGGCAAAGGTCCCGGCGCGGCGACCATCGGCATCGACAGAGGCATGCACTTGCTCAGCTTCGGGCTTGCCGAGGCGGGCAGCCTCCCAGATCTCCTTGGGTAACCATTTACTCACGGCGAGGGCGGGGATGCGCCAGACCGCTGCTTCCAGGGCGCCGGCAACGGTGCCAGAGCTGAAGATCAGGGTGTCGGTGGCATTGTACCCGATATTGATTCCGGATACGACGACATCCGGTTTTTCCTCCATGAGGTGACCCAAGGCGATATTGACACAGTCGCTTGGGGTTCCATGCAACTTCCAGGCCGGACAATCGAACCCATCAACGGCCTCGATTGCCACTTTCCCATGTCGTGTCATCCGGCGACTAACCCAGCTTTGTTCTCCGGCCGGGGCGGCTACCGTGACATCGAAATATTCCTGCATGCCCCGGATGAGAGCATGCAGGAAAAAGGAATCGATTCCGTCGTCGTTCGTGATCAGTGCCGTTGGCTTGGGCATGGAACGGGTCCGGGAGATTAGCTCTTTTCGGTTTCAGCGTCGTCGGAGGCTTCGGGAGCGTCTCCATTTTCGCCATCTTCCGATTCAGCCATAGCTTCAGCCATGGCAGCCTTGCGGCTCAGCTTGACGCGGCCCTTGTCATCGATGCCGATGCATTTGACCAGGATTTCGTCGCCCAGCTTGACCACGTCTTCGGTTTTGCGAACCCGGAAATCAGCCAACTCTGAAATGTGAACGAGGCCTTCCTTGCCGGGCAGACACTCGACAAAGGCGCCGAATTCTTTCACCCCACGCACGACCCCACGGTAGGTTTTACCCACCTCAATTTCACCGGTACACATTTCAATTTCTTCGATTGCGCGCGCCATGGCGTCTCCGCTTGTGGCGTAGATGGCTACGCGGCCGGAATTGTCCTCATTGATGTCGATTTCGGCACCGGAAACCTCGACAATACGCCGGATATTTTTCCCCCCGGGGCCGATCAGCGCACCGATCTTGTCGGGATCGATCTGGATGGTTTCTATACGAGGGGCAGATTCTTTAAGCTCCGGGCGGGATTCGGGGATAGTGGCTTCCATCGAGTCCAGGATCCGGTAACGCGCTTCCGTGGCCTGCTGGATAGCTTCACGCGCGATGTCAAAGGGAAGGCCCTGGATTTTCAAGTCCAACTGAAACCCGGTTATTCCTTCGCGGGTTCCGGCAATTTTAAAGTCCATGTCCCCGAAGTGGTCTTCCGCGCCAAGGATGTCGGTCAGGACGACGTGTTTGTTAATTTGTCCATCTTCGCCCCGGCTGGATACCATGCCAGCAGAAATGCCGGCGACGGGAGCAATGATGGGAACCCCGGCGTCCATCAGGCTCAAGGTACCCCCGCAAATGGAGGCCATGGAGGTGGATCCATTCGAGCTCATCACCTCGGACACGAGGCGAATGGCGTAGGGGAACTCGTCCTCGCTGGGGATAATGGGCAGGAGGGAGCGCTCTGCGAGGGCACCATGGCCGATTTCCCGGCGACCGGTAAACCCGAACCGCCCGGTTTCCCCGGTGGAGAAGGGCGGGAAGTTATAATGGAGGATAAAGGATTTCTCCTTGGCTCCTCCGGTCAGGCCGTCCATCTCCTGAGTGTCCTTGCTGGTGCCGAGCGTAGCGATCACCAGGGCTTGGGTTTCGCCCCGTTTGAACACGGCGGACCCATGGACGCGGGGGAGGGAGCTCGTTTCGGAGGTGATCTCGCGTAGATCAGCCGGGCCGCGGCCATCGACGCGCTTGCCTTGTTCCAGAATGCGGTCGCGGTAGACCTTTTCCTGCAAGACCTCAAAGGCCATCGAGACCTGGTTTTCATCGAATTCCTCTTCCCCGACCGCTTCGAGGACGACAGCAGAAGCGTCTTCAACGATTACGCCAACCGCCTTTTTCCGCTCCGGATAGTTATCGATAAGGACAGCCTCTTCGAGTTTGCCCTCGGCATAGTTTTCACAGAGCTCGAGGACCTTCGGGTCGACCTTCACGAGCTCAAATTCAGATTTTTGCTTGCCGCAGAGCCCGGCTAATTCCTTTTGGGCCCGGATGAGGGGCTGGATCGCTTCCTGGGCATATTCCAGGGCTTCGATGAACCGCGCTTCTGAGATCTGGTCGGCGGATCCCTCGATCATCATCATTTCGTTTTCATTACCTACATAGATGAGGTCGAGATCAGAGTCGAATTGCTGCTCATGGGTGGGGTTCACGACAAATTCGCCATCAATTTCGCCGAGGCGGATACAACCGATGGGGCCATTCCAGGGAATGTCGGAAATGAGCATGGCGGCGGAGGCGCCGTTGACCATGAGGATATCCGGCTCATGCACGCCATCCGTACTGAGGAGGAGACCGATGACCTGAACTTCATTGAGGAAGCCCTTGGGAAAGAGCGGCCGTAGCGGGCGGTCACACAGGCGGGAAGTCAGGATTTCTTTTTCATTGGGACGCCCTTCGCGTTTGAAGTAGCCTCCGGGGAATTTCCCGGCCGCGGAAAACTTTTCACGATAGTCAACGGTTAGCGGGAAAAAGTCCTGGCCTTCACGGACTTCAGACGCAGCGCAGGCGGAAACGATCACATTGGTTTCACCCATGGAAATGGTGACCGAGCCGCTGGCGAGGTTAGCGATGGATCCAGTCGAGATCTGGATCCCCATATTTTCTACATTTACGGAGAACTCCTGTTTCATAGGAAGTCTTTCTATTTATTGGGGTTGAACCGACTTCCGTTTTCTCCTCTCGGACTTGTATCTATCTTAATCCAAATCTCAAAGCTCATGCCGGAAAGGGGATGACCCCTGAGATTGTGATTAAGATAATGCCTAGGCGAAGAACCGGAAATCGGTTGGTGCGTTGTTAAAAAATCGCACCGGGCTCCCCGCTGAGGAGCGCCCGGTGCGGGTTAAAGGTTAGTCGAGATGCGTCGCCTTTGAACATGGCCATAGGCCAAGCTCAAAAAAACCAATCTTGGATTGGGCGAACACGGGGTGAGATGCGAAAGGGCCGTTATCGACGGAGGTTCAGGCGCTGAATAATTTCAGTATATTTATCCAGGTCGTGACGCTTCAGGTAATCCAACAGCTTCCGGCGACGGCTGGTCATCTTGATCAGGCCGCGGCGGCTGTGAAAGTCCTTGCGGTGGGACCGCAGGTGGTCGGTAAGGTGTGCAATCCGTGCGGATAGCAGGGCGATTTGGACTTCGCAGGACCCGGTGTCGGAGTCATGCGTCTTGTAGTCCGCGATGATGTTCTGTTTATCTATTGCTTCTGACATGTTCATGTATTGGTGCTCAATCCATTGAATTTCACGTGGGTGAAATCGCAGATTCAGCTCGTCGCTGGTTCTGCCGCTCAACCTGCAGCTTGGGATGCAGGGGGTTGAGGAAGGTGTTTTGGGGAACAGCCTTCTCGCGCGAAAGGTGGAAAATCGTTCAGGAATCCTGCTTTCGCAAGCAAAAAAGTGCCTATTCAGTACCAGTTGTATCGGCTGGCCGGGGGAGAAACTTAAGCAGGGCGAGGCAGACTAAGG
Organism: Opitutales bacterium; assembly: GCA_028280845.1. Taxonomy (GTDB): domain Bacteria; phylum Verrucomicrobiota; class Verrucomicrobiia; order Opitutales; family JABSRG01; genus JANQKZ01. Next base: position 179,344 of record JANQKZ010000038.1, on the reverse strand, counting down.
TGCTCTCTATGATGAAGAAGGAGTACTCCTCGAAGGGGATAAGGCCGAGCCAGGGAAGCCCGTCCGGGTTCGATTCGGTCAGCGCAAGGTGAGCCAGGGGATATCCGAGGGATACGCCTTCCCCAAATCCCCAGATTCCGAGGAAAACCGCATAATTGTCCCATGGGGTCGTGAAAACGAATACAATTAAACAGACGGCCAACCAGGAGAGGACATGGGCGAGGCGTAATTGCTTCCGAACCATGAACCCGAGGATCAGGATCAGCGGTAAGGTAAATATGAGATGATAGCCCCAATAGGTCACAGTGTGGAAGGTGACGGGTGCGGTCGGCTTGTCAAATCAACCCGTGACGAAACGGACTTCCCTGATCTCCTGGGCACCCGGAAGCAGTTGAATACGTTTGAGGACATCCCGCTTCTGGAAATACAGTTCCTGCCGAAGGGTAGGGTTGGAGACCTTGATATATAAAATCCCTTTCCTGACGTTTGAGGGCGAACAGCGTTCGTGATATTGCGGGCCCACAATATCCTGCCATTGATGAGTCAGGACCTGGTGGAAACTGGTCTTATTGATGCGGTATTGCTCGACCAGGACGGTCATCAGGTTATCCAGGGGAATCGGCTGGCGGATGACCGCTTTAGACCGGTTCTCCGGAAAGCCTCGGAGATTTGCGATCAGGTTTTCGGCTGGTTTCGAAAATTTGATGGTCGAATTAAACCAGGAAGCCTCCATCGAGGAAAAGGAAATTCGTCCTCCTCTCCAGGCCCTCTCCTCCAGGCACGAGCGGGTGTCAATACACTGTGTATATACGCAGTGTATTGACACCTGCGGGAGATATTACCGGGGGGTGGTAGAGGTCCAGGATTCGATGAATTCGGCGGTGGAAGTGAGACCGTCTTCGTTGAGGAGACGTTGTTGAATTTCGGCGGCGCGGACCCTCATGGAAGGGTCGAAGAGGAGGGTGTGGAGAGCGTGGGTGAGGCGATCGACTGACAATTTTTTCTGAGGGATGGGAGCAGGACCGGCCCCGGCGAGGTGGACTTGGTTTCCCCAGAAGGGTTGATCGGCAAAGAAGGGGCAGATGAGAGTGGGACGGCCGGCGCGCAGGCCGGCGGCGGTGGTGCCGGCTCCTCCGTGGTGCACGACGGCGGCCACGCGGGGGAAGAGCCAGTCGTGGGGTACCTGTTGGAGGCGGAAAACCGTATCAGGCAATTTCCCCAGGTCGGCCATTCCGCCCCAGCCGGTGGCGAGGATGCACCGGGCGCCGACGTTCTGGACAGCTTCCACTATGATCCGAGTCGTGCGCTCCGGGTTTTTCCCGGAGATGCTCCCAAATCCGACGTACAGGGGAGGGTCTCCGGCTTCAAGGAATTTGAGAAGATCGGCAGGGGGCACAAAGTGGGACTGGGTGTCGAGGATCCAGAATCCGTTGACCTGAGCATATTCAGGCCAATCGTTGGGGCGTGGGCAGAGATGCCCGGAAAAGCAGTGGAGGACCGGGGCGAAGGAGCCATCCATACGCTGGGTCAATTTCAACCTCCTGGGCTTGCGCGGCAGATTTCCGGCTCGTGCACGAAACTCATTCAACCACCCCAGATATAGCCCCATGAAGGTGTTGACTATGCTGTAGGAAAACCGGTTGTAGCGCTTGCCGAACACCAGAGGAAAGCCGACAGCGGGTTGTTCGCCCGTGGGTACCATTTGCATAACGGGCATGGCATAGATCAGGGGACAATTCAGGATATCGGCAACGGGCTCAACCAGGCCACCCTTGGACCCGGCAATGATCAACCCGGGCTGAAAGTCCCGGGCGGCTCTCCACATATCCTCAATTATGGACAGTACCATGGGTTTGAGGCGTCGGTAGAGTTGAAGGGTGGCTTTGATTGCGGTCCAGGCTCCCTTGCCGTCCTCCATTACTTCTTTTCCGATATCGGTGTCCATGATCTGGAGGAAATCATCCCTCATGAAGGCGTAGGCGATGTCCTGCTCCTCCACGAAGCCCTGGAATCGTTCAGGGGCCGAAAAGAGGACGCGATGTCCCCGGGCCTGGAGCCTCACAGCCAGGGCCAGATAGGGTTGGACATCGCCACGCGATCCCAGGGAGACGATAAAAATATCCATGCTGTGTCAGGGGGCGATTGACCCCACATGCTCCACCAGGGCAGGGATGTCGGGGACCGCCGGGATAATGCCTTCGGGGTCGCTGGCGGGAGCAAGAAGGCAGGCTTGCCAACCGGCCTGGATGGGTCCTCGGCCGTCCGAAACAAGACTGTCGCCGATATGAAGGATAGCGCCAGGAGCTACTTGGAGGGTGGACTGGACATGGCGAAAGAGAGCGGGGTCCGGTTTTTCCATCCCCAGGGTCTCGGACACGAAAACCTGTTCAAATTGTGCATCCAGCTCGAATTCCCGTAAGATCGTATGCAGGCGATGGTCATTATTGGAGAGCACGATAAGGCGAAGGCCTTTTGCCTTGAGCTGGGTTAGGGTTTCCCTGACCCCGTGCCGCAGTTTCCAGCGCTCGGCATGAGAAAAGGCTTCGTAAAGGGCTTCAAATAGAGGGATCTGTGCGGAAGGGTCCACAAAGGGGGCAACGGATTCCAGCACGACTGCCTTCCAGAACTCACGGTCCGATCCTGGGCGACGGGTGGACCCGTCGGAGAGGGACGTAAACGCGGCCCAGAAACGCTTTTCCAATGTTTCCGGCTCTGCGCTCCCTCCAAACTGAGGGAGAAACTCAGCATAGACCCCGCCGACGGAGGGGAAGGGGTCCATGAGCGTACCTCCGGCATCAAAACTGACGACTTCAAGGGATGCGCAATTCATAGCTGGTGCCGGGGAGGGCCAGGGATTCTCTAGAGAATCAGTTGATTCTCGTAGAGCCGCTTAAAGGTTGGGTTCTTCATGAGGGATTGCAGGTCACCCTGGGCGACGATTCGTCCCGCTTCAAAAAGAAGAATTAAATTGGCTTGGCGTATCGTGCTGAACCGGTGCGCGACGATGAATACAGTCTTGTCCTTCACTAACTCCTCGAGGGCTTCCTGGATTTTTAATTCGCTTTCCGAGTCGAGGGAGGAAGTCGCTTCATCCAGAATGAGGATGGGGGCGTCGCGCAGGAAGGCGCGGGCAAGAGCGATGCGCTGGCGTTGACCACCGCTCAGTTGAGAGCCTCGCTCGCCTGCCATCGTCTGGTATCCCCGGGGTAGTGTTTCGATGAAGTCATGAATATGCGCGTGGCGGGCAGCGGCGTAGACCTCTTCGTCGGTAGCGTCAGGTCGGCCAAGGCGGATATTGCTCAGGAGGGTATCCCGGAAAAGAAAGGAATCCTGGGGCACAACGGCCATCATACTGCGGAGGTGGGTCTGGGTCATTGCTTTGATCGAGACACCGTCGATGGTGATTTCTCCGGAATTGGCCTCGTAGAAGCGGGGGATCAGGCTGATGAACGTCGATTTGCCCGCACCGCTCGGGCCAACGATGGCGACCGTACTACCGGCCGGGATATCGATAGACACATCACGGAGGACGGGTTCTTCCCCGTATTGAAAAGACACCTCTTGGAAGGCCACGGCGCCCTGGGGGGTCTTCACGGTGCGCGGAGTTTCGGGGTCGGTAATCGTGACCGGTTCATACAGAATTTCTTCCAAGCGTTCGAGGGCGCCGGTTCCCGCCTGGATCTGGTTGTAGATATTGCCGATCCGTTTGATAGAATCGTAGCTGAAGTAGAGCACCGGCATCAGGGTCATGAAGGTACTGAGGGAGACCCCCTTCTGGTAGGCAAAGACAAAGGCCAGGGCGACTCCCACCGAGGTGACGATTTCAATCGTGGGGGACAGGATGTGATAATACTTCACCACTTTCAGCTGAGTGGTGAGGAGGGTCATCACCCGCTCGCTGAATTTTTTGGATTGTTGATCCTGAAGTGAGAACGCCCGGACCTCGCGAACCCCCGAAATGTTTTCGGCCATGACATCGGTGAGGTCCCCCACCATATCCTGCTGTTGCCGCGCGCGTTTGAGGAGGCGTTTTCCGAAATAGCGGACAGGCAGGACGCACAGGGGGATAACCGATATGCTGGCCAGCACGAAAATCATTTCCCGATTCACGATGGAGGCATAAACAATGAAACCCAGGGCGAAGACGAGGACCGCAGGCTGTTTAATGATGTCGTTGGCTACCGTGGTCAGGGTCTGCTGGACCATGGTGGTATCCGCGCTGAGGCGGGAGAGGAGTTCCCCTGAAGGGGATTTCTTGTAAAAGGCCAGTTGGAGCTGTTGAAGTTTGTCGAACAGTTCCTTTCTCAGATCTTTGAGAATATTGAGCCCGACAACATTGATCAGGTAGGTGTTGAAAAAGCCGGAAAGCCCACGAGCGAGGAAGGCCAATGGAATCAGGGAGGCGAGGAGAAAGAGGGTGGGGGTGTCAATGCGCTCGGCGGTCTCTTCAAACAGGGGGGGGATCACCTTTTCCAGCATGTAGGCAATCCCAAAACCAGAAGATAAGCCGTAGATCACGGCGCAGATCATGGCGCCCGCAAACGCCCCGCGATACGGTTTGAAAAATCGGTAATATGGTCGGAAGCGGTTCAAAGTAGATCTTAATACTTAATACTTCGTCTTTAGTGCGAGGAAAGATTTACTCATTTCTGAGGCCGAAGTGGCGGGCGAAGGTGAGCCAGCGTTCCAGTTCAGGAAGGGCTTCCCATGCAGCCGGGTCGGGAATGGCAAAGGTGTGGGACAGGTGGGGGCGATCGCCTTTTTCGTGACTCCATCCGAACCGTTCGGGAATATCCAACCAGATCCCTCGCTGATCGAAGTCAGGGGTGTCATGGAGATTCAAATACAAATCGGGGAAGGACTCCCGATATGCTTTGAAATATCCGGCATCCTGTGACGGTGACATCTTCAGGAGATGATGAGGAGAGAGGATGGCCGGATTTTCAAGAAGACGGGGTGATCCCATGAGGGTGATCTCTGCATCGGGTCGAGACTTGAGAATTGCCTGACAAAAGTCCTCCAGGTGCGCCGGGTTTTCGATCGACTCGGGGCAGTCGATCCAGATGCGGTAGGATGGGGGCAAGGTGTCGGGCAGGAACGATTTTTTCTGGATAAAACGCAGACGGTCGGTCGGAAGGTGATGAATTTTCCACCGGTTATGGAGCCATTGCCAATCTGCGCATTCGGCTTCGCTACGTTGGACCATTTGTTCCACCCAGGCATTACTGACCCGGGTGATATCCCGAGTATTGGGCTCTGCTTCGAGCAGAGTCGCTTCGATTTCCACATTCCAGCCCCGAGTGCGACGGGGATAAACCATGAGCAGGTTGGCTTGGAACTTTTCGGCAAGGATTCCCGGCAGGTCTGTGGCCGAGCAGACCCGGTTGAGGAACAGCGTGGTGGCCCCCGGGTTACCGGCGGCCTGATCAAACAGGATAAAGACTGCGGCCCTGTTTCGAAGCAGGGTCAGGCACCGGCTGAAACCCTCTTTGCGGGAGAGCAGCTCCAGGCCGTGCTTGGCTCGGGAATATACGACGTATTGATTGAGGGCCTTTTGGTTAAGGGGGCGATAAAGTCCGCCCACGTGGATCAGGGGGTGAAGAATTGGAAACACGGCGAGGGCCTCAATCATCGCGACATGCGGGATGAAAATGACGGTAGGTTTTCCGTTGGTGAAGGCCTCATCAATGGTGACCCTGGAGGTTGAGGGAACCCGGATGTGGGTAGTGAGCCATTTTTTACTGAGAAAGGGGGAGACTAGGCTGAAGGCCCCTAGTTCTACGAGGCTTACACTGGAACGCCTGGCTATGCGGGATCGCTTGTCCCTATCCCAATCTGGAAAGGCATGATGTAAGTTGGAATGGGCTAACCGGCGACGCTTAGGCATGCCGTAATAAATGAGCCAACCTAAGCTGATACATATACCCCGGCGAAAAGGAGTTGGCAGTTTGGCCAGAAGAAAGGCTATCGGATAGACCGCAAGTCTGATCCAAAGGGGAGGGGGGGCCAGGGGAGGCGGACTGAGGTCAGAGGTGGTCACGGTAGTTGTGTGGTGCGGGATACGAGATGCGAGATGCGGGATGTCTATGGTAGATAAGGGTTATGCTTAGGTTATGCGGGGAGGGGAGTCCAATCTGAAAAGATGGCGGCTTGTCCCATGTATTCACCATTTGGAGACACGAGGTTCCAGACGATGGCTTGATGGATTTGAAAGCGTTGTCCGGTTTTGGAAATGCGCACACCTGTGTAATCCCCGATATGCCCATAGCGTGATACACGGTCGAGGAGTCGTGCGCGTTTTTCCCGGTTGGGGGCTTCGGCGGTGAGCCGGGAGGGCATGATGACCATTTCCTCCCAGGTCAGCTGAAAGAGGTGGAGCGCGGTATGGTTGGCATAGTTCAGGAGGGGGTCTGAGGCCGTGTTGTGGGACAAGAGGCAGAAGGGGACCTTGTCGAAGAACTCGGCCAGGGATTGATCAGCGGGTCGGCCCTCGTCGAGAGGGCGTTTGATCCAGTGCTGAAAGCTTCGGGTGAGCAGAGTGAGATGACTTTCGATATCCACAGGGAAGGCGGTTTAATCTTGATTGACCGAAAAGCGGGAGTCGGCCACGTTGAGCAGCTTATGATTGACGTAAAATTCCTTCGCGAAAACCCGGAAATGGTGCAGCAGGCCGTCTCTCGAAAAAAATTCGAGGTGAATGTGCCGGCAGTATTGGCTTTGGATGAAGCACGTCGGTCAGCAATCCAGGAGGCGGAGCAGACCCGGGCGCTACAAAAAGCTGCCAATCAGGAGATGGCTTCCCTGGACAAAAAATCCCCGGAATTTCAGGAAAAGATCAAAGCGATGAAGGCGCTGTCTGCCGAGGCGAAAAGCCTGGAGGCCAAGGCCAAGGAGTTGGATCAGGCCTTTAAGGAGGGGATGATGAGTATCCCGAACCTGCCGGATCCGGAAATACCTGACGGAACGACCGAAGCAGACAACCGCCTGGTTCAGTCCTGGGGCAACATAGAGGCATACCCCAACGCCATCGCGCACTGGGATATTCCTTGGATCGACACCTTAATCGATATGAAGCGCGGGGTGAAAGTGACCGGGGCAGGTTTTCCTTTCATTCTGGGGGGGATGGCCCGCCTGGCCCGAAGCCTGGTATGGTTCCTGATGAACGAAGCGGAGAGCGCGGGATACCAATTAGTCATCCCTCCGCTCCTGGTAAACGAGGATAGCGCCCTGGCCACGGGGCAGCTTCCGGACAAGGAAGGCCAGATGTACTGGGATGAGCAGGACAACCTCTATCTCATTCCTACGGCGGAGGTGCCGGTTACGAATTTTTTGAGAGATGAAGTCATCGATAAGGAGCGGCTTCCCATCTACTGCTCTGCTTACACCCCATGTTTCCGGCGGGAAGCAGGCAGCTGGGGAGCGGATGTCCGCGGACTGAATCGTCTGCACCAGTTTGATAAAGTTGAACTGGTGAAATGGACGGCCAAAGAGGAGAGTGCCGCTGAATTGGAGTCGCTTCGCGCATACGTTGAAGGCATTCTGGAGAAGCTGGAGCTCCCGTACCGGACCCTACTGATGTGTGCCGGCGATATCGGGTTCCCGCATCACCGCCAGTACGACATGGAGGTTTGGGCGGCTGGCCAACAAAAATGGCTCGAGGTCTCCAGCTGCAGTAATTTCACTGATTTTCAGGCTCGGCGGGCAAACATCCGTTATCGTGACAGCGATGGAAAACTCTATTTTGTCCACACCCTCAATGGATCGGGCTTAGGCCTGGCCCGGACGTTGGCGGCTATCCTGGAGAATAACTGGGATCCTGATACGGAGACTGTCTTTGTGCCAGAGGTCTTACGGCCGCTCTACAATGATGATTCCATTGGATTAAAAGATATCGGTTAAGTTTTGAATGTATCAAATCAGGTGCCGGAGTTTCCCGAGAGGGCCGAGACTCTGGAAAAGGCCGGTCAGGTTTTTCCCTTTTCCCAACTTAAACCGGCAATCCAGGATGTGTTGATGGCAGCCCGTGACGATCTGTCGCAGGGGGTGGTAATAGCCTGCTCGGGCGGGTCTGATTCCGTAGCGGCTGCGCTATGCACTTGGGCGGCATTTAACGGTCGGCGAGACCAGGTCATTCTTGCTCACTTGAACCATGGGTTACGAGGTGTGGCGGGTGAAGCGGATGCACGGTTTGTCCGTCACCTGGCAGCGTGGATGGAGGTGCCGTATCATGAGTCCGAACTTACCTGGGACCGAGAAGAAACCGTTAATGAAGAAGTGCTCAGGGAATCCCGGATTTTGTTTTACCAGGATATTCCGTTCCCCAACCCCATTCGGCAGCGCCTGGTTGTGACTGGTCACCACCTGAATGATGTGGCCGAAACGCAGATCATGCGGCTGACCCGGGGCAGTAGTTCGGATGGGATGTCTGCCCCTCGGCCTGTCACCGAAACTATGCGCGGGTTGACCCTGGTGCGACCCCTGTTAAACTGGACCAAGGAAGCGATTCGACAGGCGCTCCAGGAGTTGGGTCTATCTTGGAGAGAGGATCTGTCGAACCAGGAGGCGTTTTTCTTTCGGAACCGGGTCCGCAATGAAGTTCTTCCCGTCCTGGAACGAGCAGCGCCCACTTCACCTCTTCCCGGGTTTGAACTGAGCCGCCAACTACTCGAGGAGGATGCAACTGCCCTGAACGCCTGGGTAGACAGCCTTTATGACTCATTTCCCGGAGAAGGGGAGGCCTTGCCTCTTCACCCGCTTCGCGGAAAACCCAAAGCAATCTGGCGTCGAGTTCTGCACCGGTGGCTGAACGCCCAGGATCTGGGGGGGGTGTTCTCCGGGGAGGGCATAGAGGAACTGCTCTACCAAATGCGTCATGCGGACCCTGAGACCAAAATTCGCAGGAGTGCGGGGGCAGCGGATTTTATCGTGATTCAGGGTGGGCGATTGGAGAAAGCGGTCGACCTCCCAGCCGTGGCGTGGTCCCCTGTACGACTGGTGCCAGGAGACCTTCATCTGCTGAGGACCGGGGCTCAAATTCAGTGTATGGAAGTTGTTGTGAACAAGGATCTTATAAATCAAGTTCAATCCGGAATGCTGGATCCTGGCAAAGTCTGTATTCTCGACCTGGATAGCTTGAGAAAATCGGGGTATTCGGGTAGTGTATTACTGCGACGGTGGAAAGCCGGGGATCGATACCGTCCCCTAGGCTCCCCGGGAACCCAAAAATTGCAAGACAGCTTCACGGACCGTGGAATCTCCCGCAGGGAACGAAACCAGAGGCCGATTGTCTGCTTGCAGGAGAACAATCAAATTTTATGGTGTCCGGGTTTATTACCCGCTGATCAACACAAAGTGACGCACACGACTGACAAAGCTCTTTGGTTGACTTACCAGGATACCTCGACAGCGTCTTAGACCCTACTCATGTCCGATTCTGAAAACAATCGTAACTCGAATGCTGGCCGCCAAGGCCCGCCTGATCGATTTCAGCCGAAAGTCCTGCTTATCTGGCTGGTTATCTTTGCTGCCATCATTGGTATCTGGTCCGTAACCGAAAGCCAGCAAACCAATGTGCAACAACTGCGCATCGTCGATGTGGTTCGCCAGATCAAGGCCGGCAATGTGGAGCGCGGGATCATAAAGCCAGACCCGAATGCCGGCCCGGAGTATTACCAGATTGATGGCTACTTAAAGGCACCGGTCAGTGGATCGGCTATTGAAGATGAGGGTCCGGAAATTTCCGGGGCTACGACCCTGGGGTCCGGATCGGTCAAGTTCCAGGCTTCCGGGCGTGTAATGGAAGACGATTATGTTTTGCTTCGCGAGAAGCTGGACGAGCGGCCAGCCAGCACAATGTTGATGAATGTGCTCATCAGCCTCTTACCTTTTATAATCATTATAGCGATTCTGTATTTCCTTTTCCTCCGCCAGATTCGCCAGGCCGGCAAAGGTGCTATGAGCTTTGGCAAGAGCAAGGCTAAGATGCTTACTCGTGACCGCGAAAAGATTACTTTTAAAGATGTGGCAGGTTGCGATGAGGCGAAAGAAGAGGTGTCGGAGGTAGTCGACTTCCTCAAAGACCCGAAGAAATTTCAGAAAATCGGCGGTCGCATTCCCAAGGGAGTGCTCATGGTAGGGCCTCCGGGAACGGGTAAAACGTTGCTGGCCCGTGCTGTGGCCGGTGAGGCCGATGTGCCTTTTTTCAGTATCAGCGGCTCGGACTTTGTGGAAATGTTTGTCGGGGTGGGAGCTGCCCGGGTCCGGGATATGTTTGAGCAGGGACGAAAGAATGCCCCCTGCCTGATTTTCATCGATGAAATTGACGCAGTTGGTCGTCAACGGGGCGCAGGTCTGGGTGGCGGCAACGATGAACGTGAACAGACCTTAAACTCGCTCCTTGTGGAAATGGATGGGTTTGACGGGCACGAAGGGGTGATCATCATCGCGGCAACCAACCGACCCGATGTGCTTGATAATGCTTTGCTGCGGCCAGGCCGTTTCGACCGTCAGGTGGTGATTGATCTACCAGACCTTGAAGGTCGTGAGGCGATTCTCCGCGTTCACGCAAAGAAGATCACACTGTCCAAAGACATTGACCTGAAATCGGTAGCTCGCAACACGCCGGGGTTCAGCGGGGCGGATCTGGCGAATTTGCTGAATGAAGGCGCCTTGATAGCGGCACGCAAAAACCGGAAAGAGGTCTCCAACCGTGAGCTTGATGAGGCCCGGGATAAGATTGCCTACGGCCGCGAGCGGAAGCGCCTCATGGACGATGAGGACAAGAAAATCACTGCTTGGCACGAAGCCGGACATGCGATCATCCAGGCCGTGCTCGATGACGGATATATGCCGGTACACAAGGTGACGATCATTCCCCGGGGGCAAAGCCTCGGCAGCACGATGATGATGCCAAAGAAGGACATTTTAAATGAGTCGAAGAAGCGGGCGATCGATCGCCTGTGCACCCTTATGGGCGGGCGTTCGGCTGAAGAAATCCAGTTTGAGGACATCACCAGTGGCGCATCCGGTGATATCAAAATGGCGACCAAGTTAGCCCGTCGGATGGTTTGTGATTGGGGGATGAGTCCGCTGGGCCCCATCGCCTACGGAGAGAACCAGGACCATATATTTCTTGGAAAAGAAATTTCCCGTGATCAAAACTACAGCGAGAAAACGGCCCAACTTATCGATAAGGAAATCCATGACATGGTCGAAGGGCAGCACCAGCGTGCCCTCGAAATCCTGAATGAGTATCGGGCTGCCATGGACACGTTAGCTGAGGCCTTGCTGGAGTATGAGACCCTGGAAGGGATTCATGTGAAGGAAATCATCGAGCACGGTGAGATCCAGTCTCCCATTACCCTTGGCGAGTCTAAGGACGAATCCGTAGAGGAAGCGCCGACTCCGGCAGAGAAGCCTGAGCCCAAGAAAAAGGAAGACGAAGGCCTCGATCCCGGCGGTGAGCCTGCGGGTGCACCGGCGTAGTGGATTGTTGATGGCGATCCTGGCTGGCGGTTTGGGGGTTCCAAAAGCGACCCCGGGGGGTCGCGTAATTGCGGAATTCTATCGTCGATCCTGCGTAATCCTTGAGACTGATCCGATTTCTAAAAAAAAGTCCGATCCCTTTAGAGAGGGACCGGCCTTTTCTTAAGAAAAATGTAAGCTATTCTTACACGTCTAAATGAACGACACAGTCGCTGGCCAGTTTGAGAATGCGTGGTCCGGAAACCAGTTGGGGTTCATCGCGAGGGATTTCCACACCATCGAGGGTGGTGTTGTTATTTACCGCAGCCGGCACGGTTACATACCAGCGAGCCTCTTTCTTTGAGATCCGAACATGGACCCGGGACACCGTGGGAATCTCCTCAAAGTAATGCTTCGCGATATTTCCTTTGCGGCCGATGACGTCTCCGTCGTGGGCGATATAAGTGAGGCCTTCCACGGTAATTTTCAGACCTGGTTCGATAGTAGTAGAATCGGAATCCATGGTAGATTAGGAGAAATACGTTGTTTTGGAGTCAGTAGTTATGTTGTTCCGATCGCGGAATAAGTGCAATACGAAAGCCGACGGTTCCTGCCATCTCCGTTGGTTTGTAGGGCACTCTAACGGATGCCCGGCTATTCCACTTGTCATCGCGAAAAGAACCTCCCTTGACCACTTTGAGCGTTCCACCGGCGGGGCCAATGTAGTCCTCCGTTCTTCCGCCGGGGAGGGTGTCGGTATAATAGGAAAAGGTCCACTCGGCCACGTTTCCATAGACATCATAGAGGTTCCAGGCGGTCGGTTCCTTTTCTCCCACTGCACGGGGAGCATCCAGTAAATTGTTAGCAGACCAGGCGGCGCTGGCGTAGTTGGAAATGCTGCCGTGCTTACCTTGGTATCCGGAGGCAGCGGCGTATTCCCATTGGAACTCGGTGGGGAGGGAATAGACGTAGCCCTCCGGGAGTCGGCCGGCCGCCTGCTCCGTTTGGGTAATTCGACGACAAAACTCCATAGCGTCATGCCATGAGATATTCTCAATGGGATAAGTTGGCCCCTGAGGATAAAGGCTCGGGTTCATGTCCATAATGAGCTGGAACTGGCGTTGGGTAATTTCGCGCTGGCCGATCCAGAAGCCCTGATTGTGGGTGATCCAGGTGGCTGGGTGCTCATTCTCGAAAGCCCTGTTCTCGAAAGGAGGAGCGCCGTGAATCCATCTGCCCGGGGGGATCCAGATCAATTCGATACCGGTATCATGAATAATAAAGGGGTGTTTCTCAACGGGCCGATTATAGAACTCAGGAAGGGGCTCCGGCCCGGGGTTTTCTCCACGCGGGGGTGGTTTGCCAGGTGTCTGGGCAGATCTGGACATACCGAGTCCGCTTCCCGGGCCCATGTTGGGGCGGCTTCTTGAATCGGCTTGATCACTTGAGCTTCGCTGGCGGGGTGGGGGCATTCTATTCAGTTCACCACTGTCAAATTCCTGGCGACGTTCCCGCTCCTCGGCGGATAAGATCCGGGGATCATCGGAAGGGCGGTCGCCTGGGGCTTCGGGGGACTCCGAGGCCTGCAAGGCATCGTTGGCAGGCAGGGATCCGCTTTGATTCTGTTTTGCCAGGTTCAAGGCATAGAACGCGACTCCACCGCCAACGAGGACGGAAACGAGGGCCAGGGAAATCACCAGTCCGAGGATCCAGTTGGATTTGCCAGATTCTAGAACGATGGGGGCAGTAGGCTGGGTCGTAGCTTCGGGCTGAGTGGAGGCCGAACCTACGGGCAGGGTAGAATCTGAAGGCGGGGGATTCGAAGTGGGCGGGGGGGTATACACCTGGGTTTCCGCCGTGGTTGTGGAGACCGGGGCAGGCGGAATAGTCCCCATCGTGGGGATTGGAGGGACGGATAGCGACCCCGTAAAGCTAATCCCACCGGTGGGTAAGTTCAGTTGGGCCGCAACTTCCTCCGTAGATCTTGGACGGAGCGAGGCCTCTTTTTCCAGGCAGGCCATGATGGTTGCCTCCCAATGTGGTGGGATCGGCCGGTGATTTTCGAGGGAGAGCTCATTACGCCGCTCGGTCATGCTCGGAGGGGCGACTTCTCTGATCTGCAGGCTGATGTCCCCTGAGTAAAACGGCGGCTTCCCGGTCAACAGGTCATACAAGGTGGCCCCCAGGCTGTAAATATCATGGGAAATATAGGGACGCTGACCCAAGAGCTGTTGCGGGCTCATGTAGGAGAGGGTACCCTTGGTGTTGGTGGCCCCGGTATAGCGGGTAAGGGCGTCGTTCAGGCTGCTGGCGATCCCGAAATCGGCGATTTTCAGCTGATTCTTTAAATCCACCATCAAGTTGGCCGGCTTGAGGTCCCGGTGAACGATTTCAGCTTGGAAGTGGGCGTAATGCAGGGCACTGCAGAGTTGCGCAGTCCACGCCTCGATTTCCTCGACATCAAAGCTGTTGTCGGACCGAGTCGACCGAAGGGCAGAAATGGGATTGCCCTCGACATATTCCATGGCGATGGCGGCGAAGCTGTCCTCTGTAAAGAAGCCATAGACCCGTAAAATATTGGGGTGGGCGAGCTCCATGCCCCGCCGGGTTTCCTTTTTCAGGTCTGAGATGGCGGAAGTATCATAGGTGAGGTGTTCCGCAAGGAACTTGAGAGCGATGTCTTTTTCCAGTTCGAGGTCGTGGGCCAGCCAGACTACTCCCATGCCACCTCGACCCAGCAGGCGTTTTAAACGGTAACGGTGAAAAACCGTGTCACCGATGTTTAATTTACTGATACTTCCTGGCACCTGAGGAACTGTGAATTCTGCATTTTATGAGTCTGGTCTCTCAGTAGAGCACGAATCAAGCCAGCAGTTTGCTTTGGATGAGCTTATTCGCTTGACCAAAGTTTATGGATTCTGCATCGGGGTGCTTTTTCAAGACCCCCATGATCCGTCCCATGTCTTTTTTCGCTTTGGCCTGGGTTTCCGCGATGGCTGAATCAACCAGGGACTCCAAGGTTGTGGCATCCATTTCCCGGGGGAGGTAGACTTCCAAGATTTTCATTTCCTCCAGGTTATTATCGATCAGGTCCTGGCGGCCTCCTTTAGCAAATTGCTCATTCGCGCCTTTAAGGTCTTTCACGGCTTTTTTCAGAGAGGAAATGACCAAGGCGTCATCGATTTCCTTGTTATCGTCGATCGCCACTTTCTGGATGGCGCCATCGATAGTTCGCAACGCAGTCACTTTTTTCATGTCGCGGGCTTTGGCTGCCGCGATAATGTCGGATCGGAGTTGTTCGTAGAGCATAACCTGGTGGGGGTTGGGTTGCCGCTATGGGTAGGCGAGAAGGGATGATCACATGCCGGGCTTAAAGTAGGCGGCCCAGGCCGCGGTGAGACCGAGGAAGAGGGTGACCCAATACCAGACTTTGCTGAGGCCAGGTTTACGATTAATCAGAGCGATCAGACCTCCAAGGATGACCCAGATGACCAGCTTGAGGATGACCCATGGATACCATTGGTTTTGGTACACCCGGGCCAGAAGTCCGAACCCTCCCAGGAGGATGAGAAACAGGCCGATACCCGCCATAAGCCCTCCAAACTTCCGAAGAGACCGGTTGTCATCTGACAACCAGCTGCGGGCTATCAGCAAGCCATAAGAAAGGAAGACCAAAAGGCCTCCAGTGATGTGTAGTAAGTAATAGACCTGGGGATTCATAAACTTAAGGAAAAACCCATTTGCGGAAAGCTTAACGGAAGCAGCAATGGAAGGGGATGACAAGCGCGGAGGGAAGTAAGATTTGCTCTCTTGACTAGACCAGTTGGTTGTAATGATCCTGCACATCTAGAATGACTGCTGCGGCCAGAAAGAAAAAGCATTTCCCTATCCTAAGCACATCGCTGTTCCTTCTCGCAGCCTATTGATATTATCGTGGATGGGGATGGGCCTTAGAGAATCGATTAGCGATGTGAGGTTTTAAAAATCATGAGCCATAACCTGACGGCGTGGAAACCGGCCAATGATGCTTTGATTCGAGCGGCGTTAGCGGAGGAGGAAAATAGCAATGACAGTCTGGGCGGAATCCTATTCTCTAAAATGGAGGAACTCTTCCGGTTGACGAATAAACCATGGGGGACTCGTCCTCCTCTCGCCACCACCGAGACTGAATCCAAAGGTGGAGCGGAAATGGCTGGAAACATATCTCAAGGTTCTTGAGACTGGTATGATCACGCCTTTTCGGATAACGAGAGGTGTCCTAACTCATGAATCGAAATCTGAATGTCTTAATAGCTCTGATTGCGGGGCTGTCTGTGATTCTAGGTTTTTGGGGCTACTACGAGCTGATACCAGGCTCTTACTCGGTTTCGCATAGACTGACGGAAACGGTCTATCAGACCATGCGGTTGTTTGCCATGGACTTTTTTGATCCGGCAATGCAGCAGGCCTGGGGGCTTCCCGAAGTGTGGGAACCTAGTCTGAAGTTACAAGTTGCGCGCTTCCTTGCTCCCCTGGTGACGATTGTCACGCTCCTCGGGGCATTCAGTCTGATCGTGCAGAACCTGTTTCGCCGGATGCGGATCGCCTTATTCTATCGGAATCATTCGGTGGTTCTAGGGAAGGGACAGCTCACTGAGGTCCTCGTCCGAGACCTGCTTGAGCGAAAGAAACGGGTTATTCTGGTGGCTGGTGACCCCCTGGCATCTTATCCCAAGGACATCCTGCGCCAGCCCCGGCTCATCCCGATACAGGGTTCTACTTTGCACAGCAGTGTTTTGGAAAAAGCAAAAATTAACCGGGCGAAAGAAGTTTTTTTCCTCAACGAGAAGGATGAGGAAAATGTTTTATCATCAATTTTGGTTTTTCAGATGGGTGTGGCCGCGGTCCGCCGTGGGGAGTCGGTAAAAACTGCCGGGTATATGCAACTCGCACGACCCTCTCTAATCCAACAGATCAAGGCGGATCGCAAGCTTGAGGCTCTTGGCGATTTCTTTCACCTGGAGATCTTCGATCCTTATGACCGGTTGGCCCGCAGCCTGGTCCGGCAGGTCCTGACCGACCTCAGGCGACGGGCAGGCGGTGAGCCTACTCCTCAGCGATTGCTTCTTATTGGTCTGGGTAAGCTGGGAAGCCGGGTCCTTGAACAAATATTGCGCCAATGGTATCTTCCTGACCTCCCGGCGCTCGAAATTCAAGTGGTTGAACCCAATCGGGATCAGATTCAGTCCATGTTGAATGACTTTCCAATCTTGCGATACCTGGATGGGGAAACCGGGGCGCCGATGGAAGGCCAAGTGCGTATCTTGTTCCGCGATATGCACTTTCCCAAGGTGGAGTTCCGTTGCCAATCTGCGGAAGTTTTCTACAATGATTACCTCCGTTTGGAACCGGATGCTGCGGATTACGATTGTGCGATTATCAGCCTGGGCGAGATCATTGAGAATTATTCGCTAGCCAGTTTTTTACACCATTCCGAAACCCCCGTGTTTAACCGTATCTATTTCCGTTTGCATCGGAAGGCCTCAGAGGTGGGTAATTTCCTGGATGAATTGATTCTTCAACAGGACCCACTGCGCGAGGCCCGGGATTCCGCAATGATCCCCTTTGGTATGGCTGAAGAGCAGGGGCGGTGGGACGCCCTGGTTCAGCCAGAGATCGATTTAATGGCTCGCACCTTGCATGAGACGTATTTGTCCAATCTGGATGGAGTTACGGATACTCCTGCACTTCGCCCGTGGGAACATCTTGGAGAACCGTTTCGCGACACCAACCGGGCGGCGGCGGATCACTTATGGTTCAAATTAGCCTGGTTGGGCGTTGAATTGAGCTCCAAGTCAAATATGGACCTTGCAGGCCTCGCAAACCATGTGGAAGAAAAGCTTAAGGCACAGATAGAGAACGAAACCTTAATTCCCTTAGCAAAGAGTGAGCACGACCGGTGGATGGCGGACAAGCTACTGGATGGATGGTTACCGGGGCCCCAACGTGACAATAAACGAAAGCTACACGACAAGCTGGTTCCGTGGAATTGGGATGGACCGGTACCTTTGGTTTTCGAAGGATTTAAGGCCTTGGATACTGTGGATATTGATAAGGATATCCGGGTGTTGCTCGAGATCCCGAACTACCTCCGGGCTGTGGGCCAAAAGGGGTGAGACTAATCCTCGGGGAGGGCTCGAATTTCTTCCGCGAGCAAACCTACCCACTGTGGGTTAGCTTTAAGAAACCGGAAGAGGGAAGTTCGCTCTTCTTCACTTAGACCGCCCTGAACGAGTTGTTTGAGTTGTTGCAAGTAGGGCTCCGGGGGGGCAGAGTGGCTTTGTCCGGTGACATCATGGGCCTCCCCTAAGAAGGAAAGGATAGTTTGGAAATCCTGAGGGTCGTCCATAGCAGTGAAGGGGGCCTAAAGGAAGAGCTGTTGGTGTTTACTACATAGCCTGATACAATCTTCCCACGAAAAACTGAAATTCGTCTCTACATTGTTCAGGTAGGTTAACGTATGCTCTCGAAGGGCTTGCATGCCCGCGGAGATTTTCCGGCTAATGGTGGCTTCGTGGCATTGCCAGACACGAGAAAGGGAACGCTGCGATACTCCGTGAATGAAAACGAGGCGAAGGAGAAGAAGCGCCTCTTCGTCGATGCGTTCCAGGGCTGTCTGGAGAGCGACTCTCAGATGCTCCACCGTTTCATCGGTCGCAGGATCATCCGGTTCAGTATGTTGAACATGGTCTAATTGAATGCCTGTGGTTTCTTCGTTTTCCAGGGGTTGAGGTTGCAGTGGAATTTCACGGTTTTTCCTGCGAATAAAATCTCGAAATTTATTGTAGGCGCAGGTGTTCAACCAGGCTTCCAGACGGCCGACGGGCTGATAATTTATCAGTTTGGGTTCACGGCCTTCTTTACCGTAGAGGCACTCCTTAATGAGGTCGGCTACGATGTCTTCGGCGTCGGATGGGAGGGCTCCCTTGGTGATGAGGTATCCGACTAAATTGGGAGAAAATGTTTCCTGAAAGGCCTCGACCGCTTCGGTATTGCCCTCCAGACAGGCTTGCGCCCACCTTACATCATCTTCCTTCGACAGTGACATGGAGAACAGTTGTGTGGCTTGTCGCCTAAAATGCAATCATGGAGATAGCGACCGTTGCCATGATTGAAGCCAAGCTGGTCGTGTAGAATTTACGGTGGCAACTTATGATCAGAGCGGCCTGTTTATCCCTCTGGTTTTCTGGCCAAGCGACAGGTCGTGGAGGATTGATGTGGTTGAATGCATCATTTTGCATGCCGGCCACGGCGGGCTGGTTGACAATCCGACAAAAAATAGCTTGGAGAACGAAATCTTGAGCGATTGATTGGTGGCTTGGCTACTGATCGACAACGGCATTTCCGGCGGAACTACGTGCTCCATGGGGCAGAGGGGGCCCTCTTTATCGGGGGGATCGCCTTCCTGTCGGCTGAAATGGTGCTGCCGGCGATGATTCGATCCCTGGGAGGGAGCACCTGGTTGATCTCCATTATGCCCATGATGATGATGCTCGGCTTCATGGGGCCCCCGCTGTTGACGGCCCATTGGGTAGAGATGTTACCAAAGGTGAAGCCCTTTGTCCTGATCACCGGGTTTTTCCAGAGAATCCCGTATCTCATTACAGGATTAGTCATGGTGTTTTGGGAAAGCCCCATTCCCTGGGTGTTGCTCCTGCTAGCAGTCACTACACCTTTTATCTCCGGAATGATGGGCGGAGTATCGATGACGGCATGGATGGAGCTGGTGGCGAAATCGATTCCTGCCGAAAAACGTGCGTCGTTGCACGCCATGCGTAATATCATTGGGACCCTGATGGGCCTGGGGGTGGGACCAGTGGTCTTGTGGGTACTGAGTGCGTTTCCCGGGCCCCTGGGGTATGGGATGTTGCACCTGTCCACGTTTTGTTCGTTACTTGGATCTTATATATTGTTCTTCCTCATCGTAGAGCCGGCGGACGTCCTCGATGCGAGGCCGAAACCACGTAAGAGTCTCCTCGGGAATGTGAGGAGTATGCCCGGCCTGGTATTGGGGAATCCCCAGTTGAAGAACTTTACTATGATGGCCGTATGCAGCACGGGGATCTTCATCCTGACGCCATACATGAGTTTACATGCGCTCGAGGTGACTGGGCGGCCAGAGAGCTTCCTGGGAGCCTTTGTGACCGCGCAAATGAGCGGCAGTTTATTGGGTAACGTAATCGCGGGATATCTGGGAGATCGTTTTGGTGGTCGAGTTCTCCTGATCATCAGTCGAGTCTTCTTCCTGATCTTGTGTATCGGGATTCTGTTTATCGAGTCGGAGCTTGGATTCTTTGCCCTGTTTTTCCTCTATGGATTCGGGTTTTTTACCAACATGATCGGTCGAATGATTTTAACGCTCGAAATCTGTGAACCCTCTCGGCGCCCGACCTTTGTTGCCTTCCTCTCGGCCGTCAATTTTATCGTGTTGCTCGGGGTCTCCGTTTTAAGCACTACCTTGAAAACCTATCTTCCGGGAATTGAACCAGTGGCCATATCTGCGGCTATTCTGTTGGGGTGTTCGTTGATTTATATTCGGAAAATTTCGGAACCCCGGGGAACCATGCCTCCATTTTAAAGCAGACACAAGACCGATTGGAATCGGCCCGTTTATGGTTTCCCCTCACTTTAGGTCGGGGGGACCCCGGTCTCCCCGCCTCCGCGGGAGTCCTGAAGTGTTGGAATGGGAAAAAGAAAACCCCCGGGCACTAAGATTGCACCGGGGGTGGGAAGCTAATGGAGAATAAATTAAAAGCGATTAGCCCTGGGTGTGGGCTTGCAGGGTGGCGACCCACTTTTCGGGGGGAAAGTAACCGACGATGCTGGTGGTGGTTTTGGTTTTCGGGTCCAGGACCACAAAGGTGGGGAAACCGCTGACATCATATTTCAAGGCCATTTCGCCGCCGAAGTCCTGCTCCGCATCCAGCTTGATGGATACAAAATTTTGATTCATGAAGTCGCCGACTTCGGATTGGGCAAAGGTGTCCTTATCCATTTTCTTACACCAGCCACACCACTCGGTGTAGAAGTCGAGCACGACCGGCTTTCCTTCTTTTTCCGCTTTGGCGATGAGTTTGGAATAGGTGGCCTCATCAGTCACATAGTTAAACTTAACCCCGCCACCAGCGAATGCGGCATTGAGGGAAAAGAGCAAGACGGCGATGGGAGCCACGATAAATTTAGTGTATGGAATTTTCATTATACGGTTCAGTTGTCCAATGGTTCGATAGTTGGAGTCCTGAATCTGGGAAAAATTCCAGCTATCCCTAAATTTATCTCAGGATTCGATTTTCTCCGGGTTGTGGGTCACCGGGCTGATGTGCCAGCCCCCGGGCTTCAAGTCGTGGTTGAGCGCAACCCGCCAATCGAAGACGAAACAATCTCCTTCCCACATGCTATCCGATTTTGGGACCTCTTCCAAGTACTTCAAAATACCGCCCTCAAGGTGATAAACATTTTCGAACCCCTTATTCAACAGGTGAGCCGAGGCTTTCTCACACCGAATGCCTCCGGTGCAGTACATTGCCACCTTTTTATGCCGCTTGGGGTCCAGCTGTTGGTCGACATAATCACCAAAGGCGGTGAAGTCTTTGATTTTCGGGTCAATCGCTCCCCTGAACTTCCCGACATCCACTTCGTAGTCGTTCCGGGTGTCCACGACCACGACTTCCGGATCTTGAATGAGCCGGTTCCATTCCTGAGGGGACACATATTCGCCGACCTGTCGGGTTGGGTCGATGCCAGGCTGACGAAAGGTGACGATCTCTCGTTTAACCTTCACCTTGTATTTGGGAAAGGGCTTCTCCTTACAGGTTGAGGTTTTCACGACCAGGACAGCGAAACGTTCGTCTGACTGGATGAAGGCGAGGATTTGGGAAATGGAATTTCCCTGTCCGGCGATGGTGGTGTTCAGCCCCTCCTCCGCGAGGATAAAGGTGCCGCAGAGGCCGAGGGTTTGCCCCTGCTCCAAGAGGGACTCCGCCCATTCGCGGCAATCATGGAAGGGCACAAATTTATAAAACGTGGCGACGGTCCAAGACATGGGATTAGAAGTCGGAAATCGGAAAGCGGAAACTAGAAACAGGCATATTCCAATCCCAAAAATGGGGAGGGCGCGGTCAAGCTTGCTTGAGAAAAGGGAGAAAGGCCTCCTTATCACTGGCTTTCATGTAAGCCTCTTCCGGGGTGATGAGTTCTTCGTCGAGGCACTTCTTAATAGAGGCGTCCATAGTGATCATGCCGCGCGCACGGCTACTTTCAATGATCCCCCGGATTGCGCTGATTTTCCCAGTTCGAATGGTGTTAGGGAGGGCGTCATGTTTGAGAAGGATCTCGTGCACCGCGACCCGGCCTTTGGGTTGGCGCTTGCAGAGCAACTGGGAGACGACGCAGGACAGGCAGCTGGAGAGCATGACCCGGATCTGGGCCTGCTCTTCAGCGGGGAAGGCATCGATGATCCGGTCGATGGTTTTAGGAGCATTATTGGTATGCAGGGTTCCAAAAACCAACATGCCCATAGAGGCACAGTTCAGGGCCAGTTTGATGGTTTCGAGTTCCCGCATCTCGCCGACGAGAACAATGTCCGGGTCTGCACGCATTGCACCCCGCAGGGCATTTCCAAAGGAATGAGAATGTTCGCCGACTTCCCGGTGAACAATCACACTTTTCTTTTTGGGGTGCACAAATTCAATCGGGTCCTCAATGGTGATGATGTGTTTCTGATAGTTGTCGTTAATATAATCAATCATCGCGGCGAGGGTGGTCGATTTGCCGCTGCCGGTTGGCCCGGTGACAAAAACGAGGCCCTCTTTGTAGGCACAAACTTCTTTAAGGACTTCAGGCAACTTGAGGAAATCGAAAGATAGAATTTCAGCTGGAATCTGCCGGAAGACGGCCGCCGGGCCCCAGTGGTTGCGCAGGTAACTGCCACGAAATCGAGCCAGACCTGCAATTTCGTAAGCCATGTCGAGATCATTATGAGTCACGTAATGATCCCACCGCTCCGGATTAGAAATTTCCTGGAGCATACCATTCAGCGATTGGGCCGTCAGCACGGGGGCATTGAGCGGGGTAATTCTTCCGCTCGTTCGAATTTTCGGAGGAGACCCCACGTTGAGATGAAGATCAGATCCACCTTCATCCAGCATTTTCCTGAGGTATTCGTCGATGATGGCCATAGGGTGTAAGTTGGTTGTAAAGGTTCGGAGGAAGGGGCGGGTTAATTGATCTGCAGCTTCAGCATATCATTCATGATATTCTCTTTAGCCACGTCTGCGGATATAATGCCTTCGCGCCAGAGTTCCAGAATGGAGGCATCCATTTGCACCATCCCGTCGGCCTTTCCGGTTTCCATTACATTGCTGAGGCCTTGGGTTTTTCCTTCGCGTATGAGAGAGGATACGGCGGTATTCCGGAGCAGGAGCTCACACGCCAGGACTACGCCGCCGGCCTTGGCGGGGAGCAGACGTTGACAGATGATGCCGCGTAGACTTTCGGCTACCATGGCACGGATCTGGGTTTGCTGGGCAGGGGGAAATACATCCAGGAGCCGGTTCAAGGTTGTTCCGGCGTCACTCGTGTGCATGGTGCCAATGACAAGGTGACCGGTTTCGGATGCGCTGATGGCCATTTCGATGGTCTCGAGGTCTCGCATCTCCCCAATCACGATGATGTCCGGGTCCTGGCGAAGGGCTCCCTTCAAAGCACTGCGAAAGGAGTTGGTATGCGGCCCGACTCCACGCTGAGTAATTGAGCATTTATTGGACACCTGGACGACCTCAATGGGCTCTTCCACGGTGATGATATGGTCCTCCCGGTTTTCATTCATTTCGTGGACCAGCGAGGCCAGCGTAGCGGTTTTTCCACTCCCGACCGGACCTGTTACCAGAATCAGGCCATTGTGATAGGTGAGGAGTTTTTTGATGACCTCGGCATTTTTAAACCCGAGCCCTTCGAGTGAATTGATTTTCGGAGGAACCATGCGGTAAGTGCCCGCCATGCCGTTTTTGTGAAACATAAGGTTTACCCGATATCGCTCACCGGTGCTAAAAGGAATCGCACAATCATAGTCTTTCTCCCGGTCCAGGTATTCCATCTGGGTCTGGTTGAGGAGAATGGTGTTTAATCGGTGGGATTCTTCGGCCGAGAGCGGGGCATCGGACAAGTATTCATTTTCGCGGTCCTTGCGTTCAAAAGGCTTGGCATCCGCACAGAGATGGAGGTCGCTGACGCCGGTTTCAGTGCATCGCTTGAGCAATCCGATCACCGAGGCCCGAAGTTGGTTTTCGGGCATCTCCATGATGTTCTTAAAATCAGGAAGTGTGGCGCTCAGACCATCAGCCGGGACCAGGTTTTCGGGGGGTTTGCGGCCCTCATGTAATTTACCCACGGGTATCTCTTCCGGAGTCGGGGGGGGAGGCGGTGGCGGCGGGGTTGGTTGTGGCTCCGGTTCTGGAGTAGGTTGGGGTGCGGGAGGAACTGGTGTGGGGGCAGGCTCCGGTTCTGGCGGTGGCGCGGCCGGCTCCGGAGATTCCGCTGGTATGGGGGGTCGTGTGGTCAAGCGGTGCCCCTGGTCGCCAACCGGCGTCTTGGGAGCGGAGAAGGGGTCGAAGGGAAGGGGGTCTTGGGCATCGACTTTGTCGCAGGCATCATCAAGGAGCTTTTGGACCATCTCCACATCATCCGTAATGCCGAGGTCCAATACGCGTTCTCCAAATTCAAGGAGGTCGGCTTTGTCCCCCAGGGATTTATGGACCATGCGAACGCCCTGTTTATTCAATAATCCAGACTCAATACAAAGACACGCGAACCACCGAACCTCTTCGTTCATGTGCCTGATATGTAGCGGAATGCAGCAACCGACAAGGAATAAAGTGGCCCGGTTTTCAAGGCTTATAAAATTAACCTGATCCTAAAGGAGAGCTCAGGAGAGCAAATTCAACCTTCCTTGAGTGCTTCCAGCTCTTCCGCCTGGGCCTCAATAACCCGCTCCAGGCGACGGATTTTTAACCGGAGCTCCTGGATAATGGCGTCTTTTTCCGAGGCCTGACGAATCTTCGTTCCACTGCTTGTTTTGGCTGCTTTAAGCGGGCTGCGGGTTTCACTTTTCTTCTGATAGGTCAGAAGGTGCCAGTAGCGGCCTTCCGTTTCACCGGGAGCAGGGGGGAAGGTGGACACGATAGGGGCTACATGAATAGCCACAGCATGCAGGACCTCGATCAGGTCGTCCAGATCGTCGAACGGACATAGCCCGGAGGCGGCTTCAAAAAGTTCTTCCAATGTAAGGGGCCCCCGAAGCAGCAGGGCGCACAGGATGGCCTGTTCCTGCATCGTGATACCAAAAAACTGGGAGGCACGGTGCATGAAGCGAGGTACTCGGGACCCCTCTTCTTGTAAGGATTCCACCAGCTCACGGGCGACCAGCATGTCCAGGGCATTCTGAACCTTGGTCTCTGGATAATCAACAACCGGGTCACGGTCCGTTGTCTGGTTACATGCAGTGAGTAACGCTTTGGTGGTCATGGGGTAAGACTTGGGGTTAAGCCATTCTTTCTCCATGAGGCATCCTAAAACTCGGAGTTCTTCCTGGGTGAGCGTAGGTCTTTCAGCCATAGGTAATTGGGAGACGGGTGGAGTTAAACACACTTAAATGAGGAATGGTAGGAGAAAATGTGAGATTGAAGGAAAATGGATGACCGGACAGGGAAGTCCGGGTTGAGTGGGACGGAGGAAGCCCTAGAGTTTGGTCATGCTTAGATCTATTGTTTGTTTTGCCGTCTTTGGATTAGGGGTGACTGTCTGGGGGGATGTCGCGGTGTATTCCTACCCGGATGTGCTCGTAGACGGTGATCTGGGAATAAACCGGAGGTCGGAGCTCTACCGGGTCCTGGTCAGCCAGGATGGTGAGCCCAGGGAGGCCTATGTAATGTACGACTGGAACCAGGAACGTCACCACGGGGGGAACCTGAAAGCGAATCCGGACCACCACTGGACCAACTTTTCCTTCTCGGGGGAAGTGGAGGTTGTGGTGGAACGGCTGGATGGGGTGCCGATTGAGGCCTGTACCATTTATCCGTTAAAGAAGGCGGTCAGTGCCAGGGTGGAAAATGGGAGGGCTAACTTTACCATTCGGGACGATCAACTTCCTCTTCAACTTTGGGTGGATGTAGGGGGACCTGCCATGCAAGTTCTCCTGATTTTTGCCGACCCTGAAGAGACGGATGTCCCGGATCTTCAGGATCCAGCGGTGACAGTCATTCAACCAGGAGATTCGATAGAGTCGGTTTATGCCGCCCTCGAAGGGCCATCCTCGACCATTGTCTTTAAACCGGGCATTCATCGCTGGGGGGATAGGACCGACCGAGACTACCCAGGGTATCGCATGCCGATTCTAGAAGGGAAGCGAATATATATCCCTGGAGGGGCCTACGTCATTGGGACCTTTGAAGCCACGAATCAAAGCCACTGGAAAGTCTACGGCCGTGGGGTAATTTCTGCCTGTGGATTGGAGCGCTTGCCCGGGCCGGAATCGATTCCCTTTTCCATGGTTCATGGGACCGGGGAAACCGAAATTGACCAGGTGATGGAGGGGTTTGTATCGGTGTGTCCCCCGCATTTTAATCTCACCGTACGGGGCCAGTGTGTCATAGACAATGTGAAGATGTTCGGTTGGTGGCACCAGACAGATGGCACCGTAACGGGAGATCGCTCCATCGTACGCAACTGCTTTTTCAAAGTGATGGACGATTTTATCAAGGTCTACAGCGACCATTGCTACCATGAGAATAACACAATGTTTCAAGGCATGAATGGAGCGCCCTTTCAGTTTTCATGGAGTAATCAAAACGGGGATCACAACGTAATGAAAGATACCTACATCGTTTATAGCGGCTTTAAGCAACCCCGGCCAATCCACAACACCACAGTGATCAACGCCCGGCGCGGGCGGAAGGGCAATGTCACGGAAAACAACCTGTGGGATGGGTTATACATCGACAATGGGTGTCATGGCTTTATCGGGCTCAATGCCCTGGGCGGGACCTACCGGCATTTCACGATAAAAGATGTAGAGCTCAGATCAGGGACGCACGGCGAGGCTCAGTTTGGCCGGTCTTACCTGGTTGACGGGGACTTTGAGGACATCCGGATTATCAATATGACCCTCGATGGGAATCCGGTGGTTGGGACCGACCCGAAGCAAGATAAGCCGGAGGAGGGTTTGCTGTGGGTGGAGGGTGAAGCAAGCGCTCTATCCTTTAAATAAAGCTTTATTCCACCTTTAATGCTTGGGTGGGTTGAACGAATCCTCCAGAGCCTGAAATACCCGTGGCCAGGCCTTGGTGAAATATTCAAAGGCCTGGTCCCACTCCTCGGAGTCGCCCCAACCGGTATGGACAAATTCGAGACCGGTTGTCGTGTCCGTTGCGGGGGTAAACCGAATCTCGCAGACGGTGTGCTGTGGACGGACGGTTGGTAGATGTGGGGGGGCATTCCAGGTGAAGGCCAGGCGGGTATGGGGTTCCAGGCGAATGATGCGACAGGTCTCGGCACCTTGCAGTCCCGGCTCATTGTCGAGGAGGAATAGAATTTCATACTTTCCATCGATCTTCAGTTCGAGATTCACATCGCGGGCAAAAAAGGAAAGCAGGCCCTCGCGGGTCGTCCACTTATCCCAGACCTGGGGAAGGGGAGCCGCCACGGTGTGATTTAGCCGGATTTCACGTTCGTATGGATTCATATCAAAGGGGTCAGGTCAGTTAATAAAACACCTTGCGGTCTAAAGATCGATATTGAATCGCCTCCAACAGGTGGGGGGCTTCGATCTCTCGGGCCTCCGCCAGGTCGGCGATGGTTCGTGCCACTTTGAGGATCCGGTCATAGGCCCGGGCGGATAGTTCCAATTCCTTCATGGCGTGCTCGAGCAGGTCTCCCAGGGACTGCTGGATGGCACAGTATTTCCGGATCGCCGCATGACCCATGCGCGCATTGCAGAGGATGGACGTGGATCGAAAGCGATCGAGCTGAAGGGCGCGGGCTGCTACCACGCGCGACCGAATGGAAGCGGAGGATTCACCCGGTTGGGCCTGCCTGAGTTCATTGATGCTGAGGGCGGGCGCCTCGATGTGAATGTCGACGCGATCGAGGAGCGGACCGCTGATCTTGCTCCGGTATCGCTGGATTTGCGCAGGGGTATTCTGGCGGCTGCGGTCGTCGTTCAGACCGAATCCACCCGGGGTGGGGTTCATGGCGGCGATCAGCATGAAGGAACAGGGCAGGGTGATCTTTCCGGCACTTCTTGAAATGGTGACCTGAGCATCCTCCATGGGTTGGCGGAGGACCTCGAGGGTGGAGCGACGAAACTCGGGGAGTTCATCAAGAAACAGCACCCCATTGTGGGCGAGGGAGATTTCACCGGGACCGGGAATAGTCCCACCTCCCAGCAAGCCGACATCGCTGATGGTGTGGTGGGGGGACCGAAAGGGGCGTTGAAAGGCGCGCTCGGATTCCTCGATAGTTATGCCAGCGGCGGAATGAATGCTGAGGATTTCGAGGAACTCCTCCCGGGTCGGCTCCGGCATGATGGTGGGGATTCGCTTCGCAATCATGCTTTTTCCGGATCCTGGCGGGCCGATCATGAGGAGATTGTGCCCGCCGGCGACGGCGATCTCCACCGCCCGCCGAAGGGCCTGTTGCCCCTTTATGTCGGCAAAGTCGGTGGCGAAATCCGAACTGGGAGTCTGAGTGAATGCACTGGACTCTGGCGCAAGGGGCGGGATTTCCACCTTGCCGGAAAGAAATCCTGCCGCATGGGATAGGGATTCGACGGGATATACCCGGCAGTTCTCCACGAGGGCCGCCTCCTCGGCTGATTCAGGCGGGAGCAGAATGCCTTCCAAGCCCTGTTGGGCGGCGAGCCTGGCCATGGAGAGCGCTCCCCGGACGGGTCGGACCTTGCCCGAGAGGCTCAATTCTCCGGCCACGAGAAAATCCTTCAAGTGGGGCAGGTCTTGTTGGGATGAGGCTGCGAGGAAGGCAAGGGCGATGGGAAGGTCAAAAATGGGGCCCTCTTTGCGAAGGTCGCCCGGGGCCAGATTTACCGTGGTATGCGTCCGATGGAGTTGAAAACCGGAGTTGGCCAGGGCACTGGAGACGCGGTTGATGGATTCCTTTACTGCCGCATCCGGAAGTCCGACCAGGACCATCTTGGGTTCCCCCGATTCCCCTGTGTTGACCTCCACTTGCACCAGTTTGGCGTCGATGCCCTGCAACGCCGCAGATGAGGCGAAAGCAAGCATAGGTGAAAACTTGCTTTAGCTAGCAGGAATAGCAAAGCTTTTCTCGGGTTAAGGATCCTTGTTCATCTTTGGTTTTCTTATCGTTTGAGCCCATCGTCGCAGCTCAGAGCTCGTTCAAACGGGCAGCCCTGTAAGCATTATTTTACTATTTCAGTTTATGGAAGACACGACTCCGACTTTATCCGAATCTGTAACGAATAGTCTGGACCCATTGAGCGCAGCCCTATCTGCGGAAGACCAGGGAGCTGTGGTCAAATTGTTAGAGACAATTCCTAAAGAGGAGCTTGGTCGATTGGTGGATCGTTTGTCACCTGAGGAGAAGGGGTCCCTATTTGAGTTGGTTAGTCCCGAAATCAGTGCGAGTCTCCTGGAAACGCTCCACTTTTCGCAGGGGTCTCATTTACTGGATGGATTGAAGCCCAAGGTCGTTGCACCAATCCTAGCTCTAGTCGACAGCGATGACCGGGCAGATTATTTGAATGAGATGGGATCCGATGAATCGGCTGCGATTCTTGATCGATTTGAGGAGGATGTAGCGGAAGATACCCGGCAGTTAATGGCTTACCCGGACGGAACGGCTGGTTCTTGCATGTACAGGGAGTTCCTTTCATTTCCTCAACACCTTACAGTCGCAGATATTCTGAGGGATCTCCAAACTAACCGGGATGCTTATAGTGCTTATGGAATTCAATATGCGTATATTCTGGGGCCGGGGAAACGGCTGAGTGGAGTCCTTCCTGCCCGGAACCTGTTGTTTGCAAAGCCGACCCATGCGGCACAGGAAATCATGCTTCGCGATCCGGTGACCGTTTTTCCCGAGACCAGTTTGGAGGAGCTGCAACAAATATTTGAGGAGTTTAACTACCTGGGGCTGCCGGTGGTTGATACTGAAGGCAAGCTACTGGGAATTGTAGACCGGGAGGCTCCACGGGAAGCTCAGCAGGAGGCGGCCATGGAAGACCTGCTTAAAGTGCAGGGATTGATGGGGAAGGAGGAACTCAGGTCGATGCCGCTGGCTACACGATCACGGAGGCGCTTATCCTGGCTGAGCATTAATATCGTGCTCAATCTGATCTCAGCGAGTGTAATCGCCTTTTTCCAGGGCACTCTGGAAGCCGTCATCGCTCTGGCCGTATTTCTCCCCATTATTTCCGACATGTCCGGTTGCTCGGGCAATCAGGCGGTAGCAGTTTCCATGCGCGAGTTGACTCTGGGTTTAATCAGTCCACTGGAGTTTGGCCGGGTATTATACAAGGAGTCCATGATCGGCCTCCTGAATGGGACCACCCTCGGCATACTCATCGGCATCATTGCTTATATCTGGAAAGGGAATCCATTTCTTGGATTAGTGGTTGGAGTTGCCATGGCCCTCAATACCTTGATCGCCGTCTGCGTTGGGGGCTTGGTGCCGCTTTTATTAAAGGCTGCACGTCAAGACCCTGCCCTCGCTTCAGGTCCGATTCTGACGACGATTACAGATATGTGCGGGTTCATGTTGATTCTCGGATTAGCTACATTTTTCCTGCCGCTTTTGACTTAGGATAATTTGCGCTGCGTTACTCTCCCAGCCAATCGTCACGGCTTAGAATTCGTGAAGGCGCCCTGGGCCACCCTGTTTCCCTGGGCATCCTATATGGTGCCGGTTCTTCATGGACAGAATAGAGGGTTTATATTTGGATTCCCTTGTGAACCGAGTGATTGCAACCACCGTTGGGGTGTTGGTGCTGGTTGTCCTATTGGTATGGGCGTTGATAGCGTTTAAAGCCATAACGACGATTGAGGACCTGCTGATGGAGAATGAGCAGCTGACGGCGGCGATTGAAGGGCTGACACGGGAAAGTCAAATCGGCTATGCAAAAGTGGTTGAGCAGACGGTCTCGGCGGATGGGCAGCTGATGAGCCGCATCCTGTTTGTGGAAACCGATCGGGACGACCCGACCCAGCGTATTCTAGAGCGCGAATTCTCTCTGCCGGGAGACACCATTTATTTTGATGCCTTGGTGGTGAAGTTCGGGGACCCGCTCATCATGGATGGCAGGGAGCGCGCACTCTACCTGTGGCGGCGCGTCTTCAGTGACAAGATCAGCCCGGAGGCCGGGGTTCCCATGGAAAAGGAAGGATATTCTCCGGAACGTTACAAAGGCTGGCTGAGCAAGTTGCCGGTGAAACACCAGACCCTCTTCTGGTCAGAGATCTGGGAGCTGGCCAACGACCCGAATCGATTGGAACCTCTGGGGGTTTCAGCAATCTATGGGAATGCCCTTTATTTGCGAATGCAGCCCGGCCTTATCTATATCTTTAAAATCAGGGATAATGGTCAGATTTACCCGGAAGCTATCCATGATTTGTAAGGGTCGCCGAACCTGGAATGGCGTGGTCCTCATTCGCTTGTTAGCGGCGTCGGTGATATTCCCCGGACCAGCGCACGCTTATCTGCTCCGGGATGATCCGGAGATAACAGCTATCTTTAATGAAGCTGGAATCACGGGCACGTTTGTCCTGTTTGATCTGGATTTTGACGAATCGTGGATCCACAACAAGGGCCGCATGGATCGTCGGTATACACCGGCTTCTACATTTAAAATTCTCAATTCGCTGATTGGCCTGGAGACGGGGGTGGTGGAATCCCCGGAGACGTTTTTCAAGTGGGATGGGGTCAAGCGATTCGCCAAGCCGTGGAATCGGGACCAAACCCTCGATTCGGCCTTCAAAGTCTCGGCGGTCTGGGTCTACCAGGAAATTGCGCGAGAAGTTGGAATGGAGCGGATGAATGCTTACGTGAAGGAAAGCAAGTATGGATCCGGCCAGGTGCGAGGCGAAGTCGACACCTTCTGGCTGGAAGGAGGTGTGACCATCTCGGCCAATGAGCAAGTCCGATTTTTAAAGCGACTTTACTTCAATGAGCTTCCATTTAGGACCCAACACCAGGAGCAGGTCAAACGGATGATGATTAAACAGGAGACTCGAAACTATATCCTTCGAGCCAAAACAGGGTGGGCTCTAAGGGATGGTCGCGACCTCGGCTGGTATGTGGGCTATCTGGAAGCGCATGAGAATGTATATTTCTTCGCGCTCAATATGGACATGGAGGAAACCCAGGCGGGCATGCGGGAAGCGTTGACGCTTAAAATCCTGGACAGAAAGGGGTTGCTGGGGCCCGCCCCGGAAGGGATGCGCCGCCTCGATGGGAACTAGGGGGTGGGTTCGGCCACGCTGTGAGCAACGGGGCCCACTTCGCAGAGTTAGCTCAATTCGGCGACCAGAGCTTCGACCTCGTTATTGGTAATCATGCGGTCGAGCTTGCTCATGGTTCGATTGATTTTTTCAAGGTAAGGATTGCAGCCATCGGGGACCGGGCGGGCCAGGTATCGAAAGACATTTCCACAGTCACCTTCGAGGACCTTTTTCTGGACGAATCCCCAGAAGCCCGGCGTTTTGCTGATTAAATCCCCTGCACTGGAAAACATCCGTTTTGCTTCAGGGATTCCCTGGTAATCATCCGATTCTTTAAACTCCTGGAAGAGGACCGGCAGTTTCCGGATGTATTGATAGTCCGCCATCTGTCCGAGGTAATCGGCGGTGCAGACCGCCTGACCGAGGAAGCGTTCGGTTTCATTTTCGAACTCAATGACATTGATCAAACTTCGGGGACCGGTGCAGTTGATCAGGTGCTGAACCCATTGGATGTCATGGCCTGACCATCCGGATTCCTGGAGAAATTTTGCCGTAATATCACAACTCCTTTGTTCATGTTCGAGGGTGTATTTGGCTCCGGTTCCCTCGTGATCATCCTGATCCTGCATGTATCCCACATCATGCATCAGGATGGCGGTGAGTCCGATGCGAAAGTGGTCAGCCGTGAGGGGAGGGGATTCCCCGGAGAGGATACGCCCTTGCATGAGCCGGTTCATGCAGATAGAGGCTTGCAACGTGTGTTCCCGGTCATGGTACTTGGTGCGAAACTCTCCAAAGTTTTTGTAGCGTCCGTCGAACATCAGTTCCACAGTATCCAACAGTGGATCAATAAAACTAGAATCAGCACCCGGGAACTGCTGGAGGTATGCTTCGGCGATGTAAGTTTTAACGGCCGAAAAATCCCGAGTGTTGATATCTTTGAGAGAATACAACATGCGAGAATCTGTATGATTCAGTTAAAGAGGTTTTTCTCCTGAGTTAAAGGCGAAAGATTGAAATTCGACTTTCGGGAGCTTTATTATACTATTGATTTTCAGTTATTTATATGAGTCTAGAGGTTACAGGTAGGGAAACGCAGGAGGAACGGACCCGCCCACCCCATTTGCGGGTTGGCTTAACTGGCAGTATGGGAGGTGGAAAATCGACTGCCCGGGAGTTATTCAAGGAAGCAGGTTGGTGGACTCGGGATTCGGATGGTATTGTCAGGGAGCTGCTCACGCAGGATGAGGGCCTGAAACGCGCCCTGGTCGACCATTTCGGCCTGGAGATTGTGCAGCGTGAAACACCGACGGTCATCAATCGAAAAGCCCTGGCTCAGATTGTCTTTCAGGATGCGGATGAATTGCAGTGGCTGGAAGGGCTCCTGCATCCCAAAGTCCGGGAGATTTGGACCTCGGAAATGGCTGCGGTTCGGGATCGGCCAGCCCTGCTTGAGATTCCCTTGTTATTCGAAAAAAACCTTGAAAAGCACTTCGATTTCACTGTTTGTATAGAGACTCGGCTATCCGTTCAACTCGAGCGATTAGCGGCAAAGGGGATTTCACCGGAGTGGGCCCTCCCCCGAATTCGACGTCAACTCGACATCCACGAAAAAGTTCGCCGCGCCGATTATGTCCTTTCCAATAACGGCTCCATCACTTTCTTACGCCAACAAACTCTGTTATTAATTCGTAACTTGGCCTCAACCCCCTGAGGGATCTTTTTTTTTAGTATCCCCACTTACCGGCCATCTCAATTTAAGCCTTGAGGCTTAATCCTGGACCCATGACTACTCCCGAAGATATTGAATCACCTATCGAATCCGAAGCCAGTAAGCCCTTGGAATCGGAAGTCCCGCCTGCACCGGCACCGAAAAAAGCTGCGGCGAAAAAGAAGCGGGCGGCGAAAAAGAAGACTGCGGCGAAAAAAGCCGTAAAAAAAGCAGCCCCGTCTGAGGAGGTGGAGCCTTCGTCTGAGCCGAGCCAGGGGGAATTGCTCTACAGTTCTGACGGTGATGGGGACTTTGATAAAGAGTACCCGGGTGACACTTCGGCTGAGGCGGAATCCAAGGCAGCCCTGTCTAACGAAGAGAAGCTACCCGCGGCAGAGGAAGCAGCTCCAAAGCAGGAGGCCGGTGAAGCGGAAGGGAACCGCGACCCCAGACCGAAAGAGGAGGCCGTCTCTGCCCAACATTCAGGATCCAACGGCCGGCAGGACGGCAAGGCTCAGCATCAACATCAGCAACGGCAGAAAGGTCATAATAAGCAGCATCAGAAACAGCCGTTCAACAAGAATAACAAGAAGCAGAAGGGGAAACCGCAACAGCAGCAGAAGCAAAAGCAGAAGCAGCGCAAACCCCGCCGCCGCATCGATGATGAGCCCACCATCAATTATGGTGAACTCCCGGTTGACCAGAATCTGCAGACTTTTGAGCAACTTACCGAGCTGGCCGCTACTCTGGCGGAAGGTGAAAAGGAGGCCTTGAATTTTGTAGAGGCTTATCAACTCGCCCTCCCGGACCTGCTGGAGCGGGTGGAAGCGGAGGGCCTGGTGTTCAGCAACGCCCCAAACCGGAACCAGATGATCAAGCGCCTGATGGAGAAGGCGTTCGAAGAAAAGCGCTCTATCGAAGTGGAAGGCGTTCTTGATATTCTGGAAGATGACGAGGGGGGCGTTCTGGCTTTCCAGTCGGACAATTACCGGCTGAAGGAACTCAGTGTTTATGTGCCTTTAGCCCTGATTCGCCACTACGGCCTATTGCAAGGGCATATCGTCAAGGGAACGATGCATCCGCCACGTGAAACCGAATCCTGCCCCTTCCTGGTCAAGGTGGATACGGTGATGGGGAGAGATCCGGATTCGATCACTTCGATTGTTCCCTTTAAGGAGCGGGTTCCTTACTACCCGACGACCCGCATCCTGCTCGAATCGACCCCCGAATCGGATTTCGAGATTAAATGGGACAATGTATCGATGCGCACAATAGATTGTATGGCTCCCATCGGGTTTGGTCAGCGGGGATTGATTGTAGCTCCGCCGCGCACCGGTAAAACGGTTATCCTTCAGGGTATCGCGAACAGTATCCAGAACAACTACCCGGACGCTCACTTGATCATCCTGCTGGTGGATGAACGCCCGGAAGAAGTGACGGACTTCCGCCGCCAGTGTCGGGGTGAGGTGATTGCCTCCACCTTCGATGAGTCGGCAGAGAGCCATGTCCATGCGGCTGAAATGGTCATCGCCAAGGCAAGGCGGATGGTCGAATGCGGCCGCGACGTGGTCATCCTTCTGGATTCCATTACACGGTTGGCCCGGGCCTACAATACCACCCAGCCCAATAGCGGAAAAATCCTTTCCGGTGGGGTGGAAGCCAACGCCCTGCAAAAGCCCAAACGCTTCTTCGGATCCGCTCGCAACATAGAGGACGGAGGGAGCTTAACCATTCTGGGGACCGCCCTCGTGGAAACCGGGAGCAAGATGGATGAGGTGATTTTTGAAGAGTTCAAAGGCACGGGCAATATGGAGTTGCACCTCGATCGCGCCCTGGTCGACAAGCGGATTTTCCCTGCCATGAGCTTCGAGAAGAGTGGTACCCGGAAAGAGGAATTACTCTACCACCCGGACGAAATGCAGAAGATTTACTCCTTGCGCCGCGCAATGAAGGGAATACCGTCTACTGAAGCTATGGAAATGCTCATCGCTCGCCTCAAACGGACGAAGACCAATGCCGAGTTCCTCATGACACTGAGCCGATAAGCTTTCCCCCTCCCGCTTACTCCTAACGCGTCGAATCGTGACCTCTGCTGACGACCTAGTTCTGCAGGTGCTGCAGGATCAGGGGCTTCTTCCCGATGCCCACACGCAAGCTTATAAATCGGGCCTACCCGACAACCCAACGGAAGTCATCCGCGAGCTGGTTGCGATTGAGGCTCTCACTCCAGACCAGATAACCGAAGCGCTAGCGCTAGCGTTTCACATGGAAGTGGTGGACCTGCAGTCGGTAAGTCCGGGGCCCGATGTTCTCGAATCGGTCCCTTTAAAGACGGCAAAGCAGTTGACGGTGTTTCCCGTGCGAGGAGATGAAAGCAGCCTCGATCTGGCCATTAGTGATCCCCTGGACATGGATCCGGTTGATACGATCAGCCATTGGGTGGGAAAACCCGTGAACGCCCTTCTCGCTTCCCGCGAGGCAATCCTGGAAGCCATTCACCGGGCTTACGAAGGAGCAGAGAGGGATGAGCCTATTTCATCCATCTTGGATGATTTTCATGGGGACCCCGAGGCAAAGGATCCGACATCCGTGTTGGAGCGAGTAGGGGCTCTGGAACCTTCGACCGGCGGGAAGGGAGCCAACCCTGAGGTCTCGGATGAGGAGGCTCCCATCGTTCGTTATGTCCAAATGTTGATTACGGAAGCGATCAAATGCCGGGCCTCCGATATCCACCTCGAGCCCTTGGAGCAGCGGTTTCGAGTGCGTTTCCGGGTGGATGGGGTGCTCCAGGAGGTCGAAAGTCCCCCGAAGCGCTTGCAGGCGTCCATTCTTTCGCGGCTGAAAATCATGTCGAATATTTCGATTGCAGAGCGGCGTATTCCGCAGGACGGCCGGATTTCGATGCAGATCAAAACCAAGCGGATCGACCTGCGGGTCTCCAGTTTGCCAACGGCCTACGGGGAGAGTATCGTTATGCGTATTCTGGATAAGGAGGGGCTTCGGCTCGGCCTGCCTCAGCTCGGATTTTTCAGTGATGACCAGTCGACCTTTGAGCAATTGATCAGAATGCCGGACGGGATTTTTCTGGTGACAGGGCCGACGGGTTCCGGGAAATCGACCACCCTCTATAGTGCACTCAATTTCATTAACCAACCAGATCGCAAAATTATCACGGTGGAGGACCCGGTGGAGTATGAGTTATCCGGAATCAACCAGGTTCAGGTAAAAGAGGACGTGGGAATGACTTTCTCTGCCGCGTTGCGCTCCATGCTACGCCAAGCCCCCAATATCATCATGGTTGGGGAAATTCGTGATCTGGAGACGGCAGAAATTGCCGTCAACGCTTCGCTAACCGGGCATATGGTCTACAGTACGCTGCACACGAATGACGCTCCCAGTGCGGTCAGTCGTCTGGTCAATATTGGAGTGAAACCCTTTCTGGTTTCTGCTTCCTTACGGGGGGTGTTGGCCCAACGGCTAGTGCGCCAGATCGATCCGGACCAGAATGAACCCTACACTCCGAACCCTGGAGATTGCCAGATCCTTGGTATCAGCCCGGGGCAGGGCGGGGAAAACATGAAACAAGGCGTGCCCCACGTCACCAATGGCTATACGGGCTTTCGCGGGCGAAAGGGGATCTTTGAACTGTTTCAGGTGAACGAGGATCTGCAACAGATGATCTACGAGAATCAGTCGCTTGTTGCCATTCGCCAGAAAGCGCGCGCATCGGGTATGCGTAGCATGCGTGAGGACGGATACCGTAAGGTCCTGGCTGGTATTACCACCCTGGAAGAAGTTTTGACCGTTACGGTCGAAGCCAGCGGGATTTCCCTGACACCGCACTAGCGCCGATCCCTGAAAAACTCCGGCTTGCCACAATCTGTAAAACTCTAATCCTTTAGGGACTCGAAGCCCTCTAACTCTTTTACCAGGATACCGCTATGTCTTATGAAATGAACGAGTTGCTCAATCTGATGTGTGACGCCGGTGCATCCGATCTTCATATACAGGTTGGGGTGCCTCCCATGCTCCGCCTCAGTGGTTCTATGACCCCCGTTGACGGTCCTGACCTGGGACCTGTGGATACGGAAGACCTGATGAAAGCCATTACCGGAGATCACCAGCAGCAGAAGGTGAAAACGACCGGAAGTGCGGACTTCGGTTTTGCCTTTCTCGATCGCGCGCGGTTTCGGGTATCCGTCCTCAAGGCCAAGGGCCATTACGGCATGGTTCTCCGACAAATCCCAAACACCTTTTTCAAGTTACGTGAAATTGGTCTGCCTGAAAAGATCAAGGAGCTTCTCTTGCGCCCGCGTGGCTTAATCCTGGTTACGGGCCCCACTGGTTCGGGCAAGTCCACGACCCTGGCCTCGATGATTAAATGGATTAATGAAAACGAGGAAGGGCATATCATCACGATTGAGGACCCGATTGAGTATTACCACGAACATAAGAAATGTATCGTGACCCAGCGGGAGGTGGGCAACGATGTGACCTCTTTTGCGGAAGCCATCCGCGGGGCTCTCCGCCAGGACCCGGATGTCATCCTGGTCGGGGAAATGCGGGATTTGGAAACTATTGAGGCTGCCGTCAGCGCGGCAGAGACGGGCCACCTTGTGTTTGGCACCCTGCATACGACGGGAGCTGCGCGCACGGTGGACCGGATTGTCGATGCCTTTCCGGCCGATACCAAGGATCAGATCCGTACCCAGTTGGCCTCCTCGATCGTGGCGGTTATATCACAAGTCCTCTGCAAAAAAGTCGGAGGTGGGCGTATTGCTGCGTTCGAGATCATGATAACGACGAACTCGATTGCGCAGTTGATTCGGGAAAACAAGACCTTTCGGATCAATTCGGACATCCAGACTGGCGGCAACCTGGGCATGATCGCCCTCGATTCCCACTTGCTGAGCTTGTATAATAAGGGGTTGATCAAGGCCGACCAGGCCCTGACCAAGTCTCAAAATCCAGAAGAGATGCGGGCTAAACTGGAACAGATGGGGGCGGATTTATCGGCGGTCGAGTAAGCCCTTTCCCAGAGATCTTTACGTGAATGGGGGCATTCAGTGTTTGAAGATCATAACTTAACACTTTTGGAAATCCTGGAAAGCCGGGCCGGCCTCAGCCCGGAGGATATAAAATCGTTACGTACCGCGGTGGAGCAGACCGGTTCGCCGGTGGCCAAGCTCGCCATTGACAGGGGGTTGGCTACACGAGACGGTCTGTTGGATTGGGTAGGCGACTATTTGGGTTACCCGGTCATGAGTGATCTGCCGGCACAGATTCCCAGCGAAACGAAGGCCGTGGTGGCGCCCCATGTCGCCCGCATGTATGCGATTGTTCCCCTGGAGGCTTCCGAAACCCGGATCACTGTCCTCGCTCGGGATCCCTTTAATAACGGGATCATTGATGATCTCACCTTTTCCCTGACCCGGGATGTGGAGTTGGTGGTGTGTGACCCCGAGGCCCTGGACTCTCTCCTGCTGCAGATTTATGGAGAAGAGGACCAGGGCCTGGAGCGATTGATGGGAGAATTCCAGGGGGCGGAATTGGAAGGAGCCGGGGCGAGTGATCTGTCCGGGTCGGAGCTCACCTCTCTGGCCAATGAAACCCCCATCATTCGGTTCGTTAGCCTGGTGCTCCAGCAGGCCATTAAGGATAAGGCTTCGGATATCCACTTTGAGCCCTACGAAGATCAATTCCGGATCCGCTATCGGATCGACGGGGCTCTCTACGAGATGGCGCCACCGCCCCGGCATTTGTCCGTGCCGGTGATATCCCGGATAAAAGTGCTGTCCAATATGAATATTGCGGAGCGTCGCATCCCCCAGGATGGTCGCATCAAGACCACAATTGCCGGAAGAGCGGTTGATCTGCGTGTGTCGACCCTGCCCACCCAGTTTGGGGAGTCGGTCGTGATTCGGGTCCTGGACAAATCCGTGATCAACCTGGATTTGAATAATTTGAGTATGCCTCCGGATATCCTGAAAGGAGTACGGGAAATGGTAAAATTGCCCAATGGGATCTTTATTGTGACCGGCCCGACGGGTAGTGGAAAAACCACTACATTGTACTCGGCTTTAAGGGAGGTAAATCAAACGGAGATCAAAATCCTGACGGCGGAAGACCCGGTTGAGTATGAAATCGATGGGATCATGCAGGTTGGGGTGAATCATCAGGTAGGGCTGAGTTTTGCCAGAGCGCTACGTTCCTTTCTCCGGCAAGATCCCGATAAAATTATGGTGGGGGAAATCCGCGACCTGGAGACTGCTCAAATTGCAGTCCAGGCCGCCCTTACGGGTCACGTGGTATTGAGCACTCTCCACACAAACGATGCGCCCGGCGCGGTGACCCGCCTGATTGATATGGGGTTGGAGCCGTATTTGATATCAGCCTCCCTTGAGGCTGTTTTAGCTCAACGCTTGGTGCGTCGCATAGATCCCGACCATCGCGTGGCTTATGAACCGGAACCCGGCATATTGGAGTTGCTGGGGATAGCCGAGGAGGGGCGGGCGGGAAAGCCATTTTATTATGGAAAAGCGCAAGAAGCCAATAATTTCACCGGTTATCGGGGGCGCATCGGGCTATTTGAAATGTTCATCATCAATGATGTCCTGCGCGAGTTGATCAACGACCGGGCCCCCACTCTTAAGCTGAAGCAGCAGGCCCTTCAGTTGGGGATGCGCACCCTTCGGGATAATGGGGTGAGGGCGATCTTCGATGGTCAAACTACCGTAGAAGAGGTGCTGAAAGTTACTTGATTTTTGAGTTGAGAACTGGGAGCCGGGAGCCCGGCTGCGTTTTTTGAACTATGCCGCGATCTTCGCTTCGCTATCGTGTATGTTGGATTTGAATATCTGAAAACTCCTGTCTGGAGTCTGTGATCGGGGCTTTGGGTTCCTGTTTTGAAATATGACGGGGAGGGGACAAGTTTTACAGGCGGGTGAACTTTAAGCGGGTTGATGGATTAGGGTTTGGCGCAGAAAACAAGCCAATCTAAATCCCTCCAATATGGGACGGTACCGATTTTCGGCCATAGATACGGCGGGGAAGCAAAAGACTGGGCTCGTGGAGGCTGAGTCGACCGAGGAAGCCCATGCGAAAGTGTCTTCCATGGGCCTGATGCCAACCAAGATGTCCCTCGAAATTGAGCAGTCCAAGTCACAGAAAAGAGCTTCAAGAAAAGGCCAAACCCGGTCGCCGGATATTCAGTCGGCAAAGAAGGGTGGGCTACCCATCGGTCCCATTATTAATCGGGAGGATCTGGCAATCTTTACCCGCCAGTTAGCTACCTTGCTTTACGCGGGATTACCACTGCTGCGATCTCTGGAGGTGTTGATTCGGCAGGAGCGCAATGGCCGGTTCTCAGCGGTATTAGAAAACCTGGCGGATACGGTTCAGGGTGGGGGCACGTTTTCCGATGCTCTGCAGGCTCATCCCAAGGTGTTTAACCGCTTATTTGTCAATATGGTGGTGGCGGGGGAGGCCGGAGGTAACCTGGCCGAAGTGCTGGATGGTCTGGCGCGCTTCATGGAAAAAGGAGTGAAAACAACCAAAAAAATCCAGTCGGCCATGGTGTATCCCATCGTGGTCATGGGCGTAGCCTGTGTGATCGTAGGGGGCTTAATGATGTTTGTTGTTCCCAGCTTCCAGAACATTTTTGCTGAACTGCTGGAAGGCGCGCCCCTTCCGGCACCCACGCAGGTAGTTATCACGTTTAGTAACTTTGTAAAGAATCAGTTCATGCTTGCTCTCGGCCTGCTCATTTTGGCAATTATGGGGTTTAGCCTCTTTAAAAAGACCAGGGCCGGACAAGAGTTCATGGATAAACTTTCGCTTATGGTTCCCGGGTTTGGTGGATTAATCCAAAAAGCCAATGTGGCCGTATTCAGCCGGACCTTTGGGACCCTCCTCGACAGCGGGGTTCCGATTCTGGAGGCCTTAAAAATAACACGGGATATCGTGGGTAATAGTAACTATCGCACCGCGGTAGAGCGCATCCACGACCGGGTTCGGGACGGGGAACCGGTCTCTGTTCCCATGGAGCGGGAGACAGTGTTCCCGACCTTGGTCACCAGTATGGTGGAGGTTGGTGAGGAGACCGGTGCGCTTCCGGATATGTTAGGCCGCATTGCGGATAACTATGATGAAGACGTGGACAATGCTGTGGCCGGGATTACATCGATCATTGAGCCTGTGATGATCGTGCTGCTCGCCGTGGTAGTCGGGTTCATCGTGATTGCTTTGTTTTTACCCATTATTGAGGTCATTCGTTCCGGCTTCATGTAAGCCGGTGGAGGGACGTGTCAGGCCGATTGTGCGAAATGTTGCCTTCTCCTTTACGGGAAGCTACTTAAAGTAAACCGGATTAAAGGATGAAGCGACTTCCTGAAGTGAACTACCCCCTCCTCCTTTCAGCATTGAAGGAGATTAAGATAAATCATTTTTTTGCCAGGTCCGTCCTCGAAGGGCGTGTCAATGGGGTTGTCTATGTAGATAACTCAAATTTCCCCAGAGTCTTTTACGTCAAACACCCTTATGGGATGTCCCTGGTTTTTGGGAATAAGGATGTTTTCGTGAACTGGGAATCATTCTGGAGCTATCTCCAGGCCTATTCTCACAGCGAGGTTAAGGATGAATGGTTGCAGGCATGGCCTGAACCGCTAGCTACTGAGTTTGAAAATAAGTGTAGAGCTTTCGTTAATGCCAGGGCTCCAGAAGCTTTGGAGATGATAGAGAAACATACGCGGGTCAACTTTAGCTTTAATCGCCTGGCGTTTACCGGTCCGGACGAGACCTTCCTCAACTCAGACGCGATCTCCATCAGAAAGACGAGACAGGATGATTATGACCAATTCCATGGAAGCGTCATTCCACATTACTTTTGGAAGGGGCGGGACGCATTTCTTCGGGATGGGATTGGCTTTAGTCTTCTTTGCGAAGGAATCGTCACATCCACTGCTTTTTCGGCTTTTATCCACGATCAAAAACTTGAATTGGGAATCGAAACTCGAAAGGAATTCCAGGGAAGGGGATTTGCTTACGGGGTGTGCAGCCACTTAATTCAATATTGCCTTGAGATGGGGTATGAACCCGTTTGGTCCTGCCGACTTGAAAACCGTGGGTCTTTCAGATTGGCAGAGAAGCTTGGATTCAAGGCCTTCCAGTTCCTTCCCTATTTCCGAATCAAGGGTTCCGCAAGTAGAGCCCAGTCCAACGCTGGTTGGTAACGCCGCCAGTTCCTCGTCCGGTGCTGTGTTTTGGTCGGTGAATTGCGTTCCCGGCATCAGGCAAGCCCGAGTCCTACGATGGGGAGCAATTTGTGTTCCCTTAGTCCTGTGTCGGATCGGGGATCAGCACCTGGGAGCCCAGGCCCGGGTGGTATTCCGAAAATTCCTGCCCT
This sequence comes from Opitutales bacterium, assembly GCA_028280845.1. GTDB lineage: Bacteria > Verrucomicrobiota > Verrucomicrobiia > Opitutales > JABSRG01 > JANQKZ01. The sequence continues at coordinate 136,260 of JANQKZ010000038.1, read as the reverse complement.
TCCGGGGTGTTTTTGAGGGCATCTTCCACCATGCCCATCTTGGCATCAAGATTGTCGATCATGCTGACGAAAACCGCTTCCGGGGTGGCGGCTTTGACGGCGGCGCCCCATTCCAATTCTCCCTGGTGGGATAGAATGATGTGCTCCAGCTGTTCGATCTGATCCGCAGCGAGGCCGGCCTGTATGGCCGCCTTGCGTGCAATCCGGTATCCCAAAACGACATGACCCTGCAGGATACCTGCGCGGGTTTTTCCGCTGGCGAAGCCCTGCGTGTATTCCAGGATCTTTCCGACGTCATGGAGAATGATACCGGCCAGGGTAATATCTTTCTGAACTATGGGATAGAGAGGGAAGAGTGCTTTGGCACAGCGCAACATGCGCACGGTATGCTCGAGCAAACCGCTTCGGTAGGCATGGTGCATCGCAATCGCAGCTGGACTGTCGTGAAACAGGGCTCCGTGGTCATCGATGACCAGCTGAACAGCTTGCTGCAGGGCAGGGTCTTCCAAGTTGGCGATGTGATCCAGTAGTTCACTCCAGAGGACTTCTGCCGGTTCCACCGAGGTGGCGACGAGTTGATTCATCCATCCCTCCCGTTCTGCCTCTTCCGGTTGAACCTCCCGAAGGCGGGCGAGCTTGGGGGACAGGGAATCGTTATAGTAGTCGGTTTGGCCAAAGACCTCCAGAATGGCTCCGGGAGCGATCCGGGAGAGGTCTTCAAAGAGGAGGCTATCCCCCCAGCAATTCGTGCGGAACGAACCGGTTTTATCCCCTAATTCGATCGATAGAAAATCTTTGCCGGCTCGTGTTTTTCGGAGTTCCCCGCGTTTGAGAATAAAAATTCCCATAAAATCCGTATTACCTTCCCGGGGAAGGGTTTTGATTTCAGCCACCGTAGACAAATCCATGAATGGAGAATATTGAGGATGATCGCTTGCAAGCAAGCCCCGTCCTCTCCCTTATTGAATAGCATGACTCAATCTGAAGCTACCAGGTCTCGTTGCCTCAACGGAGTCGTTATCGGTGTGGGCCACTTTGGAAAATTCCACGCGCAAAAGCTGGCTGCAGACCCACGGGTAAATTTTGTCGGCATTGTGGATCTTCGGGAATCGCTGGCGAGGGCGTTGGCGGATGAATACCATGTAATGGCTTTTTCCGGGCTGGAGGAGGTAGATGTTGCCCTTGACTTTGTCACAATTGCCACGCCGGCACGGACGCATGCCATGTTGGCGCGGCAGGCCATGAAACGGGGATGTCATGCGTTTATCGAGAAACCGATTTCCACGACTGTTGAGGACGCCGAGGCCTTAATTGCGTTGGCGAAGCAACAGGGGGTAGTTCTTCAAGTGGATCACCAGGAGCGCTACTTCCTGGAGGAGATCGGGCTATTCCAGAGTGTGGATCCCCTGGCAGTCCGTCAGCTGACGGTTCGGCGGCTTGGCCCGCCTCCACCCATGCCCCCGGATTGTAGCGCGGTATTGGATCTGACTATCCATGACCTCGACTGGATTCATGCCTTTGTCGGGAATGGGCTGGAAACACTGCAAGTGGATGGCACCTGGGGCGACTCCGGGCTGGTGGAAGCCCTCCGGCTTACGGGAAAAGTGGGGCCTCGGCAAATACCTGTCGTCATCGAGACAAGCCGGATGGATCCGGAGCGATGCCGCGAGGCCGAAATTACCCTTGATGGGGAGGTTGAACCCTATCATATCAATTTTATTGAGCGCTCATTCCAGGCCCCCACGCAGCCGTTGACCTATTCGCGGGACCTTCCACCTTCCAGCGATCTTTATGGGGTTCACCCATTTGAGCCCCTGGATTATGTTGGAAAGTCCTTTGCCCATTTCATTTATTGTATCGCAGCTTCCCTCAGGCCTAAGGTGGATGGTCCTGCGGCGCTAGCAGCCCTGCAGTCAGCCCTCATTATTGAAGATCTTTTATCACCACGTTCATGAGTACATCCGAGTCCGAGACCAATACGCCGTTAACGCCACTCAACCAGGGCCATGTCTTTACCGGGGCCGAGGAGGAATTTGATCGAATTCCTCTGCTCGATTTGCGTCCCCAGTTTGAGCGCTTGCGGGATGAGATTGGTAGCCTGGTCCTGGGAGTCCTTGACCACGGTCAGTTTATCAAGGGCCCGGAGATGCTGGAGCTGGAGCAAGCTCTGGCCAAGCGCGCACGGGTTGCGGATGTGGTGACGGTGGGCAATGGAACCGATGCCTTGCAGATTGCCTTGATGGCCGAGGGGATTGGTCCGGGGGATGCTGTTTTTGTTTCCGGTTTTACTTATGTCGCCAGCGCCGGAGCTATCCTGCTGACGGGAGCTACTCCGGTTTTTGTCGATATCCGCCCGAAGACCTTTAATATGGATCCGGATGACTTGGAGGCTCGAATCCAGAGGGTAAAGGCAGATGGGAAATTAAACCCGCGGGCGATAATGCCAGTAGACTTATTTGGACTTCCAGCCAACTACGAGCGTATCAATGCTATTGCCGAAGAGCATGGCCTGTTTGTGGTGGCCGACGCCGCCCAAAGCTTTGGAGGCACGCTGGATGGGCACCCGGTCGGCGGGTTGGCCCCGGTGAGCACCACGAGCTTTTATCCCACGAAACCCCTGGGGGGGTATGGCGATGGCGGTGCGCTGTTTACCAATGATCTGGATCGCGCTGAAGTGTATCGGTCCATTCGTGAGCATGGTTTCCCCCTTGGGGATCGGACCGGGGCGGTGCGTCTGGGGTTAAACAGTCGCCTGGATACGCTTCAGGCCGCCATCCTCCTGGCAAAGTTACAGGCTTTGGACGGAGAAATCTACCGCCGGGAGGTCGCTGCACGGGCTTACGACAGTTACCTGAAAGGGAAGATCGAAATTCCGATTCGTCCGGATAACGTCATGTCAGCTTGGTCTCAGTATTCGATCCGGGTGAAAAACCGGGATAAAGTGAGGGCGGCCATGACGGAAGCCCGGATCGGAACTGCTGTCTATTATGTGAAACCGCTGCATATGCATCCCGCCCACGCAGCATACAGTGAAGGGCCGGGGTCTCTCCCGGTTTGTGAACAAATCAGCAAGGAAATCCTCAGCTTGCCCATGCACCCCGATCTCGATCGGGCGGCTGTGGAGCGGGTGTGTCAGGTGCTGTTGTCGGTCCTGGATTAATAAAACGGCCAGACAAGGCGTGCTTCTGGATGGGCGGGTATGGGTTACTTAAAGTGTGCCGGTATTCGTTTTTCTTCCAATCGTTTCGGGTCTGGATTCGGCATCAACTCGAGCGAATCGGTGATTGGGTAAGGGTTGGGGCGTAATTCCCTTATCCGATCATCTTTTACGGGGCCTCCTAATTCCGTGTGGCAACTACGGCAAACTCAGAGAGTGAATCTGAGTAATCGATGCCGGAAACATCTCCAAAAAATTTGCAACGGGAAAATCCTCCATCCTGAAATTCTCTCTGAAGGGATTCTTTTGTATAGTACTGCAACCAGTTATATACCGTGCGCGTGCCCTTTGGATCAACGATGGTATACTTATCGAGGATTACTTTCTCTTCCTCGTATTTGAAGGTTCTCAGAAATCCGAAATATTTGTCGGGTGACCAGAATCCATTTAAGAGGTTTTCCTCACAGCTGACAGTTTCCTCCCGCTTCGCGAATGCCATGGTGGAATAGACATCCATCAATACAGAACCACCAGGGGCCAGTAACCTGGCAAATTTTGTGAGCATCTTCTTGCGCTGAGCCGGACTTAGAGCACAGAAATCGCACATGATCATGATGATGAGCTCGAAGCGCTCGTCAGTTTCGAAATCCAGGTAGTCCTGATTATGGTATTCAACTGCCAGGCCCTGATCTTTTGCCACGGCGCGCGCATGATTGATGGAGCGTGGAGAAAAATCGATGCCCGTTACATGGGCGCCCACCGTGGCGAGTCGATTTGTGTATAGCCCAGGGCCGCATCCGAAATCGGCAATTCGAGTATTCGGGCCGATCTGAAACCGGGATACTATCCACGCAACGGAATCTTCAATAAATTGTATTCGTCGAGATGATACGTTGATCTCGGGGTTGAGATGGAAATCGAGCATACGTTTTGAGGTATGATCGCCTGTCCACAGCTCTTCAGCTGTGTAAAACTGAAAGGGTTCAGGTCGATGAAATATCTTTTCGAGTTCCCTGAACATGGAACGCTATTTCCTACAAAACTGCCGGTTCGCTGGCTTTCTGTTTTAAGTCCTTCTTTTCGTCCTCAGTAAGATCATCCCAATGCATATCACGGAGCGCGGCTTCAAATGAATACAGGTAGTAGCAAACTGAGAGCGTTTTGTCGGGGTAGTTGTTCTTGATTCGCCGGTGAGCCCCGACAGCGCCCACACGTCGTAAATCATCCTCCGTAACTACCCCAATCTCATTGAGGCGCTGAGCGATTAATGTCCCAATGTTGCGTAATTCGTTGACCCTACGAGGGCGACTGGATTGCGGTTTACGGTCTGGCATGGTTTTGGAGTGGATGTTCTGATGAGGCCTGCGAAAGCGCTTTGAGTCCAACGCCTTGTTCGACCATTCGCCGTCGCTCTGTTTCTCGCTAACAATCCGAATCTTTTCAAGGATGTTCGCAGTAGTTACGAGCCAACTCCATAAAAGCGTTGAGATAATCGACTTCGAGATCGGTTTGGCGGACGCCCAGGAAGATTTGCTTTTGGACGCCTTTAGGTCCCAAACGCACCGCATGAACGGGATACTTTTCGGAAAATTCTTCGACCAACCAGCGGGGCAAGGCGGCCACGCCCCGACCACAGGCCACCATCTGAAGCATAATATCCGTGGTTTCGACCACTTTCTGCCGCCTGACCGTTACCCCCCCGGGAGTGAGAAAGCGGGTGTAAATATCGAGACGATCCTGCGATACCGGGTAGGTGAAAAGGACTTCATCTCCGAGTTGTCGGGGAATGATGTGATGCGCCTTCCGAAACGGATGATCGGATCCCACTACCAGCACTTGTTCATAATCAAAGACCGGTTCAAAATGAAGCCCTTTCTTATGCAGAGGGTCAGGAGTCACGAGCAAGTCGATCTCATAAGCAAAGAGAGCTCCGATGCCGCCAAATTGGAATTCCTGTTTGACGTCAAAATCCACCGACGGCCAGGTTTTCAGGTAGGGAATCGTGATTTTCTGGAGCCACTGGTAGCAGGGGTGGCACTCCATACCGATGCGCAGCGTACCTCGCTCGCCGCGAGCGAACTGCCCCAGGCGTTCCTCCGCGCGGACAAACTGGGGAATCATGCGATTGGCCGTAGCCAGGAGATGTGCTCCCGCCTGTGTCGGGCGAAGATTCCGCCCTTCCCGGTGCCAAAGCTTGACCTCCAACCGGTCTTCCAGTTTGCGCATGCTGTGGCTCAACGCCGATTGGGTCAGGTGTAGCGCATCTGCCGCTGCCGTCATCGTCCCGTGCCGATCAACCGCACGGATAATTTCAAGGTGGATTCGTTCGAGAAATGTCATGGGCTTTTTTAATGAGCTGTACTCATTATTTCATGAATTAACACCATTTTTATTCATCAGTTAAGTCTGTTAATATCATTTCATGCCATTGAACAACAAAAACACCGTCAAAACACATTCGCTGGGGTATCCGCGCATTGGGGCCAAGCGCGAATTGAAAAAAGCCACTGAGGCCTACTGGAAGGGTGAACTTCCTCTCAACGGGCTTCTTGCCACAGGCAAGACCCTGCGGGAAATCAATTGGAAAAAGCAACAGGCCGCCGGCATTGACCTCATCCCGGTCAACGATTTCTCTTTCTACGACCAAGTGCTCGATATGAGCTGTCTGCTCGGCAACGTGCCCCCCAGATTTCAGTGGGAAGGCGGCCGGACCGATGCCGATATTGCTTTCACCATCGCCCGTGGCACGCAAGGGGGCGCTTCTTTAGTTGAGGACGAAAAGGACTGTCAGACGGGTAAGGTTTCCACCTTTGCCAGCGAAATGACGAAATGGTTCGACACAAACTATCACTACATTGTGCCCGAGTTCAGGGCAGACACGAAATTCTCGTTGAGCAGCAGTAAGGTCTTCGACGAGTATGCGGAAGCCAAGGCGCTTGGCATCAAGGCCAAGCCAGTATTTGTCGGTCCGGTGACCTATCTCTCCCTCGGCAAGGTGCAGGATTCGAAGAACCCGGACTTCGATCCGTTCACCTTGCTCGATAACCTTGTCGCCGTCTACGAAGCGATCATCGGCCAACTCACCGCCGCCGGGGCGGAGTGGATTCAGCTTGATGAGCCGATTCTCTCCACTGATCTCAATGACCAGCAGCGCGCTGCGTTGAAGACGGCTTACGATCGGCTTTCGAAAGCCCAAGGCTCAGCCAAACTACTTGTGACCACGTATTTCGGTGGTGTTCGGGACAATCTTACCAGGTATCTCGCTCTGCCGGTCGATGCCCTGCATTTCGACTTTGTGCGTGGTGTGGAGGACATTGAGGCCGTGTTCGCGAACTTCCCGAAGGACAAAATTCTCTCCGCCGGTGTCGTCGAAGGCCGCAACGTCTGGAAGAACTCATATGATGCCTCGCTGGCGGTATTGCAGAAGGCCAAGGCCGCCGTCGGTGCCGACCGGCTGTGGGTGGCTCCAAGCTGCTCGCTCTTGCACTCCCCCGTCACCCTCCAGAACGAACAGAAGCTTGATGAAGAGTTGAAGGGCTGGCTGGCATTCGCGGACGAGAAGCTCATGGAAGTTGTGGACCTCCGCCATCTTCTCGACGGAACGGGCGACCAGGAGGCACTGGTCATCAATCGTGCTGCCGCCGCTGCACGCAAAACCAGCAAGCGCATTCATAATGAAGCGGTGAAATCCCGGCTGGCTGGCGTGAAAACCAGTGACTTTGACCGCGCCTCGGAGTTCGCCCACCGTCAACTCAAGCAACGGGAAAAACTCCGGCTTCCGGAGTTCCCCACCACCACCATCGGCTCCTTTCCCCAGACGAAAGCAGTGCGCCAGGCCCGCGCTCAGTGGAAGAAAGGCGCGATAAGCGATGCCGACTACGACAAATTCCTGAAAGAAGAAACTGCCAGGTGTGTCGCGTTTCAGGACGAAATCGGGATTGACATGCCCGTCCATGGTGAATTCGAGCGCAATGATATGGTGGAATACTTCGGTGAGCACCTCGAAGGCTTCGCGTTCACCAGCAATGGTTGGGTGCAGAGCTTTGGTTCCCGTTATGTGAAACCACCGATCATCTTCGGGGATGTCAGTCGCCCTGAGCCGATGACCGTTTATTGGTCGCAGTATGCGCAGTCGCTGACCAAGCGACCGATGAAAGGCATGCTTACCGGTCCGGTGACGATCCTGCAATGGAGCTTCGTGCGTGATGACCAGCCGCGCTCCGTCACCACGAATCAGATCGCCCTTGCCATCCGCGATGAAGTCGTGGACCTCGAAACTGCCGGCATCGCTGCCATTCAGATTGACGAACCTGCTTTTCGTGAAGGTTTACCCCTGCGTCGTAGCGAATGGGAAAACTATCTCAATTGGGCGGTGCATGCCTTCCGCCTCAGCGCCAGTGGCGTGAAGGACGACACCCAGATCCACACCCACATGTGCTACTCGGAGTTCAACGATATCATTGAGTCGATTGCCGATATGGACGCCGATGTCATCACCATTGAGACGAGCCGCTCGAACATGGAGCTGCTTGATGCCTTCGTAAGCTTCAAGTATCCCAATGAAATCGGACCGGGCGTTTACGACATCCACTCCCCGCGGGTACCGCCCGAAGAGGAGATGGTCAATCTTATGGGTAAGGCCGAAGCGGTGCTTCCGCGACGCAACCTCTGGGTAAATCCTGACTGCGGTCTCAAGACCCGCCAGTGGAAGGAGGTGACTCCGTCCCTGATTAACATGGTCGAGGCTGCTTCAAGACTTCGCGCCGGGACCAGTGGCTAACGGCTTGAACCAATCGGCCAGAGAAAGGGATTTTTTCGTCACGCCGGGCTTAGGAAACCGGCTTGTCCAAGTTTGGTGAAGTGGCTGGTTCGAACCGGTTACTTTGTGTAGGGGAGATTACCGGCTGAGTTGGTTCCAGCGGCGTGTTCGAGATGGCTTTGTTTTCATGTAAATTGAGTTTTAATCCTTCATGGGTGGGCTCAAAACCGAGTGATTGGTAAAATTGTATGGCTGCTGTACGGCATTTATTGGAAGTCAGCTGAATCATATGGCATTGCCTCCTTTTCGCTCTTTCGATCGCGTCATGAATCATCTTTTGGCCGACCCCTTGTGACCGCCAGTTCACATCAACTCTCACCCCTTCAATTGTGGCTCGTTTGCCTCCGCTATAGGTCAGGTAGGGGATGTAGGTGATCTGATAAACCCCTATAACTTTGTTTTCCGAGGTTGTAACGATTAGTTCGTTTGAATCACTTGCATTTATTTCCTCAAATGCCTGTAAATAAGGGGCGGGAAGTGGGTTCTTGAACGTCTCTCTGGTTTGTCCGAGATCATCTTCGGATAGCAGTCTGACAATGGATGGCAGATCGTTCTGTCGGGCTTCCCGGATATCTATGGAATCAGAAATCTTCATTTTTTATCGTCGGACGATCTGGTTAAGCTGATGGTGCCTGGTGGTCCGCTTTGCTCTGCGGGTGTCGTTGGTTGATCGGAGTTGCACCCTATTATTTGATTCGGCTATAATAAACTTCCCTGGTATCTATGGTTTGTAAAGGTGGTCCCAGGACAGGCGATCCTCTTCATAACTTGTATCGGCTGGAGGGAATGCGGCAGGATCGTCGAGGCTTCCAATCGTGACAGTGAATGGTCCTGCTTCTTTCGGATTCCAGAAAAGCGTTGTGCCACAGCTTGAGCAAAATGACCAGGTCGTACCATTGGGAGCGATGAAGGTCGCTGGTTCGCCTTTGATAATCTCGAGTTCCGTTCGCTTGATACCGATCCACGCGAGCGATTGTGCACCCGACACCTTGCGGCAGTTCTCGCAGTAACACAGGCAAGTTCCCTTTGGTTCAGTGAATCGATAGCGAATCGCTCCACAGAAACATCCTCCGCTGATGGCATTTGTTTTTTCTTTCATCGGATTTCCTAAACCTAATACCTGAAATCGATTTTGCAGTATGAAACCCATCATGTTCCTCGCTTTAATTCTACCCCAAGGTCAATGGTCAGGTGCGACTATCGGCGTTATCTACACCTCTTGGGTAGACGAGGGGGGATCCACTGACCAATAGTCGATCGCCCCTTCAGGAAAGTCATTCAGGAGGCTATCCAACGCCTGCTCGTCAATATGGCTTCTTAGGGCACGGGCAACGGCTTCAATCGCGGAGTCAGGAGAAAAATTGTGTGCATGACGGAGGGATCGAACCTCCCTGATCATTTCTTCTCTAGAGGCAAAACTCTTTCGCTTCATTTCAGGATTCCAATCAGCCACGAACAGGGCTCGCAAACCGGCGGGAAGCAGCGAGGCAAACCGAATCGCTTCAGGAATTGAAATACGGTTTCGAAATACGAGAAACACGCCTTGAGCCGTGGTATAAGCTTGGTGGCTACTCGTGAACATACAGTTCTCTTTCACACTCGAGAGAAAGTCGGCAAAATCCCTCGAGGCTTGTTGGTATTCGGCGGGGTAAGGCATGACCATCTAGCGACATCGCAATGGATTCACAACCCGCTGGACAGGAGTGTCCGCAACAGCCTGAGAAACAACGGGAGCGAAGGGACAGAATTAACCATATTGCACTCCCTGTTGGATAGTTAAGCCGAGGAAACTCGTGCGATATTCCTTTATGAGTTAGTTCGGCCAAGTCTGCGGCGTACCAGAGCGAAAACGAGAGCCAGGACGCCAAACAGCATTGCATAGGTGGACGGTTCCGGCACAACGGTCAGGCTGACGTTGTCAAAATAGGTAATGGGGGGGTTAGTCGTTTCATCCCAGGATTGGAAAACCAATCGAAAATCAGAAGGAGACTGGGCACCATCACCTTTCAGGTTGGTGAGATAGACTGACACTCCGGAAGTGATATTGAAATTAAAATTTTCCCATGTATTCGCTACAGCGAAGTCAAAATCCAGGTTTGCATCCCCGGCTCTCAACCGGCCGGTGGAACTTCCCAACCAGTATATCTGAGAGGAAGTGCCCGATTTCAGACCAAAAATTCCTGCATGGACGGTTGTGCCCGCGGAGTAGGCGTCGAAGGACAGTGTATACGTGTAGGTGCCGGGGTTGAAGCCTGTAATATCGATTGCTTCACTGGTTATGGAGTTAGTGAAACCTGTGTCGGTAAATCCTAACACCCGCGTGCTGGTATTGATACCGCTCGCCGATGGATTATTGACTACTTCCGCAAAAGAGTCGTTGGCGGTAGTGTCCGTCCAGCCAACAGGAGGATTTCCTACGGTCATACCCTGGAAGTTCTCGCTATATAGAGTCACTATCGCTGACAACGAAATCGAAGACAGAAGAGCCGAAACAAAATAGAATAAGAAAAGTCTAACTATCTTCATAATTGGTAGCTTAAGCGAATAACCGGCCCCTTTGGCCCTGTAAGGAGGATGTTAGGTGAGACCTGTTTGCGCAAGAAGAAATCTGTTAAGGATAAGTGGTTTTGAAGACATTTTTGGGCTCCAACTGCTTGTTCGATTCACGCTCAGCCCTCAAACTCAAGGTTTCCATTTTCATCGAAAGTAGCTTTCGGAGCCCAGGCAACTTCCCAGTAGTAACCGTCCGGATCGGTGAAATAACCGCTGTGCCCGCCCCAGAATACATCTTGGGCTTGCTTTACGACTACACCTCCGGATTTTTCAGCCAAACTGAGCACAGCTGCTACTTCACACTTGTTACGAACATTATGAGCAATCGTGACTCCTGAAAAGCCAGAAGGGGATGGCCGAATATCCGGACCGATATCTTCCGCAAGTTTTTCCAATGGGTATAGAGCGAGTGCCGTCCCGTTGAGACCGAAGAAAGCGATATCATCCCCTTCGTTTGCCTTCGTCCTGAATCCAAGGCCATCCCGGTAAAAACGAATTGATCGATCCAGGTCTGATACGCCGAGGGTTATTATGCTGATTCTTGATTCCATTTTTCTGTCGAATGTCTCGGATGATCCGATGTGGTTAGCGTTTGGGTTTATCCATGGGTTAGACCTCGCTCTGCTGTTCGGCAACAATTTCATCGATCACACGGAATGCATGGGAAACGCCTTGGGGTCGTTTACCAAGGTAGTAGGGGATGTAAATCAGCGCCTGAGACAGTGCCCAACCTCGTCCCCGAACCCAGGCGGTTTCGTTGACCTCCAGGCTCTTACGGAAAATCTGCCGGGTCTCCGGGGCGAAAAAATTCCATGCCGGCATCAAATCACACGCCGGGTCGCCGACGCCCAAGCCCCCGAAATCGATCACGCCAGTCAATCGCCCGTGATCAAAAAGCAGATTTCCGGGTAACAGGTCCCCATGTATCCATGTAGGATTGTTGTCTTCCGGGGCGAGGAGAGCGGTTTCCCAGGCTGCGGTGACTGCCTTTTCATCAATCTTTCCGCTGAGGGTACGAATCGCTTCCCGGGTGGGTCTGTCGCGCGAGCGGAGCGGAGTACCTCGATAGAAATTGTGAGATCCCGGGGCAGGACCTCCCTTTGTGTCAATGCTCTGCAGGCACCGGATAAACCTGGCCAGGTCCTTTGCGAATTCGGGCTGTACAATATCGCCGGATTCCGGGAAGGCGTTCCCTTCCAGCCATTGGTAAATCGACCAGATTTGAGGAAAGCGGTCCTGGGGGGCACCTTGAGCGACGGGAGTCGGGATTCGGAGGGGGAGCTGTTTTGCTAAATAGGGTAACCAGGCCCATTCCTTTTCTATTTGCTCTGCGGCCCCCCGGGTTCGGGGAAACCGGGCAATCCATTCGTCCCCGATTCGAAAGAGGACATTGCTTGTCCCTTCGGATTCAACCTGCTCCAGCGGGAAGGCGTTCCACTGGGGAAACTGGTCTGCAATCAGCTGACGAACAGCGGATTGATCTACTTCGATTTCTCCTTCGTGCAGCATAGCGGAATACCCATTACCTTTCTCGATTTTCAGGTTTCTCGATTTAGTTTGTGTTTTTCCTGTAGGGTAGGGAGTCAGCGAAGGCATGAACGTCTCAGCTTTCCTATCCCCGTTGCCAGACACTGATTGCAGCGTCGCTCTCACCGGTGAAGGGGGATCGGTCCCAGCCGGACCAGCGATGCTCGAGGGTCATGCCGGCGATCCGGGCCATGAGATCGAGCTCGGAGGGCCACACATATCGGAAAGGACTTCCGGTTTCTCCAAAGCGTCCGTCGGCATGGCGGCTGAAATGTCGAGAGCGGAAAAGTTGTCGATGGGTAAGATCGGTGTATTCATCGATGCCAACGTAATTATCGCTCACTGCGAATGGAGTGGCCATGCTGCCGGTAGGGAGTTGACGTAACTTGGGGATGCCGTTCTCGACTACGAATCGGCCGCCGGGACGGAGATGACGGGCGGCGTTCTCGAAACAAGCGACCTGTTCGTCCTGACTGGTGAGATTCGTGATTGTGTTGAAGACCAGGTAGACAAGCGAGAAGTCACCAGGGATTCGGGTTGTGGCCATGTCTCCCTCGACGGCTGTGATGGAGTCAGCTCCAGGCTTGGCTCGCAGCTCGGTGAGCATGTCGGCAGACAGCTCGATACCCGTTATCTCAAGACCTCGGGCGGCAAGCGGAATCGCGACTCTCCCGGTGCCGATCGCGAATTCAAGGATGGGGCCGTTTCCCGCAAGATCTTCCAGGCAGTCCACGGTTGGCCCAAGGATTTCCGGGGCAAACATACCGGCTACTCCACGGTCATAGGTGCGGGCAATCTCTCCGACGAAACGGTTTTCAGGCATGGGGAACTTTATATGTGAGGATCAGCCTATCTAAGCAACGAATTTCATTTTCAAAAACTGGCGGATCATAGCCTGCAAAATAGTCAGGGATTACACCCGTAATCCGAAATCCCATTTTCTGATAGAAAGCCAACTGTGAAAGACTGGAGTTTCCCGTTCCAAGGAAAACCTCTTGGGCTTTGGACTCTATGGCGAATTGAATTAAGTGAGATAGCATCAACTTGCCGTATCCCTTCCCCTGGTGTTTCGGATCCACGGCAATGTTTTTTATTTCAAACTGCTGTTCGTTTTTCTCGAGGACTGCCGTAGCAATGACCGTTCCCTCCATTTTCCCCACGAAAACCCTGCCAGATACGATGTATCTCAGTACTGCTTCTTCCGAAGGATCAGCCATCAACAAGAGACCTAGTGGCGCCTCAGATTTGTCGACCTGTGATATATCCATTGCTATCTGTCTACACCGGCTTGTTCGCCGGTTGAGTGTTCGAGTAGTGGGTTGGATTTCCTTTCAGAGAAGGGTCAATTTCACATATCGATTGATGGATCAATTGCTGTCATCTTGCAGCCTGTTGCCACCACTGTCTGGTTCGGTCTTCACCTCTGTAACGCTGTAAACGGTTCCGGACTGGTCGCAAAATGTGCCGTCCTGATTTTCAGTGAGCACGAGGGTTCTTACCAAATCCGCACCCCCCTTTCGAATTTTCATCAAAATGGGGATTACAAGTGTAAGCAGTACGACAACGATGGAGACGACTGCGATCAACCTGAAGTAGCCTTCATGATCAATTTCGCCCCAGATGGCGCTTACGATCTGCAAGGCGAGGACACCGATGCAGACGCCAGATGCTTTCTGCGTCCACCGATGTCCTGGATCCAGGTCTGGAAGGACCAGGAGGAAGGCATGTGCAAATGCCACAGCAAAAACAATAAATGAGATCGTCACCTTCCAGTATACTGCTTCGTTTATTTCCCACCATAGGCTACCCACGACCAAGGCTGTTGCTATTGCTGCGAATAGTATACCCAGTATGCCCAATTCCTTTTTCTTCTTCTTTTCCATAAAGGCGGCACATGACATGGAGCATATACTGGCGGCGGATATGGAAAATGTCGTCACTAAGACTTTTAGCTGAAATTCGCCAAAGTCACCGCTCAAGACAGAAAGTATAGCGATAGCCGCCGTCAGGCTGAGAAAGCCAATGAAGAGTTTAAGGAAGACGCGCTTTGCCTCTGTAGGATTCATCTTTTATTACCAAACCATAGGATAGGCGCGCCGTCAGGCATTACCGGCTCCGCCTGGTTCGCTTTTGAGGGATTGAACAATGAGGTCTACCGATGCCCGGGGCGTGTTTGCTTCTGTATCGATTCTCAAAAGCGGGTCTGGGAGGCTGGGGAAATCAAACCCTCCATCGTTCTTAAACGCTTTGTAAATCTTTCCATCCGTGAGTTTTCCAAATTGTTTTCTGCTCTCGTTTCCGATTCGGCGTAAAACCTCCTGGTCTGAGCAAAGGAGTTCGATGTAGAGCACCTTACCGCCTTCCGCTTCATAAAGCCCAACCAGGTTTTCGATGAGCTCGAGCGCAACAGTCCGTTCCGGATTGAAGGTGAAGATAAATGACTTCCGGGCCTTCGCGGCTTCCCGGAAGCAGGACTGCCACATGTTTTCCCTGATTTTGACGAATCCCGGCTCACCGAATTCAAATAGGCATCTCGCCACATCCACCACCAAATGGTTGTGGAAAAGCGGGATTCCTAATTCATCGCTCAGGAGCTTTCCAATGGTGTGCTTCCCCGATGCTGCGGGACCATGAATGAATATGAGTTTCATTGATTACCTTTAATATCCCGTATGCCCCTTCTCTATGACTTGGTTGAAACACCAGCGGTAGCCGAAAGGATCAAGAACAGCGGCATTGCGGACACCATGGAATTGATCCACCGGCTCAGTGATGGAAATCGCTCCAGCTTCTATTGCGCGCTTGTAGTCGCCATCACAATCGTCACTTGCGATGCAGAAAAGACAGCTCGCCATCCTTCCTTCCGGCATGGCAAACGCTTTGAATTCTTCTGCTTCGTCTGAGATGTAGAGCTTCGTGCCACGAACGGCAAACTCTGCATGGGCAACGCTTCCGTCGGGGCCCGTCACCTTGTAGAGTTCCGTGGCCCCGAGCATCTTTTTGTAAAACGCTAAGGCATCCACCGAATTCTTTACGGTCAACGAGACCGCAATGCCCGGTGTCTTTACTACGGATTCAGCAGACATGGCAAAAGCAGATTTTTATAGCTAGCGGCATAGCCGGAGTGCGGTGACGGGTGATGTTACCTCCTGCGTCTTGTTTTTCATTTTTTTAAAGATCTTTGGATTATCTTCAGGTCTCTCTGTCGCCGACTCCTGTCGTTGGGCTGGTTTCGGGTTCACAACCTGCATGCTCCATCCATGCGATGGCATGAGCAAACAGGTCGAGTCTTTCATGCGGGATGGCGACCTCAATCCTATTTCTTAAATCCGAAACCGCAAACCAATCCCATTTCGCTCCATTCATATCATCGGATGGGATTATTGTTCCACCTCGATACTTAAACAGGTAAACAATGCTAATCATCGTCTCAATGCGCTCATCCAAACGATAGGTAAACGCATCCAGAGAACATACAGGTTCGACTTTCACATCCCTGCCTAACTCTTCTCTCAACTCTCTCTTTAAGCCTTCGACGACGGTCTCGCCTTCCTCCATTCCACCACTGGGAACCTGCCAGCCAGCCTCACCCTGTGGCTTGAGCAAAAGAAAACGATGACGGTCATCGATGACAAATGCTAAGAGACTCACCGGAAAAGTCGGAAATTTCCTTCCTGACAACGACATTATATGTGGAGATCCCATAGTATATTCTGCCCAACCTTCAGGGTCTGCTGCAGTTTAGCGGCAACGCCGCTTCGACTTCAAGGTCGGGGTTGTGGTCGGCATGACACACTCGGCTCGCGGTGGGGAGCCCCGGCAGATTATCCGTGGTTATCCGAACTAGGGGGACCGCAGGATCTTTTCCATCTTGCGTCCCCTGGCCAGCTCGTCCACCAACTTGTCCAGGTATCTGACCTGTTTGGTCAACGGCGTTTCAATCTCTTCAATTCGATAACCACAGATTGAGCCGGTGATCAGGGTCGCATTGGGGTTGACCGTGGCCTCAGCAAAGAACTGTTCAAACGTAGCGTTATTCTGAATCAGACGCTGCAGGTCGTTCGCTGTGAAACCGGTCAGCCAGGAAATTACCTGATGTAATTCTTCGACGGTCCGTCCCTTCTTCTCTACCTTCGTAACATAGTGCGGATAGACGGAGGCAAACTTCATGGTCGCAATTCGTTCGTCATGTGCTTTGGTGGTCTTCATGGTCGTTTTGGCATATGTGATGTAGGGATTCGGGATTGCTTCCGGATGACAGCTTATCCATTCCCATCAACACTCCTTTTGCAGGATTCTATTTCCTCTTCGGATAACACTCCTTCTATCGCCCAAAGTTTCATTTGATCCCTGAAAGAAAAGGGGGTTTCCTCCAGGCAAAGGAGGAAATATTGGCCCAACCCTTTCTCCTTCTCGTCATACCATTGCATGATTTCCACAATCTCCACCTGCGCTCGATTGCGGATAATAATCTGGTAATCCTTCACATCGCTTTGAGTTCGCTCCTGAATTCTTCCCAGCTTATTCCTTCTTCTGGGGATTTCAGAAATTCCTCGTATCGTTCATCCAATTTACAAATCTGCTCCGGGGTCAGGGGGATACCTTCCGGGTCTTGAGATATGTCATCCCATAAGTCGTTAATCAGCAGTAACTTCTCTGATTTGGAAAACTTTTTTAGATCTTCGGTCAGCATAGGATCAATTTATTCAAGTTTGGAGAGGGATCCATTCTTCTTTTGAGCTAATAATCGAGCTGAGCCGACGGCGCTTGCGGCTCGCATGCTCCTGATACGGCGTAACTTTAGCGAAGACGGTCAGCAGGGTGAAGTGACAGTCAGCGTTACTGCCCACGTCTTGTTCAAAGTTACCTGGTTCAACCATAGGCTTAGATCCCTCCGATGCGATTCAATTTGATTTCACGCCCTCCCGAGCCTGCGTGAGTCAAAATCAGTCTATTTCACACGCTAAAAGAGAGGTGACCTAACGGAGAAAAGACCCAGCTTGGATTATCCCTCGGCTTTGGGGACGATGTTGTCGGTGGTCACGACGAGAATGGGCTCTTTGGTCTTGATCCAGAGGTTTTGCTCTTTGGCGATCTTGGCGGTGACAACCTCACAAGTTTCCCCGATGGAGTTCAAGGGGAGGCGCTGGCCCTTGGGGGTGGTGTTATATTCGTAGGCGGAGGCGATAAGCTTATCGGTGGCGGTGTAGGGGGATTCTTCCTCGGGGATTTGCAAGACCCAGCCGGTAAAGTCTTTGGATTTCAGGCTGCCCTCCGGGTCGCTGACGAGCATGACGAATTGCTTTTTGACGGGGGGCGGGCGGTCCTCTTTTTCCTGGGCCTGGATTTCCAACTCCGTGGTGATGTCTTCTAGAATTTCTGCCTGCTTACGGGTTTCAATGTTATTGCGTTGCAGGATCAGTTTCAGGGTCTCGATATCAATTTTCGCCATAGGTAACTGCTATGGTTGGATCATAAAGGGCTCACTCAACAAAAAACAGAGGTGGAGCGGATAAAACTGCAAACCTTTCGGAATGTGGGCAAAGGAAGTGTTTTTTCCGTGTCTTCCCCGCATTCCGTGGTTGAACTGGGTTACTCTGAAGTTTTTTAGCCACGTTGCGGGCAACGGGCCCTACCGGAATCTCACAGAGGGGAGGGCCTTTTCGCGCAGGGTGGCTGTCACCTGGGTGTGCTCATTTGAAATCTGCCGAACAGACCGATTCCCGCCTCTGGGACCCGTATTTTCCCGTCAATCCATCCCAATGGCCCTTTTTCTACGGGTGGTGGATCATGGCCTGTTCGGCCATGGGCACCCTGGCCAGTATGCCGGGCCAGACGATGGGATTCAGCGTGTTTATCGAAATCCTGATGCAGGAACTTCACCTCACCCGGGATCAGATCAGTCTGGCCTATATGATCGGAACGATTTCCAGCGGGTTTTTGCTGCCCTGGGGCGGCGTGTGGTTCGATCGCCTGGGCGCCCGGAAAATGATGGTCCTGGCCTCGACGGGCCTGGGCCTGGTGTGCCTCTATTTCAGCTGGGTGGATCGTCTGTGGTCAAATCTGATGGGGGTGCTCCCCTGGGCGGGGGCGATGTCTATTGGTTTTGGCATCTCGCTGTTGGGGTTTTTCTGCATCCGGTTCACGGGGCAGGGCATGATGTCGATGGTTTCCACCGCCATGCTGGGAAAATGGTTTCATTATCGGCGGGGCTTGGCCCAGTCGAGCCGGGGAGTGGTCATCTCAATCGGGTTTTCCGCCACGCCCCTGGTCTTGAATGCCCTGCTGGAGTGGATCGGATGGCAGGCGACCTATCGCCTGCTCGCGATCACCTGTGGGTTCGTCATGGCGGGGGTGGCCTATGTGTTTTTCCGGGATAATCCGGAGGAAAGCGGATTGACCATGGACGGGGATTATCGTCCCCAAACCGATAAAGCGCCGATTGAAGACCTGCTGATTGTAAGAGATTTCAATCGCGGGGAGGCTCTGGGGACGTTCAGTTTCTGGGTCTTTAATCTCACGTTTGCCGTGCAGGCCTTCTGGATCACGGGATACACTTTCCATATCGTGAGCATTGGGGAGTCGCTCCGGATACCGACCGCTGAAATTCTCGCGCTGTTTTTGCCGATTTCGGTGGTGGGGGTAGCGGTCAACTTTACCATGGGGTGGCTTTCGGAAAAGACCCGCCTGAAATACCTGCTCGGCGTCATGAATCTGGGGCAGGTCATCGGGGGGCTTTCCATTCTGCTGATGCCCGGGCTGGGTGGAAAACTATTGTTCATTCTGGGATTGGGCATCTCCGGCGGGGGCTTCGGCGCCCTGTCCGGGGTGGTCTGGCCTCGCTTTTTCGGGCGGTCGCACCTGGGGGCGATCAATGGGTTTTTCATGTCGACAACCGTCATTTCGAGTTCACTCGGCCCCATCTTTTTCAGTCTGTTGTATACCCAGTTCGGACACTATCAGATCCCCTTCCTGGCGATGGGGGTGATCTCCCTCAGCTTAGGCCTGGCGAGCCTGCGCGCGGATAATCCGCAGCGGAAACTGAAGGCATAACCCTGCTCTGGTGAGCTTACCCGGAAAATCCGCGAAGAGCGGGTTGACTTTGGGGATTTCGGCTTATGTTAGGGATAGTTTCGCTGGTTACAGGCAAATCCAGTAAACGGTGTCAGGTCTTTGGTTGGTACCCTGATACCACACTTTCGGGGCCCTTCGGGGTCCCGATTTTTTTTTTACGGAGGGAGAGCAGCCATCGATCCCGCGCGACTGTCGTCGCCTACGGCTATGCCGAGTCAAAAGTGGGGGTCCTGCGGTAGGCTTCGGCGCACTCTTCTTGGATTTCGTTTTCCTAGAAGAGGAGCATGGCGCCGAGCTGCAGGAATATGAGGAATCCCACAATGTCGACCACTCCAGTGAGGAAAATGGAGGAACTCTGCGCCGGATCAAATTTGAGTTTTTTAAGGAAGAGGGGGATGAATGCCCCGGCCAGCCCGGCAAACCCCATGGTCAAGGTAAGGGCGAGGAAAACGACCAGCGCGATGAGGAGTTCCCCGGTCAATCCCCAGGTCAGCAGGCAGGCGATCGTGGCGATGATGATTCCGTTGGTGATTCCTTTCAGCGATTCCCGGATACAGATCTGAAGGGTGTCTTTATCCCGAATTTCCCCCACAGCCAGGCCCCGGATGAGGACGGCGAGGGTTTGGGCTCCGGTGTTTCCGCCTAAATTGGCGACGATCGGCATGAGGACGGCCAGAATGGTAATTTTCGCAATTTGCTCCTCGTAGAAATAGATGACGGCCGAGGCCATGCTGATGGTGATGAGGTTTACGATGAGCCAGGGATTTCGTTTCTGAATGCTGTAGCGGATGGGGTCAAAAATCGATTCATCCGCACCGGCCCCTACCATTTTCTGAATGTCTTCCGTGGCCTCTTCCTGGACAACGTCCAGGATGTCGTCGTGGGTCACCATTCCGATCAGCCGGCCGTCTTCGTCGGTGACGGGGAGCGCGGTCAAGTTGTGTTCCGCCATGGCCAGTGAAACCGCCTCCTTGTCGACGGAGGGGATGCAGACGCCCTCGACCGGAGATTTCATGGTGTCCTTAATCAAGGTTCCGCTAGGGGCGAGGAGCAACTCCCTGAGCGAGACGACGCCCTCCAGGCGCATGTCCTCATCTACCACGTAAAAATAATAGATCTGTTCGAGTTCCTCGCGTTGCCGCCGAACCTCCTGAATGGCTTCCTCAATCGTTTGGTTTTTCCCGATGGTAGCCACCTCGGTGGTCATGATGCCCCCGGCCGTGTCCGGGTCATAGGAAAGGAGGTAATTGATCTCGGAGGCCGCTTCGGGCTCCATGGCCTCGAGCAGGCGCTGGCGGTCCGGCTCCTCCAGCTCCTGGACCACGTCTACCGCGTCATCCGGGTCCAATTCCTCGAGCATTTTGACAGCCCGGGATTCCCGCATGGCTCCCACCACCTCAGCGGCATCGTCGTCATCCATTTCGGACAGGATTTCCGAAGCCTTTTCCTCGGAGACGATCCGGAGGAAGGTGCGACGGTCATCTACCTTGAAGTGGGAAAGCGCCATGGCGAGCACGGCATTGGAGGTGTTTTCGAGACGGCCGGCGTCCATCTCAATGAGATCCTCAAAGTTTGCTTCACGGATATCCCGTTTCAGGTATCCGCTTGTGTCCTTTGTTGGTTTATCCTTGGGGCTGGACATGGGAAATCGGCGTTAAACGCTGTACTTTTTTACCAGGCGATTGAAATCCCGAAAGGCGGGGTGGGTCGCTGACTTCAGGAGACTGTAGAAAATGGCCTCTGATGGAAGGTGGTAACAGCTGGTTTCCTGCAGCATGGCCAGAATGGGGCCGGCGTCCGCTTCCCGTCGTCCCCCGATACAGTCACTGAGCAGAGTGACATCCAATTCCACGTCCAAGGCCCCAAGCGCGGTCTGATAGATGCAAATGGAGGTTTCCACCCCGCCGATGACGAGGTGTTGAACCCCGTGGTCGAGCAGTTCCTCGCGGAGCGCATCTATTTTCAGGGCATTGAAGGCATCTTTGGAAAACACGCTGTTATCCTGAGGGTCTTCGATCTCGGCCGCGGCCAGGACATCCGAATGCGTCGGGCCCAGCTTATCCGGCGATTGTTCGGTAAGGAATACCTTCATACCGAAGAGGTTGGCGGCCTCCAGAGCGAAGCAGGTTCGGCGAATAATGGAATCGCAACCGGGGATGAGGTTGAGCAACGTGGACTGCATGTCGACAACGAGCAGGGCCACATTTTGCATGAAAGATTCGGAGTCTTCGGTGTTCACAGTAAAACCGT
The DNA here is from genome assembly GCA_028280845.1 of Opitutales bacterium. Lineage (GTDB taxonomy): Bacteria > Verrucomicrobiota > Verrucomicrobiia > Opitutales > JABSRG01 > JANQKZ01. Next base: position 114,880 of record JANQKZ010000038.1, on the reverse strand, counting down.
TGTAGAGGGTCTTGCCGCTAAGCTCAAGCGACGGGTTGGGGCAGGGTTTTACTATAGGCGTAGGTCTCCCTGGCGCGGACCTGGATAATTTCCTGTCCCGGGAAAATGCAGGCGGTCAGAAAGCCCCCGTAGACGCAGGCGGTATCGATCCCCAGCGACCACCGGGTGCGGTAGACCCGAGGGCGTGGGGTATGGCCGTAAACGACAAAGGGCGGGCCACTCCAATAATCGGCCCAGGAGATCCCCTCCGGAGACACGGATCGCTTGGAGGGCTGGCCGATCTCATCGAGCACCTGGATATGGGCAAGAATTTCAGCGGACTGATTATACCAGGGAATATTTGAATTTGGTAAAAACCCGGCATGCACAAAAACTGTCTGCATATAGGCTTCATGATGGAAGAGGCTCATCCCTTCCAGGAACTCCCAATCCTGGTCACTGAGTTGCCCCAGGGTTTCATAATCATACTTTTTGAGGATGGCGTCCTCTTTGCTCCAGTGGTAGCGGAGCAGGCGCTGTTCATGGTTTCCCATGAGGCAGCGGATTCCAGCCTCTCGGGCCAGCTGAATGGTTCTACTACTATCGGGGCCCCGGTTGATGAGGTCACCCAACTGGATGAGTTTATCGTCACTTGCAGGTTCCAAGAGGCGCAGGAGCTCCTCGAATTCGCCGAAGCAACCGTGTACATCACCTATCGCAATCACTCTACCCATGCCGCTCGTGTGGAAAAGTCTTTGCCAACTGGGTCCCGCTGCGTAAACAAAAAACGTATGAACTACTCATTTGCGCCCCTTTCCCGGTCATCGAGCCTGAATAATCGGGCTTTTGAACCCGGCGATAAGGTGGTCACCCTTTTGCATTTAAATGAAACGGGAGAGGTAGCCCGCTTTGATATTCACCTTGAAGATCTGGATGATTCTGCGGAAACGCCGGTGGGCCCTGAGTTGGGCCGATGGGTCCGGGAAATCAAGGACCCTGAGAATGATAAGGAGGCCGCGGCGGCACGGGTCCAATCTTCGGAAGCCTTGTTTTTATCCCTGTATGGGGAACAGCTCGAAGAAGCAGCAGAAGCGGATATGCCGGAACCCCTTGCGCCGCCGGTTGAGGATGGGGACTTATCTGAAGAATCCAAGGAGGCCAAAAACACTTTAAAACACCTGCTTGCCCTCATGTTGGAGCGAAAGCGGGTGCTCCGAGCGATCGGTCGCCGGCAGGCCGAAGGGAACCAGATGTATCTCCACGTGAAACGGAAAAAGGAATATGTCGTCCCGGTCTTTCCCTTAACCCCCGAAACCGTGGCTTCCCTGCAGTCCACCCTCGATGACCTCATATTTTAACATCAGGCGGGTCTGCCTATGGATGGGCCTGGTGTCCGGTATGGGCGCCTGGTCCGGCTGGATTGCCCTCGTGGCCAACGATAGTCCGGTCACGCTGAATGTGGTCTGGCCCACACCGAACCCTTCATTTTTTCAGGGGAAGGACCCGGCGACCTACCTGCAGCCGACCGTGTCTGGCCGTCTGGAATCGGCCTTGTTTGGCTGCGTGCGCAATGACGGATTTCGCTTCCATGAAGGAGTGGACCTGAAAGCCATCGATCGCGATTCGCGGAATGAAGCCACCGATCCCATCTATGCCGCCTTTCCCGGGAAAGTGGTCCATATCAATACGGTGGCGGGAAACAGTAGTTATGGTCGCTATATTGTCCTGGAGCACCCGGACTTCCATCCTGCCGTCTATACACTCTATGCCCACCTGAAAGTGGCGGCCCCCGGTCTGTCGGTCGGGCAGGGGGTTCTGGCCGGAGATGAAATCGGTATCATGGGGCGATCCGCCGGAGGCTATACCATTCCGAAGTCCCGGGCACACCTGCATTTTGAAATCGGACTCCGCTTGAGCGATGACTTTGATTCCTGGTATCGAAAGCAACGCTATGAATCGGAGAATAAACATGGTCTTTGGAATGGAATGAACCTGGTCGGCTTTGACCCGGTTGATTTCTTTCAAAAAATGATGCAGGGCCAGGTGGCCGGACCGATCGACTTCCTCAACCAGGAACCCGTAGCGGTTTCCCTACGGATTTACACCCAGGAAATCCCCGATTTTGTGAAACGTTATCCCTCTCTCATTGCGGGTTCATTGCGAAATGAAACTCTGCAGGCCTGGGATGTGGATTTCTCCTACTACAACTTACCCCTCCGCTGGATCCCCCGGTATGCGAGTGACGGCATACAGGGTGATCCTGGCAATGTGCAGTTGCTGGAGTATGATCGGGCTTTGATTGAAGCCAATGCCTGCCGATCGAGCCTGAAGTTCTCCGGGGAGAACCCGACCCTGGGCCGTGGACTGAAAATGCATCTCGAGCTGTTGTTTGATATCTTTTGATACCGTTTATCGGAATCTTGGGCTCTTCCACAGCCCGAGGAACATGAAGATCGAAATGACGACGAGCAGGGATCCTACTTCTCCCGCTCGTTGGGGCCCGACCAGGTCCAGCAACATGTAGCCGGCAAACGGCGCCAGCATACCGCGTAGCCCGGTAAACCCGGTATGCACGCTCATATAGGCCGCAATCTTGTTTTCCGGGGCCAATTTGGTGACCCACAGGGTCCAGGCTATATTACTTCCCCCGATGGCTAATCCGGTCAAGGCCGATCCCACCATGAGCAGGGAAATTGAAGTGGTGTGGAAAAAGATAAAAATCCCTCCAACGATTAACAGGTTCAGAAAGATGCGTATCTGGATGAAATTGACGCGGTCGAACAGGAGTCCGAAGGACAGGGCCCCGAAAATCCGGAACACATTGGGGACCAGTACGAGGATTAAGGCGATTTCCGCATTGGTGAGATTGACGCTATAAAGGGGGTTGGCGAGGTATTCATAGCGCAGGGGCATAGCGAGCATATTGCCAATTCCCAGAATCATCCAACCGGCCAGCATATATCCAAAAATTTTATCCTGCCAGGCCAGGCTGACATTCTCCCATGGGTTCCCGCTGTTGGCTTGGGTGAGGGGCAGGCTGGGATTATTCCGCAGGAGCAAACCGGAGATTAAGCTACACCCGGCAAGGAACAAGAAGATCAGACTGAAGTAGTGGATATTTAAATCGAGCAGGCCTCCAAAATACCACGAAGCGATACCGGCTGTGCCCCCGCCGAGGATAATGAAGTGAGATAGTTTCTTTCCGCGCTCCCTCGCGGTGAAGTTATTGGTATACATCTGCACGACCAACTGGGGCAATTGAGCGATCAACAAATTCGCTCCCAGGACCCCGCAAACGTAATACACAAAGGTGTCGGCCGATGCCGCACTGATCAGACCGAAGGAAGCAAAAATCAGTAATAAGCTGCCGATGTGGCTCACACGGAGTCCGGTCTGCCGGGCCAGATAGAGGCCGATGGGAGTGACCAGGAGTCCAATGGCAAAGGATGCTGAAAGCAGGCTTTTTCCGAGGCTCGGAGCATCGAAGTGCCGGATAGCTACCAATAAGCCAAAGGCGACAATCCCTTCCCCCAGGGTGTTGTGAAAGACTGAACGCAGCAACTCATTGCGATAAGTGATTCTGGCCCGGACCGGCTGGTCCGGGTAATCCGGGGGCAAGGCCGGAGAGCCTGGCTTGAGTTGTTGCGCGTCAGTCACCTCAAGAGTTTTCCTTGAATGGCTCGAAAAGTCGAGCTTCCCCAAGGATTATTTTTGTACCCAAAAAAAGGATACAATTCAGGCAAAGTCCATATCCACTTTTTTACCGACAATGGTTAAGTTCTCCAAAATCATTTCCCGGCTTCCTATTTCTGAGATGACGGCCCCGATGTTTTGGTTCTGAAGGGCCCAGAGGTAGCCTTTCACGGGAGGATTCATGTCTCCGGGGATGATGGTGTCCAGTTTCTGCTGGCGCCAGGCCGGTAGGGGAAGGATACCTTTTTTATCGGTGTGGACGGCGGCGGCGGCTTTCATGGCGATAATCCCCATGTCTGCCTTTTCCACCGCGTAGCGGATGGCCGGTTCCATGGTTCCCTGGTTTGCGATATTGTAAGCCACCATTGCGCAGTCATAGTACCCCAGGTCTGCGGCTTGCCTTAACACCCGGGGTGGGTCGGTGTGAGAGGAAAAAGAAGTAAAGCGAATCTTTCCCTGCTGCTTCAGGGCCGCGAAGGTTTCGGGAAGGATTGCGTCCTTTAAATCTTCGGGGAGGCGTGCACCGTGGGGACAGAACAACACGTCAATCGTTTCCACACCGAGTCGGGATAAGCTGGTCTCGACCTCCTGGATCAAGGATTTTTCCAGCGTTGCTTTCCAGGCAGCGAGGAATCCGGATTCTTCCTTGATGGCCTGCAGGAGATAACCGCGGGTAATCTCATTTTGCTGGTTGTTGAAAAAGCGAATGAAGTAGCCGGGTTTGGCGACCTGGCGGGCCTCCGCCATTTCTACCGCTCTGGCCCGAATCGCATTTTGCTTTTCGGAGGGTTGCCCCTTCAACCAATCATTTGTCAAACCCTGGAGTGTCTGCAAATAGGAGCTCATCTTCGTGGCGATAAAAAGTTTGTCCCGGAGCCCCGGGTGATCATTCAGCATTTTGCCCCAGCCCTTTTCACTGTCTCCCCGGTTGTAGCGAGAGGCTGAATCGATGTAGTTTACCCCGCGCTCAATAGCCGCCAGGTGAACATTGACCTTTTCCGGGTTGTTGAGCTGTCCACTACCCCCAAGGGTCAATTCTGACACCATCATGCCGGATCGGCCCAGGCGGCGATAGGCCATTCCATCCACTTTATTGCGCCATTCGGGCGGATTACTGACGGCTGCGTTAGGGGGATTCTTCTGATCCGAGGCGTGAAGTCTGGCACTGGAGGCGGCAGCTCCCGCGGTCAGGATCGCTCCTTTAATAAATGAACGGCGAGAGGGGTGAGAAAGCGAACGATCTTGATCCATATCGAAAAGTGTAGCGTGGAGAAAGTCGGGGGCAATGGTGATTCCGGGAAATCGGATGGGACCGTTATCTTGAAGGACAGGCGTTCTCAATAGCTTGATTCCACTCTTTGGGCCGGTAGGATTGCCTCATGAAACGGCGCTCTTTTCTACACACACTCATGGGAGCCGCGGGGGCGGCTTCGATCGCTCCGGGTCTGCATGGAGCCACACGGACTGGAACTTCAGATCGTCCTGGCCCGCTGTTGCCGATGTCGGGGGCCTTCAACCGTATCGTCAATGGTCAAGCTGATCCCCCGGGAGCATGTGAGCAGGTTTAACATGTCTGTGACCTAAGTCATCATTTAAGGTTTCAAATCCGAAGTCAGCCGGATTGACCTAGAACACTATACGAATCATGAAACGTCCCCTACTTGCTCTGCTTTGTATTATCGTTGGCCTTTCCGGAAATCTATCTGCTCAGTCCCCGAAGTTAGTCCTGCAAGTGACGGTAGATCAATTAAGAGGAGATTTTCCGCTTCGTATGCAAGACCGATTCGGTCGGGGAGGACTCAGATATTTGATCGAAGAAGGGCTCTATTACACGAATACTCATTATGAACATGCGGTGACGCTAACCGCAGCGGGGCATGCCACGCTCTCTACGGGGGCGCATCCGGCCCAGCATGGCATTATTTCCAACGACTGGTATGACCCGGATGTCCAGGAATGGGTCTACAATACGCAAGACCTGGACTATACAGTGATTGGCAAGGAGCCGGATCCGAAGGTTGGCACCTCCCCGAAGAACTTACTCTCCTCCACCATCGGAGATGAGATCGTATTAGCTAACAACGGGAAAAGCCGGGCCTTCGGGGTATCGATCAAAGATCGGGGAGCGATCCTGATGGCGGGATTTCAGGGAAAGGCGTTCTTTTTCGATAAAGCTGTCGGGGAGTTCGTGACCACGACCTACTATTATGATGCGAATCCCGAGTGGTTGACTGAATGGAATGATCGCAACCTTCCGGATACCTTTCGGGACGACAGTTGGGAACTCATGTATCCACAGGAGACTTACACGTACGGGGATTCGGATGACCGGCCCTTTGAAATTCCATATAAACATCTGGATAACCAGTTTCCCCATGAGCTGGCTGCAGAGTCGGATGCGGATTTCTACGATGGGTTGACGAAAACCCCCTTTGGCGACGAAATCACGCTGGATTTTCTCAAAACTCTGGTGGTGGCCGAGGCGGTAGGAGCAGGGGACTATACGGATTACCTATCCGTCAGTTTTTCCTCTACAGACTACATTGGGCATGTTTGGGGGCCGGCCAGTCTGGAGTATGAGGATAATCTCCTTCGGCTCGACCGAACCCTGGCAGACCTCTTTACGTTCATTCATCAGGAGGTCGGTCTGCAGAACACCTTGATTGTCCTCTCCTCGGATCATGGTGTGCCTGAGGCACCGGAACATATGCATGCCCTGGGCATGGACGTGCATCGTCACGATAGCTCGGAAGCCTTCATCACCCAAATTAATCGGGCCCTTTATGATCGCTTTGAAATTGGAGTCGACCTCGTGGATACCTTTGTTACCCCTTACCTGTTTCTTGACTTGGATCAGATCACGATGGAGGGCTTGAGCCTGTCCGAAGTTGAATTCGCGGTCAGGGATATAGTCCTGAATATTCCCGGTTTTGCGTATGCCATTCCGCATTCCCAGCTTCAGTTGGGAGACTTCCCGGATGATCCGATCTATCGTCGCGTGAAAAACAGTTTTCATCCCCGACGGTCGGGTCATGTTTATCTCATTCCCGACCAGTATTGGTATTTATACCATGATCCGGTTCCCGCGCTGGTTACCGGAATGCATGGCACCCCGTGGGCGTATGACCGGTTCGTTCCCATGATTTTTGCCGGACATGGAGTGGACCAGCCGCGTCACATTCATCGGCCCTCTGCGCCGGTTGACATTGCTGCTACGCTGGCAGCCCTCTTGAAAGTGAAACCTCCGTCGGGTTGTGTCGGGACTCCCCTGCCTGAGATGCTGGGCGACACGCCCTAGGTCGTTTCGCGGGAAATTTGTGATGCTGTCTAAAATGTCTGGTTAATCATCCCGCTGATGTAGAGGGGATTTTCTTCAGAATAGAAGAACTCCAGTCGGCCCACGGCATTTCCAAACATCGCACGGATGCCAAAACCCAGGTCCCACTTCATGTCGGTATGCAGGGTGCCCAAGTCATACTGGGGAGCGACCCGGCCCGCTTCGGCAGCGACCACGTATTGGATCCATTGTAGATCCAGGATTTTGATGCGGTAGAGGAAGTCCAGGAGCCGCCAGTTGGGAATGACCCGATACTCCATGGTATAATGGATGGCCGACCGGTCATGAAAACGGTTGGAAGGGTATCCGCGCAAGCGCCAGAAACCGCCCAGGGTGCTGCTCTCAAAATATGGTGGAGCATTTTCGACCCGAGGGATACCTCCAGGACCGACGGTGTTCCTCCAGGAAGGGGAGTGTGAGGTCCAGAAGTCGAAGGCTAATACCTGGTGTTTCACCTGGTCCCCGGCTGGCAGTGGAATGTATTTGGAGAACTGAGCTTCGAAGGAATACCAGGGGTCGGTCCCGTCGAGCCAGCCCGGATCCATCTTAAGCTGGATGCGGGTCCGGCTTCCACGCATAGGGTTCGGATAAAAGTCGGAGTTATCATACTTGACCTCGAGCTGGAAATTAAAGGTTCTGGCGGTGGCCCGCAGATCTTCTGTGAGGTTGATGTATTGCTCGCGATAGGCAGGGGTAAAAGACAGGATGGTGCGTCCGCTTTGTAATGGGTTCCACGGGTTTCCCCCGGACGGGTGCTCCTGCAACATGCCCCCTTCGACTGCATAGGTATGAACGGGACCTTCCGTTAAATTTCCGATGGGTAGCAAATATTTGAAACTGACATCCGCGATCGTTTCCCAGGTATCATCGATGAAAAAGTCATCCCGGGCAGAGTCATGGCTCCCGTAGCGCAAGCTCGGGAATGTAGGATCAAACCCACCGTATATTTTCCGTTCAGCAGTCCGCCCCGTAGAGGCCATGATATCGAGGAACCACCGGGATTGGCTGTCGCCTAAGCGAATATTATTTCCACCAAAGAGGTAGAGATGAGAGTCGTTGCTGGACCCTTGGATGGCACCATACAGATTGGAATAATCCTGGCCCAGGCGATTGGTGCCACCGGCGACCCCGAGGACGGTCTTCATGCTTTCGGTTCTCAGCATATAGGGAACGATAATGCTGAAATCGGTAGATTCTTTGTCGATCCGCTTAAAACGAAGCTGGCCGTGCAGGGGAGGGAGGCAGGAGAGCCCCACACCAACCAGGACGATTTGTTGGATCAACTTGTTGAGCATAAATAGCCGCGGTTCCTAGCAAAATAGAGGTATCCCCTTGAAAAGGAATAGAAACAGGCTTCTTTTACCAGCCTTAACCTCTAACCAATCTTCTCTCCTATGAAAAAACTCCTTCCGCTCTCCCTCATGCTTATCGGAATCCTCCCTGGAGCTCTTGCTGCGAATATGGACATATCGGTGGATGCGTTTCTTGAGAGGATCCGCCAGGAAATGAACCAGGAAAAGATGGTGCTCATATCTGATGGCATGCGGTTTACCTCGGACGAAGCTGCCAAGTTCTGGCCCGTCTACAATAAATATGAGCAGGCCTTACAGCCTTTGCAGAATGACCGCATCCAACTGATCCGCGATTACCTGAATCTGTATACCATGGGCCTGACTGACAAAGAAACCCTGGATCTGGCCAGGCGCTCTATGGCGTTGGAAAAACAACGCCTTGAAATGAAAATGAAGTATTATGACATTTTTGTGGAAGAGATCGGGGTTGGGCTGGCCACCCGGTTCTTCCAACTGGAGGGCCTCCTCCTGAGCGCGGTTGATTTGAAGTTGTCCATGGCCCTGCCTGCGGTTCCGGGGGACCTCTATGAGTTCATCGATGTGGAAGAGCTCAAAAAGGGCGATAGCTAAGCGCCTTAGTTCCGGCTAAGGCCGATTAACCACCGCAAACGAGCGCGTCAGCGCGTGTTGGGGGTTCGACGTGGACCGACTAAAGTGTGGATGCCCGTCTCCGCTGAAGCTCCGCCGCGGCCCTCCATTTTCTATACAGGGCGTAGCCCCTTAGAAAATAGGTGGTACACCGCGAGGGAGTCGTTCAGGCTAAAGCCGATCAACCACCACAAACGAGCGCGTCAGCGCGTGTTGGGGGTTCGACGTGGACCGGCTAAGGTGTGGATGCCCGTCTCCGCTGAAGCTCCGCCGCGGCCCTCCATTTTCTGTACAGGGCGTAGCCCCTTAGAAAATGGGTGGTACACCGCGAGGGAGTCGAACCCCCAACCTCCTGATCCGTAGTCAGGTGCTCTATCCAATTGAGCTAGCGGTGCATGGGATTGGCCACATTGGCCAAAAGGAAACATAGGAAAACACAGATTCCGGGTAGAGGGGTCAACTGTTTTTTGTAGGTTAGGGATGAAAAGCCGGATCAAAGACAAGGCCTCTAGCTGGTTATGCGGAAGGCGCTAATCTCCCCTGGGATTAAAGGCTGAACGGTCGGCCAGTTCGCCGAAGAGCCGTTCTTCTTCGGGAGAGAGCGGGTGGGGGACTACCAATTGAACGGTGACAAAATGGTCACCCCGGGTGCCATCTTTTCGTTTCCAGCCGCGGCCCTTGAGCTTTAGTTTTTTGCCGCTTTGGGTCCCGGCCGGGATATTGAGTCGAATAGTTCCCTCCAGGGTATGCAGGCTGACTCGGGTGCCCAGGGCGGCTTCCCACGGTGCGATTTCCAGGGTAGAGAGGAGATCATCTCCCTCCAGGCGGTAGTCCGGGTGAAGGGCGAACTTCAAATTTAACAGGAGGTCACCCCGTTGGCCCGCTTGCCCGGGATGTCCCTTACCTTTGAGTCGAAGCTTTTGCCCATCCCGAATACCGGAAGGCACTTTAACGTGTAGCGACTCGGTTGTCGCATGGCCATCTTCCCCCGTGCGTTGCAGCGTCAGTTGCTTATCGGTTCCTTTGAAGGCTTCTTCCAGAGTGACGAGTAAGTCTGCTTCCGCATTTAAATTGGGGGTGGCTTGCCGGGATCGTCCCCGGTTTCCGGGGAACCCATGAGAGAACCCGTCCATCCCTGAGCCCATCCCAAAAAACTGTTCAAAAAAGTCACTGAAGCCAGTCCCACCGAAGTGAAACGATCCACCGCCGGGCCCTGATTCGTAGGTCTGGCCATATCCACCGCCGGGGAACCCTTGCCCGAAAGGATTAAATCCACCTGCGCCCGCCCCTGCGGCCTGTTTCCAGTTGGCGCCCAGGAGATCGTATTTCTCCCGCTTTTGCTTATCCCCGAGCACTTCATAGGCTTCATTGATTTCCTTGAATTTCTCCTCAGCGGCAGCTTTCTCATGCTCCTGCTTATGATCCGGGTGATATTTACGCGCCAGCTTGCGGAAGGCTTTCTTTATTTCTTCCTGGGAGGCATCCCGGGAAACCCCGAGTGTTTCGTAGTAATCTTTAAAGTCCATAATGAGCAACCGCGGAATAGGCAGTTTCAATCAAGGGAAAACTATCCAAAAAGGCCGCGGTGCATGCAAGCATGCTCACCGCGGCCACCTTATCTTTTGACAGGGAGGGGAGTCCGAAGACTAGGTCCTCCCTGTGTTCTCACTACCTCTCAAATGGGTGAAATTAGTTCACGGAGATCTGGCGCGGCTTAGCCTCCTCTGCCACCGGGAGGGTCACGGTCAGGATTCCGTCCTCTACCTTTGCCCCGATTCGGGATCCATCAATGTGGACATTGAGTTGGAGTTTCAGGCGGTAATCCGCGTCCGGAAGTTCACGGTAGATGGTTTTCCAACCATCCTGGACGACGGACGAACGGTGCCCGAGGATGAGCAGGTCATCGTTGTCGAGGGTGATGTCTACCGCTTCCTTTTTGACGCCGGGCAGATAGACGCGGACGAAGTATTCGTCCTGGCTGGTATCGACCTCATAACGGGGACGCAGGTAACGTTGTTCTTTGGCGGCTTTAGCCGGAGTTTCCTTAGTAATTTGGGTATCCATGAGTGATAAATCTGGGTTAATTGATGGTGATTGCTTTGGGTTTACGCTCTTCCCGCTTGGGAAGGGTGACTTTGAGCAAGCCGTCCTCGAAGCGGGCCTCGACTTTTTCAGGTCTAACGTCATCGCTGAGGGTTACTTCTCGTTTGGCACGAAAGCTGGACTCGGTATCCCCCTTCTTTTGCTTACGTTCAGCGGTAATGGTTAACACTGAATTGTGAAGTTGGATGTCGAGGTCCTTCTTTTGGATGCCGGGAAGTTCCGCAATGACATAGGTGTTGTCGTCATCGGCATAGATATCGAGACGGAAGTCCCGGCTTCCCGTTTCCTGGAAGAAGCGAGTCAGGCGATTGCGGGGATTAAAGGAAAATTCCAGCAACCGGTCTAACTCACTGAAGGGATCATTGTAGTAATTGTCGTATTTTATTAGAGTCATGGTTGTTTATCCTTGGTTTGGATTCACCCCTCATAGTGCATCTGGCATACCAGGCTGTTTTTATTCTTTAAAATGTTGATTTATAGTGATTTGAGCATTTTTCCTTATTTCGCCAATGGGTCTAAATGTCCCGAACTGTGACAATGGCGTGCCAAAATTGCCTGAAATGCACCGGGGAATAAATCCGTTGCTCTATGGGCGGGAGGCGGCAATCTTACTTGCATGCGAAAATCCAGAGGTGCCCCGCCGGAACTAGGTGTAACGCGTCATTTGGTGGTTATGGGACTCTGCTTTGGTTTGCTGATACCATGCCTGTTGTTCGGGCAGGTGGATGAAATGAACCGAAAGGGGAGCGATTCCCTGGAGAAGGGAAGCACCTTCGCATCCAGTATACCGATAGCAGAGTATATAGGGCCCTTGGCTCCGGTTGCCTTGAGTCCCTTTTTTGGGATAACCATGTTGTCTGGAGCCAGTTTTCTGGTAGATGCGGGCCTCCTTCCCGATAATGCCTTCCTGCAGGGGAGTAAAACTCTGAATAATCCCCTCGTGTTTCTTTCCTTCCTTGGGCTGACCGTATTCACATCGCTTCCGAAATTTACGAAAGTCACTAAGCCAATGGCTCAGGCCATCGATCAGTTGGAAGCTTATGCCGGGATTGCTACAATCGCCGTCATGCAGGGGATCAGTACCATTCAGTTTGGGGGCGGGGGCGAAGAACAAGTCGTGATGCAGGCGGGCATTGTCAGCATGACTGCGAGTACGCTCCTGATGGTGGTCTCCGCGGTGAACATTTTCGTGATCAACACGATTAAGTTTCTATTCGAGGTGTTGATTTGGCTAAGCCCGGTTCCGGCGATCGATGCTCTGTTCGAATCGGCATTAAAAGTAATCTGCTCTGGCTTGATGGCGCTTTATATTTTTAGCCCGACCCTGGCCACGCTATTGAATTTCATCATCTTTTTCTTCTGCCTGCTCCTATTCAAGTGGGCGATGCGGATGACCAATTACTATCGAATTGTCCTCTTTGGCCCAATCCTCAAGGGGATGTTGCGCGGGATTGGTCTGGGGAAGGAACCGACCGCGACATCCACCCGGTTGCCTAAAGACTTGCGCGCAGCTTACCCGGAACCCCAGGTCGTGTTACCCGTGTATCCCGGCAAAAAGCTGGATGGATTTCCCAAGCGCGTTCGCAGCTTCTGGATTAAAACCAAGGATGGAAACCACCTTATTGCGCGCAATAAGCCCTTTGGCGGATATGTGACCATGGAAGTTGTGCCCGAGATGGGGGAAGTGAAAGTGGTTCGCGGTTTTATAGCCCATTCCATACGGATTGATCAGGGAGGAGTGGCCGCATTTAAATACAACTTCAGCCGTTCCTATAATCCCTGCTTTGGTGAACTCGTTGACAAAATGGGTGCGGATTTCACTGGAGAGGCTCCAGAGGGTGACAGTTCGTTTAAGGAAATGAGCCGCCGGATGGGAGAAGCCGCCCGCGAGTCGGACGTAAGAGGAGAATACGCCTGATTTTCCGTATTTTGCCCTGCAAGGGCTGCTGAGACATTCGTTTTAGGGGTATGAAGCCATATCCCCTAGCGAAGCCTCTGTTCGTCACTCTGATGGGAACTCTGGGAGTTGGAGGACTGACAGGATGTTCCACTCTGAATAAGTGGGATGCGGTCGCGGTTGATATGGCGCCTGTTGTGATGGAGGTGGCCATGATCTGGTTGGCGAATCCAGACATGGGGAGCCCATACCCGGACTATCCTCCGGGATATGGGCCACCTCAACCGGGTCCAATTCCTGACCCCGTGCCTCCGCCTGCGACAACGCCTCCACCCGAGGCGAATCCAAGCCCGTCGCCGCAACCGAAACCCAAACCGGTTCCGGTGCCCATTCAGGGGCCGACCCCGAAGCCAAAGCCTAATCCTGCGCCGGTGCCGATATACCGGCCAAAGCCCGAGCCACCAGCCTCTCCGCAAACGGTGCCAACGGACCACGGAGTCCCGAAGCCAACCCCGATGGTGAAGCCGCCCAAGGAAGGCAAGAAATCAGCCTCGTTGCCAAAGTCGCCCAAAACGATCCCTGTCCGAACCCAGGATCAGGTTCCCCTCTCTAAGCCAGGGGTGCCAGAAGTTTATTGAGGCAGGCTGAAGGCGAGGTAGGTGTCCCCACTCGGTGTCCCCATTTTACCCCCTCCACAGGCAATAACGACATATTGTTTGCCGTCGATGCTGTAAGTGGCAGGAGTGGCATATCCTCCAGCAGGTAATTTGAATTTCCAGAGTTCTTCGCCGGTCGCAGTATCGAAGGCGCGCATAAACTCATCCTTCGTTGCGGCGATAAAAAGGAGCCCTCCGGCCGTGACCACGGGGCCGCCATAATTTTCAATACCCGTTGGGGGAACACCCCGTTGAGTTAAGGCTTCCACTTCGCCCAGGGGAACAGCCCAAAGATATTCCCCGGTATTTAAATCGATTGCATTCAGGGTGCCCCAGGGAGGCTTGACCGCCGGGTAACCGTCGGGGTCGGTCCAGCGGCGATACCCGGTGTGAGTGTAGGGAATGCCGGGATTGATCGAGCGGACGGGGGATGATGTACTCGCTTTCTCAGGGTCGAGAATGAAGTCCACAATCTGTTTATGGTAGTTCTCCGGAAGGTATTTAAAATTGGGCATGACTCCCTTACCATTCATGACGATGTCCGCGACTTGGCCTGGGGTGAGTCGGTTTCTTAAGCCTTCCAATGTAGGGATGTTTTGCGCAGGGCTTCCCTTGAGATCAGCGCCGTGACACCCGGCGCAGTTTTGCAAATACATCTGCCGACCGGGATGTCCTCCAATCTGGGCGTCGACCATGGTCAACACCCAGGGCATTTCATTTCCATTTACATAGAGAATGCCATCGGGGTTGTGTGCGGCGCCTCCCCATTCTCCACCCCCGTCAAAGCCGGGAAAGATGATCGTCCCCTGAGTGCTGGGCGGCGTAAACGGCATATGCGGGCGAAGGGTGTGGAAACGCTCCAATACTGCTCGCCGGGATTCCGCAGAAATATCGGTGATCAGGTCGGCCGAAAAAATCTGTCGGGCAAAGGGCTTAGGGATTGTAGGCAAAGGCTGAGTGGGGGAGGCCACCTCACCAATTAAATCCGAGCTGGGGACCATGATGTCTTCGATGGGAAAGAGCGGTTCGCCTGTTTCCCGGTGGAAGACAAACACATGTCCGGACTTGGTGATTTGGGCGACAGCCGGGATGGGTTTTCCGTCCCGTTCGATGGTTAACAGATTGGGAGATGCCGGAAGGTCCCGATCCCAGAGGTCATGGCGGACGATCTGATAGTGCCATATTCGCTCACCCGTTCTGGCGTCGAGCGCAATGAGGCTGTTGGCGTAGAGGTTATCGCCGAGCCGGTTGCCGCCCCAGAAATCAAAGGATGCAGAACCGGTCGGACAGAAGAAGATACCCCGTTCCGGATCCACGGATATACCAGACCACACATTGGCTCCACCGACCTCGTTGTGAGCATTTTCGGACCAGGTCTCAAAGCCTTCCTGACCGGGCTGGGGGATGGTGTGAAAAATCCACTGCATCTCCCCGGTTATCACATCATAGGCCCGAATGTGGCCCGGAGCCAGATTGCCGCCTGGGCCTTCGTTTACTCGGACCGGCATGGCGATGGTGTTTTCAAAGATTGCACCGGGAGAATTCGAAATCACAAAAAGCCCCTCGGAGTCGCGCCCCATATTTTCCCGGAGGTCGACCCGGCCGCCTTTGCCAAAAGTGGGGATTGGTTTCCCGGTCCAGGCGTCGATGGCCCAGAGAAAGTGGGATGTCGCGTATAGGATCCGGCGATCTGACCTGTCTGTCGATTCCCAGTAAGTTAATCCCCGGTTCACCCCGAGCCCCGAACGGGAAGCCTCCATGGAAAACGGATTGAAACTCCAGAGTTGCTCCCCGGTGGCGGCATCGAGGGCGACCAGGTGCAGCATGGCGGTGCTTCCATAGAGCACCCCGTCGATCACGATGGGGTTGCACTGGATCTGGGATCGATTTTCAGGAGAGGCCATGCCTCCATCCCAACGCCAGGCTACTTCCAGCTGATCAACGTTCTCGGTGGTAATCTGATCGAGGGTGGAATATTGGGAGGAGTGGGCATCGCCCAGATAGGTCGACCAGTTCTGATTGTTGGAGAAGAGGGTGAGGGGCCAGAGCAGAAGAGCAGAGTGAAGACTAATCCTTATTTTGGGGTGGGGCATATGATATGGAATTATGTGAGAATGGGGAGAGGACCAACTGGAATTTACTCGTCCGTTGAATTGGCTTTCTGGGTGGCGATGTAATCTTTCACATAAAGGATCACCCGCTCGGTCAGGTCATCCTGTGCCGGGGCTACCAGGACGCCGGGAGTCAATGTATTGGTAACTTGAAATACCCAATCGTAGCCTTCAGTGGAGGCAACGTTATTAATCAACGCGATCAGCCCGAGCATGGTGTTGCTGTCCCGTTCTTTGGCATTGGTTTGTAATTGCCGGTCGAGGACATCACGCATGGTTTCCACCTCCTTCTGAACCGTGCTGATGATCTGCTTTTCTTCCTGCTGCCGGGTATCATCCCAGGTGCCATCCTGAACCTTGGCATTATAGGTTCTGATCTTGGAATTCAGTTCCTCCTGCTTTTCCTGGAGGAGAGCGTTGCTGCTGCTGAGCTCCGTCCGGTAGGCTTTGGTGATTTCATCGCGAAGACCAGTCTCGTCCAGAACTCTGTCCGTATTGACAAAGGCGTAGCGTAGGGGCGGGTTGTCTTGACTGATAAGCAGTGATGCGGGGACCAGGCAGAGAGCGATGGTGAATGAACGGAGCAATTTCATAAGCTCAGGCTTAGATTATGGTCCATGAGGCAGCAATCCGAATCCAGGAAAAGGGTGGAGTGAAATCGGTTGTCAAACGCGTCTCCCAGCTATGTAATTCTTTTATGAAAGAACAGGTATTCAATGCCTTGTGTGATGCCCTACGCAAACAATTGGATGCCACGCGAGCAGCCCAGCACGATGCTGCTTCCTACGCAACCGATGAGGAAAGTCGCGCGGAATCCCAATGGGATACGCAGGCAACCGAAGCCTCCTACCTGGCGGCGGGGCAGGCCCATCATGCACAACAACTGGTGGAATACATGGACGACCTCGACCGCCTGCGGGAGGAAATGGTGATCGATCGGGATCATGTTGCCGCCGGAGCCCTGGTGACCTGTCAATTTGACGGAGAGCGGGAACACTATTATGTCGCCCCGGTTGACGGGGGAGAAAGCCTGCTGGTCGGGGAAATGGAGATAACAACCATTACCCTGCAAAGTCCGTTGGGACATGCACTTCTCGGAAAATCGACCGGCGACCCGTTTCTATTACCGAACGGCAGGGCGGGGCAGATTATGGAAATCCAATAGGCGTCATCCTTACTGGGTCCGCTGATTCAGGATCTTGGCTTTCTCAACCTCGTATTCGGCATCCGTCAGGGCGCCCAGATCATAGGCGTTCTTCAAGTCGATCAATTCCTGCCCGGTCGTGGGCTGTTTAGTCGTTGAATGATCCGACGCACTCACACATCCGGAAAAGCAGGCTGTTAAGGTGAGTCCCAGAGATAAAAGCAAAACTCTCAGTTTCATGTCCCTATCCTATCAGGCTGGAATTACTTAACCATTCTTTTTTGGGTGAATTTCCAATCTTTAGAATCCCGGAGTCAGGTGATGAATTCTACGATTTTTCATTAAGCATGAACGGGAATGGGCGATAGAAAAGGCGAACCTGTTAAAACCATGACACCTGTATTAGAGATATGGATCAATCTACCCTTCCGGGTAGAGGGAGCTTATCCACGATCTAGTCAGCGGCGATAAACTGCCGCCGTTTTGGAGAAAGCAGGACAATCAGGAAACAACGTATTCGGGATTTGGAAAACAGGAAGGGAACCTGTGAACCCGTTGGCTTGGCCGACAGGTAAACACACACGATTCCAATGCCTCAGCGACCGGGAGTGACATGTCCCCTTTCATTATCGGAAGCGAGCTTATCTTTATCCAATTCCTATGCCATATTCAGTAAACCACCAGTCTAAGCAACCGGCCGAAGACACCCCAACCGAAGCCCATCTTCAACATCCTATCGGGTTAGTTCAGCAGCAGCTTGCCCTGCTGGATATTCCAACCTTTCAGGCTCCGACCGGCAGACGCGAGTGTTCTTTACTGGTCCTGCAGGAAAACCGGGTGTTTCGCTTAAAAGTAGAAGGTTACCGCCATGCCGGTTCGGTGGTAGAATCCCAGGGAGTTCCGGCCCAGTTGAAGGGGGCGAGTTTTGTGGATTTTCATGTTATTGCCCGATTTACGAGTAATCTTGTTCAGGACACTGAATTCTATGTGTTTCCCCGTCATGTGATCAAAGCGGTCTTCGAAAGCAGCTTTTTTAAAGATGAAAAAGTCTATCTTCCAATGACCTTAACCCGTGATCCGCAATATCGCGATGAGGC
This sequence comes from Opitutales bacterium, assembly GCA_028280845.1. Lineage (GTDB taxonomy): Bacteria > Verrucomicrobiota > Verrucomicrobiia > Opitutales > JABSRG01 > JANQKZ01. The sequence continues at coordinate 96,923 of JANQKZ010000038.1, read as the reverse complement.
GGGATTTGAGCAGATCAAGCATCACCACCGTTTTCCCGGTCTCGGCCTGGCGGTGGACTCTCCAGATTGGCTCGCGAATATGGGAAGCGATTCTCCCTTCCTGCTCTAGGCCGGGTTGCTGGTTGAAATTTGAATCATAGCCCTGATTCACCCCCTTTCCATGCAGGTGCCATAGAGGCAGTGTAGTGTGTAGTAAGCCTGCATGGGAAATGTAAGATAAGACCATCCGAACACCTAGGGTCGTCGTTGGCCTAGACCACCAACGGCGGCCCATTTCTTTTGGAGAAAGTAGAGTGATGGTGGAGTTAACTCCAACCTACTCGTAGGTCCCGCGGATTGGGTAATTGTTTGCTCTCACCCATTCGACGGTATCCAGTAACTCCATCAGGTCGGACCGGTTGAAGGGGGTGTTGGATATATCGATCAGGTGAAGTTTGCCCTCCGTATTTACGGCATAGAGGGCAGGTTCAGCGAAAGGGTGATCCGTTTCCTGAGGTGAGCGCGGATGCGAAATATAAAGCCCCAACTGTTTCATTTGAGGAATGGAGAGGTTGTAAGCGATGGGAAAGTTAAGGGAATTGGCCTCCGCCATCCTTTTCGCTTTTTCCAGGGGATCTCCCGACACCGCTACAATTTCCGCCCCCGCCTTTTTAAAGCCTGCGTAAAGGCTTTCCAGCTTAGCCAGGTATTTATTGCAGATCGGGCAGTGAAGTCCGCGGTAGATGAACACCAAAGCCCAATTATCTGGGTTGGCAGCTTGTCCTAGTACAATGGTAGCCCCATCAATCGTAGGCAGTTCAATGGCGGGCAGGGTACCGCCTGAGGTAAGCTTGAACGCGTGCATACCATAACTTAAAAGGGTTTAGGAGAAGCGCAAACCGATGGGTATCTTAAGTGCATAGGTCAGTTATGCTTGGCCGAAGGTGTCTGGCGGGATAGAGGAGTCCCATGTTTGATCAGGATGCACTCATGCTCATAGAGCAATCGGTCCTCTGTTGGCTCGCTACCGTGGATGCGAATGGCCATCCCAATGTTTCTCCCAAAGAGGCCTGGAAATATGATGCGGCCAGTGAATCGATCCTGGTGGCACATATCGCATCCCCTCAAAGCGTGAAAAACATCGGTCGGGGCCAGCAGGTCTGTTTAAGCTTTATTGAGGTATTTCTGCAGAAAGGGCTGAAAGTCAAAGGGACTGCCGAAGTATTGAAACCCGACGATCCCGACTACCCCTGTTTACACGATTCCCTGGTCTCTGAAATCGGGCCAGACTACCCTATTCGAGCGGTTATCCGGATTCGACCGGAACGGGTGGAACCGATTATTGCCCCGAGTTACCGGTTGTTCCCGGATATCCCGCTTCGAGAGCGGATATCTGCGGTAATGAAAACGTACCGTGTGAGGGATTATCTGGAAAACCAAGCAGAATAATTATCTGGAATTCTCGAAGTAGAAGGTGTCGGTGCCAATCGTACCCTCCAGCTCTTTGAGACGCTCCGAAGTTTGGACGTGCTCCAGGGTGTGTTCCGCCTGGACCAGACGTTCTGCGCAATTTAATTCTTCGGCCACCTCATGGTAGTGAGATTTCGCCATGAATTGCTTGAGATTCTCGATTTGTTTTTTCCAGATTCTGGTTTCCCCTTCCTGGCGATTTTTCAAACGCTGTTGATACCAATCGCTCTGGAGGACGACCTCTCGTTTAAACAGGTTGCGCACTTCCGGGTCATCGATGGTTTTGCCCTTGTATTCCCCATGCACCATGATGTGGAGAATAGCTTTAAGAGGGGGGCAGGCCAACTCGATTGAATTATCTGCAAAGTAGTTTTCAGCGACCCACTTATGGGCAGAAGTGATGTTGTCGATTCCGTCCACGAAAATATCGATGTCCTGTAGCTCGGGTTTCATCATTTCCTCAGGAAACACGGTGGATGGATTGGTAAAGACCCGGCCGCCAAAAATTCGCATGAAGTTGTTGTTGATCCGGTAACCCAGCCGGCTGGCCATGACGGTTTTTCCATTGTGTTCAAAATCTTCACATTTCTCGAGATAACCATTCTCGATGAGGAATTCAGCGTTCTGCTCCTCGATGTGCATACGGCTCCAGATTTCAGGAATGAGCAAACTCACATCGTGGTCTACCCGGTATTTCGGACCCACATGTCCTGCAGAGCTCAGGAAGGCCGGTGCGCCCACCATAACGTAGGCGACCAGCGCACTGTTCAGATCGTGGATCGGAAGGAGGGCGTTGAAGGGAGCTTTGGTCAGAGCGCCCTCCGAGCCTGCTCCGGTCGTGCTGGGGGATTTGCCGGTCAAGCTGGCGATGAACTCCATAAAGAGTTCAGGAAGATCCATGTAGTGAATAGGATTGTAGACGCAGAGGGCCCGGGTGGGTGGGGTTGTGGTAGGATCCGGCGGATTATTCCTGCGGCCCGGCAGGATGGCCGTGATGGGGAAGGGAGCCACCTGTTCGGGGGGGATCCGATAGAAGAAATGGGATCCGACCCAGGCAAGGTAACGGCTTGGTTCATCAACAATATCCGGACGGACCTGGAGATATCGCGGGTTTTTGGTGGGCTTGCCATTCACGATCCTCGGATTCGCCGTAGAACAGAAATAGTCCGGACCTTCGCCATCCGCCATCTCCTGAATGAATTCCTTCATCTGATCGGTATACTTATCAAAACGAATGACGTCCTGGACTTGATCGATGGCCTCATCCCGGTTGAGCGGTTCGTAGTTACTAAGGAAAGCTCCCGGGCTGGAGATATCACCTTCCGCCTGTTTGTCATACCCTCGGATAATGGCGTCGTCCGGGCGCTGGAAAAAGCGGTATTCACAGTTCTGGGCATACTTTAAACTGTGATACTTAAACTTATCCTTGAGATAGGGGATGGTGGCCAGAGGGGTGGTCACTGACGCTGTGATATCATCCTCCATGGACAGTTTGGCGGCCGGGTAAAAGTCTTTCCGCAACTGGAAGATGCGCCAGGAGCCATCGGGGAGGTAGCCTACCCGAAGGTAGTGGGTCAGGATCTTGTTATTCTGGTAGCGGAGCTCCTTACCGGCTTGCCCGTTGATCGTGTCGACGGAGAAGCGTGTCCGCCAGTTGGATTCCCAGTCCTCCTTATAGAAACGCTTGATGGTGAACACGGTATTCCTGACATGCTCCGGAATGGATTCCAACCAGGCATTGTATTCTTCGGTGTACTCGCTGGCTGAGGGAGTCATCAGTTTGATGACGGACCCCAGGGAGCGTTTGGGGCTGAGGATTGGCCTACTGTCTTTCTTGCGTAATTCAGGATCTTTGAAGCGGAAGCGATAGTCCCGGTAAAGGATGGTTTCGAGCAGGTCGAAATCTTCCTTGAAGTTTTCCATGTAGTGGGGACCTACTATAATGGCGTCGTTAAGGGACTTGGAAATTTCGCTCTTACCACCGCCTGACACGGTGCAGGGCTTGTGGCAGAAACTGGCCTGGGCAGATACCCCGATCAAGCGCCAGCGGCGATCCTCGTGCGGCTTAACCATTTGAACTTTATACCCGCTCGGGAGGACGTAGGTCTTCCCCGGCTCAATATGAAGTTCCTGTTTTTCTCCGTCTTTCTCCCAACTGGCAGTCTGGCCGACCAAACGGATGATCGCCGTTTCGGGCAGGTAGATGATGTTCGGATGCGATTTGTCCAAGGCGAAGCCCTCCGGCTGGACTTCCATGATATCGCCAAACATGTCGACCATCTGTTCAAAGGTATGGTCTACCTCAGAGGAATAATTACTGAGTTGGAATACTTCTCCCAAGTCGTATGCAGGATACACCATCGTGCCTCCGGCGTGTTCCTCTTCACACAGTCCGTAGAGGTTGGCCGCATAGCTGATCTGGGTTTTCACCTCCTTTTTGCAGTAGCCAAAGTAGTTGTCCGCGATGGCTGTGACAATTACTCCGCGTTCGTCCCGGCAAGTAATTTTAAAGGCGGATCCATCGTTGTATTTTTCATCTTCATTTTCCCAGCACATGGCATCCCGTTTCTGGCGCTCCGTCGCCTCACTGATATGGGGCAAGCCGAGCTCCTTTTTAGTGAGCTGAAGGAGATGGGGAGCCAGAATGACGCAGCCCGTGTGCCCGGTCCAATGCATGACATCGAGACCGGCGTCATTCTCAGAAAGGAATGGGTCTCCGGCATTTCCGAAGATGGACTCCACAAAGTCGAGGTTGCTCACCAGGTTGCCGGGAGCATAAAAGCGGACTTCCATCGTCTTTTCATGAATAAAGCCGGGGACTTCCGGACACACCAGCGGCCGCAGGAGCAGCGATACCCAAGTCCGGGCGGGATTTTCGCTGCCGAAATGGTAGGGCAGGAGCAACAGATCTTCGGGCGGGCGGAAGGCGGCCTTCAGCAGTCGAGCCGCCGTAACTTTCGGCACGGCCTTTTTGTCATTTGGGATAGGCAACCCCCCTTCAGCAATGTGAAAAACCCCCTTGGTGGTACGACGATCCTTTTGGGGGTTGTGCAGGACACCTTGTTTGATCCGGTAGGAGTTGACGATATCGGACTGAAATTTGTCTCCATGGGCGGGTAGGGAGAGAGTTCGCGCTACTCCATGCCTATCGAGAACGAGGGTGGTCTCGGGGAACGTGATTTCGTCATCCTGGATGTAATCCGAAAAGTAATCATCAAGAAAAGTCTTAATCCGTTGGTCCACCGGAGAGAGCGTCCCCTTCAGCATACGGAATTGTTCCTGGTAGTGCTCAATAATCGGTTCTGCGATTTCAAGAAGTCCCTCGTGACCGGTTTTGTTGCTGTCCAGGGTCGGCAGGCCGATTGATTTCAATTTGATACGAATGAAGGAGCGCAGGGCTTCGTAGGTTGCTTCTTGAGCGGCTTTGTCGCTGTAAATTCCAAGTCTTTTGGGGAAGTCCATAGGAGGGAGAGCTGGCAGTGGCAGTACGAGGATTATTACTAGGATAGAGGATGGATCATCTTTAAGGATCTTATCCGGTGGTCAATGCGAATGGGGGGCGGACTGTGTTTTGATTTTGGTAAGCAATCGAGCAAAATCGATCGAAACTCATTCAAAAAGCGTTGCCAATCTCCTGGTTTTCATTTTCATTTTTTTTCGGAAATTCGAAATTATGGAGAATGCTGAAAATAGAGAAATGGAAGCCCTGCAGGCCGCGCGGGATGAGTTCATCAGCCAATGGGGGGCAATGGGAGGGGCGTGGGGGATCAATCGCACAATGGCGCAGATCCATGCGCTGCTTTTGACGAGCACGACCCCGCTGACGACCGACATGATCATGGATGATCTGAAAATCAGCCGGGGTAATGCGAATACGAATCTGAGGGATCTGGTGGGGTGGGGTCTGGTAAAGAGTGTTTATTTTAAAGGAGACCGCAAAGAACACTTTGAAGCGGAAAGCGACATCTGGACTATGTTTTGCACGATTGCCCGGGAGCGGAAGCGGCGGGAGATCGAGCCCGCGGTGCAGACGCTGAGGCGCTGCAAGGACCAGACCAAGGGTCTGGAAAGTGAGGCGGCCCAGCACTTTCATGAAGTGACCAGTGGCCTGGAAGAGTTTGTCACCCGGGCTGAGGTGTTATTGGAGAAAGTGGCCGGATCCCCGCAGGGGTCGGTGATTCCAAAAATTTTAAAACTTGTTAGTTAAAGGAGTGAAAATCATGACCCCCTCATATCCATCCGCCCCTCCTTCGGGAACCCAGACGCAGCTGGAGCCCCGGCATTCGGCCACTCAGCTGTTTCAAGTTGGAGAGCCCCCTGGCTTGGGATTGCTTTTACTCCGGCCCCTTTTTATTCTGCTGAAGCTCGTATTCAGCAAGGGTGTGTGAGGGGAAGAGGGACTCGGTTCATCCCTGGTGGTTGGGATCCCCTTATTTTTGGTATTTGAATTGCTTTCATCGGATTAAAATTCATTTAGTTCTCCTAATGTTCCCTGTGGATTGGGGACGGGTATCCCCCTAACTTGTGATGTTTTATGTCAATTGTTGAAACACTTCCGAAAACCAACCATTCCGCGCTGCTGAAATGGGTGGATAAAATGATCAAGATGTGTGAGCCGGATTCGGTTCATTGGGCAGATGGCTCTCAAGCCGAGGCCGATGCTCTTTTTGATCGCATGGTGGCCGGTGGGATGTGTGTGAAGCTGAATGAGGAAAAGCGGCCGAACAGTTATCTCTTCCGTTCTGATCCCCGCGATGTGGCGCGGGTAGAGAGTCGGACCTATATTTGTAGTAATTCCAAGGATGCGGCCGGCCCGACCAATAACTGGGAGGAGCCGCGAAAAATGCGGCGGAAAATGAAGGAACTATTTCAGGGCTGCATGCGGGGCCGTACCATGTATGTTATTCCTTTTTGCATGGGCCCGATCGGGTCACCGATATCTCAGATTGGAGTGGAGGTGACAGACTCTCCCTATGTGGTGGTCAATATGCGGATCATGGCGCGAATTGGAGATCCCGTGCTCGAAGCGCTTGGAAATCGTGGGTTTTTTGTTCCCTGCCTCCATTCCGTGGGTCAACCGTTACTGGGAGGAGCCGAAGATGTTTCCTGGCCGTGCAACCCGGAGAATACCTACATCGTACATTTCCCGGAAGAGCGGACTATTGTGTCCTTTGGCAGTGGTTACGGGGGCAATGCGCTCCTAGGGAAGAAGTGCTTTGCGCTGCGGATTGCCTCCTGCATGGCCCGGGATGAAGGATGGTTGGCCGAACATATGCTTATTCTGGGAGTTAAAGAACCGAGTGGAAAGAAAACCTATGTATCTGCGGCCTTTCCCAGCGCATGCGGCAAAACCAATTTTGCCATGCTGATCCCGCCCAAAAACATGCAGGACGAAGGCTATGAGGTGACCTGCGTCGGCGATGATATTGCCTGGATTAAACCGGGTGATGATGGGCGGCTCCATGCGATCAACCCGGAGGCGGGATTTTTCGGAGTGGCCCCCGGGACATCCTATGCGACCAATCCCAACGCGATGGAGTCCTGTAGCCGTGATACGATCTTTACCAATGTGGCCTTAACCGACGATGGCGACGTCTGGTGGGAGGGTATGACGGAAGAGCCGCCTGCGCACCTGATCGATTGGAGGGGGGAGGACTGGACCCCGGATAGTGACCGCCTGGCCGCGCACCCGAATTCCAGGTTTACCGCCCCGATCCGGAATTGTCCGTGTGTGGATCCCGATTGGGAAAGACCGGACGGCGTTCCAATCAGTGCCTTCATCTACGGCGGTCGCCGAGACACCGATGTGCCGCTTGTTTTCCAGGCCTTTAACTGGAACCATGGCGTATACCTTGGAGCGACCATGGGTTCGCAGAAAACCGCGGCCGCAGAAGGCAAGGCGGGAGAATTGCGCCGGGATCCTATGGCCATGCAGCCCTTTATTGGCTATCATATGGCGGATTACTTTCGGCACTACATCAAAGTGGGAAACCGGCTCAAGCATCGTCCACGGGTTTTTCATGTAAACTGGTTCCGGAAAAGCCGGGATGGACGTTGGCTATGGCCCGGCTTTGGTGAGAATATGCGGGTATTAAAATGGATCGTAGAACGGTCTACCGGACAAGCTCATGGGGTAGAAACGGCACTCGGCTGGATGCCGGCCTACAAAGATATCAGTTGGTCGGGCCTGGATTACCCCCAGGAAGACTGGGAGGAATTGATGGACTTTGACAATAACGCCTGGAAGGAAATTACGCTGCAGCACGAAGGCCTGTTTATTCAACTCCATGATCACCTTCCTAAGGAGATGGTTTACGAACGCGAGTTGCTCAAATCCCGTCTCCTGGGGACCTGAGTTTTCGATCGCAGGTAAGCTGGCCTCCGCAGTTTGGCTATCATGGAATTCGGGCTTTTCGCAGAGCTGTAAGGGTCGAGCGTATTTAAGGTGTTCTGCAGCAGCCAGCCCGACCATTTGAACCAAACTGCTCAAGCGAGGATAATACGGATCCGCAATGATCGGGTGGAGTTAGATGATTCTTCCCTGGGTCACTGGGGAGACTGCCCGTCTTCACTCATTGGTTGTCAATCCAGACCAGGCTGCCCAGGGGTATTCTCGGGTAAAGGTCGATAATATCCTGATTGCGAAACTCGATGCAGCCCCCGCTGAAGGGTTGGCCTATCCGCTCTTCATGGTTAGTTCCATGGAAATAGATATAGCGGTGGTAGGAATCGATACCCGCCCCGCGGTTCCGGCCGGGCTCCAATCCTTCCAGCCAGAGGATACGGCTGGTAATCAGGTTGCAGATGTTATCCTCCGGAGGTAATTGATCAAAGGTTTGCCCCACACTGCGTCTGCCCTTGAAGACCGTTCCTATCGGTTCACCATCGCCGAATTTTTCCTTCACCCGGTGCAAACCCAGCGGTGTACCGAAGCTATCCTCTACACAGGAGGGGGGTGCTTTGGAAGTGGATATTGGATACCACTCGGGCTCCCCGCTTTTCTCCGCAAAACACAAGGCCTGCTGGGGGATGGATACCAGGAGATAGCTCTCAGGGACCGGGATTGACATGCTCTCACACATGTCCCTGAATCGCGGCTTCATATCAATCGTATCCACCCATGTCATATCGTGTAGGAATTGTCGGAGCGACCGGGGCTGTCGGTCAAGAGCTCATTCAATTATTACTCCAACGGGAGTTTCCCATGGAGTCACTCCGGTGTTTTGCGTCCAGGCGTTCGGCGGGGAAATCCATCACAGTGGCGGGGAAACCGATTGAAATCGAGGAGACTCGGAAGACCATTTTCAAATCTCTGGATCTTGCGTTTTTCGCAACGGGCGCAGAACTTGCCCAGCAGTTGGCTCCGGAGGCCATTCAACGGGGCTGTGTCGTCATTGATAACAGTTCTGCCTACCGCCAGCATAAGCAGGTGCCCCTTGTCATTCCGGAGATCAATGCCGGGGCCGGATATAAGCACCGTGGGCTGCTGGCGAATCCGAATTGTTCGATCGCTGTGTCCCTGATGGGGCTGTATCCACTACATAAGGCCTTTGGGTTAAAGCGGGTCATTTGTTCAACTTACCAGGCGGTTTCCGGTGCCGGGGCCGAAGGGCTCACTGAATTGCAAGACCAGGTCCATGCCTGGGCCGAAGGCAGGGAGGAGGCGGAACCTCAGGTGTTTCCCCACCACAACATTGCCTTTAATCTTATTCCGCATGTGGATCGCTTTGGCAAGGATGGCTATACCGGAGAGGAGACCAAAATGTTGAAGGAAGGACGAAAAATTCTCGAACTTCCGGAATTGAAGCTCTCTGCCACCTGTGTCCGGGTTCCCGTATTTCGCGCTCACAGTATTGCGATGAACGCAGAATTCGAGAAGCCGGTTGACCTTCGACTGGCCCGGCAGGCGATAGAGATCTTTGAAGGCGCCGAGCTGTGTGATGAGCCGGAATCCTGCGTATATCCCACACCGCTCCAATTCTCCGAGCGGGTACGTTGCGGGGTGGGGCGGTTGCGGAAAGACTCAGTGTTTGATAATGGTTTGGCGCTGTTTGTCTCGGGAGACCAACTCTGGAAGGGGGCTGCCCTGAATGCTGTCCAAATTGCAGAGTCCCTTGATATGGCTGGGAAATTGACCATGCCCTCACGACCATTATTCGTCGCACCGGCGAAAAAAGCGGCCGCCAAAAAGAAGACCACGGCTAAGAAGAAGGTGCTGGCCGGGAAAAAGGCTGCGGCTCGGAAAAAGAAATAGGGACACTTCTTTAATTTCGGAATTCTTTCGAAATGGCTTGATCTTCTTTCGCTTTTTCCCTTTTTTCCATCGTTTCTTGGAACGGGCGCCTAGCTCAGTTTGGTTAGAGCAACTGGTTTACACCCAGTAGGTCACAGGTTCGAGTCCTGTGGCGCCCACCACCCTTCGCCCCCCCCGGAGCTACGGATGGCACGCCAGCTTTACCTTGCTGAGGATGACGTTCGCCAGGGTCCTGGCGGGAGAGGGAGCTGTCATGGGGAATGTGAACTATTGATCGACTTTAAAATCGATCAAACCTGGAGAAGGTCGATGTCTGTGATATATAATATATCCGCAATGCATAAGATAATTTTAGATAGGGACCGGAAGCTCTTGCACTTGGCTTATTGGGGCCAGGTGGGTGTTCAGGACGGACGGAGCAGCCGCGAGACGATCGAAAGGTTCGTAGAGGAGATGGAACCTGGCTATCGGGTCCTCACAGACCTGGCAGGGCTGGAATCGATGGATTTCGAATGCACTGGTGAAATTAAAGGGATCATGGATGCCTGCCAACGGGCTCAAGTCAGTAAGGTGGTTCGCCTCATTCCGAAACCGGAGCAGGATATCGGGTTTTCCATCATGTCGGCTTTCCACTACGACTCGAATGTAGCCATTCGCACTTGCGAGCGGGTTTCCGATGTGATTGAGGAGCTCTTTTAATGGCGCTGAGGTTGTGCTCTGAGAAAAGCGAATCAAATCCTCGACAAGGGGGGTTGGGTTCTTTTGGGTGGGCGGTTCTTATAACGCTGAAATACCATGAGACACACAATCTCTGTCCTAGTGGAAAACAAATTCGGAGTGCTGGCACGAATCGCCGGCATGTTCAGTGGTCGCGGTTTCAATATTGAGACCTTGAATGTTGGTCCGACCCATAAGCCCGAATTTTCCCGGATAACTGCCACGATCCTGGGTGATGACCAGGCTCTGGATCAGGCCTTTAAGCAGCTGGAAAAGCAGGTGAATGTTATCGAAGTGAAGCATTTCACCGGAACTGAAGCCGTGGCCCGTGAGCTGGTCATGGTCAAGTTGGAAGCCGACGCTTCCAAGCGGGCGGAAATTATACAGATTTGCGACGTCTTTCGTGCGAAAATTATCGATGTGGCTACCGACTTTCTTGTGATTGAAGCCACTGGTAATGAAAACAAAGTTCGCGCTTTCCTTGAGCTCATCATTCCATTCGGTGTAGTGGAAATGGCGCGCACGGGAAATGTTGCCCTGGAACGTGCCCGTTTCACGGAATCCCCTGTTGAAATGGACGATTGAGCTTCCGTTCCTGCTCAGATTTCGGAGTTGCCTTGCGAGGCAAAACCGCCTTGTTTTCCATCCTTTTCTCCCATTGGTGCTCACTGCACCCTAACAATAGACCCCACGTCAAATAAATGCCTGCCAAAGTATATCGTGAAAAAGATGCCAACCTGAACAATATCAATCGCAAGACACTGGCGATCATCGGATATGGTTCACAAGGGCATGCCCACGCTCTCAATCTAAAAGATAGCGGCTGCAAAGTCATCATCGGCCTCTATAAGAAAAGTAAGTCCATCCCCGTGGCTAAGGATCACGGCTTTGAAGTGATGGAGACTGCCGATGCGGTCAAGGCAGCGGATGTAATCATGGTAGGTGTGCCGGATATGAAACAGGCTGAAGTCTTTGAGCATGACATCAAGCCCCACCTCGAGCCGGGTAAAACCCTCCTCTTCACGCATGGCCTGTCAGTTCACTTCGGCCTGGTTGATGTGCCGACGGATGTAGACGTGATCATGGTTGCTCCCAAAGGCCCGGGGCATGTCGTGCGCTCCCAGTATTTGGAAGGTAAGGGCGTCCCTGCCCTCATCGCGATTCACAATGACGCCACGAAGAAGGCCAAGCGGGTGGCTCTGGCTTGGGCAAAGGGCGTGGGTGGAACGCGTGCCGGCGTCATCGAAACGACTTTCAAGGAAGAGACGGAAACCGATCTGTTCGGGGAACAGGCCGTGCTCTGCGGAGGCGCCAGCCACCTGGTTCTGGCGGGCTACGAAACCCTGATCGAGGCCGGCTATCAGCCTGAGATGGCCTATTTCGAATGTCTCCACGAATTAAAACTGATCGTCGATTTATTTGTGGAGTCGGGGATTTCTGGAATGCGTTTCAGCGTGTCTGAAACCGCCAAATACGGTGATATGGTGAGCGGCCCCCGGGTCATTACTGGTCAGACCAAAAAGGCGATGAATGCCATTTTGAAGGATATCCAATCCGGCAAGTTCACACGCAAGTGGGTAAAAGAATACAAGGACGGGTTGCCGAACTATAACCAGTGGCTGAAGGACACGAACCAGCTCCCCATTGAAAAAACCGGACGTCGCCTGCGGGCTCTCATGCCGTGGATTCCAAAGAAGAATTTGAAGGGCACGCAGGCTTCCTACTCCAGTTAAGCGCGGATCATCATTTAAGGGCCCGAATCGCGACTGGATTGCTCCAGTCGCGATTTTCCATTTATAAGGTATTCAATTAGTGAAATTAAAACTCGTATTGGCTACTCGAAAAAGCCAACTCGCTTTGCGTCAGACCGAGTTGACCATCGCTCACCTGAGTGAGCGGTGTCCGGATCTCAGTTTTGAGATTCAGCCCATGGAAACCACGGGCGACCGACAAAAGGCATGGTCGTTGGAAAACAAGGGAGGTAAGGGACTATTCACCAAGGAACTGGAAGTGGCGCTGCTTGAGGAACGGGCAGATTTGGCTGTCCATAGTGCCAAGGACATGCCAACGGAAGGTGTGCCGGGTCTCGAAATTGCCGGGTATCTACCGCGGCACAACCCTGCGGATGTCCTCGTCATGCGGGAAGATGCGAAGCAGGTGGTCGAGGTAGCGACAAGTAGTCCGCGCCGGCGCCAGCAAGCCAAGGCCTTTTTCCCCTGTTGCTGCTGGGGGGAGATTCGAGGAAATATAGAAACCCGGTTAAAGAAGGTGATGAATGGAGCGGCCGACGCTACCATCCTGGCAAAAGCCGGTTTGGATCGCCTCGAAATTGAAAGCTACCCCGGGTTGAAATTCAAAGATTTCGCGGTGGACAAGATGGTGCCTGCGGCTGGCCAGGGAGCGATTGCGATTCAGTGTCGAGAGGCGGAAGTCGGATGGGTGCGACCCCTGTTGTGTGAGCAGACGTTTCGCGCCGTAACCATTGAGCGTATGATGTTGAGTAAGCTGGGTGGCGGGTGCCACACGGCCGTGGGGGTGCATTTTTCGGACGGGAAATTATTGGTCTTCCACGAGGATTTCGGTATGAAATCGCTCAAAATTAACGGTGATTCGCTGGATACGGCTGAATCCAAAATTGAAGATTTTGTCGAAAAAGAACTGAGTTAACTGATGGTCAGTGCGGGAACAGTTTATCTGGTGGGTGCGGGCCCTGGAGACGAAGGGTTGATCACTGTGAAGGGGCTCAAATTGATCGAATCCTGCGACGTCCTGATCTTTGACCAACTGGTGAACGATGCACTCACTGGCAGGGTGAAACCGGGATGCGAAGTGGTTAGGATGGGGAAGGGGCCCGAGCTGAAGGACAGCGTGTCCCAGGATGAAATTGAAACCCTCATGGTGGAGCGGGCTAAGAGCGGCCTGCAGGTGGTTCGATTGAAAGGCGGAGACCCCTTCATTTTTGGACGTGGGGGCGAGGAGATGGAGCGGCTCCACGCTGAGGGTATCCCTTATGAAGTAGTTCCGGGCGTGACGGCTGCCCTGGCTGCCGCCGGATATGCCGGGATCCCTTTGACCCACCGCGATCACAGTTCGGTTTTGACTTTTTTGACCGGTCATGAAGATCCCACTAAAGCCTTCTCTCAGGTGCAACTGGAGGAGCTGGCTCGGATGGGAGGGACCCTATGTATTTATATGGGGATGCGGACCTTGGAGTCCCTGGTCAGTCGGTTGCTGGCCGCCGGACTGGATCCTGATACGCCAGCGGCTGTTATCCAGTGGGCTACCCTGGGCCGTCAGACCGTGGTGCGCTCAGGGTTGAGCGACCTCGTGAGCTCGGTCGAATCTGCTGGCGTTGGCTCTCCAGCCATTATCATTATTGGGAAAGTAGCTGGTTCTCCCAACAGTCTGGACTGGTTTGGCCGCAAACCGTTAGCTGGCCAACGGGTGGCCATCACTCGGAGTCGGAATCAGGCTGGGGAACTGAAACAACGGCTCGAGTCGGTCGGGGCTGAGGTTCTGGAACTTCCCCTCATCGAGGTGCGACCCAAAATGGATTCAACCACGGTCACCGAGGTGTTTGCGGGCCTGAGCAGTTACGAATGGATCGTGTTTACCAGTCCCAACGGGGTGAACTATTTCTTCGAGATCTTTTTCAAAGCCTTCAAAGATATCCGCAGTTTCGGGGGCATGCGCGTTGCCGCCATCGGGGCAAGTACTGCGAGGGAAGTGCAGAAACAGAATATCGAGGTTGATCTCTTGCCGGAGGAGTCGGTATCCGAATCTCTCGCCGAGGCCCTAATTGAGACGGGGAGCCTGCCCAGTGCCAATGTGTTGGTGATCACCGGGAATCAGAACCGGGATGTCCTGGCCAGGACGCTTGAGCAAAAAGGGGAAGCCATTGTCGATACACTTCAGGTATATGAAACGATCCCGACCGACCTGGAACAGTTACCCGAGGCAAAAGATTTCCGCGAGCATGGGGTCGATTTTATCACCTTTACGAGTTCCTCCACGGTGCACCATTTTTATAAGCGGAAGGCGGAGTTAATTCCCGATGGGGGAATCATGCCCACGACCTGCAGTATGGGTCCCATCACTTCCAAAACCTTAAGGTCCTATAATTTACCCGTAGACGCCGAGGCTAAAAACCAGAGCCTGGATGGATTGCTCGAGGCCATCATCGATGTGGTCAAAGCGGATCAATGAAAACACCGGCAGGCACACTCACGTTTCGATGGGCGGCGTGGACCTGCTTTGGCATATTGCTCCTGCTCGTTGCCCTCAACTTTCGAGGAGGGGGACAGGGATTTACCCGGTTAATCGCCTTTGGAGACGGGTGGGAGGATCGCCGCTCCGTCGTGATGGAGGGGTTGAGCTACGAGGTGAAAGCCGATTCCTTCGGGTATGATGGGCAGTTTTACGCCCAGATCGCGTTGGATCCCAGCCTGCAGACCGAAGACTTTTCTACCGCCTTGGACGGGGCGGCCTACCGATCCCGGCGCATCCTGGTTCCCGGGTTGGCTTGGGCCTTTGGCCTTGGCCAGCCAGCCTGGGTTTTGACGGTTTACTCCCTCATCAATCTGGGCTTTTGGGTTGCGCTCGGTTGCTTGTTACCCCGCTTTCTTCCGGAAGAAAACTCTGAATTGAAGCGCTTCCTGCGTTGGTTTGGAATCATGTTCAGCCTGGGAGTCCTGGACAGCATCAGCCTCGCTCTCACAGACCTCCCTATGCTGTGGTTTGTATTCCTTTTTCTGGCTTTCGCCCAGCAATCCAAACCAATTCCCTCCGGGCTGAGCCTGGCTCTGGGGGTGCTGGCTCGAGAGACAGCAATCTTGAGCGGAATCGGCCATCCCGGCCTGAATCGCTTTCAGCTTAACAGCTGGTTAAAAGTGGCCGCATTCGGGGTTGTCTGCACGGTTCCTTTTTTCATTTGGCAGGCCTATGTTCTGAGTGTGTTTGAGCCCAGTCATGGGCTTTCCAATAACTTCTCTGCGCCTTTTGTTGCCTGCGGGAAGCACCTGCTCCTCTGGTTGAACCAGATACTGGCCGGGAACTGGACTTGGCGAAACAGCTTTGGTCTGATCGGGGGTGTGGGTCTCCTCTTACAATGGGGCGTCCTCCTGTCACTCCGCAAGTGGGATAGCCCGCTCTGGCGAATTGGGGTCGTTTATGGCCTGCTCATGGTATGTCTGGGAGACTTTCCCTGGCAGGGTTATTGGGCTGTCGCTCGGATCGTGCTCCCTATGACGGCCGCCTTCTATTGTCTGTTGCCGTCCAACCGCTGGTTCTACCCCCTCTGGATCACCGCCAGCCTCCCCATCCTCCACGGCGTCATCCGCTTCCTCTAAAGCAACCTCCTCCGGCGAGGTGTATATACACTGTGTATTGACACCCTGGGCGTAATAATCATTGCGGGGGGTGGGAGGGATGGTTTGTTTGGTGGGATGGGAGCGCGACCTCCGATCAAGCTGTGTGGAGTTACCCGGGAAGCGGACGCTGAGCATGCGTTGGCCCTGGGTGTGGATTATATTGGCCTGAATCTTTTTGAGCGGTCTCCACGATCGGTCAGCCCGGACCGGGCCAAGGAGCTCATGCGGTTTATACCCGAAGGGAAGCGGGTCCTCGTGGACGTTAACCCGGGCACGGATCAGTTGGAGCAGATGTTAGATCTCGGATTCGATGTGTTTCAGCTGCATTGTCCCTTTGATCTGGACTGGGCGACCCTGGCCAGTTGGGCCGGGCAGGTGGGCGGACCGGATCGACTCTGGCTTGCGCCAAAGGTGCCTCCGGAAGAGCCCTTTCCCCAGGCTTGTCTCGAATTTGTGAATACAGTGCTGTTCGACTCTTATTCCAACGATCCGCTGGTGTTCGGGGGGACGGGCCGGATCGGGGATTGGGCGCGATTCGAGGAGTGGAGGACCTTGTATCAGCACAAGCGATGGGTGCTGGCGGGTGGGTTAAGTCCCGACAATATCCTGGCTGCGTTGGCGTCTACCTCAGCGGATGTGTATGATATCAACAGCGGCGTGGAGGATGCACCTGGAGTGAAAAACAAGGAAAAGCTCACCTTGCTTTTTTCAAGGATTGCCGATGGCATGTCCTCATCTTCATCCAGTTAATCTTTCATGATCAAGATTCAGGACGTCAAAAAGGCTTACGGCAAAACGCAGGCGCTGAAAGGGGTTAATATCCAAGTCAAATCAGGTGATTTCTTCGGGCTCCTCGGCCCGAACGGAGCAGGGAAGAGTACCCTGATCCACATCCTGTCAGGCTATTTAAATCTGGATGAGGGGTCGGTGCACTTTGACGACCGACTGCGAAAACGGGGAGACAACAGCCTGAGTCACATGATCGGGTTTGTGCCTCAAAACGTAGCTCTCTACGAGGAATGCAATGCCTGGGAGAACCTTATGATTTTTGGGGGTATGTACGGCATCCCTAAAAAGCGGCTGGAAGCGCGAGCCTCAGAAATCCTGGAGCGGATCCAGTTAACCGATCGATGCAAGGAACGGGTGAGTCGATTTTCGGGAGGGATGAAGCGTCGGCTGAACATTGGGGCGGCCCTGCTGCATGAGCCCAAAATTTTACTGTGTGATGAGCCCACAGTCGGGGTGGATCCCCACTCACGGAACGCGATATTCGAGTTTTTAGAAGAGCTCAACCGGCAAGGGGTCACGGTGGTCTATACCACGCACTACATGGAAGAAGTTCAGCGGCTCTGTAACCGCATCGGAATTATCGATCATGGAAAATTAATTGCACTGGGTACGTTGAATGAACTCCTCGACCTGTTGCCCTATGAGGAAGAAATCCGTCTGGCGGAGGGCGCTCCGGAAGTTGCGGTGAAGGCGGCTAGCGCGAATTTTTCATCTGTTGAATCGATGGAAGATGGGGGTACTCTGATCAAGCTGAATGCTGAAGAGAAGCTATCCGATTTCTTTAAGACGGCGGAAACAGTGGGCCTGTCTTATCGTTACATCCGGTTGCGGCAGCCCACTTTGGAAGCTCTGTTTCTGCACCTGACGGGAAGGAGCCTGAGAGACTAGCCATGCGAATTCTGATACAGCTCGTCAAAAAGGATATGACCTTGTTCCTGAAGGACAAAGTCGCCGTGATGCTGACTTATGCGCTGCCGCTTTTGGTCATCTTTCTCTTTGGTTCGGTCCTCGGCGTAGGTGGAAGGGACGGAGTGGCCGGTGAGGATAACGGGCCGACCGGTCCTGCGGTAATCGTGGTCAATCAAAGCGAGGATCCGCTTATTGAGGCCCTTATCGAAAAGATGGCGAAGCACGATGGCTTGCGACTATGGACCCAGAAGCAAACTGAAGCCGACACGTGGGTAAAGTTTTCCGAGGACGACGCGCGCGACTGGATCCTTCGTAACCGGGTAAACTTCGCATTGGTCTTTCCACCTGACGCCACCGGGGTGGCCCCCGGGCTGAAGATGATCTTGTTGAATAACCCCAAAAACCAGGTGGAGGACCAGATGGTTCGGGGTCTCTTGACAATGAATCTCTTCAAGGAATACCCGTTGCTGTTGATTGAAACCTTGCGAGGGGAGATGAGCGGGGTGTTCACACAGGAGGACTTTGACCTGTTTAACACGAAGATAGCTGAGGCAGTCAGCGAGATCTTTGAGATGGATATCGACGTGGTGCGGGAAGAAGTGGCTGAAGGGAATCCCATGCAATTTCTGATGGCTCCCGAGCCGGGTGAAGAGCTGCAATCGATGGAATCCGTGGGCGAGCAAATGGGGGATATGGTCGGAAGCCTGTTTGAAATCAAAGACGAACAACTGGTAGGGCAGGACGTCAGAAACCCGCAAGCCACACGCTTAATTGCAGGGTGGGCCGTCATGTTTCTCCTGTTTTCCATGACGGGGGCAGCCAGTTCGTTGTTTGATGAGAAGAAAGCCTCTATCTTCCATCGTCTGTTTTCCGGACCTGTCTCCCGTGACTTGATCCTGTATAGCAAGTTTGTGCATTTGACCCTGATTGGTTTATCCCAACTGGTTTTCTGTTTTGTTGCAGGGTGGGCGATGTTTGGGGTTGAGGTCTTTCCTTTCATTGTACCACTGGCGGTGGTCAGCCTGGTAGTGGGGGCATCCTGTACCGCCTTTGGTATGTTCCTCAGCAGCATTTCTAAAACAGCGGCCCAAGCCAACGGCTTTGGGACTATGCTGGTCCTCACCATGAGTGCCGTTGGAGGGGCCTGGTTTCCGGTTTCGTTGATGCCGGATTGGGTGCAAACCCTGAGCAAATTCACTCTGGTTTACTGGGCTGTAGAAGGCTTTCAACAGGTGTTATGGAACCAGGCAGGATTGGTGGGAGCTCTCCCATACCTTGGGATGCTCCTGATCATCATTACCATCGTTATGGCGATCTCCACCTGGCGGTTCCGGGTGGGTGACCTGTTTTCCTGACACGTAGTTTTTACAACAGGTCGCTGAGGAGGGTATGGGGAAGATCAAAAGCCTGGGCTACGGCCTTATAGGTGACCTGCCCGTTAATGACATTCAGTCCCATGGCGAAGCCAGCATTGGTTCGGGCCAGGACGAGCCAACCCTGGTTGGCCATTTTGCGCAGATAGGGGAAGGTGGCGTTCGTCAAAGCCCTGGTAGAGGTGACGGGAACCGCTCCAGGCATATTGGCCACGCAGTAATGCAAGATACCGTCGACCTCATAGACAGGCTCGTCATGGGTGGTAGGTCTGGATGTTTCGAACGCACCTCCCTGGTCGATCGCGACATCTACTAAAACGGTACCTGGTTGCATCAGGCCCAGCATGTCGCGGGAGACGAGCTTAGGTGCTTTCCCCCCGGGAACGAGCACGCAACCCAGGATAGCGTCTGCCCGCTCCGCGAGGGAGCGAACGTTGGCGGGATTGGACATGACCAGCTTTACATTTTTGGGCATGACATCGTCCAGGTAGCGCAGACGATCGAGGCTGATATCGAGCAGGGTGACATCAGCTCCCATACCGGCAGCAATTTTAGCGGCGTTGGTGCCAACGACCCCGCCACCCAGAATGATGACCACGGCTGGTTCCACCCCGGGGACTCCGCCAAGGAGTTTTCCTTTACCTCCACATTCTTTTTCTAAATATTTTGCCGCTTGTTGGACCGCCATACGACCCGCAACTTCACTCATGGGAGTGAGGAGGGGGAGGTGGCCATTCGCCGTTTCGATCGTTTCATAGGCGATGGCGGTGCATCCGGAACGTATCATGGCCCGGGTGAGGGGCTCGCTAGCCGCAAAATGGAAGTAGGTGAAGACAATCTGGTCTTTGCGGATAAGGTCGTATTCAGGCTCCAGAGGTTCCTTTACTTTCACGATCATATCGGCCTGCTCAAAAATGGCTTCGGCTGAATCGAGCAGGGTAGCACCGGCCTCTGCGTAGGCTTCGTCCAGGTACCCACTGCCCAGGCCTGCACCAGCCTGAACGACAACCTCGTGACCGTCCTGAACTAATACTTCAACACCACCGGGAAGGACGGACACCCGATTTTCTAAGGTTTTAATTTCAGTGGGAACACCGATCTTCATGGGAATCAAAGTGAGTAATTGCTATCGTATCGAGATGGAAGGGCTTGCCTAGAACTTAGGCATGCCACCGGGGAATCCCCCTCCGCCCCCCATGGCCTGCATTCGCTTCATCATCTTTTTCCCCTTCGCACCCTGCATGGATTTCATCATTTTCTTCATCATGCCAAACTGTTTGAGGAGTTGATTGACCTCCCGGACTTCCACTCCGGAGCCCCTGGCGATTCGCATTCGACGGCGACCATTAAGGATCTTAGGGTTTTGGCGCTCTTTCATGGTCATAGAAAGGATAATGGCCTCCGTCCGGCGCATCTGACGTTCCTCATTGTCTCCGATTTCCACTCCGTTCATTCCCGGCAACATTCCCATGAGGGAACCGATGGATCCCATTTTTTTAATCTGTTTCATCTGCTGGAGAAAGTCCTCGAGGTTGAAGTCGGCCCGGCGCATTTTTTCCGCCATTTTCTCCGCTTCATCCTCCTCGATGGTTTCCTGGGCTTTCTCGACCAGCGAGACGACATCCCCCATGCCAAGGATTCGGGAGGCCATCCGGTCGGGGTGAAAAACCTCAAGGTCGTCCATTTTTTCACCCACTCCCATGAACTTGATGGGCACTCCTGTGATTTCTTTCATGGAGAGAGCCGCACCCCCGCGGGCATCTCCATCGAGCTTGGTGAGGATGATGCCGGTGAGGTCGACAGCTTCATGGAAATGCTTGGCCACATTAACGGCTTCCTGGCCCAGTGCGCTATCTCCCACCAGGAACACTTCGTCCGGTTGAATGGTGGAACGCAGCCGTTTGACTTCTTCGATCAGGTCTTGGTCAATCTGCAAGCGCCCTGCGGTATCGAAAATGAT
The DNA here is from genome assembly GCA_028280845.1 of Opitutales bacterium. Classification (GTDB taxonomy): domain Bacteria; phylum Verrucomicrobiota; class Verrucomicrobiia; order Opitutales; family JABSRG01; genus JANQKZ01. The sequence continues at coordinate 76,103 of JANQKZ010000038.1, read as the reverse complement.
AGCGGAAGCACCGGCTTCAGTGGCGGATTTCAACCCGTATTTCCCAATCTTCGGGACATCCTTGGAATTGCGGTCAGCGTAGAAGCTGAATTGGCCCTGATCGGCGAGGGTTTCCAGCTGGTCGATAGCAGCAGGTCGGTAGACATCACAGGCGACGAGGGCGGGGTGAAGGCCTTTCGATGAAAGGTGTTTGGCCAACTTGGCAGAGGTCGTGGTTTTTCCCGAACCATGTAAGCCGACCATCATGATTTTCAGGGGGCGATTTTCGGACAGGTGAGCAGTTCCTTCCCCGAGTAACTCAACCAGACGGTCATTGATGATTTTTACGATCTGTTGGCCGGGCGTGACATTCTTCAGCACGTCTTGCCCGATGCAGTCTTCTTTGACCTTCTCAATAAATTGGCGCGCCACCTTGAAGTGGACATCCGCGGAGAGCAGGGCCTGGCGAACCTCCTTCAGGGCCTCGCCCATGTTGTCTTCGGTTAGTTTCCCGACTCCACGTAAATTCCGCAGGGCGGATCCCAAGCGATCTGTTAGACTTTCAAACATAGGTCCCGATAGAAAAAACAGATACTCCTACCTCGGGTAGAGGGTAAAAACAAGGAACGTTTTTAGTTTTCGAGTTGCCGAATAAAGGTGGTGAAACGCTCGACAGCTTCGTCCGTTTTTTCCGGTGACCGCAGATCTCCTAAAATGTTGTGATTATTGTGAGGGTCCGGAAGCTCAATCATCCATCGCTCCTTCAGGGCGTCGGGCCATTCCCCGTAGACTCCATGAGTTAATGTGGCTTCCACGACGGTGTCATTTTCCGAGTAGACGAAAAGGGCGGGGTCATTGGCTTGGTCAAAGGGGAGGCGGCGCGTATGGACGACCAGTGCCATCATGGGAATGACTGAAACAGTGGGATGAGGGTTGGTCCAAATGCGAAGGGATTCCGCGTCGTCGGCCGGCCAGCTCCTCATCGTTCCCCCGAGGATTGGGGCCCAGACCCGGGCTCCGGATAAGACCATCAACTCAGATCTTGGATCTTTGGGGCCGTAATTGGGCGCAACCAGTATAAGGCCATGAGGATCTACTCCCAAGTGATCCTGAAAGGATAGCCAAGTAGCCAGGGTGGATCCCGTAGATACCCCGACGAGAACCACTTTATCTCCCAGGGCTTTCCCGAATTGCCAGCCGAGTAATCCTTCCTCTACCCAATGTTGGACGTCGGTTTGTCCCATGGCATCGCCTGGAATTCCATGACCGGGAAGACGGCTGAAGTAGATATTAGCCCCGAGTTCTTTTCCGACTCGCTGGAGGATCGGATTGATTTCATCCCGGCTGGCAGAATAGCCATGAAAGAAAACCAGAGACAGCCTCGTTTTGGCTTTTGTCCGGGGGTCAATCCAGAGAATGCGCTTCTCGGTGTCTGGCCGCAGATCGGGGTGCAGACGTTTATCCTCTAGGTGGATGTTTTGCCAATTTTCCGGAAGTGAAGGCAGGGCAGTAACGGGCTCTACCCGAGGTCGAGGACCGAGTAACAGGAAAGCAATCATGAGCGCAAGGCTAGCGGCTATGCCGTAGACAGTAAATTTGAGCCACTTTTTCATCCCAGACCCGGATACATGACCCGTATTCGTTCCAGAGGAAACAAAAAAAGGCTTCGTGAAGCAGGGGAACCCACGAAACCTAATTTTACCCTCGTTCCTGGCCACAAGCCGATTAGTAGAACTAGTATTACCAAAGAGGATAAGGGGAAAACCTAAGGGCCTACCTAAATTTAGGTAGAGCCCGAGATTGCATGAGGAATATGAGAAATCCGTTAGAAAAATGCGAAAATTGGAAAAATCCACTTGGCTAGGCGGTGGCATCGTTACTGAATCTCCCTTTTCACAAACTGACCGAAAGACTGACCATGTTTAAGATCATCGTAGCCGATCGTATCGCACCGGTAGGAATTGAATACCTGCGCAGCCAGGACGACATTGAAGTAGTGGAAGCCTTTGGATCTGAGCCTGCGCAATTGGCGGCTTTGGCTAATGAGGCTCAGGCCATCATTGTGCGCAGTGAATCCAAGGTGACCCGGGAGACCATGGACGAAACCAAAACGCTGAAAGTGGTCGGTCGAGCCGGGGTCGGCGTAGACAACATTGATGTGGAATTTGCTACAGAGAAGGGGGTCGTCGTCATGAACGCGCCAGAGGGAAATACCATCGCCACGGCCGAACTTACCTTTACCCACATCCTTTGCGGAACCCGGCCGTTGCCAAGGGCGCATGCGTCGATGGTAGCGGGAGAGTGGAACCGCAAAGGCTTTGCAGGGACGGAAGTTTATCGGAAAACCCTGCTCATTATCGGAATGGGGCGGATCGGGACCGAGGTTGCTCGCCGGGCCCAGGCTTTTGGCATGGTCGTTTTGGCGGTAGACCCTTATCTGACGGAAACCCGGGCAAAATCCCTGGATGTGGAAATGGCGGATCTGGAAACGGCACTACCTCGGGCCGATTACATCACCGTCCACATGCCTCTGACGGAAGGCACGAAATACATGATCGACGAGACTGCCTTTTCCAAGATGAAGGATGGTGTGCGGATATTCAACGTGGCGCGTGGGGGAATCATCAAAGAAGCCGCTCTGGTTAAAGCCCTGGATGAGGGAAAAGTTGCCGCTGCGGGTCTGGATGTATTCGAGGAAGAACCCCTGGCCGAGGATCACCCGTTCCGGAAATTTGATAATATTGTCCTGTCACCCCATTTAGGCGCATCGACCCGGGAGGCCCAAGAAAGCGTGGGTATCCAAATTGCCGAAGCCGTGGTAGAGACCTTGCGCGGTGGGGTAATTCGCAACGCGATCAATGCTCCAACGGTTGATTCCAAGACGCTGGAGGCCCTTCAGCCTTATTTGAATCTGGGCACGCGATTAGGCACCTTTATTCAGCAAATCACTCCAGACCAGGTGGAGAAACTACGCATCACTTACTGGGGCAAAATAGTGGATCTGGATGCCATGCCGCTGACCCGGGCCATTCAAAAAGGATACCTGCTGGAAATTGTCGGCAGCGAGGTCAACGACGTCAACGCTCCCCTGAAACTGAAGCGACTGGGGATCCAGGTAGAGACCACGAAAAGTTCCCAGGAAAGGGACTACAGCGAGCTCATTGAAGTGCGTGCGCTTTGCCCGGCGGGCGCCGAGTATGTGGTGCGAGGCACCCTGATTGGCAATGCCAATACCCCGCGTGTGGTCCACGTCAATGGGCGGGACATCGAGATTACGCCTACGGGGTGTCTTTTGATGGTGGAAAACACCGACACTCCCGGTATGGTTGGAAAGTTGGGAACGCTCCTGGGAGAAGATCGGCTGAATATCGCTAATCTCTCCCTGCACCGGTCGCATGAGGCGGAGACGGCACTCGCTATTTTTGAACTGGACACCTGTCCGACGAGCGAAACGATTGAGCGAATACGCCAAAGCGAAGGGATCCTGAACGCCACGCTCATCAAGCCCTAAGCGGGAGGCGTTTGAAACCACGACTTACCGCCCCTCTGTAGCGATGGATATTCCCTTTGCCTTTCTGGTTTTGGGAGCCGGGTATGTGCTCGGCTCTATATCCTTCGCTGTCATCATTTCCCGGCTGAAAGGGGTCGATATCTTCAAGGCCGGCAGCGGTAATCCCGGTGCCACCAATGTATTGAGGACGCTTGGGAAGGGGCCGGGCTATACGGTTTTCTTTCTCGATTTCCTTAAAGGCTTTGTGGCGGCAGGGTGGCCGAGCCTGGTCTTTACGGGTGAAAGTGGGCTGCAGCTCTTGTATCCTATCCTTGGACTGACCGGGGCCATCCTGGGGCATAGTTTTTCGGTTTTCCTCAAACTGCGTGGCGGCAAGGGAGTCGCGACAGCCATTGGGGGACTGCTGGCGATGGAGCCCTATGTCATCCTGATTGGAGTCATCGTCTGGGTGGTGACCTTTTATTCGACCCGCTATGTCTCGCTGGCATCTATCCTCTTAGGCCTGAGTCTCCCGATTTCTGCCTGGTTTTTCCAGGATCATATAGGTGAATTCTATTTCAACCTCGCCCTGGGAATCCTCATCGTTGCCCGCCACCATGCGAATATCGTTCGTCTCATTAAAGGTGAGGAAAACCGGTTTACCCGAAAATAGTAAATAGCGCTTAATTACGACTTATCCATGCCTGAAGAAAAGCAAATTGGAATCGGCCTCCTCGGCTTTGGAACCGTGGGGCAGGGAGTCTGGAAACACATTGCCTCAAATCGGGAGGCATTGGAATCCCGCATGGGTGTGTCGTTGAACCTCGTTAAAGCAGGAGTGAAAAACCTTGGCAAGAAGCGGGATGTAAAGATTCCTAAGCGCAACCTGACCGATGACCTGGAAAGCATCGTGAGGGATCCCAAGGTCGACATAGTATGCGAGCTTATGGGAGGCACCGATGAGGCGAGGGCTTTGACCGAGCTTGCTTTCAAATTGGGTAAGACGGTTGTCACCGCCAACAAGGCCCTGATCTGTAGCCACGGAGACCGCCTGTTCAAGGCAGCTCAGCAGGGCGGGGGACATTACTTCTTTGAAGCGAGTGTGGCCGGTGGGATCCCCGTCATTAAAGCGATCCAGGAAGGCCTGGTGGCGAATCGTTTTCCCCTGATTTTCGGGATTCTCAATGGGACGTCCAACTATATCCTGACACGGATGGAGCGAGAGGGTATCTCCTTTGATGCGACCCTTGATGATGCCCGTTCGCTGGGCTATGTGGAGGCAGATGAAAGCCTCGATCTCGATGGGGTTGATGCGGCACATAAGTCCGTGATCCTGACCTACCTGGCTCATGGAAAGTGGGTGAAATTGTCCCAGATGCTGGTAGATGGAATTCGAGATATTCGCCTGCAGGATATCCAGGTTGCCAGAGAGCTCGGCTATAAAATTAAATTGATCGCCTCGATCCAGACCGTGGGGTCGGACCAATACCTCGCGGTGAGTGTGCTTCCCAGTTTGATCTCCACCCAGGAGGTCGTGGCTAATGTGGATGAAGTTTACAATGCGGTCAGCATCCATGGGGATGTCGTGGGCACCAATGTAATGATTGGGCGAGGGGCTGGACAGGATGCCACGGCAAGCTCGGTGATTTCTGATATCGCCGATGGAGTGCGCTCCCTGATGGGGGCTCCGATTCATGAAGGCACCAGCCAACCCCCGATTCGCCAGGAGCGGACCCTGGCGAAACTGGAAGATATCCAAAGTCGATATTATATTCGCCTGAAGGTGGTGGACCAGCCGGGGGTCTTGGCCCGTTTGACCGCGATCCTGGGTGAGGAGTCGATCAGCGTGGCTACGGTCAACCAGCTTCCGGATGAAGAGGTGGATGCGGCATCGCTTTATCTGACCACACATATGACCGATGAGGCGGCCATTCAAAACATGAAGCGGAAATTCAAGCGATTGCGCAGCATCGTATTAGAGAATCCGGTCGTCTTCCGAATATTTGAACCCTGACTCTATGGCACTCGTTGTAAAAAAGTTCGGGGGAACCTCGGTAGGTTCGATTGATCGAATCAAGGTAGTGGCCAAACGGATCAAAACCGACTGGGAATCCGGGCAGGACGTAATCGTGGTCGTCTCTGCGCGTGCAGGGGTCACGAATGAGTTGATCAACCGGGCTCGCAGCCTCAGTGCCGTGCCGAGCGATCGCGAAATGGATATGTTGCTGGCGGTGGGTGAACAGGAAACCATCGCGTTGATGGCGATCGCCCTGCAGTCCTTAGGGGTGCCGGCCGTCTCTCGCACGGGACCGCAAGCGGGCATCGTGACTGATTTTGCGCATACCCGGGCCCGGATCCGATCCATTAACGGAGGCGATATCAAAGAGCGCCTCGCTGAACGTAATGTTGTCATCGTGGCAGGGTTTCAGGGGATCAGCGAACGCGGCCAGGTCACCACCTTTGGCCGAGGCGGGTCCGACCTGACCGGCATTGCGTTGGCTGCGGCGCTGGATGCGGAAAAATGCGAGATTTATACGGATGTGGATGGAGTCTATACCGCCGATCCGCGAATTGTTCCCGACGCGCAAAAAATCCAGGAGATCAGTTACGAGGAGCTTCTGGAGCTGGCCAGCAGTGGGAGTAAAGTCATGCAGGCACGGGCGGTTGAATTTGCCCAAAAATACAATGTCACCTTTGAAGTTCGATCGAGTTTTAATCATAACACCGGAACCATCGTGAAAGCAGAAGCCCCCTCAATGGAAGATGTCGTCGTTAGCGGCGTCGCTGTGGATAATAACCAAGCTAAAATCGTTGTGCGCAATGTGCCGGATCGTGCTGGAACGGCGGCCAAGGTTTTTCAAGTCATCTCAGAGGCCGGGGTCATCGTGGATATGATCGTCCAGAACATTGGTCATGAAGGAAAAGCCAATCTTACTTTCACCGTACCGCGAGATGATATCTATAAAGCCGAGAAAGCGGTCAAACAACTTTATGGAGACGAGGTCACCCTTTCGGCAGCCGATGAGATTGCGAAGATTTCCGTGGTGGGGATCGGTATGCGATCTCACAGCGGGGTGGCGGCAGCTTTCTTTGCAGCCTTAGCCGAAACGGGAATCAGTATCCAGTTGATCAATACATCAGAAATTAAAATTTCTGTTGCGATCAAGCCTGAAGAAGCTGACGAGGCGGCCCGCGCTGTTCATGATGCGTTCGGCTTGGGGGATCAGCCCAACGGAGCCTAGTCATGCACTATATCAGTACCAGAGGAGAGGCCGCGGCGAGCAGGTTTTCCGATGCGGTAGCGGTCGGTTTAGCCCCGGATGGAGGGTTGTTTCTGCCTGACCGGCTGCCCGACCTGTCTCCTCATCTGGAGGCTTGGTCCCACCTCGGTTATCCTGAGCTCTGTCTTGCCTTCTTCAGTGAGTTCGCGGACGATATGGAATCCAATGTTCTGGAGTCCTGTATTCAGTCCGCTTACTCCGATTTTGCCGAAGGGGAAATTGCCCCGGTTCGTCAGCTGGGGGACCACACTTGGGTTCTGGAGCTCTTCCACGGACCCACGCTAGCGTTTAAAGATTTCGCGCTTCAGGTGTTGGGTAATTTGTATGGCGCCCAGATTCAACGGACGGGGGAGCCCATCAATGTATTGGGAGCCACCTCCGGAGATACTGGAGCGGCGGCGATTCAGGGTTTGGCCGGCACGCCCGGTGTGAACACCTTTATTTTGTATCCGCTGGGTCGGGTTTCGCCTCTGCAAGAGCGCCAAATGATCTGCACCGAGGATCCTCATGTTTTTCCTCTCGGAATCGAAGGCTCTTTTGATGATGCCCAGGCGGCGCTCAAATCGCTTTTCTCAGATCAGGGTTTTCGCATACGCAACCGGTTGTCTGCGGTCAACTCAATCAATCTGGTCCGTATTCTTGCCCAATGTGTATATTACCTTTGGGCCTGGTTTCGGCTCCCTCCGGCTATCCGGGATACGATCGAGGTGGTGGTCCCTACGGGGAATTTTGGAAATATCTTCGCTGGTTGGATCTTGCGGAAAATGGGGGTGCCCTTTTCCCGATTCCGACTGGCAACGAACCAGAATGATATCCTTTACCGCCTGATGAATCAGGGCGAGTATGTCCAGGAGCCGGTAAGGCCAAGTCTGGCTCCGTCGATGGACATCCAGGTGGCCTCCAATTTTGAGCGCTTCCTCTATTACTTTTGCCAGGAAGATCCTGCCCGGGTTAGACAGATTATTGAGACCTTCCGGCAAAGTGGAGCTTACCACTTTGATCATTTTGTAGCCGAGGGATTTTCCGCGTCACGGGCAATAGACGAGGAGATTGTCCGTCTAATCCAGCAAGCCAAGGCTAGCTTCGACTACGTGGCTGATCCGCATACGGCCTGCGGGTTTAAGGATCTGGATCCGGACCGACCATCCCTGCTCGTTGCCACCGCGCATCCGGCCAAATTTCCCGATACCATTGAGCGGGCCATTGGGCTGCATCCTGCGCATCCCCGGCTGGAAGTGCTGAAGCAGAAACAAGCACGCTATTATCCAGTGGATCCTACTCCGGAGGCTATTGGATCTTTTATTGAATCTCATCCGGCAGGTCTCTAATAGTGACTCTTTTTTGAGCACAACGCGTCATGAGCGATTCTTTAATCCATATCTTCGATACTACCTTGCGAGATGGAACCCAGGGAGAGGGTATTTCCTTTCCTGTTCCGGCGAAGCTGCGAATTGTAGAAAAACTGGATCAATTCGGTGTGGATTATATTGAGGGCGGCTGGCCTGGTTCCAATCCCCGGGACATGAGTTTCTTCGAAGCAGTCAAACAGGTCGATCTGAAGCATGCCAAAATTGTGGCGTTTGGATCTACGCGGCGGTCGAAGCTGGCGGTGGAGGAAGACCCTCAAGTTCAATTGCTGATCGAGGCGGAAACTCCGGCAGTTTCCCTCTTTGGTAAGTCCTGGTTACTTCACGTGGAGGAGATTTTGCGGACGACTCCCGAGGATAACCTGAGGATGATCGAAGACACGGTTCGCTTTTTAAGCGAATCGAATCGGGAGGTCATCTATGATGCAGAGCATTTTTTTGACGGCTATAAGGATAACCAGGAGTATGCCCTGAACACCCTCGAGGCAGCTTTCCGAGGCGGCGCCAGCTTTCTTGCTCTCTGCGATACCAATGGAGGTACCCTGGTGGAAGAAGTAGGGGCGATCACGAGTCATGTGCGCGAACGGCTCGGCGAGGCCCAGGTGGGGATTCATGCCCACAATGACAGTGGGGTGGGGGTAGCGGTCAGTCTGGCGGCGGTGCGTTCTGGCGCGACGATGGTGCAAGGCACGTTAAACGGCTTTGGCGAACGCATTGGAAATGCCAACCTCACTTCGATCATCCCCAATCTTGTGATTAAGCTGGGCAGAGAGCTGAACTGTAAACCGAACCTGAACAAGCTTCGGGATCTTTCGATCTTTGTAGACGATCTGGCCAATCATCCCTCCAACCCCAAAGAGCCCTTTGTGGGGGCCAGTGCATTTGCGCATAAAGGGGGAGTGCATGCGGATGCCGCGGCCAAGGTGAAGCACAGCTATGAGCATATCGAGCCCGAGCTGGTTGGAAATCGGACGCGGGTGCTGGTCAGCGATTTGTCGGGACGGGCCAGTGTGTTGATGAAAGCGCGGGAGGTCGGCTTTGATCTGGAATCCGGCTCTCCTGAATTGAAAAAATTTCTCCAGGAGTTAAAGGAGCTGGAGCATCGAGGATATGAATATGAAGCCGCCGACGCTTCCTTTAAACTGCTCCTGCACCGATTTCTAAAAGGCTGGAAAGCTCCCTTCAGACTCGTGGGTTACCGGGTTGCCTCCAGTCGGCAGATTGCCCTTGGGCGGACGATTTCGGAAGCTACGGTAAAGTTAGAGGTGGGCGGTGAAGAGGTGCATACGGTGGCTGAATCTCATGGTCCGGTGGGTGCGCTTGACCATGCTATTCGGAAGGCTCTCGAAGAGGCGTTTCCGGCTATCAAGCAGGTGCGCCTGATCGATTATAATGTGCGTATCCTGGAGAATCGGAAAGGGGCAGATGCCACGACACGGGTTTTTATTGAATCCACCGATGGGGATGCGATTTGGGGAACGGTTGGGGCCAGTGACAACATTATTGATGCCAGCTGGCAGGCACTCAAAGATTCCATGGAATATGTACTTATGCGCGAAGCGGAAAATGGAGAAGTCTAGAGGGGAGAGGGGTTGGCAATGACTCGCGGGCATATTGCTTTGATTTTTTGGATGGCCAGCTGTGGGATGGGGTTTGCCCAGACCGGTGGGAAAAGTGAAACTACGGTTAAGGCGGAAGCCGAGTTAGCTGAGCAACTCAAACTGGGAAGAAGGCAGTATTTTCTCCATTGTGCTTCCTGTCATATGGCGAACGGGCTGGGGGTTCCGGGCTTAAATCCCTCCCTGGTGGATTCGAAAATGGTAAGAGGCTCCACACTGGCCCTGGTACGGGCAATCCTGTTGGGGAGCCAGGACCCTGAGTTAAACAAAGGAAAACGAGTCGTGGATGCGGATAATACCATGGCCGCCTACTACCTGCTGATGAATGACGAGCAGGTGGCCGCGCTTACGACATTTATTCGCCAGGAATATGGGAAACAGCGGGATCGCGTTCGCAGTGATTACGTGGCGCGCGTACGCGAAGTGGCGATGGAGATCCTTGAGGAGCAGGCGGAAGAATAGGATGTGAACCCGGGGCGCAGACTTTGTTCTTCACGGTGTAAAGTCGCTTCCACTGAATTTGGCGTCGGGCGCAGCAAGTCTGCGCTCCAATAGGAAAAGGCATGCTTTGCTCTAGCCGCGTTTGGCGACGTTGAGCGGCTGGTGTTTGGGTAACCAGATGAAGAATGCAGTGCCACGGTTTTCCTGCGTTTCGAAACGAATGCTTCCCTTATGCGCTTCCACGATGGATTTCACGATGGCAGTGCCCAGGCCGGTGCCGCTGCTCTTTCCAAAGGTAACGAAAGGTTCGAACAACTTGTCCCGGATTTCTTTGGGGATTCCGGCCCCATTGTCTTTCAGCAGAATTTCCGCCCCGTCATTCTTTTTACGGGCTACGATGCTGATGACGCCGCCTCCGCGTTCCTCAAAACTGTCGATAGCGTTGCTGGTGAGGTTCTGAAGAACCCGAATCAGTTTACTTTCCTCAGCCTCAATCGTGATATCCTCAATTTCCATGTTGAACTCAATATTGTCCTTCTGGAAATAGGGGAAGTTCAGGTCCCTAAAACGGTTGAAGAGTTTGGGTAAATTGACCGGGGCAAATTCAAGGGATTGTTGACCACGGGAGTAATCAGCAATTTCGTTAGCCATATCGACCATGCGCCGGACCTGCTCCTCGATATTGCGACAAATCTGCTGCGTGCGCTCGTCACTGTGGCGCTGCATGATCACCTGACTCCCCAAGCTAATGAGTGTAAAGGGATTCTTAAAATCGTGAATAATGGTATTCATCATGGCCCCGACCACGGCCATCTTCTCCGTTTTGATCATATCCTCGATATAGTGGCGGGTCGTGTGGTGGAGGTGTCCGACTATACTTTGAAGGATCATATCTACCGGACCGGGGGTATTTTTGATGAAATCGAGTAAGGCGCCTTTGGGCACTTTAGCGATGGTGGCGGTCGTGCTGGCTACAGCGGACAGAGAGCGAGGCTCTCCGGTGAATAGGCCAACCTCACCAAAAAATTCACCAGGGTCCGCTTTGCTGATGATCTGCTCTTTGCCATTCTCCAACGGTTTAATGAAAGAAACCTCACCATCTAAAAGGAGATACAAGGCATCAGAAGGGCTTCCTTCATCGAAAATCAACTCCTCGGGTTGAGCAGTATGAGTTTCGCTGACGCGAACGAGGTTTTCCAACTCCTGTTTCCCAAAACCTTTAAAGAATGGGTGTTGATGGACTTCCATGCAGGATGATCAGGGCGATAAGATTGAAGAGAAAAGGGAGAGCCTTTTAGTGCAGGTAGTAATTAACTGACTGGCAATCAATATTATTCTACGGTTCCGGGGGCAACATCTTAATCCGTAATCAGAAGATGGATACAAAATTGTTACAGGAGTCCTAATTTCAGGCATTCTGAAGCACGCTCTATCCTATAATTCACTCTCATCTGCTGCGACCTTTAGACGAAAAAAGCCGGGGAGGGCCCCGGCTTTGGTGTGCGTATGGTGAAAGTGTATTAAAACTAAGTCAGGTATCCCGCTTAAAGCGGCGTTCCCAGTCACGTTCCCGGTCGAGGATGATGGTTTCGAGGCGGCCGGTCCGGCGTTCGAGGGTATCTGCAATTTTTTTCAGACGATCCAGGGCCATCGATTTTGAGCGCGTGTAGGAGTCGTAAAACTCTCGGTCTGCATTGTCGTTGAACGGGATGGCTGGCTTGGGCTTCATGAAAATGCCGGCGAACACATAGGCGATTACACCGGGCCAGACACCAACCAGCAGGGTAGCCACCACGACTGCGATCCGGATCCAGACCACGGGAAGATCTCTCCATTCCGCCACGCCCTGGCAGACGCCGAAGATGACGCCGTCGCGGGATCGGTATAATCCAGAGGATTGGTTGGAGGATGAATCATTCATAAGGGTGGGGTGTTGGTAAATTATCGTGAGGAGTCAGGTTTATTGCGTTGTTCGCGCTCGAGAATAATCGTTTCGAGGGCTTCGATTCGGTCCGCCAGGCGATTGCATTGCGCATAGATTTCCTGGATGGTCCGGGAAGCTTCTTCCTCCTCCGGTTTGTCGGATGGAGGATTCTTCCCTTTGATTATTGCCGTTATGGCGATCATGGTGCCGCAGATAATTGCGATTACCGGGATCATGATCGGGTCAAACCGGCCCATGAAGGATAAGAATAGAACGTCCATTGTTTAAAGGGTGATGATGGGGTGAATGTGAACAGGTTTTAGGCCCCATGGCGACGCTTATTCAGAGTCTTTCCCTTTGGACTTGCTGCGCAGTGCTTCCAATTCAGCTTCGATTTTTTCGTCGGTTTCAAACTTGGTGAAGGCATCATCGATATTGGTGCCCACGCCGTAGTTGACGAGATCGGCATCAGCTTCCATCCGGTCGATCCGGCTTTCGAGGGCATCAAACTTGCCCATGACATCGGCGGAATGAACCCGGCGGATATCGCGTTGGGCGCGTTCTTTTTTGGCGGCATGGACGTGGCGTTGAACCAGGACGCGGTGTTTTTTGCGGGCCTGCTCCAGCTTGGCTTCCAGTTCGGCGATGTCGGACTTATATTGTTCGACGAGGTTGGCCAGGTTGGTTTGTTCACCTTCGAGGGCTTCTACATTTTCGGAGGCGGCGCGTTTTTCGAGGAGCGCCTCGCGGGCCAGGTCTTCGTGGCCTTTATTCATGGCCAGTTCGGCGCGTTCCTGCCAGCGGGTGGCCTTCTCTTTCGCATCTTCTAATTTGCGGGCGCTCTTGGTTTGAGCGGCGATGGTCCCTGCACAGGACGCTTTTAATTCGACCAGCGTATCTTCCATTTCGCGGATCATCAATTTGATCAGCTTTTCAGGATCTTCCGCCTTATCGAGCATGGAGTTGATATTCGAATTTACGATATCACGAAATCTTGAAAAAATACCCATTGTTAAAATCAGTTAATGTTGTTTTGGATTCGTCTCCAATTATGCAACGCATATGCCAACTCTGAAAAAAAATACTTAAAGTGTTGATGAACAGGAACTAAAAATTTATGGATTTTTAAAGTATGCATAAAACCATTGCGCTTTTGGTGATATTTACCATTGGTTGGTGCGAACCACCACTGTTGCTATGAAAAAGTCAGAGGCACGTTATGGGTATGTAGAGGAAGTAAATCCACCGATGCAAGAGGCAATCGGAGAGGCTGAGGTCTTCCTGGACTTTCAAGCTCAGCTCAGTCAGGTCGCGAAGGTGGAGCGCCCAGTCCTGATCATCGGGGAACGGGGAACGGGGAAGGAATTGGCGGCATCGAGATTACACTACCTGTCACAGCGGTGGCAGGGACCGATGGTGACGTTGAACTGCGCCACCCTGGCGGAAAGTTTACTCGAGTCGGAGTTGTTTGGGCACGAGGCAGGTTCATTCACGGGAGCGGCCCGGCGCCGGCGAGGTCGGTTTGAAGCGGCCAGCGGGGGGACGTTGTTTCTTGATGAGATTGGCCAGATTCCAATGTCGGTTCAGGAAAAGATTTTAAGGGTGGTGGAGTATAGCCACTTTGAGCGGGTGGGTTCGTCGGAGTCCATCGAAGTGGATGTCAGGATAATTGGGGCAACCAATGCGGATTTACCCAAGATGGCGAGGGAGGGTAAATTCAAAGAAGACCTCTTGGATCGGCTATCCTTCGAAGTGCTATTCCTACCTCCGCTCAGGGAACGAAAAGAAGATATCATGCTGTTGGCCCGGCATTTTGCTACCCGAATGTCGATGGAGATCGGGCTAGCGGAGGTACCTGAATTCAGTGAGCGGGCCATGCAGGCACTCGAAAAGTATCGATGGCCAGGGAATATCCGCGAATTGAAAAATGTGGTGGAACGCGCGGTTTATGCGACAGATGGGCGAATCATCCGGGAGATCTCCTTTGATCCTTTTAAGAACCCGTTTGAACCCATCCAATCCGGATCTGAACCGGTGCAGGACCTGAGCCATGGAGACTTTGATTTTGCCTACAAGATAGAGGCTCAACCCCTGCGGGATGGATTGCTAGACATGGAGAAAGTGTGCTTGAGAAAGGCCCTCGAGGCCTGCCAATTTAACCAGAAGAAAGCGGCTGATCTCCTTGGGATGAATTACAATCAGTTTCGGGGATTGTATCGAAAGCATTCCTCCGCACTCGGTTTGGAAAATACAGAAGGATAGGCAAATACATGACGTTTGGAGCGATTTTAAAATTAGGATTTGTTTCGACAGGGGTGTTTCACTAGAAAGTACATGGGTCTTATATTTAAACTTTCAACCTCTTTGATTATTCCTCATGCATGACCATCCCACTGTTTCTCTCTCGCTCACAGTAAACAATGGCGTTGAAGCGTTGGCCTTCTATGAAAAGGCCCTCGGGGCCGAAACTATCGTGAAAATGGAAATGCCCGATGGCGGATTGGCGCATGGTCAATTCCGCGTGGGAAACACGGATATTTGGATCTCGAACCCCGACCCGAACTGGTCTGCAGAGGCGTTTCCCGAGGGAATACAGGCCGCGTGCCTGTTTTCCGTGGTGGTAGAGAACTGCGATGCTTCCCACCAGCGAGCACTTGAAGCCGGCATGCAGAGCCTGAGTGAGCCGGCGGATCAGTTCTGGGGCCACCGTTCGTCTATTGTGCTGGACCCGTATGGATATCGCTGGTCCTTCAGCCATGTTGTGGAAACATTGTCGATGGAAGAAATTGAGCGGCGGGCAGCTGAGTTGATGCAGGGTTGAGCCCTTTCACAAAAATAACGTCCCTTATTCCAGACCGAAAGGGTTTTCCGATTTGAGATAAACGGCGACCTCGGGTGTAACGAACTGCTCCCATCCAGGCTCGTTCGCTCTTGCCATTTCCAGGATTTGGCGGGGGAAAAATTTCATGTGCGATTCGTCGAAATGCTCAACGGGGATAATCGAACGCGTTTCAATCAGGTATTTATAAAGGTTCCGGAGGGTGGCTCTGACTCGAAGGTTATCTGCCGTAATGAGATGGGTTTCCGTGCTCCCGAGCTGTTGGTAAAAAGCATCATCCTTCGTGTCCGGATCTTCAATGTAACGTTGCCGCAGGTAAGCAATGAGGCTTTCGCGCAGCATGGGATAGATCAAAAGGTGAACCTTATTTTTAAATAAACGACCAAAGGCTTCCAGAATTCCCCCATCCAGGTCATCATAATATTCAGGGTTAAAAATCTCAATGAGGTTATTGATTCCGAGGACAATCCCGATCTCCTCGCTGGTGTATCTACGGAAGTAGGCACTCAACCGATAATATTCGAAATAATTGGATACCAGAACGGTATAGCCGGCCTGGTTTAAGATATTCACACGGTGTAGGAGGTCGGTGTAATCGATGTGATCGGATTCCTGAGTCCGGCGCAGGTTGCGCAGTGTAATCTCGGTAATCGTCACCATTTCGGAGGTATCATAATCAAAGGCCTTGGCGAAGGTTTCAGTGCCGCTTTTGATCATGTCGGCATTGACGAGCGTGAAAGGGCGAAATCCTCCCCGCTCCAGCAGGATGGAGCGTTTCCGCAGGACCGTAGAGGGCAATTCCACGGTCTGGCCAGGCCCAAACAAGACGGCTTTGGTGTATCCCATCTCAACCAGTTGGATCGCATGAACGCGGGGATTGACTTCAGCGAACGCCGGGCCGATACAGTCAATCCGGTCTATTTCAATGCGTTCTTCCTCTAAGTTGTCGCGGAGCGTAGCCAGCAGGCGGTGGGGCTGGTTGTGGAAAAAGAAGGCCCCATAAACCAGATTGAGCCCGACGATGCCGACGGCAATCTGCTGAAGATCGGCGGTGCTATCGAGCATACGCAGATGGAGGATTATATCATTTGGCGGAGCCTTGGGGGAGGTTTGAAACCGGATCCCCATCCAACCATGAGCTTCGGTTTTCTGCGTGTAGCCTGTTGTAGTGAGGGTATTGGCGTAGGCAAAAAACTGGGTGGAGTCCCCGCGTTCCTCATCCAGGCGTTGTTGAAGCAGGGAGAACTCGCGGTCCAACATCGTTTCGAGGCGTTCGCGTGAGACGTAGCGAGGGGCTTTGCCGTAGATCTCGTCGCTGAACTTCATGTCATAGGCGGACATGGTTTTCGCCACAGTACCGGAAGCGCCACCGGCCCGGAAAAAGAAGCGAGCGACCTCCTGGCCGGCCCCGATTTCTGCGATCGTTCCATAGATGGCTGGATCCAAATTGATGTGGAGGGCCTTGCGATTGTTCGTTAATGGGCCGATGTTGTCGTCTACGTTCATCCTTAACTGCTTGAGGATGTGAAGATAAGGTGAGATGGCAATCCGATCCCCGCAACAGTCTGGTAAAAAGAAAAGGACGACCTGAAAAGGAACTTGCGACCGGGGGGAGGCTCCCACTTTGTATACACAATTTACAGATTTGTTAAAATTCTGCTGCACAAGAGATGTTTAAATTTATCAAAAGCATATTTAAGGGGACCTTGATTCTGGTCTTTTCCTGGTTCGTTTTCCTGTTTTCCTTCGCGCTCATCGTCGCCTTCTTTGCTGCTGGTGCCCAGCCGCAAACCAAACCGATCAAGCAGGAGAGTATCCTGGTGATCAGCTTGAGCCGAAATATCCCGGACAAACCGCCCTCCATGGAGTTTTCCGAAGCACTGCGGAGCATTGTCCAGGACGAAGATACAGACGACACATATCTCTATGAAATGATTAAGGCGATTGAGCGGGCCGCGGAAGATCGTCGCATAGAAGCCATCTACATGGAAGGCAACCTCAGGTCTGTCAATTACGGGAGCGGTTACCCTGCGCTTCGGGAAATCCGGACGGCCTTGAAGGGATTCCAGGAAACGGGAAAGCCTGTGTATGCCTATGTAACCAATCCTTCACAACGCGATCTCTACCTGGTCTCCGTCGCGGACGAAGTGTTCATGCACCCCATGGGCCTGATTGATGTTTCCGGCCTGGGGGGGCGCATCATGTTTTACAAAGGGATGATGGAAAAGTTCGGGGTAGGGGTCCAGGTGACCCGGCAGGGCAAATATAAGTCGGCCATGGAGTCCTTCACCAATGATAAGCTCAGCCCTGAAAACCGTGAGCAGACACAGGTGCTGATGGACGGCATGTGGGATGGAATCCTAACCGCAATCGCGGAGAATCGGGACCTGGACAAATCGGACCTCGTCCGTCTGTCCCAGGAAGCGCCCTTTATATATCCGGAGGATGCCAGGGAATACGGATTGATCGATACGGTCTATTATCGAGATGAGGTGCTCGATTTCCTTATAGATCAGGGAAAAGAGGAAGAGGATAGCCACACCTTCCGCCAGGTAGGCCTGGTGGACTATATTGCTGAAGGCCAAAAGAAAATTGTCCGTTCAGAAGACCCATCGAATGAGATCGCCTTGGTATACGCGGAGGGAGCCATCTCGGCGGGGTCCGGATCCTCGGCCAATATCGGGGGCAAGGCGCTGGCCAAACAACTTCGTAAGATCCGCAATGATGAAGATGTCCAAGCGGTAGTCTTGCGGGTGAACAGCCCCGGGGGGAGTGCCTTGGGGAGTGAGCTGGTGCTGCGCGAACTATCCTTAATCCATGAAGAAAAGCCAGTCATTGTTTCCTTTGGAGCTGTTGCAGCTTCAGGCGGATACTGGATTGCCTCAGCCAGCGATCGGATTTTTGCAGATGAAATGACCATTACCGGCTCTATCGGAGTCATTCTTGCCCTGGCCAATTACGAAGGGGCCGCGGAGTGGCTCGGCCTCTCCTTTGACGAGATTGCGACGGGTCCCTACGCGGCTATGTTTGATCCTTCGGAAGAGAAAACGGATGAGGAGATGGCTCTGATCCAGGATTTTACTGACGACATATACGATAAATTCCTCGATCGAGTTTCGGGTAACCGTGGGCTGGATCGCGAGCGCGTCCATGATATGGCGCAGGGCCGGGTCTGGTTGGGAAGCGACGCCAAGGATCTCGGCCTGGTCGATGAATTGGGCGGTCTTCTTGCGGCGATTGACTTCGCCATAGAGTCAGCCGGAGTCGGGGCAGATTTTGAGATTGTCGAATATCCCCAGAAGCGAACGATCGAAGAGGCCCTGGCCTCTGCCTTTGATACCCGGATCACAGCTTTTGATGCCATCCAAAGCGATATTCCTGAAGTGGATAAGGCGATTAACGAAGTCAAAGCAAGCTTGGAAAAGCTGCGAGAATTTGATGATCCCCGTGGACTCTACCTCCGCCTGCCATACGAGCTTCAATTTTAATTATGTCATCTGATACCTGGACCTTATCAAGGGATTGTCCCACCACTCTTATACCTGCCGGTGATCCGGTTGTCCTGCCCGAGGGAACTGAGGTTGAAGTTTCCCAGGCCCTGGGGGGATCCGTTACGGTTAGGGTGAAAGGGATGCTTTATCGCATTGCTCCGGACAACATCTCGGTGCTCGGGGAAGAAGCCGTGGATCGTTACAGGGAGGCGACTGGGGGGGCGGTTGCCCAGCATGACGCTTCCGGATTCAGTGAAGACCAGGTTTGGGAGGTCCTGAAAGGCTGTTTTGACCCGGAGATTCCCGTCAACATTGTCGACCTGGGGCTGATTTACGATTTAAAGCTTACGGACATTGGGGACGACCAACACATGGTGAATGTGAAAATGACCCTTACTGCCCAGGGATGTGGGATGGGGCCTGTCATCGCGGATGATGCCCGGGCCCGGATTGAGAGCCTGGGAGCGGTGCACGCGGCGACGGTCGATATCGTGTGGGATCCACCATGGACGCCTCATATGATTTCTCCAGAAGGTCGACAACAGCTCGGGTTGGATTCTTAACCTGGTGGAGTGAAAGGAAAAAGTGCGAGTGAACGCGTCCTATTCACTTTCACCCCAAGAGCGCAGCCCTAAGTGTGCCTGGTTGGTGGGGCACTTCGCAGTTGGGGCGCGCGACGAGTCCATCATAGGGCTCAAGGGCGAAGGGCTGTGAGGCCTGGCTGTCATCCACCATATAGGTGTCACAAATGGATAGGAGTTCCTGGCGGGTTTTGGCTCGCCGCATCGTCCTGAGGAATTCGCCCTCAGGGTCTACGCCCAGACCGACGAAGTTGAGGAGTTTTTTCATTCGCCCGAGGTGACGGCTTTCTGACAGGTCAGGCTCGTTTGTGGCATCGAAGATCCAGTCCACGTAAATCCGAACATCCTGTAGCTCTGGAACAAACATGGCTACTCCGGATAAATACTCGCGTATCTGGCGAAAAATCCAGGGGTTTCGAATGGCGTGGCGTCCAATCATTACCCCGGCACAGCCGGTATAGTTCAGGACATCGGCCGCCTTTTCCGCGGAGAGGATATTGCCATTGGCCAGGACGGGGCAGTGGCATTGGTCGGCGGCCACCTTGATGAAATCGTAATGCACCTCGCTGCGATACCCTTCTTTGACCGTTCGCCCATGCACACTGAGCAGATCAATTTCATATTGGTTCACCAGGTCAAGGATGCGCTCGTAGTGTTCGGTGCTATCAAACCCGATTCGCATTTTGACGGTGAATCGTCCCTCTACGGCATTGCGGAGGCATTCAAAAATACCTTCCACCTTATCAGGATCGCGCATGAGTCCTCCCCCCACATTCTTTTTATACACCTTGGGAGCGGGGCATCCCATATTGAGGTCGATTCCAGCCGTGGGGTAGGGTTTCAACAGGGCGACAGTCCGTTCGAGGTCGGGCAGGCTTTCACCGATCAGCTGGGCAAACACGGGGCGCCCTGTGCTGTGATCCGTAATGGAACTGAGGATGTGAGTTTCGAGGGTGGAAGTGGAATGGACCCGGAAGTACTCAGTGAAAAAGAAATCAGGGGCTCCGCATTGCCCAATGACACGCATGAACGGAAGCGTGGTCACATCCTGCATGGGCGCCAGGGCTGTGATGGGTTGCCCGGGGATGATGGTCTCGGGGAGGGCCTTCAATGTTAGTTTTGTTGCTTGAGAATACGCTCCAGGATTTCGGTCATATCTTCCACTCCGTCGAGAACGGACTCGGCCACAAAGATTGGTTTCTTTTCCTGAAGGGCCAACACCATCGAGTCGCTGGGACGGGCGTCGATTTCAACCAGTTTGGTTCCCAGCTCATTTTCCTGCTTCAGGATCAGGCGCGCGTAAAAGGTGCCTTCATCCACACCATTGATGATAACCCGTTCCAGATGGATGCCCATGCCTTGAAAAATATACCCTACCAAATCGTGAGTAAGCGGGCGCTCCCGTTTTACTTCGTTGATGGTCATAGAGATGGCATTGCCTATGCCTTGGTCCACGTAGATAACAAAGGTTTTCTCCGGGGCACCCAGGAAAATGGCACACCCGTTGGAGGTAGGCATTACCCCTTTGATTGAAACCTCTACCACATCATTATCCATTAGTGTCAGTAAGGCATAAAGCTCGGATGCCCGCAAGTTTGGATGTGATGCAAATCTTGTGATTGTAAAGACTGCCACAGCCCCGGGCCACCCTGCCCAACTAATGAGCAATCCTGAAGCGCTCGGCCCGGCTCAGTCAGTCGGAAATGCCATAAAATTGCAGGTTACAAGGTTTTAGTCCGTCTGCCGAAAATAAATTTCCCTTCAGGTCAGCTTTTCAGCCTAAGCGATTGAGTATGATAACGCCGTTTGTTGAGGAAGCGGACCAGAGCAAGCAGGCCATCTGTTACGCTCGGGTCGATTTCTGCCTTTATTATCTCTCGCTCCGCCTGGTCAAAGAGCTCGGCAGATTTTGCCTTTAAGGTGTCAAAGGCAGGGGTCTTTCCCAGGAAATGGACCAAGTCGAGGCGAGCCTGTTTGTTCTCCGTGGCCTGGGCAATCCAATTCATGATCCGCTGTTGGTCCTCTACCGTGGCCTGGGCATAGGCCTGGTGTAGCAGAAGTGTTTTAACACCGGCGGCCAGGTCCATCCCCAGGTCCGGATCTTCCGGGTTGGCCACCTCGATTTCATGCAGATCGTTTTCTATCTGGAAGGCCATGCCGAGGGGATGTACGAGACTGGCCAGCGCTTCGCTCGTTTCCAGGTCGGCACCGGCGAGGAGGCAACCGATCAGGAGGGGACCCTCAAAGGTGTATCGTGTTGTTTTCAGGTGATAAACTTCGTGTATTGAAGATTCGGATACGTCGGGAAGCGATGTGGAGGTGAGGAGCAATTCAAGAGCCTCACCAACACCGGTGTCCTGTGCAATCTTGAGAAATTGAGACATGGCTGCGAGCTGGGCAGCATGAGGAATCTCGGGAGAATTGAGGCAGTCTACGGCGAAGCAGAAGACCACATCGCCGAGAATCATGGCCTGATGTTCGGCAATCCGTTCCGGACAATGCAGGCGGGCCTCCACGGCTCGATGTAGCGAAGGACCTCCGCGTCGGGTATTCGCCGCGTCGATGATGTCATCGTGAGCGAGAACGAAATTGTGAAACAATTCAAGAGCGGCGGCAGCTCTCAGAATATGAGGCGGAGGCAAGGCACCCTTTTTTGAGGTGAGGACGTAGCCGGAAAGCAGTATGAGGGGGCGAAGCCGCTTACCGGGCCTGGCCAAATATTCTGTAAGATCTTCCCAAAGACCGGTCAAAGGGGTGAGACGTCGGTATTGATCCGGGAAAGTCGTTACTAATTCTTGGTAGATCGTCTCAAATGATTGAGCAATATCCTCAACAGCGAATGTGGCACTTGGGTGAGCAGATGGCATAAATTCCTTGAGATCGAACGAATACGGTCAACCATTGGGTGATTTCGGGCACATTTCAAGCCACAGCATCAACTGAACCGTGAATAAACAAACTGCAACCAAGACTCCGAATCTTTACCTGGTTGGCTTCATGGGGACCGGTAAAAGTGTGGTGGGGCGGCGCGTGGCTGATTTGCTCAGTTACACCTTTCTGGACAGTGACCATGAGATTGAAGCCGGTCAGGGACGCAGCATTCCGGCTATTTTCAAAGATTCAGGAGAAGCCGCCTTTCGGGAAATGGAGCGGCGCTTCATCGAGAGTGGACATCCTGATGCGGGCTGCGTTGTATCCTGCGGGGGGGGGCTTGTTGTCCAACCGGGGATGTTAGACCTGTTGCGCCAAAAAGGCATTGTCATCTGTCTCTATGCCAGTCCTGAAACGGTGCTTAAACGAACGGCCAGCAATTCAAACCGACCCTTGCTGCAGGGAGAGAATCCGGAAAGAAGAATCCGGCAACTCATGGAATCCCGCGAAAATGTTTACCGAAATGCAGGCACGTTAATTACCACCGATATGCGACCCCTGGCGGATATCGTTCAACATGTAAAGCGGGTCTACACGGAAGGACTTCGCAACTGGAACCCTGAATGGAAGTAAGCTATATGTTTCGCTTTGTGCTGTCAGGTATCATAGCCCTGGTGTTTATTTTCGGCGTGAGTATTCTTGTGTCCTGGGCTCTGCGGAAGTTGTTGAAGCGGAGTTTACGCGGGAGCCAGAAAGGCATTCCACTCCCTGATACTTTTCTGGGGGATGGAGTTTACTTTGGGTTCAAATTTGTGCAATATCATGCATCTATCCTGCTAACCGGCGCCTGCCTGGGATTGATCATATATTTAACTGTAGGTCGGTGGATACGGCCTGATCTGGAATGGTCGTTTCTGGCCAGCAAGGGGATCGCGAACGGCTTGTTTTTCCTGGGCATGGTCTGGGGGCCGGGCCTGGCTCTGGTGGCGTGTTTTATCCATGGGCGTAAGCAGATGAAAACGGAGGAGCCATCCGCATGAGAAAGGGGTTGAGCAGGAAAGAGAAAGTTTTAGTATATTTGATAGGGGTTGTCATCGGGGTGGCCATATTGTTGATGGTCAGGCGAGGCGACTCGGATTCGGGCGAAGCAAGAGACTCGCCCGGTGCCATTAAGGGAATCATACAATCCCTCATTGAATCTTCCGGTATCCGGAATCTGCCGGAGGGCTCCCCCGAGTATTTGCGCCAGAGCCAATTGTTTTCCTGGCATCGATCCCAGCCAGATGCCTCGGGGCGGTTCGAGTTCATCTGGATCTTGCAGGTGGAAGAGGCCCTGCCCTGGGTGCGGGTGGTTGAGCAGCTTCGAGTCGATCCGGCAAATGTGGACGCCGGCATCCAATCGGAAGGCTATCGGCTGATGGCTGCCGACCGGATTATTCTCCGAACTCTGCCAGGAACTGCAATGGACCAGGCGAAGGCAGAGTTGGAAAAACTCTCCTTTACCTTGGGAGATCGAGTAGAAGGAGCTGGAGGATGGGAGCTTAAGCTTAACCAGACCGAGGTGTATTCCGTCCCCAAGGCGATCGCCATCCTGGAAGGCGAATACTCGTGGGTGGCCGGTGCCCTGTCATACCCGGTGCCCGAGCGTTAACGCGATTTGTTTTAACCGCCGATCGATTGCAGCTGGTTGAAATACCCGGCGTAAAATGAGATCACCTGATAACCGATTAGGGAGGCAACCAACACCATGATGCCGACCGGAAGGATGACTCCAAGAATTTTCAGGGCATTCCGGGCGGTCTCGGCATAGCGAACTGCCTGTCGCTCGAGGGCTTCCACCAAGCTACCGGTGTTTTCCCCTGTTTTGTAAACGGCTGAGAACTCCTTGGGGAACACGGAAAACTGCTGCATTTCTTCGCTGGGTAATTCCCCGGCTTCTATGCTTTGCGCGATGTGGTTGGATGCCTGAATTAACTTGGGGTCCTGGGTGAGGGCTCCGGCCCGTCCCCAGGAGGTAGCCATATTGATGCCGGCATCCATAAATGCGCTTAAGGCAAAGGAAAGCCGGGACAGCGCGTTATACTTCATAAAGCGGCCGACCCCGGGAATCAGGGATTTGATAGGGCGCAGAATGGGGGCTTCCAGGCTGAAGAACACCCAGAACAAGCCGAGGCCGGCCCAGATCCAGCCGATCAGGGCGAAGACCTCTTCAAAATAAGTAACCAGCGTTCCCTGGTATCCACCTTCGGTCAGACTGATATTGGAGAGGGCGGGCATGACGAGGGCAGCCATGTGGAGTAGGATCATGGGGTAGATGAGGATGCCGACTACCATGTTGCTGGTTTTTACCCGAAGATCGTGATATTCCGCCATGGTGGTGAGCAGCTCGGGGACCCGTGCGGTTCGTGTGCCGGCTTCCAGCAGTTCACGATCATAGGCGGGGAAGAGGGCAGTGGAATCCCGGATGACGCGCCCCGGTTCTTCACCCGAATAGAAGCGCCGGGAGAGATCGGTGGATTGCTCTTTGGAGAGGCCAGGAGCTCCCTCAATCGCGGCAGGCAGAGACAATCCGGTTTCCAGGGATCGGGAAAGGTGGTGATAAAACAGGGCTAAGTTTTTCGAGCTCAGCGGCATAGGAAATCATACCAGTTTGCCAGGGTTTACCGGATAATCCAGAATAAAGCCATGGGCTTGAAAGCCTCCTGGAACCGGCAAATGAGCGTTGACCGAGGGCCTGCCTTTGGTTTTTGTTATCCGTTTTTCTCAAGGAAACTGGCTGCCAGTCCGGCGCCATAGTTATTTGTAAGTCGTGAAAGTAAACGTCGAAACCGTTAATCCCACTCGCCATCTGCTCACCATTCAGGTGGAAGCAGATCAAATTGCACGCGAAGAAGCGTCCCTGATCATGGAGTTTGCCAAGCAGGCTCGGCTTCCCGGGTTTCGCCCCGGCAAGGCCCCCGCTGCGATCGTGAAGCAGAAATACGCGAAGGATATCGCCCAGGAACTGAACCGGAAGCTCACCAATGAAGCCTATGAAGCTGCCATGAAGGAGAGTGACCTGGAAGTATACTCGGTGGTGAATTTTGAAGGGGGGGATTTCAAGACGGGGGCGCCCGGTGAAGTGAAGTTCACCGTAGACGTCCTACCGGAAGTGACGCTCCCCGAATATAAGGGGATTCGGATGGAAGTTCCACCAACGGCGGTATCCGAAGAGGAAATCGACAAGGCCCTGGAAGAGCTCCGCGGACAGCGCGCCGAGTACAACGTGGTGGAAAAAGCCGCCGAGGCCGGGGATTTCGTGCGATGTGGATATACCGGAAAAGTGGGGGATGCCCTTATCAGCGAGCTTGCTCCAGATGCCTCCATGTATGGCACGCAAGCTTCAACCTGGGAAGAGGCCGGCAGTGCGGACGCTCCGGGTGTCCGCGCGGTCATCGATGGTGTGGTGGGAATGAAGGCGGGCGACACGAAGGAAGTTACGATGAATTTTGGAGATGATTTCCACATTGAAGAGCTTCGGGGGAAAACCGGGACCTACGAGCTGGTGGTTGAAGAAGTGCGGGAAAAAGTCCTTCCCGAAATGGATGAAGCATTTCTGAAAGGGCTGCAGGTGGAGTCACTCGACCAACTGAAGGAACAGACCAAGGCGAATCTGGAGGGCCAAAAGCAGCAGGCCAGTGGGAGTGCCAAGCGGGAACAGCTGAATAAAGCACTCCTGGACCGGACTGATTTCCCTCTGCCTGAAAGTGCCCTGGAGGAGACCACCCAGGGTATCCTGCAAGACTTTCTCCAACGCTCTGCCCAGCAGGGAGTCCCCATGGAAGAGTTTGAACAACGCCGTGAGGAACTCTTTGAAGGGGCTTCCCGGGCCGCGGCGGATCGCCTGAAGTTGCGCATCCTGATCCTGAAAATCGCCGAGAAGGAAGAAATCACGGTTGAAAATGAGGACCTCTCAGCCCTGATCATGCAAGAAGCGATGATGACCCGCACCCAGCCGGATAAGTTGGTCAAAGAGCTTCAAAAGGATCGCCAGCGCATCAATGCGCTGCGGGAAACGGCATTAATGAACAAAACCGTCGATTTCCTGATCAAAGAAGGAGAAATTGTTGAAGTGACTCCGGAGGTAGAAGGGGCGGCTGAATAACTTTTTACCGTTCCCACTGGAAACCTCTCGAAACTTCCGTTTCCTTTTGTTTGGACTATATCAACCCCCTGAATGCATCTTAACCAAGTAAATCCAATTTTCCGTGGCTAGTTATTTACCTTTACCTTATGTCTACGAACGGGATGGCCGCCAGGAACGTGCCTGGGACATCTACAGCCGGTTGCTCAAAGATCGCATCGTGTTCATCGGCACTCCGATCGACGATTTCGTAGCCAATTCCGTCATCGCCCAGTTGCTCTTCCTGCAAATGGAAGATCCGAAGAAGGATATCAACCTGTATATCAATTCCCCGGGCGGTAGCGTCACCGATGGCATGGCCATCTATGACACGATGCAGATGCTGAGCTGTGATGTCGTAACCTACTGCATCGGGCTGGCCGCCAGCATGGGCACGGTCCTCCTCGCCGCAGGCACGCCTGGCAAGCGGTATGCTTTGCCAAATAGCCGGGTTATGATTCACCAGCCGAGCGGTGGGGCCGGAGGCCAGACCTCCGATATTTCTATCGCGGCCAAGGAAATCCTACGCTGGCGTGAAACAATCAACCAGGTCCTGTCCGAACACAGCGGTAAAAATGTGGATCAAATCCGTGACGACAGTGACCGCGATTTTTATATGACGGCCGAAGAAGCGAAAGAATACGGTCTGGTGGACGAAGTATTCCGTAAAAAAAGTAGTGCACCTACCGATAAGTAGTCCTACGCTTCCCGTTCTTTCATGGCAAAATCCACTAAAATGACCTTCTGCTCCTTCTGCGGTAAATCGCAGAATGAGGTAAGGAAGATGATAGCCGGGCCCGCCGGAGTGCATATCTGCGACTCCTGTGTCACGGTGTGTAAGACGATCATCGACCGTGAGCTGAAAGGTCCTGTACCGGATCAACCGGAAACCTTCAATCTGCTGAAGCCCTTGGAAATCAAGGCCCGGTTGGACGACCACATCATCGGTCAAGATCATGCCAAAAAGGTATTATCGGTCGCAGTTTACAACCACTATAAGCGTCTGCAAGTGGAACGCGACAAGGTCGAAGGGAATACCGATGCGGTTGGTGGCGAATTTGACGGAGTCGAGATCGAAAAAAGCAATATCCTGTTGATCGGGCCCACTGGCAGTGGCAAAACCCTGCTCGCCCGAACGCTGGCTAAAATGCTCGATGTGCCGTTTGCGATTGCCGACGCAACCACCCTGACCGAGGCCGGTTATGTGGGGGAGGATGTGGAAAACATTGTTCTGCGGCTCCTGCAATCTGCGAATTACGATGTGAAACGGGCGGAGTGCGGGATCATCTATGTCGACGAAATTGATAAGATTGGCCGCAAGACGGACAACGTCTCGATTACCCGGGATGTATCCGGGGAGGGCGTGCAGCAGGCACTTCTGAAAATCCTCGAGGGGACCGTATGCAATGTGCCTCCGCAAGGCGGTCGCAAGCATCCCAACCAGGAATATATCCAGGTCGACACCTCAAACATCCTCTTCATTTGCGGTGGGGCCTTTGTCGGTCTGGATAAGATTATTTCGGATCGAACCGGCCGTAAGGTGCTGGGTTTTGAATCCACTCGGGAAGAAACGAGTAAGACCGAGCCCGGCACGGTAAAGTCTCAGCTCATGAAAGAAGTTCAGCCTGAAGACCTCGTCGGGTATGGCTTGATTCCTGAGTTCATTGGTCGTCTGCCCATGGTCTCCGTCTTGCAGGAGCTGACCCAGCAGGATCTGGAGCACATCCTTTCCAATACGCGGAATGCTTTGACCAAGCAGTATTCCAAGCTGATTGCAATGGAGGGGGTGAAGCTGCAGTTCTCCAGGGACGCTCTGGCCGCTATCGCCCAACGCGCTCTTGAGCTGAAAACCGGTGCACGGGCGCTTCGCTCGATCATGGAAAACATCATGTTGGATGTGATGTATGACTTGCCCGAAGACCCCGAAGTCCGTGAGGTCGTGGTCACCAAAGCTGTGGTCGAGGGAAAAGGAAAACCCAAGATCAAGCGATCGAAGAAGGGGAGCGATAAACCGAAGTCTGGAGAAGGCGACGGGACCGATAAAGACGCGGCCTGAATAAGACCTCGCCCTGGACTGGCGGTCTAATTCCTCTTTACCTCCATGGCTCGGATTGACCGTTCGAAGCGTGCCCTGGGTGGTGCCATTAAGCGGAGTCGGCCCAGTAAAGCTGCTTCCTGGTTGAGCGATAGCCGACTCCTCGTGGGCCGTATTCTGGATTATGGCTGCGGTTGAGGGCTTGATGCCGAGTATTTTGGCTGGGAACGGTATGATCCGTATTATTATCCCAAATCACCTGAAGGACTGTTTGATACAACCACCTGTTTATCCGTAATCAATGTGCTTTCCCGAAATAATCGGCTGAAGGTATATCAATCCGTTAACTCCCGCTTGACTGCATCCGGAAGGGCCTATTTTTCGGTGCCTCGTGATATTCCGATCAGAGGTAAACTGGGAATGAACCACAGCCTGGTGAATTATATCCGTCTCACCCTTCCATCCGTTTACTCCGATCCCCAAATGGAAATATATGAAATGGTCCGCGGGGCTGATTTTGAGGATAAAAGCAAAGACTTTGTGAGTCTGCGGGATCGCCGGCGGGACCGGTAGGTTTTGTCAGAAAAAGCTTAACAGCCCACGCTGCTAAGATTAGGAAGATCGGGTAATTCTTCTTATTACTTATGGCTATCCTTCCTTACTCTATTGAAATTGCGGCTCCGCGTGAGCGGGTCTGGGCCTGTTTCACCGATCCTGGGCTCTACAATCAGTGGGCGAACGCTTTTTCGTCTGAATCCCAATTTGTTGGATCCTGGGAACCCGGCTCCACCATGCTCTTCTGGGATCCCAATATGGGTGGAACGAAGGCAGTTCTCGATGTGGTGGATGCCCCCTCCAAGATCGTCGCCCGGCATATCGGCCTGGTGGACAAGGAACAAAACGACGACCCGGATAATGAAATGGCTGATAAATGGGTGGGATCTGTGGAGACGTATGACTTCGAGGTCACCGATAAGGGAACGCTCTTCACGGTCACGACCGAAACGGATGCCTTCTTCAAGGCGATGTTTGACGATATGTGGACCCGGGGTCTCGAATCTCTGAAAACCCTGGCGGAAAGCGAGGATGCTTAGGCTTGGTTGGGCCCTTATCGGGTTGTAGCCGAAGCGCGACCGCTACCCGATGCAGCTACATGCCTCTGCTGGGGCTACCAGTGGAAGTAATCGCCTCGCTTCAACGAGCGGGCAAAGGCTACCAGCAGCTGTACGCCGCTTTCTATATCCGCCAGATCGACTAACTCGCTCGGGGTATGCATGTAGCGCAAGGGAATAGACACCACGCCCGTAGCTACCCCCTCGCGGACCATCTGGATGGCGCGGGCATCGGTGCCGGTATTACGTGCCTCTGCTTCCAGTTGATAGGGGATCTTTTCCCTTTCTGCTACCTCGATGAGGCGGTTGAAGAGGACTGGGTTGATGTTGGGACCTCGTCCTAGAATTGGCCCACCGCCTTGTTTAAAGGAACCAAATTTTCTCGGGTCTGCATCCGGATGATCCGTGGCGTGTCCCACGTCGACAGCAATCGCGATATGGGGGGCGACTTTAAACGCGGAAGGCGTGGCCCCGCGGACACCGATCTCCTCCTGGGTCGTTGCGACGGCGACGACCTGGGATTCCAGCTTTTGGTCCTTGGCCAGGCGGCGCAGGACCTCGCAAACGAGATAGGCTCCGGCGCGATCATCAAAAGCGCGAGCCACACCAACCGTGCCGTGGATTAACTCAAACGACTGGTCGTATACGACAGGATCTCCAATGGAAATGCGTTCCAATGCCTCAGCCTGGGTTTTTGCCCCAATGTCGATCCACATTTCATGGAGCTCCGGGACCCGTTTGCGATCCTCCATATTCATGAGATGAATGGCCCGCTTACCGGTTACCCCTTTGACCAGGCCCTTTTTGCTGAGGATATTGACCCGCCGGCCGGAGATCATGCTTTTGTCATGTCCTCCCAGGGTATCGAAGTAGATATAGCCCCGATCGTCGATGTAGCGGACGATCAATCCGATTTCATCGATGTGACCCGCCATCATGAAAATCGGATCCCCACTAGGGTTGATGGTTGCAATCCGGTTCCCCATGACATCCTTTTCATAAACGGCCGCTACCGGTTTGACGTAAGAATCGATTACCGCCTGGGCTTCGTATTCATGCCCGGTGGGCGAATTCGAATTCAAGAGATCCACCAGGAAATCAGGGGCTTTGAAGGGCTTTGGGGGTGTGTTTTTTTGCTTAGCTGCTTTTTTCGCCATTGACTAACATCTCCGGTCAAACGTTTACCTTGGCAACTCACAAAGTTAAAAAATGGCTGAACCTGACACCTCCTCCGCCTTTATCATTTTCCCTGCCATCGATATTCAGGGAGGCCAGGCTGTACGCCTGCGCCAGGGAAAAGAATCAGATTCCACGGTCTACTTTAAGGACCCCCTCGAACCTGCCAAAAACTGGAAGGCGGCTGGATCCGATTGCCTGCACCTTGTCGATCTGGATGGCGCATTCAAGGGGAAACCCCAAACGGGACACTTACTGAGTGATTTGGCCGACCTAGGCCTATTTACCCAAATCGGCGGAGGCATTCGGAAAATGGCAGATGTGGAAGCCCCCCTCGAGCGGGGGATCAGTCGAGTCATCCTGGGGACCAAGGCCCTTGAAGATCGTAGTTTTTTGAAATCTGCAATCAAGGCTTTTCCGGATCGAGTGGCGGTCGGCATCGATGCACGTGACGGAAAAGTGGCTACCCGCGGATGGGTGGAAACCAGCGAGGTGGATGCCCTGGACTTTGCAAAAGAGGTGGCGGACCTCGGGGTCAAGACGATCATCTATACGGATATCTCTACTGATGGGATGATGACCGGTCCGAACCTGGAAGCGCAGGAAGCCATGGCTGGTGTGCTGCCTGAGGATGCGTTCCTGATCGCTTCTGGCGGGGTGTCCAAGCTCGACGACATCGGAGCCCTGGCCGACCTTGGCAGGCGGTGCCCCGCGCTGAAAGGAGTCATTACCGGCCGCGCCCTGTATGATGGAACTGTTGATTTGGCTGAAGCGATTCAACGCTACCAAGTGATGTAACTAACGATGCCGAAACCCCCAAAAATATGCCCGGTTTGCGGAGCGGATGTTCCATCCAAGGCCCTGGCATGTCCGGAATGTGGCGCCGACGAACGCACCGGCTGGAACGAGGAGGCGGCCTGGGAAGATTCACTTGGCCTCGAAGATGAGCAGAGCTTCAACTACGAGCGTTTTCTAAATACGGAAGGACTGAATGAGAAAAAGGGAATTCAGATCCACCCCTGGCAAATCGTCGGCATCCTCATCCTGCTCGGTTTCCTCTACCTCATTTTCGGCGCATTTTAAACGGATCGCCGGGTGTATATACACAGCGTATATACACTGTGTATTGACACCCCGGTGGGAGGTGGGCCCTGACGGGGCTGGTCCTCGTGGTGGGTGGTGGATGGTGGGAGTTCGGCATGGGGTTCTTAGAGGGCGGGTATCAGATGACGGCACAGTGGATCTAATGTCGGTTAACGAAGCCTACTCCCTTAAAAATGCGAATTGAAATGGTACGACTGTGGATGATGGCTATTCTGAGTATTGGCTCATGGTCTTGTTCCCATAGCCTATTTTCCTCTGAAGGACCTGAGCATGTCCTGGTCCCCACGTTGTCCTGGCCCATTGAGGTGGTTTCTCGCGGACACGGGTTCACGGAGGGTCCTGCTATCGGTCCAGATGGGACCGTTTATTTTTCGGATATAGAGGGAAGCCAGATACTCCGGTTTAACCCGAGATCGAGAACTACGACCGTATGGGCGCAAAATAGCCATAAAGCCAATGGTTTATTCATAGAGGGAGACTGGATGTATGCATGTGAAGCTGCAGGCCGCATGGTGGTTCGGCATCACCTGGAGGAGGGCCCGGGTTCACGGGAAGTGATTGCTGAACGGTGGAAGGGGAAGCGATTTGGCAGTCCCAACGACCTCGCGGTATTTGAAAACACCCTGGTGTTCAGCTCCTTTTATTGGAAGGGGGTATTGAGGAAAGGGGATACTGCCCGCGAGATCATGGACAACCGATGCTATGTGGTGGACTTGGAGGATAAATCTATCTACGCCTTCCCGCAATCTTTTGAAACTCCTAACGGAGTCGTTTTTGATCCTAAACGAAAAGTCCTTTATTTGGCGGAAATGAAGGAAACGCGGATTTACCGGTCCACGGTTCAGGGAGCTCAGATAGGAAAACCGGAACTGTTTTTTGATCTCCGGAAGATCGGAAAGGGGAGGCCGGATGGGATGGCGGTGGACCCGGATGGGCGGCTCTTTATTGCACTATATGGAATGAGCGACGAACTCCTGGTTTTGACTCCGGATAGTGATGTCATTGGGGTCCTTTCCACAGGATGGAAGACATCCAATTGCGCCATCACTCCGGATGGAAAAACGCTATACATTACAGCGGAAAATCAGTTAAAACGTGTCGCGATTCCGTTATCCGATTAAATGAGCCACTCCCAACTCCCAGATAAATCCCCGGTCCGTGGAACAGATGTTGAACCCGACTCCAAAGCCTCTCCCGAAGGGCGAACCGATCAACATACCGGGCGAGGGAAAGGGCAGAATGGGACACAGCCCTGGTGGTTTGTAGCCGGATTACTATTCCTGGTCTTGCTGGCTTTAGCCCTTGTCGGGTGGCTCTAAGCAAAAGCCGGGGGTCAATCCCAAGGCTCCAGGAACACGTAAGAGAAAAATTCCACCAGTGGGATCGCTCTAATACCAGTCGGGGGTGTGGTCGGGGTGGTCGGCTTTGATGCGGTCGGCGATTTCTTCGAGAGGGTATTCCCAGATTTCAGACAGGGTGGGGTGATACCAGTCGATCTGGAGGAGGTCGAAGACGGTGGCTTTGAGCCCGATGGCGACATTGAGGGCGTGGATGAGCTCCCCGGCATCTTTACCCACACACTCAGCACCCATAATGCGGCCGGTGGGCATTTCAGCAATGACTCTGACGTGGCCATAATTGGCTTCCATGAGAATGGATTTCCCGTGGTCATCAAATGAGTAACTGGCGCTGAAGCTGGGGATGTGGCGAGAACGCAGATGTCCTTCGCTCATTCCGGAAAAGGCGACCTGAGGATCGGTAAAGATGACGTAAAGGGGGAAGTCATAACTGAGAGCTCGAACCTTTTGCTGGTAGGCGTGCTTAGCGGCTACCATGCCCTGTTTGACAGCGATGTGGACGATTTCATCCGGTCCGGCGACATCGCCAGCAGCATAGATACGTGGATTGCTGGTCTGCATGAATTCATTGCATTGAATATGACCACTGGGACGCAGTTTGACCCCAGCAGCTTCTAAGCCGAGTGAGCTTGTGTTCGGGTGCCGACCCAGCGCATTGAACAGGTGGCCGGCTTCTACGGTGATCATCTCGGACCCGTGGTCGAAATCGACGCATACACTGCCTGACTCGGAATGGGTAATCCGGCGAAGGCGGGTTCCAGTGTAGAGGTCGATCCCCTCATCCCGAAACGCTTTTTCGACCACATCGGAGGCATGGGAATCGAACTCTTTGAGAATACGGTCACTCCGTTGAATCATGGTCACCCGGGTGCCGATCCGATTGAGGTATTGGGCGAGTTCGGAGGCGACAATACCTCCTCCCAGGACGATGATGGACTCGGGGAGGAAGTCGAGTTCCAGAATCTCATCGCTGGTCAGGGCCTGTTCTGGACCGAGCCCATTGATGTTTGGCCAATTGACTGCAGAGCCAGTTGAAATCATAAAAAAGTCAGCAGTCAGTTTGGTGCCGTCATCGAGCCGAAGGGTGGTTTCGTTGATGAATTCTGCCCGATTTCGAAACAGGGTGAAGGTGTTCGATTCGAGGGATTTTACCCGGTATTCGGCGAAATCTTCCACCATAGTCCGTTTACGTTGAAGCAAGGCAGGCATGTCGACGGATGCCCCGGGAATCGTAAGCCCGAATTTGTCCGCCTTTTGAGCGTGGTGTAGTACTTCCGCAGAGTAGATCACCGTTTTGGAGGGCATGCAGCCTTTACGGATACACAAGCCTCCCAGTTCGTCGCTGTTGTCGATGATAGCGACTTTATCCGTATATTCCCGGGCCGTCCTCGCCGCCGAATATCCCGCGCTGCCACCGCCAATTACAATGTAGTCAAAGTGGGTTTTCATTGTGATTCGTGAAGGTAAATTGGTTGCGACCAAACCGGCGTTTATTCCCAATGGATGCTTTTGGCGATCTGGTCGCGCTTTTCGATGCCGGTAAGCGTTTCAACCAGCTGGAGGGCAAATTCGGTGGCGGTACCCGCGCCGCGGGAGGTAATGATTGGTTCATCCACCACGACTTCAACAGAGTCATCGATTTCGGTCAGTGTGTCGGCTGTCGACTGGTGGGCGGTGTAGCTGTAGCCTTCCAGAATGCCGGCCTCATGGAGGGCGAGAGGAGCTGCGCAGATGGCTCCGATCCATCGCCTGGCCTCATGTTGCTGACGGAGCATAGCGTGGATGCGTAGGTCCGACTTCATGGCCTGGACGCCGGGGCCGCCCGGGAGCACGATAAGGTCGAAGGTTCGCTCGGATACATTCTCCAACAACACCTCTGCATGCACGTGGATATTACTTTTTCCAATCACCGTGAGGCGATCGGAGACACTGGCAATGGAAACGGCAACGCCTGCCCGACGCAGCAGGTCGATGGGCGTGATGGCTTCCATTTCTTCGAAGCCGGGATGCAGGATGATCAGGGCGGTGGGGAGTAGATTAGTCTCCGTCATGGGTAATGGTTTCTCTGGTTTTGATGGATATTACAAATTCATGGATAGATTTCCAATACGCATCGGAGGCGAGATGGGCGGCATCCACATGTCCCCCCCCTGGAATCCAGAGGTAGGATTTATGGCTGCTGGGTGATGCGTTAAGGTTGGCTTTGGCATGCCAGAAGGGAACGACCTGGTCCCGTTCACCATGGATGACGAGGAGGGGAATATCAATAGACCGTAACTTCTTTTCATTTTCAAATTTATCAAATGGGAGGATATTGATCGGTAGCATGACTCTAAAGGTAGAGGCGAACGCCCCTTCAAGGATTATGCCCGCGATCGCAGGGTGCTGGCCGGCCAAATGAATGGAGGGGCCGGAACCCAGGGAGCGCCCATAGACGATGATTCTTTCGGGAGGTATGCCTTTTTCCTTCGTCAACCATTTGTAGACGGCATCCGCCGCTTCATAGGTATTGGCTTCGGTTGCTCGACCCGTGCTGAGTCCATAGCCAGGGTAATCATAGGCGACGACTTGAAAGCCGTAGGCTTGAAACCCTGCCAATCCTTCCACCGAATCCCCAAGATCTTCCCCATTCCCATGGCTGAAGAGGATAGTGAACTCAGCTTCCGGGTTGTCGTGGAGGAGAACCGGAATGCGATAGCCGGAAGCTGAGGTCAGGGTCGTAGTGACAATTTCGGGACCATACTTCGAGGGGGGAGCCGGGAAAATCATGGCGTCCGACCGGAAGAGGGCAAAGAGGAAGAGCAGGACGTAAGCAGCAGCCAAAACGCACCCGATGGGGATAAATATCTGAGCAATCATAGGTTTTGTGGAGGACACTGCTTAAACGGAAAAGAATAGTGTGCTTGCTAATTGTGTAAAGCCCCCGAGAATCTGGTGGGATGAAAACTCCCGTTTCCCAACGCGTTCGATACTCTTCGATGGGTGAACGCATGGATCCTTCTGTCATCACTGACCTGATGGCCCGGGCCCTGGAGAATCGTGACATCCTGTCGATTGCGGCTGGATTTACCGACAATTCCATCCTGCCCAAGCAGCTGGTCCGGGAAGCTGTGCTTGCGCTCACCGAAGCGGACGCCCCGAATGGAATTCTGCAATACGGATTGAACCAGGGAAAGCTGGGGTTGCGGGAAGAAATTCGCCAGTGGCTGGAGGGGTTTCCGGGGGAGCGTGGCGGCTGCATCGGGACTGACCAGTTGATTGTCTCCAACGGTTCCCAGCAAAGCCTCTACCTGGCAATGCAGACCTTGTGTGACCCGGGAGATATCGTTCTTGTTGAGCGGCCGAGCTACTTTGTCTTTCTGGAGATGCTGAAAGGTCTTGGTATTGAAGCTGTAGGAATGCCCTCGCTCCCGGATGGCCGGATCGATTTAGAGGGCACGGCAGGCCTGTTCGACGATTTGAAATACTCCGGAAAGTGGAATCGGGTGAAGGCCCTGTACCTCATTGGGTACTTCGCCAATCCATCCTCCCGGTGCGTGCCGGAGGCGGATAAAGTTGAGTTGGCCAAATTGATGGATGAAAAGGACCTCTTTGTTCCCGTCCTCGAAGATGCGGCCTACCGGGATCTCTACTTCAAGGAGCCATATCCTGCTCGATCGATTTTCAGCCTGGAAGCTTACGATCCACTGCCCAAATTGTTTCTGGGAACCTTTACTAAACCTTTTGCAACGGGGATGAAGGTGGGCTACGGCGTCTGCTCCGATGCACACTGGCTGGAGAAAATGCTGTCGACGAAGGGCCACCATGATTTTGGCACCAGTCACTTCAGTCAGGGGATCATTGAATATGTGTTGAAGCAGGGCCTCTACGAAAGCTATTTACAGCACCAGCGTAAGCACTACAGCGAGAAAGCGGACATGATGGACGAAGCTCTGGAGGCCACCGGGATACGAGATCTGGGGTGGGCCTGGGACAAGCCGGAGGGAGGCCTGCTGATGTGGCTGCGAGGACCTGAGCACATCGACACCCGCATCGGTCAACCCTTTTGTGAAACCTGCATCGATCGGGGAGTGCTCTATGTGCCGGGCGATTTGTCCTTCACCGGGAATGAACCCGACAACTGTGTTCGACTCAGTTATGGCGCCTTGGAATCTGACCGTTTAGTTGAGGCAAGCCGGCGTTTTGGCGAGGTGGCGAAGACCTTTTCATAAAAAGCATTGCCCCATTATGAATTAGTTCTACTCCTTTTCCTCTTTAGTCTCCTTTCAAGATAAGATGAATATTTGTTGTATAGGTGCAGGATATGTCGGTGGCCCGACCATGGCGGTAATCGCTCAGAAATGTGAAGACGCCAAGGTCACGGTAGTGGACATTAACGATGCCCGGATTGCGGCCTGGAATTCGGATGACCTTCCGATTTTCGAGCCCGGGTTGGATGAGATCGTTCAGGCGGAGCGGGGAAAGAGTCTCTTTTTCAGTACCGATGTGGCAGGAGCTATCAAGGAGGCGGATATTATCTTTATCTGTGTCGGCACACCGACCAAGACCTATGGGGTGGGGGCCGGCCAGGCGGCTGACCTGAAATATATCGAGTCGACGGCCCGGATGATTGCGAAGGAGGCCGAAGGGGACAAAATCATTGTAGAAAAATCCACTATCCCGGTGCGGACGGCGGAAACGATCCAGCGCATTCTGGAAAGCACCTCGGGTGGGTATCAATTTTCGATATTATCGAACCCGGAATTCCTGGCGGAGGGTACGGCAATTCGGGATCTGTTAAACCCCGACCGGGTGCTGATCGGGGGAGAAACGGATGAGGCAGGGCAGCAGGCGGTGGAGGCCCTGGTGGGGGTGTATGCATCCTGGGTAGACCGGGAGAAGATCCTGACGACCAATCTATGGTCCTCGGAGCTGTCGAAATTGACCGCGAACGCCTTCCTGGCCCAACGCATATCGAGCATTAACGCGGTTTCGGCCTTGTGCGAAGCCACGGGAGCGGATGTGGATGAGGTCGCTCGGGCCATCGGGACGGACAGTCGGATCGGGCCCAAGTTTTTACGGAGCTCAGTGGGGTTTGGCGGATCCTGTTTTCAAAAAGACATCCTGAACCTGGTCTATTTGTGTGAATATTTCGGCCTTCCCGAGGTGGCGGAATACTGGCGGCAGGTTGTCTCGATGAATGACTACCAGAGGAAGCGATTTACCCGGAAGATGATTACCTCGCTCTTCAATACCGTGTCCGGAAAACGGATCGCTATCCTCGGTTTCGCCTTCAAAAAGGATACGGATGATACACGGGAATCGGCAGCCATTTATGTGTGCCGAGACCTGTTGCTGGAGAATGCACATTTGGCCATCTACGACCCTAAAGTTCCAGCCTCGACCATTTACCGTGACCTGGGCATTGAGCCAGATGATCCCCGGGTCGAGATTTGTTCCACGGCTTACGAGGCTACTCAAGAAGCTCATGCCGCGGCCATTCTGACGGAATGGGATGAATTGGCCACTTTGGACTATGAGCGTGTCTTTGCGGGTATGTTAAAACCGGCCTTCCTGTTTGACGGTCGTAATATCGTCGACCTTCCGGCGCTCCGAGCAATTGGATTTGATGCACAAGGAATAGGAAAAGGGGGTTAAACACGGATGAGCTGGGATGCTTTGGGCGCCCCGGCGGAGCTGCTTGCAGCAGGAGGGGTCATCGTATCCATTGTCTACCTGGCGCGGCAGGTGAAGGATGACACCGATTCGGTCAAGGCAGATACCTAGCAGCGCCTGTCGGATGCGGTCAGGGAGGTGACCCCCCTCCTATATACGCGCCTTTTTTCCGAACGCTAAAGCCTAGCCGAGAAGGATGGAGTCAAGTCTACGCCAGGCGGGAAAGGGCAGGGTTTCTGGACGGGCCTGGGGGGTGGTGCCGAGGTCGGGGAGTGCCTCCATCCATGTCCTGTAGGCTGGCTCGGGGAGGAATTTTTTAGCGGAGGAGCCAACCTGTTTGCGACGGAGAGTGAAAATCAGACGGATGGCATCGCGGCAGGCCTTGGAATAGCGATAGGGGTGATCTTTTAAGGACAAATGGAAGAGCGCGGAATCTACCTTGGGGATGGGGTAGAAGCAAGAGGCCTGGACGCGGTGCCCAGGCAGGCGTTGGTAGGCCCCCTCAAGATAAATGGAAATGGAGCCCAGAGCCTTGGATCCCGGTTCGGCTGTCATGCGATCGGCCGTTTCCTTTTGGACGAGGACGACAATACGGGAGGGGAGGACATCCTGCTGGAGGACCGCTTCCATCCAGGGAGAGGAAATGGCATAGGGAAGGTTGGCCACGATTTTATAGGCCACCCCAGGTGTGTGTTGAAATGTGCCAACCGGTGTATCGCAGGCATCACCTTCGATGAGGTGGAAGGCCGGATGGTCGCCGAGGGAGTCTCGCAGCCACTGGGCAAGGGTGGGGTCGCGCTCGACGGCGAAGAGGCGGGCACCGGCGGAGAGGAGCCCACGGGTGAGGGTGCCCAGCCCGGGACCCACTTCGATGACGGTATCGTCTGGTTGGACCTCGGCGAGCCTGAGGGATTTAGACACGATGTTGCCATCGATAAGGAAATTCTGGCCGAGATTTTTCCGCGGCTGGTGATTCAGTTCCTCCAGGATTTTTCGCGTCTGCGTGGGGCTTAACAGGTCAAGATTCATGCTCCTAAGCGCCCGTATCCTGAAAGGCCTGTACCCGGGTTTCCAGCTCATCCGGGTCTTCGATTCGCATGAGGGCCTCGCCGACCAGAATAGCATTGGCGCCGGCTGCCCGGGCTCGCTCGGCATCCTCCACTTCGAAGATCCCGCTTTCGCTGATGGTCAAAACATCATCGGGAATCTGAGGGATGAGGCTTTCGGAAATGGCGAGGTCGGTGACGAAGCGGGTCAGGTCCCTGTTATTGACGCCAATGATTTTGGGGTTCAGGGGGAGAGCCTGCTCCAGTTCGGCTTCATTATGGATTTCAAAAATAGCATCCAGGCCGGCCTGTTCGGCCGCCTGATAGAGAGCCTGCATCTCTTCCTGGGCCAATGCGCGCACAATGATGAGAATACACTTGGCCCCGGCTTCGGCAGCCTCGACCACTTGCACGGGGTGAATCATGAAGTCTTTTCTAAGGACCGGAATATCCCGTTGGTGGACTTCGAGGAACTCGATGGCATCCCAGAGGTCACGTAGCGTTCCACCGAAATATTTCTCATCGGTAAGGATGGACATGCAGTCCACAGAGGCGTTCACATAGCGGCGTGCCTGTTCCTCGGCATCCATCCCCTGGGCGATATCACCAGCGGAGGGGGAGCGACGCTTGATCTCAGCGATGACCGACAGGCGATCCGGCTGGGCGAGGGCGGCGGCAAAGGTGGACCCATAGCGCTCCATTCTCGCATAACGGGTGAGTTCATCTTCCCGGACGGGGCGGATCCGTGGAGCAATTTCTTGCCGCTTCCACGCCATGATTTCCTGTAATTTATCCATCGGCATCATCCTGAATTGACCCCAAAGCAGAAACAGGCAAGTTGATTTCGAACGAACCTGAGACTTGCTGCACTATGTCTAACCTGAATGCTTTGCGACAAACGGTTGCCACCTTACGCGCACCCGGGGGTTGTCCCTGGGACCGCGAGCAAACCCACCAAACCCTCAGCCAGGCGCTCATAGATGAATGCTCCGAGTTGCTGGAAACGATCGATAACGGGGATTATGAGCACATGCGAGAAGAGTTAGGGGATGTTCTTCTCCAAGTGGTGATGCATGCCCAAATTGCGGAAGAGGCGGATCAGTTTGACCTCGAGGCGGTTGCAGCCGATATCAATGCCAAGCTGGTGCGACGCCACCCCCATGTCTTTGGGGACGCGGCCACTAAGGCGCGCTTGGACACTTCAGACAAGGTGTTGGTAGAGTGGGAAGCCATCAAAGCAGCTGAAAAGAAAGCCCGTCCGAATCCACCTGAAGGTCAGCTGTTTAAGGATTTGCCACCGCGACTGCCGGCATTGCTATTCGCCTACGAAGTCTACAAACAAATCGACCGGAAGGGCATTCCTACGGGAGAACTGTTGGACGATGCGGCTCTTTCAGAAAGCCAGGGGACTTTGACGGAAGCTGAACTGGGGGAGTTTCTCTTTCAATGGGTTGCTGCGGCCCGGAAAGCCAAGCTCGACCCCGAAGCGGCATTGAGGCGCTATACACAACGTTTGATGAAGGAGCTGAGTGGACAAATAGGGGGAAGGGAATCTGAGGTGAAGGCCTGAGATCCTTTCTGATTATGTTGATTTCACGGACAAAAGAACCGAGTCACCGGATGGTCGATTTACCGACCCGGGATGGGCTGGTTCTGGTTCCCGTAGAGATCCGGCGATCCAAGCGGTCGCGTTATATCCGGGTCTGGGTCGGTCAGGATCACCAGGCTGTGCTCAGTATCCCGTGGCATACCCGCTTCCACGATGCGCTTGATTTTTTAAAGGGCCAGGGTGACTGGCTGATGGACCAGTTGAATGCTCAACCCAAGCCCCTCTCCCTGCTGGAGTTTTTGCAGGAGCGGAAGGTGCTGACTGCAGCGGGACAGACCTGGCCGATCCGATTTAAGTTTCGAGGTCATCGAACTGCGCTGCACTGGCAGCGATCCGCAGGGTTTGTCGATCTTCATCTGAATCCGCACACTGAGACGGAGGCCGCCTTGGTGAAAACAGTGCGCACCTTTGCCAAGCGAGCCCTGACGGAACGGACTCAATCCCTGATGGCCCGGTCAGGGCTGCCTCAATACAGGGTCAAAGTGGTGGTTCGCGACCAGGCGAGCCGGTGGGGGTCCTGCTCCAGTTCCGGTCAAATTTCGTTGAATTGGCGATTGGTTCTGCTTGCTCCCCGCTTGCAGGATTACGTGATCTACCACGAGCTCGCCCATGTGACCGAGATGAACCACTCGAAACGGTTCTGGGACCTTCTGGGGAAATATGATCCTCATTCGAAGCGGCATGACCGGGAGTTGAATCGAGTATCGAAAAAGGTGATACAGGTGGGGCGGATTTAATCTAAGACTTAAGATTTTTGAGCTGGCCTTTGTCCTGCTGACTTCAAACTTGAAGAACCGAATTACCTGGTCGTGGCGTCGAGCATGACGACGCCTACGAATTGATCCATGACCTTGGATCCCTGGGGGACGACTTTGGCAGGGGTATCGCGAAATTCTCCGTCCAGTTTCTCCATGGTGATGGTAAGGTTCCGGTAGCCCTCACTTTGAAAGTGCAGGAGGTAGGTCGCATCAGGAAGGTCAGATAAGTCGATGATATTTTTTCCGCGGCGGAGTTCTTCGTAGTGATGGAGGGGCGTTCCGGTGGTTCCCGTTTCGCCACTGAATACCTCGAAGGTGACAAGGGGGTTCGTGATATTTTTATCAATGAACTGAACGGAGCGTTCATCGCTGAAGCGGAGGCCAATATAGAGATGCCCCGGCTTTTTCGCTGTGACGATTGGGCTCAGCCACATGAAGGCAGCTCCCACGACCAAAGTCAGAGGAAGGATAATCAGGAGGAGGAGGTGTTGGCCCTTGATCTCAATTCCGGGGACGTTTGGCCGTTCTACAGTTTGCGACATTTATAGAAGCAGTTAAATCGAGATTTCCAGTGAGGCAAGCGTGGGGGAATGAAGAGTTTGAAGGCTTAGGTGGGTCTTCGCC
Source organism: Opitutales bacterium (assembly GCA_028280845.1). Classification (GTDB taxonomy): domain Bacteria; phylum Verrucomicrobiota; class Verrucomicrobiia; order Opitutales; family JABSRG01; genus JANQKZ01. Next base: position 33,581 of record JANQKZ010000038.1, on the reverse strand, counting down.
CTTTGTCTCCCTTATTAATATTTGTTTTTAGTCACTCTACTAAGGAAATTTTTAATTTTGAAAAGCGGTGTGAATGGTCCATCTTTTCGACAATGTCGTGTTGCAATGATCAACCACCAGGACCAATAACTGAGGAGAAAGGGAGTTGTTGTCATGGAGAGGGGAAGCAGCCGGAAGTATCGGCCTCTCAAGTTTGGCTGAGGCTCGGAATATCCCTGGTGGTGGCGGGGCAGACCATGGTATGGGGACTGGCTTTTAATTTAACTCCACCCGCCTTTGGGTCGCAGGCTTACTTGCTGGTTCACGGATGGCTGATCTTTTCTACGCTTCTAGTCTTTGCTCTTCTTGGGCCTGGCTTAATTCAATCCAGCTGGGTGATGATACGGGAGCGGCGTCTGGCCGTGGAGGGGCTGTTCCTGTTAACCGCCACGGGGGCGTTTGTCGGTTCGCTGGTGGCTACCTTCCGGAACGAGGGCAGCGTGTATTACGAGGTCGTGGCCATCGTACTGGCTGTCTACACGGTAGGCAAATGGGTTGGGCAACAATCCCGATCGCGGGCCATGAAAGCGGCGGGCGACTATGAGGAGGCATTCGATACGGCAACGCGTGTCAGCTCCTGCGGCCATGTGGAGCGCGTCCAGGTTGACCGGATCCGCAAGGGGGAGTGGGTGCAAGTGTTACCCGGAGAACCGTTCACAGTCGATGGTCAAATTTTAAGAGGAACCGGTTATGTCAAGGAGACTGCGGTGACGGGTGAACCCGGCCCGGTGCTCCGGGTCGAAGCGGAGCATGTGATGGCAGGCACCTGGGCGATCGATGCCGCTTTCACGGTGGAGGTAAAGCAGACAAAGGGGGAGCGGGTAATCGACCAGATTATAAAAACGGTCCGGGAAGCTCCCGGCCATCCCTCCCGGCTCCAGCAACAAGCTGATCGCCTGACACAGATTTTTCTTCCGCTAGTTGTTACCATCAGCGTGCTGACCTTTGTGGGGTGGAGCCTGGCCGGCCCCTGGGATCGGGCACTCTTCAACAGCATGGCGGTCTTGCTGGTGGCCTGTCCCTGTGCGTTGGGCTTGGCCACGCCTATTGCAGTCTGGTCCGGGCTTCTGAACCTAAGTCGAATGGGCCTGGTTTCGAAATCGGCCAAAATCCTGGATGTTCTGGCCGGAAGTCGCCGGTGGCTGTTTGATAAAACAGGGACGCTCAGCCGGTCCAACCTGGAAATTTCAGAATTTGTTCCCTGCCCGGGGATGGCCTGGACAGAGGAGGCCCTTTATCAGTTGGTGCTATCTCTAGAATCCCGGCATGCGCACCCTGTAGGCGATAGCGTGGCTCGATGGATTCGAGGAAAGATTGATTTTGATGACGGGCTCTGGTCGGTCCTGGAGACTCAGCTTCATTCCGGAAGAGGGATTTCCGGAAGGTTATTGGCCCGAGAGGGGACCCCAGAGCTGGAATCCGTAGGGGCAGCCACGATGTTGAAGCCGGTGGAAGTGTTTGTCGGTGAGCTCGATGACGTTAGCTGTGATTGGCTGAAGGAAGCTGAGGTGCGATCTCCCTCCAAAAAGCGCGTCTATGTTCTGGTTAAGGGCGAGGTGATGGGGGCATTTTTCATGACTGAGTCCTTGCACTCCGAGGTCCGTGAGGTCTTTCGGAAGCTCCAATCCCTGGGGATTCAGGGAGAAGTCCTGACAGGTGATCCAGCCAGTCCATGGGAGGAAATCGAAGGATTCCCAGTCCGGATGGGACAAAGTCCGGAGGATAAAGCTAAGGCGGTCCGGGATTTTGCAGAGAAGGGTCAGGATGTTTTGTTTGTTGGTGATGGGATTAATGATGCCGGAGCCATGGCACTTGCTTCCGGATCCCTGGCAGTGGACTCGGGAAGTCAACTCACGCAAGCGACCGGAACGGGCGTACTTGTAGGAGAATCCCTCGAATTATTACCAGAGGCGGTCCGGTTGGCTCGCAATATTCAAGGGAAGATCTGGGGTAATCTGATCTTTGCCGCAACCTATAATTTAATTGGAATGGGGCTGGCGGCCGCAGGGCTCCTGCACCCTGTCGTGGCGGCCTTGTTGATGGTCGGTTCAAGTATTCTGGTTTCCAGTCGAGCGGTATATTCCGCACGTATCCTTCCAATTCCGGAAAAGGATTTCGCATGACATGTAATCAATTCTAATGCATCGCATTAAAAAAAATGTTGAGCCTGCATCTTCCTAAAAAAGAATTGCTTATGAGCCATAAAACCGTTGACTTTGGGCACGTCGCCTCGCGAAGTTTTACACCGGATCCAGCGGCTCATTAGCGCTGGGTTTTGCCTGTTTTTAATCCAACTTAGACGCCTTTAATGGCTAGCAGACTTTTCAAACGCAACAAACACTACCAACTCACACAGGAAGTTAGTATCAGCGGGTGGACTGCCCGTGATTTCTGTGGTCACTCAAAACGGTTTCTGACTGCTTGTGCTTATAGGAACCGCGATGGAAAGGCCACCTATTAGCTCCTGTTGGAGACGTATTAGTCCCTATGATTTGAGGATCGTTCCATAGAACATGGCAAATTTATTCAAAAAATCGGTTAATCTGATCCCACTAAAGGTAATCATTGCTTTAGCGATGACAGCATCGGCGGTGATCGCAGGGGTAACCTACTATTTTACCCCGAAGTATTCCAGGGTCGGCTATCAACCTACGCAACCGGTGGCCTTTGATCACAGTCTGCATGTGGAGCAAGTTGGTATGGATTGTCGTTACTGTCACACCTATGTGGATCGTTCTGAGCATTCAAATGTACCAGCGACCAATACCTGTATGAGTTGCCATAGCATGGTGTTGACGGACAGTCCGCAACTGGCCCCGATTCGTGAAAGCTATGCTACGGGCGAGCCGGTGCAATGGGTGAAAATTCATAAGACTCCAGACTATGTTTATTTCAACCACGCGGCTCACGTGAATCGTGGGATCAGCTGCGTGGAATGCCATGGACAGATCAATGAGATGGAGGTGGTCTATCACGCCAAATCGCTGAGTATGGCCTTCTGTCTGGAGTGTCACAAAAATCCGGAAGACTATATCCGGCCATTGGATAAGGTGTATGACTTGAACTGGGAAGCGGAGAGTCAACAGGCCCAGGCACGGATGGGTGAAGATCTCGTTCACCAATGGAATATTAACCCTCCTCTTTCTTGCTCTGGCTGTCACCGATGAGTTCTCAAGTCATTTCCAAACCCGAACCAAAGACGGACGATTTAACCGGGCCACGCTACTGGCGCAGCCTCGACGATCTGGTATCGACTCCATCCTTTAAAGAATGGGTAGAGCGCGAGTTCCCCCAGGGAGCTGAGCTCATGGAGGGCGTCAATCGACGCAGCTTCATGAAAGTTATGGCTGCTTCATTTGGCCTGGCCGGCATTGGCCTGGCCGGATGCCGCCGCCCCAAGATGCATGTGCTGCCCTATGCGCAGCAACCAGAGAATGTGATTCCGGGCGTAGCCACGTATTATTCCAGTTCGTTCCCAGACGCTATCAGTAACATCCCGCTGATCGTAGAAACGCATGGTTCACGACCGACCAAGGTGGAGGGCAATCCCAGCTTTCCGCACTTCGGAGGTGGCACCAATACCTTTGCTCAGGCCAGTGTGCTCGACCTCTATGATGTCGATCGGTCGACTCAATCGCGCGATTTACAGGGCAACCAAGTAGGATTGACCGATTTACTGGATCGCCTGTCCGGTCTTCATGGAAAGTTGCGTCTGAACCGCGGTAAGGGCTTTGCCTTCCTGGTAGAGGGGTCTTCTTCGCCCACGCGCCTGCGGATGGCTCAGACTCTGACGAAGCAATATCCGAATGCGACCTGGGCCGAGTATAATGCGGTGGATTATGGCAACCCGGAACGCTCACTGAAGAATCTGACGGGGCGTTCGCTGCGTCCCATCTATCATTTTTCGAAAGCCAAGCGGGTTCTTTCCTTGGACGGGGATTTCCTCGACAAGGAACCTGGCTCTCTGGCCTATACCCGGTATTTCACCGGGAACCGGAAGATCAAGAATGCGAAAGACGCAGGCAGGATGAACCGGCTTTACGTGGTCGAGTCCAACATGACGCTGACCGGCGGCATGGCGGACCACCGTATGCGACTCTCCTCCAGCCAGGTTTCGGCCTTTACCGCTTTGATGACGGCTGAAGTTCTGAAACTCTCCGGCGGAGATGCGCGTCTCATCGAGGTATTGGAGGAAAAAGGAAGCGCCCTGCAGGTAGATTCCCACTGGATCGAGGAATGCGCGAAGGATCTCTTTGAGCACCAGGGTTACTCCATTGTGTTCCCTGGATCTCATCAGAGTGAGGAAGTACACCTGCTCACCGCAGTGTTGAATGAAGCCCTTGCCGGGGAATCCGTCGAATACCTGGAACTTCCCGAAAACCCAGCTACGACCATCGACGTCCTGGCCACACAAATTGAGGCTGGCGACATCCACACGCTTGTCATCATTGGCGGGAATCCTGTCTATAACGCACCGGCCGGCCTGAAGTGGGCGGCCCTGCAGGAGTCAGTGGATGAGGTGGTCCGATTTGGCTATCATTATGATGAAACCAGTGCTAAGGCCACGCTCCACGTGGCGGCGTCTCACTATTTGGAAAGCTGGAGTGATGGACGCACTTTGGACGGGGTGGTCGTCCCGGTCCAACCGGTGATCGAACCGCTCTTTGACACAATTGGTGAAATTGAGCTCATCGCCCGGATTCTTGGTGAACTGGAAACCAATCCCTACAATCAGGTCCGCCTGACTTTTGACAAACTCCAGACCCGTGGCAATGTCGATCAGGCGTTTAACCGTTTCCTGGCAGAAGGGGTTCTGGAAGATAGTGAATTTGCTGTCGCCAAGGTCCGTTTCCTCGAACGCAACCTGATCGATACGGTTCTGGACTTTCAACTGAGACCTCCTGCACTCAGTGGTGATTCCATCGAGGTGCGCTGGGTTTCCAGCAGCAGTGTCTTCGATGGGCGTTACGGCAATAATGGATGGCTGCAGGAGTGTCCGGAGCCCATGACCAAGTTGACATGGGACAATGCCATTATTGTCAGTCCGCGCCTGGCCAAAAAGCTACAGGCTGAAAGCGGATATCCGCTCATCGGAGGCGAAGGCATCATGCAGGGTGGGTTTGGTGAGCGATTCTCAATCCAGGTTCGCAAAGGGGTGTGGAAGCGTGGCAAAGAATATGCGCCAATCGCTGAGTTGGAACTGGATGGAGTGAAGGTAAAAGGTCCGGTGCACGTCTTACCAGGGCTGGCTTCCTATACCGTTATTCTTCCTCTCGGGTATGGTCGGCGTGAAACAGGCCGTGTAGGAAAGGGTGCAGGGTTCGACTTTTATCCCCTCAAGCAGAATGGAGTCTCCTTCAAGTCCGGAGGGACAATCAGGATCCTGGAAGATGAGCCCTCTTACCAATTGGCAAACACTCAGGAGCATTGGTCGCTGGAGGGACGTGCCGTCATACGCGAGGGTACGACGGAAGAATACATCAAGACGTCCAAGCAGTTTGGCGAGCAACACGGGCGTCCGGGTTCCTTCGTGGATAAGATGGGGATGGAATCCCACTCGCCGTTGATCTACGGGAAAAACCAGAATGATCCGGCGGAGGCCAAGCGCCTGAATCAGCCGCGTGGAGGCTCGCTTTATGGGCATCCAAGTTTCGGGGAACCACCTCAATATTCCAAGACCTGGTCCAAGGAGGAACATGCCAAAGACTTCATTCCGCCACAGCAATGGGGAATGTCGATCGACCTCAACATGTGCACCGGGTGTAACGCCTGCGTAGTCGCTTGTCAGAGCGAAAACAATATTCCGATCGTCGGAAAGGACCAGGTCCTTCGCGGTCGTGAAATGCACTGGATTCGTCTTGATCGGTATTTTTCTGAGCAAGTTCATTCCCCATCCTATCATGAAGCGGTGAACGGCCAGAATGGCGCCACCGTGAATCATGGGGCTGCGCTGAATGACGAAGACCCCTTGCCCGTGCCAGAAGATGTTCAAGTTTCCTTCCAGGGTATGGCTTGTGCACACTGCGAGCTGGCTCCCTGCGAGAGTGTTTGCCCGGTCAATGCGACGGTTCACGACAACCAGGGGCTCAATACCATGGCCTACAACCGGTGCGTGGGGACTCGCTACTGCGCGAACAACTGCCCCTACAAGGTGCGTCGATTCAACTTTTTTGATTGGAACAAGCGGGACAAGGACGAGGTGTACCTCGGGCCCCTTGGCAAGAAGCAGATGGACGACCCCCATGGCGGACTCGTTGAGATGAAGGCCAACCCGGATGTGACGGTTCGCATGCGCGGGGTCATGGAAAAGTGTACTTACTGTGTCCAACGTATCGAAGAAGGTAAGATCAACCACAAGGTGGCCATGGCTAAGGCGGGTAATATGCGCGACGTTCATGTGCCGGATGGCCAGATCAAGGTGGCCTGCCAACAGGTGTGTCCCAGCGACGCGATCGAGTTTGGGGATACCACTGATCCGACCGCGAGGGTATACCAGGCCAAGGAAAACGATCGCGATTATGCTGTCCTGGGCTACCTCAACGTGCGTCCGCGCACGACCTATCTGGCCAAGCTGCGGAATCCCAACCCGCACATGCCGGATGCCTACACCCAGCCCTTCCTTCGGCAGGATTATGAACAACGCTTTGGCCATGGGGAGCACCATGGTGATGAACACCACGAAGAAGCAGCCCACGACGCTCATGGGGATCACTAACCTTTTGCTTACCTGACCATGGCATTATCAGCGGAAGAATTTCAAACAGTACAAGCACCAAAGCCGGAGGTGCTGAAGAAGGTGGACCCGGTCTCGCTGCCGCAACGTCCCCTTGTCGAAAACAACCGAAGTTTTCACTATATCACGGATCTGATCTGTAGCATTGTGGAGGTGAAGACTCCGACCTGGTGGTGGATCGCATTTACCGTTGCCGCCCTGACAGCCAGCTTTACCCTGATGGGTTTGACCTACCTGGTATCGACAGGGGTCGGAGTCTGGGGTCTGAATAACCCAGTCAATTGGGGATGGGCCATCGTCAACTTCGTATTCTGGATCGGGATCGGCCACGCTGGAACTCTGATTTCCGCCATCCTCTGCCTCTTAAAACAGAGCTGGCGCACCTCGATTAACCGGGCAGCGGAAGCCATGACCATTTTCGCGGTGGTTTGTGCCGGTATCTTTCCGCTCTTCCATGTGGGTCGAGTCTGGTTTGCCTGGTGGTTGTTCCCGCTCCCGAATGCCAATTGGATCTGGCCACAGTTCCGCTCCCCCCTTGAATGGGATGTGTTCGCCGTCTCCACCTATGGCACGGTTTCTTTCCTCTTCTGGTGTATGGGAATGATTCCCGACTTCGCAACCATCCGTGACCGGTGTGGAGAGGTAGCTAAGCGCAGGATTGAAGGGGCTAGCGGGGCCGTCGAAAAGGCCTTCCAAATCGGTTACCAGAAGTTTCGCCTTTATCTGTATACGATCCTTTCTGCCGGTTGGCGTGGTTCCACCAACCATTGGCGCAACTTTGAAATGGCCTACCTCCTCCTGGCCGGGCTTTGTACACCGTTGGTGCTATCGGTGCACACCATCGTGTCCTTCGACTTTGCCGCATCTATCCTTCCCGGGTGGCACACGACGATCTTTCCTCCATACTTCGTGGCGGGGGCCATCTTTTCCGGATTTGGTATGGTGTTGACCCTCATGCTCCCCCTGCGGGCGCTTTACGGACTCCATGATCTCATAACCCAGGCGCACATCGATAATATGTGTAAGATCACCCTGGCGACCGGATCGATGGTAGGATACGCCTATGCAATGGAGTTCTTCATCGCCTGGTATGGGGCGAATCCCTACGAGGGATTTGCCTTCGTCAACCGGGCTTTCGGCCAATACTCCTGGGCCTACTGGATTATGATTAGCTGTAATGTGATCAGTCCCCAGTTATTCTGGTTTAAATCCGTTCGCGACAATGCGGCGTTAGTCTGGGTCATATCGATTTTCGTCAACGTGGGGATGTGGTTTGAGCGCTTCGTCATTACAGTGACTTCGCTGGCCAATGACTTTCTTCCCAGTTCGTGGGGCTACTATTCGCCGACCATGGTCGACATCTTTACCTATTTCGGAACCTTCGGTCTGTTCTCGGTCCTCTTTCTCCTGTTTATCCGTTTCCTACCGCTAATGGCTTTGTCGGAAGTTAAGGCTTTATCGATGCCGCAGGGCGACCCCCACTACCACGGGACAGACCATCGTGACAGCCATACCCATAAAGCCAAAACCCCCGTTCACCATCACGGAGAGGAGGGTGTAGACCAATGAACGCACCAACTGAAACCACTTCTGAGAAGAAACGCGTCTGGGGCATCATCGCTTCCTTTGAAAACGCGCAGGATATATATCATGCCTGCGAGAATATTCACCAGGCCGGTTATGAGAAATTTGACTCCTATACCCCGTTTCCGGTCCATGGCCTGGAGAAAGCGAGCGGGTTGAAGCGGTCTAAGGTGCCGATTTTTACCTTTATCGGAGGGATAACCGGATTCATTCTGGGGAACCTGATCGTCTGGTATATGGGCGACTTTGACTACCCCTTGATCGTTGGTGGTAAGCCCCTGTATAGCCCGATCTTCCCCTTCCCGGTCACCTATGAAATGACTATTCTCCTGGCGGCTTTTGGTACGCTTGGAGGGATGTTTCTCATGAATCTCCTGCCGCAATACTACCACCCGGTGTTTAACCATCCGGACTTCAAGAACGCAACGGACGACCGCTTCTTTGTGGTGATCCAGCGGAAGGATCCAAAATTTGAAATGAATGAAACATTCGGGTTTCTCGAAAAACTCGGAGCCACCAGCGTGGATTATCTCCCCGAATAGCGTCAGTCATGAAATACTTTCTAATATTTTTCACCTTTACCCTCATTGCAGTGATATCCATTGCAGGGTTCCGAGGAACGAAAACGGAGAAAACACCGCTGTATATCTTCCCTGATATGGACCGCCAGCAGAAGTTTCATCCCCAGGGTGAAAACCAGTTTTACGGGAACCGGATGGACGACCGGATGCCAGTGGGCGGAACCGTTGTGCGGGGAACCGGATTGAACCAGGTGGCCGTCTTTTCCGGAGAATACGAAAACGTGGTCATAGAGCGGCCTGAGTTGCTCACCGGTAAGGATGCAAACGGCGATGAGATTAGTGAGTTTCCTCTCCCGGTGACCTATGAGCTAATGGAGCTGGGCCGTCAAAAGTATGATATTTTCTGCACGGTGTGTCACGGTGGACTGGGCGAAGGCAATGGCGTGACCCTGAATTATGGAATCAACGCGTCGAACCTGACGACCGACATTTACCGGCAACGGCCGGATGGAAACATCTACAACACCATTACCTACGGGTATAATACCATGATGGGGTATGGAGATAAGCTAACGGTGGAGGAGCGTTGGGCTGTAGTGCTCTATGTGCGCGCCCTCCAGAAAGTATTTAGTGCAACCGAGGCGGAATTGACGCCCGAACAGAAAAGGGAACTGGGTCTATGAGTGCTGATTCCGCATCCGTAACCGTGCCTGAGGCCGTCGCATCCGGCAAGGGTAAGGATTTTTCCACCATCGCATTGATTGTCGGCTTTATCGGCCTCTCCCTGGCGGGGGTTGGCCTCCTTCTCGGAGCCAGCCAACACAATTCCCGCTATGCTATGAGCTGGTTGCTCGGCTTGTCCTTCTGGCTCTCGTTGGGAATCGGCATGCTGTTCCTGATCATGATCTGGTACGTGTTTGATGCGGGATGGCCCGTGATTATCCGCCGGCAGTTAGAGCACGGCCTGGCCGCGATGAAGTGGCTCGCCCTTCTATTTATTCCTCTTATCCTGGTATCCCTCTTTTCCGGCTATCCCGGCCTGATCTGGAAATGGATGGATCCAAGCTACAGCCTGCCTGGAGGAGAAACGGTGGCGAGCGATGTGCTCTACCAAGCCAAGAGCGGTTACCTGAATGTCGGCTTTTTTATTGCCCGGGTTGTGGTCTATTTTGGGGTCCTGGTGTTTCTTGCAGAGCGGCTCCGCAAGGTATCCTTTACGATGGAACAGGACGGCGATGTGAAATGGGCCAGACAAGCCCGGATCCTCTCCGCTTTTGGGATCATTGCCACGGCGCTCGCGGCGACCTTTGCCGCCTTTGATTGGTTTATGAGCCTGTCCTACCACTGGTTCTCCACCATGTATGGGGTCTGGTTCTTTGCGGCTTCCATTCGCGGGGCTACGGCGGCGGCAGTTATCATCTGTATTCTTATGATGCAAAATGGCCGTTTGGGTGGAGGGCTTTTCAATCGGGGACACCGGTATCTCCTTGGCTGTATGCTGTTAGCCTTTACCGTGTTTTGGGCCTATATCGTTTTCTCCCAGTACTTTTTGATCTACAATGCCAACATCCCGGAAGAAACCTACTGGTTTAACGACCGTCTTTTCGCTCTTGAAGGCGGGCTGAGCGCCTGGGGTTGGATGTTGCTTGGCCTGGTCTTTTTCCACTTCCTTTTTCCCTTCCTTAACCTGCTCTGGTATAAGACCAAGGTGATCACCTCTCGGCTGATGTTCATCAGTGCCTGGATTATCGTGTTCCACTTGGTGGATCTCTACTACAATATCATTCCCCGTCAGAAGACTGTTGAGATCACGGATGCCAACCCCATGGGATATGTTGTAAGTCCGGTCATCTACAATGGGTTGGATATCGTCTTCGACCTTGCCGCCCTGGTAGGCGTAGGTGGAATTTGTGTTTGGGCTTTCCTCCGGAGCATGAAGACTGTTGAAGTTATCCCCATCCGCGATCCCCGCATCGAAAGTGCTGTCAATTGCCATGAGTAATCCCACCGATAACGACGTTTCCCCGGAAGAACCTTTCCTGAGCAACCAGACTTTAACGGTCATCGGGGCTCTCGGTTCCATCCTGCTCTTCGCATTTGTCCTGTGGTTAGCCTACTTGCCAAATCGCCCAGACGATCCACTCGCACAAACTGCGGAGCAACGTCTACAAATCCGTATGGAATCTGAAAGTGCCTGGGCGTCGAAGGTCGATACCCTTGAGGTTGTCGATGCCGAAAAAGGAGTTTATAAAGTGCCCCTGAAAGACGCAATGGAGCTCACGGTTAAGGCTTACCAAGCTAAAACCCCATAATACCCCTCAACCTGAATGACCTGGAACGTTTACCTTGTTATTATTTTTCTCATGGGCTTGGCCTTTTTTGCCTCAGCCGTCTATGGATTGATGTGGGCGTCCAAGAAGGGGCAGTTAAAAGACTTTGATAAAGGGTCCCGCGTTATTTTTGATGAGGATGAACCCGAAGGTGTCACCCAGGATGCATTTCCTCAACGGAAACGTAAGTTGAGAGACATCGATCGGCCCCGCCGAATCCAACCCGAACAGGAGGGGACCCGGTTATAGCATGAGCGCATTGTCCACAGCATTTACCAAGGCCTTGAACCCTTATAAAGGGCGGGGCGAGTCTGAGCAGATCCAGCTAGCCGTAATCGATCGTTCGATGCGCGGACCTGCTCTCCTCTTTTTGATTTCTGCCGTGCTCTGGCTATTGGCGGGGACCGTGTTCGCGCTGATGGCTGCTATCAAGAGTCACACCCCGGAATTCATGGCGGAATCGGCCTTCTGGACGTTCGGCCGGGTGCGTTCTGCTCACCTGAACGCCATGATATATGGCTGGTCGAATAATGTGATCTTTGCGGTTGGACTCTGGTTAATGGCCAGGCTCTGCCGGGCTCCAATCCGCCATGGTGGGCTCCTTTATGCGGCTGGTGTGTTCTGGAATATTGCGGTGACGGTAGGTATATACGGGATTTTGGCCGGAGATATGACCTCGGTCGAATGGATCGAAATGCCACCCAACGTCGTGCCGCTCCTGACCCTTTCCTACGCCTTGATCGCGGTGTGGGGTATCGTATCTTTTAGATATCGCCGAGGGGAACACGTTTACGTGTCGCAGTGGTATATCCTGGGAGCGCTGTTCTGGTTCCCCTGGCTATATTTTGTCTCGCAGACTATGATCATTTTCGCACCGGCTCGTGGCGTGATTCAACCGATCACTAACTGGTGGTTTGCCCATAACGTCCTGGGGCTTTGGATGACCCCTATGGGATTAGCTGCGGCCTATTACCTCATACCCAAAGTGCTGGGCAAGCCCATCCACAGTTATTACTTGTCGATACTGGGATTCTGGTCGCTGGCTCTGTTCTATAATTGGGCGGGGGTGCACCATCTGATTGGTGGTCCGATTCCGGTGTGGTTGCAGACTGCCGGTATCGTGGGCAGTGTCATGATGGTGATCCCTGTGATTGTGACGGCGGTTAACCACCACCTAACCGTGGTTGGTGAGCATTCAGCAGTCTGGAAAAGTCCGACTTTACGCTTTGTGGTGTTTGGGGCTATGTCCTACACCCTGGTTAGCCTGATCGGGTCGACCATGTCGCTCCGAGACGTCAATGAGATCACCCACTTTACTCATTTCACCGTAGGCCACGCTCACCATGGGGTATATGCCTTCTTCACCATGATTATGTTCGGGGCCATCTACTTTATGTTGCCTCGTCTGATCTATCGCGAATGGCCATCCGCCACGTTGATTCGAATTCACTTCTGGTGCTGTGCGATTGGTATTGGGGTGATGCTGGTCGGTCTGCATGTTGGAGGCTGGATTCAAGGTATGCAGCTCAACGCAGTGACGGAGGATGGCGTTCCAGTTTATACCTTCCTGGAGGTTATGCAGAATACTCGACCGTGGTTAATGTCTCGCTCCTTTTCGGGCATATTGCTGACGATTGGACACCTGGCCTTTGCCATTAATTTCGCCTGGATTCTCCTGCGCGTTCAACCCGGACCTGAAGCGTCAGGTCCAACTCTGCTGCAAGGCGAATCTGTAGGAGGAGGTAAATAGGACATGAAAAATCTTCCTCTCCTTTTTCTTGGTATCTTCTTCTGCATAGCCTTCAGCTGGACTGGGATCGTGCTATCCAGCCATGTGCAGCTGGGAGCTCTGGAGCCCGCTACCGAACAATATGTTAATCCAAATACGGGTGATGCCATCACGGGAGTGATGGCCTCGGTGGAAAAAGAGGACGGTAGCTCCATTCAGGTTGAAGGGGTACCGGCCCCTGGTGAAACTCTACACCCCCAAGCGCCCGTTGGCCTGGCCCAACAGGGTAAGCAGGTCTACATTTCGCTGGGTTGCATGTACTGCCATTCCCAACAGGTCAGGCACGAAGGGTTCGGCAACGATATTGCTCGCAACTGGGGTCTGCGGGGTAGCGTAGCCCGTGATTATGTTCTCCAGGATCGCGTGTTGTTAGGTACCATGCGGACCGGACCCGACCTGGCAGCGGTAGGTAATCGTCTGTTTGACGCTGCCGGCCGTGACTGGCACCACTCTCACCTATGGGATCCCACAATTACTTCTCCGGGTTCTCTTATGCCGTCGTTCAGATTCCTTTATGAAGTGAGACCTGTCGGGAGCAAACCGGACAAGTTAGTAGTCAATATTCCAAATGGGCATCCCTCGGCTCCTCCTCCCGGTTATGAAGTCGTCCCCACCGCAGAAGGCGAGGCCCTGGTGGAGTACCTTCTCAGCCTGAGAGTGGACTATTCCCTCCCTGAAGCTCAGCTGCCCGAATAACCTGCACGCATCACAATCGCTCAAAGATTTTAACTATTTCCCATGTCAACCACAGAAGAAAGACCCGGAGCCCCTGCCCCTGAGGATCAGCACATGATTCTTGAGCATGCCAAACTGGGCGATGATTCGTTGCAGGATGTTCACGCCCAGCTCATGCGTGAGAAAGAAGAGCCTACTGAGGGGTTCTCTCCCATTCCCATCTACCTGCTATTTGTGTTTTGTGCCCTGACTTTCTGGGCGGGGATTTATTTTGAAGCGAATTCCGGCCACTTCAAATGGTATGCCTATTCCACGGATTTCGAGGTGGTGGATCCCAGCTCCCAGGTTCCGATTGATTACGACTCCCTGGATTGGCTAATTCCTCGCGGAGAGAGGCTCTATAATGCCAACTGTGCTACATGCCACCAAACCAGTGGAATGGGGTCGCCGGGGGTATATCCGCCTTTAGTGGATTCGCGCTGGGTGGATGGCGATCCTGATCGGTTGATCGCTATCCTGCTCCATGGCCTGGTTGGCCCGATTGAAGTAAAGGGTAACCAATACAATGGGAATATGCCGGCATTCGGAGCCCATCCTGCTTTTCGCCGGGATCGTGATTTGGCTGCTGTCATGACCTATGTGCGCAATGCCTGGGGCAATGCTTACGAACCTATTCTGGAATCTCAAGTGACTTCGCTGCGCGAAGAGTTAGGGAACCGTGGACCTTGGGATGGAACCGAAATTCTTCAGGTTTACCCACTGAATTAAGGGCTTTTCCATCCCATTCCGTCCCCTCTTCGAGCAGAATAAATAACCCTCCCATGGTGACCTGTATCTGGACGGATCTATCGACTTTCGATGTAGAGCAAGCCCGCCGGTTTTACGGTCGATTGATGCACTGGTCGTTCCATGCCATGGACGATGGAAGCGGATATAGCATTGGGTCGTCTGGTAATCGTGAGGTCGCCGGGATTTACGAGATGCCTGCTTTCTTTCAGAAGATCCGGATGCCGTCCTTCTGGATGACCTACTTCAAGGTAGAGGATATAGACAGGGTGGTGGAAAAGGCGCGGACCTTGGGGGCAAAAGTCGAATTAGAAGAGGAATCGTTGAGTGGACGGATTGCCTTGATCCGGGATCCCGCCGGGGCTGGGTTCACCTGCTATGAGGGCGAGAAGTTGAATAGTCCACCTCAGATAGGGATGGCAGGACAATGGGGTGGGAGTGAACTGTTTGTCAGTGATTTGAATCGGGTTTCCGGGTTTTATGCGGAGCTTTTTGGTTGGAGTTTTAAACCAGAAAGTGGGAATCGCTACGCGGTAGAGGATGAAAGAGGCCAACACGTAGCCTACCTGCAGGTTGCACCGAATTCGGAGAAAGGGGAGAAAGAGTACTGGGCAGTTCGTCTCACGGTGTCCGACTTGAGTGCGGCGAAGCGGTTGATCATTGCCGAAGGTGGAAAGGTCCTCATCACATACGAAAATGAAAGCGGAACCCATGTTGTCGCTGAGGACCCGCAAGGAGCGGGGATTCTCGTGTCCGAGGCGGATACAAAAAGATCAGGGCCGGAGATTTACCCACCGAAGCTTGAGGGCCGGATTAAGTGGCGAGCCATCACCGGCTTAGTTATGGTCTATACTATTCTGGCGACAAAAGCAGAATGGGCCTGGGGGATTTTTTTCCTGATGTGGGTACTGCCCGACCTGAAGTATGGAACGACTCATTTTATGGAACCGATTTCCAAGCAGGAGCACCCGATCCTGTATTGGGCCGTGATGGTGACGTGGATTCTACTCAGCGTAGCTATTCTGAGCATGGTGTTTATTTGAAGGCCTGAGCTGGGCTAAAAGCAAATTTATGGGGAGCCTGGTCTTTTCAGTTTTTTCTTTCAGGTATATTGAGGTTGGCTATGTCCGAGACTCCGTCTCTGGAATGCGGAGAGGGTCATAGCCCTACCAAGTTGGTGGTGTATTCGTCTCTAAGAGGGCAGGTAACCAGACCTCGTTGGCTCTCTGGTTGTATGCTTCCTGGGCCCCATCGACGTTTCCATGAGGAGCCTGGGGCATGATGACCTGCTCGACCCGGGATTGGTCGGGGATACCATTAATAGCCGCAAAAATTCCCTCCGGGGAGCAGACTTCGTCTAAGAGCCCGATGCCAACCAAAACGGGGCATTGGATATTAGAGGTGAAGTTGCCGACATCAAAATACCGGGCGGTCTTTCTGACCGCTGGAGAATCTAGAATTCCCGGGTTCCAAAAGTAGGTCGGAAAGCCATTCTGCCTCCCCACTTCCTCACCGGTTAAATCACAGCCTGCCGGCACATTGGCTAATGCGGCGGTGACTTTTGGGTGCAACCCTGCAGTGACAAGGGCTTGTTGCCCCCCCTGGCTGCCGCCCATGACCACAAGTGTTTGCCCATCCCAGTCAGGGCGCCGGGTTAGATACTCGGCAGCCCGGTAGCAGGATAGATACATACGCAGGAAGTAGTAAGTTTCCCGATCGGTGTTGCCGATGCTGTAGTAGTCGCCCAGAGGGCCTGCTTTCAAGGTTTCATAATAGGATTCTTCCTCATCTATGGGGAGATCATGTGCCAGGATATTCAGAACCAGCCATCCTTGATCCGCAAAGCTGGTGATCCATTCCTTTTGCAAAGGGTAGACGCCGGCCCATTGCGGTATGAGGAGAGCAGGGTAGGGACGCTCCTCATCAGGACGGGCGATTTGGCCCCGGATTTGTGATCCTCCAACATGGTTCATTCGAATTTTCCAGTAGTTGATCCGGTTCTCCCCGGTTTCGAGTTCCACTTTATGCAGTTTCGGATTGGGGGGAATGGATTGGAGTTGCTCGATTTTTGATTCCCAAAACTCGTTGAAGTCCTCAGGCGGGGGCAGAGACATAAGAATATCGGATGGACTAGCAACGGCACCCCCCAGGGCGCGTTGCTCCTCGCCGTCAGCATCGGTCCAGGAGACCTCAAGGAGAAGCGCACCCGGGGCATTGAATGGTGTCTGCAGCGTGGCCTGATTCCCCACAAATTCAAGACGGCCTGATTCAACTGAAGTCTGCCCGCCCCGCTTTACGTTGTAGTTCACTTCTTTTACGGACAGGTCACGCAAGATCGTCCAGACCACGGTGTCATTCACTTTATAGACTCCACTCGGATTATCCGGGGCAATATGAATGGGTGCGGCCGAAAGGATCGAGGTCCAGCAGCAGAGTGATAGGTGGAACACGAGAACCAGCGGGGTAATGGAAATTTTCATGATTTGCATTATGAAGATCATGAGCTGAACCAAAAGAAAGAAGCAGAAGCTTCGCTCAGTTTATTTGTTCCCCTCTTGGGGTGTGAACCCCTTGATTTCCGAAGTAATGCCAGTATCCCTGTTTTTGGGATGGTTCGGCTATCATTATCGGGGTATGATGGAACAATGAGCGCTATACGTGTATACTCTCCAGTCTTTGGTTGCCTGTCAGAACCCGCTTCAGTTGCTGAAGAGAAAGCCCTCGCTGAAAGATCTACGGGATAATCCGGAGTCATGTTACCCCAGGTTCAAAACTTATTTGCGGAAGGCCTAGCCACTCGAGAAGAAGGCAGGGAAACGTTCACGGATTTACTCCAGGGTAAAGCCTTCAGGCTGGAACACATCATATCCCGAGGCGAAGCCAGTGAGCCGGGCTTTTGGTATGATCAGGACGTGGACGAATGGGTATTACTTGCAATGGGAACGGCTGCGTTGGAATTTGAGGATGGGACCCTTGAATTAAAAGCGGGAGACGCAGTCTACCTGCCGTCGCATCTCAGGCACCGAGTGTCAGCGGTAAGTATGGATGCCGTGTGGTTGGCGATCCACTTCCAGTAGGTTTATTGGAAATGCCCGGAAATTTCCTGAGACCGGTGGGTGGCGGCCGCTACCGCCCCGTGAATAAGCTCTTCAAATCCTTCAGAATTGAGGTAGGTCAGACCCGCCTCAGTGGTTCCTCCCTTAGAAACTACTTGGGCGATCAGGTCTTCGGGAGATTGTCCGGTTTGCTTTAAGAGCATAGCTGCTCCGAGGAGGGTTTGAATAGCAAAGGTATGGGCTTTGTCTTCTGGGATGCCCTGGATGACTCCGGCGTTGCGAAGCCCCCGCACAAACTCAAAAACGAAGGCTACTCCGCTGCCACTGATGCCCGTGACCGCATCAATAAGTCGTTCTTCCACCTCAATTGCTGGTCCGAGTGGCACCAATACCTGTTCGATGATTCTCTCGGCGCTAAGTTCCGGTGCCTTTAACCATGAGTACCCGGTCATTCCCTGGCTAATGGCAGAAGGAGTGTTGGGCATGGCTCGAATAATGTTTTCGGCCATAGGAAACTGGTGAAAAAGCCGATGGATCGGGATTCCGGCCAGCACAGAAATGATACATTTGCCAGCGGTCCAATCGGCCAGGGATGGGGGCATGGATTGGAGCTGGTGTGGCTTAAAAGCGAGAATGGAGGTGGCGGCCTCGGTGACCAGTTCCCGCATGTCCGGCACATGATGAATACCGGTCGCCTCGGCGAGGGTCCGGGCGGTTTTACCCGATCCGCTCATGCACCCAATTTCTTCGGGTCGGCAAGCCTGTTGGGCAATCATCCCTCGAACCATAGCTTCCGCCATGCGTCCAGCGCCTAAGAATGCGACTTTGATCATACCGCCAGCTTAGGTTGGTGATTTGAGGAGTGAAAGTGAAAATGAAAAATGCGGACACCCCAAAGAGATGATTAGCCTATCCTTTTCACTCTGAGGCGGAGCCTCAGATAAGGGGATAGCGAATCTGGGCGACAACACCCGTGTCTTTGCGGGTGGCTACGTAGATATCTGCGCCTAAATTACGGAGGGCGTGGCGGGCGATGGTAAGGCCCATGCCCCGACCTACGCTGGTTTTAGTGGTGATGAAGGGTTCAAACATGGTTTCCGCCACTTCCGGGGAAATGCCAAGACCTTCATCGTTGATGTACATCATGAGGACGCGTTGGCGGGATTCCTGAACAATTTCGGTAATGACCTCGATGGGGCGTGGACCCTCATGATCGTCTCCGTACGCTTCCCATGCATTGATCAGGATTGAGCTGAGAACCGACTCAAATACTTCGAGGTTGGCACTCAACTTAAAATCTGCGGGGACCGTCGATTGAATCTGAATATCCGTCTCGATTCCGTTGTCCGATTTAAAGCGATTGACTGAGGCAATAATGAGATCGCGGAGATTGATCGGTTTGAGTTCCAGGCGATCATTGCGGGCAATCGAACTCAGTTGGCGGATGATGGTGACCATGCGATCAATTGCATTGTCCATCAGCCCCACACTGCGCTCAACCATGTCGGGGCTTTTGGACCCTGCCTTAATCAGGTCGAGATAGCCAACGACTACTCCCAGTAGATTGTTCAGATTGTGAGCGATGCCCTGGGTGATGGCTCCCACTGCCGCTGAGCGTCGGGTCTCTCCCAGCCTGCGCTGGAGTTCGAGGTTTTCGCGGAACATATCTTGAAGCCGCAGCTGGGTATTGACCCGGGCCAGGGTCTCATCGAGGTCGATCGGTTTGGTGATATAGTCGACGGCTCCTGCTCCCAGGCCTTCGAGCTTTCCTTCCTTGGACGCCTTGGCTGTGATGAAGATGATTGGAATAGTCTCCGTCTTAGGATTACTTTTAAGATGGTTGCAGGTTTCAATGCCATCCATCTCAGGCATCATGATATCGAGCAGGATGAGGTCCGGGGTAAAGGCTTCCACCTGTTTGAGACATTCCTTGCCGTTGTAGGCAACGGTAACTTCCATCCCCTGCCGTTCCAATTTACGCTGGAGCAGCTTGATATTTATGGGCTGGTCGTCGACTACCAGGATTTTTGGAGCCTGTTTTTGGGCTAACGACCAGGGAGCCCTGGAAGTGGTTGGCAGTTTCGGTTCGTTCTCGGTTACTTCCGAAGAATTCATAAAATGGCGCTTTTAATCAATATGGGAAACCATAGTGTGGGCCATTCCGGATGGAAAAGTCGAGACTCTTGGAGGGCGAGTTAATCTCTTATTCGGCTTCCACTATTTCCAAATTATCCTCGATGACAATACTTTGCGACACGAGGTCATGTCCAGCGCGACGATACTTGACAAAAAAGACGAGAACGAAGCTGATCAGGAACAGCGGGAAGAGGGTGAAAAGGCAGAGGGTTTTTAAAAGCGAACGCAACAGGGCCGGCCCAAGGTTGAGATGACCTAGATTCCGAATGCCGACCACTTTCAGCCGGAATACCCGTTTCCCGAGTGTCTTCCCCTGGAAAAAGGATTCACACACCCCAAAGTAGAGCCAAAACCCCATGACGATAAAGTTCTGAATAAATAGCATGAGTTTCCAAATGGGCTCGGGAAGGGATTCCCGTTCCATTGACTGTAGAGGCGTTTCCCCTTCTTCAATAGAATCACTGGTCGACTGGTACCACTGCATGAGCTCCTGATATTCGCTGGGGTAGAACTCGGGGAGAACAAAGCGAAACAGGATTAGACCGATAAAAGCCCCGACCAGGAGGACATCGAGAGAAAAGGCAATGAAGCGCTGGCCGAGCCGTGCGGCGGGAAGCGGCCCTCCGTCTCCAAATACCGCCTCCCGGACATTCGTAGCCGATTGTCGCTCCCCGGGTCCACCAGGAGGCGCTTCTTCGGGAGATAAATCCTCCGGGGCAACCATCTTAGCAGGTTATTGACCGCGGGCCGATTAGAACTGAAGCCGAATGGTCTTTGCCTTAACAAGCGGAGGTCCACTGGAGAGCTCCACAATCTCTCCGTAAACGATGACCTGCTTAAATTCGTAATCCGAGAGGGAGTGGACCATGACCTCGGATAGATCGACCCAGGCAATTCGTTTCTTCGTGCCGCTCTGGAGCTCATAACGATACTTCGGGGCGAAGCCAAAGACCCGATTGGCTGGACGAAGTTTTCCCTGAATCATTCTGGGGATGTCGACCGCAGGGGCACCGCGGGGAACAATGGTGGGCGATGCTTCGTCCTCTTCCAAACCGCCGGGCGTAATAACGGGTGGAGTTTCGATGGGGTCGAGCTCCTCCAGCTCAGCACTTTCCGTGGTCCGGCTAAGGGGGTCCACGGGGATAGGTGCATCCGTTACCGGAGGGAGAACTGCCGGGCCTGTCATGGAGGGATCTTCGGTCTGGGGAAGAGTATCCGTTTCCTGAGGTATCTGGAAGTATACGGGGACCAGCTTCTTAAATTCCACCTCTGTCCAGTCGGTGCCCACGCGAATAATTTCGACTGGGTCGTTTTCCTGGATGAGGGCCAGCACGGGGCTGTTCCGGTCCGGCCGTAAATAGACCGGAGTATTTGCGGTGAGTCCAAGGCTTTTGGTCACCGTTTCCGGATCGACAAAACCCACGAAGGTGCCGAAGTATTCGGTAAACATCCAGCCCTGGGCCGCGAGATTGGCATCGAGGACGGGCAGGGTGTCGATCATATCGATCTGGGTCGGATCGAGGGTGGCAATGGGGGTCAGATTGGAGTCCGGCTCTAGAAAGACGGGGAGCTCTTCTTGTGCCTGAACGTTGGGCGTCAGGACCCCGGTGAAAACCAGGAGGCAACACAGGCGTCTGGAAAATTTCATAAACATCTCAAAGATAGGGATAAAGGTTATTTCTATGGCCAATCAATCGAATAATGCGCGGATTCGAGGTGATGGTGTAAGAAAGCGAAGGGTTCTACTGGAGCAGGGATTCAATTTCATGCTGGGTGAGGGGCCTCAGACCGCCCGGAGGGATTCCTTTCAGGACCAGGCGCCCGATCTGGAATCGCTTCAATTTTTTCACATAGAAACCAAAAGCTTCGAAGAGTTTCCGGATTTCCCGTTTCTTTCCATGATTCAGGTGGACCTCCAGCTTGAGGTCTGCGTCCTTTCCCCTCCGAGCAGGGATGACCTTGTCTGCTTTTAGCAGGTCGCCCTCAACCATTTTACCTTCAAGAAGGAGAGGGATTTTGTCTTGGGGAAAGGGCCGGTTGAGCTGAACCCGGTACCGCTTGATGACCTCGTTTCTGGGATGCATAATGCGGTTGGCGAGGCCTCCCTCGGTAGTGAGGATCAGCATGCCTTCAGAGTCTTTGTCCAGGCGTCCCGCACAGATGAAACGTCGGTCTTGCAAGCGACGAGGAAGGAGATCGTAAATGGTGTGAGAATGGTGAGGATCGCTATGGCTGCAAATGACACCTTTGGGTTTATTTACGATCAGGGTGATGGGTTCTACCCGCACCTTGGGGGGCAAACCTTTACCCTTGACGACAATTTGGTCTTTGTCAGGGTCTACCCGGGTGCCGGGTTCCGCCACCCGACCATTTACTTTGACCCAACCTTCCTGAATCCAGGTATCTGCTTCGCGCCGTGAACACAGGCCTCGTTCGGCGAGGATTTTCTGGAGACGCACCCCGGAATTCGGTTGGTTTTTTTCTGAAAAATCATTCATAAAGACGGGCTGGGTAATTGCTAGTAGACGTAACGACCAAAGAACAATCGATTTATGGCTGAAATGAATCAGACTGCAGCAGAATATACCAAGGAAAACCCGTTCGTGGCAACTTTGGTCGAAAACCGCAACCTCAATAAAGAAGGCTCAGCCAAGGATACCCGTCACCTGGTGGTGAGCCTGGCCGGTAGCGGTATTGAATATACCGTGGGAGATTCCCTCGGGATTTTTCCCACCAACCATCCCGATGTGGTTTCGGCCATTCTGGCCAGGTTAAAAACGGATGGGAGGGAACCGGTTGTCTTGGCGGAAGGCGATGAGCCGATTTCCTTCCAGGAAGCCTTGGAGACCCGCCTGGCGCTGGCGAGCCCCAACAAAAAGATCCTGGAGGGGCTGCTGGACTTCGCATCGGATGAGACGGATAAAGCGAAAATTAAGGATCTCCTGTCCCGGGAAAACCGGGAGGCTCTCAAAGTGTATTTAGCCGAGCGGGAGATTCCCGATCTGCTCGAGGATTATCCCAGTGTTGAAATTCCAGCCCAGAAGCTGGTGGCCCTTATGCGGAAATTGACCCCCCGCCTTTATTCTATTGCTTCTGCTCCCACCCAACACCCGGAAGAGATCCATTTGACCGTCGCCGTTGTCAAATACACGACCAACGGAAGGGAACGGTTTGGGGTAGGCTCGACTTACCTCTCGGACCGATGTCCATTGAATGAACCCACCTTGCCGGTTTACGTGGCGAAGAGCCACTTCCGACTACCTGAGCATGGAGATCAGGATGTAATCATGGTGGGTCCGGGAACTGGAATCGCCCCATTTCGTGCATTCTTACAAGAGCGGGAAGCGACTGCAGCCAAGGGGCGAAATTGGCTGTTTTTTGGAGATCAACATGCGTCCTGTGACTTTTTATATGAAGAGGACCTCAAAGCTTTTCAGGAAAGGGGAGTCCTGCAGCGACTGGATACGGCCTGGTCTCGAGACCAGGATTTCAAAATTTACGTCCAGGATAAGATTCGAGAAAACGGTGAGGCCATTTGGGAATGGCTCGAGGGCGGGGCCGCCTTTTACATCTGCGGGGATGCCAGCCGGATGGCCAAAGACGTGGAGGCCGCGCTCATGGATATTATCCAGACGTATGGCGGGCCTGCCGGTCCTGAAGCTAAACATTATCTGAGAAGGCTCCGCCAGGAAAAGCGGTATCAGAAGGATGTCTATTAATCCGGAGACGGTCTCATTTGACTGGTCATTCCCGCATCAACCTGAAATCTTCCCGACATGTCTGAAGAAACCAACAAACGCCTTGCACTGATAACGGGTGCTGGCCGTGGCATTGGTCGCGCCATTGCCGAACGATTAGGAGCAGACGGCTATAAGGTCATCTGTGTAAGCAAGTCACCCGGTTCCTGTGGCTCAGCCGCCGAGGCCATTAATGCGGCAGGCGGTGAGGCCGTTGCCTACCCGGTGGACGTCGCTGATTCTGCGGCGGTCAGAACGCTGTGTGAACAGGTTCTGGAAGAACAGGGCACGGTGGATATCCTTATTAATAACGCGGGAATTACCCGGGACAATCTGCTTTTCCGGATGGGAGAAGCAGATTGGGATGCGGTCCTTCAGACCAACCTCACGAGCTGCTTTACCTTTACCAAGTATCTGGCCAGACCTATGACCCGGACCCGGTGGGGCCGAATCATCAATATCACGTCCGTGGTCGGCATTATGGGCAATGCCGGGCAGGCCAATTATGCGGCGGCAAAGGCTGGAATGATTGGGTTTACCAAAAGCCTGGCGAAAGAATTTGCCGCTCGGAAAATCACGGTCAATGCTGTGGCCCCCGGCTTCATCCAGACTGATATGACCGCGGAATTGGGCGACGAAGCCCGGGAGAATATTACCAAGTTTGTGCCCTTGAAACGCCTTGGAACGGTGGAAGATATAGCTGGTATTACGGCCTTTCTCGTTTCGGACGAAGCCTCCTATATAACCGGGCAGGTTTTTACAGTTGACGGCGGCATGGTCATGTGATCCCTCTTTGAAATTTAATTGAGAGCACTTCCTTTATTATGGCAGACAACATCGAATCCCGCGTTAAGGACATTATCGTCAACCAGCTCAATGTGAACGAGGAGCAAGTCACCCCGGAGGCCAGTTTCCTGGATGATCTCGGTGCCGATTCCCTCGATACCGTTGAGCTTATCATGGCGTTCGAGGAAGAATTTAAAGACGAAATCAAGGGAGAGATTCCTGAATCCGAAGCTGAAAAACTGCAAAACGTCGGCGATGTCATTGGATACATCAAGGAAAAGTCCGGCGCGGCTTCCGAGTAAATTTCCGAGCCGTTAGTAACGGCTTTAAAAACCCAATTTGACTATGCTGTCTCCTTCGCAACCGCGACGGGTGGTCGTGACTGGTCTTGGCGTTACCACGGCGCTTGGCCTGAATGTTGATACTTTCTGGGACAATCTTTGTTCTGGAAAAAGCGGTATCACAGCCATTACCCGTTTTGATCCTGAGCTTTTTCCCTGTAAAGTAGGCGGAGTCATTGAAGACTTCGACGCCACCCAATACATGGATGGAAAGGAAGCGAAGCGGAATGACCGGTTTACTCATCTGGCGGTCGGTGCCTCGGCCGAGGCCGTGAAAGACGCTGGTCTTAAAGTTGAGGGGCTCGATAAAGAACGGTTCGGTGTGATTATAGGATCAGGGATTGGGGGCATGCAGACCATCGAAGATCAATCCTCAGCTTTGATTGAGGGGGGGCCGCGGAAGGTATCGGCCTTCATGATCACCTCTTTAATTTCGAATATGGCATCGGGCCTGGTGGCTATTCAATATGGTGCTTTAGGTCCGAACTATTCCATTGTCAGCGCCTGCTCCACGGGTACTCATGCGGTGGGGGACTCCTTCCGGATGATCCAGAATGGAGAAGCCGATATTATGCTGACAGGGGGGAGCGAGGCGGCTGTAACCCGTCTGAGCTACGCAGGTTTTTGCAAAATGCGGGCCATGTCCACGCAGTATAATGACACGCCCGAAAGGGCGAGCCGCCCCTTTGATGTGGGGCGCGACGGATTTGTTATGGGGGAAGGCGCTGGGGTGTTGGTGCTGGAGTCGCTTGAGCATGCCCAGGCTCGTGGAGCTAAAATTTATTGTGAATTGGTTGGCTATGCCGCGAATTGCGATGCGCACCATGTTACGATGCCGCACCCGGAGGGAAAAGGCCTTGCGCGATGCCTTAAGCTGGCACTGAAGGACGCGGATTTGGAGCCGACAGCAGTGGACTACATCAACGCCCATGGTACCTCGACCCCCTACAACGACAAGTTCGAGACCATGGCGGTAAAATCGGTGTTCGGCGATCACGCCTATCAGTTAAAGATGAGCTCGACCAAATCCATGACGGGTCACCTGTTGGGGGCTGCCGGTGGAATTGAGTCAGCTGTCTGCGCCAAGGCGCTGGAAACGGATGTCATCCCCCCCACGATCAATTACGATGATCCGGATCCGGATTGCGATTTGGATTATGTGCCAAACAATAAGATTGAAACGTCCGTTAATGTAGCGGTCTGTAACAATCTCGGTTTTGGCGGGCATAATGCCTCCCTGATCTTCAAGAAGTTTGCGGGGTAGTAAGACAGTTGGGGCTAGTAGAAGCACAGCTCCTCGGGGAAGTGATCGTTTAGGGTTTCCGCTTGTGGCGGACCCCGTCCAGCCTAAGCCGGGGTGAGTTCCCCAAACTCGATAGTCAGCGGATCGGTTTCAAACGTGGACATCAAGTCAACCAGGAGCTGCTTAAACACGGGCTGAAATAAGGCTTCTCGGCCTTTGTATTCCAGATCGGCTCCGAGGAGGGGATTCCCCGGCCGGGCCCGCCGGCTGAGACCATTGATTACCGTCTTGAGGTGGTGAGGGTCTCCGTAATAGGTGATCCAGCGGTTGATGACCATTCGCCGAATGGCGTTAGGGTAGTGGAGGGGCAGGGTTTCCAGGTGGCGTTCCATCTCCCGGCAACGCTGGTCTACAAGGGTCCCTAAGGGAGGCAGATTGGAATTCTCCCATAGGCTCGCCAGATAAAAATCAAAAAACACATCCAGAAGAACCGGAGCGTAGCGACGGCGTGAATCGGAAATCAGACCCCGGGCCGACTTCAACCCTTCGTGAGCGTCTACAAATCGATCCAGTCGTTGATGAAGCTGGATGCCTGCCTGTATCCCGGGGGCCAAATTCATACCGGGGTCCCGGCGGATCATATCAGCCATGATATTGCCGACTTGAATCTCCGGGTCGGCAGGTGAGAACAGGGCGTGGGCCAGGTGGTTCATGCGGATCCAATTTTCATCATGAGGGGCCAGGTGATCAACCGCTCATTATCTTCCGCTCCCCAGTAGGGGAGCAACATATCCCGCAAGGCCGGGATAGGGTCTTCCTTGCCGGACTGCATATAGCGTCTTACGGCGGACCAAGTCGAAAGGTAAGCCAAGAGCTGGGTCAGGTTCCAGTGCTTCATCATGGAAAAAGTAGGGGCGGCAAACGCTTTGAAAGGGAAGGGGATATCCTTGTATTGATTTTCCACATACGCGCGTTCGGGAGGCCAGAAGGGACCGACAGTCTGGTTATAAAAATGGTTCAGGATGAGATCGATCTCGGGCGATACGCGCGTCATCTCATAAGCCCAGATAGCGATGACCCCCTTGGGTTTTAAGACCCGGGCTGCTTCGGCATAGAAGCAGTCAAAATCGAACCAATGGAGGGCTTGTGCGACCGTGACCAGGTCTACCGAAACTTCCCGAATCGGAATTTTTTCCGCAGGGGCCTGCTTGTAGGTGATCTTGGAGTGAGGAAGAGCAGCTTCCAGTTGCTCCATACTTGCATCAATGGCGGTTATTTCACGAAAATAGGGAGTTAGCCCGTGAGCTGCCTGTCCAGACCCGGTCGCGCAGTCCAGGGCATGGTTTCGGAAACGGCAACGATCCCTCAAATAACTGAAGAGCGCGTCCGGATAGGTCGGCCGGTGGCGTGCGTAGTCAGAAGAATGGCCAGAAAAGTGATCTTTAAAAGACATAGGCTAGCCCGGGGTCGGCCGAAGACTTAAAGCAATGGGGGCCATGGTTTCGTTTGAACATCTAAACGATTTCCAGCACAATGCCAGTTTTTGCAGAAAAGAAAGCTGAATGAATACAAAACATCCAGAAATTATGAAGTGGGTTTCCCTTCTATTGGTTTCATTCATGACGCTCTTTCTGGCCGCGTTTTATTACCACAGGATCACTCCAGAATCGTTTCAATACCCCGCCATCTACAATGGGGACGGTATTGCGGTTTTGGCGATCTCCAAAACCTATGGGGAATCCAAACAGGTCAATTTCCTTGGCCAAAAGTTTCCAGAACGGTTGGGTGCTCCTTATACGGGGAATTGGAACGACGCGCCCCAAACTGAGGATTTGTTATTCAGCTTTTGCGGACACTTAGTCAATTGGTTTGGCCTGGGTCCGGGGGTAAATATCGCACTCCTGGTCGCTCATCTGCTGAATGCCCTTGGTGCTTATTGGGCATTAAGGCACCTGCGTGCATCCGTCCTGGAATCCGCCTGCTTAAGCATTCTTTTCGGGATCTCTTATTATGCCCTGTCGAGAAACCTCGGACATTTGACACTGACCTATGCCTTTTTAATTCCACCTGGCTTGGCCGTATTGTTCCGTGGGGTAGCGGAGAGTTCCTACCTAAAAGATAAATCAAATTTCATAAGGTTTTGTTTGATTTTTGTCTGCACTGGGTTGTTCAACCCCTACTACACCTACATGACCCTTCAACTGACGGGATGGGTTTTTATATTCAAGTTTTATGCTAAGCACTCTGATCGTTACCGGTATCTAGCGGGAATTGGACTGGCTGTTTTTTCCTTTGTTTTAACACAGTGGGATACGCTCACTTACCGATGGGAAGCAGGTGAAAATACCGGGGTGGTGGCCCGAAATTTTGCTGGGCAACTCTTTTACGGACTCCACTTGCCTGAATTATTTCTCCCGGCCAGACATAACTTGAGTCAGCTGGTTGAGTTTTCTATTTCCAAATATTATAATCCATCCATTGGGTTGATGGGGGTAGGCGAAGCCATGAAATCCTACATTGGAGTGATTGGTGTCATTGGCTTTGGGATTCTGATTTGGGGCTTTCTGGCCAGAGGTAATTCGGACGATACCCGGCAAATAAAGATCCTGGGAATTTCCATGGGTTGGATCCTTATCTACTCCCTGGCCGGTGGCCTCAATTTATTTGTAGGGCTCATGGGACTGACGGTATTTCGAGGGAGCATGCGCTTTTCGGTCTTTATCCTCATGATTAGTCTCTTTGCGATTCCCCTTTTGCTCCGACAAATAAAGGGAAAGGGCATTCGGATCTCCGTGTTGGTCGGCATTTTTGCAATCGGCCTCTGGGATATTTATCCGGTCAGTAAAAACCGATTAGACCATAGTATCACCTCTCCTGTTTTTCAGGGAATGCTCTCTGACCAAAAGTTTGGGGCCGCGGTTGATGAGAAAATTGAAATGGGTGATAAGATTTTCATGCTCCCTGTCATCGTCTTTCCGGAAGGCGGAAATCGATTTAAATTAGCGGATTATGAGTTGTTTCGGACATACTTGTTTTCTGAAAAAGGGCACTTCTCCTATGGATCGAACAAGGGCCGTTCTCGAGATGACTGGCAGTTTGAAATAGAAAGATTATCTATTGAAGTTATGCTCCCGAGTCTCAGGGCCATGGGATTCCGTGGAATAATTGTGCACCGGAATGGGTTTGAAGACCGTGCTGCCAAGATCCTGCAATCATTAACCAGTCTCCTGCCTGCTTCTGACTTCATTCACTCTGAAGCAGGGGACAAGGTATTTGTAGATATCGTTAATATTCCCTCGCAGGTTGAGATCACCATGATCCATAAGTTAAAGGGCCCCATGTTCTCTCATGATGAACTCCTGCAGGGGGATTCCTGGGTCTGGTCACAAGAATCCACGGGGTGGTATGACCTGAACAACCCTACGTCAGAACCTGTCAAACGGAGGATTTCCTTCAAAATTGCGGGCATCATGCCGGGCAACTTCACGATTCAAATTGATGGGGAGACCGTCCAACAGGTAGAAGGCGTCCAATCTACTACGGTTGATTTGCCTGAGATTGAACTCAAGCCGGGTATGACCCGGCTGCTAATCAAAAGTGATATTCAACCCCGAAAACCTAATCCGAGGGACCCCAGGTCGTTGACGTTTCGGATCATAAATTTGGAATTAACTCCCTAAATTTGAATAAGCAATCCCTGCTAATACCCGGTTCGAAATTTGCCGAATTTTTGCTCCAAAAACGGGGACGGGGCATGCCAACGGGCGCAGGGGGGTCGTTATCGGAAATGGCTTTTTCCATTCCCTGTCTTGAAATCCGGGGGAAGCCCCCGGCGGGTTTGGTTTAATGATGATGCCTCCAATCCTCAGATCCGCTGGTTCCGGGATCCGGAAGCCTCCACCTCCTTTTCAGTTGGTTTCTCACTTTGAGAGGGAAGCTTGCCGTGAGCCTCAGCCTTTTTACCTGAAGCCAACACTCTAGTTCGCCCCGTTAAGGAAACACCCTGAACTGAGCAAAGGTCCTCTGAAGGAACGGAGAAGGATCGTGCCATTCCAGGCAGGGGCCATTTTTTCGGATATCTGCGGCCCATTCGCGGTAGCGGAATCCTGGAGTGGGATTCATGATGCAGTGGGGATGACTCCATTGGTGCTTTTCGTGGCGCAGGAGATGCAGCAGCTCGTGGAGGAGGATGGCGGAGGCGCTTTCCACGACTTCCTCCGAGGAATAGTTGCCGCCTCTTCCCGACTCAAAAAAGTCGAGGGAGCTGATGATGGGAAACAGGGAAACGAGGGCAGCCCCGCCATACCGGTTGTAACTTGGGCCGGCAAAGCCGGTGGCTACGCCCCCGCGAGCGGCACCATGGATTTCGGGGTGAAAGGTCTCGGCGCTGGCCAGGAGCTGATTGGTGATGATGACATCGAAGTCCTCCTGCTCCCGGAGGTAAAACCACCAGAGCATGAATTGATGTAGATTGTCCCCACCGAGGAGGGGCTGCCCATCTTCCAGGAGGATGGCTTTTAACTGGCTGAGCTTCTGCACCTGCAACTCAGCGAGGGCTCCCATGAGGTCTATTTTGTTGGTGAAATTCCGGTCGCCTAGCTCAGGAAGGGCGCTCCGGACAAAGGGAAGCAGGGATTCCAGGGAATCCTGGCCGTACTCAATGAGCAGGGCGCGTTGGAGGTCCATAATGGAGGCCCCATCAATATTGAGCGCGTACTGAAAAATTTTATGTTTATTCAGAACGATTTCCCGGTAGGGCTCGAAGTAGCCGGCCATCGTGTGCGTGGTCAGGGCGGTATATTCGATATTGAGCGAATAGACTTGGTTGGCTTCCTTCCGAGCGTGGCGCAGGATGTCTTTGATTTGCTCCTCATCGATGGAAGGGAGACGCTCATTGATGATGATGCCAACCCGTAAGGGGTTTGGGGCTCCCTGAAGTGGAAGGCTCAGGCAAGTCACCCACACCAGGATGTTTAGCATGAATAAAAAATGGCCGAACATTTGAATTCCAAGAGCATATGAATTGAGGTCCGAGGCAAGGCTCAGGTCAATTCGACTCTTCCAAAATCCAAATGTTCGGCCGCCTGTTTTTAATAAAGGAAAGACTAATGGATTAGTACCAGTCCATCCGGAGCCCAAAACGGAACAGTCGTGGCGCACCCGGTCGGAGCCCATGGGGCAGCCGGGAGGCGACGTAGGTTTCATCCAATAGATTGGTTGCGGAAACAAAGGCAGTGAGATTATCCCAGATCCTGTAGCTGGCCGACCAATCCAGGATGAAATGGGAATCTAACTTGCCTACCCGGATATCAGTAGGATCGGCCAACGCATTGTCTCCGGTTCCAAATCGTTCGCCGACATAGCTCGCTCGCAGCTGAGTGGCCCAGTTATCACCTTCCAATCCGGCGGAGGCGAAAAACTGCCACTCCGGAATATAGGGCAGCCGATTGCCATCCTCAGCGCCGTAGAAGATGGATTCAGGATCAGTCTGTCCATCCGTAGGATTGATCACGGTGGCATCCGTATATGTAGCAGATACGTAGATGGGGGTTGCTATTCCCCAGTCATTCAATTCGCCAAGATCGATTCCGGCGAGGGCTTCTACCCCGATGGAATCCACTTCTCCGATGTTAGCGTCAGACCCTCCATTGGCGACGGATTCCGACGTAATCAGGTTCTGAAAGCCGGTATAGAAGAGGAGTGTTTCTGCATAGAATCCCTGGTTTCCACGAAACCGGGCACCCATTTCGAAGCTATCTGCCTTTTCTTCCTCCAAGCCATTTCGCAATCCGGATGGAGCCGGCGGAGAGATGCCACGGTGATAGCTGGCAAATGCAGTCCAATTTTCATGTTTAGCGTATTGCACGCTGATTCCCGGGGCGACCATGTTGAGGTTTCCTGAGTCCTCGATGGCGGGATCTCTACTGTCGGCCCGGAAATAGTCCCAATCGAGCCATTCGAAACGAATGCCGGGGGTGAACTGCCAATCTCCAATCCTGATTTCATCGCGGATGTAGGCAGCGAGGGCGGTGACCGTCTGTTCCCGGTCCCCTTCATTTTCAGGGCCAGAGAAAGCGGGATCTCCCACAATGGCTCCGGTATCGTCCTGGTTGTAAATGTCGGCCCATTGAAAGCGGCGAATCTGGTCTTCATGTAAACGAAGGCCGAAACTCAGCTTGTGACTCATGGTGTCGGACTGAAACAGGGCAACGGCATCACTCTGGATTCCCTGTCCGTAATAGTCGCGGTTGTTGGCTTTGACCTTCAGGCTGCCTGCGGTAGATCCGACGAGGGTAGGGTAGTCGGGGTGATCATTGAAAAGGGCTTGGGAAAGGGTGGTGCCATTCACCTTATCCAGTTTATACCAATTGCGGTGGAACTTATTGTAATAAGCAGTCGTGGAGACTTCAAATCGGGTGGATGGGCTCCAGGTGTGTCGGAGGTAAGTCCGCCAATGGTCGGTATCGATGTTATCAAAACGGCTGGCGGCATAACGATCGGTGGAAGCACGCGCGAAATCGTCCTCTGAAAGGCCGAGGTAGGTTTCGTTGGCCAACATCTCGGAGTATCCGACTTTGGCCTCGAAACGATGATCGGAATTGGGCGCCCACATGAACTTGGCCATGTAGTCGGTGCGATCAAAACCGGTATCGTCCGATCCCGCATATCCTCCACCGGCTGCGGGTTGAATCGTCTTAAACCCATCGTTCTGGCGGTGGTAAATCTCCAGGAGAAGCCCAAATTGCTGGTCCCCCTTGCTTACCCGGTTGCCATAGTTAATATGGCCTATCAGATCATTATTCGATCCATAGGAGAGTTCGGCATACCCCCGTTGGTTCTGGGGTATTGGTGTAGAAATATAGTTGATCGCTCCACCCGTCGTATGTGGCCCATACTGAATCTGACTTGATCCCTTGAGAATTTCCAGGCCAGCCATTCGACCTGCGGTGGGACTATAGTAGGCAGAGGGTGCTGCGTAGGTAGCCGGAGCCATCAATATGCCGTCCTCCATGATGGTTACTTTTCCACTTCGACCCGGATCAACCCCGCGCAGGCTGATGTTGGGAAACAATCCATAGCCATCCTCTTCCCGCGTATAAACTCCGGGTACTTCCCGAAGGAGCTGGTTGATATCGTCGTAGCGAAAGTCTTCACTATTTTGAATCTCGATAAAGGCACCTGAGCCGGGCAGATCCCAGACTGCTTCTTTGGAGCCTATGACCTCAAAAGTCGAAAGATCCTCTATATTGGCCGGGGCGCTGGCCGTCATCGCGGCGGTCAACATCATCGTTAACCCGGGTTTGTAAGCGTTCGTTAAGGTGATATTCATCAATTTTTCCACAGGGAATGATACCCTATCTCAGGAAGACAAAGCACCACACAGATAAAAAATGAGAACCGGTGTCAATAAGTATTGAGATTGGATCGCATTTTTTTGGGGAAATGAAAGGAAAATCTGATAAAAGGAATCGCTGCAGCCGCATGGTGGGGAGTAGGTTATCCTCATGAACCCAATCATTTCCATTCTACAGGGCCTGGGAAAAATCGAAGACACCTGGAGGCCCCACATCGTGGGAACGGTCAATAACCACGCGTTAAAAGTGGCGCGCATAGAGGGTGAATTCGTCTGGCATCACCACGATGAATCCGATGAGGGATTTTATGTGCTCAAAGGGGAGTTTACGATGCAGTATCGGGAGGGGGAGCAACATCTTGCGGAGGGAGATTTCGTATGTGTGCCCAAGGGCGTAGAGCATCGACCGGTAGCCGATCAGCCGTGCTGGATTCTCCTTTTTGAGAAGCAGGGAACGATAAACACGGGAAG
>JANQKZ010000012.1 GCA_028280845.1 Opitutales bacterium | reverse complement strand
GTGATCGGAGGTCGGAGGTCGGAGGTCTGAGGTCGGAGATCGGGAGTCGGTGGTCGGGAGGCGGAAGTTGGAGGTCGGCGAGCGGAGTCTGGAAAATTTTCTTGCACAATGGAGTGGGGCGGTGCATTGCTTGGGAAATGCCCACTAACGCTGAGTTTTTCTTTTTTCGCTTTACCTGCGCCATGTCCGACGCAGTTGCAGCTTACTGGTGGCGTTGGAATATGGCTTGGCGATGGTAAAGGTCAGCCCTGAGTGGCATTCCAGCCCTTAACCTTTTGCGCCAAGCCGGTCTCCTGAAAGAGCCGGCTTTTTTATTTTTCAATTTCGAATCCATTATTTCCCCATGTTAGACATGAATCAACCCACCCACATGCTTGACACGATGAGCCCAGACTCCGACCACCTGGTCCACCCCGATTCTCCACCCAAAGGAAAAGGAGAGATCCGCTTTGATCGCATTGCCTTTTATGGCCGGACCTTTGCTGAATACGAATGGTTCTTCAATTTTCAGGCCGACCAGATCACGGGACGCCGGGTGCTGGATTGTCATGCCCGGGCCTCTTCATTCACCGCCGAAGCCATCCGCAAAGGGATTCAGGCGAAAGCCCTGGATCCAATGTATGACCAGGGGGTGGAAGCCCTGGCACACCTGGCCGAGGCAGATATGAAAATCGTGCTGGAGAAGACCATGGCGCATCCGGAGCTCTATAATTTTGACCACATGAAGGATTTTGGCTTTGTGCGGGAGTTGCGGGAAGCCGCCATCCAGCACTTCAGTCATGATTTCTCCGCGGGACTGGCCCAGGGGCGCTACTTTTCGGGGCAGTTGCCCAATTTACCTTTCAATGACGCTTCCTTCGACCTGGTGCTCAACCACCACTACCTCTTTCTCTATGCCGCTCATTTTGATTATGCCTTCATTTTGGAGTCGTGCAGGGAAATGGCACGGGTGTGTGATTTGAACCATGGTGGAGAGGTGCGCCTCTACCCGTTGCTGGGGCACAACGCCAGACCCTATAAGCATCTCCAGCGGCTGCGTATTGACCTGTTCAATGACGACGGAATCAGCGCCGAGGTGGTCGAGATTCCCTTCCAGTATTTGAAGGGCAGTAATCAGATGTTGATCCTGCATCGGAAGTAGATAGCGGTCCATTTCCGGTGTGTGCCTAATGCCTGGTGTCTGGTGACCAGGGTAAGAATCTTTTCGTTGCCACGCGATTCCCTGACACTATTCCCTAGATGCCTCTCTATGAATACCGTCTTTCTGCTCTTTGATCAAGTTGAGGTGCTCGACTTTGCCGGGCCGCTCGAGGTGCTGGGCGAATGCCTGGATGACCAGGGGCGTCCCCGGTTTCCCCGGGTATTTGCCGCGGCCCAGAAGTCCCTGGAGGTCGAAGCGAGAACCGGGCTCGGGCTGAGAGCGGAAACGCCCTTGGAGTCTGTCGTCTCGGCCGATCTGGTGGTGATTCCAGGCGGGCGGGGTACCCTTCGGGTTGTCTCGAATGAATCCGTCCTGGCTCACCTGCGGCGACTCGCGGAGGGAGGAGCCATGCTGTTCTCCATTTGCACGGGAGCCCATGTGCTGGCGCAGGCCGGGTTATTGTCCGGATTGCGAGCGACATCGCATTACGCGGCAATCGATCGACTGGAGCAGGCCTACCCGGAAACGACCTGGCTGCGCGATGTCCGGTTCGTTCGGGATGGCCAGGTCCTGACTTCTGCCGGGGTTTCAGCCGGGATTGATGCGGCCTTTGCTCTGATCGCCGAGCTGCATGGGGTGGGGGCTGCCCGGCAGCAGGCGGAGGTGATGGAGTACCGATGGAGCCCGGAGACATCATCAGAGTGAACCGTGAAATTGAGAATGAATGTGAGGGGATACTATGACGAAGGAGCATTCCGGGGTCGTGACTCGAAATTCCCTTGCTCTCCGGCATCGGATAAGCGGTCTCTTTGTTCCAATACGATTACAACAACGAATACGCCTAAGAAAAGGAATGGGATATGAAGATACCTTACCACGTTTATGATGCGTTTGCGGAGGGACCCTTTATGGGAAACCCGGCAGGTGTGTGCCCGCTGGAGGAATGGTTGAGTGATGACCTGCTGTTGAATATTGCGGCGGAAAACAAGCATAGTGAAACGGCGTTTTATATTCCCCATACGGAGGGCGAAGCCTACCAGCTACGGTGGTTTACCCCGGGTGGGGAGGTAGACCTTTGCGGTCATGCCACCCTGGCAACCGGAGGACATCTCCTTCAGGCAGATCCAGCAAAGGATTCCGTGTGTTTTTCATCGCGGAGCGGCCCCTTAACCGTAAATCGCCTTTCCGAGGATCGATTCTCTCTGGATTTCCCGGTGTTGCCGGTAGATCCGTTAGCGGGTCATGAGGCGTTGAAGGCCTGGCTTGGGGATTCTATGAAAGCCGTATTCACGGGGATGGATGTATTGGCCGTTTTGATGAGTGAATCCGATGTGAGGAGCCTGAAGCCCGACCTCGATTTAATCTCAACCCTTGGCTCCCGGGGGTTGATCGTGACCGGCGCGAGCGATGACCCGAACTATGATTTTGTCTCCAGGTATTTCGCTCCGAGCTATGGGATCCCGGAGGACCCGGTTACCGGATCCATCCATTGCTCGCTCATTCCTTATTGGGCGGAGCAGTTAGGAAAAACGGAGTTGGTCGCCTTTCAGGCATCGGAACGAACCGGACTCCTCCAATGCCGGCTTCGCGGGGACCGCGTCGATATCGGTGGTCGGATCCACAAATTCTGTGAAGGCGTGATTTTTGTGTAGCGGGGGGCGAGATGCGAGATGCGGGATGCGGGATACGGGATGCGAGATACGGGATGCGAGATGCGAGATGCGGGATGCGGGATGCGAGATGCGAGATGCGGGGTGCGGGATACGGGATACGAGATACGGGATATGGGATATGAGATGCGGGGTGCGGGATTTCCGTTTCCTGAGGGTATCCGGTTTCAAACCAGCTAGATGCCGCCGCCGTTTTCCTGGGTATGGGGGCATTCCAGCTGTTGATCCATTTCGGCCGCCGGATTTTCCTCCGGGGTCCGGCCGACGATTTTGGCGGGAACGCCGGCTACGGTCACGTGAGGAGGGACATCTTCCAGGACAACGCTCCCAGCACCGATTTTCGCACCTTCGCCGATCGTAATGTTGCCCAGTAACTTCGCGCCGGCCCCGATGAGAACGCCGGATTTTACTTTGGGGTGGCGATCGCCCTGTTGCTTTCCGGTTCCGCCCAGGGTGACCTCATGAAGGATGGACACGTTGTTGTCGATGACGGCGGTTTCCCCGACGACAAAGCTAGTGGCATGGTCGAGGAGAATGCCGCAGCCGATGCGGGCGGCAGGGTGAATATCAGCGGAGAATACTTCGTTATTGAGGCTCTCAAAATAGTAAGCGAGTTCCCGGCGGCCTTCTTTCCACAGGCAGTGGCTGATTCGGTAACTCGTGAGAATCTGGAAGCCCTTGTAGTACAGCATGGGGATGAGGTAATCGGGGCAGGCCGGGTCGCGTTCCTTGATGGCAATGATGTCGTGGCGGATTTCCTCGCCGATATTCGGGTCTTTCTCGAACACTTCCATAAAGGTTCGGCGGAGGTCCTGTTCCGTGTTGTTCACCCTGCCGAATTTACGGGCCAGGCGAAAGGCGACGGCTTCCTCCAGGCTATCGCGCTGCAGCACGGCCTCATTCATAAACCGCACCATAGCCGGCTCGTTGTCGGTTGCTCGTTGAGCTTTTTCGACAATCGACGGCCACACGGTGGCGATATCAATTTCAGAGTCTGGGCAGGTCAGAACCATGGGAAAGAAGGGAGAGTCCGGATAGGATGTTTTAGCTAGCATGAGTCGTTTGTGTCTTGATGCAACCTGAACCTTTTAGCGCTTTCTTCAAGGGTGAGGAGGAATTCCAACGGGTTTTTAATCAGGTTGTGCACCTTGAAATGGAACAAAAACGCCTCATGTTGATACATATTCTCAACTTAAATCCCATAGACCTATGAAACTGAAATCGATCACCCTCCTTTTTGCCGTCGCCGTATTGGCGTTGGGTTCAGCCCAGGCTGAGGTTAAGTCCGGGGAAGCCGCCCCCGCGTTCACCCTTACTGACACAAACGGTATGAGTCACAATCTGTCAGATTTTAAAGGGAAATATGTTGTCCTTGAATGGTTTAACCATGGTTGTCCCTTTGTCGTAAAACACTACAGTTCCGGCAATATGCAGCGCTTGCAGAAGGACTGGACGAAAAAAGGGGTGGTGTGGTTGTCGATCAATTCGGCAGGGAAAGGCTCAGGGACGTATGAATCCCCGGAGAAGTCCAACAAAACGGCGAAGAAAAAGGGAGCCAAGCCCACTGCCATTCTCCTCGATTATAAAGGAACGGTAGGGAGAGCCTATGGCGCCCGGACCACGCCTCACATTTACATCATCAACCCGGAAGGGACCCTGATCTATCAGGGCGCGATTGACAGCATCGCCTCGGCAAATGCCGGAGATGTGGAAAGGGCTGATAATTATGTAGATATGGTATTAATGGCCTCAAAAAGCGGGGAGCCCGTGCCGGTCTCGAACACGCGTCCCTATGGCTGCAGCGTCAAATATCCGAACTAATTATTGCCAAAACCGAAAAGAGCCTCTTTACTTTCAAGTCCACCAATAGCATTCAGCTCTGTTCGTAAGGAAAGCCCTCTGATTCGTCAGGGGGCTTTTTTTGGAGGGTTACGCTATGTCCGGCTTCGATTTTTTCGCCGATATCCTCGCTTTGAGATGGTTCACGGCAGGCGGGGATATTGCAGTATTTGGGGGAGTGAGTGGAACTCGGGGGCGGACCGTAGGAGGGGCCTCCTTCCTCGCTGAAGCTACTGCGGAAGGCGGGAGGTCACGATTCCTGGGAAAAAACTACGAGAGCATAAGCGTAAGCGCAAAAGGATGGCGATTTGGATGGAGGTTGGGGTAAGGAGTTTTCTAACATGGGGTTATGTCTGAGAACAAGGGCAGTCAGAGTGGCACAGGGAGGGGATGGTGGTGGAATTGGTGGTTTCTCGGATTACTCCTGGTATGGGGACTCGTGTGGATAGGGGTAAACCTGGTTTATATCCGGCAGGGGGTGTTTGCGCCGGACTTTGCGATAATTGCGCGGGCGTTTCGCTTCAATTTTGAGTTGATGCCGTTAGCTAGCTTGATTGTTGGATTATTGATAGGGGGCGGAGCCATTCTGGGTGAAGGGAGGTCCCCTCGATTCTGGGGGCTCCTCTCCGGTCTCCTGGTGATTGCCGTGGGAGGCGGGCTTCTCGGGCTCCGCCACTATGTTACCGAAATTGAACCGAAGCGCCTGGTTATTCGAGAGGTGCAATTCTGGAGTCCTCATGTGACGGAAGCTCTTCGGATTGTCCATGTGTCCGATATTCAATCGGGAGGGATTGGAGCGTTTGAAGAGGAAATCATCCGTCAGATCGGTGTATTGGATCCGGATATCATTATCAATACGGGGGATTGGGTGCAGCCTCTCCCCCCGTTCACCGTAGAGAGTGAGATTCCCAAGCTGGTCGAGCTCTTTGGTCAGTTGTCTCCTCCGGTGGGGTTCTTTTCGGCGTATGGGGATACGGATGGGCCCCTGTATGAAATGCCTGCCGACGCGTTGAAACCGGTGACCATGTTAGGGGTGCGCCCCTTCCTGATCGAATGGGATGGCGGGTTCATTGCTTTGCAGGGCTTAGGGTTGTTCCCGTCCCGTTATCGAGAGACCGGGGTGGATACCATTGAGGGGTGGATTTCCGGGGTGCCTGAGGGAGCGTTGTCTGTTCTCGTAGGGCATGCACCGGATTTTATCCTGGAGGCTGCTGCCTTTCCGATTGACCTCTGTTTGGCCGGGCATACGCATGGGGGGCAGATCCGGTTGCCCTTTCTGGGCCCCCTCGTCCTTGAAAGCGAGGTTCCCAAGTCCATGTCCCGAGGGTTTATGGAAATCGGGGCGACCCGGGCATCGATCAGCTCCGGGGTGGGGAGCACGCATGCGGGAGGGCTGCCGAATTTGCGGTTCATGTGTCCACCGGAACTGGTCCTGATCGAGGTGTTACCGGCGGCGGGGGGTGGCTACGCTAAGCCTCAAAGGTGAGGGGTCACTACGACAGGCCACAAAAAAGACACACAACCGAAGCTTCGTTTATGATCGAACTCCGGGCTTTATTTTCTTGTCAGGCAACTGGTTATCACGAGCGCGGAAATCAGCGTTAGGGGAAAAAGCAGGATTGCAGGAGGCTCTGGTTCCGTCTTGCCGCTTTGACATTCACCGTGGGGGTGATTCGCCAGGATGGATGGGGTGGCCGTTTTGCTTTGCCGATTGGGGCATGCTTCCGGGGTGGGGAGGACCTCGGCTCAGGCAGGAATCAGGGAGGCAGGCAAGGGACTTTAGCCGATCAATTTGGATACGGCGAACCAGATGATAAAGATGAGGCAGAGGATCCCTAAAACAATAAGCAAACGGGCTTCCTGTTTATTGACCTTGAGAGGCATAGGCATTTGCAGAAGCGAGTAAGGGTGAAATAAAATGCATTTTGGCAACTGCTTCAACCCAAAATTATCTGGGGTAAAGGCCCTAATCTGCTCACTTAGAGCAATCTGCATTTAAATTGACACGCTGGCCTTGCGATTTTGGTCGTTCAACGAGGCGCCTCCTTAGCGGAAATCCCTGTAAGGGCTTTTGCTAAGGAGGGAACGCTGTTGCCGACCAAAAGCGCAAAGTCCCGAAGGGATGGACTGAAACAGGGGAGGTCGCGGTGTTAGTTTGGTACTTACGCACGTCTCGTGCGCTACGTGCCAAACCGTCTTGCGCTGCTCCCCTGTTTGAGCCCACCAGCGCGTCAATTTAAATGCAGATTGCTCTAGAGCAGGGCCCGGAAGGAGTCATAGCCGATGAACTCCCAATCCACTGAGATAATTTCCTCGAGCTGCTGCCTTAGCAGCAGGTTAAGATCATCGGGATGAATGGAAATCCTCAGTGGTAAGCCGGATTTCCGGGCTTTGTTAACCTGTGTCTTATTCCACCAGGAGAGGAAATGTTGGCGCAGTGGGGTATCCGCCTCGAAGCCGACAAGGGGGAGGGGGATTTTGAGGCAGGATTGGGTGAGCAGGCCGGTGGTGGTTTCAAAAAGGCTGAATGGTGCGGCTTTTAAATCATCCTGAGTGATGGAGCCGAGAGCCCAGGAGGGCGGGATGTAGAGATCGCCGACCGGGATTTCATTTTTCTCGAACCAGGCCCGAGAGCGTTGGAGG
Organism: Opitutales bacterium; assembly: GCA_028280845.1. Taxonomy (GTDB): domain Bacteria; phylum Verrucomicrobiota; class Verrucomicrobiia; order Opitutales; family JABSRG01; genus JANQKZ01. The sequence goes on along the minus strand of JANQKZ010000012.1, from coordinate 26,228 downwards.
AGGGCGAGGACCCCGGCGGAGTCGAGGTCAAGGTGCTCGGCGACGTCTCGGGAAATCACTGCGGCATGGAGGCGATGGTAGAGGCGGCGCGGACGGGTATGATGGATCCATCCGTGGGGAACGATGGGGTGACCGGCAGCGGCGAGCACGCGAATCTGGTCGATCTGGGACGACTTCCAATCGAGACCGGGGACGACGAGGAGGGAGACCGGCGGAATGGATTTTTCCTTCAACCAATCCAGAATCGCTTCGACGCGATCCATGGTGTGGGGCATCAGGTCGTGGATGGAAATGATCGCCTGATCCTGGGGTTCCTGGTCAGATTTGATCACTCGGCCTTGGAATAATTACTGAGGAGCTCCACCCAATGGCCGATGGTTTCGTGGTTCAGTTGTTCGGCTGCGCTACGACAGGTGAGGGCCTTTTCCTGCCAGGTCTCCTTGGGGATTTTACGGAGGGTGCGGATTTCGTCGGCGAGGGACTGGCCGGGTTGGAGGGCAAAGAGGCCGTCCTTGAGCATGGGCCAGTCATGAATGCCGGCGTTGGCGGAGACGAGGGCCGGCCGTCCGCGGGCCATGGCCTCGAGGGCGATGGATCCAAAGGTTTCGAGTTTGGAAGGAAGGAGCAAGAGGCTGGAGGTATCGAGGAGTTCGATGAGCTGGGTGCGGGAGAGCCAGCCGAGGAATTTCACATTATCGAGACCCTGGGCCGAGGCTTGCAGTTTGGACCGAAGGGGACCATCTCCGCCAATGACGAATTCAACATCGGGAAGCTCACGGGCGGCCTCGATGATAAGGTTGACATTCTTTTCGGCGGCGAGGCGACCGGCGAAGCAGATTCGCTCCATTTGGGGCGGAAGGGGCTTCATGGGGGTATCGAGGAAGGCGGGTTGGAGGGGGGTACCCATGATTTCGACCGCCTTGGCCCCGAGGGGGCGGACGTCTTTCTCTAGGTTGGAATTGTTGATCAAGACAGCGACACTGCTCTTGCAGAGAATGCGGTTGAGGGTGCGCAGGGTCAGGTTGGCCATGGTGCGCGAAAAAGCATTCCAGTAAATACGGGTGAGCTGCTCGAAGTCCGTGTGAAAGGCGGTGATGAATTTCGCCTTATGGCGTTTGGCGAGGTAGAGCCCAAAGAGGCCGAACGGACCTGGGGTGACGGAGATCACAACATGCGGATTGAGCTTGTGATAGCCCTCGGAAAGGCGAAACACATTGGGAGTTACGAGGCGCTGCATGGGGTCGCCGGGCATGGGGAGGGAGAGGAAGGAATGCTTGCCGCGGGGGAGGGGCTGGAAGACTTCCAAGGCCTCGACCTGAGCCTCGAGATGGTGGGCCAGGTCAAAATAGTAGGCACCGGTGCCGTTGCGCTCGGGCAGGGAGTCGGAAAAGAAGGCCACGCGAATAGCGGCGGCAGGGGAGGGGGGCTTGGTGGGCTTCGGGATGACTTTGGGTGAGCGGGCAGGTGCTGCCTTTTTTGGAATGGAGTCCATACTCATGAATGCCCAGTAGATCGCGGTTTTATTCGGTGCCCGGAGTTCAAAATCACCCCAAATGCAGGCCCCATGCAATCTTCGATTTCTGTTTTTTCGAAGCCAAAATCGGCCGCTTGGTGGCAGTGTTTGCTGGTGGTGGGGGTTTTCAATTTATCCAGCTCGGCGGCCAGGGCCGGGGTGCGCTCAATATCAAGGTGTCGGAGGGATGCGGCGAGGAGCTCGGCGGATGCGGCTCTCAATTCAGACTGGTTGAGGCAGACCGCAGTTTGAGGTGGACAGGTTTCAAGAAACTGGCCCAGGCCCAGGTAGTTGTGAGCGAATATTTCACGAAAGAGGGCCGGGGTGTGGGTGCCGTGGGGATCGGTGCCGAAGATGGCACGGGCCCCCTGAAGCGAGCTTAACTGCGAACTCAGAGCGGAAAGTGGGTCTCGTACGCAGATAATGAATTTCGCATCGGGATACTTCTGGAGCAGGTCGCCGGCCCAGGAACCGAAGGCGGCGTTTTTCGAGAGGAAGCGCGGGTTGCCCTTTTTGTTATAGAGATGTTTCTGGATGCAGCGATGGTAGGTCCGGAGGAGACCATTTCTGGCAGAGGCTTCCATGCGGTCGAACATGCCCAGTTGTTTGAGCCAGGGGGAAAAGGGAAAGGCCAGCAACATGATGAAGCAGCCTCCGGCAGGGAGGAGCCAGAGGTAATCCTCCTCTGCAGCGGATAAATTCACCTCGTGGATATCGTCGAAATCGCCAGACAGCCTTCGGGTGACGACCCGGGACAGTCTTTTGATCGGGTGCCCGAACCAGCGGTCGATGGTTGTGAAGGTGAGGACCAGTTTCCGCTCGGTTATGGAAGGGGCAAGGATGGCTTCCCAGGTCGAGACGGTGGTGAATTGCTGGTCATCGGCGGCCAGGGTGCGGTGGACAAATGTGGTGCCGCTTCTTGGGATACCGGTGATGAAGACAGGCGCTTTGACCTCGACCTTGCGGTAGCCGGGAAAGCAAATTTCGTCGAGGAGGTGGCCTAGCCAATGGAGTAGCTGGGCGGCGACGAAAGCGGGATAGGCAAAGAAGAGAAAGACCAGACGGCGTCCATTCAGTGGAGCGAGCCCCGAGGAGGATTGGACAAAGGATTGGCCGAACCACTTCAGGTGGAGGCCCATGCTTCTGATAAAGACACCCAGCATAGGGGTTAATTATCAAAGACTAATTTCTTGGAGAAGAAGAAATTAAAGCAGAGTCCGGCGATCCCGCCAATCCATACACCGAAAAGCGGAAGGAGGATCCAGGGCTTGGGCGAGCTGTTGAGGTGCGGACCCAATAACAGGACCAGGCTGTATACCCCGAAGTTCAAGGCCCCGCCGGTTGCGTGTACACTGAAGTGGCGCACCATGGAGTGCCAGAGAGCCCGGTTGATTTCGACATGGTGGAAGGTGAAATATCGGTTCAAAACATATCCGGCGGCCATCGCGGCGGCATAGGAGCAGACCCGCCCGAGGTAGGGGTCGAGACCAAGAGACATTACGATGTAGAGCCCGCCCGCATCAATGAGGGATATGGTGACACCCACCGTGGCGAACCGGGCAAAAGTAGCCCGATCACTTTTGGAGCGATGCACTCTGGTGAGGAATTTTAACATCAGGGTTTATCGAAGGGAATTAGCTTACCGGCGGTAGCAGGGTCAAATGTGAAAGTGGCTTGAAGGCGGGCTCAACAATCAGTTTGGAAAGGGTTTGCCAACCTTATGGATTCATAACTTATTCTTCTGGTCAGGAATTCTACCCCTTTTGTTGTTCTCCAAGCTTAACTGTCGTCCCCTTTTTTGGACTCGGTCTGTGTGGCCGGGTGTTTTCATCTTTGGTATGCTGGGATTCGGTGTGGCTGCCCCGTTGCCGGAGCAAATCCGCTTTAATCGGGATGTCCGGCCCATCCTCTCGAATACTTGTTTTAAGTGTCATGGGGCCGATGAATCCACAAATGAAGCCGGTTTGCGGCTCGATCTGGAGGCGGTAGCCCATGCGCCGATCATACGGGCGGATGGATCCCAATTTACCCCCATCCAACCGGGCAGTCCGGCGGAATCGGAGGTCTGGAAACGGATTATGGCGACGGAAGCCTCAGAGGTGATGCCGCCTCCGGATAATTTACATCAGTTAAGCGATCGGGATAAGGCAATTTTAACCCGTTGGATTGAACAGGGAGCCGCTTATGAACCGCATTGGGCGTACATGGTTCCGGAACGGGTCGATCCTCCGGTGGTGAGCCAACCCGACTGGGTGTCGAACCCGATCGATGCCTTCGTTCTGGCCAAACTCGATGAGCACCGGGTGTCTCCATCCCCGCAGGCGGACCGGCATACACTCATCCGTCGGTTGAGCCTGGACCTGGTCGGGCTGCCGCCCAGCCCGGAGGAGGTGCAAGCGTTCGTGACGGATGATCGGGCAGACGCGTATGAGCGCTTGGTCGACCGCTTGCTGGACTCGCCTCACTTTGGGGAGCGCATGGCGGTACCGTGGCTGGATGTAGTCCGGTTTGCCGATACCGTTGGGTTTCATGGAGACCAGGGGCAAAACATCTTTCCCTACCGGGATTATGTCATTGAGGCATTTAATGCCAACAAGCCCTACGATGCATTTTTAACGGAGCAGATCGCGGGGGATCTCCTCCCCGATCCGACTGCGGACCAACTGGTGGCCACCGGGTTTAATCGGTTGAATATGATGACGCGTGAGGGAGGGGCCCAAGCAAAGGAGTATTTAGCCAAGTATAACGCCGATCGGGTCCGGGCCGTATCCACGGCATTCCTCGGCTCCACCCTGGCCTGTGCGGAGTGTCACGACCACAAGTACGATCCTTTTACAACGAAAGATTTTTACTCTCTCGCCGCTTTCTTTGCCGATGTGAAACAGTTCGGGGTCTATAGCGATTATGATTATACACCCGAGCCAGAATTAAAGGGCTGGAACAATAACCATCCCTTTCCCCCTGAGATCGAGGTCAAGAGCGATTACCTTGTTCAACGGCTGGCACGGCTGCAAAGCGGGTGGGATCAATTTATTTCCGACCACGCTGCCCGCATTGCGGACGACCCGAATGAGATGGAGCGGTTTTCCCATTGGGTGGATACCCTGGAGGGATTTCTGGAAGAGCACCCGACCGGGTGGGAGGTCCAGGTTCCCACTTCGGCGACCTCGAGCCGGGATCGGGATTACCTCAGTCTCAAGGACGGCGGGCTGATCTCGATCAGCAGCGAAGATATTCACGATGACATGTGGAGGAAAGATACGCTCACCTTTCACCTGGACCCGGAGCTAAGGGATATCGGTACTCTGAAAATTGAGTTTGTCCCCGATTCCGCAAATAACGGGTCCATCACCCGGAACCCGGCGGGGTATTTTGAGATCGATCTTCAGTGGAAGATTCAGCGCGACGGGCAAGAGGAGTTTGAAACCATTGACATGGCCATGGGCGAAGCGAGCGCCCCCACGCGAAACTATTTTAATGGCTGGCATGCCCCTTATTTATGGGATCGTGTGCATTCGGCCGTCAGTCTTCAGCATGACGGGTTTTTCTATCTCTTTCACCCCAAACGCGTCTTGAACCTCGAGCCCGGGGACCAGATCGTCGTGGAAATTCGTTCCCGGGATGTCGGCAGCATGCGCCTATCGGTAAGTCCATTGGGAATGATCTCCCCTGCGACAGATCCTGTGGATGGCCTCCTGGATTCCCTCGTCGAAGCGTTTGTGGAAACCGGCATTCCCTTAGCGAACGATCCCAATGAGCAGCGGTTTTACTATCGAAAGGAAATTCTCTTATGCCGCGACGGCTGGACGCCCACGATGGTGACCCAGGCAACGGAGCCGATGGAAATACGGGTTTTGCCACGAGGAGATTGGCAGGACGATTCGGGAGAGGTCGTGCTTCCGGAAACCCCAGCCTTCATGGCGAAGTTGAGATCCTCCACCGAGGGAAACCGGCAGACGCGCCTCGATCTGGCGGAGTGGATCACCCACCCGGAGAACCCCTTGACTTCCCGGACCTTCGTCAATCGGTTGTGGAAGCAGTTTTTTGGCACTGGCCTCTCTTCGGTAACCGATGACCTGGGCAACCAGGGAGAGTGGCCAAGCCACCCGGAGCTATTGGATTACCTTGCCATCGAATTCGTGGAACGCGGCTGGGACATCAAAGCGATGATCAAGTTGATCGTGACCTCCTCCACCTACCGGCAAACAGCCAAGGGTCGCCCGGAACTGGTCGACCTGGATCCCGATAACCGGCTCCTTGCCCGGCAAAGTGCGCGGCGCCTGGAAGCTGAGTTTGTTCGCGATAACGCCCTGGCCGTATCCGGGCTCCTGGTGGACGACATCGGGGGGCCGAGTGTACGTCCCTATCAGCCGCCCGGACATTATGAACATTTAAACTTTCCAATACGCCGGTATGAATCCGATCCGGATGAGCAACAGTATCGCCGTGGGGTTTACATGCATTGGCAGCGCACCTTCCTCCACCCGATGTTGGCTAACTTTGATGCCCCCGGTCGCGAGGAGTGTACCGCAGATCGCACCTTGTCGAACACACCTCAGCAGGCATTGACCCTGTTAAATGATCCTACTTTTGTCGAAGCTGCGCGGGTCTTTGCTCAGAATTCGTTATTGGAATACGCCAACCTGGACGTGGAAGATCGGGTTCGAGCCCTGTTTTTCAGAACCCTGGGGCGAGAACCTACGGTTGAGGAGCAGGAGACCTTGACTCATTTCTTCGCGGGGCGTCAGGCGCATTACGAAAGCGATGCGGCGGCGGCGCTGGCCTTTACTTCCATCGGGAACAGCCAGGCTCCCGAACACCTGGATCCTGTCGAACTGGCCAGTTGGACGGCTGTCACGCGTGTCCTGCTCAATTTAAACGAAACGATTGTGAGGTATTGAATTGTGAATATCCCCAGAGCCCTTCATCAATTCCAAGCAAACCAGCAGGCCTTATCCCGCAGGACCTTCTTGGGGAAGTCGGCCGGGATCCTGGGGTCCTTCGCCTTGGGATCGCTCCTCAATCCAGGGGTGTTGAAAGCCGCGGCAAACCCGAGCGGGCGCTGGCGGGGTATTCTGACCAGTCCGCACTTTATGCCGCGCGCAAAGCGGATCATCCATCTCTGCATGGCCGGAGGAGCATCCCAGTTTGAAACCTTTGACCATAAGCCCATGTTGCGGAAGATCCACGGACAGCCTTTCCCTGAATCCTTTACGGCAGGGGAACAGCTGGCTCAGTTACAAGGGTCGGAATTGATTGCCCGTGGGTCTTCTTTTGATTTTACACGGTGTGGGCAGTCAGGGCAGATGATATCCAACCTGCTTCCGCATACCCAGACGATCGCCGATGACATCTGCATTATCCGGTCGATGCATACCGAGCAGATTAACCACGATCCCGCACATGCCTTTATGAATGCCGGATCCATTATCAAGGGGCGCCCCAGTATGGGGTCCTGGCTTCTTTACGGACTGGGGGCAGAGACGGAAAACCTGCCGGGTTATGTCGTGCTTATGTCAGCGGGGGGTGGACAGGGCCAGCCGATCTCCTCCAAGCAATGGTCGAGTGGGTTTTTGCCGAGCAAATTTCAAGGGGTACCTTTCCAGAGTAAGGGGGAGGCCGTCCACTATGTGGGCAATCCGGAAGGGGTGTGCCAGAGCGAACAACGGCAGGCTCTGGAAGCCATCAATTCCCTCAATGAACTGCAGGAACGGGAGCGGTTAGACCCGGAAATCCAGACGCGCATCTCCCAGTATGAACTCGCTTTTCAAATGCAGTCGAGTGTGCCTGAGTTGACAGACATGGCCGATGAACCGCAGTCGACCCTGGATCTCTACGGGATCGATGAACCGGGCGATGGTACCTTTGCTTCCAACTGCCTGTTGGCCCGCCGATTGGCTGAGCGGGGCGTCCGTTTTATTCAGCTTTACCATCGTGGATGGGATCATCACAACAATCTGGATGATCGGATGCCGGAGGTTTGCCGGATGGTTGATCAGGCCTCAGCCGGTCTGATCAAAGATCTCAAACAGCGCGGCATGTTGGATGACACCCTCGTCATCTGGGGCAGTGAATTCGGGCGGACGCCCATGGCTCAGGGGGGGACGGGCCGGGACCACCATATCAACTCGTTCAGCCTGTGGATGGCAGGCGGGGGCGTTAAGCCGGGCATCACCTGGGGGTCGACTGATGAGCTGGGATACCGGTTTATCAAAGACGGGCAGGAGGTCCATGTGCATGATTTGCATGCCACCATGCTGGCGACCTTTGGGATTGACCATGAGCGCCTGACCTACCGTTACCAGGGGCGGGATTTCCGATTGACCGATGTGCATGGTCATGTGGTTAACGGTATTTTATCTTAATGGAAGCGTGGCTTGATTTTGCCGGGCGGCTCCATCCGCTCGTCGTTCACCTGCCCATCGGGATCCTTTTCCTCCTCGTGGTGTTGGAGATCTGGAATAGGGTCGAGCGCTGGCAGGCTCCGCCCGAACAACAGACCCGCAAGATATCGCTGAGGAGTCTCGTCCTGTTCTGTTTTGCTAGCTCGGCGATTGCCTCCTCGGTTTTTGGCTGGTTTCTGGCTATGGATGGCGGATACGGGGAAGCGTTGCTGTTATACCACCGCATAACGGGCATTGCCGTTACGGTGCTGGGAGTCGTACTCTTTATCCTGCGGAACCGACCGATCTGGTATGGATTCACCCTCGTAGCGACCATAGTCGTGATGGTCATGGCCGGGCATTACGGGGGGTCGCTGACGCATGGAAAGGGATACCTCGAAGATGCTTTGTTCAAAGCGCTAAACCCGGAGTCCGAGGCCGTGGAGGAGGCGGGTAAAGCGGTTGCGGTGGTCGCAAAAGCCCCTTCTGATTTCATTATCTATGACACTTTTATTCATCCCGTCCTCATGGATAAATGTGCGTCTTGCCACGGCGAGGAAAAGATGAGGGGAGACTTGCGGCTGGACAGCTACGCTCACCTGATGCAAGGGGGTGATTATGGGCCATCCGTGGAGCCGGGAGACCTTGAAAATTCCGAACTGATTTTCCGGCTATGGTTGCCGTTGGAGGATGAGGAACGCATGCCGCCGGAAGGGAAACCTCAGTTAACCCCGGAGGAAGTCCGGCTCATGGAATGGTGGGTGGAGACCGGAGCCTCTGAAACGGCTACGCTGGCCGATATCGCCCTGCCCCGGGATATGGAGCCGACCCTCTACGCTCGATTGGGTTTGAAAGTGAATGATCGGGAGCCCCTTCCCGAACGTGCCGCGGTTATCGAACGCAGCCGTGAACTTGAAGCCAGCACGGGGGTGCAAATCAGGTTGTTGGACCCAGTCAACCCCTATGTGGAGGTGGTGGCTCGATTTCGGGGAGAAGCATTCGGGGATGGGACCTTAGCGGATTTAGCGCCGCTGGAGCGGGTAATTCAACGGTTGGACCTTGGCCAGACGGCCGTGACAGACCCGGGCCTCGCCGCTTTGAAATCCATGGAAAATCTGCAAGTCCTTAAACTGGATGGAACGAAAATCGGGGATGTTGCCATGGTGCATTTGAAAGGATTGACCCAGTTGGAGTCGCTCAATCTGGTGGGAACCCGGGTCGGTGATGAAGGTATCCAACAACTCAGCCACATGGAGTCCCTGCGCCAGGTCTTCGTCTGGCAAACCTATGCGAGCGAATCTGGAGCCGACGCTCTGGAATTGGCGCTGACCGATGCCCGAAAAATTGGTCGACTCCGCGATGATATCGCCTCCCTGGAAAAGCAGATTTCGATCGAGACCGCCCAAGTCAATATCGGTGGGTATACCGCGCCCGATGTGCGACCTCAGGTCCTGGAACCCGAACCAGAAGAACCGGCCTATGAGCCAGAACCCGAGCCCGGGGAGGAGCCAGCGGAGGCGCCGAATCCCGGAGGAGAACTTACTCCGACGGAGGACGCCTTTCCCGAGCCTTTAGACCCCGAGCTTTAGGTCGTATTCTTTGGACTACGAACGCTTCAAAAAGGGCTTACCTCCCTTCCTAACAGATGAGGAACGCTAAAACTCCACTTTCTTCAGCTGACTGATGCGCCCGGTTTGGTTCCAGTCCTGGACGTAGAGGTTGCCCTTGGCGTCATAGCTGAGGCCGTGCGGGGCCGTAAAGATTCCCGGAGGGATGTCATCCAAGGCGGTCTCGAAAGCGGCCCACTGGGCCTCATTCGGGTTGTCTCCGAGGAAGGCGACGGGGGTTCCATTTTTGTCAAGAATCGTCACGCGACCCTGGAGTTCGGCGACGGCACAATAGTCTCCCCATATGCTCATCGCACAGGGGCGCCGTAGGTGGGTGGCGTAAATACTGATCAAATTTCCATCCAGATCATAATGCTTCAGGCGGTGGTTTTCCCGGTCCGCGACCAGCAGGCGAGGCTCCGCGTAGCGGGTATCGATGGCCATTCCATGGCAGGTGTGAGTCTGGTCGAGCTGAGCGCCTTTTTCATTGAAAGACTTGATCAAGGTTCCCTCTACATCAAAAATATGAATGCGGTTGGAGCCATATCCCACGCCGGCGTAGATGCGTCCATCCGGGCCCACGGCTATAGCCGTTAAGCCCTTAAAGGATCCGGGGATGGGAGCCTCCGGGGTGTCCTTGATCTCGAGAAGCAGGTTCCCATCGAGGTCCAGCTTGAAGATGCGTTGCCCTTTTAAATGGGCTCCATAGAGCACTTCGCGTCCGTCCTCTTCGCGGAGGGTCAACGCGTGGGTGCCTGCATAACCGGGGGCAAAAGTTTTGAGTAGCGTGCCATCCGGCGAAAAAACGCAAATGCCCCGGGGGCCGTCCGTGGAGATGTAGAGATTGCCCTCGCGATCAATCGCAATGCCGCCATGGGTCGATCCCACATCGCCTCCATCTTCGAAATGCGCCCAATCCGCCCGGGCCGTATACCGGTGCTGTCCGTTGCCGGTCCAGGCCTCTCCAATTGGGGAAGGAGATTCGTCCAGGTGGCCGTGACCGGAGATAGGTGCACTGAGGCAGATTGTGGTGCAGATAAAGATGGCGAAGGAGGGGGATTGGAGCAGGGGGTTCATTGTGGTGCGAGAAGGAGGATAACGGTTAGCAGGGATTTTCCATTCCCCGCCCAGACGGTCGAGAAAGAAGTCGTGAGGGATTGCATAAACCTATAAAAAGGAGGTAAGGATCCATTCATGGCTAATTTAGCGATATACTAAAGTTACTTTTTTCTCCCGCAGCCTCCGTTGAAGGTGGACAGGGGGTAGAAAATAGTTTGGATTGCGAAAGACCCCACACGTGTTAGTTTTATAAATCATGGATAAGAAATCCGTTTCGTTTCTGTTGCTCGGTTTAGCGGTTGGCGCTGTGCTGACGACTGCAGTATTCAGTGTATTGATACGGGATACTGGAGGAAATGCGGGCAAGACTGTATTGAAGTTAGCCCATACGCTTCCCCCCGCTGCCCCGGTGCATATAGCGATGGAGTATATGGCCGAGCGCGTGGACGAGCTATCCGGGGGTACGGTGGAGATTCAGGTCTTTCCCAGCGGGCAGTTGGGGAGTGAAACGGAGACCATTGAGCAGTTACAGCGGGGGGCACTGGCCATGATCAAGACCAGCTCCGCCCCGATGGAGGGGTTTATTCCTGAAATGGGGGTATTCAGCCTGCCTTATCTTTTTCGTGATGAGGAGCACTACTGGAAAATCCTCAAGGGAGAGATTGGCCAGGAAATGCTGCTGAAAGGCAAAGATGTGGGGATTCACGGTTTATGCTATTACGACTCAGGAGCGCGGAGCTTTTACACGGTTGATGCGCCGGTCCTGACCCCGGCTGATCTGGAAGGGTTGAAGATTCGTGTAATGCGGAGCAAAACTTCGATGGACATGATCGACACGATGGGAGGCTCAGCTACACCGATACCGTTTGGTGAGCTCTACACGGCGCTCCAGCAAGGAATGGTGGATGGGGCGGAAAACAATGCACCGAGTGTCTATGACAGCCGGCACTGGGAGGTGGCCAAGCATTACAGCCTGGATGAACACTCGAGGATTCCGGACATCGTCATGTTCAGTGAGCAAATCTGGTCTTCGCTGTCTCCCCAACAGCAGGCGTGGATTACGGAGGCGGCCAACGACTCGGTAGAGTATCAACGGGTCATCTGGAAGGAGTATGTGGAGGAATGTATGGTCAACCTGCAGAAGGAAGGGGTGACCATATACTATCCGGACAAAGCCCCTTTTCAGGAAGCGGTCAGGCCCATGCTGGAGTCTTACAAGGGCACTCCTATCGGCGAGTTGATTGAACGGATCCAAGCGGTCGAATAAGCCATGCATCGTTCACTCCAACATATCCGAAATATACTCGTACGGTCCCTGGAGATTGTATTGGTGGTGGCCTTCATTGTGTTGACCCTCGATGTGTTGTGGGGGGTCTTTTCCCGATATGTCCTGGGGTCTCAAAGCCGGTGGACGGAGGAGCTCGCCATTTATTTGCTCATCTGGGTATCGCTCTTGGGCGCGGCGGTGACCTTTGAGGAGAACGGCCACCTGGGGGTGGATTACTTTGTGGGGAAACTTGACCCGGTGGCGCAGAAATGGGCCGCGATTTTCGTGGAATTCGTCGTTCTGGCCTTCGCTGTCATCTGCCTGATCTATGGGGGAGGAGTGCTTGTAGCCCGGACCCTTGAAGCGGGACAGATCAGCCCGGCGCTCGGCTGGAAGGTGGGCTATATTTACACCGTTGTTCCGATCAGTGGAGTGTTCTTCGTCCTCTTCGGGTTGGAGCACCTGATCGAGCTATTCACCGGTAAGCATCCCGCCCAGAAGGGGCATGAACTCTACGGCTTGGAGGATTGAATGGATTTCATATTCGACATTACAGATTTGAAATCTTCTCACAAACGGACGTTACGAGGGCTCTTCGTTAATTTTTTAGTTTTCAATTTTTAATTACGATATGGACCCCCAAGTACTCATTATCCTGATTTTCTTTTTCGCCTTGTTGGTCATCAATGTGCCGATCGCGATTTGTATCGGATTAGCCAGTTTTGTGACGATTTTTTCCCTGGGAGAAGTGCCCTCGGCCTATATCACGGCGCAGCGATTGTCCACGGGCATCGGGAAGTTTCCCCTCCTGGCCATTCCCTTTTTTATCCTGTCTGGCGTGCTGATGGGCGAGGGTGGGATGGCCCGGCGGTTGATGGATTTCGCCAACTCCGTCGTCGGCCGCTTCCATGGGGGGCTAGCCTATGTCAATACCATCACCTGTATGTTGTTTGGAGCGATCTCGGGTTCGGCCGCCGCGGCGGTCAGTTCGATTGGATCGGCCATGATTCCGGGGATGGAGGAGAAGAAGTATGGCCGGGAGTTCAGCGTTGCGGTGACCACGACATCGGCCACGACCGGACTGTTGATCCCGCCGAGCAATGTCATGATCGTATTTGCTGTGGTGGCGGGCAATGTGTCGGTCGCGGCGCTCTTCCTCGCGGGAGTGCTGCCGGGCATCATTATGGGATCCTTTATCATGATCGCCTGCTTTTTTCTGGTTCGCAAAGAGGATGTCGGAGCGGGAAAGGTGGCTTCGGTCAAAGAAGTCCTGGTCGGGTTTGGCTCCGCGCTGCCCAGCCTGATGCTGATCATTATCGTGCTGGGCGGTATCCTGAAAGGAATTTTTTCGGCCACTGAAGCGTCGGCGGTTGCCGTGGCCTATGCCTTTATCCTGGGTACCGTGATCTACCGGGAGGTGAAAATAAAAGATATCTCACGCATCGTGTTGCGGGCGGCCAAAACGACGGCTGTGGTCATGCTGATGGTTGGGGCAAGTCAGGCGATGAGCTGGATTCTGACTTATGAGCAAGTGCCCCAGAGTGTGAGTCAGGCGTTGTTGTCGATTTCGGAGAATCCCATTGTCATCCTGTTGATCATTAATGTGCTGCTGCTGATTGTTGGGATCTTCATGGACATGACGGCTGCGGTGCTGATCTTCACGCCCATCTTTTTGCCCGTCGTGATCAATCTGGGGATGGATCCCGTCCATTTTGGAATCGTGATGATTGCCAACCTGTGTATCGGCTTGTGCACACCGCCGGTTGGCACCTGTTTGTTTGTCGGCTGTAGTGTAGGGAACACGACCATTGCGAAGATGATCAAACCGCTTATGCCCATGTTCGTAGCGATGGTGATTGCTTTACTGTTAATCACTTATGTGCCTGCCATTTCCCTCGCGCTGCCCCAATTATTTGGGTTGTAAAATTATTCACATCGATGCCGTCGGCATTGCCTTTGCATTGAGGAATTCTAAGATACCCATTTTGTGCTAGTTGATAAATCCAGACAGGCCCTAGCGGATCGAGTTATCAGTCTCCTTGGCGTAGACTTGGATGATATGTCGGAAACCGAGGTATCCGTGTCATCCGGGAAGTTGCGAAAGGTCATCCAATTTGCCTACGAGCTGGGACATACGGATGGCATGGAGGCAAAGGAGTCTCTGGATAAGCGCAATGAGCTTTACTTCCAGCAGCTCATGGACCTGTTGCCGGATTATGTATATTTCAAAGACCTTCAAAGCCGGTTTACCCTGGTCAATCATGCCCAGGCGATCCACCTGGGGGTCACGGAACCAGCAGAGGCGGTGGGGAAGTCGGACTTTGATTTTTTCCAGGAGGAATTTGCCGCGGCCAAGTATCGAGACGAGCAGGATATTATCCGGACCGGTGAGGGGCATTACTTTTACGAAGAACACCATTTCCAACAGGATGGGAGTGAGTCCTGGGATATCACGTCCAAGCTTCCCCTTCACGACGAGACAGGGGAAATCATTGGGACCTTTGGTCTGTCGCGCAACGTGACGGATAAGAAGCGGGCGGAAATGGAGGTAGATCGGCAAAAGACCTTACTGGAGACGATTATCCAGATCCTGCCCTGTCGAGTGTTCGTGCGAGATCGAGACGGTCGCTACCTGCTCATCAATGATGAGTATAAAAAGCGTCTGGGCATCGAGACACGCGGGGCGTCTCAAGGCAAAAAGCTTTCCGACTTCCTGGAGGGCGATCGTGTGTTACGGATAGAGGCGGAAGACATTCAGCTTATGGACAAGGCCGAGGCCATTCGCGATCGCATCGATTACGATGAGAGCCCCCTGCAGGGCGGGCGCTGGATCCTGACCTCCAAGGTTCCTCTCAAGAATCCGCAGGGAGCGGTCATCGGTTTGGTCGGGATGACGCTGGACGTCTCCAAGCAGAAAGAGGCTGAACACCGGGCGCAAATCGCTCAGGCGGCCTTGTTGCAGAAGAACCAGCAGATGGAGGCTGAGCTTTGGGTAGCCCGCCAACTGCAGGAAAAGCTGTTATCGACCAATTTCGGCCAAAACGGGGACTTCTGCTTGAGCGGAACACATTGGGATGTGGAGGCCCGTTTTATATATGAGCCCAGTCATCATTTGGCGGGCGATTTCTTTTTCCTGGTTCCTATAGATGATAATCATCTGGGAATCATCATTTGCGATGTCATGGGCCATGGGGTCAAAGCAGCTCTCGTGACCATGCTGATCCGAGGCCTTATTCTGGAAGCTCCGGAGCATCTGGATAATCCCGTGGCGCTACTCGGTTTTCTTAATGAGAAGCTCACGACCCTGGCGAATGAGCCAAATTTCCCTCGCTTTGTGACCGCCGCCTACCTCGTTATCGATTTGGAGGTCGGCTTAATCCGCTTTGCCAATGCGGGGCATCCCTATCCTTTGATCGGGATCCACCGCGGCGGGAAGGGGGCGGTAGAATCGCTTCCCAAGGATGGGATCGGGAGTGCCCTTGGGCTGGAAGTATCCAGCGCCTACACGGAAGGCTCGGTGGAGCTTCCGGCCGCGGCGGATCTCTTTCTCTTTACCGATGGGATCATCGAAGCCGAAGACCCGGACGAGCAGGAGTTTGGGATCCAGGGTTTAAGCAAAGCCCTAACCCAGCATGCTCCCAGCACGCCCTCGGGATATATTTCAGCAGTGTCCCAGGCCCTGGATCATTTTTGTCATGACAATGAATTGGATGATGACATCTGCATGCTGGCTGTTGCCATTCGGCCCAAGTAGATTCCAGCCACTCGCGTTTCTTACCTCATTTCATTCTCCACAACCCACGATTCAACCCAAAAGGAGGACTATGTCATTCATCACGGACGATTTTCTGTTGCAGACGGAAGCTGCGCGCCGGCTCTATCATACCTATGCCAAAGATGAACCCATTTTTGATTATCACTGCCATCTTCCTCCTGAAGATGTGGCGAGGAATCGACGCTTTCTAAACCTGTTTGATATCTGGCTTGAAGGCGATCATTACAAGTGGCGCGCCATGCGGACCAACGGCGTGCCAGAGCAATACTGCACCGGGGATGCTAAACCCTATGATAAATTCATGGCTTTTTGCCGAACAGTGCCGGCCGCGTTGCGCAACCCGCTCTACCACTGGTCGCACCTCGAGTTGAAACGCTATTTCGATATAGATCTCCTGATTCATGAGGATAACGCCCAGGCCATCTGGGACCGGGCCCAGGCCCAGTTTGATGAGGGCGACTTTGAAGCGCACAAGATCCTGGATCGATTTAAGGTGGCGCTGGTGGGAACAACGGATGATCCGGCGGATCCATTGGTCCATCACGAGGCCATTCAGCTCTTGGGAATCGGTACCCGGGTAATCCCGACTTTTCGCCCGGATAAGGCCATGCAGGTGGATGACCCTGCCAGTTTCCTGACCTGGTGCACGCGGTTAGCCGAAACCAGTGGTCAGCCCATTGGGACCTTTCCCGCGTTTATGAGCGCCCTCCGGCAGCGCCATGACGCCTTTCATGCGGTGGGAGGCCGCGCCTCGGATCATGGGTTGGAGCGGTGTTACTTTGCCAAGTGTGACGAGGAAACTGCTGGACGAATTTATGCCCGTGCCCTCAGTGGGACTGCGGCCAGCCCGGAAGAGAAAGAGCAGTTTGCCTTCTACCTGATGCGGGAAGTCGGACAATGGAATGCGGAGAAGGGGTGGGTCATGCAGCTCCATTTGGGTTGTATGCGCAATAACAATACACGGAAGTTCGCCAACCTTGGGCCTGATACCGGGTTTGATTCGATCGGGGACTTTGCCCAGGCGCGGAAATGCCAGCAGTTCCTCGATTCCTTAGAAGTAGCCAAGGCGCTCCCCAAGACAATCATCTACAACCTGAATCCGGCTGATAACTATCTCTTTGCTACGATGATCGGGAACTTCCAGGACGGCAGCCTCGCCGGGAAGATTCAATTTGGCAGCGGGTGGTGGTTCCTCGACCAGAAGGAAGCGATGGAGTGGCAGATGAATGCCCTCTCCAACAATGGCCTCCTCTCCCATTTCGTTGGTATGCTGACTGACAGTCGCAGTTTCATGAGCTACTGCCGCCATGAGTATTTTCGCCGGGTCCTATGCAATCTGCTTGGGGATGATATGGAGCAGGGCCTCCTCCCCAATGATGACGAACTTGTCGGCGATATGGTAAAGCGCATCTGCTATGGGAACGCGAAGGTGTTTTTTGAGATGTGAGATTTGACCACGGATGGACACGGACGGACGCAGATCTGAGGACTGTTGGGTAGACTTTCTTCAGGGAGGGCGGGATGGTATCCCGCCGTCAAACTGTTCGCAGCCTTGAAGGGTATGGCGAGCCACTGGAAACCTCTGCCATGTAAATTGGGCAAGCCGTATAGCCCCGTTCGCCGGGTTCCGAAGAATAAAGGCCTCCCGGCTGCATACCATGCAGCCCTCCCAAGGAGGTTCCCTACGACCGATGCTGTATGGAGGGCGGCTACCGTCCGCGTTGACATCGCAAGAAAATCCGAATCGGGAGGGCGGGATGGTATCCCGCCGGTTTTTTCATGGTTGGGCCCGACAGCATGAAATGGCCCATATGCTACTGGCGCATCCCGGCCGCATACCAGGCAGCCCTCCCCTGATTCCTTCTTTTTGATCAATCCCAGTTTAGTCGGTAGGCGGCTACCGTATGGTTTTTGTGCCGGGGGATGATGACGAGCTGTTGGTCCGGGATATACTCCAGGTCTGCGGTGTGTTGCTCCCCGCGGGAGTCGAGGAGGACGGTTCCTTTCCCACTGGGAGAAAGATAAAAGACCTGGCCCAGGTAGTCGGTGATGAGATAACCGCCGTTGCCAACCGGTTCGATGCCATCGGCAGCGCCAATGTTGTCGAGGAGGACGGTCTGCTCCATCGTCTTGGTGTCCATGGAAATCAGTTGGTGGGACCAGTTCATAGCGAGGAGGATGCGGTCCTCTTCCACCCAGACTCCGTTCGGGCGTCCCTCATCGGGGTCCTCCCAAAAGACGTCCCATGTGCCATTCTTAAAAGCCAGGACTTTGTGCCCGTCGGCATCATTAGAATAGATCTGCCCTCGGGGGCCGACCCCGATGTCGTTGAGGAAGACTACGTCATCAAGCTCATGGCGCTGCTGAACCTGATCCTTTGGGATATCGACTTCGACAATGGCGTCGCGATCATTCACCCAAAGCGTGTCCTTCCAGATATCCATGCCCTTGGGATCATTGAGGTCCTGAATCCACTTCAGGGTTTTGACAGATCCGTCGAGGTTCATCACGGAGACAAATCCGTCGCCGTTGGGGGGCACATCCTTGGGCGTCTCGCCTATGTTGCTGATGTAGACCACCTCCTGCTCGGGGTCATAGACGGCGCATTCCGGGTAGCTGAAGATGGGCTCGGTTTCCCAGAGGAGAACCAACTTGGGGACAGGCTCTGCGTCGAGGAGAGAGCCGCCGAGGAAGAAGGAATAGGCCAGGCTGGACAGGAGGAGAGACAGGGATCGATTCATAGGAAGAGAAGATTTACCCATAGCAACACAAAAAAGGGGAAACCGCACAAGGTCGGACCCGGTGTTCCGTCCAGAAATGAGATTGATCCCGGCCTAAATACGGCATCGATCATCCGGAACTAAAGCATTACCAGCTGTGCTGTTACTAGAACGGATGAGCCTCGTTTCCGGTTCCCCAGATAGTGAGGGACCGCCTCAGGACGGTCCCTCCGGTATGATAACCTTCTGCTTACAAGCTTTCATCTTCCAGGGCACGAATCCGCTCCTGGATTTGACGTTTGAACTGCTCCCGTTCGAGTTCGAGTTCGAGTTCCATGTATTTCATCTCGATCCTCGCATCGTCGACCGAGTCTTTGGCGCCGGCTAGTTTTTCCTCTCCAACAAAGCCGTCCTCAAACTGCTTTTGAATGTGTTTAAGCTGTTCTTCAGCCCGTTGTAGTTCCTTTTGAGCCTGGCGTATGCGGAGTTGCCGTTGCTCGTTGCGAATGTCTTGTTGTCGGCGGAGATTTTGAATTTCACGCTCGGCCCGTTCCTCGCGTTGTCGAATGGTCAGCTCGCGAGGATGAGAAAACCCTATACGAATTTCATCCTCGGTCCGTTCTTCGTGTTGCCGGTTCGTTCTCTCGCGGCCTTCCGTCCTCCGGTCACGGGTAGCCTCATCATCCCGTAAGGCGGCAAGAAGTTCACTCGTCAGTCTTTCCAGTCGCCTGACTCGTTCGTGGAGGGAGGCTTCACTTTCCGCATCGTAGTCATCCATTATCAACTCACGGGGAAGCTCCTGCCGGTCATTGTCTTCCCGGGATTCCGAGTTGTAGGCGATTCCGGAGAGGGGTAGCAGGGCGGCGGCGGTGAAACCTATGATCAACACATGCTTCCACGACATTTTATGAGATGGGTCCAATTTTAATATCATCTTAAACCTTTTCCTAATATGTTTGGTGTTATTGGGGTCGCCGACCCCGCACGCGTTAGCGGGGATCGGCGTGGATTCTCCTGCAAGAAAATCAAAAGTCTTCACAATGGCCCGGGCGTACTGTTTGGCAGAGAAGGGAATCGTCCTTACGACCCACGCATCGCAGCATTCTTCCTCGGCCTGGCGTAATCCATTCCGAGCCCACCAGACCACGGGGTTCCACCAGAACGTTCCGGTGACCAGGATTTCAATCCACCGATACCAATGATCCCGCCGACGGTAATGGGCCATTTCGTGGGCCAACAAGGTGGCGCTTTCGCCACGGCTCAGAGAACGAATCAACTCTTCGGGAAACAGGATGAGGGACTTCCCGAAAAATCCCCACAACATCGGTGGAACCACACCCTTCACGAGGTAGAGTTCAGGCGCCGCTTGGAGGCCCATCCCCTTGGCTGTTTCTTCGCTTAGTGCGTTCAGGTTTCCGGTAGCGCGATCGGATTGCTTCAAAAGCTGACGGAAGCGGATCAATCGTTGGGCGGATAGAAAAAACCAAGCAACCGTTCCCGCCCCCCAAAGCCCCAAGAGGAGCATGAAAGGATCCAACTTGGGAAAGGCGGAGATCTGTTCCCTGTGGATCGAGGCATTCCTACCCATGGCCAGATCCTGGGTGACGGATTCCGTGAGGGGAATGCTCTCGGGCACTGAAAATCCAAGGTCAACATTCACCGGCAGATAGAACAGGGGAGGAGTGATCATCTTCACCAGGGCCAGCACCCATAGGGTATGGCCAAGGGCCGGGGTTTTGGAGACACGCATGGCTAAGGCACCCAACAGGCAGAGTACCACCGCCACGATGGAATTGGAAAGTAACCACTCAATTATTGGATTCATGGCACGACCTTCTTTATTGCTCGGAATCCTCAATCAATTGACGCAGTGCGTCGCGGTCCGATTTTGAAAGTTGTACTTTGCCGGTGAGATGGATCAGAAGGGGGGTCAGGGACCCACGGCAGAGTTTCTCTGCCAAGGTCTCCAAGCCGCTTCCAATCATTTCCTCCCGGCTGATTCTGGCCGAAAAGGCATGGGCCCTGGATTCTCTGCTCTTGTTGACACAGCCCTTGTCCATTAACCGATCCAATAACTTCTGAACCGTGGCGTACTCGCTGTTGGTCCCTTCCTTGTATATCGCATTGGTCAGTTGGCGGATCGTGCTCGGCCCCGCCTGCCACAATACTTCCAAGACTGCCAATTCCGCCTCCGTTACATTGATTGATTTTTTCACCATGGTTTTTCCGTTTTTTTCAGACAATTTGTCTGATTTTGAGGCTAAAGTCAGACAAATGGACTGAGATGTCAAGTGATTTTCCTGGAGGCATGCAGATTAGCGGCGGTAAGGATAGCAAGCTCTGTGGTTTGGTCCGTTCGCGTGAGATTTCAAAAACGAACCTGCAATCCAAGGCCGGAATCGATCTTTCCGGGCCACGGGCCCCTGTCGCAGACCGATTGAGTTTCCGATCTGCATCATCCTCGTTTTTTACCACGAGTAGACGCGAAAGGATTAAACATCTCTGTGAGCTCTATGGCCCTGTGGGAGAAATGTTTTTCATATCGAGCTTGAGGTATACGACTTACCGGTTGGGGATATATGCAACCATATGAACACCACGATAGATCAATTCCGTAAACGGGTCTTGCGACAGAGTCTGTTTGCACCCAAGACCTTGGGGGCGGCGATCCGACGCTTGGGGTTTGTTCAGGCGGATCCGATTCGGAGCCCGGCGCGGGCACAGGATTTGATTTTGCGGCACCGGGTGAAGGGGTACCGTGCCGGAGGCTTGGAGCGATCGTATCGGCGGCTGGGGTTGGAGGAGTGTTTCCTCTTTGCCTATGGGTTTACTACGAAGGCTCTGTGGGAGACCGTGCATCCCAAAGATGAGGATGCGCCACTCACCGTTGCTGAACGGGAAGCCCTGGCATGGATACGGAAGCACGGTCCCATGCATCCCAAGGAGTTGGAGGCGCAGGTTGGCGGAGCACGGATCCGCAACTACTGGGGCGGGTATTCGCGATCATCGAAGATGATCATGGACGCGCTTCATGATCGCGGCGCCTTGCGGGTGTGTCATCGGGAACAGGGAATCCGGATCTATGAAGCCACCATTCCGGTGGAACCGTCCCTATCCAAAGTTGAGCGGTTTGAGGCAATCCTCCTGGCTGCCTTGCAGGCCATGGGGGCCACGACGCGCAGCTTTCTCATCAGTGAGTTGCGGCATTTTGATTACCTGATGCCTCAGGTTCGCGACCGGCAGGCAATTTTGCAGGGATTGATCAATACTGGGCAGGTTCGCTTCGATCCGGTGGACGGGATGGACTACCTGTCGATCGACCAGCGGGTCGGAGGGGCGTGGGACCCGGATCGCTTGCGGATTCTGGCGCCGTTTGACCCGGTGGTACGCGACCGGTCCCGCTTCGAGCATTTGTGGGGCTGGCGGTATCGGTTTGAGGCCTATACCCCGCCAGCGAAACGTCAATTGGGTTACTACGCCATGCCGGTGCTGTGGCGCGACACAGTAATCGGCTGGGCCAACGCGGCGATGGTGGATAGCCGGCTCGAGGTGGATTTTGGCTATGTTGACCAACGACCAAAGGACCGGGCTTTCCGGGAGGCGGCGGGCCAGGAGGTCGCGGAATTGGCGATCTTCCTCGGGCTGGAAAAGGATACTTGGGTGGTCAGCCTTTGATTTTCTTGAGCCACTATCGAGCGAAAGCGGCACGTCACTGCAAAGCAGTTCTATAGACTGAGAAGCATTTCGTCCTCCTACTCCCTCTAATTTCCCTCTGTGCCCTTGGAACTCTGTGAGAGGATGAGTTGAACGACGAAAAACACGAAAGGGACGAAAAACAAGAATCGCAGATTTTGCGCCTCACCCTCCTGCTTACCTTTATCGAATGCATCGATGGTCCCGTTCGTTTATCCTAAGATGGTGTCCTTGTTCCTTGGCTGGAGTCTTTCTCTTAGTTAGCTTTGGGCTGGCGGAAGCGTTTGCGGACGTTGTTAGCGTACCAGATCACGGGAACGAGAACCATGATTACCATGATGGCGAGGATGAGGACGTAGGTTTGGCCGACGGTGGATAGGTTGGTCAGGGCGGCGGCGGTCTCGTTGTTGACTTCCCTGGCAAAAGCGATGGGCCCGATAGCAGCTTCCCTGGCGATGGAGAAGGCCTGGCTGAAAGCACTTTCCCAACCGAGGGCAGAGAGTGAGCCATATGCCTTATAACCGACGGCGGAGGCACCCATGGCGATGATACCGACCCCGACGGTGCCCATGGCGATGGGGCCAAAGCCCACGGCTCCCACAGATATGAGGCCAAAGGTGACGATTCCTACACAAACGGGGGCCACAGTGATTCCTCCCCAGGCAAAAAGGAGGCCGTTGGCCTGGTGACCTAAGGCAATCCAACCGAAAGCCGGCTTGTCACCTTCCTCCGCCATGGCGAACTTGGCATGAACGAGGGGAACACCGAACAGGCTGAGCCGGCTTTTGTATTCTCCCGTCTTCGATCCGGGTTGATCTTCGGGGGATTGAAACAGGTCGGGTCGGCGCCGGCGCTCTTCCGTGCGGAGCGTGCGCATGCGTTTCATCATGATAAAGGTCATAGCTACATAACTCACGACAAAGCCGATGGTGAGCCCCTGTGAGAGGAAGGCGAGGGTGGGGACATGTCCCACTTCGGCCAGGGCCAAGTGTCGGAGGCCCCATACACCGGCGATGTAGCCGAGGGCCACTCCCAGGAACACCGCGACGGTTCTAATGATTGTCTGGCGTTCCCGTTGGGTGCGCGATTGGTCCAGGTTGGCCCGGAGGGCGAAGAAGGAGCTGATGAAGCCGGATACTGAGGCCAGCATGGCGACGAGAGTGGCCCACTTGAAGGCGGTTCCGACTTGAGCTGCAGTGACTCCTGCGCCCGCCGCCTTTGTAGGGGGCGACAAGCTGGCCAGGGTGGACATAACGGCGACGGTAAAGACCTGGGTGGGCGCGGTGCGCTCCAAGGCTCCCTCGACGAAGCTCATCATTTTTTCCTGCAGTACTTTCCGGCCGCGGGAGAGTCGTTGCTTGACGGCGTCTTCCGAGACATCCAGCTCGCTGGCGACATGTTCAATGGACCGGTGCTCCCGATAATAGAGGATTAAGGTTTCGCGGTAGGTATCTGGCACCGCTTCGAGGGCTTGCCAGAGGAGGGCCTGCTCTTCTGCTTTCATGGCAACCGTTTCAATGGGGTCTTCATTCGAATCCAACACGTCGGCTTCCTGGAGCTCTCCGGCTTGGCGGACGGGTTGGCGCGCCTCTTTTCTCTGGTGGTGGCTGATCTTGAAGCGGAGCATGCCGCAGAGCCAGGATTTGAGCTTTTCGGGTTCCCGCAAGTTCCCGAGTTTCTTCCATGCCTCGATGAAGGTGTCCTGGGCGACATCTTCGCTTTCACTTAAGTTACCGAGGGAGGAGTAGGCTAAGGAGCACAGTAAGCCCTGATAGCGCGTGACAATATTCCCGAAAGCCTGCCGATCTCCATCGAGAGATGCGGCGACGAGGGAAGCATCACTGTGCTCCTCTCCGGCGAGACTGTTGGTTTCGATTTTCATACGTTTCCAATAACCAGTGCCGGGAATTAGCCAGCAGGTGACAGATTTTTTCAAAAAAAACGAAATCTGTCCATAAAACCGAAAACAATCAAAAACCCTGTCACCTCGATTGGTACGACGGGCACTTAAGAATCGAACACCGAATGAAATCAGCCGCGACGGCAGATCCATTCTCACGCAAACCATAACTGTCTTCATTTAAATCATGATGAAATCCATACCCTCCACCCGTCGTCTGGCCGGTCTCGCCCTGGCCGGAGTCTTCACCCTGAGCTCTCTGTTAACGGCAGAGACCGAACCGATTGGTCCCCTGGTCGATGACTTCAACGATCCCCAGCAAAACAGCCTGGGTATCGATCGTCTGTTCATGGACGACACCTCAGTGGGTGGAAAGACCCAAACCCAACACCAGATCAAAGATGGAGTGCTCTCAGCAACGGGGGAGATCTCTCCACCACGGGGCCAGCCAGGCTGGGCCAGCACCGTGCTCTTGCTGAATCCCCAGGGGCAGCCCCAGGACATGAGCGCATACGTGGGGGTTCGCCTCGTTATTCGCGTGCGTAGCGGCAATCTGGCCATCTCTGCCAACAGTTCGGAAATCACCAATTTTGACTATCACGCCGCCCCCATTATCCGACAGCGGGACAGTAACTTCCACGAAGTGAAGATTCCCTTTTCCGCGATGAAACGGGCCTGGTCGGAGCAGATTCCGCTCAATCCGAAAACGCTGGTCAGTTTGAGCCTGGTGGCCGTGGGGATGCAGCCGGAGTCTTTCGCCTTCGAGATCGACGAAATCAGTTTTTATTAAATCACCCTCCACCGGAATATTAATCATGACCTCCTTGGCCTCTCCTCCCCGCCTGGACTACCTCGATGCCGTTCGCGCTTTCGCACTCCTGCTCGGGGTGGTCTTCCATGCCAGCCTGTCCTTCATGCCGATCTATATCGGTTGGGCCGTAATGGACGTATCCACCGGGGCGGCAGTCCCGGGGTTTGTCCTGGTCAGTCATTCGTTCCGCATGGAGGTATTCTTTCTGATCGCCGGCTTTTTCAGTCACATGACCTTTCACCGTAAAGGGGCGCGCTCCTTCATCCAGTCTCGCTTAATTCGGATAGCCATCCCCCTTGTAGTGGGATGGTTCGTCCTGCGCCCCTTGATTGTCGGGTCCTGGGTGATCGGGAGCGCGAGTATGCGGGGAGAGGTGAATATCCTCGAAGGATTGAAGGTGGGTTTTCTTTCGCTCAGCACGCTTCCCCAGGACCTTCTGGTGGGAACGCACCTCTGGTTCCTCTACTACCTCCTGTTGATTACGGCCATTGTGCTCCTGGGGCGGGCGTTCCTTCGCCTTGTGCCCAAGCTGTATGACGGGGTCTTCCCCCACGTTGACTCGATGGTTGTCTGGATGGCCCAATCCCGCGGTTCCCTGTTTATCCTCGCCATTCCCACCGCCATCTGTCTCTGGTTCATGAACCTGTGGGGGATGGATACGCCCGACAAATCCCTCGTTCCCCACCTTCCCGTCCTTCTGGTCTATGGCGGGTGCTTTATCTTGGGATGGTTGCTCCACCGGCAGCCCGCCATGCTGGAAGCATTCGCCCGGTTAAGCTGGGGACGGGTCGTCCTCTGCCTGGTCAGTATTGGGGTGACGCTCGAGTTATCCCAATACCAGACCGATATCGGGCACCCCTATTATGCATGGATACGTGGAGGCTTTGCCCTCAGCTACGCGTTGATGATGTGGACCCTGGTCTTCCTCAGTATCGGGCTCTTTAAAGCTGTTCTCGATAGGCCCAATGCGGTCGTCCGCTACCTGGCGGATTCTTCCTATTGGATGTATCTGGTTCACCTACCTCTCGTGATCTGGCTGCAAATTGCGGTGGCTGAATTTTCGATCCATTGGTCGCTGAAGCTGATTGCGGTATCCGTCATGACGGCCGGAGTGTCGATCGTGCTCTACGATCTCTTCGTCCGCTCCACCTGGATTGGGCAAACCTTGAACGGGCGGAGGAAAGACCGGGTGCTTTTTCGTAAATGGGCCCGCAAACGGATGAGGATGGATCCGGAAGGTGTTCGGCCATAAGCGTTTTTTTTGAACTACGAAAGATATGAAATTAACTAACTGCCAATAGGCGTGGATATGTCGTCCGGTTCATCCTCCCAATAAATTCTCCTTCTGTGCCTTGGCTTTAACTACGGAAACCACAGAATACATGGAATGGAATCTATCCCGAATGGCCCTAAGTTAAGGCAAGCATCCAAATATTCTAGCCACGTTGACAAGCAACGGGCCCTACAATTGGGCTTAGTTCGTAGGGCCTCCTGCTTGCA
>JANQKZ010000009.1 GCA_028280845.1 Opitutales bacterium | reverse complement strand
TGCAAGCAGGAGGCCCTACGAACTAAGCCCAATTGTAGGGCCCGTTGCTTGTCAACGTGGCTAGAATATTTGGATGCTTGCCTTAACTTAGGGCCATTCCAGCATGACCCCTTGAGCTTTTTTTGTCGTGGATTTTCAAATACAAGACAACTGACCACGAAAGGGAATATACAGTAAGAAGCAAATAATAAGTATAATCCACAAGTTTTGCGGAATCGAAAAAGATTCCTTTAACAAAGGTAACGGGAAATGCATAGACACTCACGACCACATATATCCCATTATACAGTGGCGTAAACCAAGATTGATTCTCATCCGAAATCAAGGAAACTGATTCAGGTCTTAAAGATATGGCATAAAAACAAATTCCCAGGGCTAGCGGAAAAAGTACCAGTATCTTTTTCTTAAATGTCATTGCGTTTCGTTGAATCGAGTTGTCAGTTGTTAAATCTACTACTATCCAAATATCTTAGAATGCTGGGAAATTACATTAAATTGTATCCAGTATTGTAATACTAATAATATAATAAGCAGCATACCCCACACGATATCATCTGCTACCGAATCATAACCGTGAGCTAGCTAGAATATTCCGAAAGGAAATGGCCCCTCTCCAACCTTCGATCCCTTCAAGCAGAGCTTGATCTTTTTCTCGAATACGTTTGATGGCCTCTCCAATTGTCTCGAATTGACGTTCGACTGCGGATCGGAGCAGGAGGTCATTTTGATAATCACTAAATGATTTATCCTCCAAGAAGTTCTGGATGTTCTCAGATGCACGCTTGGCATCTCTTAGCCATTTTGGAATCTCTTCAGCCATATATCTTGGCTCGGTCCGAATTGACCGCTTTTATGAGGTATGGATTTCTCATGGAGTCCTCAGTCAATACATCCACTTTTCTTTGGTATTATATCTTCCAAGTCATGGATGAAACCAAAAAACCGTTTGGAAATGGCCTTTCTTCTTGGTTCTTCGAATTCAATCAGGAGATCGATATCGCTATCTTCTTTTTGATCACCCCTTGCTATTGATCCAAAAGCATCCACGTATGCGATCTGGTGTTTTTCGCATATTTCAGGGATGTCTTTTCTAAGATCTTCTAAAGTAATCATCGGCACGATTAAATCAGGGTTCCCCTAATTTGTTCAAATTCTTTTATTTTGGGGTAGAACGCTAAGCTGTCGTGACGGTGACAGGCACTGGAGCCTGCTCAGCAGGCGGAGTGACTGGCTGCGTTACGACCAGCGTCTTGTTAGATTTCTTAGTTTTAGGTTGTCTGAGCTTGGGGTAAACTTCTTACCAGTCCAATCCCAGCGATAAATTGCTGTATCGTTTCCTCCGCATTTGGGACAAGGTCGCATCATCTCAAATATTTCGGATTGATGAATGTCGCTGGCAGCTAGTGCTTCTCTATATTTCGCAACGATCTCAGACTCTTCGAAGCGTAACCATTCCTCTTCGAACACACCCATGAGATTACCTTTTTCGATTCCTTCAGAAATTCTCTTTCTTGTTCTATGATGAAGTTCAAACGATGCCAGATTACTCGGGGCCACATGGGAGATTCCGCATTCAAGGCATCTCACTCCTTGTAATTGATGGCCTAAGCTTCCGCACGCTGAAACTGCGTCTTGGGCGGACAGTTCTTCCTGCTGTGTAAGGGCATAGCAAACCGATGACAGGCAACTTAGCCAAGTATTCGCCAATGCTTCTCTCTCTTTCTCAATGGAATGCCCATTTGCCTGACAAATAATCAAATCATTGAAGCTTCCCATCCCGCCGAATATGCTTCTGAAGCTCGAACCTCCGCTTCGGTGCTTTCGGACGTGCCCCAACCAATGCTTTTCGCCCGTTCTTTCAAGCAGTGAGATTAGAGGTTTAATGGCATCCGAAAAGGTGATCTTTTTCTTACGGCCAAACATTCTTTTATCTAACGCTAAGCGGAGGCGACGCAGTCAGGCGGTCGTCCTGCTCAGTCAGGGCGAGTGACTGACTGCGTTGACTCCCGCGTCTTGTTAGACCTTCTTTCAATTAAATTTTTCAATGCCAACGATTTAATTTTTCCAATTTCGGAAGACGGCAGTTTACCTCTGCTTTTAATAGGGGTATCCTTCAGAGTAGAAAGGCAAGCAATCCAGTAATCATGAAGTTTATCTATAATTTGGTCACCAAGAGGTGGAGTGATATCTGGGCGATTAAAATTAATCCAAGGCAAAAATTTCTCTAAATATCCTGCTTGATAGTAGTAAACATTACATGAGGTAAAAACTACTTCACTGATATTTGAATGATCATTTCCCAGTGCAATTTGCATAGCACTTTGCACATTACTTAAATCTTGTCCTGAATCACCCTCATTTACTATCAGCAAAAGGCCTTTATAATCCTCTAATCGGAAAATTTCCTTTGTACTTTTAATTTGCCTTCCAGCCTTTTTCACATCCCCCCGCATTGGACCTACCACAATATTTGTAAAACGCTTTTTATAGGGTTCAGGTAATTTGTCAGAAGAAATGCGGACCAATCCTTGAGATTGAATTATTCCTTCTTTCGCTAAATCTTTTATAAGTCGAGTATATTTCGGGTTTTCCTTATGGATCCCCACCACGTCCTTTTCCAAAATTTTAGTTTCAACTACTACTTTATGGTCATGTAGGATAAAATCGGCTTTGCTTCCCTCGATTTTTACAAATTCTGGATCATCCAAACATTGTGCATCTAGCGACCTGAAGAATACATCAATCGCTTTTTTTGCACTAATATTCTTCATTCTAAATTGGTCTAACAGTATAGTGGACGTGCGTTATGCAGGTTTATTCGGAGAGATTAAGAGGAAGATGGCGGTGGGACAATGGGAAACAATATTCAATCTCCTGGAGTCCTCAGTTATGGATTATTCGTGTGATTTAGGGGGTAGGTTCGAATTATAGCGGGAAGGGGATGATGAAGACAGCAGCTGGGGTAACATAGCGAAAATCCGTGGCTCCACTTTCGCCAAATTGCCAATCGTGCGGCACAGAACCGGCGCCATTTATCCTACTATGTTCGGGGAATTCTCTCCTGATTGTGGTGGGTCAATTTGATTTTTTCTAATAACGGAAACTAAAACAAATATAATCACTAAGCCCACTGAGGTCTGCATGCCAATATAAGTCCATATGCTCCAAGTGGACATTTCATGATGTCCATACAAGACCTTATAATCCCCGATTGAATCCAACTTTTGCACTATCGAACGCATCCTACCTAAAACAACGAAAGATAAAACAGCGTAAGCTATGTTATTAAGGATTAGACATAAGATAGCAGCTTTTGCCGTAAGGTGATTTTGACTAATGAATAACCTAGCCTCCTTGGAAGTGACGATCCATCCCAAAATCAGAAGGAGAAACCCCATAGTAGAATATGCGTGGGATATGAAGTCTTCCCGATAAGCAGACAGGGACTTCACTAACTCCAATACTATTTCCGAATCTTCCATTCAGTCACAAGACAGTAGGTTTACTGTGAGTCATACGCTCATCGGTAGATAGTAGTCCTTCCAGCAAAGGGGGCAATCTGAAAGGAATTCAGGCTTTTAGTGGCGTAAGGTATTGGGCTATAGATACTAAGACTCCTGGTTGGTTCGATGAGATGTGTTGATGGTGGCAGGGAAGGGACCGAGCAAAGCAAGAGGTGGTCAGCTTTTTTTGCAGCAGGTTAGGGATGGTGCCTCGGGTGTGTCTTACCCTGCGAAACCACCTATCCTCGCCTCGTCAGGAGGGATCGGGCACCCGGGCGAGGAGGCGCAGCACCTGTTGGTGAATGGCTTCAGTGGCCGTCAACGGGTCCTGCCATTCCACATCTTCGACCTCCCAGAATTCGATCTGGTTTTCGAGGTGGGGGAAGTAGCGCCGAATCATGGGGATGTGCTCCTTGGAGCTGAGGGCGATGGTGATGTCTGCGGCATCGACCATGGCGTCCGTGAGCTGGTCGGGGTCCTTGTTCGTATTGGAGGCGGAAATCCCAAATCGGTCCATGGCCTCCAAGGTGTGCATCGAAATGTGGCCTGGGTTGTCACTCCGCCAATGATCGGCCATGATGCCAGCGGAAGCGGCCTGGGCGGGAAGGCCCCGCTCTCTGGCATAATGGTTGAAGATTTCCTCAGCCAGGCGGCTGCGGTAGTAATTGGCCGTGCAGAGGAAGAGGACCGTGGTCATCGGGGGTCGGAAGTCGGAGGTCATTGGACGGAAGTCGGAAATCGGAGGCCGAGGGTCGGTAGTCGGAGTACGGAAGACGGTAGTCGGTGATCGGTAGTCAGAATGAGGGGTTAGATTGCTTCGTGGCGTCTCCCCCTGCAATGACAAACCAGGTCCGATCTCATCTAGTACAAAGAGTAGAAGCGTTCGTGGATAATTTCACCGTCCTGCCAGTGTTGGACGGCGACCTGATCATATTTCATCGTGCCCCAATCCGCATGATCATAATCAAAGTGCCATTCCACCATGGTGACCCCGTCCCCGATGGCGACGCTCTTCACTTCGGCCCCTCGGAACTCGGTCACCTTGGAGAGGAACTCCTTTTCGCGCTCCCGGTTGGCGTCCTTCCCTTCTGCGAGGATCTGATTTTTGTCCACCATGACACAGTCCTGGTGGTAAAATTTTTCAAAGGCTTCGAGGAGCTGACCTTGGAGGATCATGCCGTTCATTTCGTCGATTTTTGCTTGTAAGGGGTTGTCCATAGGGTGACAGCGAGTGGAGTTCTTGCCTCGGGTCAATCGAGCGGGAGCGAATCTAACTCACTGGTGGGGAGGTTTTGCCTGGTTGTCACATGGGGTTGGGAGTTGGGAGTTTTTCGTTTTTGGTTCATCGTTTTTTGTTCTTCGTTTTTCGTTTATCGTTCGGCTTTCAGGGTTTGGGGATGTTCATGGGTAAGGAGGAGATTGCTTCGTCGTTCCTCTCCTCGCAATGACAGAGGGTGGGTGGCTTTTAAGGGGGAAGAAGAAAGGGAAAAGGACATTTTTTGGGAGGGATGTTCGAAATCGAAATCGTAATCGGGATCGGGATGTGAGTTGTGCGTTGTGAGAGGTGAGTTGTGGATTTAGATGGAGAGGAGGATCGGGGGGGGGAGGGGGAAGGGAGAAAGAAAAGAAAAGGGAAAAAGATTAGGAAGATGGGGGGAGGGATGGAAATTGAAAGGGAAAAGGAAGGAGAAATAGATTAGGAGGAAAAGGGTTCTCAACGGTGGGAGGATTCGGGTTGAGTGGTGGGGAGGGATCTGAAAGCTAGCTCGTTATGGATACCCCGAACCCCAGCTCTGTTTCTCGTCGATCCTTTTTACGCAATGCCGGTTTGGCGATGGCGGGAGGCACCCTGGTGAAGCCCAAGGTGTGGTCGGCCGAGCCGATACCCAGTCCTTCCAATCGGATTAACGTGGGGGTGATTGGAACGGGGAACCAGGGGATGAATGATATCATGGGGGTGATCGGGGATAAGCGCGTCAAGATCCTGGCGGTGTGCGATGTGAACCGGCGGAGCCGGGGGTATTGGGCCAATGCCGAGGGCGGGCGCGACTACGCGAAGTGGTGGTTGGATGATGAATACAAAAAGGAAATTCGGGCCGGGACGTTTAGCGGAGTGGACACCTACAACGATTATCGGGAGCTGCTGGCTCGGGATGACATCGACGCGGTGCTGGTGTGCACCCCGGACCATTGGCATGCCCTCAATGTGGTCGATGCGGCCAAGGCCGGGAAACATATTTATGGTCAAAAGCCGCTTTCACTCACGGTAGATGAGGGACGTGTTATGAGTGACGTGGTCCGCAAAACCGGAGTGGTGTTTCAGACAGGGAGCCAGCAGCGATCCAGCGAGTATTTCCGCCGGGCCACCAATCTTGCCCGTAACGGGTACCTGGGAAACATTCATACCGTGAAGGTGGGGTTACTGGGCGGACGTCGGGATTACTCCCGGACGGGACTTTTCAAAGCACCTGCACCGATTCCGGAAGGGTTTGACTATGATATGTGGCTTGGCCCGGCGCCATTGGCCACGTATGCCCCGGCCCGTTGTCTCATCAATTTCCGTTGGATCTATGATTATTCCGGGGGGCAGGTTACGGATTGGGGGGCGCACCATGTGGATTGCGCCCAATGGGGTTTAGGGATGGACTATTCCGGACCCACGGAAATTCGGCACATCAAGGGCGTCTTCCCGCCCGATCCCCTGTGGAATACGGCGACGGAGTTTTCCTTTGAGTGTGTTTACCCGGACGGAACGGTGATGCAGGTGAGTGACAAGGAGGAATTTGGAGTCACTTTTGAGGGTGACGCGGGATGGGTGTTTGCGGACCGGAGTCAGAACCGCGCGTCTTCCGGGGAGTTGATGAACCTGGAATTTTCCGATGCTGACGAATTGGCCTATCACAGCGATGACCATTATCGGAATTTCATCGATTGCATTGTGGATGGGGTGGAGCCAGCGGCCCCGATTGAAGTGGCACACCGGAGCACCACGATCTGTCATCTGGCCAATATTGGGATGCGCCTGGGCCGGCGCTCGATCCAATGGAACCCGGAAACTGAGATGATCCAGGGAGATGCCGGCGCAGCGGATATGTTGCGGCAACCATACCGGAGCCCGTGGAAGTATCCTACGGTGTGAATTGTGAGTTGTGAGCTGTGAATTGAGAGGGGAAAGTTTTGGAATCTGTAGGAGCGACCTTGCGTCGCGAGGGGGCCTGCCAATTTACTGAAACTGATAGGAATTTGCTTTTTAGCGGCGTTAGCCGCGGAGGTGGGGGTTGTACTAATAATTCATGCCTCAGTGTTTCGGCGTTTCTAATTTACTAGACTCGACCAGAGGAGACCAACTATGATGTTTCTCCGTAAAGATCGAAGCAGGTTAAAAAACTTAGTAAGGAGAACACCTCATATGAAAAACAAGCTATTCCTCGCCTTAATCGTTATCTTTAGTTCATCGACTGCCCTCCAAGCCCAAAGCAACACCCCTTTGGAAATGGGGATGGTAAGTAACTACCACCAACTTGATGGTAGTGGAAATATCATAACAGATCCAACCCAGATGGATATTTGGACAGTAGACATTGGCTTTAGATTTAGAGTGGGGTTTCGTTATTTGGTCACGGTCCGAAGTGTCGATTGGGAAGGCGTCGTTAGCGTTACGACAAGTACAGTTTCCACGCCAGTGGGAGGAGGAGGCTCTAATTTTTTCGGACAGACTACTGTTCTCTCGTCTGTTGTTCCGATCAAAGAAGTTATTGTCGATATTTCTCTTTTAAGTGGTTCTGGAGGTCCTTGGCGTTTCACTTATCATACTGGGATAAGTCAGTCGGACTTTTACGGCCCGAATAGAGTGTATTCTGGTACGTGGTTCGATAGTGGTGATTCGGATATCGTCAGCACCACTATGAATGGCTCTATTTCGCTATGGCCACCGCTTTAATCTACTGATAGGAATTTGCTTTTTAGCGGCGTTAGCCGCGGAGGTGGGGGTTGTCCGTCTTCGCCCGAAGGCTTCCGCCTTCAAATACTACGGCGTGACAAGACGCCGGGACAGGTAGGGGAGGAAGCATCAGCAGGGAGGGAAGGCGATACAGTCGCTAGAAAACCTAGCTTTGGGCTGAATCCGGTCAACGAAAATGGGCTCCCCAGCCTGTTCTACTGCCGCTAGACAGCGGTTTGCCGCCCGCCCCTCAGAAGAGGATAGAGCCCGTCCTTACTCAGTCTGTCCAGAAGACCGGTTCGGTGTCATGTGCCCGGGGTTTGGGTCTTCGAGGACAAGGATCAATTCGTCTCCTAGGAAATGAAATTCACATTTATGCACAATTGAACCGTCAGCCATAAATTCAGCCTCCTTCGGTGGTGAGCCGTTGGATCAAGCCCAGGAAAAAGTCAGGTCCCCAGAGGGAAACCGCGTCAGGGTCGGAAAGAAAGGGAAGCACATCGCGTTGAGCCTGCTCAAAGTCGACGGCCTCAAATCGCTCTCTCAGCAGGGTTTTCAGGGAGGGTTCATCCAGGTCAGTTGCTGGGTCCCAATGTCCGGTCTGTTCCATTCTCTGCTGGAGATGTCCGAGGTGGACCGGCACCCGCTTTCCGATATACCAGACAAAATCATAAAAGTCCCTACCCTTGACACGCGATTTCCATTTACGGCAAAGCACGGCGTGGAGTTTTCCGGCAAAGAGGGAGGACAAGCGGTAGAGTCTGACTTGAAATGGAATGGGGATTAAAAGAGTCTGCACTTCATCCTCGCCATCAGGGGGGGGATTGGTATCCACCTCCAGCTTGATTTTCAGTTTCTGGTTGGCGGGAAACTGAACTCCCGCCGGAGCACCAATTTCGAGAAGGTTCACCCGGGTATTCCCTTTAAGAAATGCGGACTCCATAGCCGTTTCCGCACGTTTGACTTTTTGCTCTACGGCGAAAGCGAAACCGAAGCTGGCCAATTCTATTCGAACCGCCTCCAGGTATGAAGCCAGGTCAAAATCATTCCGCGGGCGGAGGAGAGAAAAATCGAGGTCTTCCGAAAACCGGGGCAATCCATGAAAAATGCGCAAGGCCGTGTCTCCATAAAAGGCGGCATGCTCAAAGAATTTGGATCGCCATAAACCCAGCAGGGCCAATTCCTGGACGATTTCCCGAAGGGCATTTTCCCAATCGGCGGAGGTTTCTGGCTGGTATCGCTCAAGCAAACTGCGGAGGGCGGGGTTCATGACGCCATCTCACTCTTTTTCTCTCGGTCCAACCAGGATAGAAACGTCAGGACATTTTTCCTTCGATAAGCGTCGGAAATTGTTTGAATCAACGGAAGGCGGAGCGAACGAACTGCATCCATATCCAAGCGCAGGTCGTCTTCGAGAACCTGGTGAACTTCCTTGATCGCGCTCAACCCTCGGATGAGAGCAATTCGGTCGCACAGGGCTTTTTCCGGTTCCGCCAGGAAATAGGATCCCCCCCGGGTTGCCTGCAGGGTGACTCCGACCGGAAACACCCTTTCGTGGATTGGATGATAGCGAAAATACCCGATAGGAGTTTCAAAAGACTTGGCGCGCTTGGAGGTGACGCAGGTGATTGCGGACACCCGCTCCGGAATCAACCCATAATGGGCCAGCGCCGTTTCCAGGCTGACGTAGGATGGCCCATAGACCAGACCGGACAATACCAGGGGGTCCACCGGCATCTCTGTCCCCCTTCGCCAACCGGGGACGTAGAGACCCTGCTTCACCCTGACGATCGATCCGTCCTTAAATATTCGGCCCAGCTTGTCTCGAGGAGAACGAAATCCTTGCAGCCGATCCATCACCAGTTGATAGTCAAACGGCGTTGCTTCAGGAAAGATCATACTTTCTTTTAAATTTACCACTATGTCTAGTATTAATCGACATAGTGGATAAACAAGCATATTTTTTTGCCCACTACTCCGACAGCAAAGAGCAGGGGTCAATGCTTGCCATTGAGGGGAAAGGAAAGGACAAATCCGAAGGGTGCGAAGAAGCGCGAAGGAGCGGATGGCTGGGTCTATGCGGATCGGAGCCAGAACAAGGCCTCATCCGAGGAGTTGCTGAACCTAGAATTCTCAGACTCAGACCAGCTCGCCTACCATAGTGAGGATCATTATAAAAACTTCATTGACTGTATCATCAGTGGTGCAGAGCCCGCCGCGCCCATCGAAGTGGCTCACCGGAGCACCACGATCTGCCATTTAGCCAACATCGGCATGCGGCTGGGGCGGCGCTCGATCCAGTGGAACCCGGAAACTGAGATGATCCAGGGGGATGTCGGAGCTGCGGATATGCTGCGCCAGCCCTATCGCAGCCCCTGGAAATATCCGACGGTGTAAGTTGAGAGAATAGAGGTGGAGCTTCTGAGGTTAGGTGGGCCGGGCGCAACGGATTTACAAGTTCGCAAAGGCGTCGTAGCTGAGGATGGTTAGTCCGTCGTTTTTGATGGCCTCCGCCTCTTTCCGGACTTCTTCCAGGATCTCGTTCCAATCCACATAGTGGGTCCGGGATAAGAGTTGGTCGTGGTAGCGAATCGACATGGAGTCTGCATAAGATGTCCATGCATCCACCGCGGCTACCAGGTAGCGGACGGCTTGACGATGGTGGCTCTTTATAGAGGGATCCTGCCGATAAATCGCGAGTTGGGCCGCCGCGCGTATGCGAAGCGCGTAAAACTGTCCCAGATAGGCCATACTTTCAATGTCTTTCAGGGTTGAATCGGTTTGATCAGACAGGATATGCGCCTTGGAGCGAAGCTGCATAACCCCACCTAAGGCCTTGGCGGCGAGCTGGTCTATGGCGTTCGCCACTTCCGGCGGGGTAGTCCCTTCAAGGGGTGACCCATTCAGGATGGCCTGGGCGTAGTCCTGGACCGAAAGGAACCCTGATCCTCTTAACGGGGGAAATTTGAAATAGGATTCATCCAGGGTGAGGAATCCCCATTTTGACCGATTGGATTCTGGAGCGAATTGGGCATCATTGATCCGAAAGAAAAAACGATCTACCCAGGATATGATTTTCGAGGCGGTCGCCCAGGTGGCGTAGAATTGAGCCGGATCGAGTTCCGGATACTCCCTGGACAAGCGATACTCGAAATAGTCCCGATTCAGGGTCAAGTCGTAGCCCAACCTGCCCCAAAGCATATAACGGTACCAATGTTTATCCAGTTCCCATTGTCCAGAGAGTTCAGGGACCTTGGAAACAAATTCCCGTCCCCAGACATAACTGTCAGACCCCATGTAGAATCCTGCTTCATGCTGCATCACATCCTTCGGCACATTGGACAGAAATTCGCGAACGTAGTCCGCATTTCCCCATCGCAGGATAAAGAGATCGTCATTGCGCAGATTGAGCCAGCAGGGAACGTCCGTAGCTTCCACCTTATCTCTATATTCGAAATCCAGGTAAGGGGAGGTCGTGGTGGAATAGAGGCGGGCCCGGGCGTATTTGTGGGAGGTATTGAAGGGGACATTGTATCCTTCAAACGCCCTCGCACTTTTTTCTAAGTCGGACCAGAGGTGGCGGAAGATAAACCGCATCGGGCGGTCCGGGTCCTGTTCCAAGGCATCGAGCAGACCGAGGCCATAAGTTTGAAATAACCAATCTTCAATACCGATTTTCCAGTCCCTTCTCCTATTGACATTCTCGCCCGCACTTACGCCAATGCCATCGATCTGGGGGTAGGTGAGGAGGAATTGCTCGATGCAGTAGCGCTGATAGGCAATCATGTCGGGGTTATCCTGTTCGCGGGTGATCCCGTACTTTCCCTGGGCGTTCCAATTGAAAATATTCCAGTGGAACATATAGATTTCGATGCCAAGGGATTCCGCGTAATCAAACACCTTAGTCCAATAGGCAATCTTCTCTTCAAGGGAGATTTTCAGGATGATTTCATGATTCTCCGGGGCAAAGAGATCATACTGGTTAAAGTGGTTGCTGGCCTGTGGAGTAATCGGGACCGTGGCTTTCCCTACGTCGTCGAAATTTACGTCAGGGTATTGGGGCAGCTTAACAATGCCAGGGTAGGGATTGGTTGTCCACAAGCTGAGCACGTTGTAGCGGTTCCGGGCCATGTTATCCAGGTAGTGCTTCCAGAAATTGAAATCCCACATGGTGATGATGTTTTCCTGGGCGGCGGTCCCGGTGTCGTCATAGCTTGGGGTTCTGCCATCAAAAGGGATGTTGTATTTCAGGCCCCGACGAAGGATGTAGGGTTTTCGGGCGTAATCCTGGAGTGTGCTAAAGTTGCCATACCTATCCAGATGCTCCGTTAAATCGAAAGCGGCATACATTCCCCCGACGGCGTCTCCGTAGGTAACCCGGATCCCGCGGGAACCCTCTTTTTCTATTCTGTACCCTTGAGGGCCCATACCGGGTTCAAAGTGAACGAAGCGGATCGTGAAATCGGCAGATGCTGGATTTACGGGATAGCCTTGTTCGGCGAGAGCTTCCTGCAGGTCATGAATCCCGAACATAAGAGGGGATTGAGTGGAATCGGAGTCGATACGAACGGCCTGGGAAAGCAGCGGCTGGGTTATGAAAACCAGAATGAGGAGGAATCGATAGAACATGGGGTAAGGTTTGGATTGCCTGCAGAATAGAAACTCCATCACGGCGAGTAAAGCTGGGCCAGGATGACCGTAACAAGAGCCTTGTCAGGGACACAGATAGCGGCAACCTTACGTCGGGACATCGGTGCAGCATGCTGTTGTATCGCGGCGTAAGCTTGCTCCCACAATAAACTGATATTGGAGATGTTAAGGAATCGCCCTAAATTCAAACGGCATCCGGAGAATCCGATCATACGGCCTGGTAAGTATCCGTGGCGGCAGGCGGTTACCTTTAATCCTGCCGTGGTCTATGAGGAAGGTGTGTATACCCTGTATGAGCGCACGGCCGGAAGCCTGACCCCGTTTCAGTGTTCGATTGGGATGCTGGAGAGTCGGGATGGGGTGCATTTTGAACACGCGGTGGATGAGCCGGTGTTCACCCCGGATATGGCTGGATCTGAGTTTGGGAGTGTGCAGGATCCCCGAGTGGTACGGATTGAGGGTATTTACTATATGACCTTTGCTTTTCGGCCCTTTGCGTGGAGCAGCTATCCGACCGGGGTAGGGGTGCCTCGATCGGAACAGGTCGACTATCCCGGATTCGATGGTGACCCCAGTAAAAACCAGACGCGATCGGGGATCGCGGTATCGCGTGACCGGCGCCTTTGGAATTTCCACAGCTGGGTGAGTTCGACTGAGATAGATGATCGGAACGTCATCCTCTTTCCGGAAAAAATCGGCGGCCGCTTTGCCGCGCTGCGCCGTCCTCAGGGCTTTGTGGGCACCGACACGAGCCATGGAACGACCATACCCTCCATTCAGCTCAGCTATTCGACGGACCTGAGGGTTTGGACTGAGCCCGTCCCTATCCTCCATCCGGAATTTGCCTGGGAGGACAACCGCATCGGGGGGTCGACTCCTCCCTTGAGAACAGAGGCGGGGTGGCTGGTGTTTTATCATGGGGTTCAGAATCTGGACGCTTCCCTGAAACGGGTGGTATACCGGATGGGAGCTTGTCTGCTGGATTTAGAGGACCCTACCCGGGTTCTCGCTCGCAGCCCGGAACCCCTGCTGGAACCCGAGGAATACTACGAGTGTTTCGGAGTATATATCCCCAAGGTCGTGTTTCCGACTGGAGCCGTGGTCGTGGATGGCACGATCCATCTGTATTATGGAGTCTGTGATACGGCGATTGCGAAGGCCACCGCGGAGTTGGATGCCGTGATGAACTACCTGGACCTGAATCGGGCTTAACGGTCCTGTGAAGTATGAAGGAGTTTTGGGGTTGTTCGGAGGGCAATTCATCTCGAAGATGCTGAGTTTATTTGTTTAAAAATCCCCAAAATGAAACGAAGACACTTTTTACGTAATGGTGGCCTTGCCGCAGGATCGGCTTTAGCCGTCCCGGCCCTATTAAAATCTGAAACCCTGGGGTTGCGGGGTGGAACGGGACCGAATAGTCGAATCGGTATCGGTCTGATTGGTAACGGCAAGATTATGGGAGGACACCGTGGGTATTTATGCGCAGATGAACGGACGGAGGTTATGGCGGTCTGTGATGTGCATGCCGGCCACCTTGAAGACGCGACAGCGGACGTCCTGCAGTCGACGGGTAAGGCGCCGGATAGCTATGCGGATTATGAAGCCCTGCTGGAGCGTTCGGATATCGATGCGGTGGTCATCGGGACTCCGGACCATTGGCATGCCGCCTTGTCCATTGCCGCTATGCGGGCCGGGAAAGACGTTTACGTAGAGAAGCCGATGACGCTGACTATTGCGGAAAGTAAGGCTATGGTTGCTGCCCAGCAACGCTATGGCCGGGTATTGCAGGTCGGATCGCAGCAGCGGTCCAGTTGGCAATTTCGCAAAGCAGCCGAAATCGTGCGGAATGGATGGATTGGGGAGGTTAAAGAGGTAAGGGCCCGATTGGGGAATTTTCCTCCGCCCTATCTGGCACTGATGGAACCCATCCCGGCGGGCTTCAACTATGACAAGTGGCTCGGACCGACACCCTACGAAGACTATTTTGAGGGCCGCGTGGA
The DNA here is from genome assembly GCA_028280845.1 of Opitutales bacterium. Classification (GTDB taxonomy): domain Bacteria; phylum Verrucomicrobiota; class Verrucomicrobiia; order Opitutales; family JABSRG01; genus JANQKZ01. Next base: position 90,491 of record JANQKZ010000009.1, on the reverse strand, counting down.
AGGAAATTATAGTGGCGGCTGGCGCCGATTCTGGGATTATGGCTCCCGGAAAAACGGGGACTGGGGCGCGCACCACTTTGACATCATTCAGTGGGCCTTCGGGATGGATGATAGCGGGCCGAGCCTGTTTGTTCCCAAGGGCTACAATGGAGAGCCATACCAGTATCACCAGTATGCCAACGGGGTAAAAGTGATCCGCGACCATCCTGATAGCGGTGGGCATATGATTCGTTTTATTGGAACTGAAGGCGAGGTCTTGGTCAGTCGCGGAGGACGGCTGGAGACGACGCCGCCTGAGTTGGCCCAGCGACCACTCGGTTCTGATGATCAACGGCTCTATGATTCGAGAGACCACCGGGGGAATTGGTTAGATTGTATTGTTTCCCGGAGCACCCCGATTTGCGATGTGAATGTCGGGCACCACACAGGGGTCATCTGCCTCTTGGCTGGAATTGCGGAGCGCTTGGAACGCCCAGTCCAGTGGGATCCCCACACCGAAATGGTCGTGAATGATGCCGTGGCTGTCCGGATGATGGACCGGCCCCGCCGTGCCGGTTATGCCCTGCCTGCTTAAACCCCAACAGAAATCCTGAAGAATTTTTTGACTTATGCTTCGCCCCTTAACCCTATTTTGTGCGCTGTTCACGTTGTCCCTGGCGCTGGAGGCTCAAGATTTCGACCGGTTGGTTTTTAACCTGGGTTCCGATGACCTCGAGTTGAGACAGACCGCATTATTTGATTTGGAGTCGGCCATAGCCCAGGCCACGGCTTCCGGCGGGGACTCCGCCCTTAAACCACGCCTGAAGGCGGCCCTCTTTCAGGGGGTTGAGTCTCCCGACAGCTCGCGAACCATTCAGCTTGCCTGTATTCGGGCTTTGGGGAAGTTAGGTTCAGAAGCGGATGCTCCAACGTTGTTGCTGATGGCCTTTGCCGATACGTATGATTTCCTGGTGCGTCAGAATGTTGTCAAAGCCATGTCCGTGATACCCGGCGAGGCGATGACGGAGGTTCTGGTTGATGGGTTGGCACAAGCCACTGAGGCTGAACGCGAATGGTATTGGACCGCAATTGCTTATCGGGGAGATGGATCCGCTAATGAATCGATTCTGAAACTGCTCAAAGGCAAGAAAGTCCCCCTCGACATGCAAGCGATTCACGCTCTCGGCGAAATTGGAGATCAGGCCGCTTCGGATTATCTCTATGAGGTATGGCAAAAGAGTAGGGATGCCGGGCTATCCATGGCATTGGAGCAGGCAATGCTTCAAATGGAACGGCTCGATGATAAACAGCTTGAGGACTTGGTGGAAACCAGTGAAGCGGACACGAACCGGATAGCAGCTTTTGGTCAATGGCTTGGATTGAATCCAGATGCGGCGGTCAAACACCTGGGTAAGCTCATGTCCGATGCGCCTAGCGATGAACGCGCGATCCTCTTTCGGAAAGCCCTGGACTTTGGGGGAGCGGATGCCTGGGCATTGGCTCAAGCCCAGATCGACCAGATGTCTGACCGGGAAAAAGTGATTTTTCTCTCCGCGATGAAAGAAGGACAACAATCCGCATATGAGGCGGAGGCGATTACCCTTTCAGAAGATGAATCGCAAGCCGTTGTGCTGGCATCCATTGAGGCAATGGGATCGGCCGGGGGAGCCCCGAGCAGCTCAGTCTTGATCCAGTTACTGAATTCTGGAAATAAGGATGTCGCTGAGGCGGCCACGGCTGCTCTCGCACATATTCGCGATCCGGAAATTGATGATCAATTGATGGCAGCGGCCAGGAACCCGGAAAGCGCCACCCATTTACAGTCGATTGAGATCCTATCAGTCCGCAATAGTCCGGGCACCACAGGCATGCTCAATAATATGCTCTATCGAGGCCTGGAGGGGGACTCGATGCGGGCCGTGTTGCGCGCCCTGGAACAGGTCGGCAATGTGGATAGTTGCAATCTTTTGGTTGCGCGGGTGCTACTTGAGGAAGGTTCATCTTCAAGACGGCGTTATCAACTCTCCTTAAAGCGCCTGACGATTCGCTTGGGCTTGCCCGACTTGCTGTGGGAATCCACCTACAAGCCTGCCTTAACCCTGGCGGTTCATCCTGAACAGCAGGCAAATTTGCTGGTCCTTCTGGATGGCCTCTCCAATCCGGCAGCTCTCGACTATTGTAGAAAGGTGCTGGACCGGACGGATAATGAGGTGTTGCGACAAGCTGCCGAGCAAGCCATTGGCCGGTGGCGCGAGTTAAATGTCCTTCCCTACCTGGCCGAACAGGTTGAAGCCGCGGAAGCCGCCGGAGAGGATCCTTCTGATGCCCTGGGCGCGGTCAACCGGTTGTTGGCAGCGGAATATGTTACGGGGGATGAAGTGGTCCGGTCCCGGGCGGCTGGATATCAGTTTCTCGATACTGAAAGCCATGCTCTCCGAAAATTGCTGATCGAATATGTTCAGCAACAGAACGGATGGGCGCGCGGGAATTTTCTGAGGATCGTAGAACCGGCGCTATCGATTAGCGCGTTCCAGGATGATATTGAAATGATGGGCCGCTGATGGCCTTCTGCGTGGACCTTAGTCGGTCTTCAACTTCACGAAGTCGGTCATTTGCATGGCCTCCATAAAACCCACATCGAACTCGGCGTCGCGCTGGTTGTTGGCCTCGACGCCGAAGTCCAGGCCGACCGTTCCGCGGAGTGGTCGTGTTCCCGGAGTCATGTCGACGAGGTCCACAAAGCGGTCGACCACCAGGGCGGGGTCGGTGTTCACTTCGGGATCCTGGAACATGGAATCGAAATTGGCCCCCATGGCCTCCCAGGTCTGATTCACAACCTCGGGATAGGTTTTGCCACGCCCCTCGGGATCAGCCGGGGTGGGGCTTTGAGGGAAAAGCTCGGTGGAGAACGGTCCGGGTTCGACAATGGTGACGTCGATGCCTGAGGACGCCAGCTCGCGTCGGAGACCGGCGGAGTAGCCTTCCACGCCCCACTTGCTGGCATGGTAGATGGCAAAGAAAGGAAAGGCCATTCGACCGGCAACCGAGCTGACATTGATGATCAAGCCCGAGCCTTTCTCGCGCATGGAGGGAAGCAAGGCCCGATTGACCCGGTGGATCCCGACTACATTAATATCCAGTTGGTGGGCAAGTTCCTCCGAAGAAAAGGCTTCAGCTAAGCCGACAAACATCTGGCCGGCATTGTTGATGACTACGTCCGGGGCTCCTGCCGTCGTGACGATTTGCTCTCCGGCTGTATTGACCGATGCATCCGATGTAACATCGAGGTCGACCACATCGATCTTATAACCACCCTCAGCTGCGAAAGCCAGTAAGGCGTCGGCATGGGGTTTGTTTTTTCCTTCAGGGTTGCGCATGGTGGCGAATACGTGGTCGCCCCGTTCGGCAAAGCGTTTGGCAGCCAGGAAGCCAAAGCCTGTGCTGCATCCAGTGATGACGGTTACACTCATGATTTAGAAAATAGAGGAGGGTTTTAGAGGAAGGAGGGGAGGGGATAAAGGAGAGGTGAATTCTGGAGTTGTTCCAGAAATGGTGAGCTTTCGTATAAGTATTAACGTCGGAAGCCGTATTCCAGGGTGAAGCAGATGGGGTTGAGGTCCTTGGTCGGTTCCTTCAGCTTTTCCAGCTCGGCTGCGGGGCCGTGGAGCTCCAGCTTGACGAGGTCGGCATTTTCCAGCACCTGGCCGAGTAGGGGACCGATATTGGCCAGGTGGGCGAGGGCGCCGTCGCCGTCGACATAACCCTCTCGGCAGTGGAATTCATCTCCATGGAAGGAGAACCCGTAGTAGAGGACTTTTTCTTCCTTCTCGGTCTGCGTGACGCATTGCTCGCAGAGGGATTTGGCGTGGTCTAATTTCCCTTCGTGGGCTTTAAAGTAAGGGACGATGGTGACGCAAGTATCGGTGGTGGGCATGGTTTTGGGGTATGAGATGTGAATCGTAAGGTAACAATATCCTCTTCTGGGAAACTGAACACTGAAAACATTAAACTGAAAACTAAAATTTAGAGTAGGATTCAGAGTAAGAGTTCGGTTAAGATAGGGAAGTCCTTCATTAGCTACCCCATGTCTTCTCCGCATTACCTTCTTGCCTTGGATCAAGGAACTACCAGCTCGCGGGCCATTGTTTTTGATCGGCGAGGAACGCCGATCAGCGTGGCCCAGAGGGAGTTTAAGCAGCACTATCCGCGTCCCGGATGGGTTGAACATGACCCTCTCGATATCTGGAAGACGCAAAGCGCGGTAGCGGCCGAGGCTGTGACGGCGGCTAATTTATCGACCCACGAGCTGGCGGCCCTGGGAATCACCAATCAACGGGAAACCCTACTGGTCTGGGATCGCAAGACCGGCGAACCGGTTTACCCGGCCATTGTCTGGCAGGACCGACGGACAGCGGACCGCTGCAAACAGTTGAAGGAAGCAGGTCACGAGCCCGGCATACGAGAGAAAACCGGGCTTCTCATCGATCCCTATTTTTCGGGGACCAAATTACAGTGGATCCTGGAGAATGTAGATGGCGTGCGGGCAAGGGCTGAGCGGAGAGAAGTGATCGCGGGAACCGTGGATACCTGGCTGGTATGGAAGCTGACCCAGGGGCGGGTGCACATTACGGATGTGAGTAATGCCAGTCGAACCCTGCTCTACAATATTCACAAACTTGAATGGGATACGGATATTCTGGAGTTGTTGGACATCCCGCTAGCGATGTTGCCTGCTGTCCAATCCTCGGCTGAGGTGTATGGCGAGATCGCTGAGTCCCACCTTCTGGGAGGGGTGCCGATTGCCGGCATCGCGGGGGATCAGCAGGCGGCATTATTTGGCCAGGCCTGCTTCGAAAAAGGGATGGTGAAGAACACCTATGGGACCGGATGTTTCCTCCTTATGCACACCGGGAGCGAGCGGGTTGAATCGAACAATAAACTGTTAACTACGATTGCCTGGCAGGTGGGGGATCGAGTGGATTATGCCCTCGAAGGTTCCGTTTTTATCGGAGGGGCCGTGGTTCAATGGCTACGCGATGAAATGCAGATTATCCAGTCGGCTCCCGAGTGCGACATGGTGGCGGAAACGGTGGCTGACACCAATGGCCTATACCTCGTGCCTGCGTTTACGGGTCTGGGCGCCCCCCATTGGGATCCCTACGCCAGAGGGACGGCCTTTGGTTTGACGCGGGGAACCAATCGGGCCCATTTTTGCCGGGCGGCTCTCGAAGCGATCGCGTATCAGTCGGGGGACTTGATTCGGGCCATGGAGTTAGACTCGGGACTCACCCTGCATGAAGTGCGGGTGGACGGCGGAGCTGCTCGCAGCCAACCCCTCATGCAATTCCAGGCCGACCTGTTGCAATGTGAAGTGGTGCGTCCCCAGACTTTGGAGACTACGGCGTTGGGGGCGGCGTATCTGGCGGGAATTGGCGTAGGGTATTACGAAGGGATTGAAGCCATACACAATAACTGGGCCGAGGAGTCCCGGTTTTCTCCTTCGCGCCCCCAGGCTGAGATGGAGCGGCTGTGGGATGGGTGGACCCAGGCGGTGAAGCGAACCCGATCGGTTTGATGTTTATGATCTTTGGGATAGAAGCCAAGATGGAGTTACCGCGGAATGCCATTCCGCCCTTGCGAGTTGTTGAAGATTATGAAGCGCCACATTGCACTGGACCAGATCGAGAACGCTGAGGCCCCCTATGATATTATTGTCGTGGGTGGAGGGGCCACCGGGCTCGGAACAGCCGTGGATGCCGCTTCGCGGGGGCATCGAACCCTGTTGATTGAGCAGGCAGATTTTTCAAAGGGGACATCCAGTCGAAGCACCAAGCTAGTGCATGGCGGAGTGCGGTATCTGCAGCAGGGAAACATATCCCTGGTCCTGGAGGCGCTGCGGGAGCGTGGGCTGCTCTATCGCAACGCACCTCACCTGGTGCATAATATGGCCTTTGTCATTCCAAATTATAAATGGTGGGAGGGGCCATTTTACGGGATAGGGATGAAGGTCTATGACTCACTGGCAGGTCGACTTGGGTTGAGTCCTTCGAGGAACCTGAGCAAGGAGGAGACGATCGAGCGCATTCCAACGGTGGAGACCGATGGGTTGACCGGTGCGGTCATTTACCACGATGGGCAATTTGATGATTCACGGCTTGCCATAAACTTAGCCCAAACCGCAGTTGGCGTAGGGGCGACCGTGATCAATTATATGACCTGTGTGGGCCTGATGAAGGAGCAGGGAATCGTTGCGGGTATTCTAGCTCGCGATGGTGAAAGCGGGCGCGAATACGAAATTCGAGGAAAGGCAGTCGTCAATGCAACAGGAGTATTCGTGGACGAAATCCGGCGGCACGATGCTTATGACAGCGAAGCGATGATTGCTGTAAGTCAGGGCGTGCACTTAGTTCTCCCGAAACATTTCTTACCTGGCAATGCGGCGATCATGGTTCCCAAGACAGCAGACGGGCGGGTCCTGTTCGGAGTGCCCTGGCACGATTGCGTGGTTGTGGGAACCACCGATACTCCTCTTCCTGAGAAATCGCTGGAACCGCGAGCCCTGCAGCAGGAACGTGACTTCATCATGGAGCACGCGGCGCTCTACCTGACCCAGGATCCTCGGCCCGAAGATGTTCTGAGCGTGTTTGCCGGTCTGCGACCTCTTGTAAAATTCGGAGATTCGAGTAACACGGCTGCTTTATCGAGAGATCATACTATACTGGTGTCTGAGTCAGGCCTGATAACGGTAACAGGGGGAAAGTGGACTACTTATCGGAAAATGGGGGAGGACGTGGTTGACCATGCAGAAATGGTGGCCGGTGTAGAGGAGCGGGAATGTGTAACCCGGCACCTTCAGATCAAGGGTTGGACGCAGGCTGAAATCAAAGCTCCAAACCTGGTCCTGTATGGGAGTGAGTCCTCGGGGATTCGGGAATTAATGAAGGATCAACCCGAGCGTTCGGTCAAACTCCACCCGGATTTACCCTACCAGGAAGCTGAAGTGACCTGGCATGTCCGTCAGGAGATGGCGCGGACGGTAGAAGATGTCCTCTCTCGACGGACGCGGGCCCTACTGCTCAATGCTCGGGCCAGCATGGAGACTGCGCCGCGGGTGGCCGAGCTCATGGGCGAGGAACTTGGATGGGATAAAGAACGCCAGGCTAGGGAGGTTGCGGCGTATATCCAACTTGCCAAAGGGTATGACTTTTTGGATGAGGCGAGTATGCGGAAGTAGGGGGGATGCCGGATTGCTTCGTGTTGCTCGCAATGACCAGGGGGGGATGCTGGATTGCTTCGCCTTGCTCGCAATGACAAAATGGGAGCCAGGGATGATTAAGAGTCAGGATTAAAGGGTTTTTTGCCAGTAGCCGACATCGATCCATTTCTGGAATTTCCAGCCGACTTCTTTAAAAGTGCCGATGGGGGTAAAACCGAGTTTTTCATGAAGGCGAACACTGGCCGGGTTGGGTAGGGATACTCCGCCGATGGCGATGTGAAAGCCGAGATCCTTGAGCTGCCGTAAGAGCTCGGTATACAACCGGGTGCCCAGACCCTGACCGACGAAGTCATTCCCCAGGTAGATGCTGGTCTCGGTGGTGTAGAGGAAGGATTTACGTTGTTTCCATTCGCCGCCGTAGGCGTAGCCAACCACGCTGCCCTCGACCTCTGCGACAAGGTAGGGTAGGCGCTCCTGTACGTTCTTGATTTTTGCAACGGTAGACGCCGCGGTGATGGGTTCCTCATCAAACGTCACGACCGTGTGGAGGACATGGTGGTTGTAGATGTCGGTGATGGTCGGAGCGTCGGCGGGCCTGGCGTTGCGGATGAGCATGGATAGCGGGAAGCGGGAAGCGGGAAGCGGGAAGCGGGATACGGGATACGGGATGCGGGATGGGGGATGCCTTGGGTTTGCTCTTCCTCTTTATCCTTATCTACATTTTTGTCTAGCTTTACCCACTCGGAGGATGAAGATGGAGAAGAAAATCCAGCAACAGAAATGGGTATCAAAAAAGCGGGGCGCCTCCGAGGAGACGCCCCTTAATTCATAGAGGTAGAAAAAAGCAAAGACGTGGGTTCTATATGGGTTGGAGTTGGGGTTCTGCCCGTTGGACGACCCAATCGATGATGGGTTGATCCGCCTCTCCATGTTCCCAGACTTTTCTAAGCAACTCAGCCGGGTGGATATTATTAGTTTTGAAAAATCGTCGATCCCCCCCGCATCCATACATGATCTCTGGAGGCATCTCTCCCCTTAATTTTGCGCGGGCTTTAGGCAGAATTCGAGGAAGCCACTCGATCCCTTCAATCGACTCATCTTTGGCCGGGAGGGTAGTCACATCTAAGCGCGTCTCCGATGCCTGACCTAATTGTACTTCAAGAAAATAGGCGCGACGAATATCGTGAACCGCAATAAATGTGGCGAAATCCGGTTCTCCTTGATCACAAAAATCTTCGGCGTAATCGAAGACGTCCATGATTCCTAATCCAATAGAAGCGAGGAAATTCAGGTCATCCTGGGATAGGAATCCGTCTGGGGTCTGATGCCCAGATTTATATTTATCGACTCCCTCTGACCAGATTCTGGCCAAGTGGTTCGTATAATAATAGTGATCCATATAAACCTAAACCATCGATAGGGCCTACCGATATAGCTATGAAAGGATGAACGAATTACTAGTGGTCTCAAGCTTTTATTCTTTAAAATATTTGTAAATAGCTAACGACAAATAGTTTAACAAATACTATGAAACCGGGGGAGAATAAGAATGAATCAGAGGGGATTGGGCTGTCTGACGAGAGGCCGCAAAATCCGCTCCAAGAGAAATAGTGGATAATGGTGTTAGCGTTCGTCCGGTAGAACTCCAAAATCGATCTGGCGCTTAAAGCGGTCTACCCGTTCCGCGTAGACTTGGATTCTGGACCCCTCCTCGAAAAGCCTTTGGCTGCGGCGACCAACTAAAGCCGTGCCATCTGCGCTGAGGTGGTAGATGTCATCACGGACGGAGGAGATATGGATCATCCCGTAAGCCATCGATTCTGTCAGCTCGACAAACATTCCATGGTTTTTCACTTCCATGATGACGGCTTCAAAGGGGGTGCGCCTGCCTGATTTCACCTCTCTGTCAAAAAATTCAAGGAGTTTGGTTTTGACGGACTCGCGCTCCGCATCCTGACTGACGCGCTCGGTGATGCTCAAGTGCTCACCCAGAGAGAGGAGGGTCTTCGGATTATTTCGCGAAGGGATGCTATGGGGAGCAGTCGGGTTCTTCGTGCGCTTGAGGTAGCGGTCAAATTGTTGATGTACGACGAGGTCACTGAAGCGGCGAATAGGGGAGGTGAAGTGGGTGTAATCCTTTTTCTGGAGACCGTAGTGTCCATCAGCGGAAGACCGGTAGCATGCCTGCTTAAGCGAACGCAGCACGTGGATGCGCAAGGTGTAGCCTTGGGGGTGGTCTTTGATCATCCGCAGCAGGGAAGTCATGTTTTGGGTTTCATTGAGGTCGCCGGTAGGGATATCCAAGGTCGCCATGTATTGCCGGAGCTCGTCCAACTTCTCGGGGTCAGGTGCGTCGTGGACCCGATATAATGCAGGAATATCAGAGGACTTCAAGGTCCGGGCCACGGCCTCGTTGGCGGCCAGCATGTATTCTTCAATCAACTGATGGCTGATATCATGCTCGGAGCGCACAATCCGGTCTGCATACCCCTGTTCGTCGACGTAGATTTTCACTTCGGGCATATCGAGGTCGAGACTCCCCTTTTTCATCCGCCTGGTGCGCATGGCCTCGGCAAACGTCCAGAGTTTACGAATTTGATCCTTCAGCGCCTGGAGTTCTTCATGGGTCAACTCCTTTAAGTCTCGCCCGGTTGAGCCGGTCTGGTGTTTTGGCGGCAGTGGTGTGTGTTTGATCTCGTCGAGGCTGTCCTTCTCCAGGAAAGCTAATGCCTGCTTGTAGGTCAGGCGTTTTCGGCTGCGGATGACCGTGTTCGCAAACTCAGTGTTAACGATTCTCCGTTTACTATCGAAAGTCAGGAAGACCGATTTGGTGAGGCGGTCCTCTGCTTCGACAAGACTGCAGATCCCATTGGATAAGGCATGTGGAAGCATGGGAATGACACGTCCAACGAGATAGGTCGAATTGCCCCGGTGTTTGGCCTCCTTCATGAGGGCTGTTCCCGGTTTTACATAGGCACTGACATCCGCAATATGAATGCCGACTCGAAAATTACCATTTTTCAACGCTTCCAGGCTCAGGGCATCGTCGAAATCCTTTGCGTCATCGGGGTCAATGGTGATGGTGCTGAGTTGGCGAATATCTTTCCGGCCCTTGCGCTCATTGTCCTGGACCTTAGGAGGGATGGACTCCACCTCCTGCATAACGTCGGGCGGAAAATCCGGGTTCAGGTCATACTTATGGAGTATTGCTTTATATTCAGCAAAGGGATCCGTGGATTTTCCCAGGACTTCAATGATTTCTCCAGTGGGATTCAGGTGCCGCTGCTCCCACGGGTGTAGCTTCACAATCACCTTATCCCCGGTTTTTGGCTTTTTTTTCAGCTTACTACGGTGTGGATCTTCAACCAGAATGTCGGGATTGATCCGGGGGTCATCGGGGATAACATAAAAGGCGGCTCGGGAGCGGGCGAGTTCACCGGTCAAGGTGGGGTTGTTACGTTTCAGGATTTCGATGACGCGCACTGAGGGCGTCTGGTCCCGACGGTCGCGCTGACCTTTCCGGGCATATTTTTTCCACTTGGGTTCTCGCCGGTCATCGCGATTGATACGGGTGAGGACGGAGTCACCATGCATGGAGACCCAGGTGTCCTCGGCGCTGACGTGGTAGGCATCCCCCTCGGGGTTCCCCCGCTCGTTAAAGGGAACGAGACGAGCGGACCCGGATTGCCGAAAGAGGATCTGTCCACTGATCAGGTCGACATCCCGGGGAAGGGCGAAGCGTTGGTTTTTGATCTGAGCAATCCGGCCGCTCGCGACTTCACTACGCAGGAGTCGCCTGAGTTTCCGTTCGTCTTTTGGGAGTAAATTGAGAACCTGGGAAATTTCTTCAATACGCTGGGGGACATAGTCCGCAGAGCGCATGAGGCTGAAAAGGGAGTCGCGAAGGGACATTTTGGGGGGGTGGAAAGTCGAAAGTGACTGTGTCTAGGGTCTGGTGTCTGGTGTCCGGTGTCGAGCCTTGGCTGAAGCTCAGGCCCGCAAGTTCTATTTTCACTGACTTCTGATTTCCGATTTCTGAGTTGATTAAAAGCCCATGCCTTTGAGGAGGCTGGTGAAGTAGGGGATCAGCTGCTTTTTGCGGGATACGATGTTCGGCATATCGTAAACATCTTTTTGATCCCGTACGGAAAAGTTCATGCTCTGGAGGAATTCGTCATCCGCGTTAAGCAAGAGCATAGAGTTCTGGGTGTTGATGTCGGTGACGAGGAGGGCGGCAAAATAGAGGCCGGACTTTTGCTTGAACTCGCTCAAAGCGCTACGGAGCTCGTCTAACCGCTCAAGGAAGTTGCTGTAGCCTAATTCTTCCACCTGCGATACGGAATACTTAATGGCCCCATGGTCGTAAATCTTCTGATCGCTGGTGATTACTTCTGCCGGAGCACTCCCGAGGACTACGCTGCCCGAGGAAAAAATCATCTCGCTCAATTCGTCGGGTGACACCTGGGCGAGATCGGAAAGCCATTGGAGAATACTTTTATCCACTTCGGTGGTGGTGGGGCTATTGAGGTTCAAGGTGTCGGAAATCATCCCGGACATCATAATTCCGGCAAGATCTGCATCGGGTTCGAGCCGGGCTTTGCGGAAGAGGTCGGCCACAATGGTGCAGGTCGACCCGACAGGCTGGTTAATAAAGAGGATCGGTTGTTCGGTGGAGAGGGATCCGAGACGGTGGTGGTCGATAATTTCCCTGATATTTACCTCGGCTGCCCCGGAGACGGCCTGACTGTACTCGTTATGGTCCACGAGCACGAGTTCAGTTTTTACCGGTTTGAGGAGTTCGGATTTGGTAAAGAGTCCCTGGAGCGTGCGATCTTCATCTAAAATGAAAAAAGCGGGGTGGGGGGAATTTGCTACCCGGCGTCGAATTTGGCGGACTCGCTCCTCCGAGGAGAAGGTCATAAAGTCGGTATCAATTAAGGGAGTAATCCGGGTGGCAGTCCGAATGACCCAAGCAGTGGAGGCGGAATCGAGTGGACTGACGATTAAGCTGACCCCAGCTTCCCGGGCGTTCTCGATAATATCTTCATCCACTTCCAGGCCGCCACTAATGACCAGGAGTCGGACTCCCGATTGGATAGACTTTTCCTGTATATCCCAACGGTCTCCGACAATCATGATGGTTTGGCCCCAGACAATATCTTCATTTTGGCTTACCTTACCAAAAGACCGGATGTCCATGGCTCCGACTCGAACAAACATTTCTTCGACCGAATCCAAATCCACCCCGTTCAGGACCTCTCCCTTCAGGGCGGTGATGATGGAGTTGATCGAAGTTTCGACTCGGCGAAGGTTTCGAAGTTGCCCGGGTTTGGGGATAAAATACTCGCCGAGATCAAAAATGGATACCAGGCCCTCCAGAATGTTGTCGGGAGTCACAATGGGGATGGCCCGAATATCATACTGGTCAATACAGTTTAAGGCATCGGCACAGGTCGCATCAGAGTCCAGTTTGATGATATCCTTTACCATGATGTCCTTCAGGCGAGGGGTCACATCTCCCAGGAACAGAGGAAGCTCAGTATTAAACCGCTTTAATATGGAGTCGATGCGAGGATTGCTGTTTCCACACCGTGCAGGGATGTATTGTTCCAGGCCCAAGGCCTGCTTATAACGGGCATAGGCGATGGCCGAGCAAATGGCATCGGCATCCGGGTTTTTGTGTCCAATAACATAAATGGGATCCATGTTCTCCATAGCGAAAACCTGTTATGGTGACCCATAACGAATGGAGCGCAAGTGGGAAGTCGGAAATGGTGGCAACGAAAATTCCGGCCACTTGTCGATGGCTGAACGGGGTTGTTCTACTCGAGAATCGGAAGACTGAGGCCGGAGATCAGAAGCCCGAAAATCCTAGTTTCCGCTCACTCGAGAGGGAGACAGGATGTTATTCAACCCACCAACTGCACGTGAGATGTCGGCCGTCTTTTCCCCGGATTTCGATCCGAGGACGACTAAGAGTCCAGTGGTTCCCCCTTCTTCATCGCGGAGGGTATCGTACTCAGTAACATGGCCATCGATGAAGGCCAGGTGGCCGGCATTTCCGCCAAAAGGCGAATCGTCGGTCCAATCCCCGCTGCTGTCCACCCCGCGCGTCCAAATCACGGGGGTAGTCGAAGGGGGGGCCGAGGAAGGCAGATTGCGAGCTACCTCGTAGGACAAGGGGCTACCCTGGAAATTCGTGTTGATGGTATCCAGCTTCCGCGTATCGTCGAGGATGACGGCAGGCACTGCATCGAGTGAATCTGCGGCCGGATCTCCAGGGATGAAGTAAACTGAGGCGTCGTTTAATCCCCCGTATCTGGCGACTCTAGCGGCCCAGGTATAAATGCTGGGTGTATTGGCGGTGGTCATCCGTCGAGTCGTCCCTCCGCTACTGGAAAAATTGATGTAAGCCAGGGCGACTTGTCTCAGATTGCTGGCGGCTTGTGTACGCTTAGCGCGGTTTTGGATACCAGTCACCGTGGGAAACAGGAGGGCGGCCAGAATTCCAATAATAGCGATAACGGCTAGAAGTTCTACCAAAGTAAACCCCTGGCGTCCGTGGAAGTGGGAAAGCATGCTCATCAAAAGAGTAAGGGAAACCAGCTTGGTTTACATAGGATGGGGTGCCAGCCAAAAAACCACCCGTTACCGAGTCGTAACGCGATTATCACACGACGGAAAATCTGGGGCAAACCAGGTAGGATTCAGCCTTGGACTGGTTAATTTAGATACCGCTCAATGTGCGCGGTTGTGTTTTGAGGTGAAATTGCTACGATCTCAATTGATCATGGCAGAAAATCAATCCAAGGCCGTTTATGTGGCGGAACAGGTGAAGGAAGATTTCCCTATCCTGGTCAATGATGCTGCTCAGGAACGAAGACTGGTTTACCTGGACAGCGCGGCATCGGCTCAAAAACCCAATGCGGTGATCGATGCGGTTGAGCAGTTTTACCGAACGACGAACGCAAATATACACCGGGGAGTGTATCACCTGAGTGTGGAATCCACGATGGCCTATGATCGGGCCCGAGCGCGGGTCGCGCAATTCATTGGTGCGCAAAACGCAAAAGAGGTGGTCTTTGTGCGCGGCGCTACGGAGGGGGTCAACTTAGTGGCACGATCATTTTTACAGCCGCAATTAGAAGCGGGTGATGAGATTCTCCTCACCCTCATGGAGCACCATGCCAATTTTGTGCCCTGGCAATTGGTGGCGGAGGAGACAGGAGCCCTGATAAAAATCGTTCCCGTCACGCCAGAGGGGGAACTCGATTGGGAGCAGGGCCGCAAGCTATTGACAGAACGAACTCGGCTGTTCGGGTTTTGCCAGGCTTCCAACTCGTTGGGGACTGTAAATCCAGCCCCTCAATTTATCCAGGAAGCTCGGGCCATGGGGATTCCGGTTCTGGTAGATGGAGCTCAGTCGGTGGTGCATGGGGCTGTGGATGTGACGGCCCTGGATTGCGATTTCCTGGTATTTTCCGGGCACAAGTTATATGGGCCGACCGGAATCGGTGTGCTTTATGGCAAGAGGGAACATCTGGAATCCATGCGACCTTACCAGGGAGGCGGAGATATGATTGACCGGGTATCGGTGGAAGGGACCACTTTTGCCCCTCCGCCGGAACGCTTTGAGGCGGGGACGCCAAACATCGCGGGCGCTATCGGGTTGGCGGCGGCGGTGGACTATATTGATCAATTTGATCGGGAGGCCATGCAGCGGCATGAGGCCGCTCTCCTTGAACAGGCGACCGGGATGATTGAGGGCATGGATGGGGTTACCATTCTAGGGCGAGCCAGCGATAAGATTTCTGTCTTATCCTTCCTGGTCGAGGGGGTGCATTCGCACGATATTGCGACCTTTCTTGATGTGGAAGGGGTGGCGATTCGAGCAGGCCACCACTGTTGTCAACCACTGATGACGCATTTTGGAATCAGTGGGACCAACCGGGCCTCCTTTGGTCTCTATAATACGGAGGCGGATGTGGGGCACTTTGTGGAAGCCCTTCATAAAACGATCCAGTTTTTTAAATAAGTCATGGACAGTCAGGAACTCCTCGAGCTCTACCAGAGCATCATCTTAGACCATAATAAACGTCCGCGCAATTACCGGAAAATGGAGGATTCGACTCACGCTGCGCACGGGCACAATCCGCTGTGTGGGGATGAGGTCAATGTCTACCTGAAAGTAGAGGATAACCGTATCCTGGATGTTTCCTTTGACGGCGAGGGTTGTGCAATTTCCAAGGCATCCGCTTCGCTCATGACAGAGATCATAAAGGGGAAGACTTTTGATGAAGTGAAAGCGGAGTCGAAGATGGTTTATGAATTGCTGAATGGGGCCGGTGATGCCGTCGGCGAGGACGAGTGGCTGGAGAAGGGGGATTTGGCCGCCCTATCCGGTGTGAGGAAATTTCCTGCGCGGATCAAATGTGCGTCGCTCTCCTGGCATGCGGTGGAGGCAGCCCTGGAAGGAGAGGGAAAGATTTCCACGGAGTAGAGGCGGGATAGGATATCAGATTTAAAATCAAACGAGCCGGACGGGAATGCCGTGCGCTTGCAGGTGTGCTTTGGCCTGGGGGACGGTGAAGGTACCAAAGTGGAAAATGGAAGCAGCCAGGACGGCGCTGGCTTTTCCCTCCCGAATGACCTCTACCAAGTGGTCCAGGGTTCCCGCCCCTCCGGAGGCGATGACGGGGACTTCAACGGCCTCACTGATAGTACGGTTTTGATGCAGGTCATACCCGTTTTGCATGCCATCCTGATCCATGCTGGTGAGGAGTATTTCGCCGGCACCGCGGTTCACGACTTCCCTTGCCCAAGCCACGGCATCCCGCTCAGTGGGTTGACGGCCACCATGGGTATAGACCCGCCAGCCGCTTTCAGTCTGATCGTCCCGTTTGGCATCGATGGCTACGACAATGCATTGGTTGCCGAAGCGGTCGGAGGCATGGGAAACGAGATCTGGATTGAGGACGGCCGCGGTGTTGAGGCTGATTTTATCGGCTCCGGCGCGCAGGAGGGCATCGATGTTATCCAGGTTGCGAATGCCCCCGCCAACGGTGACCGGCATGAAGCAGGATTCTGCGGTGCGTTCGACCACATCGATCATGGTATTGCGTCCATCACTGGAGGCCGTGATATCCAAAAAAACAAGTTCGTCCGCCCCTTGATTTTCGTAGGCCTTTGCGATGTCCACCGGGTCTCCGGCATCACGAAGGTTTTGAAATTTTACCCCTTTCACGACACGCCCCCCCGTCACATCAAGGCAGGGAATAATACGAACGGCGAGCATAGTACTAAAATCGGAAATCAGAAGTCAGAAATCGGAGGCCGGAGGAGAAGGTGCGCCAGGTGGAGTGGAGATTAAGGAATAGGCCGAGTTCCCTGTGCGGAAATCCGCATTCGGCAGGCTCACTACTCGTCGGCGAAGGCAATATCCGGGGTGAATTCGACGATGAGTCGGTACTGCTGCCCAGGACGCATGATCAAAGGATGGTCCCGGGTCAGGGTTTGCAGATAGTGAATATTGCCGTAGTAGGACCGATACTGCGGGTCGTCAGTGACCACTTCGGTATCCGCCCATGTGGCAAGGAAATCATCTTTCAAGACAGAGGCTCGCAAACTTTCAGCTCCCAGGGTGTAGGTCATGGGGGTGCGCATGGAGGAGTGGGGGGCCCCAATCGCAATCATGTAGCGCATTTTATCCAGTTGAACCTGGTTTTTCACGGTGAACAGATACTCACTGGTAATTTTACCACCCTGGAAGGTCCAGGTCACTTTGCAGCTACCCAACCCGGAAATGATTTTTTCGGCTATGGTGATGAGTTCAGGTTGCTCGTATTTCAGGACGAGCGAGTTGCGGAGTCCCAGGCTGGTGGTGATGCGGCGACCATAGTAGCAGGGAACGACGATATGTTGACCGAAGGTCAGCTCGGGGACCATGACCGGAAGGTATTTGTCCGCGGGTGCGTCGAAGATTCCCGGGCTGTGGGGGAAGGCCAGGTAATCCGCGGTACACTTACCCCCGCTACTGATGAGGGGGAGTTGGAGCGCTAAACCGGATTGAGGATCCTGGTAGAGGAAGAGGCCCTGCTCTTTCCGATGGGTTTTATCAAACCCAACAAATCGGCCAACCTTCCGGGGGGTGACCGGTTGCGTATCAGTCGTGCCCCCGATTTCCATAGCCAGACGATACCATTGGGTGAGGTAGCGTGCCGCGTCGAAGTTGGCCAGGCGTGTCGTATGGCGGTCGATGGTGGTGCGTTCGGCGTCCCGGATTACGATGATGCCGCGGTCCTGATCGAGGTAGGTGACGTAAAAATAAAAAAACAGTTTTTTGATGAGGTCGCCGTAGAGGCTCTTCTGGTTTTCTGCAATCCAGCCGTCGCGGAAGGCCTGGAGGAGAATACTGATACAATGCATCTGGCCGTAGGCTCCGATGGCGTGCCCGTAAGCCCACCCCAGGCCATCCTGGCGCACCATGTCCGGCAGGAGCTTGATATATTTTTCGGCAAAGGTCCGCAGGCTGGGCAACTTCCTGTCGCGCAAGTGCATATTGCTGTGAAGCTGTAAGGCTTGCCGGATGAAGACGAAGCTCATCACCCCGTAAATATCGAATACTCCTCCGAACTTACCATCACCGCCGGGAGCATCATCACAATATCCGGCCGAACTATTTTCGCCAATGCGTTCGAGGAAGCGGTCAATTAACTTTCCGGTTTCATCTTTTTTGGACAGCCCCATGCTGAACCGCGCCACTGCTTTGCCGATATTGAAGGCCTGAGAATGGTCGTCGTAGTCGGTGCGAGCAAGCAGGAGGCGATCCAGCTGCTGGCGTGTGGGGTCGAGGAGCCGCTCCCAGACGGGGTTCCGGTCTTTAGCCGGGCTGAAGGAAAGGAGGCCGAGGGCGCTATACCCCAGACCATTTTCGGCCTGTTCACCCGAGAAGGCAGCCTGGGTAATGGTGCGAGCCGCAAGATCGATTAGATCGTAACCCTCGAGGGTGGATTCTCCAGTCGCCCGATAGTATTCTCCTAAGGCGAGGGCTGCGTGGCCGGGTTCATCAATTCGCGAAACTTCGCCCTCAACAGGGGAGATCGTTCCATCTTCATTAATGCTACTTAAATTCTGCCCCAACATGGATCTGGCCATGTCCAGGCATTGCTCAGCGAAGTTCTGCATGGATTCAGTTTAGTCCGGAGAAAAATAATCGTTAATGGGTTTGAGAATGCCCATTGTCAACCACTAAGGGGAAAGCCCCAAATAAGCGGCATTGAGCCCCATTAAACCGAAGCAATAAGCCGTAAGAACTCCTTATTGGAATCGGTGGTGGACAGGCGTGTAATGAGCGTTTCGGCTGCATCTTCCGGTTTAAGAGGAGCGAGGGCACGTCGGAAAAATGCGACGTTGTCCAAGGTATCGCGATCAAGGAGGAGTTCCTCGCGGCGCGTCCCGGATTTATTTACGTCGATAGCCGGCCAGAGGCGGAGTTCGGCGACCTTGCGGTCGAGGACCATCTCCATGTTCCCCGTACCTTTAAACTCTTGGAAGATCAACTCGTCCATTTTACTTCCGGTCTCGATGAGTGCACTGGCAATAATGGTTAAGCTGCCAGCTTCCTCGGTATTTCGAGCGCTGGAGAAGAGTTGACGCGGTTTTTCGAGGGCGCGGACGTCCAATCCCCCGGTCATGGTTCTACCGCTTCCTCCTTTGGCGGAGTTGTGGGCCCGGGCCAGGCGGGTCAGCGAGTCGAGGAGGATGACAACATCTTTGCCCACTTCAACGAGGCGTTTGGCTCGCTCTATGGCGATATCGGCAATGCGAAGGTGGGTGGGCGTATCTTCGTCATTGGAAGAGGCGAAGACCTCTGCGTCCACGGTGCGTTTAAAGTCGGTCACCTCCTCGGGGCGTTCATCGACGAGCAAGACCATGACGTGACATTCAGGGTGATTGATGGTAACACCCGAGGCGATATCCTGAAGCAGGGTCGTCTTCCCTGTCCGGGGAGGGGCGACGATCAAGCCACGCTGACCTTTTCCAATCGGGCAGAACATGTCGATGATTCGGGTGGTCATAGGTCCACCCTGGGTTTCCAGCTTAAGTTGCTCCTTTGGCGTGATGGTAGTGAGCTGTTGAAAGTTTAATTGCTTGCGGCGTGCCTCGACTTCCAAGCCGTCGATAGTGCTGATGTAGCGGACTTTCGGGTTGGGGAACCGGGCGTCATGGAGGGCGTCGCCCACGATATAGTTGCCGGATTTCAACTTGAATCGCCGAACAAGCTCTTTGGGGATAAATGGATCTGAAGGCCGGGTTTTTCCGTTCCGCTCGGGATCGAGCAGTTGGCCGGTCTTATTTTGCTGAGGTTCTAGTATACCTTCAACAGGCACCGTATCAGGTGTATTATTGTTATCGCTCATTGGTCAGGCCACGAGATCAGTCACGATCACGGGCAGAAATCAAAGGAGGGAGGGTAAACCTAAACGAGGTTTGGATGCATTCCTTAAGCTGAGACAGCTTTTTCGACCCAACATTTCATAGCGTTTTGAAAAATCAGGCACTGTCAATGGCTTAGATTGATAATTTCAGCACTGGGAACTTCCGCTGGGGGGGCAATTGTTTCAATTTTGAGTCAAAGTCTGAAGCCTATTGACACCTGTGGAAGAGCTTCATTCACAATAATATAGCTTACTCATGGGAAGAACCGGGACAGATGCCAATCCAGCTTGGGGGCCCGTCGCTGCCGACCGTCCCGGCAGGGCTGGGTTCACGGTGGTGGAGTTATCAGCAACTCTCGCAATTATCCTTCTCCTTGTTGGCCTGGTGGTGGGGATGAGTAGCAGGGTGGCCGCGCGACGGGCTGAATCTCAGGCGCAGGCGGAAATGGCAGCGCTGGGGCAAAGCCTGGAGGCCTTCCGGCGGGAGGTTGGGGATTATCCATGGGTGGGTAACAATCCACTGAGTGGATCGGCGCCCCAATGGCAGGGGGGATCTGAGCTCCTGCGGACCCTGCTTGGCTATCGGTCAGTGGATCCTGGTAGGCCAGAGTTGCTACGGTCGAGGGCATATCTTGACCTGAATCGGCTCACGATGGCAGGCACCTATACGGACCCGAATGTGGAGGTGGATCCGGTAGGTAGCTATGCGGTCGATCCCTGGGGGCAGCCATATGTTTATTTATACAACCAGAGTTTTCCGATGGCCGAAAGTCACTGGCGAAACCCGGGCTTTATCCTCCTTTCGGCTGGGCCGGACGGGACCCTGAGTTTGCCGGGAAGCAATGTCATGCAGACGGGACAGGTAGATCGCTCAGCCTACGATGCGGATCCCCTCAACGCTGATAACCTTGTGTTTAAACTGTGATAGCGGTTCGTGACCAGCGTTTGTCGAAGCGGGGGTTCACCCTGGTTGAACTCTTAGCTGTGATTGCCATGATCAGTGTGGTGGCGGGGATGTATGGATACACCTTGCTGTCCTCGGGCAGTGGTTCGATGGATGGGGCCCAGCGGATTGCAGCTTTGCAGTTTGTCGCGGCACGACAGCGGGCTGCTTTGGGAAACACTGAGGCCAGGGTCATCATCAATAATGACCCGGATGATGCAGCCGGATACCTGAGGGAGTTTGGGGTGATTGTAAATGTTGCCGATCCCGGAGCCACTCCAGAATGGGTGGCAGCCACCCAGGGAGAGAAATTGCCAAAAGGATTTTATTTTGTCCCCGAGGTAGCTTTCGCCGATGGCAGTCGGAGGCCGGAGGAGATGATATTCACCTTTCCGTCCACTCAGCCGGAGCAGGCAGGGAATGGAGTGCCCTATTATTATTTCGAGTTCAATGCGAAGGGGTTTGCAGAAGATCCCGGATTTCAGCTTGTCCTGGAGCCGGGTCGTTTAGAGCCTGCGGGATCTGGTTTTGAGGTCGTCCCGCAGAATCCGGATGCCCGGGCCCAGAGAGAGTCCTGGGCTGGCTTCATGGTATTACGCTTGGGCGGTCTGTTGTTTTTCCCCTCCGCTGAGGCAATTCAGTCATGAGCGGTTCCCCCAACAATTCCGGGTTTTCCCTGATTGAAGTCGCGCTGGCTATTGGCGTATTTGCCCTGGCCATTGTATCCATCCTGGGTGTTCTCGGTCCAGCAGTGGAGGAAATGGAAGCCATATCTGTATCCAATGAAGCCAACGATGTGGTGTCCCGGATCAGCGAGGCACTTCCCCGCCTGGATCAGGACTCCGATATCAGCACGTCGAGCTTTGATGAAGTCTTTGGAGCCGTCGCTAGTGAGCCCATGGTTCTTTATGCCTTTGTTGTGGAAGGCGAGGGGTTTCAGTTGACCCCGTCAACCGGTGATGTGAGCAACGTGATCGGGCGTGTCTTTGCGATCCGTTTGACGGTGAGTGGGGTGAATCCATCCGGACTCATCTCTCCATCCGGGGATTCCTTCACCATCAATGGATATACCCGGGAAACCTATCCCGAAGCGTATCTCGCGCTGCGGGTGGACCTGCATCATATGCCTACCCCTGAACCTGGAACTGGGTATTCCCCGCCCCCGTTGACGGAGGACAATTTTCTCTTCTCTTACCACACCGCAATAAATCGATGAAACAGGCTCGTACAACCGGATATACCCTCATCGAGGTCCTGCTGGCCACCACTATCCTGGCGGTCATGACCGGAATGGTGCTGACCATCACCACCCATGTCCTGGCTACCTGGAACCAGGCTTCGGGGAAGCTTGCCTTGAGTAACGAGGCGCAACTAGCGCTGGGGTTCCTCTCTGAGGACTTAGAGGGGCTCATGATTCGGAATGATGGAAAGGAGTGGGTTCACCTGGCACTGGAAGATGGAGGCGGTGAGGGGAATTTCCAGACGAAGGGGTCGGTGCACCTCAGTTTTTTTGCGCCGGTTGCCCCTCGATCCACGTTACCGAACGAACCCATGGATACAGAAGTGGCTTTGGGGGCGGTAAGTTACCGGGTAGGGTTTCGAGACCCTTTCGCCAACAGGAGTGACGGGCCCTTTCCTCGATTTGGGTTATATCGGGCGGTCATGGATGGGGCGAACACCTTTCGCTCCGGGATGACGGATACGGCGCAAATCAATATCCGGCAAAATATCTGGCTGCGAAGCAGCTCTGATGGATGGGACAACTTATCAGGAGATGGCAGGAATTTGAGCCCAGTTGCGTGGTCCTTTGATCGTTCGAATCTGCTGCTGAGTCATGTGATTCAGTTAACTGTCCGTATTCATTATTCAGATACATCGGGTATTCGGCAATCTATATTGATAGCTGGCAGCGACGATGGGGCGCGTTCGGTCCGGATTTATGGGGATCGCATTTTGGTGGACGGGGTGGATCAACCCGTTAGTCAGGTTCATGGAGCCGACCTTGAGCTTACCTTGCTGACCGAGGCGGGTGCCCGGCGACTTTATCGGGAATTAGATGATATTCCCGAAAACGATTCCGGAGTCGATTGGGACACCCTGGTGGCACAGGAAGGGGAGACCTTTGTGCGGGGAGTGCGGTTTTCAACGGGGCGGTTGTAGGGGAGTGGATGCCGTCCTCGTGAGGATTGATTTCCCGCTTTATCGTGATCATGGGGGATGAAGAGGAGTTGATGCTCCGAAAACTGACTTCCGGCTCTTGCTTCTGGTTTCGCTTTTTGCTTTTCCCGGAGGCAAAGGGGCTAAAGGCTGAAGGGGATGACGAAATTGAATGCCTGGATAGTGGCCAGTCGGCCAAAAACGCTGTCGGCGGCGGCGGTTCCCGTGATGGTGGGGACTGCTTTGGCGTGGAGTGTAGATTTACTCAACTGGATGCCTGCGATCATTTGCCTGAGCTTTGCCCTGCTGGTCCAGGTTGGGACCAACTTTGTAAACGATTACAAAGACTTTGAAAAGGGGGCGGACACCGAGGAACGTATTGGTCCACCGCGGGCGGTAGCCTCCGGTTGGATTTCACCTGGGGCGATGAAGCAGGCGTCGGTGTTGGTGCTGGGAACTGCCTTCTGTCTGGGATGTAGCCTGATCGCCTTTGGAGGATGGTGGCTTCTGGCTATTGGTATCGCAAGTATCGCTTGTGCCTACTTATACACCAGCGGACCTTTTCCGCTTGCCTATGTGGGATTGGGGGATGTTTTCGTGGTTCTCTTTTTCGGCCTGATTGCCGTGACCTTTACTTATTATGTCCAAACCGGGCATATCAGTGCCGAGTCCATTGCGTTGGGCGTGGGAGTCGGACTCATGGTGAACAATATCCTGGTGATCAACAATTACCGGGATGCGGATCAGGACGCACGAAGTCAAAAACGTACGCTAACCGTCCGGTTTGGTCGTTCCTTCTCTCTCGTGCAGTATCAGATGAGTATGGTAATTGCCGCCCTGGCTCCGCTGTTTGTGTTTCTTCAGACCGGAAACTCCTGGGTATTACTCGGGTGCATCGTGTATCCATTTGGCCGTTTTCTGACGATGCGGATTTCGCGATTACCGATCGATAACCACTTCAATAAAGCTCTGGGATGGACCAGTGGGTTGTTGATCCTTTATGGAGTGACGGTAAGCGTTGGGCTGGTGTTGGAGGGAATTGTCACCGGTTAGTGCGTATTCCTGGGCTACGGTTTCTGACGCGGTGAACACGATGCATCGCTGCCAAGGCGCCCCTCGGGATACGAGCTCGTGGAGGGGGAGGTAGAGACGCCGGGGCCCTCCTGTGTGGATTATTTGCCGATAAGGATATCGATGAGTTCGTGGTCGATTTCTTTGGTGTCGTCGTTGACGATTCTGAAATGTCCCTTGTAGTCCCAGATGGTCTGAGCGATGTCCATGGCTTCAAATGCATTTATCCAATCCCGATAGTAGGCCAAGCGTATTTCCCTTGGAGCATAGATGATGCATCCCCATTCACCACAGTAGAGCGGAAGGTTGTGCTTTTCGGAAAAGTCTTTGGCGATTTGTAATCGCTCCAGCGCATAGTTGAAATCAAAGGGTTTATTGGCCCCGATGAGGCTTTGCCGGGCGCGATCACTCAGGTTGTCCGGGATGTCCTCTGCTTTGACCGGCACACCGGGGTAATTTACTGGACCTTGGTATTCGCGAAGGGGAGTCCATTCAGCCTTGTGATGGGTGATGAGGAACGGCTCGTAGTTATGAAAACTGATGATCAGGTTGGGGTCATTTTCGGGCACCCAGAGATGCTTTAAGGTATCCAGGACCTGCCATTGGTAAGACCCGATGACAAAGGTCCGTCTGGGCTCTTTTTCCCGCATGGCACCGTAGACCATCCGAACCAGATTATTCCAATCTTCGGGATCGTCGCCGACGGCTTCATTCAGGAATTCATAGGCAACCCAATCTACGGAGTGATGTCCGAGGCGATCGGAGATTTCTCGCCACAAATCGACAAATTTTTCCTGTTCGGCCCGGTCCTCGAACAAGGTGTTAGCGCTGGTATCCCCTTCTTCATTCCCGACATTGAAGTAGTGAGACCGAACAATGTGGAGATCCACAATGGCGCGGAGTCCATGCCGGCGGGTCCAGTCCAGTCCCTTCTCCAGGAAGGCCCAGGCGTCCTCTCTGGGCTTACCGTTATCATCCCAGAATTCCACTTCATCAATCGGGATGCGGAGATGGTCAAAACCGGCCTGGCTGAGCATGATGACATCGAACTCGGTGAAGTAGGTCTGCATCTGCTCACGCGGGCGGTCGCCACGCTGGGAGAGCCAATGGCTGATATTTACGCCACGGCTGAGTTCAAACTGGTTTTTGTCCATTTTGCCTTGAAGGAGGGTACAGAGGAAGAGTCCGCAGAAAAGGGGTAGCAGGGTTTTCATGGGTATATTATAAACAGGGGTTCTGGGAGAAAGAAATGGATCTTCCAGTCAATCACTTGAGATTGAGCGACGACAAATGATTTTGGGTTACAGCCAATCGGCACGCTTCGTGGCGGCGCGGAGCCTGGCCTGGACGGATCCCCTTTCCGTAGCCTGGGCAGTTTCGACCTTCGCACGGACCTCGTTTCGGAATGATGGATTTGCTGTCCCCGCAAGGCAGAGTGCATTCAATGCCCAGGCGCGAACCAGAGTCTTTGGATGACCCGTCAAGCGCTTCAGCGCTTCGAATTGTCTGGGACGGATGGGCATGACAAGCGGGCATCGATCCAGAATCTGTAACAAATGCAGGGCGGACTGCCAATCGAGGGCAAGGGAAGTCAGCTGATCCAGGATGTCGTGATACTGTTCGGGGGTGAATAACAGCCCTTCATCGTGTATTTGTTTCATCAGCCAGGTAGCTCCAATTTGGACGTGAGTTTCTGACCCAGCGGCAATTTCCATCAGCATATCAACCGTTGACCCTTCCCGGGGCAGGGTGGCTAAACACAAGACGAGGGGCTGGGTATGTCTGCCGTTAAATGTTTCAAGGGCTTGTTCAATCCTGGATCGCATGGGACTCCTAATCGAGCTGGCCAACAAAAATTAAGGTTTCCTGGTAAGGTAAACTACCCGCTTCACGAATCGTTTCGAGGTAGACCTGTTCCTGCAAAGACGGAGGCGGAACCAGGTCGAGGGTGGATTCTAGCCAGGGTGACTCTTGTTTTTCCCAAGTCTGCCAGGGTCCATTTCTTGAGAAAAACTGGCCAAAATAGGCTTCACTGAAAAATACGATCAATTGGGAGTCCCAGAGGTGAGGCCAGTTGATGCAGCAGGTCACTCGCGAAGTGTGACCGGCAAGCTGCCGCTGAACCAGACGATGGGTGGCCTGGAGAAGGATTTCCACGCATTGCCGCCGAAGGCGGGTCGGTTGATTGGAATAATCGAGGAAGGCCTGTGCGGTGGGCATATGCGCGTGCCAGTAGTCTTCTCCCTCCTGATCTGGTTCAGGGTAATGGGAAGTGGTGGCCAGCAACCGGTTGCGGAAGCCATGGAGTTGACGTCGTCTGCCTCGAATTTTCCTCATAGAGCCATTAACGTGGATAGAGGATGGGTTTTGCAGTTCAATGGAGTCGTTTCACAAATCGGATCTGTCCGTCGTCGAGAAATCCCGAATGTTTCCAGTTCAAGTGACGATAAAAGCCGGGAGATCGTAAGCCGGGCTCGGATCCGGTGGATAACCAGGCCTCCTCGACGCCGCTGGCGGCCAAGCCGCGCTCCACCGCCTCGAGAACCAACCTGCCTGCCCCCATGCCCTCATGGCTTGGCCTGACAAACACGGCGAAGACATAGCTTTGGGGAATTTCCGCCATGGCAAAGGCGATGGGGTATCCTTCAATCTCGGCTACCGGACTGATATAGTTTCCGCTGTTTATCATTTCTGCGACGGAAGCGGGAGTGATATCCAGCTCGGCCAGCGCTTCCCGGGACATATGGTTTTCCCGGACGGAACAGCGGATATCAAATAGGGTTTCGACGTCTTCAACAGTCGCATCCCGAATGTTTATCTGGTGCATAACGAATCACTCCAAAGACTTGAACAGGATATGAGCGTCAACCAAACCCTGGTCAGCATGGTTAAAGGCATGTGGGATAGTCCCTATAATGTTGAATCCGAGTTTTTGCCATAAGTTCAAGGCGCGCCTATTGGTAGAAACCACACAATTGAATTGGATCCCTTTATAGTCAGCCTTCTTAGCCTCTCGGATTGCGTGCTCTGCCATTTTTTGGCCTACACCTTTTCCCTGTAAACTCGGGTGCACCATGAAAGCAGCATTGGCAATGTGTGCGCCAAGACCCAATTGATTGGGTTTCATGATATAGGTGCCAGCAACACGGGTTTTGTCGAGGGCGGACCACGGGTGATAGGCCCACCAATGCTGGTCAAAGTCAGATTCTGAGGAATTCGGTGGGAACACATAGGTGTCCCCTTTAGTGACCACCTTACTAAATATATCCCAGGTTTGTCTGTGGTGATCAGGGCGGGCGGGGACGATAGTGAGGGTCGGGGTTTCAGATTCGCTCATTCTGATGATCAATACTTCATCCGGATTTCCATTTTTTCGACGCTATACCCTCGGTAAAATTCTTCACCCCAGCCGACGAGGCGGCCGTTCTCAAATACGACGGGAGTCATTTCATCCTTGGTTTCGTTTCCGTCCGCTGCCATCCGGTTGGTGTAGTAGAAAAACACCTTGAGGGATCTGTCTTCATCGAGGACATACGCTTCGTTCAGATTGGGGTCCCCCATGACCATGAGCACCTCTCGCGGAGTCATGCCCAGTTCGAGCATCAGCAGATTTTCCCGGTTGGCTAACATCTTTTCTTTCCAGCCGGGGTTGGTGCTGGCACATGCAGTAAAAAGCAAGGACAAGCCTGTAGTGAAAACAAGGCCCCAGATTGATCGAGATGATGTCATCAGCAGGAGAGGTGAAGCGTTTGAGCCTCTACAAGGTGGAGAATTCCCCGGTAACTTGTCAAATTCAGGATCCCCCGTTTCCTAGGGGGATTCCGGCAGAGAAAAGGTGGGGAGGGCTTCTTGAGATTCGAGCCATTCAAAGGCCGCCACTTCCGCTCTGCGCATTTGCGCCCGGCTGGACTCCGATTTGTCATCCAGTCCTGCGAGGTGAAGCCAACCATGAACCAGATACAGGGTCAGTTCCCAGGATAGGGAATGGCCGTGCTGTGCAGCGACCCTGATCGCCATGTCGACAGAGACGCATATTTCCCCAGCTTCCCGAAATTCTTCACCCATAGTATCACAAGCATCGGGTTGATGGTCTTCCGGGCTGGTTCCGGGGAAGGTAATGACGTCGGTTAATTCGGGGTCGTCGAGAAATGCTCGATGCACCTCAGCCAGGGCGTCGTCCGACAAAAACGCAATGGAGAGCTCGCCGGGAGGAAGCGCATAGGCCGGCCATGCGTCCAGAGCGGTGAACAGGGCAATGAGTTCAGGCTCGGAAACGGTGAGGTGGGAAACACCTTGATGAATGGCGAGGGGGCGAGGCATGGTAGGGAGTAGATTCTGGATTCCAGGTGATGATTCCCCTCGCCATCTCAATCTTTGGCAGATCCCTCTGGATGGCAGTCGGGTTGATTGCAGCGGCCATAAAAAATCAGTTCGGTGTATTGGATTTCGAAGGGTTCGGGGCTGGAATATTGGATCTCGGGTGTTTCCTCCTGCATGTAAAAGGTCCGGTTGCACTGGGTGCAGATGAAGTGAGGTCGGTGTTTGCCCGTAACCCATTCATAGCGAACAGGTTGTCCGGGATAATGAATTGCGATGAGGAGCTCCTCCGCCTCCATTTCCCGAATATTGCGATAGACGGTCCGCAACCCGAGCGAGGGGAGTTCATCTCCCGCCAGTTCGTGTATTTCCTCAATTGCCAAGGGGCGGTCGGAGGATCCGAGTAAGGCTTTGAGGACTTCCCGTTGCCTGGTATTTCGTTGCCGGCCGGTCGATTTGGGCATGTCTCCACGAAATCGGAAGGGCGGGGTCATTTCAAAGTAAAAGGGGATCGAGCATTGACCTTTATTTAAAAGCCCTAGAAAATTATACATCATCATATCCGAATATTTTGATATGTCCTCTGAGTCCATTCCACCTTTCCTCAATCAAGACCTTCCCCTGACGGAGGCGGGCCTCCGCCTGTTGGACTTATTGGGCAAGCGCATACTGTTTCTGGACGGGGCGATGGGGACGATGATCCAGCAAAGGAAACTGGAAGAGGTTGATTTTCGAGGAGACCGTTTCATGGACCACGGGGGGGACCTGAAGGGGAACAATGATCTGCTCAGTTTAACACGCCCCGATGTGATCGAGGAAATACATCGCTCTTTCCTGGAAGCGGGTACAGACATCATTGAAACGAATACCTTTAGCGCGACGACGATAGCCCAGGCAGACTACGGGTTGGAGGACCAGGTCCATGCGATCAATCTCGAGAGTGCCCAATTAGCCCGTCGAGCGGTGGATGGCTTCATGAAGGAAAACCCGAATCGACAGTGCTTTGTGGCCGGGGCGTTGGGGCCCACCAACCGCACCCTGTCGATGTCACGGGATGTCAATGATCCGGGTAAACGGGAGGTTACTTTTATCGAGGTAAAAGACGCCTATCTGGAAGCTATCCGAGCTCTGGTAGATGGTGGGGTCGATATCCTGTTACCTGAGACGGTCTTTGATACACTGAACCTGAAGGCGGCCTTGTATGCAATTGATGCATACTTTGCAGAGACCGGCATGCGCCTTCCCGTAATGATATCCGGAACCATCACGGACCAATCCGGGCGTACCCTGAGTGGGCAGACGACGGAAGCGTTTTGGACCTCCATCCAGCACGCCAAGCCGATCAGTGTGGGCATGAATTGTGCCCTTGGGGCCGAGTTGATGCGCCCCTATATCGAGGAGCTGGCCCGTCTTGCCCCCTGCTATGTCAGCTGTTACCCCAATGCGGGATTGCCGGATCCGCTGAGCCCCACCGGATTCCCGGAAGGTCCGGAAGACACGGGGAGCTTATTGGAATCGTTTGCCCGGGATGGGTTACTCAATATTGTGGGCGGCTGTTGTGGAACTACTCCTGACCATATAGCGGCCATTGTGCGGCGCTTGAGCCAGTATCCGCCCCGTAAGTTGGTTCCACCGGCTTCCATCAGCACCTACAGTGGCCTGGAGGCCCTGCGCCTGGAGGAGGAAAACGCGCCTTTCGCCCTGGTCGGGGAACGGACCAATGTAACAGGCTCGCCCCGTTTTAGAAAACTGATCAAGCAAGGTGATTTTGAAGCCGGCTTGGAAATTGCACGGCAACAGGTGGAGAACGGGGCCAACATTCTTGATGTCAATTTTGATGAAGGGTTGCTCGATGGAGAGGCCAGCATGACCCGCTTCCTGAATTTGGTGGCAGCGGAGCCGGATATTGCCCGCATACCGCTTATGCTGGACAGTTCCAAATGGTCGGTCATCGAAGCCGGGCTTCGGTGTGCCCAAGGGAAATGCGTGATCAACTCGATCAGCTTGAAGGAAGGCGAGGCCAAGTTTATTGAACAGGCCAAACTGGCTCAACGTTATGGGGCTGCGGTCGTTGTGATGGCTTTTGACGAGGAGGGACAAGCGGCGACCAAAGCCGACAAAGTCCGAATTTGCCAGCGGGCTTATCAGGTATTGACCGAAACTGTCGGGTTTAATCCCTGGGATATCATATTTGACCCCAACATCCTTACGGTGGCGACGGGGATCGAGGAACATAACAACTATGCGGTCGATTTTATCGAAGCCACACAGATCATTAAAGATACCTGTCCCGGCGCGCGGGTGAGCGGCGGATTGAGCAATATATCCTTTTCCTTCCGGGGGAATAATGTGGTGCGGGAGGCCATGCACTCGGCCTTTCTGTATCATGCACAGCAGGCCGGACTGGACATGGCCATTGTGAACGCAGGAATGCTGGCGGTGTATGATGACATTGAACCCGAGTTGAAAGTGCGGGTGGAAGACGTCCTGCTCAACCGGCGCGATGATGCAACGGAACGCCTGATTGAGCTGGCTGAACAGTACAAAGGCAAAACGACGGAGAAGGAGGATTCGGCGCGTCACCAATGGCGTGAAAACACGGTGCATGAACGCCTCAAGCATGCTTTGATTCATGGAATCGGGGATTTTGTGGACGAGGATACCGAGGAGGCTCGGCAGCAGTTTGATCGACCCCTGGAGGTGATTGAAGGTCCGCTTATGGATGGGATGCAGGTGGTGGGCGACTTGTTTGGTGAGGGAAAAATGTTTTTGCCCCAGGTCGTGAAAAGTGCCCGGGTGATGAAAAAAGCCGTGGCTTACCTCACCCCGTTCATGGAAGCGGAAAAGGAAGAGATGAAGGCTCGGGGAGAGTTGACCGGCAAACAGGGGAAAATCCTGATGGCTACGGTAAAGGGGGATGTTCACGACATCGGGAAAAATATCGTGGGTGTGGTCCTTGCCTGTAATAATTATGAGGTGGTGGATCTCGGAGTGATGGTTCCTGCTGAAAAAATCCTCCAAGTAGCTCGCGAAGAGCAGGTCGACATTGTTGGGTTGAGCGGGTTAATTACGCCGTCACTGGATGAGATGATTCATGTCGCCAAGGAAATGGAACGTCAGGGATTTGTGGTTCCCTTGTTGGTGGGAGGGGCTACGACGAGCGCAGCGCATACAGCCATCAAGATCGCCCCACATTATACGGGTGGAGTGATTCATGTAATTGATGCCTCGCGCGTGGTCGGGGTGTGCAGCCAGTTGCTGAACCCGGTTGTTTCCAAAGATTACAAGGCCGGGATCCAGGCAAAATACAGCAAGATCAAACAACGTCATGAAGCGGGAGAGGGAAACGCACCGGCACTGCTTCCCTATGACATTGCCCGTCAAAATGGTCCGGACCTCAACTGGACTGCGGACGCGTTTCAAGCTCCTCCTGTGTTTGAGCGGCAAGTTTTTGATGGCTACGATCTGAACAAAGTCCGGGAGTATATCGACTGGAGCCCCT
Source organism: Opitutales bacterium (assembly GCA_028280845.1). GTDB lineage: Bacteria > Verrucomicrobiota > Verrucomicrobiia > Opitutales > JABSRG01 > JANQKZ01. Next base: position 58,869 of record JANQKZ010000009.1, on the reverse strand, counting down.
TTTTCTGGGCCTGGGATTTGCGTGGGTCCTACCCTCGGATTCTCGAGTCTAACAAGGTGGGCGAGCAGGCGCGTTCCCTCTATGCCGATGCGCAGGCCATGCTGGATCGCTTGATTGCGGAAGACCGGGTGCGGCTGCGTGCGGTGATTGGAAGTTGGCCGGCCCAGCGGGATGGGGACACGGTTTTCTTGTATCGTTCCTCTACTGACCATGCGGTGACCGGCCGGTTTGAATTCTTACGTCAACAGAAAGACAAGGAGGGGAAGGCAGCCAATTTTTCTCTGGCGGATTTTATTGCTCCGGTTGAATCCGGTATGATGGACACCCTTGGTGGGTTTGCAGTGACTTGCGGCCATGAGGTGGAAGCCTTTGCTCTCTCCTTCAAAGAGGCGGGTGATGACTACAACTCCATCCTGGTTCAGGCTCTGGCGGATCGCCTGGCGGAAGCATTTACCGAATTGCTGCATAAGCATGTTCGCGACTTGTGGGGTTATGGTGAATCTGAGGGCCTTTCGAATGAGGACCTGATCAAAGAGAAGTACCGGGGAATCCGTCCTGCTCCCGGATATCCGGCCTGTCCGGATCATACGGAGAAGGGACCCCTCTGGGAGGTATTGCAAGTCCAGGAGGCAACCGGTATGGAACTCACCGAATCCTACGCGATGAATCCACCCAGCTCGATATCCGGTCTGTATTTCGCTCACCCTGAGGCCCATTATTTTGGTGTTGGGAAATTGGGCGGAGACCAGGTCGAATCTTATGCTGGCCGTAAAGGGATGTCCGTAGCCGAAGTTGAGCGCTGGTTGGCTCCCAACCTGGGGTATGAACCCTCGCCGGTCGGAGCGCCCGTCTGATTTGTCTGACCGGAAAGCGTCGAGGTGTGGAACAATGGCTGGGTTGTCGTATCCTATGGGTAGCGTATGAAACCAATCGCTCAGTTTGATAGCCATGACCTGGCCAACACCTTTGCCGCAAATACAGGAGAGCCGCTGGATCGTTGGGTATCGGTTCTCGAGCAGGGCCGATCGCTCTACGGGCGGGCCCGGCTTTCGAGCGACGACCTGGAAATCCTGGGGCAACACTGTCCCTCATCGTCAAACTGGCTGCCAGTCCTTGAGTTGTTAGCCCGACGTCCGATCCGGCACCCCCAGGACCCGGGACCGTTTGAAGGTATAAAAACCCTGGCTGCGGAATCTGCCTTTACGCTGGATGCGTGGATTGAATCATTGTATCAGTTCCAGCACTACTTGGCGGGCCAGGGCCGGCAGTCAGATTTGGACGCTATGTTGGGGTATTTATCCTGCGTTTCCGAATCCGCCATGAGCCAGACTACACGGCCGACGTTGGTAAATCATCTCAAGGATTCTCTGGATGCATTTGGATATGAAGGGTGAAGAGGAAAAAATCGGGTAGAGTGAGTTTTAAGGCAGGGGGGTATAAGCTCTTTTTCCGGGGTAAATCTTGTCGAGTGGAGGGATAGCAGGGTCTGATTCGACCGGGCTCGCCCATCCAACCGAAACGGGAGATATTAGCTGGGCTGCCCGCCTTATAAGTAAGCTTTCTAATAATAAAAGATCATAAAATAAGTTTTGATTATTTTAATAATCCAACATTTTAGTAACTACTGTAATGTTAAATCAATTGGGCAAAAACATACAGGCGGAATTCCAGAGCAACGAAGCGCTCTGCGGGAACCTGATCCATATATTTCAGATGATCAGTAACAAGGTAAGATTCCGAATCATCTGCACGCTGGCGCAGGGAGAATTTTGTGTGAACGATATCGCTGAAATCATAGGAGAGACAAAGGTTTCCAACATCAGCCAGCACCTGAAGATGTTGCGTTTGTGCGGGATCATAGAGGCCAGACGCGAGGAAAAGAATATGATCTACAGCTTATCGGATGATCGGATTCGCGGGATGATCGAATATTTCCGTGCGGTGTATTTGGAACCGGAGGCTGTGATTTAGCTGAAAAGGAGACCTGAAAGGATGAAGACGTTAGCAATATTGGGAGCGGGAACGGCCGGCACGATGATGGCCAATCACATGCGGAGGAAACTGAAGGTAGAAGAGTGGACCATCGTCATCGTGGATCAAAACCCTGATCATTATTATCAGCCGGGTTACCTATTCATGCCCTTTGGTATTTATGGGGAGCGGGACGTGGTCAAACCGAAGCAGAAGTTCATTCCTCGAGGCGTGGAGTATCGCATCTGTGCGATTGACCGGATTGACCCAGAGGCGAACCGGGTCGTTCTCGGCTGTGGGAATAGCATAGATTACGATGTGTTAATCATTGCTACGGGGACGGATATTTCCCTGGAGGAAACCGAAGGTCAACGGGGCAGTGATTGGCAAAAGCATGTGTTCGATTTCTACACTTTCGACGGAGCCCGTAAGCTGACCGAGCGATTGAAAGACTGGAAAGGTGGCAACTTGGTGGTGAACATTGCCGAGATGCCGATTAAATGCCCGGTAGCTCCCTTGGAATTTACGTTCCTGGCGGATTGGTGGTTAGGCAAAAAGGGGCTGCGCGACAAGACCAAGATCACCTATGTGACTCCGCTTTCAGGGGCTTTCACAAAGCCGGTTGCATCCCGGATTCTCGATCACCTGCTGGAGGAAAAAGGAATCGAGGTCGTGAGCGATTTCTCGATCGGCGAAATCAATAATGAGGAGCATAAGATCGTATCCTGGGATGAGCGTGAAGTCGGTTATGACCTTCTCGTTTCGATTCCCACGAACATGGGTTCTGCTGCGATTGAGCGGTCTGGAATTGGAGATGAACTCAATTACGTTCCCACGGATAAGCACACCCTCCAGTCAAAGGTGAAAGATAACATATTTGTCCTTGGCGATGCGACGGACTTGCCGACCTCGAAAGCGGGGTCCGTGGCCCACTTTGAGGCCGAGGTGCTGACAGAGAATATTCTTTCCTACATTGATGAGCGTGAACTGGAAGCCTCTTTTGACGGACATGCCAATTGTTTTATCGAATCGGGGCATGGGAAGGGGTTCCTGTTAGATTTTAACTACGAACTTGAACCGGTGCCCGGGCATTTTCCTATCCCGAAGGTAGGCCCCTTTAAACTCCTGGGAGAATCCAGAATCAATCACCTTGGAAAACTGGCTTTTAAGTATGTGTATTGGCACGCGCTGTTACGAGCCATTCCGCTGCCAATGGTATCGCATAAAATGACGCGAGCGGGGAAACAGATCCCCGAAGTAAGCCCGGTTGCCGTATAATCCCGAACCCATTTATAGCCTGAACAAGAAAGGATCCTGATATGAGCCAAGTCACCCTAGCTGGAGTAGAACTTCAACTTGATGAAAACGGAAACCTGATCGATCGCAGCCAGTGGAACCGCGAAGTTGCGGCAGAACTGGCGAAGGAAGAAGGCATCGATGCCCTGACAGAGGAGCATTGGAAGGTTCTCGATTTCATCGCAAAAGATTATGCTGAGAAAGAGGCGGTCCCCGGTATGCGCCGGATGAATAAGGTGGGCGGAATACCGACCAAGGACCTCTACCGCCTATTTCCTGGAGGCCCCATCAAAAAAGCGGCCCGCATTGGCGGTTTTCCCAAACCGGTAAGTTGTGTGTAATTCAAACCTGTAGAAATGGAGTACTCCCATGTCTGAGGAAGCCCTGAAAAAAGTATCTATTGTTGTATCCAAGGGATCGCTGGACGGCGTTTATCCGGGGTTGATCATGGCTAACGGCGCCCGAATGGAAGGGATCGAAGCCAGTATCTTTTTCACCTTCTTTGGCTTGCACGCTATCGTGAAGAAAAAGATGAACAATCTCAAAGTGGCGACTGTGGGCAACCCGGCCCTTTGTGTTCCCGATGCCATGGGCATGGCCATGCCCACTGTGTTGGGAGCGGTTCCCGGAATGTCTGCCTTCGCGACGTATATGATGAAGCAGGAAATGGAAAAACTGGATATCCCACCGGTGGGTGAGTTTATCGAGATGATCAGCGATGCCGGAGGTAAGATCTACGCCTGTAAGGCAACCGTCGATATGTTCAAGCTGAAGGATAAAGATTTCTGTCCACAGATGGATCGGGTCCTGACTGTCGGAGAGTTCTACGAGCTGTCCGCCGGCGCCCAAATCATTTTTACCTGAGCCCTCACTCAGTTCCCTCTCTTTTTTCGTGACCCTCACGATGGTTAACCCCTGTTGGGCCTCTCCTATGGGTGGGCCCTAACAAACCTATTGAGACACGTCATGAAAATAAAATATTCTGTTTCCCTCCTGACCGTTCTGGTCCTGATGGGGTCTACCCTGTTGGCTACCAATGGTGATAACCTGATCGCCATAGGACCTATTGCCCGTGGTATGGGGGGGGTGTCCATCGCAAATCCGCAGGATGCGATCAGCGCGGTATTTGGAAACCCGGCCGCCATGTGTTACGGCCGGTATTGTCCGTCGTCCCAGGTTGATTTTGGAGGGACGGCCTTTATTCCCAGCGTGGATGCCTCGGTGATCAATCCGTTTGGGATGAACCAGAACATTTCAGCGGAAAGTGATAAAAAGGTGTATCCGATTCCGGCGATCGGGCTGTCATTGCCACTGGGTAAAGACAACGAGCGCTGGCGGTTTGGGCTGGCGGCTTACGGCGTAACCGGGCTGGGAGTGGATTACCGGGGGACTGCGCTGGATGTGCCGAACGCCTTCGGCCCGGGGGCCAACCTGGTCGCAGGTGAGTTTACCAGTTTGCAGATAATGAAGTTTGCTCCGGCCATTGCCTACCAGGTGGCCGCCAATGTTTCGTTGGGGGCGGCCTTCCACATCGATTACGCGACCCTGGATCTGGGCACCGGATCTTCGCCCGGATTTGGCTATGGTGTGCAGCTGGGTGCAATCTGGAGGCCGGTTCCCCATTGGTCCTTGGGTTTGAGTTATACCACACCACAAAGTGTAACTCACAGCAACGTCGTGGCCCAACCGACGATGACAGGAGGTATTGCGTATTTTGATCTGGAATTAGAAGCGCCTCAGCAGTTGGGTGGGGGTATATCCTGGGAAGGCCTGGATAACCGGCTGATCATCTCGGGTGATTTGAAGTGGATTAACTGGGGAGATGCAAAAGGCTATTCGGAATTCGGATGGCGAGACCAAACCGTTTATGCCGTGGGTGTCCAATGGGAAGCGATCCGGGAGAAGTTGTTTCTGCGGGCAGGCTTCAACTATGGGCGAAACCCTGTGGTAGCCAATAACGGGTGGAATGGATCCTTCACCCCGACTGGGCCGGCCGAAGTTGTGGTCGTCCAGGGAATCCCCTTCCCACGTTATTATTACGAGACCTTCAGGATTATCGGTTTTCCGGCAATCGTGGAGAGTCACTATACATTAGGATTCACCTATGCGGTATCGGAGTCGTTTTCTCTCAGTGTCGCGTATATGCGAGCTCCTGAAAATGAAATCTCTGAGCAGGGCCTGGGGCCCGCTGGAACCGGGACGACGATCCAAAGCCGGCTCAGTGAAGATAGCGTGGAGTTTGGATTTGCCTGGAGGTTTTAACCTGCTTGGAACAAACACGTTTGAGTTAGCATCCAACATAGAGCCGTCGGGAAAATCCCGGCGGCTCCCTCTCCTATGCATACCGTCCGAACCTTTTTGCCTGCTATACTTCTGTTATTGAGCCTCGGGCAGCAGCCCGTTGCAGGGGAAGGAATGACAGAGGAGGGGCAGGACTGGCGAGGAGTTAAAGGGGAAGCGGCATTATTTCAAATTGAGACCTTATCGGCTGACCGGGTCGTTCTCATTTTTTTCGATTTTTACTGTCCGACGTGCCAGAAATCGGCCAGAGGTAAGAACCGTCTGGCCGACCAGATGCGCGAAGATTTACCCGCGGTACCCATAATCGGGGTGGGGTATGGAGATACGGCGTTTGAAACCGACTTGTTTCGGAAAAAATTCAAGCTGGGGTTTCCGTGTTTAAGTGACCGGGACAAGACTTTCTCCGAAGGTTTTAGAGTGGTGAGGACTCCAACCTTTATCGTGTTAGACCGGGAGACCCCGGATTCAGGCTTTGGAGAAGTGTATCGCCATGAAGGATATCTTGGCAGAGAACACATCCGGGCTATTATGGAGCACCTTGAGAGACCCAAATAAACTACCGATGAAACCGATTGGTTTTATTCCCCTCCTGTTTCTTCTGGGATCAGTATTATTCTCAGAGACTACGGAGATGGATAGTCTCTATGATCCAGGGGAGTTGAAACCTGTGGATAGCCGGGTTTCTGTTCGTATAGGCGAAATGGCCCCCGATTTCACCTTGCCGACCGTCGGTGGGGGTGAGGTGAAATTATCTGACTTCCGTGGTAAACAGCATGTGATTCTCAGTTTTGTGCCCGCGGCCTGGACCCCGGTCTGTTCCGCTCAGTGGCCAGGCTACAGCTTGGTCAAAGATGAATTCGGGGAGTTGGATGCCGTGGTTCTGGGGATTACGGTAGATAATGTTCCAACTTTGCATGCCTGGACCGAGGCAATGGGTGGACTGAACTTCCCGGTGTTGTCAGACTTTTTTCCGCATGGCGCTGTCTCCAAGCGCTATGGGATCCTCAGGTCAGACGGAACGAGCGAGCGGGCGCTGTTCGTCGTAGATAAGGAGGGGCGCCTTCGGTTTATTGACGTGCATGATATCAATCTTCGTCCGCCTTTGGAAGACCTCTTCAGGGCTTTGGAATCTTTACAGGAATCGAATCATTAAATTGGTGTTATCGAGCTGATGATCTGCTAGAGTTGACATATGGCTTAAAGCAAGGCGAAGACAGTTGAGGAATACCTGGAGAGTCTCTCGATCGAGGATCGAACTGCGATTGAGGCGGTCCGGCAGGTCGTTTTGGATAATCTACCGGAGGGTTACGTGGAAACGTTGAATTGGGGGATGATTTCTTACGAGGTTCCTCTCGAGACCTATCCGGATACCACCAACAAAAAGCCACTGCAGTTTGCCGGATTGGCGGCCCAGAAACGGCACCGCGCACTGTATCTGAGTTGTGCCTATAGTGATGGGACGGTAGCCCGGAAAATAGTCGACCGCTTTAAGCAGAGTGGGAAGCGGCTTGATATGGGAAAATCCTGCATACGTTACAAATTACCGGAAGACCTGGACTTGGAGGTGATCGGGGAGGTCATCCGGGAGAATGACCTCGAAAGGTTTATTTCGACTTATGAGCAGGGGCAGCATCGCTAGCTGATCGTGTTTTTATAAACTCCTCATGGACACTCATTTATTCTAATGATTAAATGAGATTGATGCGTGTCAGGAGGGATAAGAGTAAGTCCTTTATCTGGCAGCGGTGACGGGGCCGGCGGGGATGAGGCGATAGACGGCCCCGATCCTTGGGGAACCGCTATTGAGCAGGATGTAGAGGGTTCCGTCCGGGCCTGTAGTGACATCGCGGATTCGGCCCTGGTTTTTCATGACAATCTCATAGTGGACGACGTTTTCATCCTCAATAACCAGGCGTTGGAGTTCTTGTGAAGCCATCCCAGCCACGAAGAGCTGATTGGTCCAGGAGGGAAAGGCGGAGCCCGTATAGAATTCGATCCCACACACGGCGATGGAGGGGGTCCAATGAAGGGCAGGTTGCTCCATACCCGTTTTGCGGGTGAGGTTGGTGACTGGGGTGCCGTTGTAGTTCATCCCGTAGGTGATGACTGGCCAGCCATAGTTTTTGCCTGGATGAATTAAATTTATTTCATCGCCGCCCCGCGGGCCGTGCTCAGTTTCCCAAAGCTTACCATTGCGTGGGTCCAGGGCCAGGCCCTGGGGGTTGCGGTGTCCGTAGCTCCAGATTGTAGGAAAGGCACCGGGCCTATCCACAAAGGGATTATCCGTAGGGATACGACCGTCTTCATGAATGCGGTGAATCTTTCCGTTGGGGGTGTTGAGATCCTGAGCCATATCTTTTTTTCCGCGGTCCCCGATGGAAAAGAAGATATACCCATCCTGAAACACGATGCGTGTTCCGACATGGACCCGGCCTCGCCAGTGAAATTCTTTGGGGGCCCTAAACAGGATCTCCTGATCGACCCATTGGTTCCGATCATTGATGCGTCCCCGAACGATACTTGTCATTCCAGCTTCAGCGCCTCCATCGAGGACACCGATGCTCTCCGTAAATCCCAGGTAGATCCAGCCGTTTTCCGCGTATTGGGGATGGATCGCTACCTCCATCAACCCACCCTGGCCATATTCCCAAACCTCCGGGACTCCCTGGATGGAGATGGGCTTCTCCCCCTCGTTCATGTGCCATAGCGTTCCATCTCGTTGGGTGACCAGCATAGACTGATCCGGAAGGAAATCGATTCCCCAGAGTATCCCGGTCCCTTCAGATATTTTTTCTAGACGAAAGTCGTGTTTCTCTGAGGAAAAAACCCCGCTCCGGGGTTCGAGTCGCTTGAGCAGGCCTTCTTTTTCACCGATCTCGGTCTGTTCGTGGATGAAGATCACAAGGGAGCGGATTTCCTCCGGGGTGAGGACGCCTTCGTAGGCCTCCATCCCATTATCCGGGAAGCCCTTCGCAATGGCCCGAAACAGGTCCTCATCCGTTCCGCCGTATTGCCACTGCCGATTGATGAGGGAACTGGACATGCCCCCTTCCATGTTTGGCCCGTGACAGCTGGCGCAGTGTATATCGTAGAGTTCCTTGGCCTTACCTGTGCCGATCCGATTTTGAGCATGGAGACTCAGGCCAAGCAGGAAAGAAAAGAGAAAAAGGATGATCCCGAAACGCATTATCGTTAACAAAGCGATGATGAGCTAATCTGCAATAGGTTAGTGCGGTTTATACAATCAGCTCTTAGTCTTTTTGCCTATTTTGGCGGCGAAATATTCGGAAAGGATGAGGATGGCGGCTCCCAAGACGATGCAGGCGATGGCGATCTGGGAGTTAGTCTCGGAAAAATTCGGGACGAACCATTGGTAACCGGTAATGATTTCCCTGGTTTCCCCGTTGACCTGGAGCACTTCGATCTGAGCTGCTTTCCATGGCCAGATAGTGGCTAGAGAGCCGACAACAAATCCGGTCATGACCGCGAGGGTCTGGTTATGAAAGCGTTTAAACACCCAGGCGAGGAGTTGAGCGAAGGCCAGGATACCGAAGCCACAGCCTAAAGCGAGGGGCAGGAGGATGGAAAAGTCGAAGGTGCTGATAGCCCGTAAGACGAGGGCATAGTTCCCCATGAGGATCATGACGAACGATCCTGATAATCCCGGAAGAATCATGCTGCAGACAGCGATAACACCACAGAGAAAGACATAAAGGGGGTTGGCGTTTTCCTGGGCCGGCACAAGAAAGGCGATGGACAGGGCGATTCCCGTTCCAAGGACCAGAAATCCGACATTAGATGGATTCCACTGCGACACGGTTCGCCCCACATAGAAAACAGAGGCCAATATCAGGCCAAAGAAGAATGCCATGGTGAGGGTCTCCTGCTCCACTAACAACCATTCGAATAGCCGGGCCAGGCTGAAAATACTCAGCCCTATACCTACTCCCAGCCAGAGTAAAAATGGAGCGTCTTGGCGATCCCAGAGGGTTCCCCACTTCAATTGAAACAGGAGCTTAAGCGTGGTGGCATCGACCTTTTTTATGGCGACAATCAACCGCTCAAAGATTCCAGTGATGAGAGCAATCGTTCCCCCTGAAACCCCGGGGATGACGTTGGCGGCTCCCATGGCAAGCCCCTTTAGGATGAGGATGATCGCATTCAGCATGCGGAACGGTTAACCGTTCGGGGGGGCTAGTGTCGAGTGTCTAGTGACGAGGAATGGAGTGGTGAGAGAAGAGATGGGGCTTATCTCCTGATCGAGATTGAGGGATGGGGAGTCAGGATAGTATTTCGTAGTTTGCAGCGGCCCCCTCACTTTTACTTTCCCTTCGAGCTAAAAGCTCGGGTTGACATATTCTCAAAAACATGAGTTCATTCTCAATAAGCCATATGAACGAGCGGACATCAGAGGGGAACCCGAAAGCCAATGCGCAAGAGCGATTCAAAAAGTTCTTAGGAAAAAACAATCTTCGGGTCACTAATCAGCGTTTAGCTATATTTGAGGCAGCGTATTCGGTAAAAGACCATTTTACGGCGGAGGACCTGCTTACGTTTTCGAGGAAGATCGATACTTCAGTATCGCGCGCTACGGTCTACCGGACGCTTCCCATTCTGGTGGAGAGCGAAACGGTGCGCGAGGTCGATGTGGGGAAAGATTATAAGTACTATACGGTCAACCTGCACCAGAAAACCTTTCAGGCTCAGGTAATTTGTGTTTCCTGTGATAAGATATTTGAAATTGATGCTCCTTTCATGGAATGGTACGGGAAAACCGTGGCGGAGAAACTGGGACTGGAAGTGGTGTCCCAGCGATTACAGGTAACGGCGAAGGCAGATCCGGAGGATCCGGCCTGTATATGCCAGAACAATCGGTCTCCCCAAGAGATGATAGGGGCTGGCAGTCATTCCTGATTTTTTCAAATTATAGCCCCGATGCCGGAGGATACTCGATTTGAACTTCAGTTTTTCGAGAGCTTGTATGCCCGGGAAAAGAAGGACCATCGGGTCGTCGAAATCCTGGGACATCTTTATACCCAGAATGGCAAAATAGATGAAGGGCTACGAATGGACCGGCGCCTGGTCCGTATGCGCCCCGAGGATCCTTTAGCTAACTACAACCTGGCCTGCAGCTTGGCTTTAAAAGGGCGAAGAAGGGAGGCTTTACAATGCCTTCGGCAAGCCGTGGATTTGGGGTATCGGGATTTTGGGTGGATGAAAAAAGATACCGATTTGAAAAGCCTTCATGGTTACGAACCCTTTGAGGATTTTTTACTTCAGTTGAACCCTGAAGTTTAGCGCCGGAGTCATCAGGTCAGTCTTAATCGGGCGGAGGAAAGACCGATGTATGGGAATAAATTGAACCTTTCTGTGTCCAAAGATTGAACGAACTGATATCTTTTTCCTCTTAGTTAATATGACTTTATTGAAACGATTTATTTCCCTTTCCCTTGTTTTTGGTTTGACGACTGTCGTCTCCGCCAAGCCGTCCGATGCGGAGACCTTTGAGGAAGCCAGCACCCTGGCCAAGGAAACGGGGAAACCCATTATGCTCGTATTTACCGGTAAGCAAAGCACGGGCGAGTTTTGGTGCCCGCCCTGCCTGGAGCTCGATAAAGCGGTCTTTCAAAGTAGAGAATTTCAAACCTGGTCAGAGGAAAACGTGGTTTTACTCGAGGTCATTCTCCCCACGAAGGAATGGCCTTCCGAAGCGATGAAAACGCACAATCTGGGGCTGAGCGAAAAATATGAGATCGAATTTGTGCCGACCGTCATTTTTACGGACGCCGATGGAAATCAAATCGGATCCAATCCCAGTAAGGATGGGGTCGTTGCATGGCTGCGAGAAGCCAGTACTATTTTAGAGAGTAAGGGATAAGCCATTCCGGGAGTGAAGCTACCAATATTTAAACACCCCCAGCACTTGGGGTAGAGCCATATATTTCCGGCTTGGGCTGCGCTACACGGTCGACCGGATGCGTAAACGACAGCCCGCTTACTGGATCGGTGGGGTAGTCGCCGGAAGTCAGGCGGACATGAGTTCAGGAATTGCGACCTTTTCGGCGTCTTTCCAGAGGGTGTCCAGGCTGTAATTATCGCGTTGTTCCCTGGTGAACAGGTGGATCATGAAATCAAAGGCGTCGACAACAACCCAACCTGAGGCGGTTTCCCGATCTTCCCCTGTAATCGCAATGTTGTGAGATTTCAGGGTTTTTTCGATTTCGTTTCTAAGCGCTTTCAAATGCGGCTCAGATGTTCCGGTAGCGATAACAAGATAGTCCGTAATGGGGGATTTTCCCTCGACATTGAGGATTTTGAGTTCCTCGGCTTTTTTATCATCCAATGCACGGCAGCAGAGCATTACCTGATCCATCGTGCTGGAGGGAGTATTTTTATAATCCATAGGCGGGGCTAATTGATTCAGCTTCTGTATTTTGGGTGAGATATAGTTTATTTTGTTTGATGTAGGTATGTACCCCATGGGGCAAAAAGGGTTCCACGGGCTGTCCGGTCGCGATACGCTCCCGAATTTCGCTCGAACTTATATCGAGGTACCGTTCACGAGTGGAATGCCATCGCATATTGGCTGGGAGCTCCGGGTTGGGAGTGAGACCATAGCCCGGTCTGGAAAAGATTATGAATTCGAAGAGATCGCAAAGGGCTTCCGCCTCTCGCCAATCCGGAAAGTCATGGAAGCGGTCCGCTCCCATCATGAAGAAAAACCGAATAGAAGGGAAATCCCGATGTAATTGGCGCGCGGTATCGATGGTATAGCTGGTGCCTTCGCGCTCGATTTCGCCTTCCCAGACGTCGAACCCGTCTAACCGTTCCGTTGCGATACGGGCCATATCCAACCGGCACCGAGCAGGAGCGAGCAGCTTGTTGGATTTGAGTGGTGGGTCGGCAACGGGAACGAACCAGATCTCGTCGAGGTCGAGGGCTTCTTTGGCATCGAGTGAGAGGATAAAATGCCCGAGATGGAAGGGATCAAAGGATCCCCCAAAAAGCCCGACATTTCGTTGATCATTAACCATTTTTAGCGAAAGAAGCCCTGTCGGCCACCGTGGCCGTAGAATAGGCGTTCCAGATCAAACGAAGCATTGTGAATAACATGAGAAAAAGTCGGCCAAGAGGCAAGTGAGATTTTTGATTTCACCTGAATGTCACGGAGGGCGACGGGACAGGGATGAACGATGGGAAGTGAGATCTGGGTTTACTCAAGAAACCGAATCGAGTCGAAGTCGGCTTTAAGTGGCTATTGACTGCTCAGGGAAAAAGGGGGCATGGGAATCTGCGGCTTGCCATAGGGAAGGGGGGTGGGGCAGGATAATTTAATTGAGTATAGTGCAGGAACAGTTGATGGAGGTGCTTCCCCTGGCTGGGGGTTCTCGATTGCGAGAAGCCCTGGTTTATAAAGCTCCGCCGGGGGTGGATACACCGTTGCGCGTAGGGCATCTCGTGCGAATTCCCCTGCGGAACCGATATGAGTTGGGAGTGGTATCCCGTGAAGGGACGGATCAAGTGGTGCCCGGGATTCGTATCAAGCATATTCAGGAGGTATTAAATTCCCGGCCTGCGTTGACTGAGGATCTGCTGTCCCTAGCTCGATGGATGCAGGATTATTATGCTGTCTCGATGGAGTCTGTATTGGAAACAATGATACCTGGACCGGTCAGGCGTGGTGTTCGGCCTCAGGTGAAGCATTATCTTTCCCGGTCAGATAAAGTCATGAAAGAAGCAGATCGTGAAAAGCTGCAACGCCGAGCCCCCCGTCAGTATGAGGTTCTGGCTTTCCTTGAAATGCAGACCCGATCGGTTGACCGCTCCGTTCTTCAAACTCGCATAAAAGTAGGGTCTGGTTCCATTAATCGTCTGATCGAGGCTGGGTGGTTAGTGGAAGAAACTCAGCTGCAATCCCGGGAGGTGTACCGTGATTTGTTCGGGAGTAACGAGCAAATCGGGGCTCAACGGTTTGAATTGACGGATGACCAGGCCCAGGCCCTCAGGCGCATTCGGGGGAGCCTGGAGCATTCCGCTTTTCAAGTACGTCTGTTACATGGCGTAACAGGCTCGGGAAAGACCGAGGTTTACCTTCAGGCGATGGAGCAGGTGTTGAACCGGGGAGGGGGTGTTCTTTTTCTGGTCCCCGAAGTAGCTTTGGCTCCGCAGACGGTGGGGCGACTCCGTGCTCGATTAGAAAAAGACGGTATTCAGACAGTCGTGTGGCACAGTCTTTTATCCGAGGGGGAGCGATTTGATGCATGGCAAGCCCTGGTAAATCGGGAGGCCAGGGTGGTGGTGGGTGCGCGGTCAGCGGTATTTGCTCCGATCCCTGATTTACAATTGATCATCGTAGACGAAGAACACGAGCCCGCCTACAAGCAGGAAGAGACTCCTCGCTACCATGGTCGGGATGTGGCCGTCTATCGGGCCAAGCTGTGTAATGCGGTGTGTATCCTGGGATCTGCCACGCCTTCTCTGGAGACTCTGTATAATGCTTATCGCGGACGCTATGCGCTGGATGTCATGCCTCGGCGCATCGACGACCGGAAATTGCCGACCATGCATGTCGTGGACATGCGGGAAGAGTTTATCCGTAACCGGGAGAAGAATAAAGGCCCGGTCGTTTTCAGCCGGATGTTAGTTGAGCTGATGCGCGACCGCCTTGAGCGAAAAGAGCAGACCATCCTGTTTCTCAATCGGCGCGGATTTGCGACCAGCTTACTATGCATGGAATGCGGGTGGGTAGCCGAGTCGCCGAACAGCAGTGTCACCCTGACCTTTCATCAATCTGACAATACACTCAAATGTCACCTGAGTGGGCACACTGAACCTGCCCCAATGCGGTGCCCGAGTTGCGGGTCCACCGCGCTACGCAAGCGAGGCACGGGCACGCAGCGAATTGAGAGCGTGGTTCGGGCCCTCTTTCCCCAGGCCCGAGTGGTACGGATGGATGCGGACGTTATGACGAAGAAGAACCTGTTTCGAAAAATCCTTTCTGACTTCCGGCTGGGGCATATCGATATTCTGATAGGAACACAGATGATCGCGAAGGGATTGGATTTTCCCAATGTGACCCTGGTGGGATTGGTGGATGCCGATGTTTCGATGCACTTGCCCGATTTTCGTGCAGCTGAGCGAACCTTCCAGCTCATGGTGCAGGTGGCCGGTCGGGCTGGACGCGGGGATGGACATGGTGAGGTGGTTATCCAGACCTTCAATCCTCATAGCGGGCCAATCCTTTTTGCCCGGCAAGGAGACTTTGAAGGCTTTCTGGAAGAAGAATTGGCCCAACGCCAGGAATATCACTATCCTCCTTTTCGGCATTTAATCCGGCATATTATTCGGGGGAAAAATCCAGAGAAAGTGGCTTTCTTTTCCGAGCACTTTGCCCGGGAAGCCGAGCAAGCCCTTGGGGAATTGGCTGAAATTCGTGGACCCTCCCCCGCACCTCTGGAAAAGGTGAAGGAGAATTATCGCTTCCATTTATGGTACTTTGTGAAGTCAGTCACCAAAGTCGTCCCCTTACTTGATCAGTTGCGGAAAGATTTCAAGTGGGATCCGGACGTAGAGGAAGTGTTGGATGTAGATCCGATGAACTTGCTTTAGTTTTTTCGTCAGGATCGGGGTGTTCATAGGTTTTGATCGGGGGGCAAACCTTCTTCCGCTTTCGTTGACTGTCCGCAGGAAGAGCCCATATAGCTTGTGATGCAGGAAAAGATGATGGAGGAGGAGGAGAAGGAAGAAAGGGTGGCCGGTGAAGCGCCGATTCGTTACAGGTAATCTCTATGCGGTTCTTTTTTCTTTTTCCTCTCATGGTTTCCGGCTTAACTGAGCCGCCTCGATCGGTCCCGGAGATGGAGGCGTTGCCAGATGCGCTCCGTGGCGAGGCCTCCAAGTGGGTGTCATCCGGCGCCTATGCGGCACTTTTCGCTGGGACCGATTTTATTCAACCCGGGAACTCCAAGAGGGCGAAGGCCATGGATCTATCTGCTCATTTGACCGGAGATCCACTGATTGACATTCGGATCGGACCCAACGTTTTGATCGGAGATGACGATCCGGTGTTACCGCTCAATATGCGGGCCCAGGCGGAGCCTCACCTTATACGCAGTCCACTCGATCCGTATTTCTTATTGGGCACCTGGCAGGATGGGCGATTTACCGATGGAGGAGCGGTCACATGTGGCTATGGCATCAGTCGGGACGGTGGGCTTACCTGGGAGCGATCGATCATCCCGAGTTTAACCACGGCTGATGGGGGCCTGTACGATCGGGCTTCAGACCCCGTTGCCGCCATCGATCATAGGGGGATCCTCTATTTAAACACACTGGGAATCAATTCCGGTAACCAGGGGATTCCCGCTGAAATCGTAGTCTCCCGATCAGCTGACGGTGGACGAAGTTGGAGTGATCCGGTTGTCGCGGTATCTCCGAGTGTGCCAGGGGATTTCGTGGACAAAAACTGGATTGTAGCCAATGGACTATCCGGCTCTCCGACCGCGGGTCGGCTCGTGGTTACCTGGACCCTGTTTGCGGTGGCCAACCGGAATCAGTCCATTTCCCCGATTTATTCCACCTTCAGCGATGACGGAGGGTTGACCTGGTCCGCTCCTCTGCTGGTATCGACCCTAAACCAGGGCGCGCAAGGATCGCTTCCCTTGTTCCATGCCGATGGCAGTCTATCCGTCGTATATTATGACTATAACTCCAGTACATTGTGGATCAATCACTCTCCAGATGGGGGTGAGTCATACAATGGTCCCCAGGCTTTTCAGGTTATAAATCAGCTGGATGTGCCTAATGTTAGAGACGGATTTATTTTACCCAATGCTACCATCGATCCCTTCAGTGATACTTTGTATGTGGCATACCAAGGTCTGGAGTCAGGCTTCCCCGGGATTTTCTTAATGCGGTCGGATGATAAAGGGCTGGCCTGGACTCAGCCTGTCCGGGTCTCGGAAATCCCGAATAGTCCCAATATCTATACCTTCAATCCCGCAGTGGCTGTTTCGCCTGGGAGTGGCCAGGTGTTGGTCATGTTTTATGACACACGGAATGACCCCGGAACTGAATTCCGGTTCGTGGACATTTATTTGTCTGAATCGACCGATGAAGGGGAGACCTGGTCTTCGGATATTCGTCTGACCGACCAGTCCACCGATATTTCACTTAGCCCGTTGACCAGCCGTGGACGGATGCTAGGCGACTATCAAGCAATGGTGCCTGCTCTGGGTCCGGATCTACCGGCAGTCCCGATATGGGTAGATGGCCGGGGAACTGACCCCGAGCCGTATGCGGGGACATTCTATGAATACCAATGGGAGCGCTTTGAACCGGTGGGTGGGACCTGGCGGTTTCAACCCTGGTTGGGTCTGATTGAGGATTCTAACTATCCCTGGGTGTATCATGCTGAGCATGGCTGGATCTACAGCCTGCAACGGGGGACCCGGCCGATGTGGTTCTTCGATGAAAGGCTTGGCTGGTTATGGACGAGTGAATTCGTTTACCCCTACCTGTTCAGTGATACCGAGAGTAATTGGTTGTATTACTTTAAGGGGAGTTCCGGGCCGCGTTACTTTTACAGTTTTCGAGATGATGCATGGAAGGGGTACTGAGCAGGAGAGTGGCGTTGGGGTGGTTGAGATTTTCCTGGTGACTCCTTAAGGGGGTTCCGAGTCCATTCCCAAGCTGTCCACCATGCGCTCAATTGACCCAGCTGGATGGGTAAGCAGCTATGGGCGAGAAGGGAGGGCCATGTTCACTGCAGATAGCTCTCGACGGACCAAAGCGCTCCACCCGTATCTCGGGTCGGCTTTGGGTCAAGCGGACAACTCGAGGACATTACGCTATAGGCATCCCGTATCGTGAGTGGATTACAGCGTTGTCTGAGGGGGCATTGAGATGCCTACAGTCCTTGGACTGCCTCGACGACCTTATCCGGGGTCAGGCCGAGTGCTTCGTAGATCTGTCCTCCGGGGGCGCTGAGGCCAAATTGCTCTACACCGACCATGACACCATCCAAGCCGATGTATTTATACCAGCTTTGGCCGACGCCTGCTTCGACGGCGATCCGTTTCCGGATGGAGGGTGGAAGGACTTCTTCCTTATATTCCTCGGATTGCCGCTCAAAGATTTCCATGGAAGGCATGGAGACTACCCGTATGCCATCGCCGAGCTTTTCGGCAGCAGCGATCGCGATGTGTAACTCACTGCCGCAGGAAAGAATGATGGTATCCAGGTCCCCGGTTTCTTTAATGGCGACGTAGCCTCCCTTCAGGACCCCTTCACGGCGGATACTCACAGGAATCTGGGACAAGACAGGCAGATTCTGACGGGAAAGGACCAGGCCGGTCGGCCCATCGGTTTTCATCATGGCTGCCACAATGGCGCCAGCAGTTTCCTCAACATCGCCAGGACGAATCATGTCCAGTCCGGGGATGGCACGGCAGGCGGATACATGTTCAACCGGTTGATGGGTAGGACCATCCTCACCTACGCCGACCGAATCATGGGTCCAGTACCACATGACGGGAAGTTTAGCTAGCGCGCTGAGGCGAACGCTGGGCCGCATATAGTCGGAAAATGTGAAAAAAGTTGCCCCACTGGCGAGAAAAAGTCCTTCATAGCCCATGCCGTTCACAATAGCGCCCATGGCATGCTCGCGAATTCCGAACCGTATATTGCGTCCGGCCTGATTTTCCCGGGTGAAGTCATCACCGGCCCCTTTCAGGTAATTTTTGGTGGATCCATGCAGGTCTGCACTACCGCTAACCATGAGGGGTAGCTTATCCACAAGTGCGGTCATGGCAGACCCGCCGGCCGCACGGGTTGCAACCGCCTTCTCCGGGTCGAATTCGGGGATTACTGCGAAGAGCTCATCGGCTGAGGGACGCGCCTTGGCGTAGCCGGCCTCGATGATGGCGGCAGCTTCCGGATTGGCGGTTTTCCAAGTGTCGAAGGTTGCGTCCCAGGCTGTATTCTTTGCTTTGCCGGCCCTCGCGACTTCCTGGAAATGAGCCAAGGTCTGCTCAGAGAGATAAAATGTCTCCTCGGGGAGTCCTAAGCTGCTTCGGGCCGCTGCGGCGAACTTGGCTCCTCCTTCTCCGTGGGCTTTCCAGGTTCCCGCGACCTCACTGATCCCGCGCCCAATCTCGGTCTTTGCGATGATGAGGTGAGGTTTCCCATCTTTTCCGGATTTCGCATTGTTGAGCGCGGAGGAAATGGCATCCATATCGTGGCCGTCTATCGTTTGCACGTCCCAGCCTAAGGCAGTGTAGAGCGCAGCCACGTCTTCGCTCTGGGAGGCTTCCGCCTGGGCATCCAGGGTGACTTCGTTGCTATCGTAAATGAGGATTAAATTATCGAGCCCCTGGTGTCCGGCAAAGGCAACTGCTTCGCGAGCCACGCCCTCCTGCAGGCAGCCATCTCCTGCCAGGCAGACAACATGGTAATTAAAGGGCTGGTTGTCTTCGGAGTTGAAACGCGCCTGAAGCATTTTTCCGGACAGAGCCATGCCGACAGCGTTGCCGACGCCCTGGCCGAGTGGCCCGGTGGTGCTCTCAACCCCGGGGGTTTCTCCAAACTCCGGGTGGCCCGGCGTCTTACTATGAAGGGAACGGAAAGCCTTCACATCGTCCAGGGACACATCATATCCCGCCATGTGAAGCCAAGAATAGAGGAACATACTTCCGTGACCCGCCGAGAGAATGAAGCGATCCCGATTCACCCATCTGGGATTGAAGGGATTAAAGTCCAGACCTCCCCCGCCAAACAGCACAGCTCCAATTTCTGCACACCCGAGGGGCAGGCCCAGATGTCCGCTGGAAGATTTATGAATAGCATCAATGGCAAGTCCACGCGCCTCATTTGCTGCTTGTTGAAGGATATCTTTTTTCAGGTCCATAGTGGTTAGGTATTTAAAGGAGTGGATATTTTCGAGACTTACTGTGTTGCGGGAAAGTAAAAATCGCTCAAGGGGAGCGAAAAAGGAAAACCGGGGTTTGGGAATGAGAGGAGGGGATTACAGTAATTTTGAGGCCTGGGATATGGGAGAACCGGCATCTGATCACTTGTTCCGGATGAATTGGCGGGTTTCACGCCGTGCTGCGAGAGAAATGGGTATAAATGGGGCTTAGGGTTGGACTTCGGGGAGGATTCGAACATGGGTTCTTGTAACGTTGTTATGAAAATCCTGATCTTATGTCTCGTTGCTTCATTTCTCTCCATCCCGGTCTGGTCGGAGATGGTATTTGTCCGGGCTCCCTATGAATTGGATGGGACGGTATTTGAGGGGACCCTCGTTTACGACGAAGGGGCCTTGGAAGTTGCGGAGGAAAAAGGGGAAACCCTGGTGAGCATTTTAATGGTTCCCAACTGGATGGGGCCAGGTGCGCGCGCGAATGAAAAGGCGGCCAAGATTGCGGGGGAAGACTATGTGGTCTTTGTCGCTGATGTTTATGGTACAGATGTCCGTCCGACCAACGCCCAAGAGGCGGCTGCAGCAGCCGGAGCCTTGCGGGCGGGGGACAGGCAGAGGCTACGCGACCGTGTGAAGCACGCCCACCAGATTCTCCGTGGATATGGTGAGGAAGAGGCGGCACTCGATCCGGAAAAGATGATTGCGATTGGCTTTTGCTTTGGCGGGGGTGCCGTGTTGGAACTCGCTCGGACGGGAGCGGCCATTCCCGCGGTGGTGTCTTTTCATGGTAACCTCGATTCTCCCCAGCCCGCGCAGGAAGGGGATATCTCGGCCAAGATCCTGGTCTTGCATGGAGGGGAAGATCCCTACGTTCCGGGGGAGCAGGTAAAGGGCTTTCACATGGAAATGCGGGAGTCCAAAACGGAGGATTGGCAACTCGTCGTGTTTGGAGGCACCGTCCATTCCTTCACCGATCCGTATGCCGACAGTGACGGGGCTCGGTATCATGAGCGTTCAGCCACTCGGGCTTTTGAATACATGGAAGAACTCATCGAAGAGCTCTTTGAGGACGATGATGATTGAGAAACGGAAGTCCGAAATTTGAAATATGAGTTGGGGCAGGTGGAAGGTGAGCGGAATTGATCCCATCACAGTTCCCCTTCGCACCTCACTAAGCCCTGTCTAGTTATTTAGAATATCATCGTCCTTCAAGTCGCCTCTAAGCTGTTTGTAGAGCTTGAGTTGATCAATTTCCTGGTTGAGCAATTGCTTGAAGGTGGCGTATCGGCGGTCGGTATCGAGGGTCTCCAGTAAATTTTGCTTCTCCTGGGTAGTTCCTGCCAGGGAGAAGGCTGCGAGATCGATAAAGATATCCGGGTCGTGAATCTTTTCGAGAAAGCCAAAGATTTCTTTTTGCGCCCCCCCGCCGAGCCCCTGTTTTCCCTTCAGCAGCTCGAGCAGGATTTCCCGTTCCTGGTCCAGATTGATGGAAGGGTTGGCTATCTCCGAGTATTGGGGGTTGATATCAGCCATCCGGTAAGGGGTTTCGGTTACAATACTCTCAAACTTCACCCGGACGAGCCCCTGTATGATGAGGTTGCTGGTTCCGTCCTCATTTTCGTGGCAAGCCCGGATTACCCCTGCGGTTGCCATCTCATAGGGGGGTTCAAAATAGTCATCCTCCGGTTTTCCCCCGGCAGCCTTTAATTCCTGCTCGGGGGAAACATCGAGTAACTGTTGGTTCAATCCAGCGACGACGAAAATCCGGTGTGAGTCGAGAACATCACTCAGCATTTGGCGATAGCGGGGCTCAAAGATGTAGAGGGGAAGGATCGCTTGCGGAAACAAGACCGTGTTGGGCAGGGTCATGACCGGGACCTGTTTCGGGATTTCGATATCGTGATCCATACATGCAGTCTAACTGCTAAACGGAGAATTTCAATTTCGTCTTCACCCCTGAAAGGTAGTAAAACTCAGGGTTTCTTTTAGCGGAATTCAGTGGTTTAAAATTCCCCCTAATCCGTCCAGGCCTGGGGGTGCAGGCGGTGATTTTCCGGGTGGGGCGTTTCTGCATAGTAGACAGCCATGCGGAACCAGGGGAGGCGATCCTTGGGAGTGTTGGTTTTCTTGGCTTTGAGTTCTTCAAACAAAATCTCAGGGGAGCGGCCCTCGAGCTCGTAAATTTCCCCGATTCCGAGGTCCAGTAAATCGCGCGCGATGTCGACTTTCATGCGAGGGATCCGCATGAGTCCGGAATTGAGGGCTTCATAATCGACCTCTTTCTTTTTTTTCCTCTGAGCCTCGGTCACCGCTGTGATGAGTTACTAATCAGGGTTTGGGGTAAATCCGCCCAATCCCCTGCGCATCTTTGATCACCTCGCGAGGAGAACCGCGGTAAGCAATGGCTCCTACGCCGCTCGCTTTGGCTTCCAGGCGTTCACCTGCGTAGACGTCAACATCTCCTGTACCTCTCAAGGTGACGTCAACATAATCGGTCAGGAGGTTTTGGGAATCAAAAGATCCCGTAGCATCTACATAGGCCCTCAAGTTCTTTGCCAGGCCGGTCAGCTCGACATTCAAAACACCATTAGCCGTCGCGTTTACATTTACGGCGTTCAGGGTGAGGATGTAAGAGCCCTGCCCTTCAAACTTCAAATCGATGTTCGTGCCCCTGAGGGCCCCCCCCGTATTGGTGAGGGTAAACCAGCCGCGGCTGGAGATGGATTCAATCTCAGGAGCAGAGATTTTATATTTCATCCGGGGTTTATTAAACTTCAGGCTCTGCACAGGGGAGATAAAGAGGGTATTTTCCCTTACCTCCGAAATGATAAAGGGAAACTGGTTTTCAGCACCCTCCAGGACAAAAGAGTAGGAAGGGCCGTTGGTGACCTCAATGTCCCCGTGCCCTTCGATCACGATATTGGTGAAGGAGGTCACCGCACGGTTCTGACTTGTGACCGGGCCTTCCCCCTTTACATTTTTTGAGATTGTCCGACCCGTATTGGCATGCTGGATTCCACACCCGCTGAGGGCGAGCAGGCTGCAGAGGCAGAGCGCAGTCAATGGATGGACGAAATTGGGGTGAGGTTTATTTCCCATCATATACCAGATGTTTTTTTGATTTTAATAGAATGGTGTCAAGGCGTCCTTCTTATCCAGACTGTGCCAGGGGGTGGGGCAGGTGACCCAGGTGTGACACAATGTGAGACAGCGTGGCACTGTTTTCATTGTTCATAGGGACAGCATAGCAGTCTGTAAAGAAAATATCATGTTGGTTATCAATGGATTAAGATAAGTTGTATCGATTGGCATTTCAAATGCAAAGAGGGGGATGTGAGCAAAATTTTAGGAATCGATTTAGGAACGACCAATTCATGTATGGCTGTAATGGAAGCCGGAGAGGTCACGGTGATCCCGAATTCTGAAGGGGCTCGGACCACTCCATCTGTAGTAGCTTTTTCTAAGGGGGGTGAGCGTCTCGTTGGGCAGGCGGCTAAACGCCAGGCAGTGACCAATCCGCAAAACACCATTTTTTCCGCAAAACGTCTAATCGGTCGCAAGTTTACCGAAGTCAAAGAAGAGACTTCTATGTTGCCCTACCAAGTTGTGGAGGGAAAGAACGGTGACGCTTACATCCAGTGCGAAACGGATGGTAAAACCGAAACCTTTGCCCCTGAGCAGATCGCCGCGATGGTCCTTTCCAAGTTGAAGGCTGATGCAGAAGCCTATCTGGGAGAAAAGGTGACCAAGGCTGTGATTACCGTGCCCGCCTACTTCAACGCTCCCCAGCGGGAAGCGACTAAAGACGCTGGGACGATTGCAGGTCTTGAAGTGGTCCGAATCATCAACGAACCGACGGCAGCTTCCCTGGCCTATGGCCTGAATAAGAAGGGCGAAAAAACCATCGCAGTCTACGACCTGGGTGGAGGCACCTTTGATATTTCTGTCCTGAGTATTGCCGATGACGTATTTGAAGTTGAAGCGACGAATGGGGATACCCACTTGGGGGGGGATAACTGGGACTCGCGGATTATCGACTGGCTGGTGGACACCTTTAAGCAAGAGAGCGGGATCGATCTGAAGTCTGATCCCATGGCCCTGCAGCGCCTGAAGGAAGAAGCCGAAAAGGCCAAGATTGCCTTGTCCTCGACTCAATCCGTAGATATCAACCTGCCGTTCATCACGGCGGATGCCAGTGGACCGAAGCACTTGAACGTGCAATTGTCCCGGAGTAAATATGAGCAGCTGACCGAAGATCTTTTCAACCGCACCAAGGCTCCTTTCATGCGTTGCCTGGAAGATGCCGAGCTGGGGCAAGGCGATATCAATGAGTTGGTGCTCGTGGGCGGGATGACCCGCACCCCGAAGGTGAGTGAGATCGCCCGCGAACTGACCGGTAAGGAGCCCCACAAGGGAGTGAACCCTGATGAAGTAGTGGCCATCGGTGCTGCTATTCAGGGTGCAGTTCTGGCTGGCGACGGTGGCGTGGGGGATGTCCTCCTGTTGGATGTAACTCCACTCACCCTGGGGATCGAGACAGCCGGTGGCGTGATGACGTCAATGATCGAGCGTAACACCACGATCCCGAAAAAGGTGTCTCAAGTTTTTTCAACTTATGCGGACAACCAAACCGCAGTGGATATTAAGGTTTTGCAGGGGGAACGCCCCATGGCTGACCAGAATAAGATGCTGGGCAACTTCCGCCTGGATGGAATTGAGCCTGCTCCCCGGGGTATGCCTCAAGTCGAAGTCACCTTTGATATCGACGCCAATGGCATTCTTCATGTGTCGGCGACGGATAAGAAAACCGGTAAAGATCAGAAGATCACCATTTCTGGCTCCTCCGGCCTCGACAAAGATGAGGTAGAAAAGATGAAGCAGGAAGCAGAGATGCACGCGGAAGAAGACAAGAGCCGGAAAGAAGCAGTTGAGAACCGCAACAACCTGGATAGCCTGGTTTACCAGGCAGAAAAGCAAATCGGTGAACTGGGTGAACAGCTCCCGGCAGAAGCCAAGTCTCAAGTTGAAGGCGTGGTCAGCGAGGCGAAAAAAGTCCTCGAGAACCAGAACGCAACAGCGGACGAACTGAAAATAGCGTCCGACGGCTTGATGGCGGCTTTGCAGAAGCTGGCTGGCGCGGCTGGCGCTGCAGCGGGGGGGGCTGCACCGGAAGGGCAGCCGGGGCCGGAGACGGCACCAGGCGGAGACGATACGGGTGCAGCCAAGGCTGACGACGATGTCGTGGACGCTGATTTCGAAGTCGTCGACGAAGAAGAAAAGAAATAACCTTTAACAAACGGTCTGCCTCTCTGGTGAGAGGCAGGCCGTTTTGTTGCACTTATATATCCACTAAACCTTAACCTCTAAAAAATCCTACAACAATTATGGCTAAAGCAAAAGTTAACGTGAAACCTCTAGGTGACCGTGTGCTGGTTCGTGGCGTAGAAGAAGACGAACAAGTCCGCGATGGAATTATCATTCCTGATTCCGCGAAAGAAAAGTCGCAGGAAGCAGAAGTGATTGCTCTGGGCACCGGCCGCAAAGATGAAGACGGCAAGGTTATTCCCTTCGAAGTGAAAGTCGGTGATCGAGTAATCGTGAGCCAATACGGCGGCACCTCCGTTAAGATTGATGGGGTGGAATATACCGTTTTGCGCGAAGACGACATCATCGCAATTGTTGGATAATTCCTGATCCAGACATTAACTCTTAATCCCCAAATTTACTAAATATGGCTAAACAAATTCTGTTTGATGAAAGCGCCCGGAAGAAGGCTCTATCCGGCGTCGAGCAACTGAGCCAAGCGGTGGCAGCAACCCTTGGACCGAAGGGACGTAATGTCCTGATCGATAAGAAATTCGGTTCCCCCAGTGTGACCAAGGATGGTGTGTCCGTGGCCAAGGAAATCGAACTCGAAGATCCCTACGAAAATATGGGAGCTCAAATGGTTAAGGAAGTGGCTTCCAAGACCTCTGATTCTGCCGGTGACGGCACTACAACGGCAACGGTCCTGGCTGAAGCTGTTTACCGCGAAGGGCTCAAAAATGTGGCTGCGGGAGCCAACCCCGTTTACCTGAAGCGTGGCATCGACAAAGCTGTCGAAGCCGCCGTCGCCTCCCTCGCCAAGCAAAGCAAGAAAGTGAAGGATCGCGAAGAAGTGCGTCAGGTGGCTACCGTTTCCGCGAACTGGGACACCGAAATTGGTGAAATCATTGCTGATGCCATGGACAAGGTCGGCAAGGACGGCACTATCACGGTAGAGGAAGCCAAGAGCATCGAAACCTCCCTCGACGTTGTTGAAGGCATGCAGTTCGACAAAGGCTACCTGAGCCCCTACTTCACGACCGACACGGAAGCAATGGAAGTGAACCTGGAAGATGCTTACATTCTCATTCACGAGAAAAAGATCTCCAGCCTGAACGACATCCTTCCCCTGCTGCAAACCGTGGCCAAGGGCGGCAAGCCCCTCCTGCTCATCGCTGAAGATGTGGAAGGTGAAGCTCTGGCTGCGCTTGTGGTGAACAAGCTGCGTGGCACCCTGCAAGTTGCCGCTGTGAAGGCTCCTGGTTTTGGTGACCGCCGCAAAGCCATGCTGGAAGACATTGCTGTTCTGACCGGTGGCCGTTGCATCACGGAAGACCTGGGCATCAAGCTGGAAAACGTCCAGCTAAGCGATCTCGGCCGCGCGAAGCGTATCTCCATCGATAAGGAGAACACCGTTATCGTGGAAGGTGCAGGCAAGGCCAGCGATATCCAAGGCCGCGTGAAGCAAATCCGTCGTCAAATCGAGGAAACCACCTCTGACTACGATCGTGAAAAACTGCAAGAACGCCTGGCCAAGTTGGCCGGGGGAGTTGCGGTAATCAATGTCGGTGCGGCCACCGAGCCTGAGCTGAAGGAAAAGAAGGATCGTGTGGAAGACGCGTTGCATGCCACCCGTGCTGCTGTTGAAGAAGGTATTCTTCCCGGTGGTGGGGTTGCTCTGCTGCGTGCTGCCAAGGCTATCGACACTGCTGTGGCTGAGCTGGAAGGTGATGAATCTATCGGTGCCTCCATTGTGCGTAAAGCGATTGAAGCCCCCTTACGCATCCTCTGCCAAAATGCTGGTGTGGAAGGCTCCCTCGTCGTGGCTGAGGTTCTTAAGTCAAAGGGTGCCAACGGCTACAACGTAGCCACGGGCAATTACGAAGACCTCGTGAAGGCGGGGGTCGTTGATCCGACTAAAGTGACCCGCACCGCATTGCAAAATGCCGGTTCTGTGGCTGGTCTTCTCTTGACCACTGAAGTCATGATCACCGATTTGCCTGAGAAGGACGCACCTGCAGCTCCTGCCCCTGACATGGGTGGCATGGGTGGCATGATGTAATTGCCTCCGGACCTCATGGAATGGGTTTTTTAAATTTTCAATAACCTCCCATTCCATAACAAGAAGAAGCCCGCAGGGAAACCTGCGGGCTTTTTTTGAAATCGGGAGTCAGAGGTCGAGGATCGGATCGGAGTGGCGGCGCAGCCGTCTTCGCTGAAGTTTCGCCAAGCCACAGGGCCCCGTCCCTCCTAGGGGGTTGTATGGAGAGGTAGCCAATCGATGACTTGTTGGATCCATTGGTCCCAGAAGGCCCAGTTGTGTTCTCCGGGGCCTTCCGCATATTCCAGGTTCACGCCCCATGCTTTTGCTTTATCCCGGAAGACGAGGTTGCCAGGATAGAGGAAGTCTTCGGTTCCACAGCAGGCATAGAGTTGGGGAAGGGGAGTGCCGGCATCCAGGCGTTGTCGAAGGAGAAACAGGAGGTTGGCAGGGTGGGTAGCAATATTATCCAGGTTTCCGTAAACGTTTTCCATTTCCGGGATGACTTCGGGGCGTTCTTTCCGAGCATATTCCAACCAGCCCTCGGCGTCGAGTACGCCGCTTAAACTGGCGGCGGCGGCATAGCGATCGGGATGGGTGAGGGCGGCAAGAAAGGCGCCATACCCTCCCATGGAGAGTCCCGTGATAAAGTTGTCCTCCCGACGATCAGAGAGGGGAAACAAACGCCGTGCGATTTGGGGGAACTCTTCCCGGGCAAAGGTGCCCCACTTCAGCCCCTTGTGCATATCCCAGTAGAAGCTCCGGTTCACGGCGGGCATGACCACGGCAAGGGCTTTATCCTGAACATAGCGCTCGATCGATGTCTGCCGGACCCAGGCGGTGTGATCATCGGATAGCCCATGTAATAACCAGAGCACCTGGAACGGGGTGTCTCCCTCATCGGGAAGGATGACGTTCATAGAGCAATCCAGGTCGAGGACCTGGCTTTCAAAATCACATTGGATGAAGGCCATAAATTGAAATCAGAGGTCGGAAATCAGAAGTTTGGTAGGGAAAGGCTTTATTCACTACGAAATTATGCGGATGAGCACGAAAAAGGTAGGGCTTATTGGGGGTCTACGGTCACTCGGAAGGAGGCGAGACGGTCCCGGAAATAGTCGGCCTCAGATCCGTAGTCGGAGAAGGCTTTGTCGGGGTCTCCAAAGCTGGCCCGGTTGACGTAGAATACCGTGGTTGTGCCGGGTTGCCTGCCTGAGATATGGACGCGGGTCGTGCTTCTCTTCTCCTCGTAACGGATGCCCACAATGGAAGGATCCTCGGCGATCAGGCCGGGGAAATAGCCCCCGGCAATAGACGTGAATCCGCGAGTGTCCTGAATCGCGATCCGTTCCTCTCCTTCGGTCAGCTCGATTGGATCGTAGGTTTTTGCCAATCCCTTCACATCGTGGAGGTACATTATCTGGCTGCTGCAGCCGGCCAGAAAAAAACTGAGGAGGAGGAAAGCAGAAAAAAGAAGAGTCCGCATACCCCTAAACGCTGACCGAAGCGGATATTGCGTTTTTCAGGAGGGCTTCCAGGGTCTCAGCCATTTGCAACTTCGTTTCCGTGGGGCGTTTTTCGCCATTCGGGAAATAAATCATGCAAGGGTGGCTGTCCGACTCAGCATCGATAGAGGTTCTTGCATTATGGACAACCGCATCGACCCGGTCCGATTGGATCATAGCCAGAGCGGGGTTTCCCTCCATATCTTCGGTCAACGTATCCGTTAACT
Organism: Opitutales bacterium; assembly: GCA_028280845.1. Taxonomy (GTDB): domain Bacteria; phylum Verrucomicrobiota; class Verrucomicrobiia; order Opitutales; family JABSRG01; genus JANQKZ01. The sequence continues at coordinate 30,303 of JANQKZ010000009.1, read as the reverse complement.
TGAAACCGACGACGAAGGGTTCCGCCGAACTTGCGGTGGCCCATCCCTTGAGATGGGGCAACAGTTTCCTGGTTGGGGTCAGAACTATGTCGACCGGGGCATCACTGTCCAGTTTCGTGAGTTCGGTTCCACCTGGTTCCTCCGGTTCGGTGCCCGACAGGGAAAAATCGCTTACGGCCGCCAAGTGAATGATTCCGTCGAAAGGCTGAGCAGCCAGCGTCAGCTTCAGGCTATTTTCCAGATCACCGACCGTGCGAAAAGTCTGTGTCCGGATTCCTCGCCATGAAGGGGTCACCGCACGATGAGAATGGAGCAGCGTAATATCATGGCCCATACGAGCGAAGTAGTCAGCCAGGTAGGCCCCGGTTTTTCCTGAACTCAAATTGGTCAATACGCGAACAGAATCAATGGGTTCTTCAGTTCCCCCAGAAGTGATTAATAGCCTAAATGATCTTCCGGACTCCGGTTGAAAGGGTTGATTACCAGTGATGACATTGAAAATTTCATCGATCTCAAGGAGCTTCCCGTATCCGAAATCGCCACATGCCAGGCGACCTTCTCCGGTCGGAAGAATCTGAATGCCCCAGGACTTTAATTTCTCCAGACTGGCTTCGGTCGCGGGATGGCTCAGCATGCGCGGATTCATGGCCGGAGCGATGTAGTAGGGCTTGGGGAATTCATGGGCCTGGAACAGGGTGGTCAGAAGATCATCCCCAATGCCATTGGCCAACTTATTGATCGTGTTGGCAGTGGCTGGGCAAAGTAGCGTGACATCTGCCCATTCCGGGAGTCGGATATGCGCCATCTGGTCTCCCGTTTTCCAGAGATTGCTGAGATTCTGGCGACCGGTTAGCCCCTCGAGGGTAGCCGTCCCGATAAACTTTTCAGCGCTTTGAGTGGTAACGGTCTGCACCTGATGCCCTGCCTTGACCAAGCGTGAAATGAGGTCGCAGGTTTTGTAGCACGCAATAGACCCGCTGAGTTTAATGAGGATATTCATAGATCGACTGGGCAATTTAGAGAGGAGGGATTTTCTCCAACGATCTGCCTCCGTTTATTCTATGATGGTCAGAAGCTTAGGATTATTCCACGAAAAAAAGCCCTCCAGTTGCGGAGGGCTTGAAAAGAGGAAAAGAGGGAATGGAGCGGTTACTCTTCTGGTTTGGTCTTCTTCAGGCCAACCACACGGTCGCCTTCTTTCCATTCGCCGCGTTTGCGCAGGAGTTCGATGCGCTCGAAGCGCTTCAGAACGGTTTTACTTTTAGCGGTACCGGATCCGGCGACTTTAAAACTGTTGTGCTGTGACATGGTCGAAATTCGTGAAAACGTAAAAAAACATAGTGAGCCTTAGCAGTTTTCAAGGAAAAAGTGAAGGGAGATACGAGATACGGGGCGCGGGAATGGGAATTTGGTAGGCAGGGCATTTCAGCTGTGCGCGAGTGCGGGGCCTGAGGCGGGGCAGGTTTCCGGGCTCCGGGACTTGTTCCCTATCCCCTGAGACCTTGAATCTGTTTATCCTTCTTCTTCCACCCAGGCGCGGTAGGTTGGGGAGACAGAGTCGGACAGGACGGCGACCCATTGGGGGGTATCATAGGGGTGGTGCTGTTGGACAAAATACTCCAGGGAATCCGCGTGGGCGTGCGGTGTTTTGAAGGTGATGCGCCACTCCTGGTTGGAGTGTATCTCCCCCTTCCAGCGGTAGGTGCTGGAAATAGGGCCGTGGACTTGGGCGCAGGCGGCAACGTGTGCCTCGACCGCAGATTTGGCGAGGGCTTGGGCGGATGCCTCCGAATCGGTGGTCGTCCAAGCGATTAAGATAGAGGGAAGATCAAGGGACATGACAGAAAAAAGAGGTGAAATAAGCAGTTGCCAAATGGAGCGTTCCGTGTCAATTTCTTCGGTTTTTCCAAGCGAACCTATGAACCTGTTAATGGTGGAGACTCAGACAGGTCGAGAACAACAATTTCCCATGAGAGACGATTACCTCAAAGAAGCCCAGAAGATTATTTCTGACCCGAACATCCTGATTAACGTGGTTTCCCGCCGCACGAAGCAGTTGAAGTTCGGGAATAAGCCGCTGGTTGAATCCCTGGAACGCTTGAACCCGGAAGACATCGCCCTGCGTGAGATCATTGAAGGCAAAATCAGTTACGATCTCTACAACCCCAAAGACAACTAATCCATCCTGCTTGGATCTTGGGGGGGACCTCATGAGCCTGACGAGTGATCTCGTCGTGAGCATACGCATTCCTCAGCAATTGTGTTGACCCCTGGCAGGATGTCTCACCCCCTGAGCGGAACTTATCCTGCCCCTTGAGCGCCAAAAAACAGTCAACCCCAGGACCGGTTGAAATCCGGAATAAGAAGCTCCACCACAAATATAAGGTAGAAGAAACCTTTGAGGCTGGAATCGTGTTGAAGGGGACAGAAGTGAAAGCTATCCGGGACAAGCAGGGGCGAATCGAGGAGGCGTTCTGTCGCGTGAATGGGAGTGAGATTTTTTTGTATAACGCGCACATTCCGGAATACAGCTTTGGCAACCTGAACAATCATTCCCCGGATCGGGCCCGGAAGTTGCTCCTGCATCGGAAAGAAATCAATCGATTGCGGGGGCAACTGGAAGCCGGAGGCAAGACCCTGGTACCGGAGAAAATTTACCTGAAACATGGTCTGGTTAAGGTGAAGGTTGCCCTCTGCACGGGTAAGAAACTCTATGACAAGCGAGATGACATGAAAAAGCGTGTTGCGATGCGTGAGGCCGAACGCGCGATGAAAGCTCACCGATAGCCTTATTTCAGTATGATTGACGCTCCCGTAACCGTCCAGACTCCTGCGAGTACCTCGAATTGTGGCCCCGGTTTTGATGCCCTGGGTATCGCCTTATCGCTCTACAACTTTGTGCGGGTTCAGGCAATCGATGAGCCTGAGGTAATCTATGCGGGGCAGGATGAAATGCCGGAGTCCTCGTTTGACATGGTGCAGCAAGCTCAGGCCGCCTTTCACCAGGCGACCGGGGTGGCCGAACACGGGCTTGCCTTCGATATCTGGGGCGAAATCCCCATTGCACGCGGATTGGGGTCGAGCGCCACCTTGCGCGCGGGAGTGACGGCCGGGTTGAACCTGATTCATGGAGTTCCCCTGGACCGGGAGCAGCTGACCCGACTGGTGTGTGGGCTGGACCACTCCCCGGATAACAGCTGCCCACTCATTCAGGGAGGGTTTTGTGTCGCTCGAACCGACCCGGAAACAGGTCAATATCTATACACCCTGCGCCATGAGGTAGGCCCGGAGGTGCGTTTTGTGGTAGTCAGCCCCGAAACTCGAGTGCTGACCTCGGATGCCCGCGACATACTACCGGATGAGCTTCCCTTTCATGATGTAATACGCAGTATTAATAGTGTAGCTTCGATTGTCTCTATCTTTGCGACTCGCCAGTATGATCTCCTGGGGAAAGCAGTGACGGACTATGTGCACACGCCTTACCGGGCCAAGTTGAACCCCTTTTCGAAAGAAGCGATTGATGCGGGAATCGCTTCGGGCGCCTACACGGGGTGGTTGTCTGGCAGTGGATCCTCCGTGCTTTGTGTAAGTCCAAGTGAACAGGCTGACGAAGTAGCGGCTGCGATGCAGGCGGTATTCGAGACCCAGGGGATCGGTAGCCGGGTCTTTAAACTCGAAGTCGACAACGACGGGGTGCAGCAGTCCGGGTAGTTAAGGTAGCCGCAAAAAGGCGCAGAATCTCAATAATGCCGGTCGGACAGGGCGACTTTGCGTAGTTGGAATTTTGGAGCACTAAAATTGATGAGAAGGCCGTGTTCTTTCTTCGCGGATCTCAATAACCTAAGATTTGGGCAAAGTGATCGTTGGCCAGGGTGTGAACTGTTTTTAGTTCGATAATCAGAGTGTTTTCGACAAATAGATCCGCATGCTATTCTCCGATTCGAGTTCCGTCTTCGTCGAATACCTCCGGTGGTTTTTGTTGTTCGACAAAGTAATCCTGTTTCCTCAGTCGATGGTATCATGCATTTTCGTAGGCTTTTTCCAAGGGCCCATGACGGTGATAGCGATGGATGGCAAAACTGGTTTCCCGAATAGCGTCCACTAATGTAAATACGTAGTCTTTCATAACTCCTCCTATTTTTGCTTTGTATTGGTTCCGTTTAAACCTATAGCGGTCTGTCATAATATCCCAGCCTAACCCATTGTCTTTGCGCCCCTTGTGCCTTTTTGCGGCTATAATCACCCAATGTTTCATGTTATTTTATATCGGCCTGAGATTCCTCAGAATACTGGGAATATCGGGAGAATGTGTGCCATAACCCAGTGCCGGCTTCACCTGATTCATCCACTTGGGTTTACGATTACCGATAAGCATTTGCGCCGGAGTGGGATGGATTACTGGTACTCACTCGACCTGCATGAGCATGCGTCCTTTGAGGCGTTTTTGGAAAGCCCGGTGAGGCCTGATGGAGAGATCTTCCTTTTCACGACCAAAGCCAAACGGGTGTATTGGGAGGTCGCTTTTCAAGATGGGGATGGGTTCCTGTTTGGGAATGAAGGGCATGGGGTGCCCGAGGCGATCCATGCCTGGGCCGGGGAACGCCGGTTGACCTTGCCGCAGTTCAACTCAACCCTGCGTTCACTGAATTTATCCACTGCCGCCGGCATCGCGGTTTATGAAGGGCTGCGGCAGTTGAATGATGCTTGATGCCGAGTGGTTGTGGATTGGTGCCGCTGGTGATTTTCGAAAAAATTGAAACTTTCCAATCACGGGAACGTTTTCTAGGTTATACTGGTCTCATCCTGCTATGATCCGCTTTACCCCCCGACGCTCCTCACTCCGACAATCTCTGGTGGTTTTTTCCGCCGTGGCGGGATCGAGCCTGCTATTTTCAGCCTGTTCTTCGGGACCAACCGTTGCTCAAAGTCAGGTCAATGTGATGCGCAGTGTTCAGACCGGGGTTGTTGTAGATGTGCGACCGGTGGTAATCGAAGGGGATGAAACCTGGATCGGTACCGGTACCGGTGCCTCCGCTGGAGCAATTCTGGGAAGCTCAACAGGAAGTGGGACGAGCGGAGCCCTGGCTGGAGTTGCCGGGGGCGCGTTGGGAGCCATCGCTGGACGTGAGGTCGAGGAGATGATGACCCGGCAGGATGGCTTTGAAATGATCATACAGCTGGATGATGGGTCGGTGGTCTCGATCATTCAGGCGGCAAATGTTTATAATCCGGCGATTGGAGATTCAGTCCTCGTGACGGGAGGAAATGTTCGGTTGAATCCCAATTTTCAGGATTAACTCTCTGCTTCGGAACAATCAGGTCCGTCCGTATAGCCAATCCTCCTTCAGGAGACGGAACACGGCACACTGGTCTTCCCCGAATACTCGCTTTTCGACGAAACGAAACCCAAGCTTTTGATAGAATGCATGGGCTCCTTTGTTGGAAACCAGGGGATCTACCCAGACTTCGGTAACCTTCGGATCCTGAAAACAGCGCGCTAAGGCCAGTTTCATCATTTGAGAGCCGTGGCCTTTCCTTAAGTATTCGGCTTCGCCGATCCAGATATCAATCGCGCGGTAACCTGGAGCTTGCTCTCCCCAATACTGCGTCGGGTCCCTCGACGGATCCAGGATTTGAATAAAACCGATTGGCTTGTCCTGGTTCTCGGCCATGAAGTGTTCATAGCCAGGTAAACCTTTGCCGATTTCATTATCCCAATCCCAGCCGGTGTCGGGGTCAGAATTCCACACGTGCGGTTGCTCATCCCAATGTTTGAGCAGGGGAATATCTTCTCGGGTTGCAGGTCGGAGATGCATGGGGAAACGGTAACTTTATAATCAGCGGAGGCAAGTCCTCGGTGGTGGGCCCCGCTCATCTGGTTGACAGGGATAAAAAAGCCGTCCCCGGTAGGAGGACGGCTTGATAAACGGGAAAGGGAATGGATCAGGCTGCGGCAGCGATTTTCGCCTTCAGGTCTTCTTTAGAAGCCAGGCCAACGATCTGGTCAGCGACTTGTCCATTCTTGAAGATCAGGAGGGTGGGGATTGCTCGGATGTTATACTTTCCGGCAACGTCATTGGCCTGATCGACATTGAGTTTACAAATTTGAACCGCATCACCGAGTTCTTCAGCAAGCTCTTCCAGAATGGGAGCAATCGCTTTACAAGGTCCGCACCAGGGAGCCCAAAAGTCTACTACGACGGGTTTATCGTCACGGGCAATGGCGGACTCGAATGAGTCGGAATCCAGGTTAGTTATTTTATCTGACATGTTGTTTGTTGGTTAAATCGATGAGTTCGGGTTTAGTTTAAAGATGGGGGAGGAGATCTTTGATGACCATGGTGGCGAAACCAACGGCGGCCAGGGCGAATACGCCTTCGGTCGCCAGAATCAAGAAATTAGGTTTTGGCTTTTCGTCAAATTGGATGTCTGGGTGAAGTTGAGGAGTTTCCAGAGCCGGTTGAGCGCTTGGCTTTGACTTGGGTTTGGGAGCTGAAGCGGTCTGCTTCAAACTGAGACTTGGGGCCGAAGCGCGCGGTTTGGCCGGTTGGGGGGAAGTCTCCTTCGCGGCTTGGCCAAATTTAATGGCGGAGGGCGTGTTGCTTCCCGTCTTTTCTTTTCCGGTGGAAATCGTATATTTCCGTTTTGGAGCAGGGGTTTCTCTCCCTTTTCTCAGTTCAGCTGAATGATCGTTTCCCATGAGTCCGCTAGTTAATCGGTTCGAATTTCCGGGTCAAGAAAGCAGGAATTCGAAGGTCCGTAATTCAGCTGGGGCAGTTCTTGTTGATGAGATCAGCAAGCTCCTTCCGTTCAACAGTTTGTAAATTCTTCCCGCGGGTCCCCAGGTCCTCAAAGGTTTTTACCAGGGTTTCAGTCATCTTTTCGTGCGTCTCCTGGGATCCACCGACAATGGAAAACTCCTCGGCACGGGTGATACGCTTATGCCCGTCCTGATTGTCGAGGCCCACTCCTAACAAGTGCTTTGGGGTTTTATCGGATTGTTCCATATGTATTGAAAGTTATCTATATGTTTGAAATGTTCAAGCGGGATTTATTCCCGAATCTGATCCTCCTCTAATCGACTGCAATGGATGTCACCAAAGGTCTCATCTTGTTCAAGGTTTAATTTCTTAAGGCGTGCGAGTTCGAGGAGGGCAAGAAAGGTGGCCACCACCGTGTAGACGGTAGGTTCCTCCTGGAAGAGGGAGGTGAAGGTGAAGTTACTGACGGTCTGAAGCCGTTCCATGATAAACTCCATGCGATCGGAAACGGTGACGACTTCGTCGTGGATTTCCCCCACAACCATGCGCTCAGAGAGACGTCGAAGGACCTGATTAAAGGTATTCCAGAGTTGAATGCGATCGGAGGGTTTAAGGGGGCGTTCTTCCTCTATGGGTTGGTGTTTTCCCATGATACGAGGCAAGAGGTGGTTGGCTTCGTCGATCAGCAATTCCAGATCGGAGGCGGCTTCCTTAAACTTTCTATATTCGAGGAGTTGCTGAACCAGCTCCCAGCGAGGATCGATATCGGCGTCTTCTTCAGCCAGCTCGTCGGCTTTCCGTTCCTGTTTGGGAAGGAGCATGCGACTTTTAATATACATGAGGGTGGCCGCCATGACGAAGAAGTCACCGGCGACCTCCAGATTGAGCGACTCCATCTCATTGAGAATCTCCAGGTATTGGTCGGTCACGGTTTCGATGGGGATATCATAGATATCAATCTCATTCTTCCGTATGAGGAATAGGAGAAGATCGAGGGGGCCCTCAAAAACAGTCAGTTTAATCGGATGATCGGTGGAGGGAATTAAGCCTTCTTCCATGGTGCATTATACAAGAGGGAACGGAGGAGAGCGGATGGGACTCTGACTCTCTGCTATCTCATGTGACAGATAATGTTAAAAATCGATGAAGGTCACTTGGACACTGAAGGAAAAGTCATCTTCGCGAACGGCCCCGTCGCGGACCCGGATGCCGTAGCGGGCCAGCATGATATTGCCGATGCGCTGGGAAATGGCATAGTACTGGTCGGTCAGGGCGCCGAAATTGGGATCCCAGCGCACGTAGCACTCTATGCCGAAGTTCCGAAGGACCTGGTATTGATATTCGAGAAGATATTGTTCGACTTTCTGGTCTACAAATTGGGTCGTCAATCCGAGTGACCAGATATTGCCGTCGCGGATCCGGATCCGGGTATTGAATTCGGACACATCGAAGTTCTCCATCTGGGATCGAGCAAACATCCCCACCTCTAACCAGGAGGCCGGAGTGGCGCTGAGCTCAGTCCAGAAGGAGTCAAGGGTTTGCTGGTTGATTCCCGGGTCGAGGAGTACATCCTGGTAAACATTGAGGCGGACCAGGTCGCGCGAGCCCCATTCTTCATGCCTGGTTTGCCAAATGTTTTCAAACCCAAGTCGGAAGAGGTTGCGATCCTCTGCGGGCAGATAGGAATCGAAATTGCGTTGGGTGTTGAGATTAATGGGAAGCCGGTTAAAAGAGATGATCGGTCGGTCGATGGCCACCGGAATATTATTGTCGCTGTCGATCACGGGCGTGTAGCGGTATTGCACCACGGAGCGAACGATATGCCGGAGCCCGTCGATTTTCCACATTGGGTTTTTGTAGTCCCATGTGGCGTGGGCTAACGCCTCCAAGTCAAAGCCGAGCTCCCCAAACCAGCGATCGTGCGTGCCGCGATCGTCGAGGGTTTTCCAGTAATGGATAAACCGTGTGCCTGCTCTGGGGGTGAAGGTGACGCCCCTGGTGACTTTTATGGGGCGAATCCAGGTATAATGCGCATCCACCTTCTGAGTATCCTGGTTCACAGGTTGTATCGGTGGAAACACAGGGAGAACCAGGAAGCTGTCGGGCACGGATTCCTGGAGAATTGCCAGGGAGACGGCTCCGGACTGGTAGATCCCCAATCGTGGAATGGGAGAAGGCATGAGATCCATACGCAGCTCTGGAATCCGTTGCCGTATGATCTGAAAGTCGTTGGGGCGGAACCGGGTAAAGGCGGAAAACTGGAAGGCTCCGACATCCCAGCTTGCTTCAGCCCAATTATCCGGCTTCTGGTTATTGTCGAAGTAACCAGGGCGGAAGTCGCGCATGACCTCGGAATCGCTCCAGAGGCTGACGACGGCATTGAGGGTAAAAGCATCATCCCAGTGCTGGTTATGCCTCCACTCGATAAATCCCCGGTCTTTGTCGATGGGATCTCCATTCAGATCAAAACCGGTATCTCCGGTGTCGTGAATATACCCAGCGCTGAACCGGGACTTCAGCCATTCATTGCCCTGGTCGCGCTCGTAATTGAAGGCTGGGCCAATGAGGACACCCCGCTTGGTATAGCCGTCGAGGTTGGCGCCCACGAAAGTATGGGGAGCGACCAGCACAGTAAATTCATTCGCGAGGTAGGCGCCAAGGTTTCCCCGGTAACCGGCTCGCCCATCATATCGGACCGGGAAATCCCCGGCTCGCTGGGAGTATTGGGGAAGTTTGAGGAAAGGGATGTTACCCAGGCGGAAGATGGCATCCCGGGCGGATACCTGGTTCGGTTCGCGGATCGTAATTGAGTCTGCCTTCATGCTAAACCCGAAGTCCGCCGGCTCCCCAAAATAAGCAGTGGAGTCGTAGAAGGTAATCTGCTCATGATCGCCTTCAAATCGCTCACCTTCCAGAAAGAGGGGGTAACGCCCGGCCTTGAAGGCCGTGCCCGAGAAGGCTTTGGCTTCAATCCCATACTCCACATCATCGGTCAGCAGGCGAACGCCAGACCGCGTTAATTCGACATTGCCCGTGGCCTCTACTCGTTGTTCCTGTTGGTAAAATCCTATCTCCTCGGCTCGGACCAGGAAGGGACCATCGCGCAGCTGAGCATCGCCTGTGGCGACCAGAGCCCCGCGGTTGTCATCATACTCAATGGGCTGGCCGGGGCCGGTGCTCAGCTCTGGCTGAGCTAAGAGGGCTGGAGCGAACAGGAAACTGGTTATGATAAGTCTAATCGTTGTGATATGATTCACCGGCCCACCATGCGAAATGCTGATTTTTGCGACAAGAATAAACTCGTGGGATAGAAGAGAGAGGATGGAGGACAGGGGAGACCAAGAGCCGGAGGTCGGACGGATTTTAAGTCTGGGTTCTGGGGTTTCATTCCCTGGTGGATTCCCTTTTAAAACACTAGACTTAGGCCAATTATCTGCCAGCCTAGGGGATTGAACGCTGTCCCCCTCATGATGCTCACGACCGAAGCTGAAATTGATTCCATTCTCGATGCTAACCACGGCCGTCCCCACGACCTGCTTGGAATGCATCCCCTCATTCTGGACGGCGAGGCGGTCTGGGTCTTTCGAGCGTTTATTGACGGGGCGGTAAGTTGTGAGGTTGTTGATGTTGAGGCCGATGATGGGCCGCGCTACCCCCTGAAAAAGGTGCACCCCGCCGGGTTCTTTGAAGGGATCATCTCCCGCCGGGACCGCTTCCAGTATCGCTTGCGGATTGAGCAAACCAATGGCGAGATCCGGCAATTCTATGATCCTTATTCCTTTGAGCCGACGGTATCCGAGCAGGACCTCTATCTCTTCAATGAGGGGACCGAATTGCGGATATACGAGAAGCTGGGGGCGCATCCAGTCCATATTGACGGGGTTCCCGGCGTAAAATTTGCGGTGTGGGCGCCCAATGCCGAACGGGTATCGGTCGTTGGCGATTTCAATAATTGGGATGGCCGCTATCATCCTATGCGAAGCCTGGGGTATAGTGGCGTTTGGGAATTGTTTATTCCCGGCCTCTCCGTGGGGATTAAATATAAATATGAGCTGTTCGGGAAGGATGGGCATCTCCGGCTGAAAACCGATCCCTATGGCACCTACTTTGAGCCTCCACCCCACAATGCGTCAGTGGTGTGGGATTCGGACGATTACATCTGGGGGGATCAAGCCTGGATGGAAGCCCGCAAGACACGGGATTACAAAAAGGAGCCCATGTCGGTTTACGAAGTGCACCTCGGGTCCTGGAAGCGGGTGGTGGAGGACGGGAACCGGCCCTTGAGCTATCGGGAACTGGCGACGGAACTAGTTGATTACGTGAAAAACAAGGGCTTCACCCATGTGGAATTTATGCCCCTGGCAGAGCACCCCTTCTCGGGGTCCTGGGGCTACCAGGTCACGGGGTTTTTTGCGCCAACCTCGCGATTCGGGGCCCCGCAGGACTTCAAGTATCTGGTCGATAAGCTGCACCAGCACGGAATCGGGGTCATCATCGACTGGGTGCCCGGTCATTTCCCCAAAGACGCCTTTGCGCTGGCCGAATTTGACGGCAGTCACCTGTATGAGCATGCCGATCCGCGGCAGGGCTTTCACCAGGATTGGGGGACCTTGATTTTTAACTATGGTCGCCATGAGGTACGGTGTTTCCTGATTGCATCTGCCATCAGCTGGCTCGATCGATTCCATATAGACGGGTTGCGTGTCGATGCGGTTGCGTCCATGTTGTATCTGGACTACTCACGCACAGAGTGGATTCCCAATAAATATGGAGGCAACGAAAACCTGGAAGCGATCGACTTTCTGCAGCGGACGAACGACTTGGTTCATGAAAACTATCCGGGCGTAGTCACGATCGCGGAAGAGTCGACGGCCTTCAGCGGAGTAACCCGGGGAACGGCTTACGGAGGCCTGGGTTTTGACTTCAAGTGGAACATGGGATGGATGCATGACACCCTGGTGTATATGGAGAAAGACCCGATTCACCGGAAGTACCACCACAATCAGCTCACTTTCGCCATGGTCTACCAGTATTCGGAGAATTTCGTTAGTGTATTCTCGCACGATGAGGTGGTGCATTTAAAGGGCTCTATGCTGAACAAGATGGGTGGCAGCAGCATTCGAGATAAATCGCGAAACCTGCGTGCACTCTACGGATATATGTGGCTCTGGCCCGGCAAGAAAACGCTCTTCATGGGGGGCGAATTTGGTCAGTCGGGAGAGTGGCAGTACGACAGTTCGCTGGATTGGCATCTCCTGCAATATATGGACCACGCGGGTATTTCCCAGGCGGTGAAGGATTTGAATCACTTATATCGGGAATACACCTTTCTTGGGGTCACCGATTTCGAGCCTACCGGATTCCAATGGATTAATGGAAATGATGGTGACCATTCTACTTTGAGCTTTGTTCGCCTGGGAGAATCCCCAGGTGAAATGCTCCTGGTGGTATCAAACTTTACTCCCGTTCCGCGTGGGCAACATCGCCTGGGTGTGCCTTTGGCTGGATATTGGAAGGAAATCTTCAATTCCGATGCCGGAATCTATGGTGGTGATAATTTAGGCAATGGTGGGGGAGTCTCCAGCGAAGCCATTCCCTGCGATGGCCGGGATCATTCTGTCTCCGTGACCTTGCCGGGCCTCAGCACCGTCGTTTTTGCGTTCCATCCGGAAGGCTGATTCTCTCATTCCCTGAAAGGTGAGGTTGCGATTACAAACGGTCGCGAATCGCTTTGATCACGTCTGGTCCCCTGGTTTCGACGACATCGAAATGAGAGGGGATGATAGATTCAAAAGGGTGTTCTAAGATGGCGTTGAGGGACTGCTTGAAGCTATCCATTGTTTTTATTACGCTACGGAACAACCGGGAGGGTCCAGGGGTATTGGAGAAGCCGAGGAGGGAAGCGAACATCCGTGTATAGCCACCCTGCCAGGAGCCCAAATTGAACACCAGGTCCGAAACCAGGAGGGACTGGCTCGGTTTGTGGATAAACACCACTTCGTTTAGCAGAGGAATTCCCCGGATCTGGATGGGGGTGAGATCCTTCTCCCATCCGCTCAGAGCTGTGTCCATGTGGACCAGGGTGGGGAGGCGGTCAAAGGGGGCTTTCATCCCCCGGGCGACGAAGGGGTCTGCCTCCGTATAGAAGTCGATGGCATCCTGAAGGAAGGTATCATGAAAGGTGGTCGGAGTAATCAACCGTTTGACAGGGCCAAGCGAGGCGAAAGGGTCCTCCATACCAGGTTGAATGGGGAAGGGCGAGTGGATCATGCATTCCCCTTTTTCATTTTGAAGGATGACCATTCGGCGCCCGAAGGTCATGCCCAAGACCTTGAGGGGGCGCATCATAGTGGTAATGCCGGGCCCGCGCTCGATAGGTTTCAAGTAGTCGTCTGTTTGCATGTCAGGAAGAGATGCAAAAGCCTGTTTAGCTTCCTGCGCCGGGTTGTTCGTGTTCGCGATAAATGGTAGCGGTATGCCCGATCGTTCCGACCAACTCGGCATTGGATTGGATACAAATCTGGTCGGCCCAGGTTTTCAGGGTATCTCTGGATGCATCGAACCGGATTTTGATCAGCTCCTGCTTTTCCAGTGCCATTTCGATCTCGCCCATGATCGTAGGGGTCACTCCCTGCTTGCCCACGTGAATGGCGGGTTTGAGCCGTTGGGCGATCCCTCGGAGTTGTTTGCGTTCAGCGCTGGTTAGGCGGTTCATGGGGTGGATGGGTACTGTGGGGAGTGGACGGGGAGTCAGTATGTCTACCCGAATCATAATCACAATTCACATTTCACGAAGAGGAGATGGATTTCTTGTACTGGCGGAGAACTTCCGGTAGTTTATCGACGGCCTTGCCTCCGCCCATGGCAAAGTCAGGTTTGCCGCCGCCTTTTCCATCAAGCTTTGAGGTGAGGTCGCGAATCAGCTGCCCGGCCTGGATCCCGGCGGCATTAGCCTCGCTGGTACACAGGGCGACCAGGGTTACCTTGTCTCCGAAGGTAGCGCCCAGAATGACCACACCGGGCCCAACAGATTTCTGGACCTGGGCACCGAGCCCACGCAAGTCATTTGGACTGGACACTTTGACCACTTCCACAACCCATGACAGGTCTCCGCCGGAGATGGCGTTATTTTTCAAATCACCGGCGAGGGCGGCCACGCCCTTCTGTTCGCTGGCTTTGAGTCTTTTTTCGAGGTCGGCCTTATCCTTCAAGGTGCTCTGGAGTCGGGTTTCTACTTCATCAGGAGGGCAGGAGAGGAGTTGGCCAAGACGGACAATCTGGTTGTGATCCCGTTGAAACAGGTTAAAAGCCGGAGCTCCGACAACCGCTTCAATTCTACGCGTGCCCGCGGAGATCGAGGACTCGGAGACGATTTTCAGCGAACCGATTTCTCCGGTGGCGAGGACATGGGTTCCTCCACAAAGCTCTGCTGAATAGCCAGGAGACGCCCGATGCATGAGGCGATAGTTCGTTGAAACATCTGCCTCGGCCCCGATATCGACCACGCGCACCTCATCGCCGTATTTTTCACCAAAGACAGCCACGACATCATCCGGTTTCTGATCATAGGGAATCTCATACCAGGCGACGGCATCATTCCGGATGATCCGTTCATTGACCATGGCTTCGATCGTGGCCAGTTGCTCGGACGTTACGGCCTCAAAGTGGGAAAAATCAAATCGGAGATACTCCGGGGCGACGAGGGATCCTGCCTGTCGAATGTGGTTGCCCAGCACCTCCCTCAAGGCCCAGTTGAGGATGTGGGTCGCAGTATGGTTGCGTTGAATGGCCTGTCGGCGGACCACGTCGACACTCACCGTGACCGCGGTTCCGTCGAGGGAGGCAGCATCGAGGGACTCTTTTACCTGATGCAGGATTTGACCGGAGCTGTCCTTCACCGTATCGATTACCGTGTAGGAGGTGTCATCGGTGGAGATGGTACCGGTATCTCCTAACTGTCCCCCCATCTCCGCGTAGAACGGTGTCTCTGCCAAAACCAGGTAGTGCTTTTCCTCAAGGGAGAGGGACTTGGTTATGGTGGTGGAAAAGTCAGTCAGGTTGGCTGGTTCAAAACCAACAAACTGTGTTTGGATTGTTCCAGCTTCTGCATCTTTCTGAACGAGTATGTCTTCCTTTTTCTGCGCGGCGCGTGCGCGTTGCCGCTGCTTCTCCATCTCTGCTGCAAACCCGGCTTCGTCGACAGTGTGACCCTTTTCCCGAGCCATCAACTGAGTCAGGTCGAGGGGAAACCCGTAGGTATCATATAATTCAAAAGCCTTCTCTCCTGGAATCTCGCCGGGGTGATCTTCAAAGGCGCGTTCGAGGAGCTGGATCCCGCGATCGAGCGTGCGGTTGAAGGCGCTCTCTTCGGAAGCGATGACTTTTTCGATAATTTCCTGCTGTTGCTGGAGCTCAGGGAAGACGGGCCCGAGCTTCTCAATCACACTGGGGACGATGGAAGCGAGGCTGCCTTTCTCCAGGCCGGCTCGCTCCGCCCAGAGGACGGCACGTCGAAGGATCCGGCGGATGACGTAATTACGCCCTTCGTTGCCGGGAAGAATACCATCCGCGATGGCGGTGGACAGACAGCGGAGGTGATCGGCGACCACCCGAAAGGCGCAGTCTTTCAATTCTGTTTCTGATAACCCCTGTCCGGACTCTGGCAGGGTCGCTCCGTAGGGGTGTCCCGACATCTGTGTGAGGACTTTAAAGATATCAGTAAACAGATCGCTGTTGTAATTGCTGGGCAACTCGCCGAAGCGGGTGAACTGGTCAGTTGTAGCTGCAACCCCAGCGACTCGCTCAAACCCCATGCCGGTGTCCACATGCTTCGCGGGGAGGGGTTCGTAGCTTCCTTCCGGCGTGGCATTGAACTGGATGAACACATTGTTCCAGATCTCCATGCACCAGGCAGAATCCTGGTTGACAAGGCTGCCTTTGGTATCCCCTTTTTCGGTACAATCGATGTGGATTTCCGAACAGGGTCCACAGGGTCCGGTGTCCCCCATCATCCAGAAGTTATCCTTTTTGCCGCATTGAATGACGTGCACAGCGGGATCCAAGCCCGCTTCATGGAAAATAGATTTCCAGATTTCAAGGGCTTCCAGATCTGCCTCGGCGGGGTCACCGGGATCTGGTTTATAAACGGTTGCATATAGCCGCTCGGGAGGGATCTTCCACACCTGGGTCAGCAACTCCCACGACCACGTCAGCGCCTCCTGTTTGAAATAATCGCCAAAGGACCAATTGCCCAGCATCTCGAAGAAGGTGTGATGATAGGTATCGAATCCGACGTCTTCGAGGTCGTTGTGTTTGCCGCCTGCCCGGATGCATTTCTGGGTATCCGCGACCCGGGTAGCAGTGGGGGTGCGTTCGCCCAGAAAATAGGGGATGAATTGATTCATCCCGGCATTGGTAAACAGCAAGTTGGGAGCCGTGGGCAAGAGAGGGGCCGAAGGAACAATTTCGTGCGCCTTGCTCTTAAAAAAGTCCAGGAAGGATTGTCTGAATTCGGAAGAATTCATGGGAGTGGTGAGCTGTGATGGTGAAAGGGGAAATATAAAAGGAATCTCAGTGTCTACCGTCGAGGGGCGGGTGTCTAGGCCCAAGATATCCGTCCGGGAAGCATAAAGGAAAGCGCAGTTAACCCGGCTTTAGGCGCTGAGCGCCATACAGATCGCATCGCCCATCTCGGTGGTGCTGACGAATGGCCCCCCAAAGGCGATGTCACCGGTACGCGTGCCGCCATTCACCACCTTGGATACGGCGTGTTCGATCGCAGCGGCCACTTCATCCAGACCGAGGCTGAATCTCAGGAGCAGGGCGGCGGAAAGGATCTGGGCACAGGGGTTGGCGAGATTTTTCCCGGCGATGTCGGGAGCGGTGCCTCCAGCAGGTTCAAACAGACCAAAGGGGTGGGCAAAGCGGTTTTCCAGCATGCCGAGACTGGCGGAGGCCAGCATACCGAGGGAACCGCAGACCACGCCCATCTCATCCGAAAGGATATCGCCAAACATATTTTCGGTGAGGATGACATCAAACTGAGACGGATTCCGGACCAGCTGCATGGCGGCGTTGTCGACATACATGGTTTCGAGTTCGATGTCGGGCGCATAGGCTTCCATATAATCGGACACGGTCTTGCGCCAGAGCACAGAAGTTTCGAGGACGTTTGCTTTATCTACCAGGCAGACGCGTTTTTTACGATTCTGCGCAGCGCTGATGGCGACCCGGGCGATTCGTTCAATCTCCGATTTGCGGTAGATCATAGTATCGGCGGCCTCGATGTCGTTATTGCCGAGAACCTTCGTATAACGGTCGCCAAAATAAATGCCGCCTGTAAGCTCGCGAACACAAAGGATATCGATGCCGTCCGGAATGATTTCCGGCTTCAAGGGTGAAGCTGGGATGAGGGAAGGATAGAGCAGACCCGGGCGAAGATTGGCAAAGAGGGAAAAAGCCTTGCGCAGGGGAAGGAGGGAGGCGCGTTCCGGTTGCTCCTTGGGCGGGAGGTGCTCCCATTTCGGACCTCCGACCGAGCCGAACAGGATAGCATCCGATTGGCGGCAAATTTCGAGGGTTGGATCGGGTAGGGCGGTGCCGTGTTGATCGATGGCAGTCCCACCCACATCGGCTTTTTGAAAGCTGAATTGGAGTTGGTGGTGTTCCGCCACAAGGTCGAGCACCTTGAGGGTTACATCCATGACCTCGGGTCCAATCCCGTCCCCGGGCAAAACAGCAATATTATAGGTTTCCATGTGGAGGCAAAGAGGGCAGTCAAAACCCGGAAGGCGGAAAAGCAAAGGAAAAATCACGTTGCTAAGCGAGGGAGGTCAATCATCCTCGAGCTAGATGGAATTGTTTGAATTTGAACTGGGGCCCATAGGGACGAATGCCTTTATCCTGCATGAGGAAAGCCGCCAGGAATCCCTCATCATCGACGCGCCTCCGGGAGCAGCCGATCTCTTCCAACGGTGGTTGGAAGAAAAGGGCTCAAGGCCGGTTGCCCTCCTCCTGACCCACGGCCATTGGGACCACATGCTGGATATGAATGGCGTGCGTTCCCTCGGGGCCCGGGTCTACGCCCATCCCGGAGATCGGGGTTTGCTGGAAGCGCCGGAGGTGATGAAGGATTTTGCCCTGCCTGGACTGCACTTTGAGCCCGGAATGGTGGACGATTGGCTGAATGACCGGGGAACCCTGGAATTGTTGGGAACCCAGATCGAGTACCGCCCGGTGCCGGGGCATGCGCCTGGCAGTATCATGTTTATCCTGGCGGAGCATGGGATTGCTTTCCCGGGGGATGCGATTTTTGCTGGGGGGGTAGGGCGCTTTGACCTGCCGGGCGGCGACTGGTCTCGGCTGGAACGGTCCATTCTGGAAGAAATTTACACCTTACCTGAATCCACCCGCCTCTATCCCGGGCACGGGCCGGCGACCACCGTGGGCCGGGAAAAAATGAGTAACCCTTTTGTGAGAGCTTCCTGATGGACTATGAAATCCTGATGCGCGAAGCCCTGGCGGAGGCCAGGCGGGGTTGGGGGCAGACCCACCCGAATCCCATGGTGGGTTCGGTTATTGTTGAGAATGGAGAGATTGTGGCTCGCGGTTATCATGCCCGGGCTGGGGAAGCGCACGCAGAGCGAGCAGTTTTGAACAATCTGGGCCGGCGCCCGAAATCGGGAGCTGTGCTGGTTGTGACGCTGGAACCTTGTAATACCGAAGGGCGCACGCCCCCTTGTACCGAAGCTATCCTGGAGTCCGGAATTCGTAAAGTGGTGGTGGGTGCAGTGGATCCCAATCCCAAGCACGCCGGCGTTGGACTCGACCGCCTGCGCGCGGCAGGGATTGAGGTCGTGGATGGAATCCTGGAGGGAGCTTGTACCGCATTAAACCTGATTTTTAATCACTGGATCGTAGAGGGCACTCCGTTCATTACTGGAAAACTGGCCATGACAGTGGATGGCAAAATTGCCGCAGAGAATGGGCAGTCCCAGTGGATTACGGGACCCCAGGCCCGTGCGGATGTCATGCGGTGGCGACGGTATTTTCCTGCTATCGGCGTAGGGGCCAACACCGTGCTGCTAGATAATCCGAAGCTCACCAGTCGAATAGAGGGGGAGGCAAACTGGTGTCCGCAACGTTTTGTCTTTGATCGGAATCTAAGTTCAGTAGGGGACCCGATACCGCATCTCTATGCCGATGCGTATCGCACCCAGACGACGGTCGTGACTTCTATCGAGGCGGATAGGGAAAAGGAAGCGGAGTTGATCGATCGTGGAGTCGGACTTTGGAGGTTACCTGAGGTCACGCCTGAAGCCTTTGCCAGAAAGTGTGTGGAGGAACAGGTGTACGGCGTCTTGATTGAGGGTGGAGGGTACCTCCTGAGCGACTTTCTCAATCAGGGCTATTTGAATTACCTGCTCCTCTACAAGTCTCCCAAAATCCTGGGTGACCCCTCTGCGCGCCCGGGTTTTACGGGTCGTCGGGTGAAGTCGATGGAGGAATCGCTCAAAATCATTAACCCGGAATGGACCCCCCTCGGTGAAGACATTCTCCTCCGTGGTGTGCCGGAGGTAAAAGTCAGGGACGAATGAAACGGCTGATTGTTGCCACTGGGAACCTGCACAAGTTAGGGGAACTGTCCGAAATGCTGGCTCCGCTTCCTGTTTTGGGTGCAAAAGCGATTGGGGGGATGCCGGAGGTCGAGGAGACCGCGGATACCTTTCTCGGAAATGCTCTGATTAAGGCAGATGCGCTGAGGGCTCTGGTGGAACCAGACGATGGCATTCTCGCGGATGACAGTGGGCTGGCCGTCGACGCCTTGGAGGGACGACCGGGCGTGCGATCTGCACGATATGCAGGTCAGCCGTCTTCAGATGTAGCCAATTGGACCAAGTTGTTGGAAGAACTGTCGGGTGTTGGCTTGGGGAATCGTCAGGCCGCCTTTATCTGCTGCCTGGTCCTGATCCTGCCCCATGGGGAATTGGAAACCTTTGAGGGGCGTTGTGAGGGGGTGATTGCTGAGTGCGCCACTGGAAACGAAGGCTTCGGGTATGACCCGGTTTTTATTCCAGATGGGTATACAGACTCGTTTGGAGTGCTGGGACCTGAGGTCAAGGCCCGGATGAGCCATCGGGCGATGGCGGTCAGAGGGTTGCAGGCTTTTCTTGCTGACCGGGTTTAGGTAGGCGACCGTCGACTTTTCCATCCAAGGGGGTAAGGATAGCACCTTGCTCCTGGAATATGCGAATGGGTAGGCTGGCAGGGCATTGACAATAGATGAACTAATGTACACTATTTGCCTTGTGGATAGCCGAAACCGAAACACCATAAAGGGCCGGGGTGCGACCCGGAACCCGGCAGGACGGTTTGAGAAAGAGCACGTCGAGGCAGATTACGACCATGGAGTGGGTCCAGTTTCCGGGATAAAGACTCAGTATATCGACGATATCAGCCAAACAGTGATATCTAAGAACAACAGTCCGGATATCGGGTTTAACCGGAGCTTAAACCCATACCGGGGATGTGAACACGGATGCTCCTATTGTTTTGCTCGGCCGACCCACGAATATCTGGGCTATTCTGCCGGGCTGGATTTTGAGAGTAAGATTGTGGTAAAGCGAAGAGCCGCCGAGTTGTTGGAACAGGAAATCGGGAAACCGGGATATGAACCAGAGACGCTGGCTTTCAGTGGAGTAACCGATCCCTATCAGCCGATTGAACGAAAGTTGGAGATCACCCGGAAGTGCCTAGAGCTGTTAGCACGCTGTCGACACCCGGTGATGATCATTACCAAAAATGCGTTGGTTACTCGTGATATCGATTATTTGAGTGAGCTTGCTCGCTTTAGTGCAGTCGGGGTAAACATTTCCATTACCAGTCTCCGACTGGATCTGGCCAGGAAAATGGAACCCAAGACTTCAGCACCTTACGAGCGTTTGGAAGCCCTGCGACAGTTGCGGGCTGCGGGTATTCCCGCAGGAGTGATTATGGGGCCCGCGATTCCCGGTCTGAACGAGATCGAAATGCCCGAGTTGATGGCGGCCGCAGTTCATGCCGGGGCGCAGTGGTTCCGCTACTCGACATTGCGTCTTCCCTATGGCGTGAAGGACCTGTTCCTGGATTGGCTCGACCGGTTCGAGCCTGGAAAACGTCAGCGGGTAGAAGATCGGATTCGATCCATTCGTGGAGGAAAGTTGAACAACTCCAAATTCCACGAGCGCTTTAGGGGAGAGGGGATATGGGCGGATCAGTTAAAATCGCTCTATCTTCTGGCCAAGCGCAAATCGGGATTGAAGGAGGAGCTTCCGGTTCTCAATGTCCATAACTTTATTCCGCCGGGACTTCACCAGTTGGACTTACTCTGACTGCAACAGGGAATCTGGAGTTTCGTCGAGGCTGGGAATAGCGAGGAAGGCGAATAAGTAATGGACGGCAGGCAGGCTGGAATCAAACTGCTCTTCCACCGCATTATAGGAAAAGGCGATCCACATATCTTCATATTCGACAAAGTAATCGCGCACCCGTCGGGTTGCGCGCTCACCTGTGTCGTCCACAATCTTGTATTCAATTGTAAGTGGGAAGTTGCCGATGACTGTCGGGTCTCGGCGATCTCGGGGTTGATTTATATCGGAGGTGATGAAGACCGAGGTATTTTTCGGTTTCCTCATGAGCAGGCCTTTTGCATAATGCCCTAAAGCTTCCTTAGAATACTCCGGCATAAAATTGGCTTTAGGGAGCACGGTCATGCCGAGTCGAACATTAGGGTCGGCAGCCATGAAAAACAGCATGGAAAACCGGGATTTGGAGTGATCTACCTGCTGCCATCCCTGAATGGGGTTCGACATCAGATTGATGGGGCCAATGAAGTAAGTCCGTGTGACGCGAACCGCATCCAAGGTCACGTTTTCATACCGGATATCATATTTGGGAAGTCCACGGGTGGGCCAGTAGATGGGCTGCCCGGTGAAGGTTTCCATGATATATTGGTTGTAATCAGTGGGTTCTTCAATGGGAGTCCCCGGTGCCCCCTGACTCTGTGCGAATCCTTGAGTGAGGGACAACAGGAGCAGAATTCCAGTAACAACAGATCGTGTAAGCGACATAGACTAAGGCGTAGAAATGTAAGTTTTCAGCGCGGCAATTTCCGCATTGAATTCGGTTTCGGTCATATCCTTATAATCCAACCTGCGATAGGTTCGTGTGTTGGGGGTACCCGGAGGGTAGTAGCCCTTGGCTAGTTGGGAGTGGAATCCCCAGTCCCGAGTAGGGGCGCTGTAAACGTCACTCGAGCCCCAGGGTTCGGTTGCAATTTCACTTTCAAAAAGGGAGACGACGGAACCGCGCATGCGCAGGGTAGCTCCCCATTGTTCGAGGAAGCGGGGGAAGTTTTCCGTCCCACCGGAGTAAGAATTGCTACCTCCTTTGCCAGATGGGGTCAGGCCAGTCAGGATTGCAGCGGAAAATTCGGTGAAGGAGCCGGTCCGTTCACCTTTAGGTCGCCCGCTTTTAGAGTCATCCCAATTCGAACTCAGGATGTTGATCGCGTCGGCAGCAAGAGCGGCAGGCGGCTCGACGGTCACATCTGTGTTATCCGGGTCGTTGGCGGTTCCTGTGGAGGAGTCGCCGTCTGCATTGTAGTGACCTTCCACATACATGACGTTGTTGGTCGCCAGGCTAGTGCCGTAAACACTGTCGCTGTGAGCAAAAGTGGGATTGGGGATTTGTTTGCCGTTATGCAGCTTGACGCCCCAATAATCCGGGGCCGAAGCAATCGCGTCCGCGCCAGCCGTCCCGGTCTCCGGGAATTCGACGAAGACGACACCATTCCACCAGTTTTCGGGTTTCTGAGCGGTGCTACCTCCCCATTCGGTGGCGTCATTGTTGTGAACCAGAGTCCGTAGGGCGCCCATGTCCACTTCGACCAAGTCGATGCCTTTATTGGCACGGCGCTTGTCCCGGAGGCCACCGGTGACGGTTTCAGAGGACCCGGAGCCGGAGCTGGAAAACAGGTCGACCGTGGCAAAAGTACTGGTTGGGGTCAGTGTGGTCGTCAGCGGCGCACCGGTGCCCGCGTCGTAGAGAAGATTCCCATTCGCATCTCGCTGGTAAGTGACAAAGGAGACGGTATTGCCGGTGGTGTCGACCTTGATGGTGAGCCCTGCCTTGTAAGAGAATTTCTGCTCCTCCCGGGTTTTTGAATAATTAGTGTCGTTCAGGTTCCTTGCCTTAGTGATGATTTCATAACCGTAATTCAAGGCGTCGTCTACTGCTGCGGTAGACGGATCATCATCTACATAGTCAGGAATTTCCAGGAGGAGCTTGCTTTCCACATGGTGACCAGAGGTCATTAAATTGCCCTGCCAGCGGGCCGAGGCAAGGTCGACAAAGTCCGCGACATCGCTGTCCAGCCAGGTCCCTCCACTTTCCATGGAACGGAGGGTGCTGCTGGCGTCGATAAAATTGACCGGATTGTAGGAATCACTTTTTCCGCTGTCCGGATGGCGGCCATGATAGAGCTTTCCTGCGATCGTTACCTGGTCATAAAAGTTGAGCTGGTTGCCTGCCTGTACATAGAGGTCGCCGTTTACATGAACTGCTCCGCGGACATCCATGCGAGGACCTGGGGCAATTTCCATCGTCATGTTGTAAAAGATGGCGTGGGAGAAGAGGGGGGCGTCCCGCACTTGAAGGATCTGGTGACAGTAGGCCGATTCCTCTTTCCCCGAGACGGGATCGCGAACTGTTGCCTTGGCATAGAGGGCGATTCCCCGGGCAAAGACGGTACGACCTTTCAATTTGTCCGTCTCGTTTCCAGGGATATTTGGGTCGATGTAAGTCCACACTCCTTTGGGGACAATCCCGGCGATGATTTCCGTATCGTAGGTGCCCCAGGCGGGATAAGTGCCAGCGGTTCGCAAGGCCTCATAGGCGGTTTCATCAGGGAGTTTGACATTGGTTTTCCACCAGTAACTGGTCGTGTTCGGATCAAAAATATCGTAGACACGGGTGGGCAGCCAGACCGGATTGTTGGTTGGCATCAACCCGTCTTCGGGGAAGGCGTTATTGGAATCAAACCGTTTGCGAAGATCGGCAAAGCCGTACTCGGCGAGGGATTCGGCGGCGAATTTAGCTTCTAGCCAGAGCCGCTGACGTTGGTTCAGGCGCCGTTCATTGGCAGAAAATCGTAAAATACTTCCCATGATGAGAGAGGCTCCCAGCATGAGGATCATGGTGATTGCGATGGCGGAGCCCCGGCGTTTGTTACGGGGGCGTTGAGCGAAAAGGGGGGAGGTCGGCTTCATGGAGATTCCGGAGTTACGAATTAACCGCGAGGAGTGACGGTAAGGTTATAGGTGTCCGTGAGACGTTTGTATTCATTCCCGTGGTAAATCTGCCCCTTGATCATGATACTCCGATCTTCATAGTTCATGAAGAGGCTGCCATTGGCCAGTCCCTCTGACATTTCCACGATCTTTTCGTGCGTGCCTTTGGTGCCTGCTGCGGGAAGCAGGGTTTCAATTTGGTTCGTGGAGGCCTTTTTGTAATTGGCCGGGGTGTAATCGATTTCAAATTTCATTACCGGCCCGAGTGCGCCAGTCGCAGCATTCCGGTAGTAGCCGACAATGCGGGTGATGTGAAAATCATCATCGGGGTTGGGGTAGGGTTCCTGAGAGACGAGGACGAGGAAATCTCCGGTTTGCGTGCGGGTCTTGCGATCGAGCACGTCATTGCGGTCAACGGCATCAAAACTTTCATAAATAAAGAAATGGTTTGAGCTGCGGGCGACATTGGCCATATCTCCGGTAAACATGCGCATGTCCCGGTTGATCTTCGTTTTCTCAACACTGACAAACATCCCGTTGTGAGATTGGATAAAAATCCCGAGGACGCCGACCATGAGGAATCCGAGGATTCCCATCACCATCAAAATTTCGACCAGAGAGTAAGCTGATTTTTTATTGGGGGGGAGCGGCATAGGTCTAGGGTGCTAGTAGGTTTCTATGCTGGACCGAACAAACTTCATGTTGCCGACCCGTGTCTGATTGAAGATACCGAGCCAAGTCTCGTTCTGGCGTTTCCAATTGAAAAGGATCTGGACCTCAATGGCCTGCAAGGAGTCGCTGACCTGGATATTAGTCAGGAAGGCATAGACGCGCAGGTCCATCCGCTCGATGACGTTTCCCGCATCATCCACATTAATCGTAATCACCTTATCGTTCGGGATTCCTCCGGTCCAAAGGCTAGTGCCATGATTCCAAACATATGCCCGGAGGGGATCGGCAGTCGTGTGGTCAATGACAGTAGGTAAGGGGACATTAGTGGGGTCCCCCATAGTAGCCAGAACGGTATCATATGGCATACTTTTGATTTGCTCCATATAGCTGGAGACCGCATTGAGGGCTGCCGTTTCGTAAATATTATCTTCGGTAAAGCGGCGAGTCTGGAAAACACCGCTGAGCAGGCCGGCCGCGGTGATGGAAAGCACTCCGGTTGCAATCACGACCTCGATCAGGGACATACCCCTGCGCCTGGTTGATTTATGAGCGAGCATAGGACAGAGATTTTTCAATGTTAGCAGGTTAGGTGTGGCTTTTTGAGAGTCAAGTTTGGTCCTGGGAGCATATCCACTTTTACAAGCTGTTAAACGATTCTTTATATATTTTTTAAATGCTTAACTGGTAGGGGAATAACTCATATTATACGAGACCAAACAGCGCTGCATACCGAGGCTTAGAGGCCGGTAAAGCGGGTCTTGTTTCCATGAATTTGAAGAAGTTGTTTTTTTACAAAGAATTACCGGTTAAGCGAACTGGTGCTTGAACCGTTTGAGCTATGCCTTAGGTTGGGCAGCCTTATGAAAACACCGCTGTCTCTACTTGCTTCACTGCTTGGTTTGGCTGTCGCCTTGAGTGGGTGTCAATCAGAGGAAATATATCCCAATGAGGAGTTTACGGTTCTCGTCTACAATGTGGAGAACCTATTTGATGTAGATGGGGTGGCACTCTTTTCCGATTATCGATTCGAAGAAACGGGCAACCCCAACCCCTATTCTCCGCGGAAATTCCTGACCAAGTTAGAGAATATTACACGGGTGGTTCAGGCGGTAAACGATGGGGCAGGGCCTGAGATTATACTTTTCAATGAGTTTGAATATGATCGTACTCCGGTTCAGGGGGGGGAGTTCGATTACGATGGATTCCTGAGTCGATATGCGGGGCGTTCCGTTTCCGAGCTCCTGACAGTCGATTTTGATGCAGAGATCGCCGATCTACCCGTTGAGGCCTTCCTTTTGAAATTTATGCAAGATGAGGGACTCGGGCCCTACTTTATCACGATTCAGCGGCCTCGCCCCATCGACGACAATGTCAAAGCCCACACGAATGCAGTTTTTTCCAAATATCCATTTTCGGCCGTTCGCAATTTCCCCACCGAAGACGCCCGGGATATTTTAGAGGTGGAAATCGATATCAACGGAGAACCGCTCTACCTGCTGTGTAATCATTGGAAATCCGGTGCTTCCAGCAAGGATTCGGAGCCAACCCGCTATCAAAACGCCGAAGTTTTGCGGAATCGAATCGATATGATCCTGTCCAAGAATCCGCGGGCTGATATCATTTTGGGCGGGGATTTTAACAGTAATTACAACCAGAATTTTGTCCTGCCTGAGGTGCCTACCGGAGTGATTGACGTCTTGCAAAGCCAGGGAGACGAGCTAGCTCTTCAGACGGAGGGTGGACCCGATCTTTACAACCTCTGGTTTGAGCTGCCGGAGGAGGAGCGGTTCAGCGAGGTATATCAATCACGGCTCAGCACCTTGATGCAGATCCTCATCACCCCCGGATTATATGATGGGATTGGTGTCCAATATGTGGATCAGTCTTTTGGGAGGTTGATGCTTCCCGGAGAGAACGTGAGCGCTCCTCATGATGCACCTATTCGGTGGTACTTTGCCGGAGAAGCGGGTGGTGGATATAGCGATCATCTTCCGGTGTATGCGCGCTTTCGAGTTACCGGTGGGAAAGAACCGGGGTTCAAGCAGTTGAATAATCCCAGCCGGACTCCTGAAGGTCAGACCGAGCTGATGCGGATCAACTATGCGCATATCGATCTGGAGGCCGCTTCTCCAGCAAGCAATCTCGTGGGTCGGTCCGACGGGGACCGGGTGCCTAGCTATGGATCTCTCTTCCTGATTGAAGGCACTCTTGTATCGATCGATCCGCTCATGGTGGAGGTGGACGGTGAACGGTTTCGGATCTGGTCAGAAGAAGTTGGCCCCTTTCTGAATTTAAAGGAGCGTCCGCTGGGCGACCCCGTTCGCTTTTACGGGGAGTTTGGTGAGCACCGCGGCCGGCAACAATTTATCATCAGAACCGGGGATTGGTATTATCCTTTTATACGGTAGGTGTTTCTTGCCTGAGGGAGTATCCTCCCTCATATTACCTGTTTGCCCCCAACCTAATGGAAATGAAACAGTTCTATATCACCACAGCCATTGATTATGCAAATGGTGCTCCCCACCTGGGGCATGCCTACGAAAAGGTGCTGACCGATGTGGTCGCCCGGTATCGTCGCATGATGGGTGATCGCGTACATTTCCTAACCGGGCTGGATGAGCACGGACAGAAAATTCAGCAAACGGCTGACCGGGCGGGACGTTCTGCCCAGGAGCTGGTCGATGATGTCGCGCCCCAGTTTAAGAACCTCTGTAAACGGTTGGAAATTTCAAATGACGACTTTATCCGCACCACCGAGGAGCGGCATAAGGCGGTTGTCAGTCGAATCCTGCAAGATCTCTATGATAAGGGAGAGATTTACCAGGATACGTATGAAGGGTATTATAGCGTTCGCCAGGAACAGTTCGTGACTGAAAAGGAGCAGGTCAATGGGGAATGGCCTGAGCTCTTTGGCGAGGTGATTGAAATCAGTGAAACGAATTACTTTTTCAAGCTGAGTAAGTATCAGGACTGGTTGATTGAATACCTCGAGGCGAATCCCGAATTCATCTTTCCTCGATTTCGCCAAAAGCAGGTGGTTGAGTTTCTCAAAAACCCCATCAATGACCTGTGCATTACCCGGCCGGTCGAGCGTCTGAGCTGGGGGATCCCAATGCCGTTTGATCCCGGCTACGTTACCTACGTATGGTTTGATGCGTTAATCAACTACATCTCTGCGGTCGGATTCGGCGAAGACTCGTTCAACCAGACCTGGCCGGCTGATTACCACGTCATTGGTAAGGATATTCTGGTGCCCTCACATAGTGTGTATTGGCCCATTATGCTGAAGGCTAGCGGGATCGAGCTTCCGAAGCACCTCCTGGTTCACGGATTCTGGATGCAGAGCGGGGCTAAAATGTCGAAGAGCACGGGGGAGGCCGTGGACCCTCTCGACATGATTGATCAGTTCGGGGCCGATGCTTTTCGTTATTTTGTTACGCGTGAAATGAATGTCGGGCAAGACAGCGAGTTTTCCGTCCAACTCTTCCTTTCCCGCTATACCAGTGATCTGGGCAATGACTTGGGAAACCTGGTGAGCCGTCTGCTGAATATGGGGTCCCGCTACTGCGGTGGCCTGATCCCGGAAGCGACGCTGCATGAAGACCCGGAAGCGGAATTGAAGGCCCATTGGGAGTCCACGGTGAAGGAGGTTCTGGAATTATATGAAGGATTCCAATTTCACACTGGCCTGGATAAAACCTTCGGCTTCATTCGTGGGATTAACCGCTACGCTGAAATTCGAGCGCCCTGGAAGCTGGCCAAATCGGAAGAGCCGGCAGACCGGGAAACATTGAAGACCAGCCTGGCCACGATGGCTGAAGGCTTGCGGCTCGCGGTCATTCTCTTGAAACCCGTTATGCCGGGAATTTCGGATAAGATCCTCGGCCTTCTGGACGAAAAACCAGCTGACCGCTGGAATCCATCCACCTTGGTCTGGGATGATCGCCTCCAGGGAAATACCTTAGGTGAAAAAGTGATTCTGTTTCCCCGCCCGAACTGAGTTGTTTCGCCGCCCGCTTTGCCGGCTCTCTGGGTTGCGGAGGATTGTTCTGGATCTATGTTCTTCTAACAGCCTGTTGCCAGCTCCTTGTTACAACCTAATACCTCATGCAAATCGTTCCTGCAGATCAATTTCCTGGCCGTGACCTGGAGTCAATGGTCCGCTTTCTGGACCGATGTCAGGAGCAGGCTCGAGGGGAAGGCAAGGCTCAGCTGGTCAGTATCAGTCTGGGGGTGAAGCACATTGAGCCCTTAGCGGTTCTGGATTCCATTTTCGAAGCGGAAGCCCAGCACTTCTACCTGGAACGGGTCGACTCCGGGGAGGCGATCGCGGGGGCTGAGGCCGTGGTGGGACAAAGTTTCCGGGGAGCGGATCGAATGGATCAGGCCCTGGAGTTCAGCCGAGAGGTATTGGGCAATACCATTGCTATTGGGGAACTGGATCTGCCTTTTACCGGCCCTCATTTCTTCTGCGGGTTCACCTTTGCAGACGAAGTGGACTCAGAGACCCGATTTGAACCAGCTTCGGTCTTTGTGCCCCGATGGCAAGTGGCGCGCAAAGGAGGTTATTATTCCGCTGTAGCGAACATCCTGATACAACCCCACGAGTCCTTCAGGGCCGATGCGATGCGGGTTTGGGCCGCGCACGAGAAGTTTGGACGTTTTCAATATCAATCCGTACCTGAATCTGAAACATTGACCAAGCTCTCGGATGTGAACGTTTCCGAAGCGGGTGGGGATGGTATTTTTCTCCAAATGGTAGGCAATGCGTTGACCCGAATCGATGACAGAGAGTTTGAGAAAATTGTGCTGGCCCGGGCCCTGGACCTGGAGCGATCCGCGCCCTATGAGCCCCTGCGGGTTCTGGATCGACTTCGAGGGAAGTTTACCGGGTGCTATGCCTTCTCTTTTGCCAATGGCAAGGGACAAAGTTTCATTGGGGCTACCCCGGAGCGGCTCGTAAAAGTCGAACAGTCGCGCGTCAAAACCATGGCTCTGGCGGGAACCATCCAGAGGGGCGCTGACGTGGGGAGCGATGCGCGTTTGGCCAGTGAACTGTTGGGGAGCGAAAAGGATTTGAGAGAGCACCAGGTAGTCATTGATGCCATCCGGCGGCGATTCGCCAGTATGGGAATGGATCTGAAGACGGTTCCGCCCCCGGACCTGATGAAATTATCCAATGTTCAGCATCTGTGGACTCCACTCGAATCCGAATTGCCTGACGGAGGTCATCTCCTAAAGGTGTTGCGGGCCTTGCATCCCACCCCCGCGGTAGGTGGGAGTCCACGCGAAGCTACTTCCAGAGCAATTCCCGGGATTGAGCCCTTCGATCGCAGCCTCTATGCTGGCGCGCTGGGCTTTTTTGACTACCGGGGTAATGGAGAGATGGTCGTAGCCATACGATCTGCCATGATCGATGGGACCCTCGCTCGTGTCTACGCCGGTAGTGGGATCGTCGCGGGGTCGAATCCGGAAAAGGAGTTGGCTGAAACCAATTTAAAGCTGGAGGCGGTGCTACCGGCTCTCAAAACTTAACGGCCATG
>JANQKZ010000007.1 GCA_028280845.1 Opitutales bacterium | reverse complement strand
GGGACGTGCGTAAGTGCCAAACTAACACCGCGACCTCCCCTGTTTCAGCCCATCCCTTCGGGACTTTGCGCTTTTGGCCGGCAACAGCGTTCCCTCCTTGGCAAAAGCCCTTACAGGGATTTCCGCTAAGGAGGCGCCTCGTTGAACGACCAAAATCGCAAGGCCAGTGCGTCAATTTAAATGCAGATTGCTCTAGAAACAAGCGTGCTGCGGCATAGCTCGCTTAACGAGCGACGCCGAGTATCCTTCGGCTGTCGTCCGGTTTGGGACCCCGGCGACCCCCTATACTCAGGCATTTCCGATTGTTCTTCAGGTCGCAAAGTGGCTATTTTGCCGGTGTGACGCTCAGGCGGAGAAATACGGCGTGATTCGTCGTGGCGGGTTTTAAGCCTGGATTGGGGCGAAACGGGGGCAATCGGTCGCCTGCGCAAAAATGTCGCAGTCTTGTAACGAAATGGAACGAAACTGGCTGAAGTTTTTCTTTCTTTTAGTGGACGGGAGGAAACTAGATAGTATAGGTTAGCGGACTTTTAACAGCTATGACGAACATGACTCCCCGGGACGACGCCGAGAACTCGAAGGAGAAAGAAGCTAGTCCTGTCGACCTTAGTGAATTGCAGAACCTGAGTTTTGGACCGAACTGGGACACGACCGATCCTGCAAAGAAATTTGAAAAATCCGGAACGCATCGGTCTGGGCGCGACGCGCGTGGTGGATCCAGAGGCGGCGCGACGCGCGACCGTCGACCTGCCCGGCCGCCCCGGAAAGACTTTCCCTCGGGAGGGGGAGGCGGTGGACCTCGTCGACCGGATGGGGACCGTCCGCAGCGGGACGGAGGGCGAGGCCCTGGCCAGGGTCAGGGGGGCTTCCGTCGAGGAGGTGATCGTGGACCCCGCCGGGATCCCGCTCCTTTCAAGCCTACGGTAGAGGTATTGCTCTACCCGGAAGACGAGCCGTTCAAAGTGCTCTCAAAAGCAATTCGAAATAGCTACCGGACATATGAGTTATTCGAGATTGCAAACCTGATCCTGGGCAAGCCGGAACGTTTTGTGGTCGTGGTGCGTCCCTGGGGTGCAAAGGAGCATGATGACTCGGTGCAGACCCATCTCTATATTTCAGTTCCGGACGGGATGCCCTTTGAGCGGGAAGAGGAGGCCATTGGTCATGTTTTTAAGGATTGCTTGAGTCACTTTTTCAAAACGGAAGAGGTCGAGGTCGATCCCCCGAGCGGCAATTTCCAAGTGGTGAACCGATGCACCTTAACGGGAGAGTTGTTGGGGCCGCCCAACTACCATCGCTACCAGGAATTTCTTACCCAACACCATGCTGGCCGCATCCATAATATGCCCATGGATCGGTATCTGCAAAAGATTGAAAGTGTGCGTGATCCGGAGCTGGTTCAGCAGTGGCTGGATAAGATGAAGACCATCACCCGGTATTCCCTGAAGCAAGCGGCTGAGGGCCAGCCGGAGTCCTTTGATTCGCTGGAAGCCGCCCGTCGTTATATTTTATCCCTGGGCAAGCATCATATCGTCAAGGAGACGGATTCTGTCCGCATGAGCGGAAAGCTCATTGATTCGATGCCCGATGGAAACATCCGCCGGAGTATTGAAACCGTGCTCGAACAGCAGCGGCGATTTCCCCTGGATACGGCGAACCATCTGCGTGGGCGGCTGCGCAGGATGAAATTCCATATCTACAAAAAGGGTGCCCGCGGGGTATCTTATATTTGCGCTGTAAAACGGAAGTTCCGTGATCCCAATACGATGCTGGCAGAGTCCGCTCAAGCCTTGATCAGTTTTCTGGAGGCGAACGAAATGATCCCGGCGAGTGAACTGCCTGAGAAGTATCTTAAGATGAAGCCGCTTGAGCCTTCGGCCGAGAAGGCTCAAGCGCCGCAATCTGAACCAGAGAGTGGGGCGGAAGCATCGAGCTCTTCGGAGCGCTCATCTGAGGCGGAGAAAACAGAGACTCCCCCCGCCCAGGACAAACCGAAGCCCGCTGGGAAAGTCGTGGTCAAGTTTGAGGATACAGCAGAACTTCGCCGCCTGAAACAGGATTTACATTGGCTCGTATCGGAAGGGTACGTGACCGAATACGGGGATGGCCGCTTGTATGCCTCGCCCGTAATGGAAGCTCCGGCTAAGAAAGAAACGCGACTGGAGGAACCGGCTGTTGCTGCCCCGACCCCTGCAACCCCGCCGGCTGAGCCGGTAGACGCGCCGACTCCACCTGCTGCTGAGGTTGCGGAAGCCGCAACTCCTCCCTCGATCGCGGAAGCCCCGGAAGCTGCTCCTGTGGCGGAAGTCCCTGCGGAATCCCCCGCGCCTGGGGCGGAACCGGATCCTGTTGCGCCTACCCCCCAGCCGGAACCCGAAGCGGCAGCTGCCGTCCCCGAAAATCAAGCCGGGGTCGCTGAACCTGAGCCGGTAGTGGCCCCGGAAGCTCCGCCAGTAACCGAGCCTCCCGCTCCGCCTGAATCCGCGCCTGCGTCGTCAGCGGAGGTTCCGGTAGACGTGGAGCAACCGGAGGCGACTGCTGAGCCTGAACCCGCCCCTACTGCCCCGGACCCGATTGAGGTGCCTGCGCCTGAAGCGATTAAAGCAGCCCCTGAACCCACCTCGGGGGCGGAGGCCGCAGTAGCGGAAACTCCCGCCGCTCCAGCTGATTCTGCCGAACTGCCTGCTCCAGTAGCGGCAGCTCCCAAGGAAACGATGGCATCGGTTGAACCGGAGGTAGAGGAAGCACCATCCGACGAGACTATCCCTGAAGACCTGTTTGATGATGATTGGGGAGGGGAAATCTCTGATTCTTCTTCGGTGAAAGTTCCTGAAGCTGATGCTTCGGGTGAGGATGAGCTGAAAAAGGATTAGGTGGCCGGTTGGGTCAGCTTAATCCGGTGGGCGGCATCGTTTCCGTCCATGGCGAGCTCCATCCACCAGGCTCCCGTAAGCCACTCGCTTTGATTTCCCAGGTTTTCCGGCCATTCGATAGCCAGGGTCCATGGGGTTTCGATAAAGTCCTCCAACAATAAGGTGTCCATCGCTTTGGGGCCCTCCAGGCGGTAGGCATCGAGGTGGAGCAGCTGACGGTCCCCGTGGTAAATGGAAAACAGGTTATACGTTGGACTGGTGACTGCCCGGGGAATTCCCCACCCGCGAGCGAGACCTTTGACCAGGGTGGTTTTCCCCGTTCCCAAGTCGCCTTGTAAGGCCAGAACGGAATCCGGGGGAAGGGCGGAACTCAAGGCCTCTCCCCACCGCATGGTATCCTCCTCGTGCTCAGATACGACCCCTTCCAATAGCTGTCTCCAGTCCCACATGTCAGTTAGCCCTAAAGTGCTCATAGCCCTCAAGGTGGACATCGGATAAGGGCTGATTCTTCTCACTGTCCCAGAGTGGAGGAGCATTTTGCGGATTGGCAGGGATTAGCATTCCGATGCAGGTGATAGGTGTATGTTGGGCGGCTTCCCATTCCTCGATAAATTGCGCAGGCGGAATGGCCGAGGACAGACAAAACAGGAGTTCGAAATCCTCCCCTTCCGTCAAGGCGGCGTGAAGGGCGGCTTCCTCGTTGGGGGATGTTTGAAGCGCGTCGGCACTGAGCGGGATGGCTGATGGTCGAACGGCCGCCTGTAGGCCGTTCGGGACTAGCGCGGGCAGGTCTTTGGCGAGCCCATCCGTGAGGTCGATCATGGCGTGAACCGCCGCCCTTTCGGCCAGCCAGAGCCCCTCCTGCACTCTGGGAGAGAAATCCAGATGCTTTCCCTGCCGGCTCCCTCCCAGGGAGCCCGTGACCCAGATGGAATCTCCGGCCTGGCCTCCAGTTCGAAACATCGGGTGTTTAGCGAATCCCCCTGCGGTGACCGAGGCGGAGAAGGTGCTGGCCGGAGCCGAGCTGATATCGCCCCCCACGAGCTTTACCTCGTGGCGTTGACATGCCTCGTGAAACCCATGGAAAAACCACTGTATCCATGTTTTTGATACATTTTTCCCCAACTGCAGGGTCAGGATAAAGAAACCGGGCCGGGCCCCCATGGCGGCCAGGTCGCTCAAGTTGCGGTTGGCCAGTTTACGACCAGCCTGCTCCGGGGAGGCGGAGGCGTCGAAGTGGGATCGCCAGACAAGGGCGTCCGCGGTCATGACCAGTTGGAAGCCGTCGGGGGGTGGGGGGAGGACGGCGGCGTCATCGCCGATACCGTGAGGTGGAGGCGGAACCCGGTCGCCCATCCATTGGACAATATGCTCAATCAGGACAGATTCCCCCCATGCGGCGATGGATTGGTCGGGGTGGTCTGTGAACGGATTCATGGCAAGGCGGCTTCAGGGGGTTGGAGGAAAATAAAGAGAAGCTGATTCAAATTAAAAATGGCGTGAATGAGGATGGGAACCCGAATATTTCCCGTTACCTCGTAACTTTTGGCCAGGGCGATCCCGAGGAACCACAAGGGCACAAAGGAAGCCAGGTTGTTGTGCAGGAGCGCAAAGAGGAAGCCGCTCAAAAGCAGGGCGAGGTTCGGGTGCAGGACTCCCTTTAAGAAGCGGTAAATGCCGGCTCGAAAGATAAATTCCTCGGCCAGGGGAGCGAGGACGACGGCGAGGACAAAAAAGGCCAGCATGCTCAAGGGGTCGGACAATCCGGCCACGGTTTGGACCAGTTCCTGCGGCTCCAGATCCACGGGGACTCCAACCTGGGCGAGCCCTCGGAGGGTGAGCGTCCAGGCCAGGCTGATAAGCCAGACCAGGGGCATGATGAGGAAAAACAGGTGAAAAGACTTTCCCACCACTTCCATGGGAGCAAGCTGTTCCGGGCTAAGTTGAAAGCGAAAGGTATCTGGTTGAACCATGCGTATCCCGAAAAAAAAGATCAGCATGGGGACCTGCAGGGTGACGGCGGCGAAAAACATGCCCGGGATGGTGGGGGTTCCATCTTCTCCAACCATTTGAATTTCCGGGAACCACTCCGGAATCATGGTATAGACGAACATCTGGACCCCAAACACGAGCACAAACATACCCCAGGCCCAAAGTCCAAAATCAGTCCAGCTCAGCTTCCATGGGAGGAGGCCCCCCGTCACTTTATCCGTGCGGCGAATCCGGTAGGGGCTAATCCACAGGCCGATTCCGATGGATAAAATGAGGAGGAAGAGTCCGATGGACGCAATCTCCCGGAAGCTGAAAGGCTCAGACACGAATCAGGAGGCGGGAATGATTTTCCCATTGAGGAAGACCGTCTCACCGGCACAAATCGTCCGTTTAATCCGCCCGCGCAGTTTATCTCCATTCCATGGACAGTTTTGAGATTTGCTGAAGGATTTTTCCGGATCGACCGTCCATTTTTCATCGGGGTCAAAGATGACGACATCAGCGGCTTCCCCGGAAGATAGGGTTCCAGCAGGCAGGTGGCAAATAGCGGCCCCCTTGTATGTCATTAAGCCGATGATGGTGTTTAGATCAGTCAGGCCGGAGTGGTATAGGACTTCCAGGCTCACCGCTAAGCTGGTTTCGAGGCCAATGATGCCGAAGGGGGCATGATCCAGTTCGACGTCTTTTTCGTAATCCGTGTGAGGGGCGTGGTCGGTGCAGATACAGTCGATCGTGCCATCGATGACCCCCTGAATCAGGGCCTGACGGTCATCCTCGGTGCGCAGGGGGGGATTCATTTTAAAATTGGGATCATAGGTCGACAAGGATTTATCGGTGAGGGCGAGGTGGTGAGGGGTGACTTCTGCCGTTACGCGGCCCCCTCGGTTTTTCACCCGGCGGATCAAATCCATGGAGTAGGCACTGGAAATGTGCTGCATGTGGACATGGGCGCCGGTGTATGCGCTGAGGATACAGTTTCGGGCAACGATGATATCCTCTGCGGCGGCGGGCCATCCCTTGACACCGAGGCGAAGCGAGACATCTCCTTCGTTCATCACAGCCCCCTCGGTCAACGCATAGTCCTGGCAGTGGTCGAAGACCGGGAGCCCAAACATGTTGGCATATTCAAGGATACGGCGCATGAGCTCGTTGCTCTGAACACATTTCCCATCGTCGGTCACCGCGACCACGCCGGCATTTTTAAGGGAACCAATGGGGGCCATTTCCACGCCGTCCATGTTTTTGGTGATACACCCGGTGGGATAGATATTAACGAGAGCGTCCCGGTCGATGGCATCTTTGATATACTGGATGGTTCCGGCATTATCGCAGGTCGGTGAAGTGTTGGGCATGCAGACGACGGTGGTGAATCCACCAGCTGCCGCACAGTGAGAGCCGGATTTGATGGTCTCCTTGTGGGTTTGTCCTGGTTCACGGAAATGGACATGGATATCGACCAGGCCGGGAGCCACAACACAGCCGGAGGCGTCGATGGTTTCGGCCTGTTCTGCCTGGTCCGGGGTGAGGGAGTCGACCAACACGCCGTCGACCGCATAAACATCCGCAATCTCATCTCTATCGTTGGCCGGATCGATCACCCGACCTCCCTGAATGGAAAGAATTTTACTCATGAAAGTGGTTCGTCTCAAAGTTGTTGTTGCCGCCCCCTGGCGCAAAGGTAGAGGCAGGCCATGCGAACGGCGACCCCGTTGGTGACTTGTTCCAGAATGACGGATTGTGCGGAATCTGCGAGGGTTGAGTCGATTTCAACGCCCCGATTCACCGGGCCGGGATGCATGATAATGGCCTTGGGTTTTAAATATCTGGCTCGGGCGCCATTCAGGCCGAACAGGCCACGGTATTCGCCGAGGGAGGGAAAGTGGGTAGAGCTTTGGCGCTCATGCTGGATACGGAGCAGCATGATGGCGTCCGCATCCACCAGGGCGGTTTTCAAATCATGCGTGACGTGGACACCGAGCGACTGAAAACGGTCCGGGACCAGGGTGGCCGGCCCGGCCAGGGTGACTGTGGCTCCCAGCTTTTTGAGAGCCCAGATGTTTGAACGCGCGACCCTGCTGAAAAGAATATCTCCAAGGATGGTGACCTTGAGGCCAGTAAGGTTCTGGCCGAAGTGCTCTCTTATCGTGAAGGTATCCAGCAGAGCCTGGGTCGGGTGCTCGTGGGCTCCGTCACCGGCATTGAGGACCGGGATGTCGAGGACCTGGGCCAGATAATGGGCCGATCCGGGACAGGAGTGACGGATCACCATCATGTCCGCGTTCATGGATTCGAGGACTTGAGCCGTATCACGCAGGGTTTCGCCTTTGACCGTGCTGCTTCGGCCTCCTTCCAGGAGGACCGTGTCGGCTGAGAGGCGGGACGCGGCGGTCTCAAACGCGACGCGCGTCCGTGTGCTGGGCTCGAGGAAAAAATTGACGATTAGATTTCCCTGAAGGACATCGAGTTTAGCGTGGGGCTGCTTTAAGGCTTCTTTAAACTCGCTGGCTTGTAGGTGAATCGTGTCGATTTCCTCGCGGGAGAGTTCTTCTATGCCGAGCAGGTTTTGGCGGGTCCAATGGCTTTGCATGGTCGTGCTGATTTCTCTAGACCATGATTCACCGCCGGCTGAGGAGGCAATCCTTATTAGAGAGGAAGGTTGCGGGATACGAGATACGGGATACGGGATACGGGATGCGGGATGCGGGATGCGGGGTGCGGGGTGCGGGGTGCGGGGAATGGGGAATGGGAAGCGAAATGTCTGTCAACTCAACCAATCCATGAGTTCCTTTGGGGATTGGATGCGTTGGCCGCCCTGATACTCCGGAGCGAGGAGGGATTCATAGCCCGACTGAGCCAATCGCTTTCCGTGGAGGAGCACCTTAGCGGATTGGCCGGGAGCCCGGACCAGGCGTCCGAGGGCCTGGTTGATCTTTTGCATGGCGGGGAGTTGATACACCAGTCGGAAGGCTTCATCCCGGGCTTTGTGACTGAGGGCGTCCATTTTCGCATCCTGGACCGGGTTGACTTCGGGGAGGGCGGGCCCCACCACGACGGCATGGTGAACCCGTCCGCCCAACATATCGATCCCCTCGGAGAACCCGGTGCCCAGTACCAGAAATAGCAGGTCTGAAAACATCAGGGCCTGCTCGATGAAATCGACCTGTTCCCGAAGGGAGAGACCCCGGGGTTGTTTGGCTATGCGCATCACGGGAAAGGCGGCTTTCAGGTATCCCTCTATGGTGTCGGCATAGCGGTATGATGAAAAGAAAACGGCAACCGGAGAGCCGGAGGCAGTGGCTACCTGGTATAGGGTCTCGGCCGTTAAACTGTAATAGGTCTCGCGGTGTTGATAGCGCGTGTCGACCCGAAGATCTACGGCTATCTGGTAGGCTGCATCCCGCCAGGGAGCCGGGGCTTGAATATCAAGCGTTCGGCCCTCAGTAATTCCGCATTGCTCCTTGAACAGGGGAAAGGGTTGGAGGGTGGCAGACATAAAGAGGGTCTGCGCGAAGTGGTTGACCTGGGTGGCAACTTCGTAGCTGGCATCCAGGCAATTGATTTTCAGGGTGCCTCGGTTCTTTACCCATAGGAGGGTAGGGCAGTTTGGGTTGAGGACGGTGCGGCGCAGCCCGGTCAGTTCAAAAAAGCCCTCCACCGTAAGGGCGTTCAGGGTATCCCATTGCAGGGGAGTTTCCATCCAATGTCGGGACAGGGACTCCATGAAATCGATGCATTCATATTCTGAGATGGTGTCCAGGCGAGGACAGGGCTTAAGGCCGTCGAGCCAGGTGAGAAAATGGTCCACAGCGGCAGTGATTCCCGGAGGGCAATTAGCCGCCAGCAGATCGTGATAGATGCTCTCCCATCGATCTTGGGATATTTCTCCGGAGAGGGCGTCGGCGGCCCGGCTGGGCAGGTTGTGCGCTTCATCGACCAGCAGCAGGGTTTTTCCCGGGTTAAATCCCGGTACGGCCTCGAGAAATAACCGGTTATGCTGGGAAAACACGTAATTCACGTCGCAAAGCCAGAGGTCGGCATAGGGCAGCGCCGCACGCGTGATTTCATAGGGGGGTAAGCCGGTTTGTTCTCCCAGTAACAGAATCGTCTCCAGGCGAAGTGTGGGATGGTCCTCCAGGAGGGATACGGGGTGAAGCCCACTCTGCTCCCACAGCTGTTTGAGGGAACTGCCATAGGGCATCTCCCAGGAATTCATACCGTGTTCTTTTCTGTTTCGAATCTGAAAGTAACGCGGTGGGTCTAACTCAGGGGGTAACATATCGTCCAGTTGGCGAAGGGTCTGGACCTGGCCGGTGCTTTTGCTGGTGAGGTAGATGATCCGTTCGACCAAGCCGGCCTTCATCTGACCCAAGGCATACTCTAACCCGATGCCGGTCTTGCCGAAACCGGTGGGCGCTTCCAGGAGGACTCGGGAAAAACCTGACGATCGCTCGTTTAAATAGCTTTGGGTTTCCCGTTGACCCTCGCGGTATTTCGTGAATGGGGCCTGATAGCGTAGCGCAAGTCGGCGTTGAAATCCTTTCCATCTCGAATTGAGAAAGGGCAGGAGTTCCTCAACCTGCGATTCGTAACGCTCCCGGGTCTCCTCCTGGTTGAGTGTAATGCGCTGTTGAATCCCTCCCTGGATTTCGACAAA
Source organism: Opitutales bacterium (assembly GCA_028280845.1). GTDB lineage: Bacteria > Verrucomicrobiota > Verrucomicrobiia > Opitutales > JABSRG01 > JANQKZ01. The sequence goes on along the minus strand of JANQKZ010000007.1, from coordinate 91,692 downwards.
GCAGAGGGTGCCCCGGATTGTCTTCTGACTCAGACCCGGAACCTTTGCGGCCAGTTGGCAGTAGGTGGAGAGCTGATTCAGGTATTCGGGATAGGTGGCCAGAAGATCTTCCCGGGTGGTTGGAAGCGAGATGGTGACCGTTTTTACCTCAACTATTTCAAACGCATCCTCATGCTCGATCCACTGGTCCATTCGTCCCTGGAAGTGTAGTTTCCAATCCCCGGCCAGAGCCGTGACCTCCAGAGGGACCTCGAAGCGAGCCCCGGGATGGGTGGCCTTCGTCTGTTTTTCAAGTTCGCTATGCCATTGACGGCCCATCTCCGCGCGCCACAGACCCGATTGAAGGGACCCGTCACGGGAGGGGAGTGAGCGAAAGGCGGCAAACTCACCCACGCTCAAGGTGACAGCCTTGGATTCGACGGCGAAATGCATGCTCCCCTAATTCTCCTGCTTCAACCAGAACTCGGGCTTTTCGGCAGGAAAGTTAAACATCGCCTCGTCTACCGCAATGTTGGGTTCCAGGCGGGTGACCTCAAATCCCCCCAGGATGCTTCCTTTAACCGATTCCTCGGTCTTCGTGGGGATATAGGTTCCCTCCACTTTCTGATAGCCCAGATAGGTGTTATCGACCAGCATACGGGCACCGGCGAAGGTCGTCATGGTGGAATACATGAGGATGAGGAAGTTCTTCTGATCAATGTAGATCCACTCCTCGATTTTTCCCGGGAAATATGCCTTCAACATGTAGACGGGGCGGCCCTTAACATCTCCCTTTCCTTCATAGGTATATACTCCGCCATGCTTTAGCCCATCCACGATGGGGCCATAAAACCAGCTTTGGCGATTCCAGTCATCCGCGGCGACTTTGGGCAGTCGCATGGGTTTGGCATCCTCTATTGATTCATCCAGGGCCCAGGCGACTTCGCCATTGGTGGCGACAACGACCTGCGCACGCTGTCCGTATCTCAACTTCAATGTATACTCAAGTCGGCTCTTGCCGGGAGCGACCTGGTGCAACACGACCTCGTGTTCATCTTTTCTTGATTTAAGAATGCCTTCAATTCGCAGAGAGGTGACACTGTTCAGTCCTTCGGGACCTCCCATCATTTTGATATGGCGATCGATGATTTTCTGGGCGTTGGCGTCGGTCTCGGTGGGGATGACCGCTTCCTCTTCATAATAATCACTTTCTCCGGTCTGAGCCGGGGACTGGGCTAGAGAGATGAACAGGAGCGAGAAGGCAAAATAGAAAATAAAGCAGTGAATACGCATGAGAGACGACCCGTATAGGATTAATTCAACAGAATATCTGTATGATGTTGAAGCCAATATTTCAGGTTTTGGGTAAGCCGGTAGATCTCGTCCGGAGACAGGGCAGTCTGCGTCAGGGGTCGATTAAGGGTGTGGGTGACCGCGTCCGTATCCTCGGCATTCAGTGACGCAAACCAGTCCTCTTTGACGGGAAACCCCTCCTCACGGGCAAACAGGAAAAGGGACTTAAAAAAGGTGACGTCCGGGCGCACCTGAGAGGAGAAAGCATCGAAGACCTGTCCCGAGCGCAGAAAGAGACTGCGGTGCTCCTCCAAATGGGTGGCGTTTTTGATAAGGAGGTTGGCGTAATCCACGGCCAGGCACAGGGTGGAATATTGCTGACCTATTTTACTACGGCGTCGAAGGAGTTCAAAGGTATGAACAAAATAAAGGCCGGTACTTCCGGTTTTTGGCGGCCTCAAGTCGAAGTTGACCGTGTCGAAGAGGTCAGCGGTCGGAGTAGGTGTTCGTGTCTTCCCACCGGGGATTCGCTGAAGGGCACTGATGATTCCATTTTCCGGGGTGAGGCATTTCAGATGAGCGTGTTTTTCCCCGGTGACCGCTTTCGACAGGACCAGGCCTGGTGTGACCAAAGGGATATTGCTCATGTGGACGAAATACGGAAATCAGGAGGACTTCATTTCGGTGGGATTTTCAACCTGGACAGCCCCCTCCACGGGCTTGCCGTTGGGAAGGTATGGAGGGACAACGGCGCCGCCAGAAATGATCACCTTCATTCCATCCGGGATGGCCATGTCCATCCGAATGACTTCCTCCTCAGGTACCATGAGCAAAAATCCGCTAGTAGGATTGGGAGTGGTCGGCACAAAGACGTTCAGTAAATTGGCTTCGGTCTTAGACTGCACCTCTCCCTTGCTTTTGCTGGTGAGGAAGCCCAGGACGAATACGCCTTTGCGTGGGTATTCGATGAGAACCGTTTCCTGAAACACCGCCTTTTTCTGTTCGGCGAAAGTCGTAACAATCTGTTTGACCGTTTTATAGACCAGATTGACGAAAGGCAGATTCTCCACGATGAGTTCGGTCCAGCGGATGAGAATGCGTCCAAAAAAGTATTTGGAAACGAAACCCAGAATGGTGATGAGGGTGATGACTACCAAGGTAGCCAGGGTCTCAAGCAGGAATTCATTCCGAATCGGGATCTGAACAAACTGGAGGATAAATCGACTGGCGGGATTTCCCACCTTATCGATGAGAAAAAGAATAAGCCAAATCGTGACGGCCAGGGGCAATAACACCACCAAGCCAGTGAAAAAGGATCGTCGAAAGGAAGTCAGCATACGTGCCTATGGTGATAAGCAGTTGGGGGAGAATCAATACTGGATGGTGGAGGTCCGGGTGGAAATGGACTGGGTGCTTGAATCAGAGCGGTGGATCTACACAGTGAGGTGCATGATGAAGCAGACTTTTCTTCGACTCTTGTTTTGTTCACATATGGTTTGTGGGCTCACCGTCCACGCGGGGGATGGAGGCCAACAAAAGTATTACGCCATTACCTCGGCTCTGGAAATGGAACTGGAAGCTGTCCTTGACGCCTTAGAGGGGGAGACCTTCGAAAAGGAGGTCGTTATCGCAGGCAACACATTTCGGGTGGGAGAGGTCTACGGATTGCCGATTGTGGTGTTCCAAACTCAGGTAGGCATGACGAATGCGGCGATGTTTACCCAGTTGGCTCTGTCCGAGTTCCCGGTCAAGGCCGTCCTGTTTTCCGGGGTGGCTGGCGCAATCAACCCGGATATGGCGAAAGGGGAAGTGGTGATCCCTGAGCGATGGCACTACCATGACTACGGGGGATATTTTAATAAAGTCTCCCCGGATTCAGACGAGTATGAACAGCCTCCATCCGATTACCGACGTATGTATCGCTACGACAATTTTGGTATGTTTTTTCCGGCCGACGTCCTGGGTGTGCGGGAAGGGGTTGAGAAGGCCGTGCACGTCAGTCATTTCAGTGTAGACCCCCAGCTGTTGATGGTGGCAAAGCGAGCGGTCGCCAAAATGGATATGGGTGCCTTCCATGTCACCGTGGGGGGGGCGGGGACCGGTGGGAATATATTCATGGACAACCTGGACTACCGGAAATTTCTGAGAAAGACCTGGTCAACAGATGTCATCGATATGGAGTCGACGGCGATTGGGCACGTCTGCTGGTCAAATAGCACTCCCTTCCTGGTGGTCCGGGGTTTGAGTGACCTTGCGGGAGGTCAGGAAGGCGAAAATGAGTTTGATGAATATGCGGGGCTCGCCTGGGATAATGCCGCAAGCGTGTTAGATCGGATTCTTCGGGAACTGGCAGAAAAGCCATAGGCGGAATCGAACTAGTTGGATATAACGCCTTTTTGCGGGGCGGGTGCCTCAGACGGTTGTGTGCTGCCGGAGCCGCGCCAGATCGCGGCGAGAACGCTGCCAATAACCGAATGGGTAAAGGCGGATATGGCGCAGGGAACGGCAGTTAAGGGATCGGCAAAGTGTTGGCGGGCTAAAACCGTTGCCAGGCCCGAGTTCTGCATGCCGACCTCGATCGAAATCGTCCGTGCTATTATTTTATCATATCTAAAGAGCTTGGCGAAAAGATAGCCCGAAGCAAATGCGACGGAGTGGAGCAGGAAGACGGCGAAGAGCAGGGTAAGCCCCGATGCTTTTACATCCTCGGCGCGCGCTCCAATGATGCTTGCGCAGATGAGGGCAATAATGATGACCGAGATGAGCGGGCCAACGGGGAGGACCGCCTTAACCATTTTTGGAAAAAGATGATGCAGGGTGACTCCGAGTACAATTGGGGCGAGGACGATTTTGACCATGCTGATGAAGAGACCGACTCCGTCCACCGGAACATATTGGCCGGCTAGCCAGCTCGTAATCAGAGGGGTAAGAAAGACGGCTCCGGCGGTGGAACACATGGTCATCAATACAGACAGGGCGACGTTGGTTCGAGCGATATAGGCAATCACGTTGGAGGCGGTTCCTCCCGGGCAGCAGGAAACGAGAATGAGTCCGACGGCATAGGGGGTTGGAAGGTCCAGCAGTTTGCCAATCGTCCACCCCCAGAAGGGCATAAGGAGGAATTGCGCCAAAAACCCGGTTGCCACGGCTCGAGGCATGGTGAGCACCCGTTTGAAATCCTCGATCCCGAGGGTGATCCCCATGCCCAGCATGATGAGCCCGAGGCCCCAGATAATCCAAGGTCCGCTGAACCAGGTAAACCAGTCCGGTTCGATGAGGGCAAGACCGCAGGCGGTGAGCACCCAAAGAGGAAAAAGATTAGAGAGTAAATTGAGTAATCGTATCATACTAAAATCCGTTACTTGATCACCAGCGGAACTTTACCTGCCCACTCCAGAACCGGGTCATCAAGATACGCCTCTTCCAAGAGGTCCACCGCCCACGGAGCTTGTCCCTTGATCGCATTGAGCACGCGTATGGCGACCACCTGGACGGGAGTCAGATCACTCCAAATAGCTTCGCGCAGAAAATTCCAATGCTGGATATCCAGTGTTTTAGGTTTGCGTAATTGCTCGCCGCAGGTCTCACAAATCATGAGTAAAGTCTCAAAGTCGGGCTCATGGGTAACGGGAGGACATTCAAAAATGTCGAGACGGGTATCCCCTTCGCCACATAATTCGCATTTGGAACGGGATCGACGAACCAGGTCTTTGGCGAAGCGATTGAGGGCGGCGGTGCGCTCTTGGTGTTTTGCAAAACCCTTGGACATGGGTGGAAGTGTTTAAAGGAAAGACATTAGTGTCTAGTATCTATTGATTGGAAATTCCATAACCGCGGTTCAAACTCGTTGGACTTATGCAGCGCCGTACGCTCTCTCAAACCGATCTAGATGTCAGTGCACTCTGCCTGGGCACCATGATTCTGGGATCGAAGGTAGACCGGGTGGATTGCTTCCCTTTCCTCGATGCCTATCTGGAGGCCGGAGGAAACTTTTTGGACACGGCTCGTATCTACTCAGATTGGATTCCGGGGGAATTACACCGTAGTGAGCGGATTCTCGGGGAATGGCTGAAGGCACGGGGGAACCGAGATGAATTGATTATCGCGACGAAAGGCGGGCTACCAGAGTTTGTTGATATGTCGCATACTGAGTTTGGGGACTGGCTTGATTTAGGGAAGGTCCCGGGGGATCTCACCGCCAGTCTGGACCACCTCAAAACGGACCGGGTTGATCTCTATTTCTTACACCGGGATCATCCCGATGTGCCGGTGGATGAAATTATGGACGTCGTCCACGAGTTGGTTGCCTCGGGAAAAACCCGATATGTCGGTTGTTCAAATTGGCGGGCAGATCGGATTCGAACAGCGAATACCTATGCGGTGGAGCATGGCAAAACGCCGTTCGTGGTGAATCAGTTATTCTGGCATGTTGGAGTCTGGAAAATGGATTGGAAACCCAGTGTGTTGGAGGCGATGAACCTGGAGGCCCTGCAGTTTCACCGAGAAACCGGCATGACGGCTATCGCCTATTCTCCCCAAGCCCGCGGTTTGTTTTCAAAAGCGGTTCACTCGGAGGCTCTGTCCGGTACCGGTTCGCTTCCAAGCTGGTACAGCCCCCAGCTTGTCGATCTGGCCCAAGCGCTGAATCCGATTGGGGAGTTGACCGGACTGACGGTGAATCAGGTGGTTTTGAATTACCTGATTCAGCATCCTCTTGCACCGATACCTATTGTGGGGGGGCGGACGGTCGAACAATTGCAGGACAGTTTTAAGGCTTTGGAACGGCCTCTGCCGAAGGAAGCTTATGAAACTGTCCTCCAACTTGCGGGGGAACCCGGGTAACGGTGCACTGCTTGCGATTTCGGCCCTTCGGTTGACAAGGAATAGCCATTGGAGTGTATTGACCGGAGTATCGACCACTCGGGTCGATTTATAGGCAAACACACTGATTCAAAAAACCTCAGCTGATACACGATCATGATCCTTGATCCTTCTCAACGCGAGTTCCCGGCATTCTCTCTGCCTCGTCTTATCCGGACGTGCTTTGGAAATGTCGAGGGCAACAAAGCATGCATCCTGATTGACCTTCCCAACCCGGAAGACGTTAAGGATTTTAAATTTTTAGAGGATGAGACGCTCTCCATCCAAAATTACGGTTACGAAGTATTCTACAAGGGGCTCAAGACTGGCGTTCTCGAGGAATTGGGTATGCAGGGAGGCGAGTTTTTTGCCTATAAGGAAACCGGCGGTAGCAATCTAGATATGGAGGATGAAGCCTTTGACCCAGATGGTAAGCGATTCAGCCTGGATAACGATATTTACCCGAACTACGACTTAATCTTTGTCGTTTCAACTTTCTCCGCCACGGCTCCCCTGACGGCTAAATGCAAGGAGTTCGGTTTTCGCGGCGCCACCCTTCATGGCTTGAACCAGGTCATTGTCGAGACCGGCCTCAGTGTCGATTACGATGAAGTGTCTGCCGACGCCGAAGCCATCCGCTTGGGGCTGACGCAAGCGGACTGGTTTGAAATTGATTTCGAGTTCGAGGGACAACGAACCACCCTTCGCTTAATGGTGAATGGGCAGGAAGCTCAAAAATCCCACGGACTCTGCCCCCCTGGCCGACCCGATGTGGCGAACCTGCCAGCCGGTGAGGTCTATTTTGTACCTCGCGGGGGCCATGGGCAATTTCCCTTCAAATATGATGAGGAAACGATCGGCATGTTGACCGTGGAGGATGGGAAGATCGTGAAATCCCGGCTGATTTACGGTGACTATGAGAAGATCAAGGAACACAACGACCGCCTGGCCTATGATCCCATGACCGGAATGTTAGGCGAGCTTGGGTTCGGCACCCAAGTCTTACCCTTTTCCGGGCGAGACATACAGGATGAGAAAATCCTTGGCACGATTCATGTAGCCACCGGTCGCGATGACCACCTGGGTGGAGATATTACGCCCGATCTGTTTAAGGAAAAGCACCATGCCTCACACGATGATGTGCTCTACGCGCCGTTGAAAACTCCGGAGATCAAGCTTCCTGAAGTGCGCATGCATAAAAACGGGGAGACGATTGTGATCGCCGGAAATTACAAACCTGGGAAGTTTATCACTGATCTGGTAGACGCCGCACGTGCAGCGTCCGTGTAGCCCGCACCGATTTGTTCACGAATGGCAAAGCCTCGCTTCCTGCGGGGCTTTTTTTCTGCCAGTTTGAATAACAAGGTCGGAATCATATTCTACGTGGGTTTAAAATGCTCCAATTTCGATGATGAAAGGCTTGGTTTTGGACTGTGAATTCCGTTAGGTTAATACTTACCCATGAATCCCCTTTCCCTGCCTATCGTTTTTCTTCTGTTCACTGGAGCATGGTTTCAATCCGTACAGCTTTGGGGAGGGAAACCGTCGATCCATGTTTCCTCCGACAATGCCTTTTATTGGGCCATAGACGATGACCCCATTTTACTGCTTGGGGGAACGGACAATGATAATCTCTTTCAGTTCGAGAATCTAAGAGCTCATCTGGAGTTATTGAGATCGGTGGGAGGGAACTATGTCCGCTGCACCATGAGCAGCCGGGATTCAGGAGATGCCAAAGCCTTCCAGCGCAACCGAGAGGGATACTATGATTTAACTGCTTTTAATCCTGAATTCTGGACAAAGTTTGCCGACCTGTTGCGCTGGACCGCAGAGCTGGAGATTGTGGTTCAAATTGAACTTTGGGCTACCTATGATTTTTACTGGGGAGAATCGGGGTGGGCGCAGAACCCTTTTAATCCTGCCCTCAATGCCACCTACTCCGCAGAAAGCTCCGGCTTGCCAGAGACAATCGATTTCCCCGCCCAGTCGCAAATCAATCCCTTCTTCAAGAGTGTTCCTGCCCTCCGGGACAATGCATACCTGCGACAAATCCAGGAGGGTTTTGTCGACAAAATCCTTGAGCACACTTTCCCATACAACCATGTCCTCTACTGCATAGATAATGAAACCAACGCCCACCATGCGTGGGGATCGTATTGGGCCACGTATCTCCGGAAGAAAGCAGAAGCGGCCGGGAAGCAGATTTACATTACCGAGATGTGGGATTATTTTGATCCGACTGATGGACTCATCCCGGGCGCCCTTCAGCAGCACCCTGATCTGGGAGGCTGGTTTGCTGAGTATACCAATGTGGACCTGCATAAGGAGGCAAACTTTTCGTATTCTTTCAATCGGCACGATTTATATGACTTTCTCGATATATCTAATAACAACGCCCAGAAGGGGGAGACTCACTTTCAAACGGGCTATTGGGTGCGTCAGCAGGTAGAGGCATCCGGAAATCCCCGACCTATCAACAATGTGAAGATTTACGGAGGCGATCTCAACCGGATCTGGTCCGGGTCTCGCAAGGATGGCCGAGATCGTTTCTGGCGAAACCTCTTTGCGGGTCATGCCAGTGCACGATTCCACCGGCCAACGGCTGGAGTCGGATTAAACCCCATGGTTCAGGCTCAGCTCTTAAGCGCTCGGAAGCTGACCGGTCGCGCGGCGTTTTTTGAGTTGAAGCCCGCCCCAGCCCTCATGACTGACCGGAATCCTGACGAGGCCTATTGTTTGGCCAATGATTCAAGAGATGAACTCCTTTTATATTTTCCAGGAAAGGGCGAGGTTGAACTTCGTGTTCCTCCCGGCCGGTATCGACTCAGTTGGCTTGATGTGATGACCTCTCAATGGCAGGAATCTGAAGTGGTTGCCCTGCCCGGGCCGGTGGTAACTCCAAATGATCCCCTGCCATGGGCCGCTCACCTTGTTAGAGAGTAAGCCCTCAGGAGGAGGTATACACTAAATTCCAGAGGGGTTCCCCGCGAATGGCGGCGAGGGCGAGAAGGCATGCTTTCTCATGGAGTTCGATGATGGATTCATGGCTACAGAAGGCGGCGTGGCAGGTGACAATCATATTGGGGGCATTAACGATGGCAGGGTCGGGATTGGGTTCTGTTTCCACAACATCGAGTCCGGCCCCCGCCAGGGTGCCAGCCTGTAAGGCATCGACTACGGCTTTCGTGTCTACCACCGGTCCGCGGGCGGTGTTAACGAGGGAGCTGGTAGGTTTCATGAGGGCGATGGCATCCGAATCGATCAGATGGTAGGTCTCCTTAGAGAGGGGGCAATGGAGGGAGAGGATATCGGACTCCCGGAGAATCGATTGCAGGTGCTTGACTCGAGCAATGCCCACAGCCTTGTCGGTCCCTTGAGATAAATATGGATCGTAGAACTGGACTTGGAATCCCAGTGCTTTAGCCCGCAGTGCAGTGGCCAACCCGATGCGGCCGAGGCCGACAATTCCAAATACCTGATGGCTTGTGCGTCGCAGCAGGTTTGAATGACGAAATACATTCCAGTCCGCCTGGACCGCATCCTGGTGGAGCGGGATAATCCGGCGGTGAAGGGTCATGGCGAGGGCGATGGCGTGGTCGGCGACTTCTTCGGTGCCGTAATCGGGGACATTGCAAACGGGGATTCCCCTTGCTTGAGCTGTCTCCAGGTCGACATTGTTGAAGCCGACACCATTGCGGATCAAAGCCTTGCAACGCTGTAAACGATTGATCAGATCTGCGGAAAAATCGATCCGATGGTCAACGATGATAGCGTCAGCCTCGAAGAATCGATCGGGGAGGGGATCGTCATCCCCCTCGTTGAGCACAAAAAAATCAACCGCATCGCCGAAGGTGGAGTGGAGCGCCCGCAACTCGGTTTGACCGATTTCGGGGTTATGGGTGTTCAGCACATATACAAGGGGCTTCATAAGGGGCAGGATGGGCGCTTGAATGGCGCGGGTAAACCGCTTATTCCAATACAGTAAACATGTCTCTGTCCCAGCCAGCCCAGCAACCCTTTCATGTGATGACCAAGCCGATCGGCCCGGTCTGCAACCTGGATTGCGAATATTGTTTTTACCTGGAAAAGGAGGTGTTATGGGGCAAGGGGGAAAGGTGGAAGATGTCGGATGCTGTCTTGGAAACCTATATCCGCCAGTACATTGAAGCACAGCCTACCGACCATGTGAGCTTTGCCTGGCAGGGTGGGGAACCGACACTCCTGGGGGTTGATTATTTTAATAAGGTAGTTTCCCTGCAGAAACGCTATGCTGCCGGGAAAACCATTGAGAATGCATTTCAAACCAACGGGGTTCTCCTCGATGAAGAGTGGGGAACGTTTTTCAAGGATAATGGATTTTTAGTAGGCGTCAGTATTGATGGCCCGGAAAAGATTCATAACGCCTATCGAGTAGATAAGGCAGGCCGTGGGACTTGGAGAGCCGTGATGGATGGCATCCGGGTCCTCCAGAAATTCGAGGTCGATTTTAACACCCTCACCTGTGTGAACCGCCTCAGTTCGACCAAGCCGGAGTTAGTCTATAAATTTCTGAAGGGGATTGGATCGAAATACCTGCAATTTATCCCGATTGTCGAACGCTCGGCGAATCAGGCAGCTGATGAAGCGGGACTTGGGTTGGCGGCGCCTCCTGACCTGGCGCGGGAAGGGGAAGGTGATCCGAGGGTTTCGCCTTGGTCCGTGTTGCCGCGAGATTTTGGGACATTTCTCACCACGATTTTTGATCGGTGGGTCCGGCAGGATGTGGGGCGGGTTTATATTCAGACATTTGACGTAGCCTTCGGCAAGTGGTTGGGCCACCGATCCGGGGGAATCTGTTACTTTTCCGAAACCTGTGGAAACGCTCTGGCCATTGAGCACAATGGAAATGTGTATTCGTGTGACCACTACGTCTATCCACAACATTTGCGAGGTAATATCATGGAGATGACTCTGGCGGATATTGCCGATAGTCCGGGGCAACGTGACTTCGGTCAGGCAAAACAGGGCACGCTCCCGAATTATTGCCGGCAGTGTCCCTGGTTGGTCGCCTGTAACGGGGAGTGCCCAAAGCGGCGCTTTGATACTACCCCGGAAGGAGAGGAGGGGCTGAACTACCTTTGTGCGGCGTATAAACAATTTTTCTCCCATGTGGATCCCTATTTTCGGGTGATGGCTCGCCTGGCCCAATCCGGGCAGCCGCCGGCAGGCGTGATGGAACTCCTTAAAACACACCCGGACCTGTTTAAATAGGCCTGCATTTTCCACTGTTCACAGCTAAACCGGTCCATTACAACTGAAAGGTAACCCCCCCTGCTTTACCCCATGTTTAGAGTTTTTCTGTCGTCCTTGTTTTTGCTATTTAGCGGCCTGTTGCACGGCCAGATTAAACCGGTTGAAATGGTTCAACCGGATTATCCGGATATCCTGCATGACACATTTACCGAGGGTAAGGCGTCGATCCAGGCGACCATCGCCACGGATGGCTCGGTCAAGTCAGCAGAGATCCGGGACGCGACCCGGCCGGAATTTGGAGAGGCGGCGGTGGCCGCTGCGCTGCAGTGGCGTTTTGAGCCTGTATTAAAAGACGGAGTAGCGATCGAAAAAAAAGTTGTGATCCCCTTCGTGTTTAATTTATCGGCCGAACAGAAGTTAAACAGGCAATTTGGGCGGTCCGTGTTTAAAGAGATGGCCGAGGACGTGCCAGTAGTGGCAATGGAGGATTTGGCCGAACGCCCCCGCCCGTTGCAGTTCAGGCGCCCCCGCTATCCGGCCGAGCTGGTGGGGTCGGAGAAGCGAGGTCGGGTGACGGTTCGTTTTATCATTGATACGGATGGTCGGGTCATTAACCCACAGGTCATTGAGGTGTCAGCCCGGGAATTTGTGAAACCGGCCTTATTTACGGTAATCATGACTGAGTTTCCTCCTATCCAGCACGACGGCCAGCTCGTTTACGTCGAGGCGGAACGCTCCTTTGACTTTTTTGAAGGCATGGAAAATTCACCGCCAGAGGGTCGTCGAGGTCGTGGGAGTGGGCCTTCGGGGGGGTGAGAAGCGCATTCTAAATCAGGCTCGTAAAGGGCTGGGCGCCCTCAACTCCTTTCTGGAAGTCCAACTCTGTCCAGGGGTCCCGGGTTTTTACCCTGAAATCCATGAGTTGCTTCCGCATGGAGGCAAGCTGGTCGGCGTAAGCCGGATCCTCCGCCAGATTGGTCGTCTCCATGGGGTCCTGCTCCAGGTCATAGAGCAACTCGCCCGGCTGGTTAATCATGGCCTCCCGGGATCGGTGCCCGATGGCTTGAAGCTTGCCTTCGCGGACCGCGGCCCAGGTGGGGCTGCGGAACAGATCAGTGGGAATGGGCAGGGGGAGTTCCGGAGCCAGGTTGTGAACGAGTTTAAACCGACGTTCCCGCAACACGCGCCAGGGGTAATAGTTTATGATCTCATGGAAGCAGTGGGAAAAGAAGGTTGCTTCCCATGCCCCCTCTCCGGGGGTGGGGGAGTCGTCGTTCAAAATGGGCAGAAAGGAACGACCAGCCAGTTCAGAGAGCCCTCCCTCGGGATAAGCCACCCCACACCAGTCTAGAACCGAGGCGCTGACATCGGTCCAGTTGACCAGGGCATGATTCCGCTGTCCGGCCCCGCGTCCGCCCGGATCGCGGACGATGAGCGGGCAGTGCTGCCCGGAATCATAACTGCTGGCTTTGGCCCCGGGAAAGGGCATTCCGTGGTCACTCATCATGAAGACCAGGGTGTCCTTTGCTCGTCCAGAGGCCTCCAAAGCATCGAGGACTGCTCCGTATTGCTGATCCATACGGCTGATAGCGTTGTAATAATCCGCTAAATCCTGCCGGGTTGCCTCATTATCTGGAAGAAAACCAGGAACGGGGACTGTATCGGGATCGTATTGAACATCCGGGGTGCCCTCATGTTCGATGCCGGTATGAAAGGTATCGTCTTTGGTCCGGTGGGGAAGCGTGCTGGCGACCATGAGGAAGAAGGGTTCGTCCTTCCAGGTATCCAGGAAGGCTTTCGTTTTCCTGGCCGTATCGGTCGCGCTGCGATGGTCGACGGGTGGCTTGTAGTCAAACGGGTACACATGAGCCGGGCCGAAATGCTCTTTTCCAATAAGGCCCGTGGTGTACCCCGCATCTTTTAACAGTTTCGGTATCGAGGGAATCCATTCGTGGGTGCGGAAGCCGTGGTAGGCATGGCTGTGTCCATATTGCCCATGGGTGTGGCTGTGCACGCCAGTGAGTAAGCAGGCCCGGCTGACAGCACAGGTGGGCGCAGTACAAAAGGCCTGCTCAAAGACCACGCCCGATCGGGCGAATTCGTCTATCCTGGGAGTTTGAATAACGGGATCCTCATAACAACCGGCTATGGGGCTCCAATCGTCTGAAATGATGATGAGAACGTTTTTTTTGGACACAGGATTTTCCGAAACTTGGGATAGATTACTGCTTAATTGGAGGATTGTTCAACCGTCACATTGTCGGTGTTGGCTTCGCGCCCAGGCCTCCATTCGAAGCCCTTGTCAGCGTTTGCCGCATTTTTCCGGGCTTCGTCAGCATCCTCGGCCAATTCATGAATGTCTCGGGTTTTCATGCGCGCCGCCCCGCGATAACCCGCATTGGTGGGGAGGAGGAGGGCAGGATCGCTTAGGCGTTGTTTCGCTTCTCCGATGGCTTTGGCATATTGGGGTAGCCAGGGTTCCAGGGCGACCAGCATCTCGTCTGTCATTTGCCAGACTTCGGGGGGATTGCAGACGGCACCCACCAGGGGGTCCAGTAACATGGCTTGTTTCAAGAGATCCGCATTGCCGTGGATTGCCGCCTCCACCCCCAGGCGCTGGACATTGACACTTTGCTGGCATATAGCAGCCAGCCCGAGCGGGAGGTCGCCCACCAGGGGCATGTTGATGCCGTTGTGGTCCACGTAACCGGGGGCCTCTATGACGCAGTCCTCAGGCAGGTTGGTGATCACCCCATGGTTGATGACATTGAAGTGTCCACGATACACGCGTCCGGTTTCGAGGCCCTCTATGATGTACGATCCATGTTCATGGCCCCGGTTCTCGGGACCGTATATTTTGGGTGGTTCCTTTAACCAGTTGGGAAAGTCGGTTTTGAACCAGTTCCGCCCCTCCGTGCATACCCGGAGATAACCTCCGGACTCCCCGTTTATCCATTTGTCGAGGCTGATCCAGTCGTTGATCTCCTGTGGACGTTTGCGGTACCAGGCGAGATACTCGCTTAGATGTCCATTGGATTCCGTGCTGAAATAGCCGAATCGTTTAAGCACATCGATACGCACTTTTTCCTGGATACTGAACTCGGTGTGAGCTTCCAGTTTCTCGAGGAGCTCCCCAGTGAGATCACGTCCTTTGTGTTTGATCTGGGTGTACCAGGTCTGGTGATTGATGCCCGCACAGATGATATCGACTTCTTTTTGCTCGAGACCAAAAGCTTCCGCGATCATACGATGCCCATTTTGAACGCCGTGGCAGAGGCCGATCGTGCGCACGCCATACCCGTATTTATTGCAGGCCCAGGTGAGCATGGCCATAGGATTGGCGTAATTGAGCATCATGGCCCCCGATTCTCCGACCTCCGATATGTCTTTGCAGAAGTCGAGTAGGACGGGAATGCCGCGTTGGGCATACATCAGACCGCCTGCGGACAAGGTATCCCCGACACACTGGTCCACCCCATATTTCAACGGGATATCTATATCGTGGGCAAAGGCTTCCAAACCGCCCACGCGTACGACAGACAGCACATACCGCGCGTTGGTGACGGCTTCGCGCCTGTTTGTCGTTGATTGGATCTTTATTTTTAGTCCGTTGGCCTCGATATCTCGCTGGCAGAGCTCGGTGACCATGCGGAGGTTTTCTTCATTGATATCCGTAAAGGCTAACTCAATGTCCCTAAACTCGGGCACGCCGAGAAGGTCTTGTACGAGCTTGCGGGTGAAACCAATACTGCCCGCTCCGATGAAGGTAACTTTGAACGACATAGTAAAAAGGGGGGTGGGGGGTTAAGGGAGAGGCTAACTTTATTTGGGTTGGATCGGGTTTAAAACCCTTAACCCAAATGGCTTGAATGACAGTAAAGGAAGGCAAAGGCTGGTCGACCTGGATTGCCTGTCCCATAGTAAATAAAAACCCACTACCCCTTATGAAAATTGTAAATTTTGAAACTGTTGTGCTAGGTACACCCTGGCGAAACCTCTCCTATATTATTCTGGAAACGGATGAGGGAATCACAGGAGTCGGCGAGGCCCGTATTCTTGGGAAAACGCATACGCTCCAGCAGTATTTAATCGATATCCGCCGTCACATTGTAGGGTGGGATCCTCACGATGTGGAAGCGCTGTTTGAGCGGATCACCCTTCTGGATTACGGGGTTGCCCATGAACTGGAAATGACCGCGCTGGCCATGGTCGAAATGGCCTGTTGGGATATCATCGGAAAATCTGCCGGCAAGCCGGTCTGGCAGCTTTTGGGAGGTAAGGTCACCGATAGAGTTCCAGCCTATGCCAATGGCTGGTATAAGGTTGCCCGGGACCCCAGTCAATTTGGGGACGCCGCCAGGAAGGTGAAGGAGGCCGGTTACCTGGGGTTGAAATTTGACCCTTTTGGTGCAGGAAACCTGGAGTTGTCCGGGGCCGAATTTAGGAAATCGCTTGATCTCATCGGCTCCGTTCACGATGCGGTGGGCGATCAATGCCAACTCCATATTGAAATGCATGGACGATTCGCTCCACACCAGGCCATTGAAATTGCCAAGGAGATCGAGAAGATGAATATCCGCCCTGCATGGATTGAGGAACCGTGCCGGCCCGATGATCTTAAAGCGATGACCAAGGTGGCGCAACATACTTATCTTCCCATTGCCACGGGGGAGCGTCTGTATTCAGCCAATCAATTTCGCGATCTGTTCCCGCTCCGAATCGTAGACATCATCCAGTTGGACCTCACCCAATGCGGAGGTGTGCTCGAAGCCAAGAAAATCGCTTCTACCGCCGAAACCTACAACGTCATGGTGGCCCCGCACAATGTGGGTGGAATCATTACTACCATGGCGACTCTGCATGTCATGTTCACGTTGCGGAACGGCAAGATCCTTGAGCATTTCAATGACTTTACTGACCAGTTTGTGAAACAGGCGGGGAGTCCTTATCCGGAAGTGGTCGATGGGTATTTCCAACTCCCTGAAGGTCCTGGTTGGGGGGTAGAACTCGACCTGGATTTTATCCGAAAGCATCCACCGGAATACGCTAATGGTATCATCCAGGACCCCGGGCTGAACATGTTCCGCAAATCGGAGTGGAATAAACGGGATGGATGAGGGACCTGGCTTTTGGCCAACTGCGTCGTGATCAGAGCTTGGCACTCAATGTCAACTAACTGGAGGTTCGGGTTTAGGGCGTGAGATCGAGACGTTCCATGGTGGTGAGCTCAGGGCTTCCGCCTCGATTACCACTTCCTGAGCAGACGTAGAGGGACATGCCGTATTGAAATACTCCTGCGCCATGTCGTCCGCGGACGAGGGAGGGCCATGCCTTCCAGGCATTTTTGAGCGGGTCGTAGGCCTCGACCTCGTCATGGGCAACTTTTTGCTCTCCGCTTTCCCCACCTACAACTACGACTGAGGAATCGACCCCAACCGCCATGGTACCAGCCCGTGGGGTGGGGATGTCTGCCCCGACTGTCCATTGTCCGGTCTCGAAATCGTAGACATCGGTCGGGGCGACCGTGAGTTGAAAGACCTGTTTCGTTTCCAGGGAAGTGGTACGCCCCCCGGCGGCAACGAGCTGCTGTCCCACGATGGCAGCGGCAAAGTGATCCCTCGCGTGAGGTGCATCGGGCAGGACTTCCCACGCTCCCGTTTCCGGATCATAGACGTCGAACCAGTTGACATAGCCGCCTTGGTGTCCGCGTTGGATACCCCCGACAAGGTAAATCTTTCCTTCGTGGAGCACAGCCCCGGCCCCTCCGCGCCGCCGGTTCCTGGGGATCTTATCTCCCTTCTCCCATTGATCGGTGGCGGGATCGTAAATTAAAATGTGACCGATCGGGGTCTCATCGGGGAACTTTCCCGTCATGGCCCCGAGCATGTAGATCTTCCCCTGGTAGGGGACAGGTTGAAAATGGTGCAACTCCATGGGGGGCTTGGCTCCCATCGTCCATTTGCCGGTTCCCGGATCATAAATGTCAACCGGTTGAACTCGTCGACCGCCTAATAGATAGAATTTACCCCCGGATTCGACAAAGGCACATTCATGACGGGCATGTGGTTCACCTATTGTTTCTACGGTGAGCCACTCGCCTTTCTTGCCGATGAGAAGAAGGGATGGAAGGGTGAGGAGGATGAATAGGAATAATTGAGATTTCATTAACGCTGGGGATGAATAACAAATTTGAGTGCATGGTCCAGGTAGGCGGAGTTCTGTTCAAAGGCGGTTGATGCCTCTTCGAGACTGTAGGTATGGGAAATGAGATCGTCGAGGGGCACTTGAGGTTGAGGCCCCTGGGCCAGGGCAATGGCTCGCGGATAAACATGCTTCATTCGCCGTACCATGGCGAGGGTGAGCCCTTTGCGGCGGGCGGTCGAATGATTGATCTGAAGCTCATGCCCGCGCGGAATTCCGATGATGGTGACTCGTGCTCCGGGGCAGGCCATTTCGACTCCGGCATCCACTGCTGATCCTGCCCAGGCGGCTTCGATCACCTGATCGACTCCGCGACCTTCGGTGGCATCCATCACCTTTTCGATGGCTTCGGTGGCAGGTGCGACAATGCCGTGGTGAGCCCCCCATAAGCGGGCCTGTTCGATCCGCCAGCCCAAGGGATCCACCGCAATAATTGGGTGGAGGCCCTGCAGGGCGGCCAAACGCACCATCATCAGTCCGATGGGTCCGCATCCGAGGACGACTGCGCTTTGTCCGATTCGGGCTTTGGTTAAATCCATCGCATGGAGGGCGACGCCAAGTGGTTCCAGCAGGGCGCCGGTTCCCGCGGTCATATCTTCGGTCAGGTGAAAGCAGGCGCGTGCGGGAACGATCATCGTTTCACGCAGGGCCCCATGCATGGGAGGCAACCCGATGAAGTCGTGACGAGGGCACAAGTTCGGATGGCCGGCCTCACACCATTCACACTCACCACAGGCCAGGTGAGGGTCGACCGCAACCCGGTCCCCAAGTTGTAAGGGGAGACGCACTCCATCGAGGGCATATGCTCCCACTTCACATACTTCTCCCATAAACTCATGCCCGGGGACAAAGGGTTCCTGGTCGCCCAGCCCCCCGATTTGGCCTTCCTGGTAGAGGTGGAGGTCGGACCCGCAGATTCCAACCGCCATGACCCGGATCCGAATTTCCCCCGGCCCGGGTTCAGACTCCTCAGCATAGGGCTCGAGCCTCAAATCTCTTGGTCCATGAAGGCTGACGGCACGCATGTGGGGGTTATCTCAGAGGGCTGGATTGAATTCCAGAACATTCCCATTTCCGGGTGTCAATACACAGTGTATTGACACCTGGAGCATGGGGGAAAGGGCAGGAGGAGGGGATTACTCGAGGCCGTGATAACGGAAATGGCGGAAGGTGACTTCTCCGGAGCCGGAGGCGACGAGGGCAATGCGGGTTCTAGTGTTTTCGAAGTGGGTGGCGCGGTCTGCGGGGATCCAGGTCAGGCCCTGGTCGATGCTGAAGGCGTAGGAACCGTCGTGGTGGTCATTGCGCACGCGAAGCAGGGCGGTATTGCCGGGGACTTCTCCCATTTCGAAGGACCGGTTCCGCCAATGGACATAGGCCTTGCCGTCCTTGACACTGATTCCACCGCTGTTGGGACCGGTATGAAGTAGAAGGGCTCCCTCGGCTCCGGGCGGCACCTGGAGTTCAACGGTAGCTTCATAAGCAAGGTTTGTCGGTTTGACAAAGAGAGTGGCGCCGTCCATCAGCTCGTCTCCCCGGGCCTGAATCTTCAGTTGACCTCCTCCGGGTTGATAGGCAGAGGGATCTGGATCCTGGGCGAAGTAATACCATTGTGGACCGAGAGAAGGGGAGGTGAAGGTATCGGACATGGCCATACCGGGTTCAATGGGATTACCGGCTGGTTTGGGGAAGACACCGGAAACATCCCAATTCTCAATGACAGGCCATCCGTCGGCAGTCCATCTTACCGGGGATAGCAGGGTTTGTCTCCCGATGGAACGATAACCATTGAGGATGCCATGGTAGACACACCACCAATCGCCGGCGATGTCAGGGATGAGGGTTCCATGCCCGACGGACCACCAGGTCTGGTCGCGAGACAGGGTGCGGAGCATCGGGTTATATGGGCTGTTTTCCCAGGGACCTTTCACCTGACGGGAGCGGGCCGCCACGATCATATGGCTGGTAGATGGCCCGACTGTGCCGCCCTGGGCACTGATCATATAATACCACCCGTCTTTGAAAAAAAGTTTCGGACTCTCAAGGCAAAAGCACTCGACGACCCAATCGTCCGGGTATTCCCAGCCATCATAGACTTTTTCAGGTTCGCCGATCACCGCAGTTCCATCTTCGGACAACTGAACCACTGTTCCCTTGGACATGTAGAGCCATCGGGTGCCCTCTTGATCGACGATGTGTCCGGGATCAATATACCCGTAAAGACCAAGGACGATGGGCTGGCTCCAGGGGCCGGCTGGGTCGTCAGCTACGAAAACAACATTCTCGAAGCCCCTATTGTTTCGACTACGATCGACCAAGGTGGTGTAGATATAGTATTTTCCCTCGTGGTATACAATATCGGGAGCCCATTGGCTGGCTAAGCCATGGCGGTGAACCTGGGAAATGACGCGCCAGTTAACGAGGTCACGGGAATGCCAGACATGCATATTGGGCAACCCGCCCCCACCGTTACTATGGGTCATGTAATAGTCTTCTCCAACCCGGATGACAGAGGGGTCCGCATAGTCACCTGGAATGATCGGATTTCGATAGTAACCATTGCCGAGGTCGGGGATGGGTTGGTTTTCTTTTCTGGCCGTTGTTTGGCCGGAGATGACCAAGCTGGATGCGGCCAGGGTTGCGGTGAGTATCCAGCAGGTAAGCCAGGCAGCTTTGGGTTTCATGGGGTGTTGGGGGTGAGGGTTAGGCCGATTTGGCTTGTTTTCTTTCCTGGAAGCGGAGATCCGGAAGTGTAACGCAAAAGGCAATGGTGATGGCTCCGAAGATCAGGCCAAGAATCCAGATGGGCCGGTAGTTGTCTGCTCCCCCCATGATGCTGATAAGGATGCCGCCACCAGCCAGAGCGGCAGTGCGGCCAATTGCGAAAAAGATATTCAAGGCCCCGGTGACCTGCCCAATAATATCGCTGGGGATATATTCGGTAGTGAAGGGTTTAAGCGCGACGTTGACTACCATGTTGCCGACACCCCACATCACAGCGATGATCGAGAGGTCCCAGAGCGTGCTGGAAAAGTACCCATAGACGCAAGTGATCATGAGCATCGTATAGCCAAAAATAAGAGACCATTGTTTAGAGGTATAGCGCTCTATGACGTGTCCGGTGATGATGGCGAGGAACAGCGGAATGAGGGACTGGATACTCCATGCCTTCCCAAAGTCCTGCCGGGTGAGTAAAATATTGGTTACGGCATAAAGCGCGATCCACCCCTGAATGATCTGCAAAAACACCATGTGAAAAAAGTAGAGCCCGGCAAAGCGACTGAGGGAAGGGTCACCCAGGACATCGAGAATGTAACGTTTGGCGGTCAGCTTTGGACGTTCTTTTCTAACAACAGGTTTTTCGTTCAGAAAAAAGGCAGCTCCGGCCACGAGAAAGACCTGCAGGGCAGCAGCCACCCAGTAGAGATGGTGCATCTCGAGGTTGGCCATGGCAAAGCGGAGGAAAAGGAAAGAGGCCAATTGACCGGTGGTCAAAATCATCCCCTGAACCAGGGTCCGCTGGTGGGGGGGGAGCAAATCGGCCATGAGTGGGTGATCAGACCCCCAAAGCACGTCCTGAAAAAACTGATAGACGATGACGAGGGTAACCAGTTGCCAGAGGAAGACAGACTCCGGCACCAGGACCAGGCAGAGGGCGACAATAGGAGCCCCGGTGATGAGGAAAAAGGCCCTGCGGCCCACGGGAGTCCAGATACGGTCGCTGAGGATTCCGACAACCGGTTGAGCGATAAAGCCAAAGGCCGGGTTGATGGCAAGGATTAATCCGATCCACTTCGGATCGAGGTTAAACTTATCCCGAATCGTGAGTGGAAGCACATTGTTGGAAATGGCTTCGGTAATCACCAGACCGGTCCAAATGCTGCAAAATATAAGCAGTAACCAGAGCGGTGCATCCTTGGTCGTGGCAGGCTGCTCGAGTTTACGAGAACCAGCCATGCTTATTGAAGCATTTCGTGTTTGGCCACGATACGCTGCGAGGGAATCGTTCTGGGTAAACTGTCGACAACGGGACGGGTTTCTCCGGCAGATTCCATCGCCTTGCAGAGGCGTTCTTTCAGGTGATCTGCGACTGCAGCATGGGACTCATGCTCAATCAAGTTCTGGAGTTCGTAAGGATCGGTCTCCAGGTCGTAAAGAAATTCTTCAACATAGTGATCGGAACCAGGGGCTTCTTTTCCACCTATGCCGGGAGCTACAACCGAATACTTCCAGCGGGAAGTTCGAATAGCTCGAGCCACTTGAGACTCACTGATTTGAATAAAAGCGAGATTCTCCCACTCAGCCGATTCTCCACGGAGACGAGGCATGAGGGATCGTCCGGGTAATGTATCCGGAACTTCGATACCGGCGGAATCCAAGAGCGTCGCAACGAGGTCGACCAGGGAGGTGACCTCGCGGCGGCGACCCCCGCCCTGAAACCCCGGCCCCGCGAAGGCGGTGGGCACGCGCACAGAAGCCTCATGGCAGGACCGCTTGTATTCTGCGTTTCTCGTTTTGAAATGGCACCCATGGTCGCTGGTAAACAGGATGATGGTATTGTCCAGAATCCCTAAGCTTTTCAGGGCATCCAGGATGCGGCCGAGGGCTTCGTCGAGTCGCTTGACCATCCCATAATATCCGCCGAGGTGTTGACCGGAGCTGCCCCCCAGGGTCTGTAGATCGGGCGGGATCCATTTCCCGGTATAGGGCTCACGATAACCGTCCGGTGGCGGATAGTCATCGATATGATTCTGGTGGTGAGGTTCCAGATAGGATAGGAATTGAAAGAATGGCTTTTCATCCTTCGCCATGGCATCGATGTTGCGGATTGCCGCATCCGTCATGGCGTCGACCCGGTACCCGGGAAGGCGCACCTGCTCATTGTCATTGTTGTAAAGGACTGTATCGTAGGCATCGGACACGAACTCGAGCAGATTAGAAGCCAGCCATTCCTGGTATCCGCCACGCTCCTCTTGGGCAACGGGACCGTCGGTGTTTCGGTCGGCAAGATGCCATTTACCGATATAGCTCGTATGATAGCCGGCTTCGTTAAAGTAGTGGGCTAAGGTTTTCAGCTTGGGGTCAAGGGTAATGAAGTTCCAAGTTACCCCGGTCTGGGTGGCGTAGAGCCCGGTCTGGAGGCAGGAACGTGCGGGTCCACATACGGGCTGGCATGTGATGGCTGCATCGATATGTGTATTGTAGGATGCCAATCGATCAAAGTTTGGCATTAAGTTGAGCGGATTGCCGTGGAGGCCTGATGTGTCCCAGCGTTGCTGGTCCGTAAAAAAGACAATGACATTAGGTTGTTTGCTCATGAAAAAAGTGGCGGGCAGGATGGATCGCAGCCGATATTAGCCGAAGGGGTAAGACCAGCATAGGCGAGACCCCGGGGCTGCGAACATTGGGGTTACTTTACAGTCCTTAATTTGAGATATGGGTTCAGTAAGATGACTTCCCTGCGAAGGGGAGAAGGACAGGAGGATGGGAAAGAGCCGAGCGACTCCTGATGCGTCCACATCTATTTGGCGTTCGCCATTTTTCGACGGGCTTTCTGAGCGGCGGATTTTTTGCGCCTGGTACTTTGTTTACGAACGGTTTGGCCGTCGATCCAGGAAACCCCGACCATGGAGGCTCGGGGATAATCGGGCACCCCATGCTCGTTATTGTGGATACGCCCGATGATCATGTCCACCGCGGCTTCACCCGTCATATCGTTATGCTGGTGAAGCCCGGCGACGTCTGGCCGTTGGGCTCTCCACTCGAGCTGAATGATGCCGACATCTTCGGGCACCTTCACCTCGATCGCTTCGAGCCACTTGAAGACCGTATTGTAGAGGGTAAACATCACGTCAGGTTTCTCCTTCCAGAACCAATCATGAAATAGTTTCGGATCCTGGCGGGCCTGGTTCATTTGCATGAACGGCGGGACGTGTTGGTTTTCCGGGAGGGTGTCTTGCCCAATGAGGAATCCCGCGGAAAATCGACGGTCAACCAGGCGATCAATCACATCGTCCATGATGAGGGCAGGTCGCTTGTAGCCCAATTCCATCGCTTTTTCAAAGGCAGCGAGAGACAGGTTAAAATGGTCCACGCAACAAAAGGGAAGGGTGGGCTTCCGGGTGCGGACTCCGGTGACGACAGCTGGAAAGTGTTCCCAGACTTTGGCCAAATGTTCCGGCAAGTGATTCTGGTCCATCAGCCCGACGAGGATGACTCCCTTGATATTCCGGGTCCGCATGATGCGTATCCAGCGGTCGGCTGTGAGGTTGGGGTCATGGAGCCAAAACTTGTCAAAGCTGTAGCCCAACTTGGCGGCGCGGCGTTCGCAGCCTTCTACGTAAGGCGGAATGGTGGGGTGTTCCCTAAACGCCTTCGGGTCCAGGTTTGCATTGACCAGGGCCAACTTGGCTTGAAAACGAGGGGTCTGGCTAGCTCGCAACTCGGCCATCAACTGAGACACGACGGGATTGGGTTTGTAGCCCATATCGTGTGCGGTCGAGCGAATCTTTTCGCGCGTTTTCTCCGGAATTTGTGGATCGCCACGGAGAGCCAGGGACACGGTATTTTTAGAATATCCGACCTGCTGGGCGATATCGCGAAGGGTAACTCGGGGCATAGTACTTCGTTGGGGTGTTTACCGTAATGTTTATAGAAAAATAGAGTTTACTGTCAAGTATAGGCAAGCTTTAGTGAACGGAGGCCCAACGAGTTTACTCGAAGAGGTTGTAATCCACGAAAATCTACCCCCTATGTCCTATACAATCGGCCTCGACTATGGTTCAAATTCGGTCCGTGCAATCATCGTAAGATGCTCTGATGGAGCGGAACTTGGTACATCTGTCTTCAACTATCCCAGCGGCGACCAGGGGATCTTACTGGATCCCGCAGACCACAACCTGGCCCGGCAGCACCCGGGTGATTATATTGTTGGGCTGGAGGAGGCGACCAAGGCGGCCCTGGCCGAATCCGCTCGGAAGGATCCGACGTTTTCGGCCGACCTGGTGATTGGGATCGGTGTCGATGCGACTGGGTCGAGTCCCATCCCGGTGAATGCGGAAAATGAGGCCTTGGCGCTGCAACCTGAATGGGAAGGCAACCTGAATGCTCAATGTTGGCTATGGAAAGATCACACTGCGGTAGAGGAGGCGTCCCGGATAACAGACCTGGCGCGGAAGCATCGACCGGAGTATGTAGCCAAATGTGGGAACACCTACTCCTCCGAGTGGTTCTGGTCAAAGCTTTGGCATTGTTTACATGTTGATCCGGCCGTCTTTGATGCGGCCTATAGCTGGGTAGAACTGGCGGACTGGGTGCCGGCCTTGCTGGTCGGAGAAAGGGATCCGAAAGCGGTGAAACGTGGCGTTTGTGCTGCCGGGCATAAAGCCCTTTACGCAGAGGATTGGAATGGGCTACCGGATAAGGAGTTTCTCGCTATGCTCGATCCAAAGCTGGCAGATCTGGTCGACCGGCTGTATGATAAGGCCTATGATGCGAGCACACCGGCTGGGATGCTGTCAGAGAGCTGGGCCACTCAGCTCGGCCTCAAGGCGGGTATCCCGGTTGCAATCGGCGAATTTGATGTGCACTACGGCGCGATTGGTGCAGGAGTGGACGAAGGGACACTCGTAAAGGTGATTGGCACCTCGACTTGTGATTGTGGGGTCGTCTCTGCGAGCAAAGCGGTTGCGGATGTGCCAGGAATTTGTGGTATCGTGAAGGGGGCTATCCTGCCCGGTTATTATGGAATTGAAGCCGGGCAGTCGGCGGTGGGAGATATCTTTGCCTGGTTTGTCAAACATGTCTGCAAGGGTGACGCGTCGACACATGAGGCTTTAACGGAGGAAGCGTCTCAACTCAAACCAGGGGAAAGTGGGCTCCTTGCTCTCGACTGGAATAACGGAAACCGCACGATCCTGGTGGATCCCCTTTTGAGCGGGGTCCTGATTGGAACCACCCTACACACGACTCAGGCCGAGATCTACCGCGCCTTGATTGAAGCGACGGCCTTTGGAGCCCGTATGATCCTGGAACGTCTGGAGGAGTATGGAATCCCGGTAAACCGTATTGTGTGCGCCGGAGGCATTGCGGAAAAAAACCCGATGCTGATGCAAATCTACGCGGATGTGACGGGGCGTGAGATGTTGATCTCGCGCTCGAGTCAAACCTGCGCCCTGGGGGCGGCGGTGGCCGCTGCCGTGGTAGCCGGTTCGGAGAAGGGCGGTTATGATGATTTCAAGCGCGCTCAAGCGGCTATGACGGGAGTGAAGGATGAGTCCTTCCATCCACAGCCAGAAGGACAGGCCGTTTATGACCAGTTATTTGAACAATATCGTCTCGTTCACGATGCTTTTGGCGGGGTGAACCAGGGCAATCTGGGGGCAGTGATGAAGGCCCTGCTGGAGATTAAATCCGGTGTCCGGAAAAACGGGGTAATTCGCTAAGTTTAGACAGGAACCTTTATGAACCTTATCAATAAGGAAAATCTCGAAGTATGGTTTGTCACCGGCAGTCAGCACCTCTATGGAGAGGAAGCGCTGCGGCAGGTGGCGAAGAATTCTCAGAAACTGGTGGAGGGGCTCAATGCCCGGGCGAATTTTCCCGTCAGCGTCACCTTTAAACCGGTTCAGACCACGACCGAAACCGTTCGGGATGTCTGCCTCGATGCCAACCATCATAAGGGGTGCATCGGGATCATTACGTGGTGTCATACCTTTTCTCCATCGAAGATGTGGATTACCGGGTTGAAGCAATTAAACAAGCCCGTGCTTCACTTGCACACCCAGTTTAACCGAGACCTGCCTTGGGGCGAAATCGATATGGATTTCATGAACCTGAATCAGGCGGCTCACGGGGACCGGGAGCATGGGTTCATTCACTCTCGCCTGCGGCGAAACCGGAAGGTGGTGGTGGGCCATTGGGAAGATTCCGAGGTGCATGAACGGATAGATGCCTGGATGCGAGCTGCCCTGGCCTGGGCAGACTGGCAAGGTGGAAAGTATGCTCGTTTTGGAGATAATATGCGGTTTGTTGCCGTGACCGAAGGGGATAAGGTTTCGGCTGAGGCTCGATTTGGGTATTCAGTGAATGGATACGGTGTAGGAGATCTGGTTTCCAAGGTGCATGAAGTCAGTGATGCAGAGGTAGATTCGCTGGTCTCTGAATACGGTGACCAGTATGAGCTGATGGATAGCCTAAGGCCGGGCGGTGCGCAGCACGAGGCCTTGCGAGTCGGAGCCCGGCAGGAGTTGGGGATGCGCGCGTTCCTGGTTGAAGGGGGATTTCAGGGGTTTACGACCACTTTCGAGAATTTATATGGGCTGACCCAGTTGCCCGGACTTGCGGTTCAGCGACTGATGGCGGATGGATATGGCTTCGGAGCCGAAGGTGACTGGAAGACTGCAGCCTTAGTGCGTGCCATGAAGGTGATGGATGAAGGGTTGGACGGGCACACCTCCTTTATGGAGGATTATACCTATCATATGCACCCCGGAAAGCATCAGGTGCTGGGGGCCCATATGTTAGAAATCTGTCCCTCTATTGCCCGAGGCACACCCAGGGTAGAAATCCATCCTCTCGGAATAGGAGGAAAGGCAGACCCGGTTCGGATGGTATTTGATTCGGTCACCGGGCCCGGGCTTAATGCGACCTTAGTCGATATGGGTAACCGCTATCGCATGATTGTGAATACCTGTGATGTCGTGGAACCTGAAGCCCCCCTGCCGAAGCTTCCAGTGGCCCGTGCACTGTGGGAAACAAAGCCCGACTTTAAAACCGCCCTGGCGGCTTGGATTTATGCGGGTGGGGCTCACCATACCGGATTCAGTCTAACTGTGAGCGCGGAAATGTTAGAAGATTTCGCCGATATAGCAGGGATTGAATATCTCCCCATTGATGAAACCACTAACCTCCGGTTGTTTAAAAAAGAGCTTCAGCTGAACGAAGTCGTTTATGGCAATCACCTCGGGTACTGAACTTAAGCTATGAGCATATACGAGGAACTCCGTGTGGCTTGCTGTGAGGCAAACAAGGCCCTGCCAGCTCACGGAATTGTAGACCTGACCTTTGGCAACGTCAGCGTAGTCGATCGGGAACTGGGGGTCATGGCAATCAAGCCCAGTGGTGTCGATTATACCGCCCTGACACCAGAAGACATGGTGATCCTTCGCCTGGACGCCAAACCGGAAGCCGATTTTTCCATGGATCTCAAGGCAGCCACGGTGGAGGGGGACCTGAGGCCTTCCTCGGATACGCCGACCCACCTGCGCTTGTTCCAGGCTTTTCCCCATATCGGATCGGTGGTCCACACTCACTCCCGTAACGCAACAGCCTTTGCCCAAGCGGGACGGGCCATCCCTTGTATGGGAACGACCCACGCAGATTATTTTTATGGCGAGGTCCCGGTAACCCGGGAAATGACCCGCGAGGAAGTATCCCGGCATTATGAATGGGAAACCGGCAATGTCATTGTGGAGTGCCTGGAGCCCCTCGATCCCGATCAGGTCAACGCCGTTCTCGTTCGGGGGCACGCTCCCTTCGTCTGGGGAAAAACCGGGGCCAAGGCGGTCGAGATAGCCTTTGCTCTGGAAGTCATTGCGGAGATGACCCTGAAGTCCCTTTCCCTGGCCGAACCAGGTTACCGACTTCCCCGGCACTTGCTCGACAAGCACTATTTACGCAAACATGGCAGGAGTGCCTATTACGGGCAACCCTCCTGATTGCGGGATTTCTACGACTTCTGTTCCACCCCTCTGAATTGTTCCATACCGGTGTCCATACCGATACTTAACATACCCCCCACTGAATGAAAAACGTCCCCACTCGGTTTCTGCTCGCGGCTTCTACTTTTCTGATATCAGTCCTTATGTATGTTGATCGAGCCTGTATCGGCGCGGCGAAGGATGATATCAGTTCAGATTTCAACCTCACCAACATTCAATGGGCCTGGGTCATGGCGGCCTTCACCCTGGGTTATGCGCTTTTTCAAACCCCATCGGGGAAGCTGGCTGATGCCCGAGGGCCCCGGGTGATAATGGCAGCGATTATCACTGCCTGGTCAGCCCTTACGGCCCTGACTGGTGCTGCGTGGAATACAGCCTCCATGCTTGTTGTGCGCTTCCTTTTCGGTGCGGCGGAGGCAGGGGGATTTCCGACCCTGTCCAAGGTGACATTTAACTGGTATCCCATAAAAGAGCGTGGAATCATCCAGGGGATTAATTTTTCGGGGTCACGTCTTGGCGGGGCGATTGCCTATCCCATCGTGGTTGTGCTCATTGCTGCCTTGGGATGGAAAATGACCTTCGTCGTGTTTGGCCTGGTGGGATTGCTCTTTGCGGGAGCCTGGTGGTTGGTATTTCGTGATAAACCCGAGGAGACCCGCTATGTGTCTGAGGAGGAGAAGCGGTATATCATGGAGAATCGGCAACGGGCACAGACGGACCGGAGCCAGGTGGCGCCGTTGCCGTTCCTGAGGATCATCAGCAATCCCAATATGGGGTTGGCGATGGTTCAATACGTAGCCAGTAATTTCACCTTCTACTTTACCCTGACCTGGATGTTTCCCTACTTGAAAGAGGGATTGCAGGGAGCAGGCACCCTGGCCAGTTTCTATGCGATGGCCCCGCTCATCGGGGGAGCTATAGGAAACTGGGTTTCCGGTTTCATGGTCGACGGGATTTATAAATCATCGGGGAGTCTTACCTTGTCCCGCAGGATCCCTGCTATTGTCGGATTCGTCCTGGCCACGGCAGGGATGTTGCTGGTGACCACGACGATGGACCCGGTTATGCGGGTGATTTTTCTTACCATAGCCATTTTTGGGGCGGATATGACCTTAAGCCCGTCCTGGGCATTCTGCATCGACATTGGGAAAGAGCATTCCGGGTCAGTATCAGGAACCATGAATATGGCGGGTAATCTCGGGGCCTTCTCTTCCATCCTCGTCTTCGGGTATCTTGCCGACTCGCTCATCCAGGCGGGAGCATCCCCGACGGAAGCGATTGCGGGCAATACCACTTTTTTTGTTATTTGCGGTTGTTTAAATGCTGTGGCCATTGGGCTGTGGCTGTTGATGAATCCGAATAAAAGTCTCGTTGCCGAGGCTGCTGCCCAGGGGGGAAAGTAAATGAACGATAAGGTTTTCCAAAAAGCCAGGCGGCTGCTTGACCGGTGTCCCCTTCCTTTATCCCCGGCCGAGCTGGAGCGATTTAAAACCGATGATTTCGGTTTAGGGCAACTCGAAGTGGAGGGCTTTGCCTTTATTGATTTACTACGAACAGACCTGGTCAGAACCACGGTCATTGTCCTGCTGCCACATCAGACGCTTCCTGAACACAAGCACCCTCCTTATGACGGATCACCTGGAAAAGAGGAAACCGTGCGCTGCCTGTGGGGAACCTTTAAGGTCTATGTTGAAGGTGAAGCTGAGTCCAAGGACCTATTGATACCGCCCGGCAAAGATGCGTACTACACTGCCCGGAAAGAGCACTCTCTTTCCCCCGGAGACCAGTTTACGGTGCCGATCGATATCAGGCACTGGTTTCAGGCCGGTCCAGAGGGCGCTATCGCCTTCATTGCCCAGAACCGGGTGAATGAGGATCATAATATTTTTTACGACCCTGAAAGTACCGGATGTAAGATTCCCAATGTAAACACCTGATCTATGGTTCACGTCATCGCTACTATTCAATACAAAGCCGAGCGTGAAGCGGACTTGCTGGGCATATATCAAGATTTTGTCCCCAGGGTGCGGGAGGAAGCGGGTTGCATACAGTACGTTCCTACTCGGAACTTGGAGGCCGGGCTTCCCAATCAGTCCATGCATCCGGCCGTGATCACGGTTACTGAGATTTGGGAAAGTATGGAGGCTTTCAAAGCCCACCTGCAGGCCTCCCATGTCCTTTCTTTTCGTGAGCAGATTCAAGGCATCGTAGAAAACGTGACGGTGAAAGTCCTGTCCCCTTTATTCTAACTTAACTCTAACCCCCTACTCCCGCAACAGTATGAAACAAGGTGTCATCATCGGTTTTTTAGGTAAAACACAGGATCGTTTTTCTGAGTATCAACAGCCCGCCAATACCGAGCAAAAGCTGGATATCGTTACACAGATTGAAGGCTTTGACGGCGTAGAAATTGTTTTCCCCTATGAAACGGGAGATCCAGTGAAGACCAAGCAATTGCTGGATGACCGTGGGCTGACCTTTGCTGCAGTGAATGTAAATGTGAAAAAGGAGACCGAATGGGTGCCCGGTGCGCTATCCCGGGCGGATAAGCAGGTGAGGGAACGGGCCGTTGCTATGATCAAGCAGGGAAAGGACTATGCAGAGGCCGTGGGGGCCCCCCATGTGACCTGCTGCCCGCTGAGCGATGGATATGATGTGCTGTTCCAAATCGATTACCGGGCCAGTTGGCGTTACCTGGTGGAGACCTTTGGCGAGGCCGCTGACTACAAGCCGGAGATTCCCTTGTTTATTGAGCCAAAGTATTCGGAAACACGGGTCCATTGTCAGATCGACAGCACCGCGAAAGCTCTGCTGCTACTGAAAGAAATTGGGAATCCGCGTACCGGGGTCACCCTGGACTTTGGCCATTCTATGCAAAGCCAGGAAAACCCGGCCCAGATGATGGTAACCACCCTGGAATCCGGATTCGATGTGTATATTCACACCAACGACAATGATACTAAGGCCGACTGGGACCTCGGGGGGGCAAGCCGGCATTTTCTCCACTATGTAGAGTTGATGTTTTGGGCTCAGGAAATCGGTTACGATAAGTATTTTACCACCGATGCGTCGCCACGCATCTTCAATATGGTCGATTTCTACAACCGACATTCGGAGGTAACCCGCGGGGTCTACACCCTGGCGGCTAAATTGGATCGTGCAAAATACCTCAAACTGATGGCAGAGGAAAACTGGAGTGAGTTGATGGCCCTGGTTAATCAGGAAATTTACCGAATTTGATGATGCACCCCATGCGACCCCTTCTCTCCATCCTTCTTATCTTTGGCTCTACTATTATGGTCAACCTGGACACTGCTCTGGCAAACCCAAGTGAGCGTTTACGCCCACCGGCATATCCCATCGTGGCCCACAACCCCTATTATAGTTTGTGGTCATCTACAGATGATCTAACTGAGAGTGAGGTGCATCACTGGACGGAGGTCCCCATGCCCCTGCGTTCCATGCTTCGAGTAGATGGACAGGCCTATCGCTTAATGGGAGCGGTTCCGGCTCAGATTCCGGCGGCGACCCAGCTGGGCGTAGAGGTTACCGCCACACGAACCATTTATAGTTTTGAAGTCGATCATCTTCTGGTCACCTTAACTTTCCTGACCCCTTGCCTGCCTGCGGATATGATCCTGGTCTCTCGGCCAATTACTTACGTGACCTGGGAGATCGAGTCTATGAACGGTCAGGAGCGTGCGATAGAACTCTACTTTGAGGCGTCGGCCCATATCGCAGCCGATTCCAGGCGGCAAATGGTTGAATGGGACTATCCGGCTGCGGAGGGACTGGAGGTGGTTAAAGTGGGCACCGTGGATCAACCCATCCTGGGAAAGGCGGGGGATGACGTCCGGATCGATTGGGGCTATTTACACCTCGCAGTGGATTCGAGTTCAGGCGGGAGGGTATGGTCCGGCTCGAGCCAGCAGGCTTTGCCTGAATTTGCCGAAACGGGAGCTCTGCCGCCGATGGATCCTTCGTACACGCAGGATCGCTTGCGAGACGGCCAAACCGCACTCGCAGCCCGATTCGCCGGAACGGTGAGCACAGGCAAGCCATTTAACCGCTGGGTCATGCTCGGCTATGATGAGCGCTACGCGGTTGAGTTGTTTAATGAGCGGTTACTGCCTTACTGGCGTACAGAGGCGAAGGATTTCCTGGAATTGCTGCAATCTGCGGGCAATGAGTTTGAGGCTATCCGCAGGCGTTGTATTGACTTTGATCATACCTTTTATGCTGAAGCCAAGATGGTGGGGGGTTGGCGTTACGCCAAATTGTGTGCGCTTGTGTTTCGCCAATGTATGGCGGCCCATATCGTTGTGGTTGACCAAAAGGGTAGACCCTTATGCTTTTCCAAGGAGAATGCCAGCAATGGCTCTATGGGCACGGTCGATGTGTTTTACCCGGCATCCCCGTTCTTCTTGCACCAGAATCCAGAGCTGATGAAGGCGCAGACCACCCCCATTTTTGAGTACGCCGCCATGGAACGCTGGCCCTGGCCTTACGCACCTCACGATATCGGAAAATACCCGCTTGCCAATGGCCAAACCTATGGGGGAGGGGAAGTCTCCGAGGATCGCCAGATGCCCATTGAAGAATCGGGGAATATGGTGTTGATGGCCGCTGCGATTTCCGCAGTGGAGGGAAATACCGATTATGCCGATACGTACTGGGACCTGATTACTCAGTGGGCGGATTATCTTGTTGAGAAGGGATACGACCCGGAAAACCAGCTCTGCACCGATGATTTCGCCGGACATCTTGCCTCGAATGCGAACCTCTCCCTTAAGGCCATCATGGCGGTGGGCGCCTATGGGAAAATGTGTGCCATGCGTGGTGAGGCCAAACGGGCTGCGGTCTACAGCAAAGAGGCTCAGTCCATGATGGCCCAGTGGTTGGAGGCGGCCGATAACGGTACCCATTACCGCCTCGCCTTCGACCAGGAAGATACATGGTCTCTGAAGTATAACCTTGTCTGGGATCCGCTTCTGAATCTTGGGCTCGGGACGGAGGCGATCCTCAAAAAAGAACTGGCTTTCTACAAGACGGTTACGCAGCCCTACGGGCTTCCCCTGGATAACCGCATGCCATATGCCAAGCTGGATTGGATCCTCTGGATGGCGGGCATCCTGGAGGATCCGGTTGAATTTGATGCGCTCTTTTTGCCCGTCTACCGGTTTGTCGATGAAACCCCAAACCGCATGCCCTTAACGGATTGGTATTGGACCCCTACCGGACAAGGACATATCTTCAAAGCCCGTTCCGTAGTGGGGGGGGTGTTGATGCGCATGCTCTATTTCAAAATGAAGCGGCAGGGATCCGTTCAGGTCTTCCGTTAGGATGACTGTAATGTTCGGACCGGTTTTACTTATGGAGCCTGAAAGCCATACTTAGACCCAGGTTTGTCATTCCTTAACCGCCTCACCATCAACCCCTTCAATGCCTGGTTTTGAGCAGTCCTCCGTCTATCAGGAGTTCCTCGCGGAGCGCGATGAAATCCTCCGCCTCAAGTGGTTGGAATCGGAAAAAATGGGGGAAGATATTGGATTTGAGAAAGCGCTCATGACATGGATACGGTGCCATCGAGATGATTGGCGAGAGGCTCGTCGCAAGGAGGAAAGATTCGTTCTCATGGGATAGTCTTTGTTAATAGGGGATCCAAACAACGTGTAGATTCCATCTATTGGAGAATAAGAAAGATGCCGGAAGCGTAAGGGGTGCTTCCGGCTCTTTCCCTTTAGGGGCGCATGGGGAAGGATAAGGATTGGGGAAAAGACAAAGCGTAACCGGAAGGGGAGGGAAATTAAGAGAAAGGGAGAGTGGAACTTGTATTCCAAAGGTGAATCTTTACAGTCCAGCATCATGTTACGATTCACTCTTATTGGCAGTGCTCTGATTATTGGAGCTGCAGCTACTTGTGGCTTTTCTCCCACACCTGGAAATGGAGGAATTGCGTTACCTGATGGGTTCCAGGCCCAAGTCGTGGCGGACAATCTGGGGCAAGCGCGCCAGATTGCACTGCGGGAGAATGGGGATATGTATGTATCCCTGATGCAACCCAAGGGCATGGATTACCTCGTTGCCCTGCGCGATGAGGACGGGGACGGGGTGATGGATAGAACGGAGTATTTTGGGGAGATGGCCGATCGGACTAAAGGATTACGATTGAGGGGGGACTGGCTTTATGCCTCGGACTCGAAGAAGGTCGTCCGCTTTCCAATGGACGCGGACAAGCTTCTCCCTACAGGACCTTTTGAAGTTGTGGTCTCCGGGTTCCCCGATCAGCGGTCACACCGGGACAAGCTGTTTACCTGGGATAACGAGGGGAACTTATATGTTGATGTTGGAGCTCCCAGCAATGCCTGTCAGGAACAAGCCCGAACCAAAGGGTCTATGGGTCTGGATCCATGTCCGCAATTAATCCGTGCGGCTGGAGTCTGGAAGTTTCCAGCAGATCAAATTGGGATGACTCAGATGGAGCATGGTGACCATTTTGCAACCGGGATCAGGAATGCGATCGCCATTTATTTCGATTCGAAAAAGGAGGAGCTGTATATTGTTCAGCATGGACGTGACCAGCTTCACCAGCTTTGGGGGTATACTGCGGAGCGTGGGGCTGAGCTACCCGCAGAAGAATTCCAACTCGTGCGTGAGGGGTCGGATTTTGGGTGGCCTTATACCTATTGGGATCACTTTGAGAATAAGCGCATGCTGGCTCCTGAATATGGAGGAGATGGGATGACCCCGGTGGAGGATGGGCGCTTTGATGATCCGATCTATTCCTTTCCCGGACATTGGGCACCCAATGATCTTTTGTTTTATTACGGGGATCTGTTTCCTGAGCGGTATCGAGGGGGAGCCTTTGTCGCCTTCCATGGTTCCTGGAACCGAGCTCCCCTGCCACAACAGGGATATAACGTGGTGTTTCTTCCTTTTGAAGGAAAGTATCCCTCTGGTGAATATGAGGTTTTTGCCGATGGCTTTAAAGGGAGCGAGGTCCTCAATCGGCCGAACGACGCGGTTTACCGGCCTACTGGATTAGCCGTAGGACCAGATGGCAGCCTGTATATTTCGGATTCCCGAAAGGGAAGAATCTGGCGGGTCATGTATACAGGGGAAGGTGCAGGAGTTGCTGGCAAGGAGGCAGAGTCCGTAGAGGAAGCCATCGTGGCGGCACCCCCCGTAAGTCTGGCTTCCCTGGACCCGAAGTATGAGCGGCTCTATACAGCACTATGTCTTGCCTGCCATCAGTCGGATGGTAGTGGAGTGCCAGGCCTGCAACCTCCGTTGCTCGGCTCGGAGGCATTGGCAGCAGATAGTCCCGAACACATCATTACGCTGATGCTGAAGGGGAGTGCCTGGATAGAAGGGTCTCCCTGGGACAATGCGATGACTGGTTTTTTCTATTTAGCGGATGAAGATATAGCCGGACTTCTGAATTACTCGAAAATCAAGTTCGCCCAACAGGCGGGCAACATCACTGCGGCGGACGTGGCCGCGATGCGGAAATCTATCGGACTTTAATGACTGGCAAGCCTTTTTCACTCGTCTCGCAGGGATCCCTCCTGCTCCTGATCTCTCCTTTGCTGTTGGTGGCGCAAGCGGAGGAAGAAATTGAAACCCTGCCGGCTTATGAGGTCGGATATCGCCTGTTGATGGGAGAGACCTTGCCCCCGGGACCCCAGCGGGTTCTCTGGGATCGCGATCTATTGGAAACCCAGTTAGGTCAGCCGGTAGATATGGTTCTGAAATCCTATCCGGGATTTCAGTTGTTCCGGCGAGCGGGGAGCCTGACGGCACATCCGGCAACCCAAGGGGTAAGCCTGCGCAATCTCGGACCCAATGCGGCTGGGCGCGCCCTGGTACTTCTGCAAGGAATCCCGCTCAATGATCCCTTTGGGGGCTACGTCCCCTGGAGTGTGACTCCCGCGCTGTGGTTAGAGCAGGCCGGTGTGGTGGTTGGTGGGGCTCCGGGGCAGTATGGGAGCCAAGCGCTGTCTGGCGTGGTGCACCTCACAGAATTTCAAGCCCAGGACACGGGGGAGGGCCGACTGCATCTCTCTGCCGGGAATTACGATACGTATGAGGCTACCTTTGTGGGAGGCGGGGCCATTACGGACCGGATATCCGGCTCGGGGGTTATCCACGGGTTTACGAGTGCCGGGTTCGATCGTATTCCGATCGACGATCGCGGCAGCATTGACAGCTCGATGAAGTCCGAGAATTTCCGGGTGGGGGGGACGCTTGGCTTTGAGCTTACTTCCACGCTTCGCCTGGAGACCCGCGGTAGTTGGTATAAGGAGAAGCGGCGCAACGGAAGTCCTGAAGCCCTGAATGAAACAGAGGGGTGGGATGTGTCGGCCAAACTGGGTCAGGGAGGGATGAGCGATCCATTTCGTTGGGAGGGCGCAGTTTACTTTCAGGACCGGGCTTTCGCGAACCAATTTACTTCGATCCAGCTTGGCCGCGAGGCTGAGCGTCCGGTATTGAACCAGTACTCCGTTCCGGCACAAGGGTGGGGGATGAGCTGGATGGGGGATTGGGTCCTGGACTCGGACTGGCAGATCCGCGGGGGGGTGGACGCCCGTTGGTTGGAAGGTGAAACCAACGAGGAATTTCGTAACCTCGGGGCGGGATTTACGCGGGATCGCGAGGCCGGGGGAGAACAGCGCTTTGTCGGGGGCTGGACGGAGCTCGCTATCCCGATGGCCGAAGTCTGGCAACTGAAAGTAGGTGCCCGGCTGGAGCAGTGGTCGCTCGTGAACGGTCGGCGAATCGAGCGAAACCTGGAAACGGGGGACCTCATCCGAGAGGATCGTTTCGCGGATCGGGATGATTTAACCGGGACCTTCCGGGTGGACCTGGAGCGGGGTCTGGGGCGAGGACGGTTTGCGGTCGTGTCGGCCTACCAGAGTTATCGCTTACCGACTTTTAACGAACTCTACCGGCCCTTCCGGGTGGGGAACGATATAACGGAGGCCAACCCAAATCTGGACGCGGAGACCCTCTACGGGGTGGATTTTGGTTTATATTTTCCTCATGATGATGAACGGGGTGGGTTGCAGATCCAGCTCTTTTTCAACCGCCTGAATGATGCGGTGACAAATGTGACCCTTGAAGAAGTGGATTCGGGGCAGTTTGTTTCTCCATGCGGCTTTGTCCCTGGAGGAGGAAGTTGCCGGGAGCGTCAAAACGTAGATGCTTTGGAGGGATGGGGTTTGGGTGTGAATTGGAACAGAAGCTTGCATCCTCAATTTCAGGTCGACCTGGCCTACCAGTTCTCTCAAATGGAATTCTCTGCCGGTGCAGGGCAGAGTAGCTTGGATGGAAGATCCCCCGCCCAAACCCCGGATCACCTCGCCAGGGTATCAGGCATCTGGACTCCCATCGATTCGGTGAACCTCCGGTTGGATGGGATTTGGAGTGACACTCAATTCGAGGATGACCTGAATCGCCGGGTCTTGGATGGGTATATTCGGGTGGATGCGCGAATCGATTATACATGGAAGCCTGGGAGAACCCTGTATATCAGTGGAATTAACCTGACAGACGCTGCAATCGAGAATTCCGTATCCGCGACCGGTCTGGTTACCCTGGCCGAACGTTTTTCATGGCGAATTGGCTTTGTCGGGAGTTTTTAGTGGAAGGAAATCCCGGCCCTCCATAAGCTGATCCACAATGAGTGCAGCAATCATTTCGGGAAAAGAAATTTCAGCCACCATCCTCGATGAAATTGAGATGGAAGTAAAACGACTGAAGGAGCTGCATGGCAAGGTTCCAGGGCTGGTCACGATTCTGGTCGGAGAGCATCCTGCATCGAAGTCTTATGTCGCGTTAAAAATCAAGACGGCCCACCGGCTTGGCTATCACGAGGTGCAGGATAATCAACCAGAGGACATCAGCGAAGCTGAGCTACTGGCGCTCATCCAGTCATACAACGAGGATGACCGTATCCATGGTATTCTGGTTCAGCTGCCGCTACCGAAGCATATTGATGAAAACAAGGTCATCATGGCTATTGATCCTGACAAGGATGTGGATGGTTTTCACCCGGTGAATGCCGGGCGACTTCTGATCGGGGGAGATGCTGTTCGGTTCCCCCCCTGCACGCCTGCCGGTATTCAAGAAATGATTGCGCGGGCGGGAGTTCCCACGAGCGGGGCGGAAGTCGTCGTTGTTGGGCGGTCGAACATCGTAGGTAAACCAATAGCCGTGATGATGGCCCAAAAGGCTCCTCACGCGAATGCCACCGTGACGATTGTGCATACCCGGACCCAGGACATGGCGGCTCACTGTTTACGCGCGGATATCCTGGTAGTTGCCGCCGGCGTGCCGAACCTGGTAAAACCGGAATGGATTAAGCCAGGTGCCTGCGTAATCGACGTTGGAGTCAACCGGGTGGGAGAGCGGGTAAGTGAGAAAACAGGGCGGACTCTCCCCATTCTCCGCGGGGATGTAGATTTCGATAAAGCTAAGGAAATTGCGGGTTGGATCACACCCGTCCCGGGTGGTGTGGGCCCCATGACTATTTGTATGCTCATGCGCAATACCCTGAATGGGTTTAAGGGAACGATTAAGGATTAAGAGGATAGTGACACCTGTCTGGTGCCCAGGGGATGATGCAACCATTGAATCCTCATGGAAGATTTGGGTCCTTGTCCGTCTTCGTTTTTCCAAACCTACGACGCGACAGTCTTTGCTCTCCTTTCACTCGAGCGAAGACTGTCCGAGATCATTCCTAATTTGCTATAATCGCTTTTTGGCGAATGCTCTCCCCGAGGAGGTCTTCAGATATTTTTCAAAGTCTAAGGCTTTCTTTTTGTTAAAAAATACGTGGTAAGATTTCACTCTCCACGGCTTATAGCGGGAAGTGTTTTGCATCTTCCCCTCATTGTGATGCCTTAATTGTGTAGGAAGATCCTGGGTGTAACCGGTGTAATAGTGACCTGGTTGTTCCAGGGATTCCAGGATGTAGACAACATGTTCCTTCTCCATTTATGCAATTAGAGACTGTTGGCTGTGCCGAGTCGAAACTCGAATGGTTAGAACCAGGGGTTCGTCTTCGTTTTTCCTTCAAACCTACGATTGTCCTATGCGCTATGCTACTAAGAACTGGCTGTGCCGGGTCGTAGCTCGACTGGTCGAACCGGGTCCGTCTTCGTTTTTTCAAACCTACGACGCGACAGTCTTCGCTCTCCTTTCACTCGAGCGAGACTGGCACGGGCGGAGGGATTTGAACCCCCGACCAAGGGTTTAGAAAACCCCTGCTCTATCCACTGAGCTACGCCCGCCCAATAAGCAAATCCGGTCTATCTCATTTATAGATCGGATGATAAGGACATCGATGAAGGGCTGATAATTGTCAATCTTACTTCCATATCGCGGCTTGAACCTTTGGTAACTCCAAGCTGTCCTATACTAAATCTTTCCCTCAATGTCCCGACGTCGCATCATCATCCTTTCTATTATCACCGGAAGCATCCTGTTGATGGGGGTATTGGCCATTCCCGGTTACCGGATGTTTAAGGCATGGCGTGCTCAGAATCTCGCTGCGGAGGCGGTAAGTCTGTTGGAGCATGCCGACCAGCTCGGGGAGGCTTGGCAAAAGGCCAATAGCGCCTACTTTCTGGCTCCCGGGAATCTTGATGTGGTCCGGGCAATGGCGGAAGTTTTAGAAAAGGGAGATCCCGCCCAGGCGATAGAATATTGGGAACACGCCTTTGAGTTGTCCGAGGGTGCCCGCGAGGACCGGTTGGCAATAATCAATAATGCTATACTTTCAAATCAACTGGATGTGGCACGGGATTATCTGGCCCCGCTCAACCCGGAGGCGACTCGCGACTTGGACGTGCTGGAACTCTATGGTCGTTTCCTTGGGGCCGATGGCCGATACGGGGAGGCGATGGAGATGCTGGACCCGGTGATCCAGCAAATTGATGTGGAGGAGTCGCTACATGCGCTGTACCTCGCCCTGAGCCAGGCCTCCCGAGACCCGGTGCTCTACCAACGTGGGCTGGGACATGTCATGGAGCTGGCGAAGCGCGGGGATGCTATCGGCATCAAGTCCCTTCGGCTGCTCATTCCACTCCCGGACAAGACACCGGCCCAACAGGAGTTTGTTAATCAACGCATGGAGAAACATCCGTTGGTGGAACGGGATGATCGGATCCAGTGGGCCGAGCAGAAACTGGTCCTTGGCCTGGATGAGCCGGCAGCGATTGTTCAAGACATCGGATCGCAATTTAACTTGCAGGATCCCGATGAGTTGGCGGCTTATTCGCGGTGGCTGAATCGGATTCGCCAACCCTCCCAGGTCGAAGGTGTGATTCCTTTGGAGTTAGCCCTCACGCGCAAGGATCTGTTTCTTATTCTGATGGATGCCTACGCG
Source organism: Opitutales bacterium (assembly GCA_028280845.1). Taxonomy (GTDB): domain Bacteria; phylum Verrucomicrobiota; class Verrucomicrobiia; order Opitutales; family JABSRG01; genus JANQKZ01. The sequence continues at coordinate 51,015 of JANQKZ010000007.1, read as the reverse complement.
TACCAGGGTAAATGGGAAGCCATCCAGGAAGTTATGGAGGGGAAACGTATCCCGTTGGAGAATTACCTGAAGCATATTTTTATGGCCCGTACTTTTCTGGAAACGGGATCAGAGCGGCGCGCTAAGCTCGGCTGGCAAAAGGTGCGGCTCGAGGTGGCGAACGATCCGGCGAAGCTTCAATTGTATGCTCAATACACCCGGCAGCTTGGACTGTATGATGAGGCCCGATTGGCCTACGAGCGGCTGGCCGAACTCCCGATCAGTCAGGGCTACGGCCTCCAACAACGCCTGGAAATGGAGCGGCAGCTTAAGAATACGGAAGGTATTCAAGAGACCCTGGAGGCCATGATGTTTGCCTATCCGCTGAATGATGCAGTGAAAAATGACTTGGCCTATGTCAACCTGCTGCGCGGGGAAGATATTGATAACTCGGTAGTCCGCGCCCGGGAATTGATTGAAAAGGAACCTACTTTTTTCGCTCACAAGATTACGCTCGCCCTCGGCTATTTCCGGAGTGATCAAATCGAGGAGGCACTCCGTGTGTTTGACGGCTTTTCGGTGCCTTACCAGTCTCTTTCCGCATCGTGGCGTGTGGTCTTTGGCACCGTGTTGCGTGCCAATGCTCAAGATGATTTGGCGGATGCCGTGTTTCGGGGAATCGACGCCCGGCTTCTGCTGCCAGAAGAGTTAGCCCTCTTTGAATCATACGGTCCGCGACCGTCCTGATCCGATCAAGGCTCGGGAGACGTGACCGACTGAAGGGGAGGCAGTCGAGGATCCTTAGGCGGGCCGGGTGTTTCAGCGGGCGGGGTGCTCTGTATCGGTGGAGGTGTGGTTGGTTGCAAGGCGGCGATTTCGGAAGCGGCGGCGACCGGGGCTTCGGAATAGGCGATGGTCCGGCCTTCCACGGTTTCCACCATGCCCATGACACTTATCTCAAAGACGCGTAAACCCATAGGAATGGGACTCGCGGAAATCCAGCGAATGACCATATAATTGGCCTCTGCCAGGGGAACGGGAATTTGGACCCGGGGCTCACCCAATTCCACCGTCTTCACCACGGGATCTCCGAAAGAATCTACGAAATCCGATTCCACCTCAACCATGCGGAAGTCAGAGGTCTGCGCATATAACATCGCTTGTCGAAGGGATTCTGGGTCGTTGGAGGCAAAGAGGAGAGGATCTCCAGATCCGGGGTTCTTCCAGAAGCGGGTGAGTTCAGTGTCTGGTAAGTTGGGGTCTTCCTGAAGTCCTTCCGGAAGGTCGTTCAAAAACCAAAGCTCCATGGTGGCGTCGCCAGATTCTAAAACCATGCTGACGTAATCGACCTGGGAATCGACCGGGAGTCTGATGATAAAGAGCGCAGTGTTTTCCTGAGGAGGTACTTCGTAATAAGTCAGGACGTCATCATCAATGAGGAAATTCGCCAGGCGCGGGTCCCCCGTACTCAAGTGAGTGACGCGGGATCCAGAATAGAGTTTGCCGTAGTCGAAGCGGAGCGCTCCAGCGGCATTTTCGGTAAATGTTGCGTCCTCTTCACCGGGATCCGCGCCGTCGGCGATGTCCTCTTCTCTTTCCTTTTGATAGCTACCGGTGCCAATATCGCTTGCGGACGACTTGGCGGCCGGAATTCCGACAAATTCGATCTGAGAGGTTGCCAGGAGTCCCATGGCTCCAATACTGCCGAGTCCCCCGGGTTGAGTGATGTCAAATTTCACCCGGAGGAAACGGAGATCCGCGAGCGGAAAGCGGACATCCATGGTCGTTTCGGGCTGAAATGGAACAGTACGGCCGAGGGGCGTCCACTTGTCACTGTCAATGTCAAGGAGAGTATTTGACCCGAAGAGGCTGATTTGGCCTCCGGCATTGAAACTGAGGCAGAAAAAGCGGCTGACCGAAAGAATGTCGCCCATATCCACCACCAACTCGTGCGTGCCTGCTGAGAGCTCCACGGTTTCCGTTTCATCGTCGTCGAGAAATTTACCGAGCGGTGTTTTCTCCTGGGTCTCGTAATTGTAGGTCAGGTAACCGCCATTGCCGGTGGGAACCAGAAGCCGGGCCCCCAGATGCCAGCGGGTTAAGTTTTTGGGGAGGAGGTCGAGTTCTTCTTCCGAGGGGTCGGATATCTCCATGAGGCCCAGGCGTTCCTGGGCAGTGAGGATAACAGGCCCGAAACCCAGAGCGAATCCGAGGGTCCAACACAAGACGATGCGTCGAAAATGATTTATTAGTGACATATACCTGAAATGGGATGTTGCCTGTAAATCGACTTTATAGATGCCGTATTAAGACTTTTACTCCAATAGCTTATAACAAATTCTCTTTTTTAAAAAGTTTTTAAAAATGACTGATTTCTTTATACTCAAGCGAATAAGCGACGTTATTTAGCCCGAATATGCTACAAATCGTTGAAATGCTACGTGGTTGGAAATTCCCTTCTGCTATAAAATTGGCCAAAATCACCCTCATTTTGGGTGCTATTTCCCAATTTTCAGCCCATGCGGATCTGGATCAGTATCGCTACCAGGCCTGGGAGATTCGCCGCCCTCAATTGTACAGGGATTACAATTTTAAGGCGGGTCCGGTGTATTTTGACATTAAGGGCCGCTTGGCGGTGACCTACGACAGCAATATCACCCGCATCCCGGAGAACCCGATCGACGATATCATCTTTTATCCTTCCATCAATGTATCGGCCATGTGGGAGTATTCGATGGTGAACTCCCTGACCCTGAACGTCGGGATCGGGTATGAGAAATTCTTGGAGAATAGCCAGCTGGATTCTAACCGAGGCTTCTTAAGCCTGACACCCGACTCCGAGTTGGCGTTTTCAGTCTCCGCAGGCAACCTGTCTTTGCAGGTTTTTGATGGGTTTGGTTACTTGACCGATGCGACCAACACGGTGGGTATAGGACCGGGAGGGGAGTCGATTCCTTCCGCCGGACGCTATGGTCGTTTTATCAACCGCTTCGGGGTTAGAGGAGCTTATCCTCTTAATATCGTAGATCTCCGTTTTGAAGCTGCACGGATGGACGAAATTCCGGATGACGACGAGCGTTTCAATTTTCGGCGTCACCATGAGTATATTTTTCGAGTGAGTGCGGAACGGGATTTTGCTGCGAATATGAATGGCGGGTTGGGCGTCACCTTTTCGGATACCAATTATGCTGAATCGATCAATAACAATGGGCAGTCTTTTTCGGTTGGGCCTTTCCTGAACTGGAGTATCAGTAAATATATGGTTTTCCAAGGCGGGGTATCCCATGTCTGGCGGACATTTGAAACGGGTGGATTGAATGAAGATACCACCAGTCTGAATGGCTGGGCCTTTAACATGGAAGTCTTCCATGACCTTAACAAATACTACAATCATAGCCTGATCCTGGCCCGGAACCAAAACTACGGTTTTGTGACCAATAGTCAGGAAATCGACAGTATTGTTTACCGATTTGATGTGCAGCCCCTGAAAGAATTTCGATTCAACGGGGAAGTCGGTTGGGAAGAGGGCAGGGACAGTGGTGGTCAATTTGCTGAAGAATATGAGCGATGGACGGCCCGGTTGCGTACAGGCAAGGCCTGGGGGCCAAAATTTGTAAGTCGCTTTTATGTCGCCTGGTCCGATAAAATTTCCAAGCTTCCTGAACGGAGCTATCAACAATTTCTGGCCGGTATTGAACTTGAATATGATTTTTAAACAAAGGTCCGTTTCCACAGACACAGGTTGGAGGAGGGGGATGGCTCTCCCCTGGCTCTCCCTGGTGTTTGTCCTGTTTCCTCAGATTCCGGCCTTTAGCCAGGTCTCGGATGGAGGTGAGGAATTGTCAGTGCCTCCCCGTATGCAGGCACTGGACAATTCGAGGCGGCTCACGATTGGTGACCGTTTTAATTACCGGGTATTGGAAGAACAGGAAGCTGCCATGACGCTGTTTGTTGACGGAGAGGGCAGGGTGAACATCCCTTTGATCGGAAGGGTTGTGGCAGAGGGAAAAACGGCCTTTAGCCTGGCTATGGAAGTCAAATTTGAGCTTGAGAAGGATTATTTCTATCAAGCCACGGTTATTATCGACGCCCGCAGTGATAATCCCTACCGGGGCCGGGTCAGTCTCATTGGGGAGGTACGCACCAATGGATCGCAACCCCTTCCGGCCGATGCCAGTGTGCGGCTGAGTGAAATGATCCTGAGAAGTGGTGGATTTACCGATCAGGCAGATGAATCCCGGGTGGTGCTGGTGCGCGAAGGAGGGCTGGATGCAAACGGCGATGCCATTGCTCCCGGGCGCACCGAACACGATGTGGAGCTGATGCTGGAAACCGGACAATTTGAAAATGACCCCGTTCTGATGCCGAATGACTTAATTCTCGTGCCAAAACACGAGGATATCGGGGGTGAAATCTTTGTTCTGGGAGCCGTGCTGGCCCCGGGAGCCTACCCGATTCAACGGGAGGGCCTCACCGTGAGCCGGGCGATCCTGGCAGCTGGAGGGTTTGCCCGGTTCGCTCAGGACAATAGGGTGAAGGTGGTGCGGACCGATTTGGAGTCAGGCGAGAAAGAGACCTTTACCATCAATGTAAAATCCATTCTTGAAGATGGCAATCGATCCCTGGATATGAATGTTCGTGAAGGTGACATCATCCAAGTGGATGAACGAACGATTAATTTTTAATGGACGATCCATTTTCAGCTGAACTCGAGAAGAAATTTGATTGGGGGGAATTCATCCACACTTGGTGGTTCCGGGGTCGCAATCTGCTCAAAAAGTTTTGGTGGATCCTGCTGGCTACGATCAGCCTGGGGATGACTTACCAGGGATTCAAAGAGCTGCGGCGGGATCCGGTGTACCAGTCCGTTGCCCAGCTGATGGTGAGTGGGCAGATCGTTATTCCGGAAGGGCAAATTTATCGGGAAGAGTTTAATCGGTTTTATGAAACCCAGATCAACCTGATGCGGAGCGGTCGCGTACGGTCTGGAGCATATACACGGATGGATGCCCTGTATCCCAACTTAACCCGGCAGGAGGTGTCCATCAGTGCGATGGTACGTCCAGATACATCTATCTTCATTCTGCGAGCCTCCAGTAAAGAGCCGCAGTATACTCAGAACTACCTGAATGCACTGATGGATGAGTACATCAACTTCCGGAAAGAGATGCGTTCCCAATCCTCCGAAGGGGCTTATCTTGCGATTACGGAAGAGTTGATTGATTTGGAAGAAGAAATGGAGGAGCAGGAGGCCGCCATTGTCGATTTTCAAAAGTTGAACAACGTGGCGTTTATCCAGGATCGGGTCGACAATATTGGCAAGCGCCTGATTCTCCTCAATAACCAGCTCTCGGATCTGCGAAGCGAGTTTCGGTTGATTTCTACGCTTCCTCTTGAGCAACAGCTGGAAGGCGTTGGTGGAGAAGTAGACGTAGCAGATGCTTCTGGAGGTGGAAACGCGATGGCGGCCATAAGCGGAAACCCTGACTTCATCGAAGCCAAACAGGTGCTGAATAAGCTCGAGGCCGAGCTGCGGGAATTTTCCCAATATTTAAAGCCGAAACATCCTAAAATAATTCAACTGGAACTGGATATTGAGCGGATGGAGAATCGCCTCAAGGCGATTCGTGAGCAAAGTGCCGGCCGGCTGGAGGAGTCTCTGGCGATTCTGAGGATACGGATTGACGACAAAGTGTCTGAGATTGGGCAATTGGAAGTGGAAGCGTTGGATTATCAGGCACGCCTCGCAGATTACCAGCAGTTGAGCTCAAAACTGGAATTGCTGAAATCGTCATACCAGCGCTTGCAGCAACGCCTCAACTCCATCGACATCAACACGACTTTGGAACAGGAGACGGTGGGAATTCTGGAACGGGCGAGCCCGGCTATCATGATTGGGGGCAATGTCCTCAAACAGGTATTGAGTGGGCTTGTACTTGGGGTGATCGCTGGAGGGGGAATCCTGGTGGTGATCGGAGTGATTGATAATCGGGTTTTCAGCATGGAGGATCTGGCGGATCATTTTGATGAACCGGTGCTCGGTGTCCTTCCCTTTGAACGCGTTCAGCGAAATGGGAAACTGGAATTGCTGAGTGCCGAGGACGATCGCCACACCTTTGCCGAGGCTTGCCGGAATCTTCGGTCTTCGTTGCTGTTTAAAGATAAGGACCAGAAGGGACCCAAAGCGGTTCTGGTTACAAGCGCCATTCCGGGGGAAGGGAAATCCACGGTAGCGGCTAATCTGGCGATAGCGCTGGCGATTGCCAAATACCCCACGCTTCTGATTGACGCGGACTTACGACGTGGCCACCTCGCAAAAACATTGGGAAGGGAGAAATCACCGGGGCTCGCTGACTTGTTACTCGACCGGCTTGCCCTGGACGATGTCAAACAGGCGACCCATTTGCCGGGCTTGGATTTTGTGCCTACGGGTGAATATCCTGATCGACCGGGAGAGCTCCTTCTGGATGACTACATGGTCGAGATCCTGCAGAGAGCCAAGGAGCAATATAAATATATCATTATTGACTCTGCCCCGGTTCTCGCCACCGATGATACGACTACCTTCATGAGCAAGGTCGATGACATTCTTTTCACCATTCGTAGCGGATATTCACGCCTCCGTCAGATCCGTCCCGCGATGGAACGATTAAAGCTTCGCAATCGCGAAATAACCGGCTTGGTTTTGAACTTTGTCGATTCCCGTGGACCCAACTACTACTACTATAAATACAACGATTATTATTCTTCCTCCTCGTCGAGAAAGAAAGACGGACGTTCTAAACGGGAACCGGCCGAGGTATAATCCTTGTCCAAACCAAGCTGCGCCCGTATGGGGTTTAGGTGCGGGGCGTAAATTATGGAGAAGCGTAGAAAGAGGCGTAGAAGGCGTATAATTCGGTTCAAGCTTTCCTTCTCGAAGCTCGGAGAACAGGAACGGTTTAGAGGTGCCTTTTTTATTTTCCTGGCAATGGTGCTGACAGCCGGGATCCATCCCCTCATCCCGCATATCATCGCGATGTGTAGTGTGGGGGTGTGGTTAGTGATACGTCCGCCTTCTCTACCGGGGAACCGGTGGCTTCTCATGGGGATGGGAGGGTTTATTTTGCTATCGCTCCTCTCGGTCATCGTGCCTGATTTCCTTCCAGACCCGCAGTGGAAGCAAGTCGCGGTGGAAACCTATGGGATTGCTGTTCCATCTACCATATCGCTGCAACCGATGGTCACGCTCCAGGTGTTACCCCTTTTGCTTCTGGGATGTGCCTGGCTGTGTCTTCTGCTCGATCTTCGGGTTGACCATGAGCTGCGGAAATCGGGTTTACAGTGGATTTCGATGGGGATCTGCCTCTTGGGGCTTGTCATCCTCATTGTGAATGCGGCGGGCGTTACTACACTTTTTGCAGATGATGCGGGAACCACGAGCTTCTTCCCCAACCGAAACCATACGGCAAATCTTATGGCTATCGGCGGGATTTTGTGCGGTACCCTGACGGCAGAGTACTTTAGAGCTCGCCGTGATTGGGTTTACCTCGGCTTGGTAGCGACTCTCATTATCTTTGCAGCCCTGTTTAATTTGCTCTCACGAGGAGGGATCTTTTTGTTTTTCATCGGGATCGTTCTCTGGATCCTGCTCAAAGCCAAGTCGTCCGGCCGAACCAGTTTTCTAAAAGTGGGGTTGCCGGTCGTTTTCTTGTTATTCAGTGGCTTTCTGTTTTTTGGTAAGGAAACCCGAGACCGGTTGTTTGGTGAGTTTTCCGGGCTTATGGATGGAGAATCTGAATTTCGGATACTCCTGTTTCGGGATGTGTGGGCGATGCTGAAAGACCATGGGGTATATGGGGTGGGTATGGGCAATTTTGAGCCCGTCTTCGCGCAGTATCGGGATCATAGTTTGACGGGGGCGGTTGCGGCCCATCCGGATAGCGATTGGCTGTGGGTGTTATCGGAATTTGGGGTGTTTGGCTTATTCGCTGGTATCGTTCTACTCGTTGGGGTCTACCAGATTCTCTGGTTAGGGGATCTCAGGCAGGCCAATCCCTACCGGATGATTCTGTTCATTGGGGTGACTCTCTTCCTGATTCATAGCGCGGTCGACGTCCCCACCCATAATATGAGCACCCTCTTTTTTGTGTGCTTACTCCTTGGGTTAGCGCATCGTCATGGAAGGGGCAGGCAGGCCAGGCTGGATTCCTTTTGGGTGCGTAGAGGGTTCCAGGGGCTGGGTGCGTGTCTATTTCTCACTGGCTTGTGGTGGGGGAGTGGCCTGGTCTTTAAGTGGCCCACTCATGAGCGAATTTACGCCGATGCCATGGTCGCCCAGATTCCGCTCGCCCCTGCTGAACGCGACGCGGAGCAGATGGAGGCCTTAACCAGTGCTCGTATTGCAGCCTTTCCCCTGTCGTGGGAAGCCTATTTTTTTCGGGCCACGAATCGATTGGATTTTCGTGAAAACCTGCAGGGTGCCGTAGAGGACTTTCGGGCGGTGCGTTTCCTGGTTCCGAACAGCCCGCAAGTGGCATACTTCGAGGGCCTAAGTTGGCTTCCGATAAGCCCGGTCCGTGCACTCGCTGCCTGGCGCGAGGCCATCATCCGTCCGAATGATGCCATCTTCGATTTTCGGTCTGAGTTGAATCTCCAGTTCAGGGAGAATCCCGAACTCCAGCCGGCCATGATTCAATTATCAGAGGCAGATACCCGGCTGCGGTATCTGTTCCTGCAGCAGGCCCGAGGGCCCTATCTCGATCTTGCCATGGAGCGTGACCTGATGAGCTATCCCGACCTCTCCCTGTATACGGAAGCAGAGCGAAGGACCCTGCTCCGGCGATGGGCGGAGATCGGGCAAAGCAAACGTCTGGAGCAACTGCTGAAGGAACAGCCTGATATTATTCTCGATTCATGGGAGTTGTCCGCGCTCAACTTTGCGCGACGAGGGGACTTGGAATCCGCAATCCGGACTATCCGCAAAGAATTAGTCCAGCCAGCCATCCCGGGTCTGGACCTGGATACCAATGTCATTCGGTTGGAGCGTAAATACCGGGCCAATCCGGGGGATCTGCTCCAAGGATCGACTTTGCTCAAGCGACAGATTGAGGAGCGGCGATGGCCCCAGGCGCTGCAAACTGCACAAAGCATGAGTCGCTATCCCGAGGCCCCCTCCTATACTTATTTCTGGATGGGTGAGATCTACTATATGCAGGATGATTTAGCGCGCAGCTGGGCCGCCTTCCGGCGTTATTTGCAGATGCGAGATCTAAACTAACGCAACTCGAGGGTCACTTTTTCGTTCAAAAACTGGACGGTTGCTGCGGTAGCGGTTTCAAGATCTCGCATTCCATTGATCACAATTTGAAGGGATTGACGCGCTCCACTCCGGTTGCGGTTCACGACGTTGGTCAGACGATCTTCGGGGGACTGGTTGACCGGAACTGGTCGGCCATTGATGGTTTCCCATACCGCGAAGAAGACATGGTATTGGACCTCTCCCGAAGCGAAGGTATAGGTCTCCATTTGCATTTGGAAGGGGCCTTTATCCCAATTGAGCCGGGGTCCCCGTTCTTTCAGTATGAGGCCGGCGGCCTGCAAACAGATTTCCGGACGGTGAACGCCGGCGAAGGAGGATACGCCTCCGGCTTCCCAAGTGAAAAAGAAGAGGGTCCAGAAACTATTGCCTGCTCGCCAAGCTGCCTGCTTACCCTCATTGTATCGGAGCATGGATTCTACGGTAGGAGAGAGCTCAGGAAACCTGGCAGAAGAGGATAGTTGGTCCCACTTGGGTTGAACCCGGACTTCATATTCGACAGGTGGCTTTCCCGTGGCGTAATACCCGTAGGTGAGGCCAATAGAAACGAGCCACGCAGCCATGAAAATCTGCGTGAGACGGGGCTTGGGACAGCCCTGGGTCGAGCCGCGCAAAAGTCCGCCTTTGGGGGCTGGTGCACTGCGATGGTCCCGCGCCCATTTTTTAACGAGCAAGGCAACCCCCATAATGAGAATGAAGCTGCCGAAGTATACAAAGTACCCGACAGGATCATGCCACCGTTCCATAGTCTCTGCACTGCCATAGTGGGAGATCAGTGTCAGGGTAATGGTCCTCACAAGATTGAGGAGGATAGAGAGAGCGAGTCCGATCACAATCAGGGTCATCCGAAAGGGCAGTTTAAACCGAAACCACTCCCCGAAAAAGAATGAAGCCATGATGGCGGATTGTATACTACGGACACCACTACATGCCTCCTCCACACCAACCAGGGCATTGGGAAGTTTGATCAAATTGCCATATTGGACGGCGTGGATTCCGAGGAGGTTGAGGAATTCCACCGCAACCAGGGCGACCATACGCATGAGGCCCTGAATCAAGGGAAGCTCGATACGGGAGGGCCATGGCACCGCAAGAAGGAAGAATGTAATCGCCGGGAGGAAGTGAAAAATCCACTTTTTCCCGCCGATTTGAAACAGGGCGAAGCAGGATAGGCCCCATACCAGAATCGCGTGGGCCCACATCATGAGGCGCCAATCGGGATTGGCCTGGAAAACAATCCGGATGGGCAGGAGGGCCAGCAGGAAGAGACCGGTAGCTATGTAAAAGGGCAATGGTCCCGAGGGGGGATGTACAATGGGTCGATCCTCCCACCTGAGGTAGAGGAGGTATCCACCAAGAAAGGGGACCAGGTATCCATAGCTGTACTGCTCATTGATTTCCCATTCCACACTCAGGGCCACAAACAGATCTGCCCACAACAGTCCCAGCAGCCCGGCGACCCAGAAAAAGGCAGACCGATCCTGAGACCTCCATGGGGGAAAGGTCTTATAAGGAGTGCGTGTGTGTGGTGAAACGGATTCAACCATAGGTTAGAATTCCCTCTAGCATATCGGCAGTTTATCCCCGAAACTAATAGTGGGCTAGCAGCATCATGGAGTGAAGTCGGACGGATATCAACCGAAAGCCATATTCGCTTGGGGTGAGGACAGCATACCTCCCGCTGCATCCTGTAAAAAGATGTGCCCCGCAGTGGAATATGGTTCTGGGGAGCCCTACTAGAAGAACTGAAGGGAATAAAACACCTGGATAATTAGCCAAGCGGTAAGGGAAATACCCAATACGGCCAGGATACTCCTTCCCCACCACTTAAAGCGCTTCCGTCGCTCTACGGGGTTGGAAGCGTCAGCGTGGGCGGAATGCTGAGACAAGTAATGGCCGAAGGCTGGGCCGAAGTTTTCATTGTCTCGGTTGTGAAAAGTATAATTGGGGCGCCGCTCTTTACGGCTATAGCGCCAATGATAGTAAGTCCTCAGCATTGTGGTGGTTAGTCAGTCTGTATCCAGCCCTCAGGAGTGAATGGGTCAAGCTCCCGCTTAAGGGAAAGCTGTCACGCATAAGAAGGGCTGGAATAAGATATAGTGGATTTCCGGAGGGGTGGGCAACCTCTTAGGACGCGAAGATAAAAATCTTTGCAAAGTGGAACTTGTCCGTGACACACTTTTGAAGAATTAACGGTGTGAATCAGGATTCCTTAACAATTTGTGTTTTTGGGGCTGGCGCCTGGGGCACCGCCATGGCGCTTCACTTAGACCGTCGTGGACACCGTGTATGTTTGATTCCCCGTCGTGAAAGCCAGGTCATGACGATCCGTCACAGAGGAGAAAATCCTGACTACCTTCCGGGGATCCCTATTCCGGCCTCTATTCGGGTAGAAGCCCTTGGGACGGAAGCCCTGGCCGGTATGGATCTTGGGCTGATGGCCTGCCCCTCGTTTGCGCTACGAGCCTGGTGTACCTCGTTAGCCAGAATATTGGAGCATGAAGAGTTAGCCGGCCTGAAGCCGTTCATCATTTCGCTCAGTAAAGGGTTAGAGCCGGAAAGCCTGAAATTGCCCTCTGATGTTCTGAACGAAACCCTGCCTAAACTGGCATCTGGGGTCTTGTCCGGGCCCAACTTTGCGCGCGAAGTCGCGGAAGGAAAACCCACCGCAGGGGTATTAGCCAGTCCGGACACTACCGGGCTCCTGGAATACATTCAGGCTCATATCAGCGGCTCCATGTTCCGTGTCTATCGCTCTCAGGATGTTATTGGGGTAGAACTCGGCGGGTGCCTGAAAAACATTTATGCCATCGGAGCGGGTATTTGTGATGGATTGGGCCTGGGAGATAATGCCAAAGCCGCCCTGATCACTCGCAGCCTTCATGAAATGGTACGGCTCGTCAACCGGCTTGGGGGGCAAGTGGAGTCCGTCTATGGGTTGAGTGGATTCGGAGATCTTGTGGCGACTTGCTTTGGCCGGCTGAGCCGTAATCGCGATCTGGGCGAGCGTCTGGGGAAGGGGGAAACGCTCCGAGCACTCCTCGAAAACCGCAAGACGGTGGTCGAGGGCTATTGGGCCTGTCAGAGTTTTCATGATCTGGGTCGCCGCCATGGCGTGGTGTCTCCCATCCTCGAACAATTATTTTTTGTGCTTTACGACAATAAATCTCCTGAAAAAGGCTTGAGCGATCTCATGATGCGACAACTCAAAGAGGAAGGTCATATTACGGACCTGTCTATTATAAGAACGGACCTTGTCTCCGGGGAAAATAAGGATGGGGGGGGTGCGTAATGGGTCTGGATCACTTTGTAACGGTCGAGCGGTCCAGCCCAGACGGTCGAGAGATCCATCTCATCCATAAGAATAGCCCACAATTTTCACTCCAATTGACTCCTGAGTATTATAAGGACGGAAGCCTGCGTGGGGGGACCATTAAGTCTATTCGTTTTCCGAATTCCTGGGCGGGGGATTACCACAAATACAGTGGGTGGATTGCCCGAGCTGAACGCTACTTCAAGGAATCCCTTGAGTTTTCGGATGATTCCAAGGTAGAGCTTGTTCGATAGCCGTGGGACGGGTTTAGACGGTATGTATAAGATTGAGGAAAATCCTTTCCTGGAGGTGCGAGCTTCCAGTATTCACGGATTAGGGGTATTTGTTTTGGCCGAGCTTTCGGCAAGAACGTATTGCCTGTCGTACCGGGGTAAGCTCTTAGACATAGCAGCGCTGGACGTGTTGGGTGATGCACAAAAGCCATTTTTGTTTCAGCTTGAGGAGGGAATGATCATGGACGGGAGTGGGTTCGAGAACCCTGCCCGGTTTATCAACCACAGCTGTGAACCGAACTGTGAGGTGGATTATGAGGATGGCGTTTTGAGGATTTATACGACACGGATGGTCGAGGCCGGGGAGGAGTTGACGTTTCATTATCAATTGAAACCTCTGGAAGCCCTAAACCACCCCTGTCGTTGTGGGAAGCCAAGCTGCTTTGGCTACATGGTGGGTAAGGAATGGAAGGCTGAGTTCCTTAAACTGAAAAGTCGATTAGCCCGGGGATCCCGTGAAGGAAAAAAAGCATTGCGGATCAATAAGATAAACCCCGATGCTTGACGGTTTGGAATCTTTGAGTGAGTGCGTCTAAACCCAGACGGATAAAAATCCTGATCTTGACCTCCAGTACCGGAGGCGGGCATGACATGCGGGCGAATGCACTGAGGGCGTGGGCAGAGAGTGATCAGGCCAAGAGTCTAGCCATCGATGTTGAGGTGCACCGGGCCTTAGAGACTACGAGCCGTCTCTATAATTTCGGAGTCTGGTTATATAATTTTATCCAGCGGGTCTGGCCTCGTTTGCACCACATCTATTTCTGGTTCCTCGAGTGGGCGTCTTTGTTGAAGGTGTCCACCATGATCAAGGGGCGGAGTGGTTTTCAGGAACTGGTGAGGGGGAGCCAGCCAGATATCGTTCTCAGTACTCACCCCCATCTCAATCACGGTTTCATGAAACTTGCCAAGTCAGCTGGGATGGAAACACCTCCGGTGTGTGTGACCTATTGCGGGGAGCTTCATTTTACCTACGGTTTTAGCAGTCACTGGGTCAACGAGAGTATTGATCTCTTCATCGGGGCGGTGAAAGATACGAGTCAGGCGGCCGCTAACCTGGGGATGAATCCGGCTAAGATCTGGACAGGGGGATTCCTGCTCAAGCCGGTGTTTTATTCTGACCTGATGTCGGTTGAGAAGCGCCGGCGATACCTGGTGGAACAGTTGCGCCTGGATCCTGATCAGTTCACCCTGGTTCTGGCCACCGGGGCTAATGGTGCGAACAACCATGTCAGGCTGCTCAATTCCCTGAACCGGAATGGGGTGCGCCCCCAGATTATTGCGCTTTGCGGTCGTAATCCTCAAATTCAGATGGATGTTTTACACTGGGCGGCCGAGCATCCGGAAATGACCGTGCGCGCCCTGGGATATTTCCAGGATATGCACATTTTACTGCAATGTGCCGATGCGGTGGTGGCCCGGCCCGGCACGGGGACGACGAGTGAGGCGATCTTAACGGGATGTCCGATCATTTTTAACACGATTGGGGGGGCGATGCCTCAGGAAATGATTACGATGCGCTACTTTCAGGACCACAACTGGCCGAAACCAGTGGGACGTGCCCGGAGCCTGCCAAACCGGGTTTCGTACTTCATGGCCCATCCAGAGCATCATTCCCGGGCTCGGAGAGCGATGCGCGCCTTGAATCCCGAAGGGGAGCCGATCATTATATTGAAGAAGCTGCGCTCTCTGGTAGAAGACAATCGAACTGGGGATTGAGCCCGTATATAATGAAACTGCTTGTGGACGATACCCGGCATACTCTCGATCTGGAGGCAACGATTGCGTTGCAATCCATTCTGCCTCGTATGTTGGAATTCGCGGAAGGGTCTCCGATCACCAGGCTGTGGGTGCCAAAAATTGCGGTAGGGTTTTTTGCCGGGCGAACCTTTCGGGCTGGGCTGGACTTTCGAAGGGCTCCCTACCGGTGGATCGGATCCGCCGAGGAATGGACCGGGTCGGGTCGAGTTCATCTTCACCTGAAGGATGATCGCGATTTGGTCGACCTTCTGCAGGGGGATGCGGTTGCAATCCGGCCTGGATATGGGATCTGGCATGTGGCGGGATTGTTGAAATTCCAGACCTTCGCCAACCGCTTTCAAACCTTTCTCCGCATGGGGACCTTAGGCAAAAAAGAAATCAAGGATTGTCTGTTCCAGGCCCGGCTCCTCCTCGATTTGACCTTAGATGCCGCTATCCATGTTGCTGCCCAAGACCCCTGGTTGAAGTCCATGGGATCGACTGGCCCAGCGGGGTGGGCCCACTTCGGGCTGAGGGGGCTATCCGGAGAACAGATTGACCGTTGGATTTATCGATCGGTCGAGGGAGTACTAAAGGTATGCCGATCTGAACCGGAGGCTGGGGCGGCGGTGTCCCTGATTTTTCCCACACCAGAGGCGGCTATCTCCCTGATCTCCCAAGCCACGGATTCCTCCAGTGGAACGGCTCTTGGCCAGGTAGAAGTTCGGGGTTTTATCCCGCTGGCCGATGCGCTCAATCTTGTTTTTGATCAAATTCCAAGATATACCCCACCCCTGATATGAGCGAAGGCTTTGGAGCGTCGATTCCCAAATCAAAGGCACTGTTTGAGCGTGCCCGTCAGGTTATTCCCGGTGGGATATACGGGCATGTTCAGCCCTCCGCCACGATTCCGGGGGTCTTTCCCTATTTTGCTGAGCGCGGGGAGGGGGGCTACTACTGGGATGTCGACGGACGAAAGATACTGGATCTGATGTGTGGCTACGGACCCCTGATCCTGGGCTACCACCATCAGGAGATCGAAGAAGCCGCCGCGATTCAGCGGGCCAAGGGATTGGTCTTCAACCATCCGGCAAGCCTGAGTGTGGAACTGGCGGAGAAGCTGGTCGACCGGGTCGGATTTGCCGATTGGACGGTTTTCGGGAAAAATGGATCAGACATGACGACCTGGGCTATCCAGGTCGCCCGAGAGCATACCAAGCGATCCAAAATTGCGGTTGTATCCGGAGCCTATCACGGCGTGGATGCCTGGTGCACACCCGGAAAAGGAGGACTAATCCTGGAAGATCGCGTTCACATTCATACCTTTGAATGGAACAACCTCGACTCCCTGCAATCGCTATTTTCCGATTACGCCAAGCAATTTGCGGCGGTGGTAGTGACGCCTTTCCACCATCCTGCGTTTGGTGAGTCCGAGCTTCCTCATGAAGGGTTTCTGGATGATTTGGAACAGCTTTGTCACCGGGAAGGAGTGTTGCTGGTTCTGGATGATATTCGGGCGGGGTTTCGGCTCCATGCCGGAGGCTCACATCGACCCTACGGATTTGAGCCCGATCTTTCTTGCTATTGCAAAGCCCTGGCCAATGGGTATTCCATCTCCGCTACCGCAGGGAAGGAGGAGTTCCGGAAAGCAGCTACCCGCGTATTTTTAACGGGGAGCTATTGGAATAATCCGGTGCCGATGGCAGCCTCCCTGGCATGTCTGGAGATCATTGCCCGCGAGTCGGTTCCCGAGCACCTCGAACAGATGGGGCTACGCCTGCAGAGTGGTATTTCCGCGGTGGCGAAGGCGGCGGGGGTCGATGTCCGGTGGAGCGGTCCGCCCAGCATGCCGTACCTGTCGATAAGGGACGACCCCAACCTGTATTTAATCCAGGAGTTCGCGGCCAAATCACTGGATAGAGGTGTTTTTTTCCATCCCCACCATAATTGGTTCTTATCCCAAGCTCACAAAGAAAAAGAAATCGACCTGGCAATTGAAGTGGCAGGTGATGTATTCCGCTCGCTTCAAAACGGATAAAAAGACCGGAAAATCCTGAAAAAGAACTGGATGTTTTGAATACACCTTCTATAAGGTCCGGGTGTCTTGATTGGAAATATCGTCCCGAAATCCCAACCTAACTTATGAATGAGTTTGTTATTGTCGTAGGCTTTATGCTGGCGGCTTATTCCATCATTGCAAATGATTCGATCCAGACTCTGGGGACGTTTCTTTATTCAAACCGAAACCGCCCTTGGTGGTTGTTATGCGCCTACTCCTCCTCCATCCTCGTGGTGGTGCTGCTGGTCGGGTTTTTTACCAGTGGAGGCAGCTTGGAGACTGGGGGCGATCCGTCCTTTGGGCGTTTGAGTCGATTCGATCCCAATGGCCTGCTCGACTGGCGCTTTTTACTCCCTCCCATTGCACTGTTGGTCCTGACTCAGTTGGGATTTCCGGTCAGCACCTCCTTCTTGATCCTGATCACATTCTCTCCAGGAGCCCTGGAGCCTATGCTGATAAAGTCAGCGGCCGGCTATGGTGTCGCTTTCGTGCTGGCAATGCTGGTTTACCTGTCAACGAAGAAGTTGACCGATCACTTTCTGAAGACTGAAAAGGAGAATCCCCCCGTGGGTTGGGTCGTTGGACAGTGGTTATCCACCGGCTTCCTTTGGAGCATGTGGTTGATGCAGGATGTGGCTAATATCTTCGTCTATTTCCCCGGAGAGCGGGATGCGATTCCCTTTACCTGGCTACTCATGGGCATTTCCTGGATGGTGATCATTCAAATTGTCATCTACAAGATCGGTGGAGGGCGGATTCAACGGATCGTAAAATCCAAGACCGGAACGGGTGATATTCGGGCTGCCACCATTGTCGACTTTCTCTACGGCCTCATCCTTTGGTATTTCAAGATCCACAGCAGCTGGCCCATGAGCACGACCTGGGTTTTTGTTGGTCTGCTGGCTGGACGTGAGCTTGCCATTGCCCTGATGTCTCACAACCGGAGTGTAAAAGATGTTGGAATCCTGGTGATAAAAGATGGCAGCAAGCTCCTGGTTGGCTTGCTGGTCAGCGTGATGATTGCTTACCTGCTGAATCCCACCACATCATTTTAATCGCTCCAGAATCTGGCGGGCCCGGCCAAACCATTCCCGATTGGTTTTGCGGTAGAGGCCGGAGTGCTGGGACTGGTTGTCGAGCATGTCTTCCAGAATGGCGCGTCCCTCGTCTGGTTTTCCCTGGTCGATAAGGTATTCAGCAAAATAGAAGCGTGCTTCTTCGCCCTGTGAAATCTCAACGACCTCCTCAAACAGGGGAAGCGCTTCCTGGGATTTCCCGTTGCGGTGGAGCAGGCGGGCCTTCAGGAGTTTGCGCTCATTGATCTTATCGCGTGAACCCGATTGATCTATTTTGTCTAAGGCTTCCCTGGCGAAATCAAGGGAGCCCTGGTTGAACCGGACCCGGGCATAGCCGTAGAGGAGGAAGGGGTCATCCCCAAGGGGGCCTTCAATACAGGGAAGATAGGTCTCAACGGCATCATCCCAGCGCTCAGCTTCGGCGTAGGCCTCAGCCAGTTCGACTCGTTTTTCCACGGTTTCGACGGATTGGAGTTCTTTTTTGAGGGCAGCGATGCGACCTTCTGCCGTCCGGAAGCGATCTTTCATGTCGACCATATCCCGACGCAGGTCTCCCCGGCGCAAGTCAGGCAGCATCTCCATAAAAAAGTAAAAGAGGGATCCCAACCCGGGAAAGAACAGGATAATCAAGATCCACCAGATTTCCTTTCCCCGACGAATAATGTGAATCACACAGATGAGATTAAACAGAAGAAGGAGCCATGTGCCGATCTGCACCATAATGTCTGACGGAAAATTTTGAGGTGACGTTTCCCTATTTCGTGAAAATCAAAAAGGAGTCGCAAGGAATTTCAGATAGGGATTTCGGTTGAATGTCTATCCAGCTGGCGGTTTGCTTAAGGGGATCGTTAATCATGAAGTGGTCGGCATTTGCCATTAGAGAAAGCAGACTTACCTGGTTTTTCATCCTATGCATCCTCATTGGGGGGATATTGGGATTTCGAAGTATGTCCATCACGGAAGATCCACCCTTTATATTCCGTTTTGCCCTGGTCTATACCTTGCTTCCCGGAGCTTCCCCCGAGCAGGTGGATCGCCTGGTGACCGGGCCGCTTGAGGAAGTGATCCTGGAATTGCCTGAATTGGAGTATACGGAAAGCTTTTCCCGAGAGGGGATCTCCTTGATCAGTGTAAAGCTGGACGATCGTTATGATAATGTTATCCCGATATGGGAAGAGCTCCGGCGTAAGATAGAAGGCGTCCAGCCGGAGTTACCGCCAGGCCATATCGGCCCCGTGGTGGACGCGGAGTTTGGCGAGATTTTCGGCATCCTGATAGGGGTTTCAAGCTCCACTTTGAGTTTTGAAGCCTTACAGGCGCAGGCGCAGGCCATGCAGGAGGATCTCCTCTTATTGAGCCAGGTAAGCCAGGTTACAATGGTCGGGCAGCGCGAGGAACAGATCCAGGTGGAACTGGACCTGGAGTCGATGTCGATTTCGGGGGTGTCGCCCTTTGCTATTGCTCCTGCCATTGCAGGTCGGAGCCAGATCATTCCAGGAGGGCGAGTGCCCCTGGGGTCCGGAGAGACGATGCTCCTCAATCCCTCCGGGGACATAAGAGACCTGGACGACTTGCGGGATACGCCAATCCCCCTCGTTGATGAAGTGGTAACCCTACCGCTTTCCGATGTGGCCCAGGTAAGCAAGGTGTTGGAAGATCCGCCAACCGAGATGGTCAGTATTGAAGGGCAACCCGGACTCCTCCTGGGCGTGTCCCTGCAAAAAAAAGGTAATATTCGCCTGCTGGGGCGCGAAATTAAACAGCAAATTGCGTATTGGGAAACCGAATACGGGAAGACGGTTGATTTCGAGATCGTCACCTTTGAGCCCGGGCGTATCGATGCCACCCTGGGAGGGCTGTTAAAAAATCTTATACAAAGCCTCTGTATTGTCCTGCTTATCCTGGTCCTGGTTCTTGGACTGCGAGAAGGCATCGTGGTGGCGGCCCTGATTCCCCTGGCGATCCTCCTGTCTTTCTGCATCATGGCTCTCCTGGGGTTGACGGTGAACTATGTCGCAGTCGGCGGGTTTATTGTAGTGTTGGGCATGTTGGTGGATAACAACATTGTGGTGGCCGAACGAATTGTGCGTCATCGGCATGAAGGTCTGGATCCGGTGCGATCGGCCACCATGGCGACCGGGGAGCTGCATATGCCGCTCATCACATCTGCGCTTACCACGATGGTGGCCTTTCTTCCCATTTTCCTGGCAGAGACGGCAGCCGGTGAATATGCCTCTCCTCTGTTTCTGGTGGTTGCTATCGGATTGGTGTCCGCGGAGATCATTGTGTTTACGGTGACACCCCTGATGTCCTGTCATTTCTTCAGATCCCCGGAGGCTTTAAGCCAGATCCACGGAAACGTGAAGTCGCACAAGCATTACCGGCGTTGGCTGCAAGCTATCTTAAGTCGACCGAGGACCGGGGTGGTTTTGGTATGTATCCTGGTGGTACTTTCGGCAGTCGGATTCATCCTGCTTCCCAAAAATTTCTTCCCGCCGAGTGATCGCCCCATCCTGGCCGCCGAATTCTATCTTCCTCCCGGGACGGGGATTGAGGAGACGGCGCAGGTTGGGAGGCAGATTGATGCTTTTATTTCTGAGAAGCTTCGCCCCGACTTTAATATTCAATCCTGGGCGACCTTTGCCGGGCGGAACGCTCCGCGGTTCGTGTTGAATCACCGGGCCAAGCTGGCGAGCCCGGACTACGGCTACATTCTTTTTGATTTGAAGGACTTGAGGCAGCTTGAGGCCTTGCAGGCTGAGCTGGAAGCATTTGGTGATCGGGTCTTGACCGGTGTTTCCTTTCGCGTACGGCCGTTGGAAGTCGGGCCTGCGATTGGGTTTCCCATACAGGTTCGTCTGAAGGGCTCTTCTATTGATGGACTACGCACCGTCTCGGAGGAGGTCATGGATTATTTTCGCGGAGTGGAAGGATTGACCCATGTGGGAAGTGAGTGGGGCGAGCCCGTTCCTCATTTTCAGCTCGATGTCGACTACGAGCGAGCCGCAGAATATGGGTTTACGCAGTCGGATCTGGCGGCGGCGATACAGGTAAAAGTGAACGGATTGGAGATCGGGAAATTTCTGACCGAAGATGGAACCTTTCCCATCGTATTGACGCTTCCCGAAACGGTTGAGGTTGAGCCGAGATCGATTCTGGAGTGGAACCTTGTCTCCCCGGAAACCCATGAAGTCATCACTTTGGGGGATTTGGCTGACCTGGAGGAGATCGAGGTGTTGACGACAATTGCCCGGCACACGGGGCAGCGATCGCTGACGATCTGGGCGGATCTGGAGGGAGATGTCAGCTCGCAATCGATGGATGACCGACTTCGTCCCTGGCTGGAAGCGAGGCAGGCATCCTGGCTTGAAACGTATGGTGTTGATTTTGAAGTCTGGGGGGAGGGCCGTCAGGCGGTGGTGGCGAACGAATCCCTGATCAACAAGATCCCAATCGCGCTGCTCATTATCCTGGTTCTGCTCTTAAAGCAGACGCGCTCCTTCCGCCGGACCTTCATCGTCTTGCTGGCGGTGCCCCTTGGATTAATCGGAGCGATTGCGGGTATGGTCGTGCTTCAGCAACCCTTTGGGTTTATGTCGCTGGTGGGGGTAGTTTCCTTATCGGGAATTGTGGTGAACAGCGCCATTCTCCTCCTGAATCGTATCCGGCTAAATGTAGAATCCGGTGATTTATCTGAGCGGGAGTGTATTTTGGAAGCAGCCGACCAGCGATATCGGGCCATCGTATTGACCACCGTCACCACGGTTGGGGGGATGCTGCCGCTCTTTTTCTTTGGAGGACCATTCTGGAGACCCATGACAACAGCCCTCATTTTCGGGCTATCATTTGCCACGATCCTCATCCTCTTTATCGTCCCACTGGCATATTCCATACTATATAGGATTGATTTCAGAGACCAACCTGGTGTGGTCTCGGAGAATTAACATGGATAGATGCCAAAGCAATTTTGGGGGTCCACCTCACGAACCCTTCTCTTAAGATGACTTTCGTCGAAGCATATTATGCCACCATAGGCATTGTAGGGGTGTTTGGAGCCTTTTTTGGCTACCGTTTATTCAAAATTGCTATCTCGATTGCCGGTCTGCTGAGCGGGGCGATCTACGCATTCCTGATAACCGATGCCTATTATACCGGGGTAGAGATCTGGCCTGAGATTGCCGCTGGCATTGCGGGTGGCCTGGTGGGCTTTGCCCTGGGCTTCTGGCTATACAAAGTCGGTGTTTTTGCTGCGGGTGGGTTGCTGGGAGCCATTGTAGCTCGCCTGGTGGTGAACAATATTGAGTTTGAGTATCCCTACCTGATCATCGCGGGGATGGTGGTCGGATTTGGGATCCTTACCTTTACCCTGCAAAAGTATTTCCTTATCCTGATTACCAGCGCATTGGGATCCTGGTATGCTCTGGCGGCCTATATGTTTTTCCAGCGAGGGCTGGGATTGTTGCCGGGGGAAAATCCTATTCAAGAGAATTACTGGCTCGATCATGTCACACCTGCCATCGTGGCGATCTGGCTGGGGATGACCTTCGTCGCTTTCTTCTGCCAGAAGCTGATCGTGAAGCAAATGGATACAGCAAAGAAGAAATCATCCCATAAGGAATGAGGCTGGCCCGTCACACGGTTTTGACTCGTTGCCTGCAGCTGCGCTGTCCCAACTGTGGAAAGTCCGGAATCCTTGCGGGTTGGTTTGAATTCAGGGAGGCCTGTGGGACCTGTCCGATGACTTATACAAAAGAGGAAGGCTTTATTTTAGGGACGACCTCGATCGGATATGTCATGCATGTCGTGTAGTCCTGTCCCCTTCCGTGATTCTTGCCATATTGGGTAAGACCCCCTTTGGGATAGTACTCGCGGGGGGTCCGGGGTCTTTCTTTTTGCCCTTGTTACTTTATCCAGTTCTCCCTGGCTGGGGGGGGTGGGAGCTACTATACGATCCGGCTCAATGAGCATCCCGAAAACCAGGCAAATTCACCGCATGATCCCTGAAATCTGCGAAATGTAGTTGTGAGATCTCCGTCGGATTGTTTATGACTAATAGATTGTGGTGATACCCCCCCAGCCACGAATTCAACCTAAGCTCACGAATAGACGTGAAAATCTACTTCCACCCCATCTCCCTTGAGCATCGTACACCGTCGGGCCATCCTGAATGCGCGGACCGTATTTCTCGCCTGGAGGGGTATTTAAAGAACCGACCCATTGGAGCCGAGCTTGAATGGCGCTTGCCCGCTCCCGCTACTGTTGAAGATATTGCTCGGGTTCATGATCTCGACTATATCCATCATATTCGGGATGTGTGCCAAGGGCTTAAAGGGGACAGCAGCCAGCTTCTGGATGGCGGAGATACCTGGGCAGTACGGTCTTCTTACAGTGCCGCACTGGTTGCAGCAGGGGCGGGGCTGGAAGCGGTCGACCAGGTGATGGGAAACGGGGATAACCAAACCTTTGTCATGATGCGGCCCCCCGGCCACCATGCCAGGAAGGCCTCCGCGATGGGGTTTTGTTTATTCGGCAATGTGGCTGTAGCCGCCGCGTATGCCCGTGAGAAACATGGAGTTCGACGGATTCTGGTTCTGGATTGGGATGTGCACCATGGAA
Source organism: Opitutales bacterium (assembly GCA_028280845.1). Taxonomy (GTDB): domain Bacteria; phylum Verrucomicrobiota; class Verrucomicrobiia; order Opitutales; family JABSRG01; genus JANQKZ01. The sequence continues at coordinate 27,644 of JANQKZ010000007.1, read as the reverse complement.
ACGGTACCCAGGAATTGTTTTACGGCGATTCCGGAGTGTTTTTCTGTTCGCTGCATCAGTCTCCGCATTGGCCGTTTTCAGGCGATAGTGGTGAGACCGGCGAAGGCGATGGGAAGGACTATACCTTGAATGTTCCGCTTCCTTCCGGAACCCGGATTGGACGTTATGAAGAGCTGTTCTACAAAATAATCCGTCCGCGTGTAGAGGCCTTTCAGCCGGAGCTCATTCTGATTTCGGCCGGCTTCGATGCTCATTTGGAAGATCCGCTAGGTGGCATACAATTAGAGACACAAGACTTTGGCACGTTAACCCGAATGGTGCGTGACTGGGCGGAAACCTATTCCGAGGGGCGGGTGGTATCCTTTCTGGAAGGTGGCTATAACTTAATGGCTATGCCCCAGAGTGTAGAACGGCATCTTCTGGCTTTAAACGAGTAAGGGTTACTAGAGCAGTCCGCTCTAATCTCTCCATTCCGATCGTTTCCTTACGAGGATTTTCCCCTCATAAGTCCAGCGGTAGAAACGCTTACCACTGCGCGTTCTGAACTTAACCTTGTGAAAGGTAATCGAGTATTTGTTATTCCATTCCTCCGGTGCTGCTTCGTAAGTATCTTTCCGGTATGTTTCAGGATCGGGGAGCATTTCCGTGGCTTCCTGAACCTGACTCAAGGTAGGTAAAAACTTATCCTTTTCTGGCATTAAGAGTAATTTTCAAACGCGTTTAAGGGGTGGCAAGTGTCTTCTTAAGATTCGGGTGACCCCGGGAATGTGCATGGTAGCTCATTTTAATGTCTATTGTTGTGTGGGTTGCGGCGATTTTGAGTTCCTGCAGGATGGGCAACAGGTGTTTTAAATGTGCTAAACAATAGACAGGCCGACCATCTCTTGTTCATTTGATAATCCCTATGATCGAAATCCGTAACATGTCCCTGCGTTTTGGTCCTCAAATTGTTTTCGAGAAGATCAACGCGAATATATCGACGCGGGATCGAATTGGTCTGGCCGGTCGAAATGGAGCCGGGAAGACGACATTCTTGAAATGCCTGTTGGGCGAAATGGAAACCGATGGTGGGGACATCATCGTGGGCAAAGGCATGACTTTGGGATATTTGCCCCAAGATGGAATCCAGTCCTATGGGACCCCTTTACTGGAAGCAGTGAAGCAGGCTGAGATGCAGATTCAGGAATTGAATGCTGCGCTTGAAGCGGCCCACGACCGCGTAGATCGGCATGCTTCGGACCCAGGGTCTCCTGAAGCTGTAGAAGCATGGGACAGTATTCATAAAATTGAGGGAGAACTTCAGTTAAGGGAGGCCCATAAGTTGACGATGCGGGCGGAGAAAGTGTTATCCGGGTTGGGGTTTAAAGAAACAGATTTTGGTCGGGATACCGGAGAGTTCAGCGGGGGCTGGCAGATGCGTATCGCCTTGGCCAAGTTGCTTCTTCGCCAGCCAGACTACCTGCTGTTGGACGAGCCCACGAATCACTTGGATCTTCCGTCCCAGCGGTGGCTCGAGCAATACCTGGCAAAATACCAAGGCGGGTTAGTATTGATTTCCCACGACCGCGCATTCCTTGATGAGCTGACGCGGAAGACCTTCGCCTTAGGGCAAGGTGCATTAAAAGTGTTCGCAGGAAATTTCACCTACTTCGAGGTGGAGAGTGCAAAACAGAAGGCCCTGCAGATTGCAAGAAAGGCCTCACAGGACAAAAAGATTGAGCAGACCCAGCGCTTCATCGATCGGTTCCGGGCCAAGAATACCAAGGCCACCCAGGTACAAAGCCGGATCAAACAACTGGATAAGTTGGAACGGATCGAGATCGATTCTGAAGAGGCCAGTGTCTCCTTTTCCTTTCCACCTGCCCCCCGAAGCGGCCAGGTCCTCATCAGCGTGGAAGGATTGGATAAAGCCTACGGGGATTTAGTTCTCTTTAACAGCTTCGACCTGAAAATAGAAAAAGGGCAACGCCTGGCCGTGGTTGGGGTTAATGGGGCAGGAAAATCTACCTTGGCAAAAATCCTGGCCGGTGAAGAGCCCTTCCAAAATGGTCAACGGATGGTCGGGCAAAATACACGTCTGTCCTATTTTGCCCAGCATCAGACCGCTTACTTGAACTCGGAGCACACTGCCCTGGAGTCGGCGGTCCAGATGTCCGGGGCAGGGGAGCAGGCCGCACGCGATATTCTGGGATCTTTCCTGTTTCGGGGGGACGATGTGTTTAAACCTGTCCAGGTGTTAAGCGGGGGAGAGAAGAACCGCTTGGCGCTTGCCCGCATTCTGCTTCAGCCTGCCAACCTCCTGATCCTGGATGAACCTACCAATCACCTGGATATTCAAAGCAAAACCATCCTGCGGGAAGCGCTTCAAAACTATGATGGGGCTCTCATGATCATTTCTCACGATAGAGATTTCCTGGATCCGCTGGTCGATCGAACCCTGGAGATCAACCCGCAGAGCCATCGTATGTTCTGGTGCAATGTTTCGGAGTACCTCGACAAGGTAGAGCGGGAGGAGCACCTTTCCGGGCCATCGAAAAGACCGGTTTCAAAGGGAAAAGCGCTCAACCCCAAGGAGGAGCGCCGGCGAAGGGAGGAAGAGCGCCGCCGACTTGCCCCGCTCAAGAAACGGGTGGAGGCGGCAGAAACCAAGATGGCGAAATTGGAAGCTGAAATTGCCGCCTGGGAAGACAAGATGAGAGATCCCGCCTTTTTCTCCAACCGTCCTGGACAGAAAGCGGATATGCAGGCCTATGATAGCACGAAGCGAAAACTGGAACGCGCGATGGAGGTGTGGGAATCGGCACAGGCTGCCCTTGATGAGGCACAGGGGGATTAGTTGAGTTTCAGCCCGTGCGGTTGTTTTAGCTATAAGACAACTCCCGCCGGAGGGCGGAAGGCGGAGGGCGGAAGTCGGAAGTCAGAAATCGGAAGTCAGAAATCGGAAGTCGGAGGGCGGAAGTCGGGAGTCGGAAGTCAGAGGGTGAAGGTCGGGCCCGGCGCAGCACCCGTATGGCGTGCCATCCGTAGCAGAAGCCCCACTGCGCTTTCGTTTCAGAAAGCTACGAGGGGCATCCCTCGCGTTTCGCAGGCGGAAAGGTAGACTTGATTATGGGCTTAGCCCATATCCTCACTGTCGACACAAGCACAGCTTACATGGAGGCAGGTCAAGACAAAGGAGCCCGCCTTCGCTCGCGCAGGCACGGCTTCGGCGCGGCACTCGTATGGCGTGCCATCCGAAGCAGAGGCCCCACTACGCTTTCGTTTCAGAAAGCTACGAGGGGCATCCCTCGCGTTTCGCAGGCTTCAGCGAAGGATGGTGCCAGAGGGCAGACTTGAACTGCCGACCAAAGGCTTATGAGTCCTCTGCTCTACCGACTGAGCTACTCTGGCGACCGATGGAGATTCCCACTTGGGAAAGCAGAAGACCATGAAAATAGGTCCCTTGGGCGTCAAGCGGAATTTGTGAATATCCGTCTTCCCATCAGCCTTAACTGGTCAGCCAGTTAGCGCATGGTGCGCCACCTGGTTTGAGTAAATGGATGACGGGGTTGGGTGTAGTTTCTCAGTGGCCGACTTCCTTGTTGTACCAGTCCGCGGCAAACTTCAGATAAGAGGCAGGCCAAGCTTTACCGCCTTTACCAACGGCATGGCTCTTGTACGTGTGTGCGTGGACTCGGCTTTTGGTCGAGGGTATCTCTGACACCGCCACGTCCTGGCGCCCTGTCGCGATTCACCGTGATACCCTGGGTTGAAGGGTAAGATCATAGGTCTTTTGAGGTCTGGGCTCTGGTGTCTGGAATCTGGATTCTGAATCCATCTTCCTTATGACGGATAGACCTAATCTGGGAGCCCACCCCAGAGGACACCGAGGGAGCAGAGAGAAGGTCTACATTGGGAGAGTGGACTGAGGGCTGGCCCTGCTCCCGCTGGGCCTTCATGCTTTTTGCTTGTTATTGGATAAGGAGGTATTATTCCTTTCTACTTCTCTGGGGTGCCACCTTAGCTCAGTTGGTAGAGCGATTCACTCGTAATGAATAGGTCGTCGGTTCGAATCCGACAGGTGGCTCCAGGCTTCGATCGGGGGAGCCCCTCCCTACGCCTCGGCAGGTCACCCATTTCGGGTCTACCCCAAAGCGGGTCGGGTCTCCACCAAAGATTGGGGACAGGGCATAAACTTGGGGGTTCATGTTGGTTTACCCGCACTGAGCGATAATGCGAAGGCGGTAGTTAATAAAGTTCCTGACTTAAGGGTGTCATGGGGCTATCAAATCCTCCTCTCTCTAAACTCAATACTACCAATCAAATGAAAAATACAATACTACTGGTGGGGCTGCTCCTACCTTTGGGGATAGCCTGCCCAGAAACCAATCGTCCTAGATCCCTCTTAGTAGTATACTAAATGGGGGATCAAGCCAAAGGACCATATATTCGAGTATGCAGCTTTCTCCTCCTCCCTTAACGGCAAAGACGACAACGATTCAGACGGCGACGGAGAAGCTTGGGGAACCCCCGAATGGGTGGCCTATGAAATCAAGGGTAATAAGGTTGGGGACAAACTGGAGGAGCGCCCTCGATGGTCCACTGGTCCTACTCTGAATTCAGATGGAACAGCCCCAGTGGATTCAACATACGCCGTCTCTGGGACGCGCGACCTAAAGGAGGTAAAAACGGAGTACAGATACGTTCGGGGGCATATGTGCGCGAAGTTTATTGCGGAGAGGATTAGGCAGGACGCTTCCTACAACACTCACACCATGATAAATGCAGTCCCTTGGTTACAGTGACAAAACGTGGGTATCTGGTTGGATCTAGAGTACAAAACTGTAGATTGGGTGGGTAAGTATAGCAGAGCCTGGGTGGTTTCTGGACTAGTTTTCTTTGGGAATGAACCCGCTGTATGGCTAGGACAGTGGGGGGAAGTTCCAGCCGCTGTCCCTGACGCGCTTTCAAGGTTGTAATTAGGGAGGACGACAGCTCGCTGAAAACAGTGGCCTTTATTCTTCCCAATGTTTTACCAAAGGAAGAGGACGACTTTTGGGATTATACAACAACGATTGATCGGCTAGAGAGCTTGATCGGGCTCAAATTCCTTACAGCCCTTTCCCCCGCTAAGCAGTCTGCATTAAAGTCAAAGGAAGGAAAGAAATCTGATTGGTAATTTCCCCCAAAACCCTCCTTAAGTTTCAGGCCTCCTTGGTCTGGGGCTTTTTCTTTTGTTGGCTTCAAAAGAAGGGCGACGGGCACAAGATAACCAGACCCCCAAGGGGGGGAATTTCGATTTCCGCCTTAGCGTAAAGGGGCACGGATTTTTCTGGTTAAAAAGTCTAAGGATTTTAGCCCTTACTAAATAGAGGAAAGGTTACCCCCACGGCCTCTTGTAATCCATGGACATCTTTTCCAGGAGTCTGCTAAGGGCGACTAGAAAATTGGATAGAAGGACGAAGGACATTACCTTGCTCAAGTTGAGACCTTCAGTGCGCAGTCCGACGAGCACTCAGAAAGTAATATGGGATTGCGCTTTCCTTGCGGTTCGGAGTGGCCCACTCGGGGTGTTGATTAAACAGCATCTGTGGAAGTAAGAATTAAAACACTTCAGGGCCTATGAAATCCTGGATTAATTCAAGTTTCGAGGCTGGTGATCAATCATCTTTTAACACGTCCGCCATTTCCACTCCTACACTTTCCCTTAGTCGAGACCCTAATAAAGTATATCGCAGGGAAAAAGTGTTATTATATAGGATAAATTTCAAAAAATCTTAGGGGTTGGAATCCGGATCAAATTCAAGCAAGTGCTGATACTCTTCGGGTACGTTTCCAGAAAAGGTTGATTCGCTTAGAGCCATTCCGGATTCATCCGTTAAAGTTACATGCATAACTGGATAACGAATGTTGTCGGAGCCGGAATTCTCAATAATAATATTTTTCTGAAGAGAGTGAGGATTTAATTTTTGATTAAACAATGAGCTGAGCACTTCAACTTTTTTCTGATCGGCTACAATTGAGCTTAATTGTTTAAGGTAAGTGGTTCTAATTTCTTTAATGTCGTTTTGATCCAATTGTATTGTCAGCCGAATATTATCTCCAGACAAAACCTCTACATTGGAAACTCCTTTAACCTCTAGTTCGGCCAAATGCGTATGGGTAATTTTTCCGAGATCATTTATTTTATCAATATCCGATTCCTCAATTCCAAATAAAAATGCAGCATCTTTCGAAAGAGAAAATTCGTTACCGTAGAACAATGTTAATCTACCCAGGGTGCCCATTTCCATGAAGTGGTTTTCAATAATGGAATTTTTGACTTCAAATTCCGAGCTTGCATTTTTAAGAGCTTGGATTTCTTCCTCAAGCGTTTCAATTTTGGCAACTGATTCTAGTAATTCAGGCGTGTGAGCTTGAATTTTAGTCTCTTTGGAATCATCAGTAGAGGTTGCTATGTTAGGAGCTTCAGGCGGTACTTGATTTAATCCTGTGTTGGGTCGCGGTGAATCCAAATTTAAAAAATGAGTCGTGCAAAAGCCCGTGAAATAGGAAATCACTATTATAACTAGGAGAACAAGAACATTACTTTTTTTTATATTGTTCATGAAATTTAAAATTTGATTTCTTAAATGTTGTATTGCTTAAAAATAAATTATAATAATTCTTATCCAAATTTAAGACTAGTTCCTTTAAGTATTCTAGGCCAAAATGGTTTATATAATGATAGAATTTGCCTAGAGATTCTTCAAAGGCTAATGTTTTTTTAGATTTTATGCCTATTGGGAAGATAGTGTAATAGTAGTTTTCTGTCAAAATAGGTCGATTCATAACGCCTATTTCAAAGTTTCCGGCTCTCTGTTTCAGGTGGTATTTAATTTCCTCGGGATAGTTGGAAAAATCTAAATCTAAAACTTTAACAGTTTTGTATTTCTCACATAATTTGAGCACATCCGACAGCTCATCTAATAATGGATTTGTTTTAAATATTGAATACAACTCGATGAGTTCGTCTTTTTCATTGCTCCAGATAAGCAAGCCCGAGTAGCTATTTGGAATCATAAATTCTTTTAAGTTTTTCTTATAAAGATCTCTTAAGAGTTCGTTACCTTCAGGTGTTTTCAATAATCTAAAAATCGTATATTCAGTATCAAGGGTATTAAAATAAGAATTCTCTTTCTCCATGAAATACACATCATTAAATTTGCTCTTTAACATACCCATACATTTTAGTTGATATTTGAAAATAAGAGAATCATGAATAGCTTTTAATAAAGAATTAGTGTCTGTTATGAATACTTTCTCTACATTTAAATAATAAAGTTCTAAGAATTCTCCCACCGTCAAAGTTCTAATAGATGGGTTTGGGATTTCCCCCTTAAAAGCGCACAAATCCTTGTCTAAGAAATCCTTTTTTGAGCTGTTCAATATATTCTCTCTCATGGAAGTTACTTTCAAGAAAGAATCAACTAAATCATCTGCTACCACTGGATTGAGGATTGTGTCATAATCGAATTTTTTGTTTCCATTGATACTATCCTTAATCCAATCATATTGGAGCTTGAGTTCGGGTTCTAATTCATCTACTTCTACAAATTTATCTATATTGTAAAGGACTACATAGTTAGCAAACTTTTCAAAACCACGTTTTATTTCTATATCAGAGAAAGTATCATTTTTATATGAATTATTTATTCTTACATATTTAGCAATTAAATCCTTAAACCACTTAACTTCAATTTCACTTTGAACCTTAAAAAGATCACTTTTCAAATCCTGCCTGTATTTTTGAATTAAAATGTATTCGGGGACCTCAATTTCTCCTATTTTTATTGCACACTTTTGATCTAATATTATTGTTGAGCTTATGAATTGATTTAATTCTGAAGCCATAGTTTGTTGGAATAAATAATACAAAAAGCCCGACACAATTAAATGCCGGGCCTTGATTTTATTAAAGAATAGTACTTTCTTTAATATGACCATGTCGCACGGGTAAATGATTGGGAGGACACCGTAATTTCGCCTCCATGGAGATCTCTTGTCCATGCGGCTACTGTCACTACATTAAAGCTAGGAACAGTATCTGTGACCCCTCCGCTGCTATGATTGTCAAACGATCCTCCACCGTAAACTCTACTCTCGCTAAGAATATAAGTAATTCCACCTCCGCCCGCATCCTGATATCTAACACTCACTGTACACTTGTCGTGGGGACCGTATGGACATGCCTGCCCAAAAGCAGTCACGTCTACAGCTACGTCGATTGATGCATTTTTTATTTCAGGATTTCCATTGTTATAGTTTACCTGAGAGAATGCTGTTACATTTGTCGTAGTGGTTGATTGTAATGCCGATGATGCTAGGATCATAAGCATCAGAATTATGTATTTTTTTCCCATTTTTCCCTTTCAAGAAGTTTTTATTGTGGAAGCAGTTCCCGTTTAAGGTATTGAGATACCAATATCAAATATATTCCTGATTAGTTTCCCGTATAAAACTTACTCTAATATGCGTTATTTTTTCTTCCAATTACTGTTTTTCTTTAAAGGTTGGAAAGTAGTCTTATTCTACAGGGTTCTGATCTCTAAGGATTTAGATAGCTGAGTTATTGTCATAGAGAGAAATCGCAACCGATCAATTGCTTTTAAGATACGGCCCTAAAAGTAATCTCGTCTCTTATTTCAGTCCGATTTTTTTTGAGAATCTCGAATGATCTACCCCAAGGATTGGGGACAGGGCATAAATTAGAGGATTCATGTTGGTTTACCCACACTGAGCGATGACGCGAAGTCGGTAGCGGTTACAGTTGGGGGCTACCCCCAAGTTTCATCATGGAGAGCATCTTGTCTGAATACGTAAGGGAGCTTTGGGATGCGTTGGCGGATGTCCTTATGATTTCACCGGGTCTTTGCCTGTTTTACTCAAAACTGCTAGCGGGTCGTTGATTATGGCTTTCCCTCGCTCAATGTGCTAAGGCTGTTCACAACATTCCCGGAGTTCTTTGGAATTTTTTCTATGCCGCCAGCTCCTACCTTATGATTGACCGCTGCCCACTGCCATTATGACCTTTGTCGTTGAGCTGATTACCCTGCTCCTCGGTCTTTATTTTGCCCTGGGACTCATTTTTGCAGGACCCTTTGTCCTGAAAGGGGTAGAGCGCGTGGATCCCGCAGCGAAGGGAGCCAAGTGGCGCTTCAAGGTGTTGATTATTCCTGGCGTAATGGCCTTTTGGCCTCTTTTGCTGAAGCGCTGGGTATCCGGAACCCAACCACCTGTGGAAACCAATGAACACCGGCGCCAGGCTGTCTTGCGGGAAGGAGCTCCGCAGTGAATATCAAGTTGCGGAAGCGGCATCGGTGGATGGCTGGCCTGCTGGCCATTTTTTGTCCGGCGGTGGTTATTGCCGCATATCTGGTTCGACCCCCGACGTCTATGCCCACGGGTGAGCCAAGGGAAAGTGCTTCGTCCTGGGAGGCTGAGGTCGAATGGGAGACGGATACATTGAGGATTCAACCGATTGATACCCTTTTGGGAGCCAGTCTTCTTTTGTATTGGGCTGAAGGCCCGGACACTGTGAAGCTGGAAGCACCGCTTCCCGATACCTGTGTTTTCCTTGGCTCCTTTATGCAGACTGAGGTCACCGAGATCACCCTCCCGGAAGGATTCAAGGGGGGCGAGGGGCGATTGGTGCTCTACAGCCTGGTCAGCCAGCAGGTTGTCGATGTATCTGGACCGGTTTCCGTGGGGGGTCGCCGATGAGTTCGACCTATCAGGCCATACAGTGGGTTCCGGTGAAGAAGGCCTATGATGCCATCCTCTGGATCAGTGTAGCCGTTTACCTCATCCTCTTTTTTGCCTTATCTAAGCTGATTGCTCCTTTCGCCGATGACACGATCGTATTGATTCGAGCTTTCGGCACGGCTGCCTTTCTACTTCTGCATGTGATCCTGGCGACAGGCCCACTCGCCCGGCTTAACCCTGTTTTTCTTCCGCTCCTGTATAATCGCCGCCACATGGGAGTCACCATGTTCCTCCTCGGGTTGGGGCATGCCGCTTTAGTCCTATTCTATTACCACATGGGGGGCGTGGTGAACCCGATTACCAATATTTTTCTCCATAGCCCGTTCACCGGGGATCTGGCCTGGATTCCTTTTCAGGCTTTCGGAGCGATCGCCCTCTTCATCCTCTTTCTCATGGCGGCCACCAGTCATGACTTCTGGCTCGCCAATCTGACTGCGCCGGTTTGGAAAGCGCTGCACATGCTCGTCTACGTGGCCTACGGGGCCCTGGTCATACATGTCGCACTGGGCATTCTGCAAAGTGAGTTATCTCCTGCCTATGTCGGGCTTACTTTCCTGGGGGCGGCCTCCATTGGCGGCCTCCATGTCCTGTCAGCATGCAAAGAAAGTAAGTTGGAGACAGCGATGGCGGCTTTGCCCGATCCAGAAAAAGATGGCTATGTGAAAGTTGGACGGGTTGATGAAATCGAAGACAATCGCGCCAAAATCGTAAGTTTGTCCGGGGAACGGGTGGCGGTTTTCAAATACCTGGACGAGGACGACAATAATCGAAGGAAGATTTCTGTGGTCTCCAATGTATGCCAGCACCAGAACGGCCCACTCGGGGAGGGGAAATATGCCTATGGCTGCATCACGTGTCCCTGGCATGGTTTCCAATATAAGCCGCATGATGGAGCTGCGCCCGCACCGTTTACGGAGAAGATTCCCACCTTCAATGTGCGGGTAGTCGGAGACGAAATATTTGTGGATCCTCAACCGAATCCACCCGGGACCTCTACCCGGCCCGTAATCCTTTCATAGCCGATGAGCGAACCAAAAGAAGACCGAGATTTTTTTATCGGATGGGAGCCGAAAATGCCCCCGCTTCTCAAAAGGCGAGTCCGCCTCTATGTCTTTGCTCTTCTTGCCTTAAGTATAGGCGTGGGGGCAATTATGGCCATGCTACAAAAGAACTTTGGAATCAGCCGTTACGCCTGGACCGACCTGAGGCCGGTTGAAGGTGTGTTTCGGGCTGATCCCTACCCGCATTTATCCGTTCATATTCCAAACACGAATCAATGTCAGAATTTCATGTTGGTGGACGAGTTTAAAGAGTCCTGGCCCGAAGCGGTCGTGCGTCGGCATGACGGACGGTTTGTGCGCCTCCAGGTGGGGACCATTTACCGGGGTGACGTGGCTATGTTTGAGGGAAACCCGGATCAGAGTATCGAAGTATTGGATACTCCGGTGCATTTTCCGGAAATGCCCGACCTGGAATCACTCGGCAGGCAGACTCTTGTGGGAGAAATTGTGGATTCCAAGTGTTACTACGGCGCCATGAATCCAGGGAAGCTGAAAACTCACCGTGCCTGCGCTATTGCTTGTATTCAGGGCGGAATCCCCCCGGTGCTGCTGGTCAGGCAGAACGGGCGTGCCCCGCTTTATTTCTTTTTAACAGATCTGGAGGGGCAGCCCGTAAATGAGCGGGTCTTGCCCTATGTGGCCGAGCCGGTGGAGATCACCGGAGAGGTAGAATCCCAGTGCGGACTCCTGCTCCTGAAAATAGATCCTGCGCGGATCCAGAGAATTCATGATGCCTGAATCCGCATAGGGCCCTGTTGCTAGGGGCTTTGGGATCAGGAGCCGGGCCATTGGGGATTCTCAAGCAACCCGGCCATTTGGCGTCTCAGGTTGCCCGTTTCTTCAGGAAGTCGAAGCATTCATGACTCTCAGGCGAATATATTTGACGGCTTCATTCTGTCCCCAACGGATGCGAACGGTGACCTCATTGGTTATGTCGGAAGCGGGAACAATCTCTTCGGACGCCTGGACTCCGTCAAAAACCAGAGGGGTCCAGGTTTCGAGGTCAGCAGAGGTCTCGATATGATACTCGAGGTCCACCGCCTGGGCATTTCGCATGTAGTGGAACACTGCCTCCTCTTCCATTCCCTGGTTTTCGATTCCGGTTTGAATCGTTGTGCCCGGCTCAGACCCGAGCGGATGGGAACCCTGAGCGTATTCGATCAGGTTGACCCGGCCGTCCCGGTCGGGATCAGCCTGATAGGCTGAAACACTGGAATACCTCCCTTCCGGATCGTAGGATTTCCACCAGGCTTCATAAGATTGATGCCCGGTGGCGATCACATACATGGTGTTCGCGGGGAAATCAAAATCGACCCCGTCCTGGGTTCGGCTGAATTCCACCGCTCCGATGGGTTCGCCATACATATCCACGGCGGTCACAGTATCGATGGTGGCATTGGCCAAAGTAATCGAGACACCGGGGTTGAGGATTTTCCAGGGCGGATTGGTGTCATTGGAAAAAGTGGTCAGGATCTCTTTCCCGGGAAAGGGACCTTCATCTGTCTCCACCGTTAAATCCCGGGTTTCCCAATCCGCGCGGACGGTCCGGGATCCTACCTGGATGAGAATGCTTTGAGACAGGTTCAGGGGCAGGCCATCCAGGCTGATCACAGTGACCGCGCATTCGCCCTGCCCGGTGGAAATCGATACATCTGACAAAACGGCGGAGTGGGGCTCATAGGTGACCAGGCTTTGTACCTTTGGAGCGTCAATGGTGAAGGTGTGGTTGATGGTATCGAGGAGGAGTTCTTCGGTGTTACTCTGAACCCGGACTCCCTCATCGGTCTCCTGCAGGAAATCGTCGAGATTTTCCTGAACCGTAGAATTCGACTCGTTGCTGTCATAGGTGACGTGGACCGGGCCGACAAAATAGGCCAGGGGGTTCACTCCGGATTCAAAAGGAGAATTCGAAGGCAGGTCGGATGTGTCGCGGTTGGGGTCGAAGGTGGAAGTCTCGGCGATGAGGGGTGATTTTCGGGCATAGATCGATTTGAGGGAGCGGTGTTCGTTCAGGCTTGGGGAACCCTCTTGTATATAATTGGCTCGATAGGCCAGAGCTGCAGCGGGCCACTGCCCGGCCATTTCAGGGGTCATGCACATCCACATACGCTGGGAAGCTCTCCAGCCATTGGCAGAGCGAGGTTTTTCAAAGTCATCGGTGCCGACGGCAAACCAGAAGAAGCTATCAATTCCGTTTAAGGACGAGTAGGCGGACACCAGCATGGGGCTTTCAAAGGCGGTTTCGGTGGGGTAGACCCAGGTGCTTTCGGTGATCATCATCGGGTGGCCCGTCGCCTGTTTCAGGTTTAAGGGGAAACTCAGGGGATGGTCTTTTAACACTGACATGTTCACGTAGCGTTCCCCGATGTTGATCGACCATCCATCGTTGGAGCTTCCCCCAGCGGTCTGGTGTCGTTTGCCAAAGTTGAAATAGCGATTAACGGCCAACACCTCATTGGCGGTGTAGCTGTAGCGTTCGGCATCGTTAAGGTATACATCATCTGAAGTTTTCCAGTTACCGGCATTCACCAGGACCGGGCAGTTCAAGTCTTCCCGGACAAACCGAGCGATTTCACGGTTAAAAGCCATCATGGTCTCCACCCAGAATTGGAGTTGATCCTGAAGCCGCAGATTGTCTGCGTTCGCCTCTTTCCGGGCGGCTGTCATTTCATAGATGTTAGCAAATCCGAGAATACCGTTCTCGAGGTCATCGTCCTGGCCGAAAGAGGATCCCCATTGAGCCAGGGCATGGTCCAGGGATTCATACTTGGCAATCGCCCAGTCCCCAAACTGTTTCCCGAGGCGTGCCTTCTGCCCGCTGTTCAGATTGTTGATCGTCCAGAACAGGAAGCTGTCTTCGTTTTGTATTTGAAATACGGCCATGGCGGGTTCCTCGGCCAAGGTGCGGCCATCGAGGTAGTCGGTGGGCGTTGTAAATAGAACGCGGAGCCACTCCTTATATGCGGAAATTAAATCTTCTTCGAAAAACAAGAGGGCGTGGTGTTGGCCGTTCCAGTCCGTTCCCCAGCGGTTGTCGTTGCTGTTCATGGTGTTGGCCCAGTAGGGGGAGACCACGGTGTAAATGCCTTCCGCCTTCATCGCTCCGACGGTGCGCCAGATCCATTCGATTTCCCCCATGTTGACATCGGTCATATTCTCGGTGTCCGGATCATTCGGGTTGATATGGCTATGGCAGCGGACCAGGTTTACCCCGCGCTTGGCAAACCACCGTGACAGGTTGGACAGCAGCGGCTCGGGTTGGTAACCGCCTACATCGGAGTGGTGGGTAGGGTAGGGTTTCTGCCGCTCCACATCGGCGACCGCGGCCCAAAAGCGAATCGGGTTTCCCGCTCCATCGACAAACGCGCCCTCCGCGTTGGTTGAGATCCAACCGGTCTGGCCTGCGATATCCTCATTGAGGAAGCTGATATCCAGGAGCGAGTTTTCGGAGAAAGGATCTCCGGTGGGAGTAAACTCCCAGGTGTCCTGCGCGAGGAGCCCGGGAAGCCAGAAACATATCAGAATAGTCAGGAATCGGGGTAACATGTCTAACAGCAAGGGATGGGGTAATTCAGTTGGTATTAGGAAGAGGCGGCCCATGTCGGACAAGGCGCGGTGGCTGAGCGTTGAGGCCGGTATTTTGAAAAAAATGCAATTTCGTGCATCCATATGGGATCCTTTTTTCGAATACCATGGCGAACCCAAGAATATGACCATGAAACTGACTCCATTAAAATCGACTGTCACACTGATCCTCGCGCTGGGCCTGCTCCCTGATGTTCTCGCCCAAGGGGCAAACCCGCCACGTCAAGACCAGACGATTGCCCAGGCGGTAGCCGCCACGGACACCTTTTCCACCCTCCTGGCTGCTCTGGATGCAGCAGACCTGGTGGATGTCTTTACCGGAGAGGGACCGTTCACCGTGTTTGCGCCAACCAATGCGGCATTTGCCAAGCTTCCGAAGGGAACGGTCGAATCGCTGCTCAAGCCGGAAAGTAAAGATCAACTGACGGCAATCCTCACCTATCACGTCGTTTCAGGCGAAGTGGGAGCCCGGCAGGCGACTCAAGTTCGCAGTGCGAGCACCCTCAACGGACAGCGCCTGGATATAAACTTCGAGAACGGCCAACTAACCGTGGACGAATCCAAAATCATCCAGGCTGACCTCTTCCTGCAAAATGGCGTTGTTCATGTGATCGACCAGGTCTTGCTCCCACGGTCGAACAATATCGTCGAAACCGCAGGAGAAGCCGGAGTTTTCAATACTTTGCTTCAGGCGGCCACCGAAGCCGGCCTCGCCGATGCGCTGAGTGCGACTGACAACATCACAGTGTTTGCCCCCACAGACGAAGCCTTTGCCGCCCTGCCTGCAGGGACGATAGAGTCGCTGCTCAAGCCGGAGAATCGTGGAACCCTGGTAGAAATACTATCCTATCACGTCATTCCGGAGCGGGTCTATTCGGATGAGCTGTTCACCCAGTCCGACCTCGACACCCTGGCTTCCATTTTTCTCCCCGTTGAAATGGCAAACGGTCGACTCCAAGTTGCCAATGGTTCCGTCGTGACGGCTGATATCGAAGCCTCCAATGGAGTCATCCATATCGTCGATTCCGTGCTCCTGCCGAGCAAATCCTCGAGTAAGCGACAGGCCTCCGCCTCGGTCATCGAGATGGCGATCGAGAAGGGCGTCCCCCTGTTCAACATGGGCCAACATGGGGCCTGTGCGGATATGTATGAATTGGCCGCCTTTGCGGTGCTGAACATGGATTCCGCCAATGTCCCTATGGAAGTCAGGCAGCGCCTCCGCCAGGGACTGCAAGCTGCCAGGCAGATGCACAATTCCGGCCAGCGTGCCTGGGAGATGCGTTACGCCCTGGATGACGCTTTGGCCATGCTGAACTAGGGCAAGGTATTCTCCAGGCCAATGGATCCTGACTCTCAGTCTGTTATTGTCATGCAGCGCATCGCTGCCGGTGACAAGTCCGCCATGCGAGAATGCCTCGACCTGTTCGGTGACCTGGTCTGGTCGATGGCCCTAAAATACCTGCGAAGAGAAGATGCGGAAGAAACCGTTCAGGATATTTTTTTAGAGCTTTGGCATAAGGCCGACAGGTTTGACCCCGCACGGGGCAAACCTGTCACCTTTATCGCGATTCTGGCCCGGCGTAGAATTCTGGACCGGCTCCGCCAGGTAAGCCGACGACGGGATCCGGAGCCGTTGGATGCTTCAAGGACCCTGGCGTCCATCCCGGAGGCAGCAGCCTTTTCCGGTCAGGGTGTTATTTCTGACCGGCTCGACCGGGTGGAAACCGAGTTGCGATCCCTGTCTAAAGACCAACAGCAGGCGATCGAGCTGGTCATCGGAAAAGGCTATACCCAAGTCGAGGCGGCTCAGTTGATGTCGATTCCCCTGGGAACGCTAAAGTCACATGTCCGGCGTGGCCTGGAATGCCTGAGGCAAAACCTGAAACAATCCCCAACTCCTTCGTTTTCGTCATGAAATCCCCAGAATCATCCAAACCGAGAAAAGACGTGTTCGACAAGCTTCTCGAGCCTGGCTCCAGGGAATACCCACCCCTGGATTCATACGAGGAAGAGGAAGCCCTGATCGCTGAGCTGCAAGCTTCCTTAGCAGGCTCCCCCAATGCGAAACTTCCAGATGATTTGAAACAGCAGCTGCAATCCGATATTGATTCCTTTGAGCCCGCGGTAGCTAGCCAGTCGAGCCGGGTGGACTGGTTCCGTTCCCCCCTGCCGGCCTGGGGAGTGGCGGCAGCTTGCTTTGTATTCGCCCTGGTGTCCCTGGTAACCCGTCCTGATTCGACCTCCTCGGATCGGATCGTGGAGCCTTCGCTTCAAGCCGGAGGTGAATGGGTCAGGGTCGATCTTGCCCCGGGACGCAGTGATTTCGAGGATGCCAGCGGTTATGTGGAATGGAATACGACCACGCAGGAGGGTGTTCTGGTGCTTTCCAACTTCCCTGCCAATGACCCGACCGATTTCCAGTATCAACTCTGGGTCATCGATCCCCTGAGAGATGCCGATTTTCCCATTGATGCCGGAGTGTTCAATGTTACTCAAGGCGCTGAAGGGGATGAGCTTAGGATTGAATTTGAGCCGCGTTTGCCCGTGTTACTTCCGCAGGCATTTGCCATCACGACGGAGAAGCCGGGTGGTGTCGTCAAGTCCCGCAACGCATCCCCGGCCATGGTCGGTTTCTATTAAAAGTTTGGGCGGGGTTCCGATTTTGCTTGCTCAGCGGCCCCATTCAAACAACTGTTTAACTGCTTCTTCCGTTTACATCCCCCCGAACAGTATCCATTGCAGCACCCTCACCCTGATTAACTTGTGCGCGTGGATCCCTTCATCAACATACCTGTTTCGCTGGCTCACAGTTTGCGAAGCTTGGTCGTGTGTGTAGTTCTGGTTTTCGGCGCATATAGCCGACTGACTCCATGAATCTACATACCCTCTGGCTCGATTTAAAATACGTTTCCCGCCACCTGAAGCGTTATCCCGGCTTCACCTTTATGTCGATGGCGGCGCTGGCCATCGGGATTGGGCTGGTCACGGCGATGTTCACCATCGTGGACGGAACCATCCTCAAGGGGCCCAACTTTGCGGGGGGGAAAGACCTTCGTATCCTGCGGTGGCAGATGCCGGTGGAAAACATGTTCCCGTTCATCCGGATTCAGGACTTTGATGATATCGCGGAGCAGCAGACGGTCTTTGATGAGCTTGGTTTTTGGACAGGAACGGGGGCCAATCTACGGTCGGAAGATGCGACCCGACTCTGGAATGCCGCCCAGGTATCGGCCAACTGGCTGGACATCCTGGGGAACAGCCCGACTCTCGGGCGAGGGTTCTACAAGGGGGAAGATGTTTTTGGGGCGGAGAAGGTAGTCATCATTGGCTATCGGGTTTGGGTCGAACAGTTTGATTCAGAACCGGATGTGGTCGGCCAGAATGTCAGCTTAAACGGTCAAACGCACACGATCGTTGGTGTGATGGAGGAAGGGTTCCGGTTTCCCGTAGCCCACGATGTATGGATTCCGTATCAGGAAGACCGATACAAAGATAAGCGCTCGGACTCTGAGGCGGTATGGGCATTCGGCTTCATCCCGGACGGAATGACCGAAGCGGGAGTTCTGGCGGAGTTGGACCAGATCGCAGCCCGCATGGCGGAGCAAAATCCAGATACCAACGAGCTCTACCTCAACTTCGAGCTGGTCCCTTTCATCCACTTTTTCATGGATGAGAGCGAGGAGGTCCTGTTGGCCATGTTGGCCGCGGTTGTCCTGGTGCTATTCATTGCCTGTTCCAATGTAGCCAACCTGATCCTGGCGAAATCCGTGGCCCGGACTCAGGAGTTAGCCATCCGGCGTTCGGTGGGGGCATCCCGTGGTCGGCTCATGACCCAAATTCTCACGGAGACTGCGGTGATCACTTTTGCCGGTGGTCTCCTTGGGCTGTTGCTCTCCCTGTATGCGCTCGATTGGTTCGGTGGGTCATTCAGTGATGTGGATCTTCCCTTCTGGTTTGATCTGACGATTTCTATGAAGACGATCGCCCTCCTGGCGGTCCTGATCTGTGGAACGGCCCTCCTGTCGGGCTTGTACCCGGCCTGGGCTGCGTCCCGGCTGGAGATCAGCCATTTGCTGGCAGACCAGACCCGGTCCTCCTCAGGGCTAAAAGTCGGACGATTTAACAAGAGCCTGATTATCTTCCAGATCTCACTTTCCCTGGCCGCTCTTGTGGGGGCTTTCGGTATGATGTGGGCTTCGATGGTGGCTACCTCCAATGACTACCCGTTTGATCCGGAAACCATTCTTCAAGCCCAGGTCAGCATAAACGAGGAACAGATCCCGAGAGATAAGGATGTGGTCGCCTTTTACACTGAGCTGGACCGCCGGCTCGAGGAACAACCCGGAGTTGAGTTTGCCGCTCAAACCAGTTCCCACTCCATGGTCTTCCCCTGGACCAGTCGGGTGGTGGTCGAGGGCAAGGATTACTCCCGGCCCGACGAATATGAGACGATCCGGCAGGAGCTGGTTTCCTGGGATTACTTCCGGTCCCTCGAAATTAAAACGGTAGAAGGCCGTGATTTCCTGCAGACCGATGGCGAATCGATGGGGGAAACAGATTCTGAAACCGAGGAGTGGGTCGGTATCATCAATGAAGCGATGGCGAAGCAGTTTTGGCCGGATGTTTCGCCCATCGGTCGCCGAATTCGCGATACCTGGCGCTCGGATGCTCCCTGGGTCCGCATCATCGGTGTGGTCCCCAATTTGAATTTCAGCGCTATGGATACGGAAAACGATATGCCGCACCTCTTCCGGGTGTCGAACCAGGCGGCCGATCGAGGCGCGACTATTTTTATGAAGGTCCAGGGGGACCCTGCGGCGTTTATCCCTACTTTGGAAAAGATTGTCCGTGAGGTGAATCCCGACATCGTGGCCCGCGAACCCATGTCGGTCGCCATGCGGATGGATAAAAACATGCGGGGCCTCACGGTCATTACCACGATTTTTGCCGCCTCCGGGTTCGTGGCCCTGCTCCTGGGGTCGATCGGGATCTATGGAGTGATTTCCTTCGCCGCGACCCAGCGGACGCGCGAATTCGGTATACGCCTGGCCTTGGGAGCGTCTCCCCGCAAGATCATGCAGCTTGTCATGCGGAGTGGCTTCTGGCAACTGGGCATCGGCATTCCCCTCGGCCTCCTGATCGGCTTCGGGCTGTTACAGGGTCTGGCAGCCAACTTACAGAACATCGATTTCCGACACCCGCTCGTGTTCATCCTTCCCCTGGTGGCGATTTCCACCGTGTCGCTCCTGGCCGCCTTTTTCCCGGCCTTCCGGGCATCGAAAATCAACCCGACTGAGGCGATCCGGGACCTGTAGCGCGTTCTTGAACTACGGTAAAAATTAAATTGGAACCCCCTTCTCTACGGGTAGGGCCCGTTGCTGGCAACGTGGCTGAAAACTAAATTCTAATCGACTATCCAGTTTAGACAGGCAGCTGGGTAAGCATTATTTGACCGTGGCTCGGCCACCCTGCAAGCAGGGGGCCCTACAATCCTTTATGTATGGGGTTAAGGGGCCCAGAACGGGTCACCGGCTTCCACATGATGGACCGGGACCTCGGGGACTATGCCCTGGATCCATTCCGCACACCAGGCCATGCCGTCCTCTTCCGAGATGGCATGTCCCAGAATGATGAGGGCTTTCCGGATGCCCGCTTCGCCGGCATCTCTCACGTATTCGATCGCTTCCCATTCATTGGCTTCGCCGATGACCAGGACCTCTACTTCATCCTTTTGCAGGAGCGGAAAATGAATACGCGACCCCATGGCGCCCACTGCCATGCCGAAACCGCTGAATTGCATGTCGGGGTTACCGACCACCCGGATCTCGGCCTCCGGGTACTTCCGGGCCAGTACGTCGACAAAGGTCCGGAGGCGGGTTTCGACCGGCAGCTTGAAGAGCATTTTGTGGTCGGGGTTCTGGAAGGCGGTCCACTCGAGTCGCCTGACCATGCCCGCGTAGATCCCATCCGGGTGCATGTCATGGATCAGGTCATGGAAGCGCCAGATGGTCAGCTTGTGGTCTTCGATAAACTGCCGCTTGGCCGCTACCACCGCATCGTTCTCAAACCCGTCCAGGCTGTCCCAATGATTATAGAGCAGGGGCTCGTGGGGAATGATGAGGTTGCAATTGAGTTCGACTGCCTTTTTGAGCACAGCGAGGGTTGGCATAAAGGTCGTCACGATACCGGTAACTTCCGCGTCCGGAGATCCCATCTTGATCGTGTCCACCGTAGTCTCACGGACCGGGTGGTCCGCTTCAGCCCGGATGCGGTCGATCACATCCTGGACGGTGGGGGATTCGGCAACAGCGCACAGCGGCAGGAGCAAGGGCAGGGTGAACAGGAAGCGTTTCATGGGGCTCATGCTTATGGCTTAATGCTTGATGGACAATGCTTATTGCAAGCGGATGCCCTATTGGCCGGCAGGCCGAACCCTACACCTGGAGATCGCGATAGGGAGCTTCTCCTTTCCTGTATTTTCTAAACGAGAGCCAGGATTCAGGTGTAACCGAACGGCAACGGATTTTTCTGGGGGAGACCCCCTATTTTTGGGGAAGTATCGAGAATAATGATACACAATTCCGGCGATGAAATAGGAGATATTTCATCGCCAAACAACTTTAGATCCGCTAATAGAGAGGCGCGCATGGAATGTGAATAACTTATGCTGGATTTTTTGAGAAAAGCTTATCATTTTATATGGTGGTTAGAGGACACGTGGTTGAAAGGAGAATATTTCGCTTCGATCCTCTGCAACAACAACTGGAGGATCAAAAATGAAAACACCCCGCTTGCTCCTGGTTATACTGGGAGGATTAATCCACATCGCTGCTGCTCAGGACGGTATCCTGATTGATGAGTTATCTGTTGAATCCAATGTTCCCTTAGGAGCATTTTCTTACCCGGACACCCTTTGGGGATATTATGGAAATCCCCTTTCCGAGGAAACCATTTCCGGGTTTTTCCAAGTCGACATCCTGAACACCGGAGAGGCTGTATTTACCGAACTTGCGGGAATCCGGGGTGCGGCAGATTTAAGCTTCGTCAGCGAGGTCGAGGGGAATCGTACGAAATTATGGATACGGGTGCTTGATGCAGGGTTAGAGGGGCTCCCGCTCTGGGTGGCAGTTTCCACCGAGAGCGGTCGGGTTTCAGCTGACTTTGCGGATGAGCCGAGTGCATCCGCGAAGGCCATAAGGCCCGTTATCAGCTCGTTCTCCTTTACGAACGACGTGCTGCTTCCCCATGAGGGAGAACGGTTGTTCGATTATTCCTTCAACGCCGCATGGGCTGAACCGGAGAAGCCAGGCGTTGCTTCCGTTCCGCCCGAAACAGGGGAGATCGTTTCCGACCGGGGGAAAACTAAAATCGTCTGGTTAGACAAAATGGAAATCGCATTTGAACGCCTGGTTGCAATCGAGGGCCGGGAGAAAATGGAAGCCCTTCGCAATAAATACGCCAACCGCCCCAAAGGATTAACTTTAGCCAAATAAACCCATGAAACGCTTTATTCCAGTCATTGTGCTTATAACCGGTCTGTCCGCCGCGTCTTATTCCCAAGAGGAAGTGAGCGCTGACCTCCCCCGTGGGGAGGCCTTAAAAGTAGCCCTGAGCCAGGAAATAGAAAATCCAAGCCAGGCGAAGGAGTTCCTCGCAAAAAAATATGAAGGTCAATTGGAGGAGCAGTACCAGAAACGGTTTGTCCTGCGGGATATGCTGACCTTGGCCAGGGAGGCGAAAACACAGGGGAAGGATGAGCTGACCATTGGGTTGATCCGGGAATTTGGATCCGGGCTTGCGGACTTTGAGCGGCGCTTTCCCGACCATTCGAGCGTAGAAACGGCGGATATGTACCGGCAACTGGGCCAGGCTTACTTCTACCAGCTAAAGGATGAAGATGCGGCCCTGCGGTACTTCAATAAAGCGCTGGAGTTAAATGAAAATGAACAGGTGTCGAAGCGCTATGTGGCTTTGATTCAGGAGCGGAAATCCAACGAGGAGCGGGCAAGACAATAACATTTAAATTTGGAGAGGGATAAAATGAAGAAATTAATTAGTTTTGTAATTCTATGTGCATATTTTTCATCCATCGGGTTTGGCCAACAACTGGATAACCCGATTGACGTTCCGGTTTATATTGATGGTTCGTATACCGACTATCCGGGAACCTCATACCTCAGGATATCGGTTAACGATATCAGTAACCATCCCGCCCAACCGGACTCCTCGACTTATACGGGGGCATCCGCCATTACCTTTCTGGAGCCGTACAAAACCTATACCATGGATCTGGACTACACGGGTATTACGTCTATGAAGATTTTTGTTCAGACCATCCCGGGATTTGAGGTCTACATCAATAGCGAACCGGCTGAGTTATTTGATTTCTATGGAAATATCATATCTCCGACCCCGGGGTTCACCACCATAGCCATCAATGTCTATCCCACTGCCTTGGCCGAACCTGCGCCGGTAGGCACTGAAGTGATAAAGGACTTTGGCATCGATAAAGTGATCTGGGGGATCAGCGCGGGTAACCTGAAAAATGGCCACTCGGCAGGGACTATCATGATCCGGCAGGAAGCCATTAATTCCGCCATCTATGACTTCAATGCCCTGAAATTCCAGTCATACAGCGGAGAGGTCATTATCAGAACCCCCACCTCGACCCGTAAGCAAATCATGACCCCCAATGGGCTGTTTGATATCAATGAAGTTACCACAACCCAATACACCATCGAAGTCTTTGACAGCCAGAGCGCGACCTATGACGGGACGAAATACATTCCCTCCGGCGCAGCATTTATTAAGTACACGATCTCCAGGCCGGCCACTGATCAATTGAATATCAGGCGGGAGGACGGTGGCGGAGGTATTGTGGATACATTATATCGAAAAGTCTCTTCCACGGACTATCGGATTGAGTTGAAAAACAGCAGCGGGACGCTGCTGCGAAGCATACGGAAGTCTTACAGCGCTTCCAGCCTTCCCTATACGGAAACCCTGTCTATTTCTGATTCGAGCACCCACACGAATAATTCTACTGTGGAGACCAGAAAATTTGCCTCCTACACCTGGGGAAAGGAGCTCACCGAAGTATCCCTGGCGGGCAATGGCAGCACCTTTGTGACTAAGTATGATTATTACACCAGTAGCAGCGATGGGGCCGGGAAATATAAACTGAAAAATGTGGAGCACCCGGATGGGGACTGGCAGTGGTTTGTGTATCAAAACGCCTGGTCGGGCAGGGGAAAAGTACACCGGGAGTTTGGCCCGTGGAAAGATACGTCTCTGCCCGGCAGCACGCCGACAACGAGTTTAAGCAATTCCAAGTATACCGAATACACGTATATAGCAGATGCGGCCTATCGGGATATTATGAAAACCAACGTCCTGCGCTATGTCCGGGCTGGGACCATCAGTGTTATGGTAGGAAAACAAGTCATTACGAATACGTTCATCAATAATGCATCTACGGGAAACCGAGCCGTATTAGAGAGGACTATTGAAAACTTCCGGGATGGGTCCAATGAAGAGACCACCCGGGAATACATCTATATCAGTTATGGGTTTTATGACAGGATACCTGTCGCCACCCAGTTTCCTGACGGTCGTGTCATTGCCTATGGCTATCAGGAAGGGACGTACAATACCACGAACAACAGCTTTTCTACCTCGGGGTCCGGAGACTATCGAATCACGAAAATAAATGGATGGGATTCATCCCAGACGGGGAGTGTGTTATATACTGACCGGGGGGTGATCGCCACGGTTTACGCACTGGCGAATAAGTCTCTCCTGTCCTCCACCATAGTCGATGATTACGGACGGACTATCCGGGAAGAGGTCGCCGTGAAATCGGGTACCGGCCAGACCACGACCCAGGTGAAGTTGTATGCCTTCAGCCACAATTCAAAAGGATACATTACCGAGAAGAAGGATATCAAAAACGGAAATGCGGTTTTATATGAAGCGGAATATACCGGCTTTAACAAGACGGCTGAGGAGGATGAAGCCGGTGCCCGGACTACGTATAGTTACGATACCCTGAATCAGTTAACCCAAATTTCCCGACCGAAGATAGCGAATGCCACCTATGGGGCGACCACTTATCTCACGACATTTGTCCGGGACAGCAGTGGCCGGGTGACCGAGGAGAAGCTTGGGCCCTCGGGTTCCGAGGTCGTGAAGAAAACGGAATATACGACCGGGGGGCTGGTTGAAAAAGTGACGGAAAATAATACCTCGAGTAGCGACAAAATCATTACCACGATTACCCATAGTAATGGGGGGAGAACGGTGACCCAATCCGTTACCGGGGGAGGGACCGTTTCCACCATTCGTTTTCGCGATGGTCAAATAAAGGAAATTTCCGGAACCGGGCTCATTAAAAAAACCTATGGCTACAGTTTTCCCTCCTCTAAATTTGAGGTCGTCGAGCGAACGGGGAATACCACGTCCATCCGGAGCCTGCAAACGCGCTATGACTTTCTGGGCCGAGTCGTAACAACGATCAAATCCACATCGGACGGGGGGTATACGGAAACGCATTATTACAACAATGATGGCCAGCTCTACCGGACTACGCGGACCGGATTAAGCGATTTACGCTACAATTATGACTCCCTTGGTGAGCTGGATATTTTCGGGGTCGATACCAATGGTTCGGGTTCCCTCACCACCAATTCGACCGACCGAATCTCCAGGCAGGAGGTTAGCTACGTCCTTGAGGGCGGGTATTGGTGGAAAAAATCGGTCTATTCGACCTGGCCGACTAATTCCAGTGGCACGGAAAAGGTGATCCAAACGGTAAAAGAGCGCATGACCGGCTTAACCAGCACGCTATTGGAAGAAACGCTCGTGGTGGATATCAATGGGCAAACCACGAAGACCCAGGTCACGGTCTCAGGCGGCAATGATAACAAGGTTATCACCGTGGATGTACCTGAAGCCTCTGCTTCGGAGGTCCACACCTTTGATGGCGGTCAGCTCTACACGGTAGATTACCCCGACGGGTCCGAGAAAACCATGGAATACGACAATCATGGCCGCGTCTATGCCACCGATTGGACGGGGTGGAACCGGACCGAGACGAGCTACATTTCAAAGACCAACCTGGTCAATTGGGTCAGAGAGAAGGAAGGGGGCAATAATTACACCACAACCTACCAATATGATGATGTGGGCCGCGTGAGCGAGATCACCGGTCCGGATAATGGGAAAACATACATCACCTATAACACGCGCAACCAGGTGACCCAAAAACGGGGTGCGGGTTCGAATCCCATCTGGTATACCTACGAGTCCAATTATGGGGATCTTACGAAAATACAAACGAGTCGGCAGGCTTATACGGGATCCGACAGTGCCCCGACCCAGTTTCTTGATGAAACCACCTTTGAGTATCATGCCGCTGACGGGCTCCTGAAGAAAAAAACATATCCGGTGACGAGCAACTACACGCAGTACACCTATGACAAATACGGGAATGTCAAAGTGCGGACCTGGAGGAGAGGGGTGACCACGACTTACACCTACAATAGCCTCAATGAACTGACCAATATCAATTACAGCGACACCACCCCTGATGTGACCTACACCTATCTCCGCCACGGGGGAGTGAATACCGTAGTCGATGGTTTGGGAACTCGAACCTTCACCTACAATTCCGACCTTACTCTTAATCAGGAGGAACTTCCTTCCCACTATAGCTATTATGGCACGAAAAGATATGTTACGTACAACTATGGTACCGGAGGAAACTCCGGGCGTTTTGCAGGCTACGGAGTCAAGCGGGGAACGACAACCGAGCTGAATGTCACCCATAGTTTCAACGCCACCACGGGGCTGATTTCCAGTATTTCGACACCGGCAGGATCTTTTACCTACGGCTACGCCTCGAATTCCTCCAAGGTTGCGACCGTCACCAGGGGAACGGATTATCAGGTGACCAAAAGCTACATGTCGGAGCCCAACCGGGGGCTTGTCAGCGCTATTGAGACGAAATACAACAATGGGGTGCAGGCGGCGAAGTTCAACTACACCTACGAATCGGGAAATCGCGGTTTGATCGATTTTGTCCACCAGGAAGGAGAACTCTTTGATGATTATCAATCCAGTGGTTATGGCATCGCGGTGGATTATGCCTACGACAAACGCGGACAATTGACGGGATCGGAAACCTCTGTGGCCAGTAGTAGTGGCAATCCCACCACCACCGATATCAGTGGGCGCGACCACAGCTATCAATACGATGAAATTGGCAACCGCACTAACGTTAAAGTGGACACCTACCCCAACCACGCCTGGGGAAGGAATAAAAACAACCAGATCTCAATCACCGGCCAGGACAACACCATAGATGCGGCCGGGTTCATCGATAATGCGAGTTACACGGTTAAGGTAGATGGAATTACCATTCCCAGCGGCAACAAATATCATAAGTATTTTCACGATTTTGCCACAACTGCCAGCAATGCCACAAACCCGATTTGGGATTACGCCGATATTGATATTTTTAATGGAGGCACTCAGGTCGACTCAGCCTATGTCTGGGAGTTTAATCGGGAAAATGATTACATTTATACCTATGATTCTGATGGGAATATTCTGACTGACGGGCAGTGGGAGTATTCCTATGATGCCGAAAACCGCGTGACTGAAATGAAGACTATTTCAAGCATGCCGATTAGTTCCTCCTCCAAACGACTCATCCTCTTTACCTATGACTACATGGGAAGAATAGCAGAGATCGCGGCCTACGAGGGGTTAGTTGAAGATAATGATAACAGACTTTACAAATACCGCATCATTTATGACGGCTGGAAACCTATTGAAACCATTAATTATTCAGGTCCCATGCTCCGGACTTACTCTTGGGGATTGGACATTCTGGATTCGCTCGATGGTTCTGGGGGAATAGGCGGCCTTCTTTCGGTTTATGGTTCAGCGTATGGGGAATCTTACCTGCCTATTTATGATGGCATGGGTAACGTATATGGATACATCAACACCACCGACCATCAGATTCAGGCCACGTTTGAATACGACCCATACGGCAAACTAATTAGGGAAACCTATGAAGACTGGTTGGCAGAGTACTACCTGGGGAACCAGCTGCTCGGCTATAACACGAAGTTCCGCATCCGGGACACGGACCTGCACCACTACGGCTACCGCTTCTACGACTCGCGGATGGGGCGTTTCCTCAATCGG
>JANQKZ010000049.1 GCA_028280845.1 Opitutales bacterium | reverse complement strand
ACCCCCTAAGGGATTCAGAGTTGGTTGTTCATTCAAGGGGTGGATGACCGGTGGATTTGGGCGGGGGAGGAACGAATACCGGGCCAGTGGCCACTTTGTTGGAGGGACCCAATTCCACCTTTCACCAACATGCGGCGTGTTCGTTGGTCAGCTCTTCAGTCGAGCACTTCTGTGCACTCCCTCGATCTTCGCGCCTCAAGCTCCACATCTTGGCTGAATCCTCCACCCCCTAAGGGATTCAGGGTTGGTTGCTCATTCAAGGGGCGGATGACCGGTGGATTTGAGTGGGGGATAAAATTACACCGGGCCTGCGGCCACTTTGTGCAGGGACCCAATTCCACCTTTCGCCAACATGCGGCGTGTTCGTTGGTCAGCTCTTCAGTCGAGCACTTCTGTGCACTCCTTTGACCTTCCCGCCTCAAGCCCCACATCTTGGCTGAATCCTCCACCCCCTAAGGGATTCAGGGTTGGTTATTCACTCAAGGGGTGGATGACCGGTGGATTTGGGGGTGATTATTGAGGCCTTGTCGGGAATTGGGTTTGGGGTGTTTGCCAGTTACCTGGCGCAGCCGCGATAGGTTTGTCTTGCATGGAGAAGGAAGGATATGCTGCAGTAGTCCTGCTTTCTCTCACCCAAACTGTTTCAACGTTATGGCTGCCCCTTCAATTGATTTTAAGCACACCCGGTCAATCGACCAAGTGGGTGTTGAGGAACGATGCGCGCGGTTCCGCACACGCAGTATCAAAAAGGAGACGAAACAGTCGGCGATTCGCCTCGCTCTGAGTATGATCGATTTGACGACCCTGGAGGGGATGGACACACTTGGTAAGGTCCGTCAACTCTGCGCCAAAGGGATTCATCCGTATCCGGCAATGCCGGAATTGCCTCATGTAGCAGCCATCTGTGTGTATCCCAACATGGTCCGGGTCGCCAAAGAAGCCCTGGTGGGCACGACGATTCATGTCGCCAGTGTGGCCACCGCATTTCCCAGCGGAATGGCAGAGTTTACCACACGTCTGGCAGATACTAGGTATGCGGTGGAGGAGGGAGCGGATGAAATTGATATGGTGATTTCTCGCGGTCGGTATTTACGAGGTGAATACAATGCGATCTTTGATGAGATCGCCGCTACGAAGGAAGTATGTGGTGAGGTCCACCTAAAGGTTATTCTGGAAACCGGTGAGTTGGAAACTCTGGATCATGTTCGGCGGGCCAGCGAAATCTCGATGGAAGCTGGGGCTGATTTTATAAAAACCTCAACTGGGAAAATATCCCCGGGGGCGACGATGGAGGTGACCCTGGTCATGTTAGAGGCGATACGGGATTTTATGGACCGTACCGGTAAGATGGTAGGCATGAAGCCGGCGGGGGGGATTCGTGATACGAAGACGGCTATTGCCTACCTTGTCATGGTCAAGGAAACCCTCGGGCCGGATTGGCTGACTCCGGAATGGTTCCGGTTTGGGGCCAGCACCCTGA
Source organism: Opitutales bacterium (assembly GCA_028280845.1). Classification (GTDB taxonomy): domain Bacteria; phylum Verrucomicrobiota; class Verrucomicrobiia; order Opitutales; family JABSRG01; genus JANQKZ01. The sequence continues at coordinate 86,959 of JANQKZ010000049.1, read as the reverse complement.
CGAATGACCTTTTGATGCAGATTGTTAAGCAACTCAGCGGCATATACCAGAGTGGGGATTACTACTCGTTGGACTAAGATGTGAAGCGAAACTATAGAAGATTTGAGATGTTGCAGGAATCCAAAACCAAGAAAAAGAAAAAGCCCCCCACCGACCCCCATGATTTTGTGCATGGAGCGGGGTTTGCTCCCGCTCCCGAGAGTATCGCTATCCGCCTGAACAAGGCCTATGGCTTGTTTATCAATGGAAGGTTTGTAAAAGCATCGACAGGGAAAACCTTTGATTCAGTCAATCCTGCTACGGAGGAAGTTCTCGCCAAGGTTTCTCAGGCGGGAAAGGCTGATGTCAATAAGGCGGTTAAAGCTGCCCGGAAGGCCTATGATGAGGTGTGGGGGCCGATGCCCGGCCGGGAACGGGGGAAGTACCTGTTTCGGTTGGCCCGCTTGATCCAGGAGCGTGCGCGGGAGTTTGCGGTGATCGAATCCATGGATGGGGGCAAGCCAATCCGGGAAAGCCGGGATGTGGATATACCCCTGGTTGCGGCCCATTTTTTTTATTATGCGGGTTGGGCCGATAAATTAGACTATGCCTTTCCGGGGCGAAAAGCCCGACCCCTCGGGGTCGCCGGGCAAGTGATTCCCTGGAACTTTCCCTTGTTGATGGCGGCCTGGAAACTGGCCCCGGCCCTGGCTTGTGGGAATACCGTAGTCTTGAAACCCGCCGAGACTACTCCATTGACGGCGATGAAGTTGGCGGAGCTGATTCAGGAGGCCGAAATTCCTGAAGGGGTGGTGAACATTATTCCCGGCTATGGAGATGCCGGGGCAGCCCTGGTGGAGCATCCGGATGTCGATAAGGTGGCTTTCACCGGGTCGACTGAAGTCGGCAAGCGGATTCAAGGGGCTGTGGCCGGAACGAAAAAGAAGTTTACCTTGGAATTAGGCGGTAAAGCGGCTCACCTGATCTTCAATGATGCTCCGATAGACCAGGCGGTCGAAGGAATCGTCAACGGGATCTTTTTTAACCAGGGTCACGTATGTTGCGCCGGATCCCGGCTCTTTGTTCAGGAAGGTGTGGCCGCAGAAGTCATTCGAAAATTGAAACGGAGGATGGAGACCCTGGTGGTGGGGGATCCCCTGGACAAGAACACCGATATTGGGGCGATTAATTCTGCCGAGCAGCTGGAGCGGATCAAGCTGCTCGTTAACTCAGGGGAGCAGGAAGGGGCTTGCCTCTGGCAAAGCGGTCAGCGGTTACCCAAGAAAGGATATTGGTATAAACCGACCCTTTTTACGGACACCGCACAAAGTCACCGGATTGTGCAGGAAGAGATATTTGGCCCGGTACTGGCTATCCAGACCTTCCGCACGGTTAAAGAAGCCATCACGAAAGCGAATAACACCCCATACGGATTGTCGGGTGGAGTGTGGACGGACAAGGGGTCCAAAATCTTTAAAGTCACCCATGCGATACGGGCGGGCGTGATCTGGGCGAACACGTTTAATAAATTCGATCCGACCTCGCCGTTTGGGGGCTACAAGGAAAGTGGGGTGGGCCGCGAAGGTGGACTCCAAGGTCTGGCGCCCTATGTCGAGCTGTATTAGGAACCACTAAAATTCACTGAATGACTCTAAACAACCTGGATGAACCCCTTTCCGTAGAGGAGCCTCTAAGCCACGAGGGCTATAGGTTTATGGGGGCCGTTTTCCATGTTTATAAAACCTTGGGGTCGGGGTTTCTGGAGGAGGTTTATCATGAAGCCTTAGTATTGGAGCTTGGAAGGCGAGACATTCCTTTTGCCTCCAAAGTCGGGCTTCGCATTCGATTTGGAGACAGGTATTTAGAAAAACGTTATATCGCGGATTTAGTAGTCTGGAATGAAATCATTGTGGAATTGAAAGCAGTAAAACAGCTTTGTCCAGAACACGAGGCCCAGCTCCTCAACTACATGAAGGCTACGGGCTCTAGAGTCGGGTACCTTCTCAACTTTGGAACTCACCCTCAAATGGAATGGAATCGATTTATCCTTTAGCTTTTAAGTGAACTTTAGTGGTAAGATATCATGAGCCGAGTCGCAGTTAGAAAGACATACAAGTTGTATATCGGAGGGAAGTTTCCCCGGACGGAGAGTGGGCGGTATTATCCGCTTTATGACCCAGAGGGTAAGCTGCTGGCGAACGTGTGCCAGGGGTCGCGTAAGGATTTCAGGAATGCCGTTGTCGCTGCGCGCAAGGCCCAGGTAGGTTGGTCTGCCGCCACCGCCTATCTTCGGAGCCAAATTCTCTATCGTATCGCAGAAATGCTGGAGGGGCGGGCGGGCCAGCTTCGTGACGAATTGGTCTCTTTGGGATCCACCCCGCGGTCCGCAGAGAAGGAAGTCATGACGGCGGTCGACACGCTCGTCTATTTCGCGGGTTGGGCCGATAAGTATTCCCAAGTCTTCAGCACGGTGAATCCGGTGGCCTCCTCTCACTTTAATTTTTCCATGCCGGAACCCACCGGGGTTATAGCCATATTTGCCCCCCAAGAAACCGGATTGTCGGGACTGGTGGGCGCCATTGCTCCCGTTATCTGTGGAGGAAATAGTTGTGTGACGCTTGCGTCTGAAACCCGTGCCCTTCCTGCTATTACGTTTGGGGAGATCTTAAATTCTTCTGATGTTCCAGGTGGGGTGGTTAACCTGCTGACCGGTAGTGTGGAGGAATTGCTTCCTCATATGAGCAGTCACATGGATGTAAACGGTGTAGCTTATTACGGTGAGGATGCGCAGGCAATTCAGGTCATTCAGGCGAACGCCGCTTTGAATATTCGCCGAGTGGGGATTTATGACACGGTGAAGGAAGATCCGTATCGAATCATGACATTTATGGAGACGAAGACGACCTGGCATCCGGTTGGTGTTTAGGGGCCGATTGGACGGCTGAGGCGAGCGTTTTTTAGCTGCTCCCGACACGGGCACGGGCGCTTCAAATCCGGGATGCCCCAACGAGCCCAGGCTAACTGATTTCCAACGGGTTGCTTCAGGGGGGCGATGATTCTATTAAAAAATCTGCTGGCCGGGACCGCGACTGGAGATCCAGCCCCAGATAAGAGGGACGGCTAACTGAGCAACGATGGTTAAAATTGCGATGACCACTCCGTAAATGACCCCGTTCTTCACCGGGGATTTGAAGATAAAAGGGAACACGATGGCGGTGTAGATCCCAAAAGCTACTCCATCGAAAATGTATTCGTAAATATCGAGCCAGTCCGGAGGGGAGATGACATAACTCGTCACCGCCAAGAGGCCAAATACAAAAACGCATCCAAAGATACGGGGAAAAGTGAAGCGTTTGTTGTCAGGCTCTACCAGGTCGCGGACGAATAGGGTTAGCAGGATAAATAAAGCAATTTTCATTTAGACAGAGAAACGGAAGTGGATTGCGGATGTTGGTTTGTTCCGCTCTGGCAAGTCAATCGTTTAGTCTCAGCTTCCTGTGCCGGTAAACTGGGTGATGAAGGCGCTCCAGGGTATGGCCACACAGAGGCCTAGGAACCAGATAAGGAAAAAGATCAAGACCCGGCCGGCAGCTTTTTCTTTTGACCTGAGCCCAGCAGGGGAAGGGCGTAGGCGCCCAGCCATAGCGTTTTGTAAATGAGTTGGGCAAGGAGAACCGGAACAAACGCGTAAGGGGCGAACAGTGCCAGGACGGAGCACAAGGCTATGGCTATCCAGAGGCACCTCATGCGTTTCAGGGCGGGATGCGGTTTCCATGTTCCGCCGAAGGTATAGGATGACGCCATGCGGGCTGAGGTGGACCGACTCCCTCGAAAAGTCCTGCGACGATCATGTTGGCCACATCGGTGAGCCTGAGTATTAGCTCCTCCAGGGATACAAGTGGATCTGTCTTCCTCGTATTCTTAATCCTCTGCTTTGACGGCAGTGCCATAGGCGAGGATTTCTGCGGCGCCACTCGCGATCATGGACGTGGTGATCCGCAGACCGACAACCGCGTTACCCCCCAGGCGTCGGGCATCTTTTTTCATGCGGTCAATGGCCTGTTCGCGTGCCTCCGCCATGAGTTTGGTATATTCATCGATTTCTCCTCCGACCACTGTCCGCAGCCCGGCCATGATGTCGTGGCCCACATGGCGAGCCCGGATGGTGTTGCCCTTCACGGTTCCAAACACCGTGGTGATTTTTTTTCCTGGGATGGTTTCAGTAGTCGTTACGATCATCGTTTAAGTTCTTTATAGGGATCATGTTGATAGGAAATGAAACGGTCCCGGATGACTGCAATGAGCAAGACCAGGGCGCCCACACTCATCGCCGAAAAACCAAGTTTAAATACCGCGGGGATGTCTTCATCGGTGGTGAAGAGGAGGAGGAGACCGAAGAGGGTGACGGCGAGGTAGCCGCCCACGACGAGGAACAGGCCGGTCATTTTGGCCAGGTGCCCGAAGGGACTCTTCCAGAGGTTTTCCAATTCGGCCTCGCCGGGTTCGATGAAAGAAATGCCTCCTAATGCATCCCCCACCTGGATTAATTCTTCATATTCTTTCCTCAACGCCTCGCTACGTTGGAGCTGCTCCTGCACTTCCATCGCCTCTTCAGGCGATAGTTCTCCATCTATGAATCCGGAGAGGAGCATGCTGTACTTTTCAGAAGACGGTTTCATGTCTCATCACTTGTTGGAAGGGCTATTGTTCGGGTTTGTAGGCTTTAGCAAAGGCTTTACGTGCGTAAAAGAGCCGGCTCATGACGGTTCCTTTCTGGATACCCAGGAGTTCGGCAATCTCGTCGTAATTCATTTTGTCGAAATACTTTAAAATTAAGATTTCACGGAATGCGGGTTGCATTCGATCGAGGGTTTCGTGGATTTCCTCCCTGCGCTCATTCGTTTCGGTGACTGTTCTTGGCGTCTCTGGCGCGAGGAGGCGCACCTGCTCCGGATCGATCCCGGAGTTGGCATCGCGGTGTTTCCTGGTGTCGCGTAGCCGGTTCAAACAGAGATTGCGGAGGATTCGATAGAACCAGGGATAGAACTTGTCCATTTGTTCGAGTCGAGGCATAGCCATGAACGCTCGGTGGAAGGCATCCTGGCAGACGTCGGCGGCATCGGCCTCGTTGCCCATGAACCCACGGGCATGCATGAAGGCTTCCCGGCGGTATTTGCGTACCAACCATTCAAACCCACGGGGGTCGTGGTGTTTCAGGCAGAGGTGGATGGCGTGGGTTTCGGTCATCAGGGTTCACTAAGTAAACACAAGTTGGTTTCCCCTATTCGATTTATTTTTTGAGCAGTCTTCGGTATACGGGCACTGGGCCTGCCGCCAATCTTTTGTGCACATGCGGCGGGATGTTTCATTCGGCAGCGCAGTCATATCGTGGGCTACGCTCCCGTTTGCCTCAGGGTCTTCAGCCCGATAAGCTTCTCCGGGTTGGCGGCCAGGATTTGGGATTTAGCGCTCGGTTTGTCTCAGACCTGGAGGTGGGGCGGTGCTGATCCGGAAGTCGTCAAAGAAGGCGTGACAGGTGTGATTGGGAGCCCAATCGCGGGTATTCCCTCCGTGGAATGTCGAGAAGTAAAAGGAATCAATACGGCCCTGCTTGCCTTTCCGGAAACGAATGTCTGTTTGAGACATAAGCTGTTTCCCATCTATCCATACTTCGAGGGATCCATCAGATTTGCCCGGGGTATTGATTCGGATGCGTTGAACGAGGTGATGCCAATGGCTAGGTTTAAATTTCGTACGCAGCGGAAGTGATTCGCCCCAGGGACCTGGCATATCGACATAGTAAAAATATATTTCGGCAGTTCCCTCCTGCCTCCACATATACCGCGCACTCCAGCCATCCCCCGCTTCTGGGATGACTCCACCAGAATATTTGGCTCCGTGACTCGTGAGGCCGGGAAGTTTTCCTCCGCGGCGGAAGTCAAACCCCGTTTCAAATTTTACCCAGTATGAGAGCCATAGTTCATCCGCGGGTCGGAGCGACACCAGGAACTGGATACCCCCGTCTTCGGGACCGAATGCCCCCTCGGGGTAGACCACCTTCAGGACTTTGTCACGCATGGTGTCCGGGTCTTGCGTGATGGTTCCCCGCTGGTGGAGTTGGGCCCACTCGAGCCCCGGCCAATCATTTCTGGCCATTGCCTGTGTGTAGGGACCTGCCGGATGTTGATCAAACGAAACGCGGTAAGGAGGAGAATCGGTCAGGTCTCCAGCAGCCAGGAGCTGCAGGCAGACCCACCAGGGCGCCAGGCCCCTCAACCAGATTGGAGCAGGCATTAAGCGTTCATGGCCCGGTTCCAGGGCCCCGTAATGGCCAGGGTAAGTCCAGGTCCTTGTATATTGACAAACAACCAATTTCCGCCGGGGTCGAAACACACTCCGGCCAATTCGGAACTGTTGTGGGTATTGCTTCCAAATTCGAAAAAGGATCCGTTTGGCGTGACGCCAACGAGGTTGCATGGTTCATCCCCATCTTCGCAGATGAACAGATCTCCCCACGGGGATACCGTGAGGTTGTCGCAGTTTTTCAAGATGTCCTGATCGGATGATTCGATATACAGCTCGAGGGTGCCGGGCGAGGAGGTCTCTTTCGGGGTGCCCTCATCAGGGCTGGGAATGTAGCGGAATACCTGACCTTTTTCGATGGCGCCCCCGTTGGTGCAGGCGAAATACACTTCACCGTTGCCATACCACATGCCTTCACCACGAGCGAACCGGGCTGCGCCTTTGTCAAATCCCTGGAAGCGAAGACTATCATCCGGCGAACGGACATCCTCGATTTCGATCCACTTGACCGGAACACGCTGATTGACGGGGAACACGGGTTGATTTTCTGCAGGCCAGTTTCGGGTATCTCTGGATGGCTGCCCGATAATGACCAGGGCTTCCAGTTTACCGCCTGCGTGTAGATTCCCCTTATCGTAAGGGATGTAGCGGTAAATCAGGCCATCCGCCATGTCCTCGGTCTGATATACAATTCCCGTCCGGGGATCAACGGCGATAGCCTCATGCCGAAATCTGCCCATTTCCTCCAGAGGGATGGGGTCTACCGGTTTAATTTCGGGAGAGAAGGGGACCTCGAAGTTGTAGCCGTGGTCCTTTTCAAGGACTTCACTGGCCTTGGTGGTCGTCTCCTCACAGGTAATCCAGGAATTCCAGGGGGTGGGGCCTCCTGCGCAGTTATTCTCGGTTCCGGCCAGGCTTAAATATTGAAGTTCTTTCTGTTGTGTCTTGGGATTGAAAACGATGGTGGAAGTTCCACCCTGATGGGGGGCCTTACCACTGCCATAGTCGTATAAAAAGGGACGATATTGCTCCGAAAGGAGCTGATTGCGAAGCCCGAATGGCCCTTTGCCCGATTCACTGAAATTCAGCTCGTGATTACAGATCAAGCCGATGCGTCCGTCCTCCATGCCGAATGCGGCCATCCCGTCCGCATCACCGGGGATAAGAAAACCGTCATCCATCTTATCACCTTTCTTTGCTATGATTTGGTAGGAGAAGCCTCGGGGCAGGTCGAACACTTTTTGAGGGTCAGTAACCAAGGGTCCATAGCCTGAAATTCGACGCATGGGAAGTTGGGAGGCCAGGGAGGGCTCACCTGAGGCCATGCCTGCCTGGGCACTGGAGAGTTGGCGAAGCCCGAAGAATCCAGCCGCTAGAAATCCGGATTGTTTGAGAAAGTCACGTCTTGATCGCATGCAGGGAATTTGATGAGGGTTATCCGGGCAGGCAAGAATACCTGTCTGAATTTAGAGGAATTTGATGTTGTGGGGGAAAGCGGGGCGAGCCAAATTTCTTCTATGCGTGCGGTGCTTCTCGTGATAGATAGCTTCGGGATTGGGGAACTCCCCGATGCGGCCGCGTTTGGAGATCCCGGTTCCAACACAGCGCTGCATATTTGCGAGACCGTTAGCCCCGTCCGTTGGCCCACACTTGGCCATATGGGCTTAGGCCTCGCCTCTGAGTTACTGGGGAATCCTCTCCCGGGGGTTGATTCACCTGTGCAGCCTTCTGCCTATTATGGAGTTATGCGCGAACAATCGGCGGGCAAGGACACGACCACGGGGCACTGGGAGTTGGCTGGCATCGTCCTTGACCAGCCTTTTCATCAATTCAGCCAAGTTGCGCCGAGCTTCCCGGACTGGCTGCTGGAGGGGTTTCAAGCGGAGTTTAATTGCGCGGTGCTCGGCAATGAGGCCGCCTCTGGAACAGAGATTATTGCCAGATTGGGTGATCAGCATGTGAGCTCGGGAGATCCCATTGTCTACACAAGCGCGGATTCCGTCTTTCAAATTGCTGCTCATGAGTCGGTGATACCGGTGGGACAGCTCTACCGAATGTGCGAAGGTGTGCGCCGGCTATGTGATCAATCTGATTTGAGTGTGGGCCGCGTCATCGCAAGGCCCTTTATCGGGGAGTCGGGCGCGTACGAGCGGACCAGTCGACGAAAAGACTTTTCCATCCCGCTGCCTGAACCCTGTCTCATGGATATCCTGCAGGAGGCAGGGGTCGTCACCCATGGTGTGGGTAAGATCGGTGACATTTTTTCAGGTCAGGGTTTTTCCCATTTGCACCCGGATAAAGGGAATCCTGCCTGTTTAGCGCGCACCCGCACCCTTCTCAGTGAGCCCCAGGCCGAGAGTGCCTTTGTGTTTGTGAACCTCGTCGATACCGATATGATCTACGGACATCGGCGCGACCCTCAAGGCTATCATGATGCGGTTGCAGCCATTGATACGTTTATTCCGGAGCTGATGGACGTCCTGGAAGACGGGGACCTGCTTATCATTTCAGCTGATCATGGGTGCGACCCGACTTATCGGGGAACTGACCACACTCGGGAGTATGTGCCTCTGCTCATTCAGGAGAAGGGACGGACGCCCGGATCTCCCAATCTGGGGGTACGTTCCACCTTCGCCGACCTGGCCCAGACTCTGGTTGCCCGTTTTGGTGCGCTTCCTCTACGAAATGGCACGGTAATGACCCTCGCTTGATTTTATGCATACCCCACAGGAAATAATAATAAAGAAGCGTCAGGGTGACGTTTTGTCGATCGAAGACATCCAACTCTTTGTGAAGGGTGTCACCGATGGAAGCTTCAAGAAGTATCAATCTTCCGCCCTCTTGATGGCCACCTTCTTGAATGGCATGACCAATGAAGAGACAGCGGCCTTGACGCTGGCCATGATGCGGTCGGGGGAGATGCTGGAGTTTTCTGAAATTGATCGAATCCCGGTAGATAAGCATTCCACTGGTGGAGTGGGCGATAAGGTGTCCCTCATTCTTGGACCTCTGGCCGCTGCGTGCGGGTTGGCCGTTCCCATGGTCAGTGGGCGGGGCCTGGGGCATACGGGTGGCACATTGGATAAATTGGAATCCATTCCCGGGTTTAAAACTGCCCTCACCGCCAAGGCGATCCAGCGGCAGGTGAAGAAAATGGACCTGGCGATTGTCGGACAGACCGAGAAAATGGTTCCCGCTGATCGTGAATTGTATGCCTTACGTGATGTGACCGGAACGGTAGAAAGTATCCCCCTCATCACGGCCAGTATCATGAGCAAAAAACTTGCGGAAGGTATCGACGGCCTGGTTCTGGATGTAAAAGTGGGCCGGGGTGCCTTTATGAAAACGCTGCCGGAAGCGCGGGAACTGGCGCAAAGCCTGGTGAAAACCGGGAAAAGTATGGGGAAGCGGACCCGTGCATTGATTACCGCGATGGATGAGCCGCTGGGGCATACGGTTGGAAATGCGTTGGAAGTGGAAGAATCGATTGCCTGCCTGAGAGGGAGAGGACCGGCAGACCTGATGGACCTAACGCATGAGTTGGTGGCAGAAATGCTGCTTGTCGGCCAGCGATACAAAAAACGAGTCGATGCGATTCGATGCAGCCGACGGGCCATAGACAATGGGAAAGCGCTCGAATATTTTCGAAAAATGGTGAAGGCCCAGGGAGGGGATCCCAAGGTTGTGGATGATCCCTCGATCCTTCCACAATCCAAGCGAACGGTGCAGATTCGCTATGGGGGTGAATCCGGCTTCCTGCACCAGGTGGATTCTATGGTCCTCGCCAGGGTGGCCAACCAGTTGGGAGCCGGAAGGAAATCCACGAGCGATGTTATTGATCCCTCGGTGGGGCTTTCCGGAATTCGAAAAGAGGGAGAGGCTATTGAGTCAGGGGACCTTTTGTGTGTGTTACACGTTAATAAGAAAGCCAAGCTCGGCACTCTGGAGGACCTGGCCCGGAGTGCCTTCACGGTTAAGCCGGGGCCGGTTCCCAAAAAGAAGCGGGTGCTGCAGCGTATCCGATAGCCTCAATTTCAAACCTTATCTCTGATTCCCATGCCTCTTCACGTTGTCAACCATCCTGCTGCTTCACATTTTCTGACCATTTTACGTGATAAATCGACTCCCCCCGAGACATTTCGACGTGTTTCTGACGTGGCGGCGACATATGTTATCATAGAGGCTACGCGCAATCTTGCGGTGGAGCCGGTTGCTATCGAAACTCCACTTGAACCGATGACCGGCAGCCAGTTAGCGCAGGGGATCGTGGTGGTTCCCATCCTTCGGGCGGGCTTGAGTATGATGGACCCCGTTTTAAGCATTTTGCCGGATGTGGCGGTAGGCTATGTCGGGTTAGAACGGGATGAAGCGACGGCCGAAGCGCGGACGTATTATCTAAAACTTCCTGAACTGGCCGAGAAGAAAATTCTGCTCGTGGATCCCATGCTGGCGACAGGTGGGTCCGCTACGCATGCGATTGACTTTATCAAGGAAAAGGGAGGAAAGGACATCACTTTCATTTGTATGGTGGCCGCCCCCGAGGGGGTGCAACAGCTGGAGGACTTGCATCCAGATGTACCAATTGTGGCCGGGGCCCTGGACCGGGAGTTGAACGAAAAGAAGTATATTTGTCCTGGGTTGGGAGACTATGGGGATCGCCTATACTTTACCTAGCGGGGCTCGTTTGGATAGGGGGCAGGCCGTACCAGGGCTGACCGGTTCGCGTCTTCAATCCTTCCTATGGATGGTTGGGCGCCTGTAGGCGCGACGGAGCCACGCGCTCAGCATTGATGGCTTATCCATTATTCCTCTTCTGCTTGAGCAGCGAGGCGGCGATTGGCGGGGGAGAATTGCAGATAAGCGGTGGGAATGATTTGAAGCAGCAGAATGAACAGGGCCATCCAGGCGAGCGATTCCACGCCTGGCATAAGGGCCAGGGTAATTCCGGCCATCCACCATCCAATACCGAGGAGGCGGAACAACTTCATTTGATTGAGGTAGCCGTGGATGAGGTAGCCGGTGCCTAATCCAAAGGCAATTCCGGCGGGAAGGAGGTAGAGGTTAAAGCCGCGGGTGATTACGCCAACCAGGGTGATCAGCACCATGGGAACAAAAACAGCTGTCCAGATTCTGACAATGAGGGCGTTGGTGAGGGGTTTCTTTTTCATCCGCTGACGGAGGACATTGAGGTATACCCCGGTGCAGACAGCGGCGAAAATGAGGGTTAGGGACCAAATGAAGAGGGTGGAGTTAAACGGGATGTCATACACTTGAACGCAGAACTCCAGGATGAATAGCTTGGCGAAAATGAATCCCCACAGCAAATAAATGACGCCATTGAAATGGACCGGTTCACGTCCATGTTCAAGCGCAATTTCGATATGCCGGAGATCTCCGGAAGAAGTCGATTTTTGATACACGGCAGTTGGGCAGGTTAACCCATTAATAGTAAGACCTGCCAGTCTGCTGCGCAAGTGGAATTCACTCGTTGTAGGGGAGGAGTTGGGCCTGTTCCAGTTTTACATCGGGGTCGATGTCAGCGAGTAAGATCATGGCGAGGGTTTGCTCGAAGACTTCCGGGTTTCCGCGCTTGCAGACCCACTTTAGCTGGGGTTTGGCCTTTTCTGGCTTATTCCTCCAGATATAGTTCAGGGCAATGTAGGTACGCGCCTCCGTTTCCTGGTGGTGGTTGCTGACCTCGACGATGAGACCATTCTCGTCAATGATACCAGAGAAATAGGCTATGATCGGGAAGGGCCACTTGATCGGATCGAGTTGTTCGGCCGCATACCTGAGAATTTTTTGCGCCTCGGTGGAATTGCCGGACATCCGGAAGCCCAGATAGGCCAATAAGAGGCTGAAGGCTGGATCCCCGCTGTTTTGCATATAGAGTTGGTTGGCCCGGAGGGCAGCCTTGCTTGCCTGATCGGGCCGATTGGCACACAAGAGAGACCAGGCAAGGGCCTCATAAAAGAATGCTTCCGTGGGTGCCAGAGTGAGGGCGGCTTCAAAATCTTCTACGGCTTTCTTAAAATCCAATATGTTGTAATGAGCGATACCCCGCAGACTGAGGGCATCCAGGTCTTCCGCATCCTGCTGGAGCACGCGGTTTATCTCTTCCAGAGTCTGCTCATAGTCCTCAATTTTCATGAGAGCGGCGGCACGTCCATAGCTGGCTAAGGTGTTCGTAGGATCCTCTTCCAGGATGGCATCGAACTGAGCGATAGCCTCATGGATTTTCCGATCATAGAGGAGTTGATACCCGTTCTGGAGCGGGTCGACTTCCTCATCCTGGGAATCAAAACTATTGGAGAGATCAGGTGCCAGGCGTTTGGTCTCCCGCAATGGGGGTTCTTGACCCCAGGCAGCAGAAATGCCGAAGCATGCAAGCACGAGCAAGCCCAGGAAAACGGTAGGGTGTGTAGGGCGTGGAACCATTATCGGGAAGCCTTATGTGTATCAAGCGCGAAGGGTATGACAATGCTATTTCTATTTCGAAGGGACGGCAATTGTTCGAGCAGAGGGACCAGAAATTGGTGGGAGGCGTTCCCTCCATCGTTGCGCTTTTATCCGGACCCGATACTGTCTGGGGCGTTATGGAATATCAGAATTTGGGAAGATCAGGGCTACTGGTGAGCCGTTTATCCTTCGGAGCGTGGATAACCTTTGGGCAGCAGGTGGGGGAGCGTGAGGCGGAGGCTTGCATGCAGACTGCCTACGATGCGGGCTGTAATTTTTTCGATAACGCGGAGGTGTATGCGTTTGGGGAGGCTGAGCGTGTGATGGGACGGATCTTTAAGAAAGTGAATTGGCCCCGTGACCGATTTATTGTCAGCAGTAAGGTGATGTTTGGGGCGGTAGAATATCCTGCTCCGACCCAGCGAGGTCTTAGTCGGAAGCACATTTTTGAAGCCTGTGATGGTGCGCTGAGCCGACTTGGAGTGGATTACCTGGATCTCTATTTCTGTCATAGGCCGGATCCGCAAACCCCTGTAGTGGAAACGGTTCTGGCCATGAATGATCTCATCAGGATGGGGAAAGTCCTGTATTGGGGAACTTCTGAGTGGTCCACGGAGCAATTACTGGAAGCCTTTCGCGTGGCGGAGCAATACCGCGTGGCTGGGCCGACGATGGAGCAGCCTCAATACAATCTCTTCAGTCGGGATAAAGTAGAGCGGGAGTTTGCCCCGCTGTATGCGGATTTCGGGTTAGGGACCACGACCTGGTCTCCCTTGGCATCGGGCTTATTGACTGGAAAATACAACAAGGGAGCCACCGGCGACACGCGGATCCACCTCAAAGGCTACCAGTGGTTAAAGGATCAGTTCGAGAGTGAGGAAATGCAGAAGCGGTTGCCCCAGGTTGACCAATTGGGAGATTTGGCCGGGGCTGTTGGGATTCCGTTGGCCCGTTTTGCCCTGGCCTGGTGTTTAAAAAATCCAAATGTGAGTACAGTCATTACCGGGGCCTCCAAGGTATCCCAGGTCGAAGAAAACATGCGGGCTATTGAAGATCTCCCAAAATTGACAGACGATGTTTTGCAAAAAGTTGAGATGATCCTAGCTTCCTGAATGGGAACAACTATTTTTGTTTAGTTTCTAGCTTATTATCCCTTTAACTCCTTGAACTCTATGAAGATTACGTACTTTGGACACTCCGCATTTCTAGTCGAGACCAATGAAAAATCTGTGCTCATTGATCCGTTTATCACCGGGAACCCCCACGCTGAGCAGGCTGGAATCCAGGCAGACGCCCTGAACTGTGACGCGATTCTCCTTACGCATGGCCACGAGGATCATCTTGGAGATACCGAGGCGATTGCCAAACGAACGGGAGCCCTGGTTGTAGCGACCTTCGAACTGGCGATGTATTTACAGGCCAAGGGATGCGCGGTCCATCCCATGGGATTGGGGGGGCGTCGCAGCTTTGAATTCGGAGAGGTTCAGTTCACCCTGGCGCACCACAGTTCTTCGGTGATCGATGACAATGGAGTGCCGGTCTATCTGGGGAATCCCGCAGGTATTATATTCCAAGCAGAGGGTAAGACTCTGTATCACGCCGGGGATACCGCCTTGTTCATGGATATGCAGATTATCGGACAGCAGAACCAGATCGATTTAGCCATGCTTCCGGTGGGCGACAATTTTACCATGGGAATGTCTGACGCAGTAGAAGCGCTCAAATGGCTGAAACCGGCCCAGGTGGTTCCGATCCACTACAATACCTTTCCTCCTATCCAGGTGGAGATTAAGGAGTTTCCTGCAATGGCGGAAGTGACCGGAGTCTCCGCATCTGTTCTTGAACCGGGCCATAGCCTCACCCTATAACGGTCAAGACTGGATAACCGGTCTTGATTGCTGTGATAAAACTCTTCCATAGATCCTGCCTACTTCGAGCAGGGCTCATGATGGTGACCTGGATGGTCGTGGATCTCGCGGCCCAGATGGAGCCCGACGCTCCGGTCATCGACTTTTTGCTCCCCCGTTTTGGAGAAACGGGAAATCGAATCTGGGACTTATCGGGGCGAAAGGGGATCTATATCAGTCCGGAGCAAATCGATGTAGAGGGGATGCGTCTCCGTGTTTTTCAGGACGATAATCCTGATGAAATGGAGTTGCAGATCGAGAGTCCACGTGCGAGTATCTTTATCCAGGAAAACCGCGCGGCAGGGGAGAACTCCATTCTGGTTTTGGGACCGACCTTCAGCATGTCCGGCACAGAGTGGACCTGGGATGGAAATGAAAAGAAGATCGTCATCCGGGCGAATTGCCGTGTGGCGTTTGCCGAAGTGTTAACCGATATCCTACGATGAGATTTTCCCTGCTATTGGTTTGCTTTGTCTGCTTAGTCGTCCAGAGGAGTGCGATCCCTGCGTCAGCCCAGACTGCGTCTCCAGCGAATGCGGATCCCAAAACCGTGATCGAGAGCGATTACCTGGAATTGG
The DNA here is from genome assembly GCA_028280845.1 of Opitutales bacterium. Classification (GTDB taxonomy): domain Bacteria; phylum Verrucomicrobiota; class Verrucomicrobiia; order Opitutales; family JABSRG01; genus JANQKZ01. Next base: position 71,733 of record JANQKZ010000049.1, on the reverse strand, counting down.
TGACTACGGAGGACGAGAACCGGTTCCTGTTCACGGGCCAGGTTAAAGTACGCGCGACAAATATGGAGGCCAGTTGCGATCGTATGGAAGTTATTGCGAACCGCACGGAGGATTCTGACCCGAGTGCGACTCTCGGTGAAATCGGGTCCATTGATATGATTATCGCGGAGGGCAATGTGGTTGTCACCCAGGCCGGGCGCACGGCGGAGGCGGGCAGAGCCGAGATATTTCCGAAGGAGGGCCGCGTCCTATTGATGGACAATCCTAAGATCACCGATGAACGGGGCGCGGTGGCTACCGGCCCGGTCATGGAACTGCTGCAAGGTGAACGGAAAGCCAGGATCCGAGGTTTAGCCGGTCAGCCGATTGGGGAAGGAGAACGCCCCAAGGTGGTTTTGCCTTCTATTCCGGACTTGGGATTTGATGAATCCGCAGAGGTGGCTCATGGCGATGAAGCCCCTGAAACTGTTCCTGCTGCAGATGAACCGCCGGCCGACTCGGGAGGGGATTCCTGATGGAGCCCCAATCCGAGGTACAGGCGGAAGGCGCAGTCCAAGAGGCGGCCGCGCCTCCCAGCGCTCCAAGCCATCAAATATCCACGGATGGATTGACCCGAGATTTTGGGAAACGCCGTGTCGTTGATGGGGTCAATATAAATGTTGAGGCAGGGGAAATAGTGGGCTTACTCGGTCCCAACGGGGCGGGGAAGACGACCACCTTCTACATGGTGGTGGGGCTTATCCCGGCAACCGCGGGGGAGGTCTTTCACAATGGTGATAACATCACAGGACTGCCCCTGTACCGTCGGGCTCGACGCGGGATCGGGTATCTCCCGCAGGAGGCGAGTGTTTTTCGAAAGCTGACGGTCTATCAGAACATTGCTGGTGTGGCGGAGACTATGAAAGTCTCCAAAAAGGAACGGAAATCGTTGATCGAGGAGCACCTGGCGGAATTGAGCCTCGAGCACCTGGCTTCACAGCCCGCTTACACCTTGAGTGGGGGAGAGCGGCGCCGGTTGGAAATCAGCCGTGCCCTCGTCACACGCCCGCAGTTTCTGCTCATGGACGAGCCCTTTAGCGGGGTAGATCCTATCAGTGTGGCTGAGGTACAGAGAATTGTGCTTTCGCTCAAAGAAAAGGGGATCGGTATCCTGATTACCGATCATAATGTTCGCGAAACGCTGAGTATTGTCGATCGCGCTTACCTCCTCCACGAAGGCAAGATCCTGGTCGAAGGCTCCAGCGAATTTTTGATTAATGACCCCAAGAGTCGTGAATTTTACCTTGGGGATAACTTTAAAATGTAGAATCCTTAGCCATGGCCGGATCTCACAAGAACGACCGAATCCCGGAAAGCATCCCGGTCCGTGAGTTTTATGACTCGTTTAAGGAAAAACTCAGGCTGGACCTGGTGGCAGGGGAAGAAGGCCTGGATAAAGTTATTCGGGAAAAAAGTATAAATCGGCCATCCCTTGCGCTGACAGGTTACTTTAAGTTCTTCGCCAGTAAGCGTATGCAACTGTTTGGTGCGGGGGAAATGGCCTACCTCCGTGACCAGGAAGAAAAGGTGCAGGAAGCCCGGCTGACGGAAGTATTTAAAAAGAATATTCCCTGCGTCATCGTCTCCCGCCAGTTGGCCCCGACCAAGCCCATGCTCAAGGTGGCCAAGGAGTATCGGGTTCCTCTTTTTCGAACCCCATTGAAGTCGAAGACATTTTCCACCGAATCGACACTCCTGTTAGAGGAACGGTTAGCTCCCCGGACGATGGTCCACGGAACCCTGCTGGATGTGAAAGGGATTGGCGTTTTGCTTCAGGGGAAGAGCGGGGTCGGCAAAAGCGAGTGCGCCTTGGCGCTGGTCGAGCGGGGGTATAGCCTGGTGGCGGATGACCTGACCTATATTCACTTGCTCAATGACCGTGAGTTGGTGGGGACCAGCTCTGAATTGAACCGCGGCTATATGGAATGTCGTGGAATTGGGATTTTAAATATAGCCGAGTTGTTTGGTATCCGTAGCGTCCGCCCGGAAAAACGCGTCGACCTGGTGGTTAAGTTTCTCGAATGGAAACCGGGTATGGATGAGGAGCGGACTGGATTGGAGACCAGCACGATGACCATTTTAGGGATCCCCATCCCTCTGGTCGAAATTCCCGTAAGGCCCGGGCGTGATATGGCTCGCCTGGTTGAAGTGGCTGCCATGGTGGAGGCCCTCAAGGCTATCGGTCATGATTCGGCGAAGGAGTTTAATGATCGGTTGATTGCTTATATGGCGGAACAAAACTCCAAGAAGTAAGAGAGCGAAGGAGAGCGTTTTGAGCCGACTCCGTATCCATATAGGGGGAGTGAGATCATCATTTCAGCGCGGCTTTTTTTTCTGCAGTTGTCCGATGTGTCGTGCCCAGCAGTTTGTTTTCCAAGTTGGCATTAAGAAAAATTTTTCTATGCCAAATTGGTGAAATAAACAATTTGCTCAACAGTTAATGGCATATGCATGTTAATTCAGGAATGGGTAACATTCGAAAATTCAAAGACTAAGAAAATTGTTACAGAGGCGTGAAATATGCGACGGATCGGTGCGAATTTTTATGACCAAGGAGGTGTGAATAAGTTGTGATCAAGTTGGACTTGCAATGGTTACGCGATTTCAGGAAATTGTTGTTCACATTCCGGGGGATCAACCAATCTACCTCAAATCGCCCAGAAAGGCGGGGGCTCTCTCTACCCCTGCAGCCAGCGGTGAATAACTCATAAGTAGTTCCAATGCAGCAACTTAACACACCTTTAAGGATCAAAATCAGAACCCGGAACCTAAGTTGGAACTGGTTTCTGGGCGGTGTTGGTCTCCTAGGTGGTTAATATTCGGGCACTTGGAGTAGCGAGAATTTCGATTTCTCCCCCCACTGTGAATAAACTTTTGTATTTGTTAAATTAATGGCACTCAACGCAACAAACGAAACTATCTGGACAGCCGCAAAAAACGATTTCCGAAAATTATTTCCAGCTGATGTCTATGAGATGTGGTTTGAACCCCTTTCCTGTGAAACCATCAGTGAAAATGAGGCGGTGCTTGGAGTGCCCAATGACTTCGCGAGTATCTGGATACAAGACAACTATCTGGATCTGATCACGAAGCAAATCCGCCAGTACTGTGGGACGGTGAACAAAGTATCACTCCGGGTTACCGCTGACGATTGTGGAGTGGAAGAGGAGTTGGTAACAGTTGAAGAATCTGTCAATACTTCGGTGGAAAACCGGATGGCTCCCCCCCTGGAGGCGGAACGCAGTCCGATGGCTGCTCGGGTGGAGGGCACCAGTGAGCGTCCCAACGCACCGGTGGGAATGATGCTGAATCCGAAGTATACGTTTAAGACATTTGTGGTGGGGCAAGGGAGCCAGCTGGCCCATGCGGCTTGTATTGCGGTCGCGAACGCCCCGGCTCGGGCATATAACCCACTTTTTCTCTATGGCGAGACGGGGTTAGGGAAGACGCACCTCATGCATGCGGTGGCTCACCAGATTCTTCAATCCAATCCGAAAGCCCGGATCGCATATATTTCATCCGAGAAGTTTACCAATGAGTTTATCAGCGCGATTCAGGAGAACACGGTGGTCAAGTTTCGTCAGCGTTACCGCAATGTAGACGCCTTATTGATTGATGACATCCACTTTTTAAGCGGCAAAGAGAGTACTCAGGAAGAGTTTTTCCATACCTTTAATGAGCTGTTTGAATCTCAGCGCCAGATCTTCATTTCGAGTGATCGACCGGCCAGTGAGATTGCGAAGCTGGAAAGCCGGTTAGTTTCTCGTTTCCAATGGGGATTGGTGACCGACATCCAGACCCCGGACTTTGAGACGCGTCTGGCCATTTTGACAAAAAAAGCAGATGCCCTGGAGGTCGAACTCGACCCTGCCATTCTTCAATTTCTTGCCCAGCGGGTTTCGCGAAATGTTCGCCGGATGGAAGGTGCGCTCACCCGTGTGGCGAGTTTCATGACGTTGACCAAGCAACCGGTGGATATCACAATTGTGGAGCGGCTGTTACAGGACATTCTTCAGGAAGAGGCGCAAAACCAGGTCACGGTCGAAAAAATCCAGAAAAAGGTCGTCGAGTATTACCATCTCCGACTGAGCGATATGGTCAGTAAACGTCGCCCCAACAATATCGCGTTTCCGCGTCAGATTGCCATGTATTTAAGCCGCCTGCTCACCAGCCATTCCCTACAGGAGATCGGAGATGCCTTTGGCGGGCGAGACCATGGTACCGTCATTCATGCCTGCCGGACGGTGGAGAACATCATGGACCAGGATGAGACAGTGAAGCGAAGTGTAGATTATCTGACCAAACAGCTCGCAGGAGAGCGTCCCTGAGGGTTTGGTCGACCGGTTGCGAGGAGGGTTGTATGATTACTTTGAGCAACTCATGGCACCAGAGGGAGAGACATTTTCCGACCTTTCGGCCATCCGCCGTCGCCCTGCGGGCCATGCGGGATTTTGCATGTGGTTGTGCTGTGCCTCGGCGTAGTCCCGCTTGAGTGGGATGTAGACGGGTAGGTTCGAATCTGAGGCAGTCACAGAGGCGACATCGCTCCCATCTTCGCTTCTTCTCAGGCTTGATATCTTGCGTGAATCCAACGAGCTCTTGAACTGAAGGATGTGGGTGGGCCTGGTTTTAATCCCGTGGGTTTTATCCCGTACCATGAATCTTGAATCCAGTATCCTCCCGTCCCTCGCACTCGGCACTAGACACCACGCGCAAAAACCGTTCATTAAGGATGTATGGATTTAAATGAAGCACAGATTCAGGCGGTACGATCCTGGGTAGCGGAAGGTGCCTCTCTGGCGGAGGTGCAAGACCGGCTCCAGGCTGAGTTTCAGGTATCAATGACTTACATGGATGTTCGTTTTCTCGTGGATGACATCGGGGCGGAGTTGTTCTCGGAGCCTGAGCCGGAACCGGAGCCCGATCCAGCCCCGACGGGGGCTCCGGAGGCGGACGATGCGGAGGCAGTGGATTTAGAGCCCGTTGACGAGCCCATGGACGCCGGTCTTGCTGAAGAGCCTGAACCCGCGTTTGGGGAGCCGGAAGCCAGTCCGTCTCCGGGAGGCGATGGGCAGGTATCTGTCGAGGTGGATAAATTGATGCGTCCCGGGGCGGTGATCAGCGGGACCGTTACGTTTTCAGATGGCGTGACCGCCAACTGGCAAATCGATCAACTGGGCCGACTGGGAATCATTCCACCCCAAGAAGGGTATCAACCTCCCGAAGCGGACATCCCCCAATTTCAAGCGGAACTGCAACAGTTAATCCAGCGGCAGGGATTTTAAACCGACTGCCATCCCGAAAAATCTGCAGTTCACTTTGGGGATGGGAACAATACCCTGGCGTATCTCCTAGCTGAAATCAATGGGGCTGCCATCGCTTTGGTGAATACCCGGGGCAAGATCTGGCCGATGGTCCTTCCGCGGCTACACCCCAGTCCACGAAACACTGTTTGGATGAAGCAAAATCCATAGTTCGTGAGTGAGATATTCCCCGTCCTGCGTCGACAGGTACGCTCGATCTTAGGATAGCAGGTTCAGGAACTCGGCCTCGCCTAAAATTGGGATTCCCAATTTCCGGGCCTTGTCCAATTTACTTCCGGCACTTTCTCCTGCCAAGACATAGTCTGTTTTCTTACTGACACTTGAGCTTGCCCGACCTCCTGCCGCTTCGATCATGGCAGTGGCTTCCCCTCGGGACAGAGAGGGCAGGGACCCGGTCAAGACGACCGTTTTACCCGATAACGGTTGTTCTCCGGTTTCAGCCCGCTCCTCCTCCAACTTCAAGCCGTGGGCTTTCAAGCGATCGATGAGCTGCTTATTCTTATCCGCGGCGAAAAACGTATGAATACTCTCCGCCATGATATTGCCCACTCCGTGGACCGCTGCCAGGTCCTCTGTGCTGGCGGCGGACAGTCGGTCAAGAGCGTGGAACGCCTGGACCAGGTCCTTCGCTCCCTGGGCCCCCACATGGGGAATCCCTAATCCATGAATGAGGCGCCAGAGGTCGGCGGTTTTCGAAGCCTGAATACCGTTGACCAGGTTCTCCGCGGACTTCCGGGCAAAACCCTCGAGGGGCTCCAGTTGGCCCGATTCCAGGGTGTATAAATCCGCTATATCGTGGATCAGTCCTTCGGTCACGAGCTGGTCGACGACGGCAGTTCCCAGGTTTTCGATGTCCATGCACTGCCGGGAAGCGTAATGGACGATTTTCCTTCGCACCTGAACCGGGTTGTCGTCTCCCAGGATACGCCAGGCGGCTTCACCCGGGATGCGCTCCGCCTTGATACCCATGGAGTCGAGGAGCGCCGGAAAAGAAAAGGGGAGGGAGTCGGCCGGGCGCTTTTCTACGAGGACACGGACGACCTGTGGAATAATTTCTCCTGCCTTCTGGATAATTACCGTGTCCCCTTCCCGGATGTCTTTCCGTTGAATTTCATCTTCGTTGTGAAGTGTAGCCCGTTTTACCGTGGTTCCGGCGAGCTGGACCGGCTTTAAATTTGCGACCGGGGTGAGCTTTCCGGTTCGACCTATCTGTATGGTGATCTTACCCAGGATGGTTTCTGCTTCTTCGGCCTTGAATTTGTAAGCAATAGCCCACCGTGGAGCTTTACTGGTAAACCCCGCCTCCTTCTGGAGCGCAATGTCATCCACCTTTACGACTGCTCCATCGGTGGCATAGTCAAAGTTTATCCTTTCTGTATCCAGGTTTTGAATACTATCCCACGCTTGATCAATGCCGGAGACACTTTCCAGCATTTGGACAACGGGAAAGGACTGGTCCTTCAGCCATTGATGGAAGTCACTCTGCTTTGAGAAGGTCTGCGGTTCACAGGCCCCCAGTCCGTAGAGAACGATGTCTAATTTTCGTTTCCTGGCTTCGACCTGATCGAGCATCTTTACGGTGCCGGAAGCCAGGTTGCGGGGGTTGGCGAACAGGGCTTCCCCGGCGGCTGCGCGATCCTGGTTCAGGCGCTCAAACTCCTCCAGTCGCATGAAGATTTCGCCTCTAACCTCGATCCAACGGGGCAGATCGGTGCCGATTAACTGTCGTGGAATGGATTCGATGTTGGCCACGTTCTGAGTCACGTCGTCTCCTTCGGAGCCGTTGCCTCGAGTAACGGCTCGAACAAAGACACCGTCTTCATAAGTCAGGCTGACCGCAACTCCGTCGATTTTCGGTTCAACCACATAGTCCAGCGGTCCTTCCCGGTCGAGAACCCGTTTCAAGCGTTGATCAAATTCGAACAGCTCTTCCTGATTGTAAGTGTTGTCCAGGCTGAGCATAGGTTGCCGATGTTGGTATTGTTCAAAGGCTTCCAGCCGGTCGTCTCCCACAGATTGAGTGGGAGAATCCTTGCGTTGGTCTTGCGGAAGCTCAGCTTCCAGGGCCTCCAATTCTTTTTTAAGGATATCATACTCGAAATCGCTGATTTCCGGCTCACTGAGTTTGTGATAGAGATGATCGTGTTTACCAATCTCTTCACGAAGCTGGTCTATGCGAAGCCGTTTTGGATTGTCCGAAGCGTCAGGGGGCATCACTTGATTTGGGGGATGAGGGGAGACCGGAGAGGCGGGGATTTTTTCCAGGTGGTGAATTTATGGAAAACTCTAGGAGATTTCGGTAGAATTGCCATCGGATATACAAAGTTAATGCCAGGCATGCGCCAATAAGATCGGCGAGTAAATCCCATCCATCTACAGTGCGGTAAATTGACAGGGACTGAAAGGCTTCGTCAGCTACTCCGACCCCACCCGTGATGAGGACGGCGAGGAGGAAGGGGCGCTTTGTCGATTGAAAGAGCGCACTTCGATAAAACAGGGTTGCGAGGAGGCCAAAGTAGAGCAGATGGAGGATTTTATCAACTCCCCCAATAGGCGGCAGTTCGGGGCCCGGGAAGGAGCGGACAGAATTCGTGAGCAAGACCAGGGATAAGGTAAGGGCCAGGAGCAGACTCGCATCCAGGCGCCGAGGTTGAGTTTGCGGAGCGTCCATTCTTTCTGCAGAGGCTCATGGATACATCAGGAAACTCAATTGAATTCAAAAAATTAATTCAGGAAATCCGGGCCTCGAATCAGGAAGGAGCCCCTTTGTGCTGGCTGACTGCAATAAAGACATATGCCGGCACAGCTCCTCGCCGCGATCCCAGCCGGAACCGGCAGCCAGTGTGATCCATAACCTAAGACCCGGGAATAGAGGCTATCTTTTTTTCCAGACGAAATGGCCCAGTAGATAGATGAGAGCTCCAACGGATACAAACACACTCAGACTCTTCGAATTCCAGCTGAGGTAGAGGTCGAACCCGGCGGAACAAATCAAGAGCGGTAGGGCATAAAAAGGAAGCCCAACCTGCTTTGGGGGCGGTCGAAAGTCATCATCGTCGGGGGGGCGACGGTCCGGGTTGATCATCAGCATAACGAACGAGACTGAGGGGACGGAGGGGAGGTTAATTTAGGCTTGTTTTAAGGGGAGGCCAGGCATGAGGATCGCGTTCCAGGATATCATATGAAGCCTGCTAACGCCCTTAAACATATAGCTGCCCAGCTCTCCGCGCAAGTCTCGCAATTAAAATTTGAGCCGCCCGTAACCCATGTATACAACCCCCTTGAATATGCTTGGGGGGCCCATTCGAAGTATTTGGAATTGCGTGGAAACTCCCGTAAGCGGGTTATCTTCATGGGGATGAATCCAGGGCCTTGGGGGATGGCCCAGACTGGAGTTCCTTTTGGCGAAGTGTCTCTGGTGAGAGATTGGGTAGGTGTCGATGTCCCGGTCGGAAAACCCGACCCGGAACATCCAAAACGGCCTATTGTTGGATTTGCTTGCGAGAAGAGCGAGGTGAGCGGGCGCCGCCTTTGGGGATACTTTAAGGAGCGATTTGAAACCGCAGAGGCGTTTTTTGAAGATCACTTTGTGGCGAATTACTGCCCCCTTGTTTTCATGGGAGAGACCGGGAAAAATATTACTCCGGATAAACTGCCTGGGGCTGAACTGGCACCGTTGCAGACCTTGTGTGACGAGCATCTGGTCCGAGTGGTGGAAGCCCTGCGACCCGATTGGTTAATCGGGGTGGGCGGGTTTGCGGAAGCCCGGGCCAAAGCGGTTTTCCAGGATCGGGATCTAGAGTTGAGAATCGGGAGGGTTCTTCATCCCAGTCCGGCAAGTCCGGTAGCCAACCGTGGTTGGGCCAAACAGGCGGAAAAGCAGCTGCTGGAGTTGGGGATTTGGGAGTAGGGCTTTGGAAAATTGATAATGGGAAATTGCTGCCATTACGGCGGGATAGCATCCCGCCCTCCGCCAAATTGCCCCAAGCTGTGCTTGGCTGGCCATTTGAGCGTCTCGCCATAGTCCTGCGACTGCAGGACGACGGTGGACTTTTACTATCCTACGGCGGGATGACATCCCGCCCTCCCATTTCTATTCCACGGGGACCAGCCCTTCGGTCGGGGTCAGTCCAGGAGTGACCCAGCCAGGTATTGACCAGTCATAAAAATACAGACGATCGGCTTCCTGGTTATTGAAGGTGAGCCAGGTTCCCTGTCCGCTATTTCCCTCAAACCACCATAGGGCGGGGAAGCTCTCAGGGCGTGACCAAGTCCACCCGACGTTGGGAATGTATAAATAAAAACCTCCGTCATTCGGGAGGTCCTGCATGAAGGTCCATCCCAGGAGCTGCTGAAAATACCAGCCTGTTGTGGTGGCATAAAACAGGCCGAACCAGTTGCTGTATCTCCAGTCATTTTCGATGCCTGGGATCGTATCCAAGCGGTTCCCGATATCAATTGAAATGGTAGACTCAATCGCACCGTTGTTCAGGTTACCTCGATCGCCGGCTAGAAAAGTTAAATCCGTGCTGCCGGACATTTGTGGGGGAATGGTGAGGGTGAGCGTCGTTCCGCTGATTTCCGCGGTGAGGAGGTCGGGATTGGAGATTTGGCTGGAATCGAATTCAATGAGGCCGGGTGTATTGGATGTCGGCCAAAGCTCCATCGTAGTCGCGCTATTCAGGATGACTAAATCGTCAAAGAACACGTTGACTCCATCAAAGGTGGGGAGGACAGGGAGTTCACCGAAGGGATTGTTGGGGTTACCCCCAGTAGCATCGACTACTTGAAGGCCACCAATGTTGTCTACAACGGTCCGAGAAGATCCGATTACCTGGGCAAACACGGTGAAGCCGCCGTTGTTGTTTTCGTTCAATACTTCGGAATTGTCGCTCAGATTAATAAACCATTGGCTCGTTGCGCTGTCGGGATCGCCTCCGAGCTTTGCCATCGACATGGAATAGCGACCATTGGGAAATTCCGTATTGTACTCGTTTTGGATGGGGGCATTGGTTGCGACCGGGATAATGTCGTTATAATTATTCTGTTCGTCCCGAGACAGGCCAAACCCGCCGCCTTGAATGACTTCCAGGCCGGTGTTAGCCAGGGACCGGCGATGGATAAAGGTGTCGGTGTAGGACCCCCCGTTGAGGTAAACGAGGAAGTTCTCCACTGTGATAGGAGCGACCTCGTTGTAGAGCTCAATATTGAGATTCCCGAAATTAAGGTCTATGTGGACCAGAGTGCCTCCGCTGAGGTCTTCGTAGTTGAAGTATTCGGTTAAATCGAGGGTAAGGACCTGATCTTCAGTGGAGGGGGATAATTGATAGCTGGGAAAGTCCTGAGTTCGAACCAGGGCGGCAGATACGGCAACGACCCCTGTGACGAGCCAGAAAAATAAATGACGAAAAACGGAAATACAGTGCTTCATTTTGTTTGAAAAGTGAAAGCGGGTCATCGTCTGTGGCGAAAGACCCGCTCTGCCGGTGTTTTGTTTCTGGGATTCAGCAGGGGTCGAGAACTCATTCAACTGAAGCTCCTCAGGCATAAGGTTTAGGAAACGAAAGGCTAATGCGCTGTCTCCTGCTGCTCTCCTTTTGCCTGGCCAATGGATTCCAGAAGTTCCGCGAACCACGGTTCATCGATGTCGAAGGGTTTTCCTCCCTTGATTCGCTCAAATTCAATGGCCCGTAGCCGGTTGTCCTGGTCTTCATCGTGCCCGATGACACCGGCTCCCCCATTGATCGCGACATCCACGGCCGTATCGGTGCAGCTCTTGATGAGGCGGAGGTCCTCGGCGTTGGCTGCGGCAGCCCGGGCGTAGTAACCGCTCTTCTGAACCAGCACTTTTTCTGCACCGATCATGGCGGCAAACTGTTTACCGAACCAGGCACCCGGGTTGACTTTGTCGAGGCGGACATGGCCGAAGGCATCCCGGGGGACTTCTTCTCCTTTGGCTTCCATCTCCTTGACGATGTCAGCAACCCCCGCCCCTTCGCTGATGAAGATATTCACGCAATCGGTAGAATCCATAACCCTACGCAGGCGGGCGGCCTCGTTGCCGATGTCGACGGCCATTTCGGGGATGTAGACCCCGTGCACCGATCTCCGTTCTTTGCTCAGGCCTATACCCGGGACCCATTCTTTGGCATGGAGGCGGCTCTGGTAAGCCAAAGCGGTCGCAGCGGTCAACCACCCGCAATTCCTCCCCATGACTTCGTGGACGATGAGCATGCGGGGATTGGCGCCATGTTCGGCGACCACATTTTCAAAGAAATCAGCGCCATGTTCGGCGGCGGTCCAGGCCCCCAGGCTCTGGCGAATAGGAAAGACATCGTTATCTACAGTCTTGGGAAGTCCGATGACCCGGAGCTCATAGTTGTTGGCCTTCAAAAAGGCGGCGAGGTCGGCCGCTGCGGTGTTGGTGTCATCCCCGCCGATGGTATGGAGGATCTCAACCCCATCTTTAACGAGCTGGTCTGCCGCAACTTGCTGCGGGTCCTGGCCCTCCTGGATGTAACCGCGCTTGATGCAGTCTTCCACGTTGGTCAATTTGACCCGACTGTTGCCAATCGGGCTTCCGCCGTAACGATGAAGGACGCCGGCCTTGGCCCGAATTTCCGGGCTTACGGCGATGCTATCTCCGAGCAGGAGTCCCTTGTAGCCGCCCACATAACAGAGGATCTCTGTGTCCGGCGATAACTCGGTGTAGCGCTCAATGAGGCCGCCAATTGCTGATGAAAGGCAGGGAGCTAAACCCCCGGCCGTGAGAATACCTACTTTTTTCGGTGCCATAGTACTGGGATGATTGAGCCGACCAGCATAGGTACGGTGCATTTCACGGGGCAAGGCTTTCTGCAGGGAATCGCTATGCCCGGGCTGCTCTGTGGATCTTCCAGGCAGAGCATGATTTTAATTATTGTAATTTCGGAAATTATTGGAAATAAAGGAATTATAAGGCAAATACGATGAATAATGTGACTCCACAGACTTTGCTCATATCTGCGATTATGGCCGGTGGAGCCGGGCAGATTTTCACCGCTTTGGTGTATCCGTATGTGCGGCATCATGTATTTAATTGTTATGAGGACGTGAAACAACTACGCCCCCTCAACCAGCAGATAGCGAAAACCTATGGGTATTATATCCAGGGCCTGAATTTCAGTTTTGGACTGATTGCGATCATCATGGCGCCCGCGTTGATTACGGGGGAGCCGCTTGCCTTGGCGCTAACTGGTCTCATCGCGGCTTATTGGGTAGGAAAACTGGTGGTGCAGGTTTTGCATTATCCCATGTATGAAATTCCACAAACCTGGTTTAACAAAATCGGAGAAGTATTGATGAACACCTTATTCGTTTATTTTGCGCTCCTCTATGTCTTTCTGGTTGCCTGGAATCTGGTGCAGGCCGGATAGGGGATTGAAGTTGAGTCCAGTCAACGTGCGAATCGAAATGACCGCTGTTTTGCTTGTTTATGGATTCGATCTGATGGTTAATCAGATTCCGTATGCAGTCCCCTATTACCCGCTCCGTAATCCTCCTGGGTTGTTTTCTTCCTGCCCTTCTGGGTGCTCGAACCGCCGAGCAATGGGAGGTGGTTGATTTTCCATTTGTAGCCGATGCCCCAGCTGCAGGTTTAGTCGATCCTTTTGCAGTTGAGTTCTGGGCAACCTTTACCGGCGAGGATGGGCAGTCTATGCGAATTCCCGGGTTTTTTAACGGAGGGCGTGAATGGATTATACGTTTCTGCCCACCTGCAACGGGCGATTGGACTTACACCACCTTTTCCAGCCGAAAGGAGTTATCCGGTTTGAGCGGATCCTTGACCGTGAATCCGAATACGCGAGATTGGCAGCGGGGTCCGATTGTCATCCCTGAGGGAAATCCTCAACGGTTCGCTTATGCCGATGGCACGCCGTATTTTCTGGTGGCCTTCGAGCTCGACTGGATCTTTGCACTGGATGCGGAGAATCCGGCCGACATTCCGTTGACCCGCTCGCTGGTGAAAGATGTGGCCGACCATGGCTTCAACCAGATCGTCATGAATGTGTTTGCCTATGACGCCAACTGGGGGGAGCGGGAAAAAGCAAAGCCAGAACACCGCTTTGACCGGCCGACGGTGTTTCCCTTTGGGGGCAACAATGAGGACCCCGATTTTTCCATCCTGGATGTGGAATATTTTCAGCGACTGGACCGCGTGATCGCGCATCTGGATGAGCAGGCCATAGTCGCCCACCTTATGATTTATGTCTGGAATAAAAAGGTGAACTGGCCCGAGCCCGAATCTGAGGCCGACAACCGCTTTTTTGACTATGTGGTCAAGCGATATCAGGCCTACCCCAACTTGATCTGGGATATTTCCAAAGAAGCCCTGGCATACGGACGAGATGATATGGGCTATATCACGCGGCGGATTGAACGGCTAAAGCAGTTAGACGGGCATGATCGCCTGCTCTCCGTCCACGATTACAACTACTGCAACGCATTCCCCGACATGGTTGATTTCATTTCGATTCAGGAGTGGGAGCCCTACCTCTATTACCGCATGGTCGAGGTTGCGCAAAAGCACGCCAACGAGCCAGTGTTTAACATAGAGCATGGCGGGTATGAGAAGACGACTTACTCGATATTTGACGGGGCCTACACCGACCCGGTTGCCTGCCTGGATCGCAACTACCAATGTGTCTTTGCGGGTGTGTACTCGACCTACTACTGGCAAAACACGTCTTGGTATAACGTGATCACGGAGCCCTTCGCGCTACCCAAAGCAGAGCAGCCTCATTTCCACTATTACCGGCACCTGATCGAGCTGTTTACGCGGTATAACTACAATACCCTGGTTCCCCGCCAAAACCCTTTTTCCAGCCCCATGCTGACGAATGGAGAGGATCTTTACCTCTTTTATATGCCCGAGGATCGCCTGGGCATTTTTGGCGCCTTGAATGAGTTAAAAGGTAAAGTCATGCAGATTACCTGGTTTAACCCCCTCACGGGAGAATATATCGATGCTGGAGAATATGATTTTACGAGCAACACCTGGATGCAGGTGAAACGACCTCCCGAGTTGACCAGCCCCATGGGGGTCGTTATTTTCGAAGCGAAATAGGCTCTTTGGTAAAGGAGGGCCCTGGTTCAGGGTTCCCAGATTTCCAGACGGAGGCCCAAGCTGGTAAACCTTTGAAAATCCCTGTCGCGCGTTGCCCAAATACCCGCTTGCTCCATAGCAATAGCAGCATGCCGGGCATCGGCGACGGCCTTCCCTTGGGACTGGGTGGTCCGAATAATTTCTGACAATAGTTCCCAGTGGCGGGGGCCGGGTCCGACCCAATAGGCATTGGGCAAATCCAGGATGCTTTCCAGCACGGCCAGAGCGTGGGGTAGGGGAGTGGGCCCATTGGGGAACTTCGAATGCGTGGTAATCCGCAGGAACCCTGCTGCCACCAGAGGCGTGATCCCAAACGGTTTGGGCTCTTGCAGATGCCCTTCCAACCTATCCCGATAATAGGTATGGTCCGACTGGTCCTCCCTATGGGCGTAGATCAATACATTGACATCAAACAGAATCATGGCCCGTAGGGTTTCAGGTCTTCCGCTACCTCCAATTCCTGAAAGTCCTCTGGTTTGGATTGAATTGATTTTGCCTTGGCCGGCCCGTAGGTGAGCATCTGGAAATCTCTATTCGATTTGGGCTGACCTGACGGACTGAACGCCCGAGCAAGCGCTTCGTTAATGACTTGGCTCACACTGGAATGGCGGTCCGCGGCGCGCTTTTTAGCCTCCGCCAATAATCGGTCATCAATGGTAAGGGTAGTGCGCATCATGATGCAGCATATTGATGACGCTCGTTCTGTCAACCCCAGTTCAGCAGTGGGAGGAGCGGCATTCAGCCTCGACCTCAAGCTTTTGCTTGACCTCGCCAGGGATTTCAAGCTTCCTTCATCGTTTCATTTGGTCGCGGGCCGTAGCGCAGCCTGGTTAGCGCGCCACACTGGGGGTGTGGAGGTCGCTGGTTCGAATCCAGTCGGCCCGACCAACGAGAGGGAGAACTGGGGAGAACCAGCGAAGTGGTTCGACGGAGCGAAGCGGAGATGGCCCGCCCACAGGGCGTCGCGAAGCGAAGAGCAAAGCTCTGGCAATCCAGTCGGCCCGACCAACAGCGTTTTCCAACGCTAAGTTTCTAGTTTTCAGTTTGTAGTTTCCCGATTGGAACGAAGGCCAGAGACTGGGTTCGAATCAGCGAGGAAGCTGGTTTGTTCCGGTTTCCTTTTTGGATCTGGTCTTGTCGGCACCGTGTGCCTCGGAAGACTAAGCGGAGCAGGTGCGGTAGCGCCGGGAAGGCGAGTCGGAGATGGCGAAGCAATCCAGTCGGCCCGCCCATCCTTTGCTAAAGCTTCGGATGGCACGTCAAAGAATGCGCGTCATTGCCAAATGGGTCTCTAGTTTTCAGTTTCCCGATTGGAGTGTAGGCCAGAGACTGGGTTCGAACCAGCGAAGGAGGGCCAAGGGCTTGTTGTCCTTTACCTCATGACTCACCGCGGGGGAACACGGTTATCCGTTCGGGCAAGGCCAAAGGCGGCTGTATAGCCCTGGAAATGCCGCGGCCAGAATCGGATGCTCAGTTTAACCTGCTGTCCTTTCCAGTTGGCTTAGTCGATCTCTTCCTCCCCCAAGGGATCGCCTTTGAAAAACAGAAAACCCGGTCCTGATGGACCGGGTATAAAGCAAGATTCACTTATAGCAGTCTTGGCAATTTACATTTCCACGATATCGATACCGGAAATGAAAACTCCATTATCGTCTTCATCCGCCCCCAGCACTTGGACGGTGTAAGTTCCGGGATTCAAGGTGATGATCAGAATCGAATCATTCGGACCATTGGGGAGGGATCCGCTCACAGGATCAAGGGAAGTGCCAGAGATGAGTGAAAGCATGGGTTCATCCGCCAGATTATCGCGAACGGCCAGAGATACCTGGTTTGAATCAAACAACTCCATTCTAGGATCTTGAACCATGTCTACCGCTCCTACAGAGGCCCCTTCACCCCCGAAGGCCTCATCATAGATTGAACGAAGTGTGCCTTCACCTCCCACGCGAATCACCACGGTGGCGGGATCCGATCCGGTAATGACAAATCCCAGGTTGAATTCACTGCCAAGGGCATTGCTCAAGAAACCACGAGAAGAAAAGTTGATGACTTCATTTTCAGTTTCAGCCATGGCGAATAGACCGCCGGACAGACCGTCGATTTGCGCGGATCCAATTTCCACACCGGTCAGGTCAGCAGTGGCGAGTGCGTTGGTGGATAAGTAAGTTGCGAACTCAGGGCTGACATTGAGTGCGGCTGCTGCAAAAAACTGGTCCGGATTTGCTTCCAGAGTTGTTGGGGCAGCTACATCGAATAAGATACCCAGTGAGGAGATGGTGTCTTCGACGAAAAATCCAGAATTATCACCTGTCGCCCGGGCCATGTCGTAGCCAATGACAAAGTTGCCCACTTCCACCAAAGTTTCCGTTCCGGTGATATTGAAGGTTACACTTCCGGTGTGATTGATGGACCCGCCGACTGGAGCAAAGGGAAAGTTAAACATGAATGGGGTTTCACTGGTAATCGCAAACCCTGCGGGGAATCCGCCTGCGGGAGCAGTTGTATTATTCACGCTGGAAAACGCCAGACTCGCATTTGTCTCCAGGGCATCAAAGTTGAGGTTCACACTCGTTCTGCCTTGAATGATCATAATGGAGGAGGTGGAGGCATTTACCTGCGCTGTCCCAATCGTAACTCCAGAAAGGTCCGTGGTGGCCAGGCTGTTCGTAGATAAAAATGTGGCAAATTCCGGGCTGACCTTGAGCTCTGCATCGATGAACAACCCGTCCATATCCGCCGTCAATGTAGTCGGGGCAACCACATCGAACAGGATCCCGAGGGACGAGACATTGTCCTGGACGAAAAATCCGGAGTTTCCTCCTACTGCGCGGGCTGCGTCAAAACCAATGGTAAAGTCCCCTACTGTGACCGTATCCGTGGTTCCGACAATCGTGAAAGTGACACTTCCCCTGTGATCGATGCTTCCAGCGACGGGAGCAAATGGATCAGGCGTGTATTGAAATGGGGTTTCATTCGTGATGGCAAAGGCCACAGGAAAGCCGGTGGCTGCGTCAGCTGTTCCTTCGGCGGAGCTTAATTGAAGACTTGCTGCCGACTCGAGTGCGGCGAAATCCAGGTTAACGCTGGTTGTTCCACTGATGGCGGTTGATTGTGAGTTAGCGGTAAACGGAAGGGCGATCAGGGCAAGTACAGATCCAATAAAAAGCAAAATGGATTTTGGTTTCATATGTGTTTACGAGTTTCTTGGTTAATGAGGTTTGTTATTGCCTTCAACCGAAGTCCTTTTGGTTTTTTTTCAAATCCTCGAGATGTATTTTCTGCTCGTATCTGGATTTTAACTACAAGTTTACGAGGTTTTGATATCGTTTTAAGTTATTGATTATGAAAATTTAATGATCCTCGTTGGCTGGTGTAGGATTCAGGTAAAATTTCATATGTCGGATATTGGATTTTTTTTTACCTATAGGGTCAGTCCCCGTATTTGAGTGGGGTTTTTTCCTGCGCCAGGCGTGGAAATTGTCGTTGATTCATGGATACAGCGGTCCAAAACTAATTAAAAATATGCCCGTTGTTTTTGGGATTCGGGCACACTCCTAATTTCACCTTCCTGTTAAAGTTGGGAAGGAGGTCAGGGGGGTTATAATTGCTGATCCGTAAACTGTCCTCTCATGCTTGGCACGTGGAGAGAATGCACGATCAAGAGCAATCCCGACAAACCATGTGTTGATAATGGTAAGCGTGTCCGGGGAACTTGGGGTGCTTTTACTTTCTGAATATAAGGTTACAGATTCAGTTTAGTTTTCAACCGTGGGTAATGCTTTTCCACACTGGTCGCAGAACTTGGCGTTGGGGGCGTGTCCAGCGTGGCCGCATTCGCCGCAGAACCGGTCCGGGTCCTGAGTATCCTGGATGTCCTGTTTGAATTGGGAGCGGGTCAGTTCGGCGGTGACAATGCCGGTCGGGACGGCGATGATGGCGTATCCGGTTAACATGACCAGGGAGGCGAGAAACTTTCCTATGGGTGTTGCCGGGACGATATCTCCGTAGCCGACCGTAGTGAGGGTCACGATGGCCCAGTAAATACTGGTTGGG
Organism: Opitutales bacterium; assembly: GCA_028280845.1. Taxonomy (GTDB): domain Bacteria; phylum Verrucomicrobiota; class Verrucomicrobiia; order Opitutales; family JABSRG01; genus JANQKZ01. Next base: position 53,172 of record JANQKZ010000049.1, on the reverse strand, counting down.
ATACTGGTGAAGCCTGCGTCTTCCCCCTCGATCAAATATATGACCGACCCCATGATCACAACGAGAATTCCGACGGACACCATGAATACCGTGATCTTGTGACGACTGTTAATGAGGGCATTTCGGATGACTTGCTCCCCATCCATGAAGCTGAGAAGTTTTAAAATACGGAACACCCGAAGGACCCGGAGGGCCCGGACTACGAGCAAGTATTCTGCCCCTGGCAGGAGCAGGCTGAGGTAACTCGGTAAAATGGCAAGGAGGTCGATGATTCCGTAGAAGCTCCGCGCATATTTGATGGAAGCTGGAGCGCTCCAGAGCCGGACCGCGTATTCGATGGTAAAGAGAACCGTGAAAATCCATTCGAGCTGGCGGAGCAGGCGATGTGTCTCCGGCGAAACGGATTGCACGCTGTCCAGCATGACGGCGATGACACTGGACAGGATGAGGAAGATCAGGACGACATCGAATGTCTTGCCGGCAGGGGTGTAGGTGCCGAAGATGATCTGGCGGACTTTGAGCTTTACGCCAGTGACAGGCTCCAGGGTGGGCTCGGTTGATCGGTTGCTTTCGGGGGAACTATTGTCGTTCGAGTCCATTCAGGAAGGTTAGGGTTTTATGATTCCGAAATCAGGAATTTCTTATGTCTTCCTTCGGTTTCCGGACATTCTCACAGTAACGTGGTTCCGGGTTATGTCCATCAGGTTTGGCCCAGCGGACGGCGTTGAGGAGGACCTGGCGGATGGCAGGGTTGTGGTAGATCGGGTAGGTTTCGTGTCCGGGGCGAAAGTAAAAGATTTTTCCCTGTCCGCGGCGCCAGCAACAGCCGCTACGGAAGACTTCCCCGCCCTCGAACCAGCTGATGAAAACCTGTTCCTCCGGCTCCGGAATGCCGAAGGGTTCGCCGTACATTTCGGTTGAGTCCAGCTCGATGCATGTATCAATTCCCCGGGCGATGGCATGACCCGGACGTGTGACCCATATTCGTTCCCGTTCACCGACCGCCCTCCACTTTAAATTGCAGGCGGTGCCCATGAGCTTTCTAAAAATTTTGGAGTAATGGGCAGAGTGCAGAACGATGAGCCCCATGCCCTCGAGGACCCGGGTGTGCACTTGTTCAACAATTTCATCCTGGACTTCGTCATGAGCCATGTGGCCCCACCAGAGCATTACATCGGTTTGCTGAAGGACTGCCGGCGTAAGGCCATGCTCGGGTTGATCGAGAGTGGCGCAGGAAAGCGAAAACTCACCGGAATCGGATAGGTCATCCAAGCCCTGTCGAATGACTTCATGGATACCGTCGGGGTAAATGGCCTTAACGGCGTCATTTTCCTTTTCGTGCCGAAATTCATTCCAGATAGTAATACCTAATCCCATGATGCTTTATCCTTTGGCAAAGGCGCCAAGACGCAAAGGAAATTGAGGAATTGTGCTCATCCCTTTTCTCAAGATTTGCGTCCAAAACAGTGCTTACGGCAGCAATTGGATATGGTTTAAAAATCAGGCCTTCTTTGATGATTTGGTATCTGGGGGTTTAGGATTTCCAAGGCATCGCCCAAACTCTTTCTCCAGGAGTTTGGGCGATACCTTGGACGCGGTTCCCAGTTCCTGAGCGAAGAGACTGACGCGGTATTCTTCCAACAGCCAGTAGCAGCGCTGGAGTTGAGCGGTGGGTGCATTGCGGCTGACGGCCTGGCGGTAGCGATCCAGCCAGGGTTTCATGATTTCCCATTTGTGGCGGTCTTTCTCCGGGCTCTGCTTAAACCGATCAGCCCGGAGACGCATCGCCTTGAGATAGCGTTCGAGGTGGGACAGCTGAGTATACTGAGTGCGCACTAAAAAGTCTGCGGGAAACAAACGATTGAGGTCGGCATTCATCCCGGGGTAGCCATCTTTTTGCATGTCCAGCTCATGCCTTAACTCGAGTAATGTGTCGAGTCTGTCAGTGAGACGGAGGGGCAGTCCCTTCATTTCCCTCACAGCCCACTTGCAATGTTGCTCAAAGCGTTCCTGCTGGAGGGGGATTGGGGGCTCCAGGGTGAAGAGGTAGCGGAGCAGGTGCTGAAAGGCCTGCAGGCCTAAAGTATCGAGAGGGCCGAGGTGGGCAAAGCGGGGACCGATTCGCCTGATTTCCTTTATGTCTTTCCGGAGCCAGGCAACATCCCGGGCGCATGTCAGCTCACCAAGTAGACGCAGGGCAGGTGGGGTGGCTTTGATTGCTTCTGCGCGGTTCCGAAAGAGACGGAGGGACACGGTGGAATCGGATTCTCGCAAGAGGCCTGGCCAAGCGTCGACGGATACACCGGCGATACTTCCCAGATGCATATGCTCTGGCGGGTTGCCGAAGGTCCAGCGCCGCACCCCGCGTTTTTCGATTTTTTTGGCTGCGGTGGTCCAGAGGTCCCTGGAGGATTTCGGGGCCTGGGGTTGCTGTTTGCGCGTCTGTGCCTGGTAAACTGCTTCCAATGCTTCCCACTCCCTGCTGGCCGTTATGGTGTTGTCGTTTGTATCGGTTAATTCGATACGCGGCTGAAGATGGAGTGGAAGTTCTTCTCCCTTCCAGGCATCGACGGGAACATGGATCTTGAAATCACGTTCCAGAATCTTTCCCATTTGGTCCTGAAGGCGAGCCGGGGCCGGCTTGAGGTGAGCGAGGAGGTGATCTTTTTTTTCGGCAAGGGGGAACAAGGCTTTGCGGAGCGTTTTAGGGAGTCCGCGGAGCAGGGTGTCCACCTTTTCCTCGAGGTGCCCGGGAATAAGCCAGTCAAGGAGGCCGGCCTGAATAGAACTGAATTCCGCGAGCGGGAGCCGAAGGGTTGCCCCGTCGGCCTCGTGACCCGGTTCAAACCGGTAATCCAGGGGGTAAGCATTTTCACCGATTTGAACCTGCCGGGGGAAGGCCTGGTGGTCGAGTGGTTCCGCTCCGTGGCCAAGGATCTCTTCTTTAGAAAATTGAAGGGTGGCCGGGCCGTCGGGTTGAGAGTTGAGCCACTTCTTTAAGTCGGCGAGGGAAGCGACTGGATGGTCTTTCAGTTTGTCTTCGTAAAACCGTGCAATGCGCTCATCCAAGTTGAAGTGAGCTGCCGCGCGGGTTTGGATCTGCTCGTTCTCGATCTCCTCCCGTATGGTTTGGTTATGCTGCAGAAAGCGTGGCGGGTGCTCTACCTCAGCGGCCACCAGGCCGGCATAGATGAAAATATTAGTGGCGTCCTCCGGGTTAATCCGGCCATAGGAGATGTTAGTGGCATAGACCTCGAGGCCATAGAGGAGGTGGCGTTCCTTGACAATGACCCGTCCCTGCCGAGGGTCCCACCTTGGATCCAGGTAGACCTTTTTGACCAGGTGGCGGGCGAGACGTTCGACCCATTCCGGTTGAATGGCCGCCACCGTTCGGGCGTAGAGGCGTTGGGTCTCCACCCATTCACCTGACAAGATCCACTCGGGTGTAGTAGACCCGGGTTTTTTCGAGGGAGCACTCCGGCTTTTTTTTTCCTTGGGCGCTCCCCATTTCCTGTCAAACAAAGAGGAACCCGGGAAGAGCATGACCTTCCGGCTATGGGTTGCATCATAGTGGTTTCCTTCTTTTTTCCGCGCAATGTTTCCGAGCAAGCCAGCTAAGATGGAACGGTGAATGGCATCCTCATCCCGCTCCTGGTGGTGGATTTTGTAGGCATCGATCGCTTTCAGGGCTTCGACAAGCTGGTTCCGGAGGTCCATCCACTCTCGCATGCGGAGGAAACTGATGAATCGCTTGGAGCACCAGCGCCTCAACTGGTTTTTGGTCAGGTTGTTTTTAGCTGTTTCGTAAGCCTCCCACAGGTTCAGGAGGGTGATGAAGTCGGATCGCGGATGAATAAATTCCCGATGTGCCTGATCGGCGAGGGCCTCTTTCTCGGAAGGGCGCTCCCGGGGATCCTGTATGCTGAGACCCGCTGCGATCACAAGGACTTCTTTTTGCGAGAACTCTTTGCTGGCCTGGAGTAAAATACGACCAACGGTGGGGTCGACCGGCAGCCTGGATAGTTTTTTCCCCATGGAGGTAAGGTGTTGGTTGGAATTGATCGCTCCCAGCTCGCGCAGCAGTAGATATCCACCTTTGATGGACCTTGGGTCGGGGGGCTCGAGGAAGGGAAAGGTCTCTATATCGTCAATGCCCAGAGCGAGGAGTTGGAGGATAACCGAGGCAAGATTAGAGCGCTGTATTTCAGGGGGAGTAAAGGCCGGTCGGGCAAGGAGATCCTCTTCGGAATAGAGCCGATAGCAGATCCCATCCTCCACTCGTCCACAACGTCCGGCCCGCTGGCGGGCACTGCTCTGCGAGACCGGTTCGATGGGGAGGCGCAGGGTGCGGGTATGGGGGGAGTATCGGCTTATACGGGCCAATCCAGTATCGATCACGTATTTAATGCCGGGAACCGTGATAGAGGTTTCCGCAATGTTAGTCGATACGATGATTTTGCGGTGTTGGGAAGTTTTGAATATGGTTTGTTGATCGCCCGCAGAAAGCCTTCCAAACAGGGGCAAGATATCGGTTCGTTTCAACTGGAGGCCTTTCAGGGCATCGGTCGTTTCCCGAATGGCCCGCTCACCGGACATGAAGATAAGGATGTCCCCGAAGCCATGGGAATCGCATATTTCCCGGGTGAGACGCACCGTGGCTTCGATTGTCGTTTCATAATCAGTGTCGTCTGTTTTTCTCGATACCGTGGATTTCCCGGAGGGGTCCCTCAGGAGGGGCCGATAGTGGATGTCGACGGGAAATAAGCGACCGGAGACTTCCAGGACGGGGGCATTTCCGAAGGCTTCGGAAAACCGCTTGGTATCAATCGTGGCGGAGGTGATGATTACCTTGAGGTCTGTCCGCCTGGGGAGGAGATCGCGCAGAAACCCGATGATAAAGTCGATGTTCAGGCTGCGCTCATGCGCTTCATCCACGATGATTGTATCGTACTTGAGCAGCAGCGGGTCATGGTGGAGCTCATTCAGGAGAATCCCATCGGTCATGACTTTTACCCGGGTCCGGGGAGAGGTTTTATCCTGAAAGCGTATAGCTGCCCCCACATCTTCCCCCCATGGGACCTTCAGCTCCTCGGCAATCCGTTTCGAGACGGACAGTGCGGCAATCCTTCGCGGTTGGGTGCACCCGATCATCCCGGTGGTGCCCAAGCCCGCTTCCAAACAGAACTTGGGGATTTGGGTGGTTTTACCGGATCCAGTTTCTCCAGCAATAATGACCACCTGGTTTTCCCTGATCATCTTGAGGATGTCCGCTCTTCGCTGGCTGACAGGGAGTGCTTCCGGATAATTTATTTGTTGGATAGATCGGGCGCGTTTTTGGGAAACACTCACCGATCGCCTCACACGCTGAAGGAGTTTCAGCAGTTCCTGCCTGACCTTTTCTTCGTCCTTTGCAGGCCATAGTGCCTCTAAGCGGTTCTGGATACCCAGGCGATGGGTAGCCATACATAGGGGTAATGATTCCTCGATCCTCGCTTTGAGGCGCTGCAGGTCGGTCCTCATGAGTCCGGGTCAAACAGGGTGGTCTCCAGGGTATAATCCAGGGACTGATCACCGATTTGAATGTGACTCAAGTTGACCACGAAATGAGCCCCATCTCTCAATTTCAGCCGGGCCAGATTCTGGAAACGCCAGACCAGGGTGTTTTCGGCGATCCCCTCTGAGAGGGGCTCCAAGATAATGCCGACGGGGTCTCCGTCGTAGGTGGCCGTAATAGTCGTTTCTGAAAAATCGGCGTCCGGGAAACTAAATGACCATCGTTCCGGGTAGAGGGTGAGGGGAAAGAAACCCGGGGTTGGCCAAACTACGGCCTGCTCAATTCTGCGCGATTCGACCGGGCGCTGTCCACCGATGACCCAAAGGACCAGCCCCTCTCGACGATCATAACTGCGGAATGGAACAGCTCCCGCTCCCATGTACTTATTGGATGGGTCGAGGATCCAGCGGCGGTGACCCACGCCGTAGTTTTGCGCCCCACGGTCTTCGATGAACAGGTCTATTCCCCGTGGGCCCGTTTCTCCCAGTAGAACATTGGAGCGGGCGAGGGCTTCCTGGGCGCCCTTGGTAAAAAAAGGGATTTCGCTCGAAATGTAGTGGGTGGCCCAATCCATATGTGAGGACAAGAACGCAGCCTCCTGCGCCTTCTGATTCCATTCTTCCAGCATTTCAATATCTGCCGGTAAGCCGCAGAACGCCCGGTAGGCATTGATGCGATTTAAGATGGCGGAACGAAAGGCGTCTGAGATGTCGCCTGCTTCTCCCCGGTCATCCCGACCGGTCCATTCCATTTCCGGAAGATCTCCCGCATTCTGGAAGTGAGTCTGGTAAAACTGCTTCACCTCGTTGAGGGAAAAATTATCAATTGGAGCGATTGGGTCTATCGATTGGGCGACAACTGGGGGCATTTCCCCCCGTTCCAGGGAATTCCCTGGGGCAACTGATGCAATGAGGACCCCGGCAGCAGAAAGCAAGTAGACGAAGAGTCCGGCTTTTAACGAATTTAACATGCGTTCCCGATATTCCGGATTTATCCGGAACTGGAAGTCAACTCGCTTTAGCTCTTCGATTCGAGGATGCGGGCAAATTCCCGTGCGTCCTCGGAGCCGGGTTGGAGGCGCCAGTAGTGTTTCAATGCCTCTCTGGCTACTTCCCACTCCTCGAGTTGGATAGCACAGAGGATCATGCCACTCCAAGCCCCGAAGTGGTGGGGTTTGAGGCGAACGACCTCTTTGCAAAACCCGAGACTATCTTTGGCCGACCCCATCATATATAGGGTTGTGGCGGTTTTATTTATAGGCTCAGCCCAGCCTGGGTAGCGGACCATGGTGTTTTGGAATAACTGCAAGGCCTGGCGGTATTGCTTATTTTTCAACGCCTCTAAGCCCATGTTCAGTTCTTGGTAGGCTTCCTCCCCCCGTTCGTGATGCCAGATATTCCAGAGTGCATCGGCGGCAAAATCTTGAATCCGAGAAACCGGGTGGCGAAGCAGTTGAACCATCAAACTTTCGGGTTTCTCTTCCAATACAATTTGAGAAAGCGCTTTCAATTGCACATCGGAGGCGGAGGTAATCGCTTGAGCCCAGACATGAGGTTTCATTTCCGGAATGGAAGTTGTTTCCGAAGGCTCGTCGTCCGATTTGAAATGAAAGCCCATAAATAATTAACGAAGTGGGTGGGTGTGCATTCTCCGATCTTACAGAGAATTGGGGAAGGTAGCCTCTGGCCGGCTCTATTTCAAGTGATAGGCCTTAATTTTTAGCACAATTCTTCTAATCTTAAATCCGTTGGCGAATGGCTTCGAAAAGGCACACCCCTGTAGCGACCGAGAGGTTCAGGCAGTCCACCGATCCAAACATCGGAATATGAATCAAAGTATCACTCAATTCGGCGGTGAGTCGTTTGACCCCTTTGCCTTCAGCTCCCATGATCAGGGCCAGGGGGCCGGTCATGGAAGCTTGGTATAAATCATCCTCGCCCCGATCCGAGGTGGCGACGCACCAGATGTTCATATCTTTCAGTTGGCGAATGAAATTATTGAGGTTGGGAACGCGAACGTAGGGCACCTGATCGGCTCCACCGCAAGCGATGCGGCGCACGGTTTCAGTTAACCCGGTGGACCCTTTTTTCGGGGCGATCACAGCATGGACTCCAGCGGCATCTGCGGTCCGCAGGCAGGCCCCCAGGTTGTGGGGGTCCTCGACTCCATCCAGAAGGAGTAGGAAGGGATCTTCCTCCAGCTTTTCAATCTCCTCCAGAATGCCATTTTCATCAAAAAGAGGGACACTCACCGATCCGGTTAAGTGGCGGTTGAGGCGGGCTTCGCGTTTCTTGTTATAGGTTGCCATAACGGGGAGGAGGACCGATTGAGGGAGAAATTGTGACTGTTATCTGCAGCCTTCGGCAAAGCTTTTTTGGATGCTGCTTCACCTTTCGCACACCCGCATGGTGGGTTCTGCCACGCTTCACGAGCAGCAGTTCAGCTCGAGCATTTGCGTATGGCCCACCGCTACCTCGTCCCGTTCACTCTCGGTAAACAGGTTGGGGCAATCGACTTTGGTGACCTGATGGGCGAGGTTCTTTCCAATCATCCAGTCGATATTTGTATCCCGAGCAATCCCCGGATGATGATAAGTTGGCTGGAAGGGCTCATTAAAGGCATCCCACGAAAACCCACGTTGGGCGCAAACGGCGAACAGTGGTTCTCTCGTGATGGGGTTGAGGAAGGCTTTGGGCTCAGTTTCCGCAATGTGTTCGACGAAGGAGGGGTGGGCGTCAGGCTCTGAGCCATCCACGAGTATGGAATTCAGGCCGCCCATCACCATATAAATGGCTCCGGGGTCCCCTGGATCAGCCCACTGTTCCATGATGGCTGTCATCTGGCGAGCCCGGCCGGCCGGCCCGGTTTTATCTTCCAGGCGGGTGGTGCAAAAATGGAATGTCCGTTGGTCACAGAGTATTTCTGTGGTCAGCGCACACCTTCCCCCCCGGATCGAATGATTCGCGCTGGAAGTTCTATCAAATTCCGGAGGAATGGGAATGACCTTTACTGCTTTCAGCGGAAACTTGGAAAAGAACACATGGAAGGTCCCGATTGCCTGCCGTTCCTCGAAGAGCTCGAGTGCAGCCGCCCAGTAGTAGCTTTGTTCCTCTGCAAATTCCTGAAATGTTGCGTGGGCGGCAGCCTGGGGGAGGTCCGCCGTAATCCCGCACATGGAGATGAAGTCGGGTTGATGTTCCAGTAATCGATAGTGGGCGGCCATGGGAAAGCTGGGCATCCGTTCGATGTCGTGGAAGGCCAGGAAGGATAGCCGGAGAATCCCGGGATCCTTTACCCGGGGAATCGACCTGGATGGTTCACCGCGGAGTAGAGGTAAAACCATGATGATTAATTAGTAACAACGTTTGCCTTGGGTTAAAGTCTAATTTCTGAGCTGGGAGCGGGGAGGAGTCAGGATGCCATGGCCGTGGACCAATCTTGGGGGATCGGCAGGTCGTAATGGGCGAGGTGTCGACAGGCGAGTTCATTTAAGTCATTCAGGGTTAATACCTTCTGTAGTTCCCCGCGGACGCGTCTACAGTCTTTCATCTCTTTTGTCAGTTTGATCAACTTCGGGCGCATCCATCGAATATCTCCAGCTTTTCGATCACGATGGGGTCGGGCGAGCAATAGTTGGGCGTAATCTCGAATCACCTGCCAACGTTCTTCCAGGGTAGGGGCGGCAGGGACAGGTTGGCCGGCGAGGGCAGCTTTGATTTCCCGAAAGATCCATGGGTAGCCGAGGGCGGCACGACCAATCATAATTCCCTGAATAGCAGTTCCTTTTAATACGGCCTGCACCTGGGCGGCATTCACGATATTTCCATTGCCGATCACCGGGATTGAGACCTGGTCAGCGACCTCTGCGATTACATCCCAGTTGGCATCCCCCCGATAGCCCTGTTCTTTGGTTCGGCCATGAATGGCCACGGCCTGAATACCTGCATCCTGAAGGCGTTGAGCCACTTCCAAAGCCACAACAGATTGATCATCCCAGCCGATCCGGATTTTTCCGGTTACGGGAACTCCTTCTTTACGAAGGGTTTGGGCGACGTGTCCGGCGATAGCCTGCAGTTTCGAGGGGTCTTTTAGCAGGGAAGACCCTGCATCTCGGCAGGTCACCTTATGGGAAGGGCAGCCAAAATTCAGATCAATAAAATCGGGCTGAAGCCGCTCCACGATGCGGAGGGCAGCTCTGCCCATGATATCAGGGCCGCTGCCAAAGATCTGGATGCCCATGGGGCGTTGACTCTGGCTGAAATCGATGGTTTCCCAGACTTCTGGCGCTTCGGTCAGCAGTGAGTCCGCTAAAACAAACTCGCTGACCAAAACATCTGCTCCCTGGCATTTACAGAGCTCCCGGTACACAGGGTCGGTGAACCCCGCCATGGGCGCTAAATAAAGAGGAAATTGGCCATTTCGAAACCAGGAAAGCATCATTAATAAGGCAAATTAGATTGAAAAAATAAGATAATTTCACTTTTTGGGAATATAAATCTAGACAATGCCTCGCACCCTACGACTTAAGCTGATGGAACTTTTCCACGAATCGGCTTTCAATCTGATTGAACCCTAAAACCACAACGTTCGTTCTCATGAGACAATTACTCCTCGGCGTTACTGCCTCCCTCCTATTATCCGTTGCTCCTGCTGTGAGCTTCGCAGGATCCTGTTCCTCCGCTAAAACTGATGTGAAGATGGCTGACGCCGGATCCTCCTGTTCTGTCGCTAAAATGGCTGATGCTGGTTATTCCTGTTCCGCTGCGAAAGCTGAAGTGAAGATGGCTGACGCCGGATCTTCCTGCAGCGCTGCCAAAGCCAAAGTGACTATGGCCGACGCGGGATCTTCCTGCTCCGCGGCAAAAGCTGAAGTAAAGATGGCTGAAGCCGGATCTTCCTGCAGTGCTTCTAAAGCCAAGATGACCATGGCTGACGCGGGATCCTCCTGCTCCGCGGCCAAAGCTGAAGTAAAGATGGCTGAAGCCGGTTCCTCCTGCAGTGCTTCCAAAGCTAAGATGACCATGGCTGACGCGGGATCCTCCTGCTCCGCGAAGAAGAGTTCCGTAGAGGTCAAGATGGCTCAGTTGGAGAAAAATGCAGCTAAGGGTTGCTCCGCTTCCGCTACCGAACTGGCAAAGATGGCCAAGCTCAAGAAGCACGCTGACGCTGGTTGCTCCGCCTCTGCCGCTAAGCTGGCTAAGATGGCTGACGCCAAGCCCGCCTCTGCTGATAACAAAGGCTAATCAACTTTGTGGCGTGAACGTGAGGGTGAAAGGTAATTAACCCGGACACACTCACTTTCACTGAGCACACTTTCGACCCGGTTCTGGAAACAGAGCCGGGTTTTTTGTGGGTATCTGTAGAATCGACAGCAGGAATCGCCCCTTTGCTTAATGGGAAGCGAGGAGTCTGGTGAGGGAATTGCCCAGAATTGCCTCCAGATGCTCCCTGGGAAGGCCCAGATTCTTCACCTCCAGAAGAAAGGTGGCCATATCTGCCGGCTTATTTGAACCCGGGTAGAGTTTTAGGGGGTAATCGGAACCCCAGAGGATGCGTGAAGGCGCTATCAAGTTCAGGACTCTGGGAAAGATAGACCTGTCGTAAAGCAGCGGGGAGGCCGCAGTATCGTAGTAAACATGGGACAGGGTCTGTTTGAGTCGGGGATTCAGTTCGTAGAAGGGTAACAATCCACCCCAGTGGGCCAATATGAAGCGGTTGCCCTGGTGGTCGGTAACCATTTTCAGGAGCTCGTTAAATGGGGTTTCCACTTTTCCGCGATACGGGTGCCCTGCCGGCTCGGTCACATGAAGGTTCACCGGCCAACCTGCTTCCCGGCACCATGCCAGTAAAGCCTGCATGTTTTCGGAATCGAGGGGGAAACCCTGGACCCAGGGGTGGAGTTCCCCGATCCCCTGAAAGCCCCGGTCCCGGCATCGCTCCAAATTGGATTGAATCGGACTCCAATCACCGGAGAGATTACAGGAAGCAAAGGCAATGAATCGGTCCGGGTGTGCTTTGAGGAGATCCGCATAGATTTGATTGTGCCACTGGCAGGTCCCCTGATTCTCCCAGTACCAGCCTAAGAGCACGGCTTTATCCACGCCTGCCTCGTCCATTCGATCGAGCATCTGGTCGGGGGTTGCAAAATCCTGTAGCGACCGGGTGGAGGTGGGGGCCACGAGGTTTGCCCAATAGGTTTCACTCCTTTCCATCGCCCATGTCCTGGGGTCCGTAGAGACCTCTGGTGGATAAAAGTGTGTGTGGGCGTCGATGACCATTGCACAGATGAGTATGTGGGCAATGGAGTGAAAGTGAAAGTGAAAGTGGGGAGGGATTGGGTCTATCTGTGGGCAGAATCCTTTGGAATACTCTACGAGCCCTCCATCTCCGCTCGCTTGGTCGAACTTCATTCTCGTGGGGCCGAGCCTCATCCAGCAACCCTTTCGGCCTTGCAAAAGCCATAACCCTTCGCCTGCCCGTCTGCGTCCGGCGGTTGCCGGGCCACGGCGAAACACTCCATTTGCTTGCCAAGTGAAATCTGGAGGGAACGGGTGGTACCTGGGGAGGGACTCGAACCCTCACGCCCTCGCGGGCAGTAGATTTTGAGTCTACCGTGTCTGCCAATTCCACCACCCAGGCGACGGAAAAAGACATAAACTGAGGGAAAACCGACAGGATGCAATCTGAAAATGTGTTGCCCGTTTGGGAGAGCCCCGAAGCGTGAGCGATTCTGACTTAGGGCATATATGACGGGGAAAACAGGGGGTATCCCGGCCGCCGGTATGGGGTCTTTTATCTATTTATAAAATATTAATAATCAACGATTTGTTAAAATTAATGAAGCCTTCCAATAGGGTTGATTCGGGAGAGAGTAGGGGGCTCAATACTGATTGAGAATCCATTATTAGCCTAATAAATAATCATGAATATAATAACTGGTATCCTAGACAGAATGCCCCTCAGGGGCGTCCAGGAGAAATTGAATCCTCTGTTTCTCCTGTTGGGTTTTGCCGGACTCTGCTTCGGCCAAACAGTAGACTATTCCACCACCTCTGATTGGGTATCGGACGTGGATCCCAGCCAGACGGGACAGGCGCTCATCGAGCTCAGTATCAACCAGCAAACGGTAAGAGAGGCAATCGGTGGACCTGGGGGCCCCTTGGGTCCTCTCCCTGGCGTGATCGATGTCGAAATCTATGATGTTACCGTTGTCGGTGTGGCTGCGATTACGGGATTGCCTGTTCCAGGGGGTGCCCTTGCCCTGACGGCGTCCCAGGTACGCATTCAGCGGAACCTGGGAGATATCATGGTTGAATTTCAGGTAGCAGATAGTGCCGGGGATTCACATCTGGTTACGCTGAGCCTGGTTTTCCCGAATTCCGATCCGAATAATCCGTTACCCACCACCATACCTGCGGGGATGCAGGCCAGTTTGTCCTGGACCGCAGACAACCTGGGCACTTCTCTATCACCCGATGTTCGCTTTGGGCCCACCCTGTTGGCCTTTACTGTGAATGGCTTAGAAGTAAGTGGTGGAGGCCTTCCCGGGCAGATCGTTGCGGTAAACCTGCAGGCCGATCCGACCACTGGGGATTCCGTAATCACGCTGTCCGGAGAGTATCTAAATTCCTTTTCCCAGGAGCTACTCCTCGGGGTTGAGGATGGCCAATTACTGCCAGTCTCCTTTGGTGGGGGAAACAGTTTGAGTCTTCAGACTACGTCTCTATCTGGCAGCTACCTTAACTTGAGCGCCCAGCGTCTATACCTGGTGTCCGGTAATACCATTCTGGATATCTTTGAATTTGGACAAGGGGGTCCCGGGCAGGTTGGTCCGCAAGGTCCGGCTGGTCCACAAGGATTGCCCGGAACTCCAGGAGCAACGGGCCCTGAAGGTCCACAAGGCCCCCAGGGTATAGCCGGGATTCAAGGCCCGGCAGGGCCCCAGGGGGTTGCCGGCCCGGTTGGCCCGGTTGGGCCCATGGGTCCACAAGGACCGAAAGGTGATCCCGGTTCGGGTGGCGGTAGCCTACCGAGTGGCTCTTATTTTGTATTAGACCGGAATGCCCCGGATCCTGATGGCGCCAAGTTCATCGGCCAAACCGTTATGTTGGTCCGATCTCCAAAAAGTACGCGAAGGTGGAGGTCGACGATCCTGCGGCTTAACGTCTGGAAAGTGGAATAGGCTTGATGGCCTCGCCTTTGTCGCTGCGCTCTCCTCGGCGTGGCGAGTCTCTTGCGTGGGCGGGGCTGACAGTCATAAAGAAGCCCGGTGCGCCTGCACCGGGCTTTTTTTTCGACGTAAATGTTCTTGTTAACTCAGTGTCCCGGGAGAAACCGAGCTTGTAACTCAGTTTCCTTTAAGGAAGGGTTGGAGCTCATTTTCCCACAGGATGAAGGGAGCCTTGCCCTGCTGACGATTATCGTTTCAGGCCGCCCTGTTTGTGGAAGCGTTGGCGGAGTCGGAGGCCCTGGAGGCGGATGAAGCCGCTGGCGTCCTCGGGCTGGTAATCGCTGTCGACACCCTCCATGGAAGCCACGTCTTCATCGTAAAGAGAGAGGTTGGATTTCCGCCCGACGGTGATGATGTTTCCTTTGTAGAGCTTGAGGCGGACTTCGCCAGAGACGGTGTTTTGGCTGTTATCGATGAAGGCCTGAAGAGCTTCTCGTTCGGGAGCGAACCAGAAGCCATTATAAACGAGTGTGGCATAACGGGGAATCAGGCTATCCCTCAGATGCATGAGATCCCGGTCCATGGTGAGGGTTTCCATCTGTCGGTGGGCGTGGGTGAGGATGGTTCCGGCGGGCGTTTCATAGATGCCTCGGCTCTTCATGCCAACGAAACGATTCTCGACCAGGTCGATGCGACCGACTCCATGTTTACCGGCGAGGACATTCAGGACTTTCATCACACCGGCGGGGGAGTGGGCCTGCCCATTGACGGCAACACAGTCACCCTTTTCAAAGGTCAGGGTGACGTATTCCGGTTCGTCGGGGGCGTCGACGGGATCGGTAGTCAGTTTATACATCCCCTTGTCTTTCTCGGTAGTGGCGTCGTATGCCGGGTCTTCGAGGATGCCGGCTTCGTATGAGATATGGAGGAGGTTGCGGTCCATGGAGTAGGGCTTTTCCGCAGAAGCCTCCACGTTGACTCCGTGCTCACGGCACCAGTTGATCATCTCAGAACGACCAGGAAACTGGTTGCGGAAGATATCCATGCGCCAAGGGGAGATGATCTGCAGGTCGGGAGCGAGGGCCTGGTAGGTCAGCTCAAAGCGGACCTGGTCATTCCCCTTACCGGTGGCGCCATGGGCCAGAGCGGTGGCCCCTTCCTGACGCGCGATGTCGATCTGGGCCTTGGCGATGAGGGGGCGGGCAATGGAAGTGCCGAGCAAATACTGGCCCTCATACAAGGCGCTTCCCCGGAGCATGGGATAGATGAAATCCGCGGCAAACTCGTCGACAAGGTCGAGGGTATAGTGAGCAGTGGCCCCGGTAGCTTTGGCTTTTGCATCAAGGCCATTGAGCTCTTCCTCCTGACCGATGTCGGCCGCAAAGGTGATGATGTCGGCGGAATACTCTTCCTTCAGCCATTTGACGAGAACTGAGGTATCGAGGCCGCCAGAGTATGCTAAGACGATTTTCATGGGAAATGGGTAATGTGAGCTGTGATAGGTGAGGATTGGTTGGTAAAAGGTTAAAAGTGGCAGGTTGAAGGATTGCGTAGCATCAATCTGACCTAGTGTTGTAGGTTGCAGCATCTTCCTGCACCGCAGTATCACCTTTAGATACTACATACTGTCTGAGTTTGTAGAATTGTCCCGATATGGTTCGGCAGAAAAGTCTGAGTTTTTCCAGGTTTTCCTCAGTCTCAATATTGTTGTCTTCGACAGCATATAATTGTGCCCGGACTTCTCCACAGGAGCCTTTGGCGATATTAAGAAAGTAACCAAATTCCTTGGGGGAAATCCTTTCAAAGCCTTCTCCAATATTAGACATGACCGAGATCGCTGCTCTACGAAGTTGGACGGCCAGGTCACGGTCGTCTCTAAACTTTGGGAATTTTGTCATACGATGGATCGTTTTGGATAGCTTTCTTGCATTTTGGAAAACAACAAGGTCTTCAAATTGTTCAGGCATTTAATCCTCCTTTTAGTTTGTCAGTGAGAAGTCCTTCAACTTGCCACCTTGTACTTCCAACCGGGAAAGCGAATTAAGTGGCCGCAAGGGCGCTTAAGATCGCTTTCTGCATATGCAGGCGGTTTTCGGCTTCGGGCCAGATGAGGGATTGGGGGCCTTGGAGGACTTCCTGGGAGACTTCGAGGCCGGCGTAGGCGGGGAGGCAGTGTAAAAAGACGGCCTCGGGTTTGGCCTTAGCCATGAGCTGGGTGTTGACCTGATAGGGCATCATGATCTGTTTACGGGCCTCCTTTTCGTCCTCCATGCCCATACTGACCCAGGTGTCGGTGTAGAGGACGTCGGCGCCTTCCACGGCTTTGGCAGCGTCGGGCTCGAAGGACCAGGATCCGGAGAATCCGGCTTGGTCGGCAATGGCCACCGAGTGGGGATCGGGAGCAAAGGACTCGGGGCCGGAAAGGACGACTTCCATTTCAAAGAGACCCGCTGCCAGTATCCAGGAATGGGCGAGGTTACAGTTGGTGTCTCCGAGGAAAACCAGTTTCTTTCCCTTGAGGGAGCTCACGAGGTCGCCCTCTGCTTTCCAGGCCTCTGTCAGGGTGAAACAGTCCGCGTACACCTGACAGGGATGATTGAAATCGGTCAGAGCATTGACTACGGGAATCGTTGCAAACCTGGCAAAATCCTCGATAGCAGCGTGTTCATAGCATCGGATGACCAGGCCGTGCATATAGCCTGAAAAGATCTTTGCCGTGTCAGCGATGGATTCCCCGCGACCCAGCTGGGTGTGTTGGACGTCGAGGATGACGGGGTACCCCCCCAATTCATGGATGCCAACCTCAAAGCTGATGCGGGTGCGTGTGCTGGATTTATAGAATAACATGCCCCAGGATTGGCCCTGGAGGGTAGGGGGTGTGCTGTTTCCCCGGTGGGTTTTGAAGCTCCGAGCCATCGCAAAAAGCTCGGGCAGTTCATTTGGAGTGAAATCGGTTTCTAGAAGGAAATGACGGGTCATTTTGAAATTCAAAATTGAAGATTAAAAACTGTGGCTGTGAGCGGTGAAGTGGGAACTGAGATAGGTTTGGATAGGGTTGGTATGCCCAATTCACATACACAATAAACTATGGCTAATTGCCTGCCTTCATATTGGTGGCGAACTCGGTGAAGGTTTCGTCGAGGATACTGAATGCAGCCTTTAGTTCCTTCGCCCGGACATTCAATGGGGGGAGTATACGGATAACGTCGGTCCCTGCTGGCATCACGAGCAAGCCTTTCGATCTTAAAGCAGCGACCATATCGGGGGCGGGCACTTTGAGTTCGATGCCCAGCAAATACCCGCGGCCGCGGACTTCTTTAACGATTTCCGGGTGGTAGCCCCACATGCGGTGGAGTTTCTTAAAAAAGCGCCGACCTCGAAGGCGGGACTTATTGATCAGGTCAAGATCCTCGAGGGCTTCAATCGTGGCAAGCCCGGCTGCGCAGGCCAGGGGGCCACCCCCGAAGGTGGATCCATGGGAGCCGGTGTGAAAGAGATGGGTAAAGGAGTCTTCCACCCAGAACGCGCCTATGGGAAATCCACTCCCCAAGCCCTTGGCCATCCCTATGCCATCCGGTTTGATGTCGGCTTGCTCAAAGGCGAAGAAAGTGCCCGTACGCCCAATCCCGCATTGAACTTCATCGAGAAGGAGCAGGACGTTCTTTTCGGTGCATAACGCACGCAGGCCCTGCAGGAACTCTGGTTTGGCGGAATGGATACCCCCTTCTCCCTGGATGGTTTCAATAAACACGGCAGCTGTTTCATCGTCGATGGCCTCGCGAAAGGCATCGAGGTTGTTGTATTCAGCAAAGACAAAACCGGGGAGGAGGGGATCAAACCCGTCCTGAACCTTGGGCTTTGGTGTGGCACTGAGGCCGCCCATCGTCCTGCCGTGGAAGGCATTCTGAGCGCAGACGATCTTGTAGGCAGGTTTTCCGGCTTTGCCATTCTTCAGTTTACCAAACAGGCGGGCAAATTTGATCAAGCCCTCGTTAGCTTCCGCCCCGCTATTGCAGAAAAAGACTTTTCCCGGACCTGCGTAATCGACCAGCTTTTTGGCCAGAAAGCCCTGGTTCTGATGCCCAAAGGCGTTGCTGGTATGAATAAGAGTCCGCAGTTGGCGGCTCACCCGGCGGGTGAAGCGACGATTGCAGTGTCCCAAGGTATTGGTGGCAATTCCGCTGGCAAAATCGAGGTAACGGTTTCCGTCGACATCCCACACATAAGAGCCTTTGCCGTATTCAATGACAAGGGCGGGGGGATTTTTATAGGTGTGGAGGACGAAGTTGGTGTAGAGATCGTTGGTGTTCATGCTTACGCGAAGCACGGGGGTATTTCGTACGTCATACGTCGTACATCGTGCTTTGATATGGGGGAATTTACTGGATGGAATTTATGAAGGCTTTTATCAATTTTTCGATATCTAAGCTCTTTGCTTCTAAATATTTCAGCGTGGAAGGTTCCAAGAAGCGGACGTTTGAGGGAATGGAGACGGCGGATCTCCGATTGCACAACCCATAGCGTGCTGAGCCGGGAAAACCAGAAGTTACTCGGTACAGCTTGGGGGCAAGAGCGATACGCTTCTTCCAGGCAATCAAATCTTGGCAAGTATTCATCTGAGGTGAGGTATGAAGGGGGATGTATTATGCAGGTCCACGTTCAGCCGGGCTGACCGTGCACGATTTCCGTGCCGACGCCCTTATCTGTGAAGATTTCGAGGAGGATCGAGTGGGGGAGTTTTCCGGCGACCAGGTGGACACGATGGACACCCCGATTGAGGGCTTCGACTCCACTGTCGACTTTGGGAAGCATGCCGCTGGCGATGATGCCTTCCCGCTTGAGCACGTCGACGTCGTTCACCGGGAGGGTGGAGATGAGAGACGATTCCTTTTTGGGGTCCAGCATCAGCCCGGGGACGTCGCAGAGGTAGACCAGGCGCCGAGCGTTGAGCGCGATGGCGACTTTGGCAGCCGCTTCATCGGCATTGGTATTATACAGGTTGCCCTGGGCATCGAGGGCCAGGGGGGACAGGATCGGCGTTTTGCCCGACTGCAGGGCCTGGTGGATGGGGGCAGTGTCCACCTCGTGGATGGAGCCTACGCGCCCCAGACTGACGGGTTTTCCATCGACCCGCTGAAGGAGAGGTTCACAGCGCAGAACATCCTGCCCTTTGAGCGAAAAGGGGGATCCGGATTTATCCGCCATCATCTGACAAATGTCCCGATTCACTTCGTCATTGAGTACCTTCTCCACGATCTCGACCGTTTCAGATGTAGTGACCCGAAGCCCTTGAATAAACTCCGGTTCGACCCCGGCTCCTTCCATGGCTCGTGAAATGGCCTTGCCGCCCCCGTGCACCACGACCACGTGGATGCCTACGGAGGCGAGAAAGACAATGTCGGTCGCTACCCGAAGCCTGAGCTCCGGATTGGGATCATCCATGAAACTTCCTCCATATTTCAGGACAAAGATGGTGCCCTTAAACTTCTGGATGTAAGGGAGGGCCTCCAGGAGGACCCGAGCCTTGGTGGTAATATCGATATCGGCCAGGGCGAAGGCCTCACTCACTTTTGTTAAAATCGACATAAGCTTCAGTCAGATCAGAGGTTAACAGGCGAAAGGCGGCGTCCCCCAGTCCAAGATCGAGGGTGATGGAAAACTCAGGCAAACTTACCACGGCTTTCCATTCGGATTCCCGTTCGGCCTGGACTTCACCGTGCTCGATGACGGGTATCGCGTTATAGGCCAGTGATAGGGAATCCTCCTTGAGTCCAACTTTGGCGTAGCCGGCGGCATCGAGAAGGCGGCCCCAATTCGGGTCGGACCCATACCAGGAAGTTTTGACGAGCAGGGAGTTTCCAATACAGCGGGCCACTGCCTCGGCAGCCGTCTTGTCGGGAGCTCCGGTAATCTGAAGCTCGACCACCTTGCTGATCTTTTCTCCATCTCCCACTATTTTCCGAGCAAGATCCCAGCAGGTGGCTTCGAGTAGTTTAAAAAAGGTATCCTGGTCCTTTGTATCCAAATCATCGATACAGATTCCGGAAAGCCCGTTAGTCTGGAGGGTAACGGTGTCGTTCGTGCTCATGTCTCCATCCACCGTGATGGCGTTGAAGGTATCGGCTGTTGCCTTTCGCAAGTAGTTCAGGGCCAGGTCGGGACTGAGGCGAACATCGCTGCAAAGGTGGGCGAGCATGGTGGCCATGTCGGGTTGGATCATGCCGGCTCCCTTGGCCATCCCCCCAATGGTGAAGGTCTGTCCCTGGATCTCTCCGGTCAGGCAAACCAGTTTGGGGCGCGTGTCGCTGGTCAGGATGGCCTGGGCCGCCTCTTCCTCGGTTTCCGGGAGATCGTTGACGCCCTGGATGAGCTCGGGGATCTTGGGCATGATCCGATCCATGGGTAAAGCCCGGCCAATGCGCCCGGTGGAGCATACCAGGACCTGGTTGGAAGGGATTCCCAGGCTGGTGGCTGTGGCTTCGGCCATTGCCTGTGCATCCTGATCCCCTTGTAGACCGGTGCAGGCATTGGCATTGCCGCTGTTGATGAGGATGGCGCGGAGGACCCCCCGATTACTTTCCATGCTGGCCAGACCAAGTTTGACCGGGGCCGCCTTGACATCGTTCTGAGTGAAAACGGCCGCCCCGGTGGTTTCCGGAACATCAGACACAATAAGGGCCATATCGAGGCGATGATCCCTTAAACCTCGAACATCGGCGGATGAGGCGGCCAGGCGAAAACCGGGAACCGCAGCGATGCCAGAAGCGGATGGGGGAGTGGAGGGGTTCATGGCGGATGGGGATTAAGCGTAAGCGTCGGAGTGAGGTTACAGGGGAAGGCCTGTGTGTTGAGGCCAGCCCTGGAGTTGGTTGAAGATCTGGATAGCCTGACCGCCGGCCCCTTTGACCAGGTTGTCAATCGCACAGGTAAGAATGAGGTTGCCTGTGCGGTTATCTTTGACGACAGCCATGTCGGCGCGATTCGTTTTGGAGACGTGGGCGGGGTCGGGCTGAGAACCGGGGGGAAGCAGGGCGACGCAGGGGGCATTGGTATAGGTCGATTCCCAGCAGGAGTGGATAGCCTCACCAGCGGTATGGGGGGCGGCTACCACGATGGTGGACAGGATTCCCTGGTTCATGGGCGCGAGGTGGGGGGTGAATTGAACCTGGATGGGTTTTCCAGCTGCGGCGGATAGCTGTTCCTCGATCTCGGAAAGGTGGCGATGATTGGTTACGCCGTAGGCCTTCATGCTTTCATTCCGCTCACAATATAGAAAGGTTTCGACGGCTTTTTTTCCCGCCCCGCTGACTCCGCTGTAGCTATTAATGATGATTGAATCAGGATCCACCAGGTTGGCGCGAAGGAGGGGGATGAGCGGAAGTAGGATGCTGGTTGGATAACAACCCGGACAGGCGATCAACTTTGCCTGACTCCACGCATCAGTCGGGGTCAGTTCAGGGAGCACATAGGGAGTCGTCTCCAACAGGGCAGGGGCTGGATGTGGATTGCCGTAATGGGTTTGATAGGTTTCGGGGGAGGAGAGGCGGAAGTCAGCGCTTAAATCGATGACCGTTTTGCCTGCTTGCAGCAGGGCCTGAGCAAAGGTGGTGGCCACGCCATGCGGCAGGGCCAGGAACCAGGTATCCACCTCGATCCGGGCTAGGGTTTCGATTTCAGCTGAAACAAAAGGCAGATCGGCGATAGAAGAGCCCCGCAACCTGGGAATTCCAACGCCAAGTGGTTTTCCCGCCTGGCTGCGTGAAGCCACCGCGACCAGGTCCGCATGGGGGTGATCAGCCAGGAGGGCAACCAGGGTTTCCCCTGTATACCCGGAGGCGCCTACGATTCCGATGTTCATGATTGATATTTGGGAGGAGGATGAAGATGAAGAGGAGAATGAGGAGGGCGAGACATGAGAAAACAAAAAGGCCCCCCAGGAAACGCCTGGGAGGCCTGTACAGAAAGGTCTAAAGTTTACAGCACAGAGACGCCAGACGCATCAGCGTTTGGAGAACTGGAATCTCTTGCGGGCACCGGGTTGACCGGCTTTTTTGCGCTCTTTCATGCGGGGGTCGCGGGTGAGGTGACCTGCCTTTTTGAGGGGGATGCGTAATTCGGGATTCATTTTCTCGAGGGCGCGGGCGATACCGTGGGCAATTGCTCCTGCCTGGCCGGTTTGTCCGCCACCGACTACCTTGATCGTGAGGTCGACATCGTCGACGTGCTCTGCGGTGGTCAGCGGGGCCAGGGCGTGACGATGCATTTGCTCAGTGAACAAATAGGTATCGGCATCCCGATCGTTGATGGTGATCTTGCCGGTTCCCCGGGACAAGCGGACGCGGGCGCTGGCGTTTTTCCGGCGGCCTACGGCAACAAATACTTCTTTTTCGGCTGTGGTGCTCATGTAGCGGGCTAATCTAAATTATTTAAGAGGGGTCAGCTCACGTTCGGTGTGGGGATGTTCAGCACCACCATAAACGCGGAGTTTCTTCATCATCTGGCGGGCAAGGCGGTTGCGCGGGAGCATGCCCCTGACGGCATTTTCGACAATAAACTCAGGGCGGCGTTGGCGGAAGTCAGACACGCCCACATATTTTTCATTACCGAACCAACCGGAGTAAAACATGTAATTCTTTTGTTCTTCCTTTTTGCCGGTGAGCCGGACCTTATCGGCATTGATGACCACAACGTAATCCCCGGTGTCGACGTGAGGGGTGAAGGTGGCTTTGTGACGGCCGCGGAGGACATTGGCGATCTTGACTGCCAGACGCCCCAGGATTTCACCGTCGGCATCGACGATGTACCAGTTACGCTCTACTTGGCCGGTTTTTGCTAAAGTCGTTTTCATTGGTGGAAAAAGAGTGGAAAATAAATTTTGCCGAGGGGCTGTCAAACGCTTTTTTAGGATTGGAGCGAATTGAGCGTCGTGGTGTGAACTATCTTAAATCGATATGAATGGAAAAATCTTTCTGGCGGTAGGAGCGGTTTTCGGGTTTTTGGCTGTGGCTTCAGGAGCATTTGGAGCTCATGCGTTGAAGTCCCGACTGGTGGAGGCGGGCCATCTGGAGACGTGGCAGACGGGTGTGGACTATATGATGTGGCATGCGCTGGCCCTGGTCTTTCTGGGGTTCATTCGTAAAGTAACTGATAATGAACATATTAGGCGTTTTGAATTCTCGGGTTGGTGTTGGGTTGTGGGGATTCCACTGTTTAGTGGTTCCCTGTTTGGTCTCTCCCTGGGTGGGCCGGGTTGGTTAGGGCCGGTGACACCGATTGGAGGTCTCTTTTTTTTATGTGGCTGGGGCAACATGGCTGTGTTGGCTGCCAGGTGGAGGTGAGGATTGGGTAAACTTTTAAAAATGCGAAGACTTGAGCCTTTCCAAGGGAGGAATTTGCCATTTGGGTTAAATCCCCAACCTGACTAAAATATTATGAGTAGACCAAACACCGCCACCTCGAGGAACTCCCTGGAGCAGCTCAAACAATTGACTAAAGTGGTAGCCGACACCGGCGATTTCGAGTTGATGAAGGCATATGAGCCGCAAGACGCGACTACCAATCCCAGTTTAATCCTTAAAGCGGTCCAAAAAGAAGAGTATCGCGCTCTGTTGGATCAAGCCGTTGCGGAAAATAAGAATAACGGAGTATCCGGGGAGGCCCTGATTGATAAGGTGGTAGACCGTGTGCTGATCCTGTTTGGCTTGGAAATTTTGAAAATTGTCCCCGGTCGGGTTTCAACCGAGGTCGATGCCCGCTTGTCCTTCGACATGGAGAACACAGTCCGGAAAGCTCATGACCTGATCGACCTGTATGAAAAGGAGGGGATCGACCGGGAACGGATTCTCATCAAAATTGCCTCCACATGGGAAGGTGTTGAAGCGGCGAGATTGCTGCAGAAAGATGGAATTCGTTGTAATATGACGCTTATGTTTTGTTTGGCGCAGGCGGTTGCTTGTGCTGAGGCTGGAGCCCAATTGATTTCTCCGTTTGTGGGCCGGATATATGACTGGTATAAGCAGGAGACGGGGGAAGACTACACGGGTGGCAATGATCCCGGGGTACAGTCCGTCAAGACCATTTATAACTACTACAAAAAGTTCGGCTACGAAACAGAGGTCATGGGAGCCAGCTTCCGCAATGTGGGCCAAATCACGGAGTTGGCCGGGTGCGATCTCTTGACGATATCCCCCAATTTGCTGGAAGACCTTTCGCAAATGCAGGACCCTGTTACGGAAAAGCTGTCGCCCGGGGATTCCCTGAATGAGCCGATCGAAAAGCTGGAACTGGATGAGATCCGTTTCCGTTGGCATTTAAACGAGGATGCCATGGCGACCGAAAAGTTAGCTCAAGGGATCCGCGTATTTGGGGCGGATCTTCGGAAGCTGCGTCACATGATCACGGAAAGTCTGGGTTGAGCGTTGAATTCGGACTCTCCTCTTGAAAAGAAGCAGCTTTTCTGTCTTTTGTGACAGGATGGAATTTCTACTGAACACAGAAGGCCCCATAGGGCGTAGGCAGTTTTCTCTGCGTTTCTTCGGAACTTTTGCGGTGGGCTGTATCCTTGGCTTTATTGTCTATGAGGCGGGATATCACTTCCTTCACTTCAAGACTGTGGGGATATTCTGGGCGATCTTCGTATGGGTGATGGTAGGAACCGCCCTTTTCATTCAAATGATGCGTCGGTTCCAGGATTTAGGGATTCCCTCCATCTTGTTTTTTATCCCCGTGTATAATCTATACCTGCTTTGCCTGCTCTTCTTTAAACCCGGACAAGCGAAGTAACCCTGGTGACCACCGGTCTCGCTGTTTTCTCACACTACCATGCAAGTTTTATCCGCAGCCCGTTCTGGAGGTTGGCGTCTCGGCGTATTCATCCTTCTTCCTCTTTGTATACTCATCGCCTCCACCATTTCCACCTTGGCTCAGGACGGTATGGAATCTCAAGTCATTACCGTTGCCATTGTTCACGATGGCGACAGCTGGCTCCTGGATGAGACTTCGGAGTTAATCGAGCGTGAGGTCGGTGTTTTACAGCGTGGAGGGGTCGACTTTGTGTTTAAGTCGTCCCCCGCCTTCGAGGGAGACTTTACCCGTGCTGGCGCTGCCGGTGCGTTGGATGCGGCTCTAAACGACTTGGAAGTCGATATCGTAATCGCGTCAGGATTGCTTACAATTGATGCGGCCATTCAGTATAGGGGAGACCTTCCCAAGCCAGTCTTAGGGACCGCGCTTCAAGGAGCTGATATATTGAGCGGTGTGGTAAATTCCCAAGGGTTTTCAATAAAACCCAATCTGGCGCTTACCCTGGCTGAGAACACGGTCGAATCAGATCTCAAGGCCTTTCAACGACTCGTGAGTTTTAAGCGGGTGGATATGCTGGTTAATTCGAAGGTGGTGGATACCGTGGAAAATTCATCCGCCATAATTGCCGCGCTGGAACAGGCCCTTTCTATCGAGATTTTTCTTCATACTTATCAGCCTACGGCGGAGGCGACCCTGGCTCAGCTTCCAGCTGAAGCAGAAGCGGTTTACCTGTTTGCCCCTTTTGTCATGTCCCTGGCTGAAATCGATGAGTTGATCGCCGGGTTCAATGCTGCACGCTTGCCCACGTTCGCTTTTTTTGGGCGGCCCGGGGTGGAGCGAGGCGTTTTTGCTGCCGCGATGCCCGAGATATCGGAGCAGCTGGCCCGCCGGACGGCCTTAAATCTTGTCAACATTTCCAATGGGACGTCCCCCAATGCGATCAGGTCTTTTTTCCCCATTGTTCCCCAATTGGTGATCAACGGTGCAACGGCTGAGCGGATTGGCATTCCCCTGGATTTGAATGCGTTGATGGATGCCGAGGTCCTGGAGCAGGACCGCCACCGCGGTCGACTCGGGCAGCCCCTGGCTTTCATTCAGGCCGTTACCCTGGCGCTGCAAAATAATTTCCAACTGCAAGCGCAACGGGAAAGCACCGAAATCAGTCGGCTTGGCCAGCGTGTCGCCACCAGTCCTCTGCTGCCCCAGGCAGGAGTCGCCTATGACTACAGCCGGATTGATGATGATTCAGCCAGTTCCGGTTTTTTCCCCAGGGATTCCCACGCGGTGGGTGTGACCATCAACCAGGTGATTTATAACAATGACCTCTGGTCTAACCGGTCGATTTCGAAGCGCCTCTTCGAACAAGCGACCTTTGAAGAACAGACCGTGCAGTTTGATGTAGTGCGCAATGTCGCCAGTGCCTATCTCTTCCTGCTCTCCAACCTGGCCCTGGAAAAAATCGCCAAAGATAACCTGGCACGAACCCGTGAAAATCTTGAGTTGGCCAGGATCCGGCGTCGGGTTGGCAGCACAGGACCGGAAGATGTGTTACGGTTTGAAAGTCAGGAGGCCGGAGATCAATCCGCTCTAGTCGATGCTTCGGCCCAGGTGGAAATTTCAACGACTTCCCTGAATCGTTTACTGGGAGTCGAACTCCAGTCCGTCTGGGAGCCGGAAGAACTCGATTTGGAGAGTCCGTCCTTTGAAGTGACTGCGGATCGGCTAGTGGCCCTCATTGAGAGTCAGCGCCGTTTCGATGCATTCGTTGACTTTTCCCGGCAGCAATCCCTGGAACAATCCCCGGAGATCCTTGCGTTTGAGCAGGCCATTGAAGCCCAGACGATCAATGTGGACCGAATACGGAGGAATTTTTTCCTCCCATCGGTGGGAGCAGGGTTTAACTATACCTATAATATTGACCAAAATTTCACCGGGGTATTCCCCGGGCAGGGCAATGATGACCAATGGAGCCTGGGCGTCACCGCATCCCTTCCGATCTTTGAAGGAGCGCAACGTATCCATATTCTCAACCAGGAGAAAGCCGGTTTACGCAATCTCGAGTTCCAACGTTCCTTGCTGAACCAGCAAATCGAAGAGCGAACCTTAAATTCTCTCGACCAGCTGACCGCGTCGTATCCCACCCTTCGATTTAGTCGAACGGCCGAAGAAAAGGCGCAACGCAATCTGGAAGTGGTGACGGACAAGTACAAGGAGGGGGCTGTATCGATCATTGATTTACTCGACGCGCAGAATCAATTCCTGGTGGCGCAGCAGAATGCCACGGTTTCCCTGTTTCGGTTCCTCAACGACCTCGTGACATATCAACGAGCCATTGGATGGTTTGAGATCCTGAAGGAGCCCGATGAAAAGGCCGAGTGGCTGGGGGATTTGTCGGATACCCTGAATCAGGCGACTCCGTAGAGCGGGTGCCTCCTATCCCCTTTTGAAGAGTTCCGGCGGTTCATCCAGTGAGCCGAAACCAAAATAGGGGCATTGAAAGCGGTGGCTCCAGAGTTCTCCGACATGCCGAGGCATATCAAAAATCCAAAGCGCGCGATACTGGATTGGGTTACTGGAGAGGATCCGGACAGAGCCCCGATACCAGCTGAAACCAGAGGCCTTGAGCAGGGCTTCGGATACCTGTTCGCTGGAATCGACGCTGGGGTTCAGGAGAAGCAGGATCCAGCGGTCGGACTGATGATACTTTAGTACCTGCTCAACTTGAGGATCTGGGCCGGATGGGGATATCGTCAACGCGTTGACCGAGTCATCTTCGGGGATGATTTCAATGGACCACTCGTCTGGGTGTATGGGCTCCATAAATGGGAAAGAATCGATGAATTAGAACTGATAAGTCGCCAGCATCAAGTTGCGGGTAAAGAAAGGTTTGGAGCGATTTCCTGGATGACCACGCTATCCCGTTATTTTTGCCAGGGATCTTTCATCAGGCCGGATAGTTTTTGTTGATCCATACTATCCTTGCCCTCTAATCCGAATTGGATGGTTTCCGGGTGGGCAAGCTTTTGATAGGAGCGAAACAGGCGGTCCCAGATGCTGAGGAAGGCGGTATAGTTAGAATCCGTTTCGGGTTGATGCCGGGAATGATGCACCTTGTGCATGTTGGGGGTCGTGATGAACCAACTCAGGCCCTGATCGAGGCGAGGAGGTAGAGAAATATTTGCATGGTGGAACTGTACCACGGCAAACATCAGCGTTTCGTAGAGAGCGAGTTGCCAAAGCTGAATGCCTGACAAGGCCAGGATAGGAATGCGAAGCAGGGAGGAGAGGGCAATTTCCCCGATATGGAATCGGTTGGCGGTGGTCACGTCCATGTTGGGATCGGAGTGATGGACCTGGTGAAACCTCCAGAAGAAGGGGATTTCATGGTTCATGCGATGCCACCAATAGGTCCAGCAATCGAGGATGAGGACAGCGGTTAGTGTAGCTACCAAGGGCGAGAGGGGGAGCCAGTGGAGCAGGCCGAACTGGTATTGTGTGGTCCATGTGGCAACGGCGAACCAGGTCCAGACGAAGACCCCTGCGACCATGGCAGCATTGAGTAGTCCGAGGAGCACATTGCGTAGTCCATGTTGGAGGCGTTGGCCCGGTTTTCGTCTGAAAAAATGGAAAAAGGGATGAGCGGATTCCCATAGGAGCAGGATGATCAGGACCACGACTGCGGTGGGCTTCCGATATTCCGAAACATGGGTTAAATCCAGCATCAGTTGTTGATGATAAAGGGATACAGGGGAAATGCAACCGAGCTTAGGATGCCTGATGCCGGGCTTCCCGATTGTTTGAATTTACGGATCTTATTTTGTCGAAAAGAGCTATTCATAAGGACGAAGGATTTAAGGTATTCCCGTGCAACCTCTCTCCAAAGGTATAGGAATGATAAGCTCATCTGATTTAAGGAAAAATGCATAGGTATCTTCTTTGTTTTCTTTGTGCTCTTCTGTCAGCCAAGGCAGAGACCTTGATCGAGTTGGATCCATTCGTCACGGTCGCTCCGGGGGTGCAGGGATTTGGCAGCCGGGTGAGTGATTCCGTCCTTCGAGAATCGAAACCCATCGATCTGGCGAGTGTATTATCGCGGCAGGTGCCGAGCGTGGCGCTGTCGAGGCGTGGACCGATGGCCGGTGACTTGATTCTGCGTGGCCTCTCCCGGGATAATGTTTTGATTACAGTGGACTCGAATAAGACCTACTGCGCCTGCCCGAACCGAATGGATCCACCTGCCTTCCACGTCAGTTCCCAGCAGATCGAGGGAGTCACCATACGACCCGGTCCGTTCACTCTGGACCAGGGGGCTACGGTGGGAGGGGCCATTGCCGTAAAGACCCGTCAGGCGGCCATGGAGCCCTTTGGATCCCTTTATGGGTATGCGGGCAGCTTCAATTATTGGGCGGGGGGATTGGCTGGTGGAGGAGCCGTGAACAACACTCCTCTGAGCCTGCAAGGAGGCCTCTATTATCAGACTGGAGGGGTGTACAAAGATGGAAATGGCATGCGGGTTACCGAGCTTCCCGGGACTAATTATCGACCGGATTATCGGAGCGGCGATGCCTTTTCCATCCTGGATGGAGAGGCCAAGGCTTCCTATTTATTTCAGAATGAATCCGTAGTTTCTCTGTCATATGGGTTCCAGGACGCGAAAGATGTGATTTATCCTGGTCTCCGCATGGATGCGACCAGAGACACGCTTCACCGGGGGTCGATTGGATACCTGATCCCAGTCTCGACCGGATGGGGAGATGAATTGTCCGCCTCACTCTCATTTAGTCATGTGGATCACGACATGGTAGACAGCTTCCGGATGACATCCCAGATGAGTCCCATATTCGCTGAGCGAGGCTATATGATGCGAACGGTGGCCGAAACCCAATATATCGGGGGAATGGTGAAGGTCACCAAAGACCTTAGCCAAGCCCAATGGCGGTATGGTCTCGATCTTTCTCAGCGCCGATGGAATGCAGACAACCAGATCATGATGCTGGAGAATCACATGATTCCCGACGTGGAGATTGGGAAGCTGGGCTTTTGGTCGGTCTATGAGCAGCGAGAAGGGCCCTGGTCCTGGGAAGTGTCTGCCCGGCTGGATGTTTCGAGAAGTGAGGCGAAGGGGGATATCTCCTTCCTTCAAAGCTACTGGGATACCACCAGCAATACGATGGAGAATGTCCTTCCTTCCGCCTATGTGTTGCTGAATCGGGAGTTCGATTCCCCTTGGTCGGTTTATGGAGGGGTCGGGCATGGGACTCGGGTTCCGGATCCGCAGGAACGCTATATCAATTTAAATCGTCCTCCGGGGCGTCCGGACTGGGTGGGAAATCCGGATCTCAATCCCGTCCGGAGCACGGAAATCCAGATCGGGTCCACGGGAAGTTTGGGAGACCTGCAAGTAACCGGTTCAGCCTTTCACGCCTGGTTGACCGATTATATCTACCTGAGATCGCTACGGACGTCTTTGGGGAATGCTACTTCCTACGAGAATGTGGATGCGCGCCTCTATGGCTTCAGTGTGGATGGGTATTACCCGATCAGTGAGGAGATCAGGATGGACTTTGGGCTTGCCTGGCAGGAGGGTCTCAAAGCCTCGCAGCCCGGATGGGCGACGAACAGGGTTCTCGCGGAGGTGCCTCCCTTGCGAAGCCGGTTGGCGCTAACTTATGTGGCCTCTCGCGGGTTTATCCGGGCGGAAGTGAGTCACCAAGATGACTTGCGACGGGTTGATCCGGATTTGAATGAGAAGCCCATTGAGGGGTGGATTGCACTGGATTTGTCGGGAGGGTGGCAGCTGACGGACTGGCTCACTCTGAGTGGTGGAATTGATAACGCCCTGGACGAGGATTATGCCGTTTCCAATGCCTTTGTCCGAGACCCCTTCAGCAGTGGAGTAGAGGTGACGGAGCCGGGACGCTTCCTCTTTGCCCGGATCAGCGCAGATTATTGAGCTCGAACAGCTTAAAATCAAAAAGGGGTAAAAATGAACCCGGCGAGTGACAACTTGTCCAGGTTAGGTTAGATAGTGTGTCTAAACTTACATCCGCACGCTTCCGACCATGACCCTCTCAAATAAAACCGTTCCTGCTCCAAAGATCAAAGAAACGCTCTCCCGTATAAAAACGAATGTGGGCCGATTCATTCGAGGGAAGGACGAGGTCATCGACAAGGTGGTGGTCTGTCTGGCCGCCAATGGGCATCTCTTGATAGAGGATTTGCCGGGAGTGGGCAAAACTACTCTGGCCTATTGCCTGGCCCGGTCGCTGGACTGCTCGTTTTCCCGGATCCAGTTCACCAGCGATTTGCTGCCCTCGGACATTATCGGGGTGTCGATCTATGACGACCAGGTGAAGGAGTTTATCTTCAAGAAGGGGCCGATCTTTGCCAATATCGTGCTGGCCGATGAAATCAACCGGACGACGCCGAAGACGCAATCGAGCCTGCTCGAAGTCATGGACCGCAGCAAGGTGTCGGTGGACGGGCAAACGTATTCGGTGCAGGCCCCCTTCATGGTCATCGCCACGCAGAATCCCGTGGATTATGAAGGCACCTTCCCCCTCCCGGAATCTCAGATGGATCGCTTCCTCATGCGGCTTTCCATGGGGTATCCTGCCTATCAATATGAGATGGAGATTCTCAAAGCGAATCACATTAACTACGATTCTATCCAGGCTGATCCCGTAGTGACCCGCCAGGAGATGATGGAGATTCATCATTTTGTTCCGCAGGTATTTATCGAGGAAACCGTTTTGGATTATATTTTGCAGATCATCCATGCCACCCGGACGGAGAGTGAATTTCGCAGTGGAATCTCTACCCGCGGCACGCTCACCCTCCGGCTAGCCGCCCAGGCTCATGCCCTCTTCAATGGCCGTAATTTTGTCACTCCTGACGATGTGTCCGAGATGGTGCTTCCCGTCCTGACCCATCGCCTAAGTCTACGACGGCAAACCAGCGATACGCTCGAAGAGCGCCTGGCTGTAGAGGGTGTGCTGACTAAAATCCTAGGGAGTATCAAGGTGCCGGTTTAACTGTGAGTTGTGAACTGTGTGCTGTGAGGCCTGAACCCCTGGTTAAACCCATTCACATATCACAATTCACCCTGGCTAATTGGTTATGAGCGAAACGAGTCCAGATACGCTGGTGGCGAAGCCGGAGGAAACGAAGATTGGGGATTGGGCGGATCCCAGCTTTTTTTCTAAGCGGGTGGGTCGGATTCGGGGTTTCTGGAAGCTCATGTGGTCGCTGGTGGTTCCGCCGCAGGGGCACCGGACGGTGCCGACGACCTCGGGATGGGTGTTGATTGCGCTGTCGATGGGGATCGGCATGGCGGCTTACAATACCTCGAGCAACATCCTGTTCATGACGCTGGCCATCCTGCTGAGCAGTTTGATCCTCAGTGGGGTGTTATCTATTCTCAATTTCAAGGGGACGCGGTGGCGGCTCCACTTTCCTGTGCATTTCCGGGCGGGGGAGCCGGCCCGGTTGCAGGTAGAGGTGGAAAATGAGAAGAAACTGCTGCCGACCTACGGCATCTGGTTCAATATCCAGACCGATGAGATGAAGAAGGCAGACCGCATCTATTTGGAAAACCGGCTGGATCCTCAAAAAGATACGCGACTGGACTGGCTCTATACGCCCCCGCGCCGGGGAGTGATCCGGGTGGAGATCTCGGGCATCGAAAGCCAATACCCTTTTGGGTTTCTGAGAAAAACCATCGGCAACGAGACCAAGCGGGAAGTGCGGGTCTGGCCGGAGCGGATTGATTATGGATGGACCCCGCCTTCCGGACAGGAGACCCACTTGAAGGGGCATTATCTGCGCAAGCTGGGGACTGGGGCCGACCTGATCAGCCTGCGTGATTATAAACCAGGCGACCCGCCCCGCCAGGTGCACTGGAAGGCGAGTGCCAGGCTGGGCCAGCTCATGGTGCGGGAAAATGCGGATGAAGCGCACAGCGGCTTTGTCCTGTTCTTTGAAACAGCAGCGTCTCTATGGCGGAATGAGGAACAGTTTGAGCGCCTTTGCCGGCTGGCGGCGTCGATCGCCGAGGACCTTTACCGGGATGGCCGCCTCCTGGGGGTGGCTATCAATGATGAACCGCTTATGGTGATTCGGCGCATCAATGATTTGCACCTTTTTATGGATCGCTTGTCGGAGGTGGAACCGGAAGATCATTACAAGCCGGGACCGGACCCGATGGGGTCGCATGTCATCAGTTTTAAACCCGACGGAGAGAGGGGGCTCTTTATCTTTATCAGCGGAAATGAATCCGGCACGGTTAAACCTTAACGAACTCCACCAGCTGAAATGGCTCCTTGGCACGATCCTCAGTTTGATCGCGCTCTGGACTTTGTTTTATCTGGATGTCAGTAACCAGCTGTTTCTGGCGGCAGCGTTTCTGGTCGTCTCTGCGGTGTTAGTGTTTCCGCGCCTGCCCGGGCGAATTCCGGAGTTAATCTGGAAAGGGGTGACCCCGATCTTGATCGTCTTAATCGTGGGCGATTTTTTCCTGCACGGGGGAGATTTCCTGCCGCCGCTGGTGCGTATGATCACCTACTTGCTGGTGGTGCGCTGTCTGGCCTATCGTCGTCGAAGAGAGGACTTGCAGCTAATCCTGCTCTGTCTCTTTATGGCCGTGATCTCGGGAGTCTTGACCATGTCCCTGATCTTTGCCTTCCAGATCGTAATCTTTACTCCGGTGGCCATGGTGTTGCTCTTTATGGTGAACCTTCTGGAGAGTTCTAAAGACCGCACGCTGACTCTGGAGGACTGGGATTATTTCCAGTGGGGACATTTTATCGACCATATCCGGCGGGTGATGGATATCAAACTGATCGGTTTTGCCGGTGCCTTGTTCACCCTCGTGGTGGTGGTTTCCTCCCTGATATTTGTGGTGATGCCCCGGTTCCGTTTTGACCAGGCGATCCCCTTTCTCCAGTTGAAATCATCCAGCTTAACCGGATTCTCTGAGACGATCGAATTGGGTGGGGTTACCGACATCATCGAGGATGACCGGGTGGCGATGCGGCTGGATGCTCCGTCCAAGGAGCTCATGCCGGCCAATCCCTACTTCCGTATGCTGGTCATGGACTATTATTCCAATGGACAATTCAGCATGAGCCGGTCGGTGCGCAACAACCCGAACATCACGCGGACATTTGAATCGAATCGCATTAACCAATCCCTCTATGGCCGGGTATCCGACACCCGGGGTTACGAACAACCTGAGCTCAGTGCTGGGGTGTGGACTTTTTACCTGGAGGGGGGGATCAGCAAATACCTTCCTGCCTTAGGACCGTTCAAAACGATGCGTTTTCAGAAGCGTCAGGAGATCGATAGCAACCAGACTTTCCTGACCCATAATTTGGATAGCGCAACCAAAAGTGTGTTTTCCTATCAGGTCTGGACCATGGGCCCGACGCCCTTCCTCAGCGCATCGCGGGAAGACCGGGCTCGGCTGCCTGGGGCGGAGCCGATCGTGGCGGATCGTGACAGCGAGGTTTGGGCGACGGGAGGGCTGGAGTACCCGATGACTCTGCTCGCCCTCCCTCTGGCCGAGTCGGATGCCGCCTATCTTCGGCGGGTGGTCGATGAGATTGGCGGTGCTGGAGTTCTGGGAGCTGAAGATTTTGCGGAGCGCATCATCCACTACCTGCAGGATCGCCATGCCTACAGCATGGCCTCAAAGGTGGAAGATCGGGGCCGGGATAAAATCGTGGCCTGGATGCAGGATGGAGTTTCCGGACACTGTGAGTATTTTGCCGGCGCATTTACCCTGATTGCCCGGGCGGCGGGCTATCCTACCCGGGTGGTGGTCGGTTTCAACGGTGGGAGCTGGAATACGGTGGAAGATTATTTTGTGGTGCGAAACCGGAATGCCCATGCCTGGTGTGAAATCTTTGATGGGACCGATACCTGGATTCGGATGGATCCCACTCCGGGTGGTCAACGGCTGGCGGAAACCGGAATGGCGGGGGGCAGCCGGGTCTTGTCGGAAATCCAAGGATGGGAGGCCTGGGTCGATAGCCTGAGAATCCTCTGGTACCGGTCGATTGTGAATTTTGACGACGAATCCCAACGGGACCTGGCCGCCCAGTTCAGGGATTATGGGCAGGTTTTTATGACGGAGTTCAAGGCCACGGGAGAACGGTGGGTGAGCGCCGTCAAGACCTGGGTAACCCAGCCGCTAACTCTGCAGCGAGGCCTGATTTATGTTGGAATCCTTCTCCTGATCGTGGTCCTGGTATGGCTCTATCGCCAGCGCCTGATCATTCAGGGCCGGTTGATGGAGACCGGGTGGGGACGCCGTCTCATGGGGAACCGACCGGATCCCATACGCCAGAAGGCCGGGCGCTTGCTGGTTCGTTATGAGGCGGCTTTGGAAAAGATCAACGGACGACCAGAGCTGTGGGAGGATACCGAGGCGTTTCACCGGGTGCACCTGGACCTCCAGAGTTTGCGCTTTGGCAATTTGAGCAACCGGACGGAGGCCCTGGATATTTTTAAGGCCGCGCGGTTGATGATTCGCCGGGCCTACCGGGGTGGGTGAGGTGGGTTGGGGTGGGTTGCGGGTCGAACCCGCTCCTCCTTCTTTTACCGTGATTTTGTCGTCTGCAACCGCCTCTGCTTGCTGGGGTGAGGCAGAGACAGGCTCCTACAATTTTAGGCTTTGTAGCGACTTGGTGGTGGGGGAGGTAGAGGCTAGTTTTTGGGATTAAGAGTAGGCGTAAGAAAAAAGGCACCCCGGGTCAGGGTGCCTTCTGGTTGGGGGAAAGGATGGTGAATTATTTCCCGGTGATGAGGGGGTCGCCGATGTTCATGAGAGGGAGCGGGGAGCTGCTGTTCCCGTCCATGAAGTAAATTTTGGACGATGGATCCTTGGAGATGGATTTCAGGGCCTCGAGGGCCTGCAACTGGACATAGGCCGGATTGTCGGCGATGGCGTCGTTGAGGGCGTTGATTTCGTAGGCCTGGGCGTCGGCGATGAGGCGGCGGCGCTCGGCCTCGAGAGTAGCGGCTTCTTTTTCGGCTTCGGCGGCGGCGATCAACTGCTGCTGTTCGGTGCGGAAGCGCTCCAGCTCGGCCTTTTGTTTTTCCACTTCCTGTTCCCGCTCTTTCTTCAGCTCGATCTGACGCTGGAGCGAGGCGGGCAGGGTGATGTCGCGGATGAGGACGTTGATGATTTCGATGCCCTGGCTCTCGATTTCCACGAGGCCATCCTCAAGGGCGGACTGGAGACGTTCCTGGGTATCTTCGAGGAAGAAATCTTCAGCGCGTTGGATCGATTTGCCCTGTTCGCGCAAGACGCTACGGAGGCGGGGGACGAGGTGAACCTCGACCACTTGCCGGGCATCTCCGGTCTCCTGGAGGATCTGGGGAGCCATGTTTCCGTTGACGCGGAAGATGACGCTCACATCCATCTTGGTTTTCAACTGGTCCTGTGAAGGGACCTCGGCCTCTTCTTTAATCGTCCGCTGCCGGGCATCATAATAATACCAACTGTAGAGCGGATTGACGGGGAAGTGTAAGCCCTCCCGAAAGGGGGTGTTGACCACCTCTCCGAAAAAGGTGGCCACGGCCACATGACCGGCGGGTACACTGACAAACATGCGGCTGCCGGCGAGGGCGACCACAATGAGTCCGAAAATAATAGCTCCTGCGATAACTTGGGCTTTTTGCATGGGTATATTCCTTAAGCAGTAGTCTGGTCCTTCATAGAGTTGAGCAGAGGGACCAGTTTGGTGAGTTTAATGGGATTAAACAGACTACAGAGGGTCTGTTTCCGTTCAAGAAAAGAGGTCATTCGGTTGCTTTATCAATAAAACCCGTAATGGCGTGCAAAAATTCATTATTTTTCTCAAGATGAGCCGCATGCCCGGCACCGGGGATGGTGATGGTATGGGCATTGGGTAAGCGGTGAGCCATTTGTTCGTGGATTCTGATAAATTTATCATCGTGTTGGCCGGCCACCAGGAGGGTGGGGCAGGACAGGCGGTCGAGCTGGTCCCACAAAGAGGGGAGCGCTCCGGTGCCCATTTGTTCCAAACTGACGGCCCATCCCTCAACGTTTTTGATGGATTGGCGGCGGTCCCGTAGCAGGCCCAGGTAAGGTTCCGGAATCTGGTTCTGGGATTGAATCAGCGGAAGTGCCCACCAGAAGTTTAAAAAGTGGGTGAGCCCTTCGGTCCGGATTTTTCGGGCGATCGAGGCATCGGCGGCTCGGCGTTGGGCCCGTTGATCCTGTGCTTTGATTCCGGGGCTGGCACCGATCAAGATTAATCCAGTGAATCTGGCCTGTCGGGCGAGAGCCAGGTGTAGGGCGATACGACCTCCCATGGAATAGCCCAGCAGGAAGATTGGAGGGTCTTTATCTGCCAGTGCGGTATCAACGGAGGCAATACAGGACTGGAGCCCAAAATCAGGTGATGTTGGGAGGTTATGGAGATGTGGACCATGACCCGGCAGCGGGATGGGGTGCCAGGCAAAGTTGGCCGGCGAGGAATCCTCCAGAAGTTGAAAATCTAGTGGATCTCCGGTGAATCCGTGGAGCGCGAGGATATTTATCTTATTCTTCAGCCGCTTCCTTGACGTAGCCCTTTAGTATTTTCTGGGGAATCTTGGGGCGATCTCCCCTGTCGGTAGGGATGCCCTCCATTTTGGAGACAACATCCATGCCGCCGACTACTTTTCCAAAAATCGTATGTTTCATGTGAAGCCAGGGGGTGGCGACGGTAGTAATAAAAAACTGGCTCCCATTGGTGCCGGGGCCTGCGTTGGCCATGGCCAGTAGGCCAGGTTCCTCAAAGCTCAGGTCCTGATGACACTCGTCTTCAAATGTACTTCCCCAAATGGACTGGCCGCCCATACCGGAACCGGTAGGGTCTCCTCCCTGGATCATGAAATCCTTGATGATCCGGTGAAAGATTACATTTTCATAGTAACCGTTTTTCAAGTGAGTGGTAAAGTTCTCCACGGTTTTGGGAGCTTTGTCTGGGTAAAGCTCGATTTCGATGGTCCCGGAGGATGTGTCTAAAACAACAATTGGATTGGCCATGATATATTTATGAAGGAAAGGGGGGAGTAGGTACTTGGGTGAGAATTAGATTTTATCGTTTACCTCGTAGGGCACACCCATAGAGCGTAATTTAATAAAGAGTTCACGGCTGGCCCATGCATCGGTAGCCGCATATTGGATCTGAGCATCATTGAGTTCCTGTTTACCCCAGTTGGAGACTTGGGCGGCTTTACTGATACGGAAGCCAAGGAAAATGGCCGAGAGGCTTCTCAAACCTGTATTTACGATGCCGAGCTTCTGCGTCATATTCGCGATGTCGACGACTCCTCGTTCTCCAAAATCGCATAGCTCCTTGAGCTTGACGAAATCGTCCTTGAGCGCGACGCCTACCTTCAAATGATCCGGGTTATCGAGGATGTGGATGAGGGGCTTGATTCCGCTGAGCCGGTTCAATTGGAACAACCAGACCGCATCCGCCGTAGCCAACTGTATCAGAGCGGTGGGGAAGGCCTGACCTTTTTTAAAGACCGGGCGAGTTTCCGTATCAAAACCAATTACCCCGTCGTTGACAATTGCTGTGATGGCAGGCTCTACGGCATCATCATCATTGATCAGGTGGATTTCCCCTTCATACCGAACAAGGGGTAACTCGTTGATCTCATCTTTGGTGATTTTTTCGGGTAACGTATCTGCTAAAGCTGCTAAATCCACAATTCAGAGCAACCATCTAAGGGGAAGAAGGGGTAGATCCTCAACAAAAAGTTATAGAAATCCCTGAGCTTTGTTTAAGGGGACAGTTGGAGACCGTCATATGCGAGGGATATCTTGAGAGGGTATTTGGGGTTTTCCTTTTTGGGGTCGGTTTCAGAATAAAAGATATCGGAATAGGTGCGGGTATTGACCAGGTATTCGTCCAAATCCTCATCCGTATTCGTAGGCTCGTGATGGTAAATCACAAGATGCTTAACTCTGGCCCGTGAGGATAGCTCTACGCCCATGATGTTGCTGGAGTGGCCCCAATCTACCTTATTAAAGGTGGCATCGTGGAGCGTATACTGGGCGTCGAAAACAACGATATCGGCGTCCTGGAAAAAGGGGATAAAGCGGTAATCGGTATGGTAAGCATCTTCTTTGTGCTCGGAGTCGGTGGAATAGACGACCGACTTTCCATTATAATCAAAGCGGTACCCGTAAGAATCCCCAGGATGGTTCTGCTTGATGGAGGAGACGGTAAAGGGACCGACTGCAAAACCCTGACCTTCCTCATAAATCTGGTAGGAAATATCGGCTCGCAAGCTATCGTAGGGAACCGGGAAGCAGGGGGTATTCATCTGGGCCTTGATCGCCTCCTCCAAGGCGGAGTGATACCCGTGGAAGACGATCTCGTTACCGGGTATGTAACCGGGTGCGAAGAAAGGGAACCCTTGGATGTGATCCCAATGGAGGTGGGACATGAAAAAATGAAACCGGCGATGTTTATTCGCTTTTCCACTTTTCATAAAGTTCTCGGAAAATTCCCGAAGTCCACTTCCGGCATCGAGCATGAAAACATCGTCAATTCCCGGGACGGACATCTGGATGCAACTCGTGTTGCCGCCGTAGGTTCCCTTCACGGCAAAGGGAAGTTCACTGTCGATAAAACGCCAGATATCCGCATCCTCATCCCAACTGAGATTCTGACCAGCTTTGAGGGCGGCAAAAACTTTTTGCCGAATACTTTCAGCTTCGATCGGAGCGGGCAATGAACCGCATGTTCCCCAGAAGTGGAGTTTCATATTGGGACCTGAATGGTGGTAAGAGCTAGCGGGTGTTCTATTTACTAGGTTGCCAACACTTTACAAAACAAGGTTGGATTGGCCAGTCAAATTTTGACCGGGAGGTGAGATGGTTGGCCATCGTGGCTTTTTTCTTGTTGTGCCTGGGGATAGAGGCCTGTGGTATCGAGCTGTGCATGACACTATGTTGCTAGCTCTAACCAGCATTATCCTGCTGGGATTCATCGCCCAGTGGGTAGGTTGGCGCTTCCACATCCCCGGCATCCTGCTCCTGTTGGGTTTGGGTCTGTTTGTTGGGCCGGTCATGGGGTGGTTAAATCCCAGGGAGGTGTTTGGGGATGATTTGATCTTTCCCCTGGTTTCCATGGGGGTTGCCATCATCCTGTTTGAAGGCGGGCTGACTTTGAACTTCAAGGAGTTCCAGGAATCCGGGGGCACGATCTTCCGATTAATCTCAGTGGGCGCGCTTTCCTGTTGGGCGTTGACGGCCTTCTTCGCCATGAAGGTTCTCGGGTTGCAGTTGGAAACCGCTCTACTTTTCGGAGCTATTCTGGTCATCACCGGGCCGACGGTGATTGGCCCGATGCTCCGGCAAATACGGCCCAAAGGAAAGATCGCATATATCCTGAAGTGGGAGGGGATCCTGAATGATCCGGTTGGTGCCGTGTTGGGCGTCCTGATATTGGAAGCTATCCTGATTGGAAACCTGGGGGGAGCCCCGGGGCTGTTGCTGGAAGGTATTGCTATTACCTTTTTAACAGCCGGGGTGCTGGGAACTTTAGGCTCCTTACTCCTGGTCTTGGCCATGCGGAAGGCATGGCTTCCAGACTATCTTCACATCTCGGCCACGCTAACTGTGGTGCTGGCGGCATTTACCCTTTCCAATAAGATTCAGCACGAATCCGGTCTGCTGACCGTTACCTTAATGGGCATCCTGCTGGCGAACCAGAAATCCTTCCCGGTCAAACATATCCTGGAGTTTAAAGAGAACCTACAGGTCATGCTGATCGGCGGTTTGTTTATCGTGCTCGGGGCTCGGGTTGAAATGGAAACCCTGCAACAGGCCGGATGGCGGAGCGGGATTTTCATCTTGTTGTTGATCTGCATCGTGCGCCCGGTTTCCGTGCTGGTGTCGACTGTGTTTTCCAGTCTGACCTGGAAAGAACGATTCTTTCTCATGCTGATGGCTCCCCGGGGGATTGTTGTGACGGCACTGGCCTCCCTGTTTGCCTTCCGCCTGACCCAGGCAGATATCCAGGAAGGAGAGATCATGTTTGCCGAGACGCTCTTCGTTATCCTGGGCACAGTTATCTTTTACGGTGTTGCCGCCGGGATTGGGGCGAAGAAGCTGGGCCTTTCTAATTCTAACCCGCAGGGGGTGTTGATGGTCGGGGCGCACCCCTGGGCGCGAATGATTGGGGTTGCCCTCAAAAAAATGGATGTGCCAGTGGCCTTAATCGACAGCAATCCGAGTAATGTGAAAGCGGCCGAACAAGCCGGTCTGGTAGCCTACTCAGGGAATATCCATTCCGAAGAATTTATCGAAGCTATTGATTACTCCAATATCGGGTATGTGTTGGCCCTGACTGCAAATGACGAAATCAATGCCTTTGCGGAACGGGAATTGGCCCAATTTGTCGGACGGGCCCGGTGCTACAAGCTGGCTCCCAATATAACCCAGGTTAGCTTAGAGGGAGCGGAGGACTTATCCCAGGGGAAGAAGTCTGATCGCATCCCGCGGAGCCTGTTCGGCAGCGGGGTCACTTTCGACGTGTTGGAACGACGGTTTTATGAAGGGGCAACCGTGAAGCCCTTCGCCTTGAGAGAGGGCTTTGATTATAAGGACTTTGCCGGCACCTACGGCTTACACAGCCTGCCGCTATTTCTGTTTAATGCCAATGGAAACCTCCAAATTTGGACGGATGACGGTTTAAAGCCCCAGGAAGGACAAACGCTCGTCAGCCTGACTTGGAATCCTGAATCCGCTAAAGCGGTGGAGCAGTATTCTACGCTTTGACCCGGGTGCAGGCTTTAGGTCTTCGGTTTTTTTCGGTTCCAGAGGGATTCGGGGGCTTCTTCAATTTTTTGGAGGAGGGACGGGGGCAGGGAGGCGCTGGTCATATCGAAGGTATCCTTTTCCAGTCTGGCGAAGACCGTGGTGAAGCCGCCACGGGCGGCGAGGACGGAGTCCTGATCTTGAAGGCGGTAGATTTTAAAGGCATACTCGATTGCCTTGAGCTTGATGGCCTTGATTATGAGGTGGATTTCCAATTCATCTCCAAACCGGACCGGTTCCATGAAGCTGCATTCGGCGCGGACCCTGGGCCAGCCTTCGGATTGAAGGCGGGTGGCATGAATGAGGGGTTCTCCAAGCTGGCGAAAGAGTGCAGCCTCGGCCGCTTCGGCGTAGCGAAAAAACTGGGTGAAATGGACAAGGCCAGCCATGTCGGTTTCGGAGAACTCCACATAGCGGCGGAGGCGAATGTCGTGGACCATGAATGTAGTATTGAAAGGGAATAGGGAGCGGGCTCAATGGATAAATAAAAAGCCCCCGGTATCCCGGGGGCTAGATTTGAAACCACTTTATGGTTTGGGAGAGGGTTTCATGTAGCTGGGCCCGGTTGGGGAAAGCAAACTCAGGCGTTGACCAGCTCGCGTTCTTCGACGGCCGTGGATTCCTCCAGAGCCTCGGTCTTGGCCCGGGCAATGTTGTAAATCATGATGCCGTATCCACACTTGGCGGCGATATCAGCAATGGTGTATCCAACCTGGACGAAAACCTCCGCCCCGGCGCCACTACCCAGTCCAATGAAGGGACCCATGTAGGCAATCGGGTAAAAGCCCCAGGTTGCCAGGGTGAGCAGGCGGATGTTGCGAAGAAGCATGCGCACCTTGGGTGGTTGCTTGTCCATCGTCTTGCCGAGTTCAACCCAAAGCACATACAGGATGTAAACAAAGGGAATAGTGGAGAGGAAGCCCCACATGCCGTAGGCGCTGAACATGCCAGTCTTGGCTTCTGCAGGCAGCACTTCTCCGGGATACCCGAGGGCAATCATGAGGAAGGCAGCAATGCTCAGGCGGGCAATAAGTGAGTTTTGAACGCTCTTGACCAGGCCCATGACGAGGACGAGTTCGACCATCAGGAGGGGCACGGTGAGGAGCCAGTCCACATAACGATAGGCGTCGTTAAAGGGGACGCCGGAGGCGACGTAAGCGTCACCAACGAGTTGATAGGCTTCACCCCAGCTCTGGAAGATACGGAGGTAGTGATAGCCTGCGATGCCCACTACCAACGCTGATACGATCAGCGAAATGCGGAAGCGGGGAGCAACTTGGTTTTTTGCCAGCACAAAGAAGGCAAAAGAGGCCCACATGCATGCAATCGTAAGCGAGAACATGTTGTAGACCAAACTATACTGACTGATAGTGAGTTCGGGCATTGTATTGAATCCCTTTGAGGGTTGAGTTGGACGGCTTATAGCTGATCGCCGTGTATTAGTGAACCCTATCTGATGAACTTAATTTGCCCGTCACTTCAAATCGTTCGTATTTATTAATATATGTTAATGGTGATAATAAATGATTCTGTATAATATTAAATATGTGTTAATTCGATTTGAATTCTATAAAATCCATAATGCTAACAACTATAACATGAGGTAGAGTCAAGGTAGCTATTAAAATCAAGTAGATTCCTGTAAAATATTGAAAATTAGGAGCATCTGGCGCAAGAAGGAAATACAATAAAATGAGAAACCCGAGTGAAATGGAAGTATTTATTATGGTTTTAGGGAAGGTGTTTATAAGTTTCCAGGTAAACTTATGAAGAATAGGAATTTGGGGGTGATAGAGAAACCAGCCTTCCA
Source organism: Opitutales bacterium (assembly GCA_028280845.1). Lineage (GTDB taxonomy): Bacteria > Verrucomicrobiota > Verrucomicrobiia > Opitutales > JABSRG01 > JANQKZ01. The sequence goes on along the minus strand of JANQKZ010000049.1, from coordinate 9,983 downwards.
GTCGAATGATGTGGCGAAGACCATGCCAAATGCAGAAATAGATCCCTATGGAAACCAGAGGATGAATAGAGGCGAAGAGAATAGAGAGCAGAATGAGCTCCAGACTATCGAGGATTGCCGGGCCGCGATTGGTTTTGGGAGACACGAAATAAATGCAGGCTATATAGAAGGCCACGAGAGTGGAAAAGAGCATGAGCAGCACGAGGGAAACCTGGGGCCCGGGAACCGGTGGGGCGGTCCAGGGCTGGGGTGAACCAGGGATTACATTGACCGTCCAGGCCCAGACCTCGTGGTAAATGCCAGGAAAGCAAATCCAGGTCAGCCCCATCGGGAGGGCTCCCCGCAGGAACCAGGAAAGTCCAAAGAGCCATCGATGGGATAAATAGGGTGCATGGTAAACCCCGCGAAGGACAAAGACATCTCCCTGTCCCCAGTGAAACCAGGTGAGAACAATAAAAAAGAGAAAGGCGGCAACAGGAGCCCACCACCAGAAGGCCAGGTAAATCAGGGCTATGAGGATGTAACCCAGGTATATCAATCCGTATCGCAGCGCCAATTGACGGGGTCGGCTGACAATTCGAGCCAGGATCTGGTCATCGGCGGCACCGTGGGGCAGGCCAAAGAGAATCAGGCTAAGAAGGAGGGGCAGGAATATGAAAAGGGATGGTTCCCCGGCTGGGTTGAGGAATACCCCCAACAAGGCGGTGATGAGGATCGCTGCGAAAACGGGAAGCTGTGGCTTGATCCACGCCTGGAGTTGGCGGGCGGGGGGATTCATCCTGAACCAATCAGGCGTTTTGCAGGAGGCCCAGACGTTTGGCCCACCAAGTTCGAATGGAGGCTGGGGTCATTCCCTGAAGGGTTATGACATAGAGCACCAGACCCTGGACAACGAGCAGGTTGGTAACGAGGAAGAAGAGGGCTTCTTCAGCGGGTAGACCCAGGAGAAGCAACCCGGACAAGTAGTCCTTAGAGAAATACCAAATTCCCGCCTCGATAGCGATGCGGTCCGCGACCCAGAGGTAGAGGGTCGGGGGGAGCCATCCCATGATCCAAAGATTTTTCAATTTCCAGAGATGGTGACCGCCAAATGCCCACTGGAAGGCGAGGACGGGTGAGGCCCAGATTAAGATCAGCCCAAAGTATTTGCCCCATTCCACGGTGAGACAGGCAAAGCCGAGGTAGGTCATGAACAACCAGAAGGCGACACCGATGAAGCGGGATTGGCGTTGGGGCTGGTCGTAGGGTTCGGCCTTTTCCAGTTGTGCCCGAAAGCGGGGTAACCAGCCCAGTAACCAAAGGCCGGTCATGATGGGTTGAAGGATGAAAAAGGCATATTCTTCGATGGGGACATGGCCCATCCTACCCAGGACCCGATCCATATCGTAACCCCACACTCCCTTGGCGACGAGGTAATTATCCCATGGCGTTGTATAGATAAAAGCAATACAACACATCAGCACGAGCCCGCTGAGAAAGAGTGGATAGGGAGCCCAGAGCTTCCGGTTGCGCCAGGCCAGCAATAAAATAGGCGGCGCCAAAAAGATAGCCAGGAAGGTGATGTAGGTCATGAGGTATGACTAATAAAGGGGGAGCGATTCCATTTTCAAGTTGGGCGAAGCGATTCCCGGAGATGGGTAGTGCATTGACTTTTTCGGTTTTGGTTGCGGGTCGAGCTCGCTCCCAACGGGTAAACCTCTCTTTTACCGAGTTCCGCTTCCAGTCCGTTGGTTAAAAAGGCTTGCCAACTGAGGGGTTAGGCGTGAGGACTGGTGTTTCAGCCAGGGGAGCCCTCGGCGGAGGGCTGAGATTCCGGAACGATCCTCCGGTCGACCCATAGAACCTGCTCCGGGTTATGCCGGCGAAGGGAACGGGCCATTCCTGTACCATTTTGCTGGCAGGCCGCGGGGTCTCATCATCATGCAGATTCCATTATACTCATTCGTTAGAATTGCCTTCCTCGGTGGCGGCCTCCTGCTATCCCCTACGTCTTCCTTTGCCAATGAAGAGCCGGAAACCCTGGACCCCTTTATCTGGAGAAATAACGGACTGGGAGGGGAGTTGCCCCAGCTTCAAGTCGATGAGGGTCGGCTTTATGGGATGCCACAATCGTTGGTTGAGCTGCCCCGCTCCCTGACCCTGATCCCGGAATCTTTGCTGTTAGATTTTCGGGTGCAAACGTTGGAGGACTTGACCGTGTTTTCGCCTGGAACCTTTGCGGCGGGTCAGTTTGGACATGTGACGACGCCTGTGATTCGAGGAGACGTAGCGGAGAGTTATGTGAATGGCCAACGCCGAAGTAATAACCTGTTTGGATACAAACCAATTCTAAACAGCGTGGATCAGGTGGGGATTCTGCGTGGCCCGGCCTCGGCTACTTTTGGCCCCGGTTTTCACACTGGAGGGTATATCAATTTTCAGACGAAGCGGCCGGATTATTTCGTGAATCGGAAGCGGGTTACCCTTCAGCTGGGATCCTGGCTACCGGACAGCAGCTCATATATGAACAGCTCGATCCAGGCAGACGTATCCGGTGTCATCCAAGAGGGGAAGCAGGCATTTAGAATCAGCTACGAGGGGCGGATCAATGAGACGCAGTACGATGCGGATGCCGCCAAGGACAACAGCCACAGCATATATGGAAGTTGGGGATATCGTTTTGATGGTGGAACGGAAGTTGAGGTCATGGGAGAATACCTGTGGCAACAAGCCCCTCAACTGCTGGGGGTCAATCGACCTTCTCAAGATCTGGTAGATCACGGAAGCTATGTCCGAGGGGCCGGAGGATTTGCCGGTCCGGCTTTTGTTGTACTGCCACCGGTCGAGGGCGAGGCAGAAGTGGAACTGCCTCTCGGAGCCACGGTATTATCCGATGGCGATGAAGACGAGGCCCAAGTCGGTTGGATCCAAATGAACTGGCGAGGGGAGTTGGGTTCGAACTGGTTGTGGGAGAACCAAACCTTGTTTGAAGGGGTAGATCGGCAGCGGGTTCACGAATTTGAATATTTTGAGTATGTGGAACAGGTGAGTATTGAAAACCGAACGGTACTTCGGATAGAAGCAGACTCGGATCCGGGGACTCTTTTCTTTCAGGGTGGCGTAGCGTTGCGCTATGAAGAACGAACGAGTTACGTCAACTTCTTCAATGAGTATCCGGTAGTGTTCGACCTGAGTAATGGTCCCGGGAATTTCAGTGTTCGTGACTTGTATCCAAGCTTGATTGTCCCCGGGATACCCGGGCCGGACGGACTCGAGTTTTTTGGTCTGCCCTTCAGTCCGGAAACGACCGACTCCGAACTCTGGAATGCGGCCGGCTTTATCGAATCGAGCTATCGCGGCGAGTCGGGCTGGGAGGTGATCGGCGGTCTACGGTTGGATCACTATTCGGCTGACGCCCGAGACCCCATTACCCCGAATGGATCCAGTGATTCGCTTTCCACTCAGGCGGTAAGTGGCAATGTGAGCCTCTTATATCATACGGACAAGGCGGGCAGTTTTTTTGTCAGCTATAATGATTCCAACTCCGTGGAAGGGAGTATCGCGGGTGGGGGGATCATGCTGAATGCCACCGGTCTGGTTAATGAGGATAACTTTGAGAACCGCAGCCGTCTATTGGAAGCTGGTTGGCGATGGGCTAGTGAGGAAGGGGATTGGTTTTATAGTTTCTCACTATATCAGCAGGATCGCAAGCGCATGGAAATTCGCGGAGCGGCCAGTGACCTGCAGGTTCGAGGAGTTGAATTCGAAGCGGTCTTTCAACCGTCAGAGCGGTTATCCGGTTTCATGAATGTCACCTGGATGGATGGCTCCTACAAAGACTCGGCTCCCAGCCAGTTGGGAGGCCGATCGCTATTTGACCTCTACGCCCTTGGGCATGGCCCGGGTGGTGAAGGGACTGGTGCGGGGTATGATTTCTTTTTCCTCAACCAGGTTCCTGCGGGGGATTACCGGATACCCGGGCTGCCCGACTTCCTGGCCAAGGCCGGACTCCGGTATCAACTCGACGATCATTGGGGGCTCGGTTTCTGGGGTGACTATGCGAGCAAGCAAAGCGGTAACCTGGATGAGGAATACTGGATCCCCAGTCAATTTACGCTCAACGCCAATCTCTCGTATCGCTGGCAACATTGGGAGGCCTCCGTCCAGGTGTTGAATCTGACCAATGAAGTCAATTGGATCCACAACGGGCAGACCTTCTTCAACAACCAGCTCATCGGTCGGGCGCTGCCGAGGAGGGTAGAGGGGACAGTCCGGATCAGCTTTTAGCGTTTGAGTTATTCACTGCCGTGGTGATTGTGACAAAACCCCCCAAGAGGGAATCATTCAACAAAACAGGGAATTGATATAAAGGGTATCCAACTTCCGGAGACGGCGGCTGATGTCGCGGGCGAGGTTGAGCAGGATGCGCGTATACAGCCGGAGATGGTCCTGGTATAGCTGATACATCTGCATGTTGGTCATGGAATAGGTTTCCACGTCCTCGAGGGCTCGCACGGTAGCAGATCGCTTTTCAATATCGATCAGGCCCATTTCCCCGAAAGTGTCCCCCGGCTGGAGGAGGGCAAGCCGGTTGTCGTGCGTGGAGCCTTTAAAATCCTTTGCCAGTTTTACGACTTCGGCTGAGCCTGCGGCCAGGAAATAGAGCCGATCGCCAGGATCTCCTTCCTGAACCATGAGGTCCCCTTCAAGGAAATCTATCCGTTCGAGTAGTGGCAGGACGATAGAAATCTCTTCGTCAGAAAGCCCCCCGAAGAGGGAGTGTTGCTGAAGGAAAGCAGCCGTAAGCATGAGGAGCGAGATTCCCTCGATATTACAGGGGAGAGGTACTGCTGTCGAGTACACACCTGACGGTTACTTTATGAAGTTTTCATGATTGAGGCGAAATTCCGAGTAGTAAGGGAAGGATTGAAACTTCCCTCCCCTGGCAGGGTTTGACACCATAGAAAATGATGCCTCACAAGTACCTGCTTTTTTTCCTCGCCATGGCGTGGGCTTTTTACGCTCCCGGATTTGGGCAGCCGGAAGTACGGGGTTTGCCGGAGGTGGTGGACGGCCCAATCCTCTTGACTCTACCCGAAGTCATATCCCGTGCACTGCAGGATAACCCCGGTTTACAACGGTCTGCGGTGACCATTGAAATACGGGAAGCCGATGTGGATACTGAGGAGGGGGACTTTGATCCCAATTTGAACGCTACGGTATCAGGGGCGGCTCGCTATGGGGGGGATGGTCGTGATCCGGTCTGGGATACCGGGGAGGTCACCAGCAGCGCAAGCGGTAGCCTGACGACTGCCATGACGCTTTACAGCGGTGGTGAAAATGAGGCCAGCCTGGAGCGGGCACAGGCCAATCTGGAAGCCAGTATGATGGATTTTGACAGGGATAGGGAAACCCTGCTTTTCCAGACGGTATCCCGCTATCTGCTCGCGCTTCTGCGCTTCAGGGAAATTGATATTGAGCAGGAGGAGCTGGCTTCCCGGATGGAAAACCTGGAGCGGATTCGGGTGGATTATGAGAACGGAATTCGCATCGAGGCCGAGCTCCTGCGCCAGCAGGCCCAGGTGGCCGACAGTGAACGCAGGCTGGCGGTGGCTGAGCAAAACTATGAATCCAGTCTCCTGTTCCTCAAGGATACTCTGCTCATTCCATCCGAACAGGTGGTGGAAATTGATACGGAAAATGAAGCGTGGTATGAGGCAGATCAACTGTCGGACCCCGATGCCCAAGCTTCTCTGAATGCGGTCTATAATCGGTCCGACCTGCAAGCCCAGCGCTCTCGAATTTTAGCAGCTGAACAAAATATACGGGCTGCCCAGTCGGGCAAAAAACCGACCCTGGTGGCGAGTGCAAATCTTCGAACCTCGTATGCTTCCCAGGATCCCGATGGTGGCTTTCCCGAGCAGTTTTTTGCGGATGAGCCGAGCGTATCGGCGGGACTCACCCTGACTATCCCTATCTTTGATCGCCGTCGCACGCAGAACAACGTGACCCGGGCCCGCCTCCAATACCGGCAGGAGGAGTTATTCATGTCCGATTTGATGCAGGCGTCCCGGTCGGATCTTTTACTGGCGGTCCTCAACTATGACACGGCCAAGACGGAACTGCAGGCGTCCCGGGACCAATTGCGCTTTTCAGAAGCAGCCCTGGAGGCAGAGCAGGCACGATTTGAGGCCGGTGCATCTACCCTGTTGGAGGTGAACAGCCTACGGGCCGAACGCGTGAATGCGGCAGTGGCGGTCGAGCGAGCTCGTTTTGATTTGTTTACCAATCGCCTGGATGTGTCATTTCAGGACGGCTCGATCGAAGCCCTGCTTCTGGAACGGCTCAAGGCCGACATCCCCGAGCTCGAAGAATAGACCCCATTTTATTATCATGAAAGTCATTGTCATCATTGTGCTGATCACCGGTTTGGGATATGGGGCCTTCCAGTTTTATAGAAAGGGTGAAGCGGTAGTCGAGACCGTCGCCCCGTATGAATATGCCAAATTGGAAAAGAAAAACATTACGAATCTGGTTTCCGCTACGGGGACTTTAAGTGCCCGGGAAATCGTGGAAGTGGGAACCCAGGTATCGGGAACCATCGTAGATGTGTACGCAGACTTTAACGACTTTGTGTTGGTAGGAGATCTGATCGCCCTCATTGATCCTTCGGTCCTGGATGCCGCGGTCAAGGGTGCCCAGGCTGACCTCATTCGGGCGGAGGCCCAGTTGAAGCGTGCGGAAATCGATTACGAGCGGTTTTTACCCGTTCATGAGCAGGGGTTTCTTTCGGATAACGACTTCCTTCCTTATGAAATTTCACTACAGACTGCAGAAGCCGGGGTGATGGACGCGGAAGCCACCCTGGAGCGGGCGGAGCGCAACCGGGGCTTTGCCGAGATTCGCGCCCCGATCAGTGGGGTGGTTATTGACCGGAATGTGGAGCCTGGCCAAACGGTCGCTGCCAGTTTCAATACCCCCCGTCTTTTCATTATAGCGGAAGATCTGGGGCTGATGGAAATTTTAGCCAACGTGGACGAGAGTGATATCGGCCAGGTGGTTGAGGGGCAGGAAGTGCGCTTTACCGTAGCCGCTTATCCTGAACGGCAGTTTGTCGGGGTTGTGACCGAAATCCGGCTTCAGCCCGAGGTGATCCAGAATGTGGTTAACTACACGGTGGTGGTGGAAACCGAAAACCCGAACGGACTCCTCCTTCCGGGAATGACCGCCACCTTGGACTTTGTGGTGGACGAAGTGGAGGATGTGTTATCGGTGCCCGCCTCTGCTTTAAACCTGCGGCTGACTCCCGACATGGTTGCCGCCATGCAGGCTCGCCGTGAACAAGCCCAGCAGCGGCGTCAACAACAGGGTAGCGGTGAAGGTGGGCAGGGAGGGCGTCCCGGCGGAAGGGGTGGAGCCTTTGCCGGCGGTGGAAGTGGATTTCCCGGTGGTGGCGGTGGTCGTCCCGGCGGAGGCCGTCGCAACGTGGGAATGCTCTGGTATGAAGATGAGCAGGGAGCCCTGCAAATCATGCCCGTACGGCTGGGTGTAAGTGATGGGATTACCACTGAAGTCATCCCCTTACGGGAAAACAATCTGGAGGAAGGATTTGAGGTGATTGCCAAAGTCCTGAGTGCACCGTCCTCCTCGGGTAATTCGAATACCAGTGGTCGCCCCAGCGGGTTGCGGCGTCTTGGTTTTTAATTCAAATCGATTGATCTCTTTGAAATACGTCATCCAAACAGAAGCGGTAAAGAAGACCTATCAGCTGGCAGAACCTGTCCACGCCTTGCGCGGAGTGAATCTGGAAATTGAGGAGGGGGACTTTGTCAGCCTGATGGGGGCCTCAGGTTCAGGGAAATCGACCTTCATGAATATTCTGGGTTGCCTGGATAAACCAACGGAAGGTCGATATTGGCTGGATAACATAGAGGTGGCTGAGCTATCTCGTGACCATCAGGCAGATATCCGGAATGAGAAAATTGGCTTTGTATTTCAGGGCTTTAATCTCCTCTCCCGGACAACAGCCCTGGAGAATGTGGAGCTCCCCCTGGTTTATCACCGAAAAGGAAAACTCCGGAAGAAACCCAAGGAACTAGCGGCCGAGTGTCTAGAACGGGTAGGTCTGGCGGATCGGATGGACCATTCCACACAACAGCTCTCGGGAGGGCAACAACAACGGGTGGCTATTGCCCGCGCGCTGGTCAATGACCCCGCCCTGATTCTCGCGGATGAGCCCACGGGAAACCTCGATAGCCGTACGTCTCTGGATATCATGGGGCTTTTCCAGAAGTTGAATGATCAGGGGATCTCCGTGGTTCTTGTTACTCATGAGCCGGATATTGCTCGATATTCCAAGCGAGTGGTCGAAATGCGGGATGGTTTAATTGTGGCGGACCGCCAGATTGATGCCCGACGAGATGCCAAAGCGGATCTGGCTAATTTCCAAGGGGTGGTGGGAATCCAGGGGGTACTGTGAGGCGTGAATTGTGAGATGTGAATTGGGATCTGGTATTAATGGTCAGGGATACGACTTGTGAAAATATTTAAGCTGATTGAAGTGGCCCAGAGTAGCCTGTTAAAAAACAAAACCCGGAGTTTGTTGACCATGCTGGGGATTGTCATCGGGGTAGCGGCGGTCATCGTCATGGTAGCCGTGGGGGAGGGAGCTCAGAAAAATATTGAGGAGCGGATATCGGCCCTGGGTACTAACCTGCTGATGGTCCGGCCAGGTTCCAATGCTTTTGGGGGCATCCGGCGGGGAGCCGGGTCGGCCCGAACCTTGACCTTGGAGGACGCCGATGAACTGAAGGCACGCATGACCTATGCGCTTGCCGTGTCCGGGGTTGTGCAAACGTCCACCCAGGTGATTGGGGGTGGCACGAATTGGTTCACCCAGATTCAGGGGGTGTCTCCAGACTATTTGACTATCCGTTCATGGGAGGTTGAGGAAGGCCAGTTCTTTACCGAACGCGATATGCGAGCGAAAACCAAGGTCGCTGTGGTCGGTAACACGGTGGCAGAAAACTTATTTTCCGGTCAGAGCCCGATTGGACAAAGCATTCGGATTCGCAATGTCCCGTTCAAGATTGTAGGTCTCCTTGAAAGAAAGGGTCAGAGCAGCTTTGGCCAGGACCAGGATGACGTGATCATGATTCCCCTGAACACGGCCGCATTCCGTTTACGGGGTGACTCCAAATATGTGAACCAGATATATGTGAGTGCGCTCAGTGTGGATCTGATGGATCAGGCTATTGGAGAGATCGAGGAGATCCTTCGCCAAACCCACAAATTGGTCGAGGGGCAGGAGAACGATTTCAATGTGCGGTCTCAGACTGAAATCACGGAAGCCTTTTCTTCGACGACTGAAGCTCTGACGGCCCTGCTGGGTGCGATTGCCGGGGTGTCTTTGTTTGTTGGAGGCGTAGGGATCATGAACATCATGCTCGTTTCCGTAACTGAACGAACCCGGGAAATAGGTATTCGCGTCGCAGTGGGGGCCCGGCGTCTGGATGTGCTCACCCAATTCCTGATTGAAGCGGTGGTACTCAGCCTGGCGGGGGGATTGATCGGAATCGGGCTCTCCTGGGGCCTCTGCGAATTCCTGACTCAGAACCTGGGGATGACCACGATTATCCGCTCGGATATCGTCGTGTTGTCGCTTTGTGTTTCCGCCTTCATTGGGATTTTCTTCGGACTGTATCCGGCCCAGAAGGCCGCGAAGCTCGATCCCATTGATGCCCTCCGCCACGAGTAGCTTTGGATGGAGAGACCGGCTGGGTTTGGCGCTGTCCTTTTTCGAGCAGTCCTGGGCTTAGGGATAGCGGATGCCAATCCCGATCTTTCGCCACTAGAGCAATCTGCATTTAAATTGACGCGCTGGCCTTGCGATTTTGGTCGTTCAACGAGGCGCCTCCTTAGCGGAAATCCCTGTAAGGGGTTTTGCTAAGGAGGGAACGCTGTTGCCGACCAAAAGCGCAAAGTCCCGAAGGGATGGACTGAAA
>JANQKZ010000024.1 GCA_028280845.1 Opitutales bacterium | reverse complement strand
CGAACCAAGTTTTATCTGCCCCAGTTTTTTAAGGAAAACCTGGCCTTTGTGCAGCATACCGTTTCCTGCATGAATCCGATCACCGCCCGCCAGTATGAGCGCGAGGAGCATGCATCTATCTATCGGCGCCTCCGGGTAGGCAGTGACCGCTACTACGGCCTACTCCGCTGTATGGAGAAGGATGAGCTGTCGACTCCGGAGAAAATCAAACAGCTGCGCGAAGGGCTGGCCGAATACCATAAGGAAGTACGGTTTACCCTCTGTAACTCTATGGCAGAGGTCCTGGATACGAGCCTCAACGTGATGTGCACACGGTTGGAAAAGGACCTGGCTCGGCAAAAGCAATCCAACCCGCCCTTTGATCTGGTCAATAAGGCGTTCCGTGGTTTGCCCGAAGTGAAGCCTGAATCTTCCACCGGGCCGGAATTTCCGGTGTAGCTCGGGTGGCGGTCCAGCGGGGAACTGTTCTCGCGGAGGCTAATCGCCGTTGCTTTTCCTGGTTTAGGCTGTGGGGCGGTGCGTTCGGTGATCGCTGGCCAGCCGAACGACTCTTTGAGCCGTAGAGTCATGCGCAAGCGCGGACCCATCCCCTCTTACTTTGATAGTTATGGCTAGGTCTTGACAAAACAACCAGTTGGTTGATCAATTGTTACATTTATGAAACAGATTGGGCTTTTTGAAACAAAAACGAAACTTAGCGAGATTTGCGCGGAGGTGGATTCTACTGGAGATGAGGTGGTGATTACACGCCGGGGTAAGCCCTGGGTGCGAATTGTGCCCCTGGAGCCGGATCCTGCGCCGGCCTCGGCATGGGAAAAACGGGAGGCATGGATCAAGCGAAAAGGCCTTGGTAAAAAACCGCTCCCGCTTCCGGAAGGCATGGGAGAAAACCCGCCCATCTGGTCTGCCTGACCTGCTCAACCCCGTAATCCATGATCAAAGAACCGACGCACTTATTAGACCTTTCGGTTTATCTTGAGCCGCTTCAACCGTCGCCGAATCCGCGGGTCCGGGAGCATTGGGAAGCCATAGGCGAACCGGCCATGGCGATTGGTGCACCTACGCTGGCCAAGGCCCTCGCCTTGCTGGACGAGCGTGATTCCAAACGGGTATGGCAAGGCTATCGCAACATCCTGGAAGATCGCTTTCCGGTGTTTGCCTTCGACGAGGAGGCGGCCAAGCTATTCCTGCGTTTTGAGCAGGTAGCCCGCAAGAACAAGTTGGACTGCAAGAGTCTCGATATTGTGGAGGCTGCCCTGGCTCGTCGTTACGGATTAATTCTGGCCACCGTGCGACCCGGGGCCTTTGAGCCATTCAGCGGTCTGGCGGTGGAGGATTGGAATGCGCTGGAAATGACGCCAGGGTAGGGCCTGTTTATGACATAAAAACAGTTTGGACAAAGGCCTGGAAGCTCCCTAGCCTCTAGGCATCATCTCTTATCTAACCTAACCTTACACGCATTATGTCTGATTTACCTGGAGCAGAAAAAAAGATCGCTGCCGGAATTTGTGGAATCCTCCTCGGCGGTCTTGGTATCCATAAATTCATCCTCGGTTATACCACCGCAGGCATCATCATGCTGCTCGTATCGATCCTGACTTTCGGGATTGGTGCAATCATCATGGGGCCGATCGGATTGATCGAGGGAATCATCTATCTAACCAAGACGGATGAAGACTTCGTAGAAACCTATATCAAGAACCAGAAGACCTGGTTCTAGTGTGTGGCAGGCCCTTGTCTGCACACGAAATCGTTTTATATTTTCATGCGCTCCCCTGTCGAGGGGAGCGTTTTTTTCGGGAGGGGGAAGGAATGGGCTTCAAAGTAGATTTCGAGTTACAATCAGGCGCAGTAAGTCTGCTGTCCCTGTAGAACAAGAAGTTAACTTGCCCAGACTACCGACTAACCCGAGGTTTCTCATTACAGCCTGACAAACTGTAACTGGTCTTTCCCGGAGAGAAACTGGTAGTAGGTCGGTAAGGGCAGGGGGGTGGTAGTCTCCACCTCGGTCTTGTCGAAGGCTCTCATCCAGGTGCGCAGACTGGCAGCATCAGGAGCATTGTCCCGGGCCCAGGATACGGCGTCCTCCCGCGATGCAAAATAGGAGGCGAGATTCGAGAAGTCCTTGGAGTTATCAAAATGGTCCAGGGCACACATAGCCGCGAAATCAAAGAGTTCTGCCTCCAGGGCGATTTCGAGGATGGCTTTGGGGTCGACCTTGAAAGGGGAGGCCCACATGTTTCCGGTCGTCTCTTCATGCGGGATTCGCCTGAAAATCTCCACCATCACGGGGATTCGAGGGATGGCTTGAACAAAGAGATACCCTTCGCCCTGAAAGAAATATGAGCTACGGGGAATCGACTTGAGAAAGCGGGCGAGGGCAGTAGGTTCTGCACCCGCTTTCAGGGCGGCATGCAACCACATGGTTTCCAAGGGGTGGGGAAGGAAGCGCTCATTCAGTTTCGGGCTTCGGCCATCCATGATACGGATGGTTTTTTCCATGAGTTCGACGACTGCTGTTTTTGCTTCTTCCAGGCCAACGGAAAAGCCCGCAGTCTGGTGAGTGAGGGCATTGGCTAGCGCGATGTGCTCATATTGGAGCGCATAATGTTGCCACATTTGTGAATAGTCAGCTTCGGAAAATTCGTCCGTAATAGCTTTCAGCTCACGGTGAATAACCTGAACAGCCTCCGGGGCAAGGTTGCTGTGAAACTGCTTGCCGGCCCGCATGACCCGCTGGATGTGGGTCGAATGGGTCCGCTCTTTAAAGGTTAGCCAGATAGGGTCATTGCCCAAACGGTCGTTCAGAATATCCACCCAATGGTCGACCGCGGAATCATCCGTTCCCATCGATCGGTTGATCTCGCGGATCCATTGGGTTTCCAGGGTGCCCAGGTCGTCGGGAGCTTCCCCGGTTTCGAGCCACCGGCAGAGGGCACGCATGAGGGCGATCCGGGGAGACTCTCCGTAGTGATACTGGTTGCAGATCGCGAGGGCTTCTGCGTATTCGCCCCGTCGGAAGTGGGAGTCGGTACGCGCGTAGTAGTCCCTCGAGGAATTGGTGTTGGGCTCAGTATGGAAATCGGGGAAGCGCTCCACCATCTCCGGGGCGAAGGTGAGCAGCAGCAGGCGGAATTGGTCTTTTCCGAAACCGGACGGATACTGCTTCATGATTTTTTCTACCCCCTCGTCCGTGCGTCCCAGTTGATGGTGGGCAAAAAAAGCAATCTTCATGAGGTCGTCATCCGAATCCCCCACGAGGGGGATCAAATCTTCAAAGGCCACAACTGCCGTCTCCAATTCTCCAGTGAAATAGGCACTTTTGGCCGCCTTGATCTGGGCTTCCAGTTCATCCTGAAAGCGGCTGTTGGGCCTTCGTGAGGTATAAAAACGACTGTCCCAGCTCAGCTCAGAGGTCAACTCGGGACCGGCGAGCCCATAGGCGGCCAACATGTTTTGAATGCCATTGCGCTCGCTCGAGGCGCCGATGTTGCGCATACGCCCGGAGATGGCTTTGGCATAGTGGACATGGGTAAAGCGAATTTCCCAAAACAACTCCTCGAGCTCTGTCTGGAAAGTTGGATCAAAAAACCGTACCCTGGATTTAAGTCCATTCTCCAGTTGCCGAAGAGAGGCGATGTCTCGCCAGGCCAGGACATTGGGGGGCTCACTGCCGGAGAGGAAGTGGTTACTTCCGCCGGTGATGAGGTCGGGGTAGCCCCAGTTGATTTCTTCGGTATCAAGCAGCTCTGAAGGATTCTCCCCCAGGGCCTCCAGAATAAAAGTGATACTGGCCTCTCCCAGGCTGACTCGGTTTTGCCGGTAGATGTTATTCGAGATATTGGTCAGCCACTGGTTGCCCCCGAAGGACATTCCGGGGGAAAAGTCTTTCTGGGACAGGAGCAATTTCTCGATTATGTTCAGGCTGTCTTCACGCTGATGAATATAGCGGTTGATGGCTGGGTCCCGCTGCCCTTGATTTGCTTTCACTTCGACCCGGATCATGTAATCGAAGAGGGACTCGATGGCGGGATACCCCATTAAGGCGTCTGCCAGGGTGCTCTCTTCGTGGCGAAGCAGAAGGCGGGCTTCCGGCAAGAGGGAAGAGTAATTTTCTGGAAGCCGGGTTTTCTCGGAGAAGCGTTTAGCCAAGTGAGTCAGCTCAGCTTTAACTTGCCGGGCAAAGGGCTGCTCGGCGTTGGCCCAATGCAGGATGTCAGCAAAGAGCAGGGATCGGCCGAGGTGACGAGCCGAACCGACTTGATCAAAACTGGCCAGGTAAACAGCCTGGATAAAATGAAGCCGGGCGAGGTCGACCAGGAGCATAAACCCGTTCCCTTGCCGTGCTTCTTCAGACTCCCATCCAAAGGCTTCGTGCAACAGTTCACCAATGGCGCGCGCGCGATCCCAGTACGGGAACTCGGTCCAATCGTTAAAGGCATCGTGGCCGGGTGTGTAGCCGGGGTCTATTCGAAACCACTCGGGATTAACCCCGGTTTGAAAGACGGCTTCCAGGTCTGCCCAAATCGGTTCCTCCTCTTTGGGAACGCCCCAGAAGAGGACGTCGTTGCTGTGTTCACGTTCCCATGCATAATCGAGAAAGTACTCTCGGTCGTAATCGTTGAAGCTCTCTTCCCACAGGGTAGTATAGTGAACCATACGCACTTCTAGTTCCTCAGCTTCATAGGTGAAATCGATGAAGGACGTATTTTCGGGAATGGCATCTACCCAGGCCATCCAGTGACTGGAGGTCGGTTTAAAATCAATGATCTGGCGGGGGTGCCAGAAGTCATAAAGGGGCTGAAATCCCTTGATCCGGCTGAGTAGATCGATGGTCTCCCGAATCTGTTGAATACGGACCAGCTCCATCGGCTCCGGGTCATCCATATAGGAGACCGGACTGATCACGAGGGGGAAGGGTGTTTCATAGAAGTCGTTGCTCTGAGCGGGGAGAGCGGAGGAGCCCAGAACAAGCCAGAGCAAGGCGAGGCGGTGGTAAGAACGATGGAGGTGCTTATTCATAGTGAACGACTTCCTGGGTATCGGAATACAGCGTTGCTTCCCCGGTACTGGATCGACCTCGAACCAGGATGGGAGCTGGCGCATCGGCAGTTCGGGAAAGGTCTCGGAATGGGATCTTTCCGATTCCCGTATTGGAAATGTAAAAAAGGGAGTTGGATCGGGGATCCAGGTTTAACTCCCACACATAGCCCTGGGCGGGTAAATGGATAAGGACTTCTTTCTGCCGCACGTCGATAAGGAGGATGGTGTTTTCATAGCCTCCGAATAGAAAATCAGTATCGGGAACGGGAAGCATCTCACGAATGTAATAATCCTCCCCGGTTACCCCGATCCGTGGGAACTCGACCCGTCTGGGTGCCCCCATGCCGCTGTCTTCATATAGCATGACATATCCCTCATGGCTGACCACCAAAGTGCCCTGATCTGCTCCGGCCATGCTCAGGCGGCGAGGGATTCCGGATCCCTTTATCTGTTGAACTGACCGGTCCTCGATAGAAACCCGCCAAATCACATTGGATTCATCGTCCCCGAAAAAGAGATAGTCTCTATTTCCTGCGACGTATCTGGGTTTGGATTCCCTTATGTTTAAATCGGACATGGAGGCCCGAAATCGGGTGATCGGATCATCCGAACCGGCTTCAAACTCCAGCAGCATGATGAGGGGATCTTCGCTGTTTGGAGATCCTACGACCAGGTGCCGGTTATCGATGAATTCCATCGAGGATCCAAGAATCCCGATGTCGAGCGGGAGTTCACTTGCGTATTCTTCCCATTCTCCATCCGGGGTTCGGGTCCAATTGAAGAGGTTGCCCGAACTGTAAGCCACCAGGCGGTCGAGGGCGGGATTGATGACAGCGGTGTTCAGGTTGCTTTCTCCAATATTCCTGCTCCCGGGAATCAGCCGATACGACTCCAGGGTAGGCGGATAGAAGGCTTCGATATGGGTGCCCCGGGGATAAAGAACATGGGTTCCCGTGAAGGCCCCTCGGCCCATCCCAAAGACGTGGTTTTCGCCTGAAATATAGTCCGAGGCCGAACCAAAACTCATACTCACCAGTTCGTTGGCGGTGGATTGGAAGAGAATCCCTTCCGGGATATCCGGGAAGATATCGGGGCTGAGGGGGAAGATCGCTTTTACATCATTGCGCGGAAAAGGATAGAGGGTGGCTATGAGGGAGCCCTGTCTTCTCTCCGTATCGATCACTTTAACTGAGCCATCATCAAAGGCAGCCACCACAATGAAAGAAAAGGGGAAGGTCGCCAAAGCAGTGACCTCACCGCTTTCGCTTTGGAATACCTCTTCCAAGGCGGTGGAAGAGGCGATTACCTCATCTTGCTTCAGAAATTGTCTGGAGTAGAGGGACTCATACACGCTTTCATCCTCCAGGTTAAGCCGCAGCACTCGGCCATCTTTCAGACCGATTAAGGGGCTTTGAGGACCCATGGTTACTGCCGTAATGATTTCGGGATCAACTGGCAGGACGAGAATGTTGGAGCGAGCCCAGAAGGGGGAGAAGACGGCCTGGAGCTCGACCTGCTTTTTGGCCGTGTTGAAGGTGGCAATCAGGGCTTCATCATCATTGAGAAAGATGGCCGTTTCGGGGCTGCTTTCGCCAACATGGGCCTGGGTCTTGAGCGTTCCGCTGTCGAGGATTCGGGTACCCGTATCGGTCAGAGCCAGGATGCTGTAAGCCCCGGCAACGAGTTCCTTCACTCCCTTGACGCTGGTAGTGCGACGGAGGTCCAGGTCATTCTCTGTGAGCTGGTAAGGGGTCTCCCCGGTGAATTCGGTCACGGCGGGATCCAGAGCGAATTGAAGAATTTCGCCATCTCTGTACCCATAGAGGTAATCGCCAAAGATACCAAGTGTTGCTTGTTCCAGATCAATCTGTATGGAGGTGAGGACTTCTCCGGAGGCGGGATCCATACGATCCAGGTAGCCCTGGGACAAGCTCCAGAAGGAGCTTCCATCCTGGATCAGGCTTTTGCTGGGGGGCTTGGTCAGACTGGCATAGGCTTCCCCGGCCAATTCCAGGTCCGGGGTATAGATCAATCGATCCGAGGTGGAAATGAGATAGCCCTTGGGGAGCCGGATACAGTGGTTAAGAAAGGGGATGCCCGGAAGTCTTCGGGTGTCGAGCAGGGTGCCGTCGAAACCCCACTGGCGCAGGGCGCCATCAGCGCAGGACGTCCAGAAGCCGGAATCGTCCCACTCTACAATATTTCGCATGGACCAAGGGGTTTTTACGATCGTCGCTTGAGTGGGATCATCTGCATCCAGGATGGTTAACCGGGCTTGGTTTTCGCTACCGCCCGAACCATTGGAAAGGTAGTAATCTTCCGACAGGACGAGGGATTGAAAGAAGCCTCCCTGGCGGTCCTGGCGCCGAATCACTTCTCCTGTTTTGTAATTGATCACATGGATCAGCCGATCATCTCCCGCTCCGATTTTAGCGGCCAGGGTTCCTCGTTCCCGGTCCAGGATGCCGATGTAAACGTATCCGTTTTCTACATACGGGTAGGGAAATGATTCCAGTTTCGTAGACAGATCCGGAGACCAGATCTCCACTTCCCCGTTGCGGACAAACCAGATGTCTTTGGAGTTCTCGACATTGAAGATGCCTCCCGCGAGACCTTCCAAAACTGTCTCGGTGGCGGTGGAGTTATCGCCCTCGAGGGAAAACGCGAAGACCGATTTTTCATCGGTGTACAGCAGGCGCTGGTTTTCCTCATCGACGACGAAAGAGTCAATCGTGCGCACCCCGTGCTTGAACAGGATGGGGGCAAAGCGGGGTGAATCCACAGTCAGGTCCGCATGATAAAACTGGTTGTTGAAGAGGACATAGACCTCCTCGCCGGTGCTGGTTACATCGAGGTCGGTTATGGTGGTTCCATACCCGTTTTCCCAACTGACCTGAGTGATCCGGGGGTAGAGGGTAGCCTGCCATGCTCCATACTTGCCCGTGCTTTGGCCGAGCTCTTCAGCGGTGGCGCGGGCTTGCTCTAACCAGAAAATAGAGTCGGAAAATTCCTTGCGATCGAAAGCCAGGCGGAAATTGCCCTCCTGAATTTGCAGCGTGGTCTCGATGCTCTTGCGGGTTTGCTCCCTGGCGATGCCTTCCTGACGTTGAGCCTCGAGGGCGGCTTGCTCAGCGAGGATGCGTTGATTTTCGGCCTCGGTCGCAGCATCCTCCGCCCGTTGTTTTTCCGCTTCAGCCTGTGATTTCTGCTGGAGGGCAAACACACCTGTGATAGCGGAAAGCACAAACAGGATGGCGAACCCGGCGAGGGTGACCTGGAGTCGTCGGATGCGGCGCAGGGCCCGCTGTTTGTGATGGGCGATCGAGTGCTCCACGTAGGCGATTTCTTCGGCCCTGAGATAATCACTCCACTGGTTGACCAAGGCTTCGGCCGAGGCGAGCGGCTTACCTTCACGCAAAAGGAGCTCATCGGTTTGGCCTTCGTCTTTCCATCGATTCAGAGAGTATTCGAGCCGGAATCGTTCACGGAAAAACTCCATGGAGGAATCAATCCAGGACTGGAGGCGGGGCCAGGAGCGGAGGAGGGCCTCGTGTGCCACGGAGACGACAGGAACACCGGCTTCGTTGAGGCCTGAAACGAGCAGGCGTTCTTCGATGAGCGCATCGACCAGCTCCTTCTGCGCTGATTGTTGAGCAAACGCCTCGAGCTGTTCGGTACGCCGGGTAACACTGGTTTCTTCACCCGGGGTCACCGTGACAAGCTGGCGGAACACGGCGTCGAATTGATTTTGGGCGTTGGGGGAGGTGGAGGAGAATGCCTCTTCTGCGCGTTTGGCCAGAGCTCCCTCGACTCCGCCGATCTCTGCATAGGACGCCAGGGTCAGGATGTTTTGGTCGTTCCGGCGCTGGTAAAGCTCTTCGAGGCAGAACTCGAGGAGGGGAAGGGAAGTTGGGTTTTTGACTGCGGCATCCCGCAGCAGATCATCGAGCTGTTCGCCTGTTTGCGAATTCACTTCAAATCGCAGGCCGGCAATCTGGGCGGGTTTGCGAATGAT
Source organism: Opitutales bacterium (assembly GCA_028280845.1). GTDB lineage: Bacteria > Verrucomicrobiota > Verrucomicrobiia > Opitutales > JABSRG01 > JANQKZ01. Next base: position 87,019 of record JANQKZ010000024.1, on the reverse strand, counting down.
TTGACTGATTTCCGCGGGCGAGGGGGGAACCAGCTGGTACTGCCCAAGACCCGCCTTTAACTCCACCAGCGCTGGGATCTCGTCGCAACGGTGAAAGAAGTCGCTCCGCATGGTGGCGATGACCCAGACGAGGCCGCTGTTGGCCAGCGAACGCATGACTGCCACGAGGCTCTCCCGGTTTTTCGGGCTGAGGTCATCGGTCGTAAAAATCTCTTCGAACTGGTCGACAAGGAGCACCAGTTTAGCCACGGGCTGGGACTCCAGGTTTTCTTCAAGGGCAATCTTCTGGCCGACCTGGGACAGGGCTCCCTTGATGATGAGGAAGGCGTTGTCAGGGTTGGTTTCAAGGAGTTCGGCGAGGTATTCGACGGTGCTTCCATCGGCGGTCAACTCTGGAAGGGCATGGGTTGCGACGAGGGCGCGGGCCAGGCTGAGGGCCGGGTTGCCGGCCGCTTCCGCAGGTCGCATCACCGCACGCCGCCAGGCTCCTACACCTTCGACTACGCCAGGTTTAATCAGGAGCGGTAAGACGCCGGCGCGCACGACAGAAGATTTGCCAACGCCACTGTTTCCCTGAACGAGGAGGAAGGTCGGTTCTCTATCGAAGATTCGTCTCCGGAGGGCTTCCAGGATTTCCCCGATAGCAGTGGTGCGGCCGAAGAAAATTTCCTCATGCTCAAAATCAAATACCTGCAGGCCGCGAAACGGAGATCCCTTTTTCCATGTGGCCTGGGGGAGGCTGGCCGTCTCGGCAGTGGGTGGATATTTAGCTTCGACGAGTTTGGAGAGATGCACTTCCAGTTTCTCTTCAAACTCGGCGAGATCTTCATAGGTATTAAAGGCAGCCTTGAGGGTGCCCTTGTCCTCCTGGTCAAAAAACCACCTCTGAACAAAGGCTTCCAGGGCATCGAACTGCCTGGTCATTTCATCCCGCAGTTCCTTGGGTTTCAAGGGAATCAGGGGAGGTTTCTGGTTCCAATACACCATGAGCTCCGGCGTGCCCTTCTTCATAGCGGCCTCGGCGGCATTCTCAAATTCATACTCGGTCCCAGAATTGTAACTTGTACCGTCAGCCCGTTTGTGCGACGCATGCAGCCGAGTTCCCAGACGGGACCAGAGGATACAGATGACAAGATCGAATTGGGCCGGTTCAGGAATCTGCTGCTGAAAGTCCTGGGTAGCCCGCATGGGCTCATGCTCCCAGAAATAGGGATCGAGGTGAACCCGGTTGCTGAATTGTTCATTCAGGCGGCGAATGACACGATGCGCCATTTCACGCTCACGTCCTACGTCGCCCGGGGAGGAGAGAAAGATCTTTAGCGAGGGGAGATCGGACACGGGAATTACTGGTTCTTATACTACGATAAGATAAACGAAAAAAAACTCTGCACTTGCAAATGTTTTCTGAGAATTACAAGTGGTTATTAAAGAAGGAAATACGTAGTTGTGCCCGCGGGTGATGAGGCTCAGGTCTTTCGCTCAATCAAGTCCCACATATTGCCGTAAGGGTCTCGAAAGACCACGACTTTACCGTAGGCTTCGTCCCGAGGAACTTCGGAAAAAGTCACCCCCCTGGCTTGGTATTGCGAATACGTGGAGTCGAAATCCTCCACTTCGAGGAAGAGGAAGACTCGACCACCGGTTTGATTCCCGATCACTGCAGCCTCTTTCTCATTTTTCGCCTTAGCCAGGAGGAGGGAGATTCCGCTGGTGGCATCTGGGGCTACCCGCACCCAGCGCTTGGTCGCTGTCAGGGGAGTGTCCTCCAGTAATTCGAATCCGAGGGTCTGGGTATAATAATGAATGGCCTCGTCATAATCGGGGACGACCAGAGTGAGTTGAGTGATTCTGGGCATTGGAGCGTGAACGGGGTAAGGCTTGCGCTCGGCTTCATTTTGGAGGTATGCGGCTGCGCGCGCAAGTGTGAGCCCTACAAGGTAAACAAGCTAAGTATTTGCCATCTCTTTCCCACGGGATGCCTGGACATGCGCTTCAATTATTTTTTGTGAGATGGCAGCCGGTTGAGTTTCCAGCAATTCGGCTTGGGAAATTCGGTTGCGATGGAGGGGCGGCAGGGTGTCCAAGGGCTCGCTGAGGACGAGGTTGCGATTGGCGTCCACTTCATCCACACGGTCGACAGGGGTGAAGTGCGGGGCGGTCTGAAGGACTTGTGGATGTTCTCGGACCAGGTTCTTGATTTCCAAAATAACATCCGCAAATCGATCTAACTCGGTTTTGGAATAGGTTTCAGTAGGCTCAATCATGAGCCCAAAGACTTCTGGGAAGGCGACGGTGGGGGCGTGGTATCCAAAGTCGAGGAACACTTTCCCTATGCGCGGGATGATCTGTGCTTTGGGGATTCCCGAGGCCTCGATCTGGTCAAATTCTTCCGGGCTCAAAGTGATGATAAACTCATGCATGCGGGGGACTTCGTCGGCCCCAATCGGAAGCGTGGGGTAGTGCGACTTCAGCCGTTGATGAAGATAACGGGCACTCAGAACGGCCATGGCGCTCATTCTGGGTATTCCCGCCCGACCCAGGCGTAGCAGGTAGGCATAGCAACGGATTTTATGGGCAAAATTACCCCAGTGTCGTTGAAAACTGCCTATACTGAACTTGGAGCGGACGACGTCGTAACGCCCGGTTTCGGTTTGGATGGCCTGGAATCCGGGGAGAAAGTCGACGAGCTTCTCGCTCACCGCGACAAAGGCATCTCCCGGGCCTCCTCCGCCGTGGGGGATTGTCCAGGTTTTGTGCGTGTTGTTGTGAACGGCATCTACGCCCATCGCTCCGAGATCTACCCAACCGGCGATCGCATTCATATTGGCGCCGTCCATGTAGACCAGTCCGCCGGCATCATGGATCTTATCGGCAATGGTCTTAAATTCAGATTCAAACACCCCGCCGGTATTCGGGTTTGTCACCATGATGCCGGCCACCCGGCCCGTATATTCCTCCAGGACCTGGTCGAGGTGTTCCAGGTCAATACGGCCGGTGGAGTCCGCATTAAGCAGGACAATCCCAGCCTTTTTGCCGTCCACCATCTTGGTGGGATAACCTGCCATGACCGCAGTGGCAAAATTGGTTCCGTGGGCGCTGTGAGGGATTAGAATGACATTACGATGGCCTTCCCCGCGTTGACGATGATAAGCCTGAAACAGCTTGATCCCCACCAACTCTCCCTGGGCGCCGGCCACGGGCTGGGTGGTCACCCCGGCCAGCCCGGTGATGCCCTTGAACCACTCCTGTGTTTCGTAGAGGACCCGGATGCATCCCTGAACGTCCTCAATTGGGGCCTGAGGATGGATTTGAGTAAATCCGGGTAGGCCGGCTGCCCATTCGTTCAGATAGGGGTTATATTTCATGGTGCAGGAGCCGAGTGGGAAGATAGCTTCCTCTGGCCCCACATTCTGTTCACCGAGTTCCTGGTAATACTGGAGAACCTCAGCCTCACTGAGTTCAGGCAAGCCAACCGGGTCCTGGCGCCAGAGTGCATCCGGGATATCCACGATCGGCGCAGCGGGCTCTTCCCGAACGGCGTATCGGGTTTCGAAGAATTGGAGCAGTTTCCCCACATCTTTGGCGGAGTGAACGTCGGAAAAGGACAGCTTGATTAAGGGGCGATTCCCTGAAACCCGGTCAGACACATCCACTCCGAGATGTAGCCCGGCCGTTCGGGCCGCGCTGAGTACCGCATTCGCAGACTCTGGCAGCACCAGGGTGAACTCATTGAAAAACGCGGTGCCGGGAAAGGCCAGGGAGATGCCTTCCAGCTTTACCAGCCGCGTGGCGGCCCCACGGGCTTTCATGTAAGCCTCCCGCACTTCCATCATCATTCGAGTATCTCCTCGGGCGAGAAGGGAGGCTCCCGCCAGGGTGGCTAGGAAAGCCTGATTGGAGCAGATGTTGGAGGTCGCCTTGTCTTTCCGAATGTGTTGTTCACGGGTGCTCAGCACCATGACCCGGCAGTCCCGCCCCAGCAAGTCCCTCGCCTTCCCGATAAAGCGTCCAGGGGTCTGGCGGATGTCACCTTTGACTGCATCATTATAGCGCACGCCGAAAATTCCGAGACCGGGCCCGCCGAAGTTTGGGCTGATGGCCAGGTGCTGTCCTTCCCCCACGAGCATATCGGCACCCTTAGTTCCAAACTGGACAGGTGGCTTGAGGGAACCGCTGGCCAGGAGCATGGGATCAATCACCGCGATGGCGCGGACCCCGGCCCCGTGGCATAGATCGGTGAGCGCATCGACATCTTCCAGATGGCCAAGGCAATTCACCTGGGGAAATATAACCGCAGCCAGCGCGTCTCCAATCGCAGCGACCTGTTCGCTTAATGCCTGCAAGGGAATGCAGCCTGTCGCCGGATCGAGAGGCAGGGTCACGATGTTCATCTCCGTATCGCCAACCAGGGTTTGCAATACCTCAAGATCCCCCGGGTAAATCGCCTCAGGAACGATAACGGTGTCCGTGTTCCGCTTTAGTCGAATTGCACAAGATACAGCCTCATATAATCCGGTAGATCGGTCGTAGAGCGAGGTGTTAACCGCCTCGAAACCGGTCAGCATCGAGATGACGCATTGGTAGATCCAATGGCTGATGAGCGTTCCCTGGCTGCGTTCAGGTTGATATGGGGTGTAGCTGGTGGCCAGTTTGCGGATGCCCGCTACCTTTCCGACGATAGGGTGTTCATTCCAGTGGGGGAGTCCATCGCCGATGAAACTCGTCAGACGATGATTCGCTTGCGACAGTTGATGAAGGGTCTCCGCCACTTCATCATAGCTGAGCTCTTCCGGGATCGGGAGATCGGCGGCAAAACGAACCGACTCGGGGATATGGCGGTAAAGGTCGGCGAATTCCGTTTCGCCGATTTCGGCTAACATGGCCTCAATCTCTGCCTCCGAAGCGGAAATATAGTGGCGTTGGGTCTCCCGTGGGAGGGAATTTAAATCAAAAGAGAAATCGGGTCTGGATGCCATACGCGGGAATACTGTAGATCGATTATGGACGCGGAAAAAGAATTTAAGGCAGACAAATGCGAAAGATGGGTCAACGTGGAAAGGACCCTGTTGATCCGCAACCAGATTGTAGCAATTTTTTAAATCATCCGATGACAAAAAAGGAACGTGTATCTTACCTATTAGCAGAGCTTGAAAAGGAGTATCCGGAAACCCCAATTCCCTTGAACCATACCGATCCCTTCACCCTGCTGGTCGCCGTTCTCCTGTCCGCCCAGTGCACGGATGAGCGCGTCAACCAGGTGACCCCCGCGCTCTTCACCAAGGCAGGCGATCCGGGTGCAATGGCCAGGCTCAGCCGGGAGGAAATTCTGGAAATTGTCCGACCCTGTGGCCTGGGCCCGGCCAAGTCTAAAAACATCAAAGCCCTCAGCGAAATTCTGGTGAGGGACTACGCCGGGGAGGTGCCGGCGGACCTGGAAGCCTTGGAGGGGCTCCCTGGTGTGGGGCACAAAACGGCACAGGTTGTTATGGCCCAGGCTTTTGGAGAGCCTTCTTTCCCGGTAGACACTCATATTCATCGCTTGGCTCAGCGCTGGGGCTTGACCAATGGCAAAAATGTGGGTCAGACGGAAAGGGACTTAAAGCGTCTGTTTCCGCAGACATCTTGGAATAAACTGCACCTCCAGATCATTTTTTATGGTCGGGAGCATTGTACTGCCCGCCGGGTTTGTGATGGAAAGGCTCACGGTTGTGGGGTTTGCCAGGTCATCAATGCGGACCGGCAGCGCCCTAAGCGGGTGAAAAAAGCATGATTTGTGAACTGAGGGGAGCAGAAATCAGAATCCAGACAACGGAAATCGGATGGACTTATCGGGCATGTCTTGGAAGCCATGATTCCTGAGAATGGAAAACCGGAGGCCGGCATCCCCTTCGCCCTTTTCCATTTTTCATGTTCCTCCGGCTCCCGCGGCGCGGCTTCTTCTCAGCAATTCATCGTGGATACGAGGCGACCACTGTTTGAATTTGGCTTCGTTCTCCAGTTCTATTTCGGGGAAACTGGCGCCATTGGAGAGGAGGTCTTTCAGGCTGACGCCCCAGTTTCCGAGGAGGGTCCAGTAGGTGGCGGCGTCGGAGTGGTCGACTCCGCCGTGGACAAACTTTCCCTCGACAAAGAGAGTGCCAAGGTGGCTGGATCTGAACTGATCAAAATAGGGGGCGCCCTTGGGGCTGCCGCTGACGATTCCGTGTTGGCCAATGGCGGCACATTCGAAAAAAAGGATATGCCCATTTAAGGCAGATTCCTTCAGGTATGCGCAGGCTTTGGCATCTTCCCGGCAGTTGGCGACATCTTCGGGATGCTCCATCGAACCCTGGTGGTGATAGGAGTTTGTCCAATGCGCAATGAAACGGAGTTTCCGGAGGATATCCGAGCGGTCATTGGCCAAGCAGTGGTTCACGAGGATGGCGGGCTCGGTTAAGGAGCCCCAGCAGAGGACGTAAATGGGGCCGGGTTCGTCCACCGCTAACTGGAAGAGGGCTTTTACGGTGTCATAGGATTCAAGGGAGGAATAGGTACGCTCCGGGTCATAGCGCTCGCTGGATTCCTTAATACACGATTGAATAAAGGTGTGGGAATCGGGGAATCCTCCAATATGGTGGTTCAGGCCTGGCAGATCCCGTTGATAAGCCCGGCCGAAGGTAGCTTCAGCCCAGTCCGCCTGGTTCGGGGTCTCAGCGTGTTGGGAGCGGTGAGTGCTGGCAACCACAATGCCAAGGGTTTCGAAGCGATTGCTCATGAGGAGATAGCCGGCCATGGCGGAAACATCATCAGGATCATTAATCGTTCCCATGTGGTTGTTTCCGGGCAAGCTGGGGTCGCTCATATCGGTGTATATCCAGACCTTTGGTTTAGGACTTCCGAGGGCGAACGAGAGCAAACCTGGCAATAGGAGAAGAACAGGGTAGATGCGCATCCCTATCTCTTCTGTTCATCCGGTTGGCACGCTCGAGCCTGGCACTACTGGTCCGTTCACTTCGATGACTATTTGTGTTCCTCCGCTGTAAACTGCGTAAAAAAAGTGCCGGCGGGAAAATCCCGTCGGCACTCTTTTTGGTATCATTAGTCAGGGCTTAGAAGGAAACGGGGTCGGACTCTACCCTTCTGTCCGTGTGCCAGGACATCTGACATCAATCGTTGCCTAGGCCCGATGGTATGAAAAAGAGCTACTGAATTGCCTGCCTCCCTGCTCTCTGCTTAGCCATAGATCAACCATAACAGCTTGCGGATGACGGGAGGCTGATCAGGAGGTTACCATTTGGTCATGTTCCCAGGGTAGACCGGTAGCTCATTCTATTTTTGAGCAATCTGGACCTCCGACTCGAGGTTAAGGGTATCCCCGTATTGGACGATCTTTACCGGGAGGACGACTTGGACGGAAAGCGGATTTCCTTCCAGATCCTTGGCGGGCTTGAACTGCCATTGCCTCAAAGCATGGGTCATGGCCGCCGCAATTTCGATTTGTTCGAGGGAGCGGTAGGATTCCACAGGGCGGACTCTGGCGGTGCGCCCATCGGGTTTTACAACAAAGGTCATCTCTACCTGGTGGCCTATATGGTGGGAGGAGAGTTGCGGCGTTTTCTGATCAATCGGGATGGGGAGGGATTGGGTTGGAGCCGGCGCGTTTTCGTTGGCGAAGGAACAAAAGGAAACCAGGAGGATTCCGAGGGAGGTGAGGAGGGTGGTTTTTTTCTGAATCATAAGTGGTCTGTTATTAGAGATTATATGGGAGAATTCCCACTTTCGCCCTTAGGATATCAGAATACCCATGATCGGAAGCTGACCTTTGGATGAGTATTTGGTCATTCCACCACGTGGAAAGGTGATGAAATGGTAATGGAACAAAGGGTTTGGGTATTTGAGGATGATTGTTGTCCGGGGTGGGGGCTCCCCGGCTCCAGAAAAACGACGAGTGTGTGTATTTTTCCCGTAAATAGCCGTTTAGGGCGTGAACACGCCCAAGGGCATTTATGAAGAACTGGATAGGGGTAGGCGAAGTGAGAAGGTGCTTCCCTTCCCTAATTCACTGTCGACCAATAGCTCGCCACCGTGGGCCCGGGTGATGGACCGGGCCAGGCAGAGGCCCAGGCCGTATCCCTCTACATTCCGACTTGGGTCCTTCCTGTAGAATCGATCAAAAATCTTCGCCATGTCATCAGGGGCAATTCCTGGGCCGGTATCCTCGACTTCGAGGGTGGCAAATGCTCCATTTCGGCGGAGGCGAAGGTCCACCCGGCCACCTTCAGGAGTGAATTTTATCGCATTGTCGAGGAGGTTGGCGACTGCACGTTGGAGTCGGGACCGATTGCCCTGCAGCTGAATGGGCTCCGCAGGTTGGTCCAGGTCATAATCCAGATTTTTGTCTTCTGCCATCGAATGAAAGAGCTCAAATCCTGCGGTGACTACTTCTCCCAGGTCGAGGTTGTCCTTTTGCAGGGTGATGAGGCCAGAATCGGTTTGGGCGATTTCGAGCATGGTGTTGATCATTTCGATCAGACCATCGCACTCTTCCACGATCACGCCCATCTGTTGCTGATAGACAGGGTTTGCGCTTTCCGTGGCCGCCAATTCGGCGGCGGAGCGGATTCGGGTCACGGGCGTCCTCAAGTCATGAGCGATATCATCGGTTACTTGTTTGAGCCCATTTAACAAGGCCTGGATGCGCTCCACCATGCCGTTGAAACTGCTCGCCAGGTTTTCTATTTCCATGCCGGCGTTGCCTACATTGACGCGAAGGTCCAGATTCCCGGCAGAAATTTCCTGAGCGGTTCGTCGGATACGATTGACCCCCTTCATTGCATTGTGGGACAGGACATAGCCCAGGAGGCCTCCGACCAAGACCGCACTGGCGAAGAGAATTAAAAATGTACTGCGCAGGCGATTCAAAAAGTAGGCATCCCACATGACGTTCTGGCCGCTCACGAGGACACGCCCCCCGTCGAAGCGAATGTATCCGAGCCGATAGGGGAAGTTGTCCGTTCTGCCCGATTCGAGGAAAATCATATTGGGAAAGCGTTTGCCGCCGATCCTCCGGACTTCCATTTCCGGGAAAGCGTCGGCCAAGTCCCCTTCCTTAAGTTCAAAACTCTCCCGGACCCGCCTGACGGTGTCTTCATTGATGTCCAGTCCTGCCCAGGAGCTCAGGCTGGACTGGGCAAGCACCTGGCTTTCGGGAGAAAAGAGGATGTAGAATACCTTCTTAGATCCTTCGATTCTCAGGTTCTGAGAGATCGACTCCTGGATGGTTTTGGTGGGGACATTTTCTGCAAACCAGTGGTTGCGCCTCGCCCTTTCCGTAATCTGACTGTCCGTCTGTTTTTCCAGGTGATGATCCAGGTCACGGTAAATGAGGAAGAAAGTCAGGAGGAGGATGCCGGAAAACAGTCCACTATAGAGGAGGGCAAGCCGGTGTTTAACCGATCGTGGGGTTATCATGGGCTAAGGTCTAATTTGTAGCCGACCCCTCGCACCGTATGAATGTATCGCTGACTGAAAGGCCGATCAATTTTGTCGCGCAAGCGGCAGACCCGGGATTCGACGACGTTGGTCTGAGGGTCAAAGCTGTAATCCCATACATTTTCCATGATCATGGTTTTCGAAACGACTCGGCCGGCGTGCCGGATCAGGTAAACCAGGAGTTCAAACTCTCGAGGTTGCAGCTCAATGTTTTCGGGGCCACGCGAGACCTTCCGCCGCGCCAAATCGACGGTGAGGTCTTCCAGGCGAAGGAGGGTGGTTTCCTCTACGGAGCCGGCCCGGCGGATGAGGGCCTGGACCCGAGCCAATAGCTCGGCGAAGGCAAAGGGCTTGACCAGATAGTCGTCTCCCCCGCTCTGAAGCCCGCGGACGCGGTCATCTACGCTGTCTCGAGCGCTCAGAATCAGCACGGGAATCTTTACGCCCATACTGCGCATTTGTTGAATTACGGTTAATCCGTCCATCCTGGGGAGCATGAGGTCAATGATCGCAGCTCCGTATTCCCCGCTGATCGCATAATCCAGCCCCACTTCCCCATTGTCAGAATGATCCACGACAAACCCGGCTTCTTTAAGGCCCTTGTGAATAAAACTGGCGATGCGCACATCATCCTCTACGATCAGTAACCGCATATTAACTCGTAACCAGAGTACTCCCGGCGACATTTTGGCATCAAGGTCTTTCAACGGAGATGACCAAATGATAATATACGGCTACTCCCCTGGTTTTGCCTGAGGTTCGATGTTTGATCCCTGCCGATATCCTATTGGGATAGCCGGTCCCTAAGAAATGGCTTTAAGCAATAGCGCGCGTGAAGGAGTGCTCTGCTTTGATAGTAACCCCAGCGGCCTCCAGTTGCTCCTCCTGCTGCCAGTTCGGGAGTCAGGGGTAAATTCCATTTAAGGTTGATGGCTCCGGAGAAATGGGGCCATTGGCTTCGCCCCATGCCGCCCAAGCGCCATTGAGGACGCAAACCTCGAGGCCATCGTAGCGGAATACCCACCAGAGCCGGGCAGCAAACATGCAATTGTAATCGTCGGAAACCACAATCTCCTCTCTCCCTGTTAAGCCCCGGCTTTGTACTATGTTTTTGAATACCGTTGGAGGAGTCACATGTAGGCCTCTTTCCCCATCCATCTTCATCGAGCCGGTATCATATGGGGTGGGTAAACTTCCCCCAGGCTCGGACCGCTAAGGGGTGATTATCGAATACACCGCCAGGCCGCCGCTATCGTTTGCGGAGCACCTGCAGGATATATTTTTCGCAGTTCTTTTTGTCACCGTCGGTCAGGAAGCGCTGCCGCGCGTTGTGTTCGTCGCCCACATTATAGGGGTATTCCGGAATCAGATCAGTCCGGGCGAGGGTGACTCGGCGATAGCCGGTGACCTCAAATTCGACCTCATTTGCGCTGGAGCTTACCACCTTGGCGATCGTGAAGACATCTCGGTATTCGCAGGGTTTAGGGCCCTTATTGCTGAACGGATTCAGACTGGCGCATCCGGCTGTGAGAGCCAGAAGCAGTAAAAGGGGCACCAAGGTTTTTGAAATATTCTGTATGATATGCTGCATGTCTTCGAAGACCCGTCCTTAAGCCTATTGATCGGGAGGGGCGTTTATTCAAGTTGTTTCTGCTTTATCCAACTACGGAAGACCCCGATTGACACGGATTTTTTGCGCTTTTTTGGAGATCGGCTGGGGATGATGTGTAAGGCGTTGATAGGTATTGATTTGAGTCGGATCTTGTCAGTTTGTTCAGGGTGATTGTAATGGGAGGCATGTCCTGCCGATTCGTAGTTTGAAAGTGGATACAACCGGTAAATCCGTAAATCTTTGGTGACGGACTGCTATCTGGATTGACGAACGGAACTTTTGTTTTCTATGCCTTTTCTTTCACTTTATATCTTAGCCTCTGATTCTTTCGGTGGCTGAAATTTCACCAGTTTTAGTCGCCTTAGTGCTATCAGCGGGTTGCTTCGCCAGCAACCCGCTTTTTTTTCGTCCATTCTGAAATTGTGCGACATATTGGCCCGCATCGGGCAATCCCCTCCGTCTCATTGGCACAGCTCATGAAAACAGATTGTTTGATCAAATAAAAATAAACCATTGGTTTGAAGTGAGTTAGGAATATAGGCTAGAGCAATGACATGGCTGACGAATGGAATAAAATCTGCGGGAAGGAAGTCATGAATTTTGATTTAAACACCTTTACGGAGAAAGCTCGAGATGCTGTGGTCGAAGCGCAGGGCCTGGTGCGTCGCCAGCAGAACCAGCAAGTAGAGGGGTGGCATCTGTTGTCTGCCTTAATCAGTCAGGAAAACGGTTTAGTCCCGGTGGTCCTGGAGAAGATGGGGCTGCAGGTGAGCGCCTTGGAGTTGGCGCTGGAGCGCGAAATCGCCAAGCTACCGCGGGTCACTGGTAGCGTGGATGCCAGCCGCATATTCATCAGTCCGGAATTAGGGACCAGTATCACCGCTGCGGAGCAGGCCAAGGAGCGCATGGGAGATGATTATATCTCCACCGAGCATTTATTCCTTGGGCTGGTCTCGGCGGCGGGAAAATCAGGCGCCTATCTCAGCTATTTTAAAAGTTTTGGTATTACAGAGAAAGGGGTCATGGAAGCCATTCAGAGCTTGCGGGGTGCGCAGCGAGTGACCTCCGCCAACCCGGAGCAGACGATCCAGGCCCTGAAAAAGTATGGGGTCGATCTGGTGGAATTGGCACGCAGTGGAAAGATGGATCCCGTGATTGGGCGCGAAGAAGAAATCCGGCGCGTGATTCGGATCCTTTCACGGAAGACGAAGAACAACCCTGTCTTGATTGGAGAACCCGGCGTGGGGAAAACGGCCATTGCTGAAGGGTTGGCCCAACGGATCGTGCGCGGGGATGTTCCGGAAAGTTTAAAGGAGAAGACCCTGTTTTCCCTGGATATGGGGGCCCTGCTGGCCGGAGCCAAATATCGGGGAGAATTTGAGGAGCGGTTGAAGGCCGTGTTGGAGGAGATCAAGGCGAGTGATGGGCGGATCCTGCTATTTATTGATGAAATCCACAACATCGTGGGTGCCGGCAAAGCAGAGGGGGCGATGGATGCGGGGAATCTACTCAAACCCATGTTGGCCCGCGGGGAGCTGCACTGTATCGGTGCGACCACCCTGGATGAGTATCGAAAGTATATTGAAAAGGATGCTGCCCTCGAGCGTCGGTTCCAGACGATTATGGTCCAGGCGCCAACGGTTGAGGATACCATTTCGATTCTACGGGGATTGCGTGAGCGCTTTGAGCTCCATCATGGAGTGCGCATTACCGACAATGCCCTGGTCAACGCAGCTCAGCTGTCAGACCGATACATCACGGATCGCTTCCTGCCGGATAAGGCCATCGATCTGGTGGATGAAGCCTGTGCGGAGATCCGGACGGAGATGGAGAGTATGCCCACAGAAGTGGATGATTTGCGTCATAAAGTCATGCAGCTCGAAATCGAGGAAGCGGCCTTGGCGATGGAAAAGGACGCCGCGTCCCAAGACCGTCTGGTGGTTTTAAAGAAAGAGTTAGCCGATGCCCGTGAGACCTTTGGGGCCCTTCAGGCTGAATGGGAAGAGGAAAAGCGCGGCTTGCAGGAGGTCCAGCAGCTGCGGGATACTATCGAACAAACCCGGCACCAGATGGAAGTGGCGGAGCGCCAGTATGATTTGAATAAAGTGGCCGAGCTTCGGCATGGAAAACTGCCGGAACTGGAAGCCCGGTTGCAGGAATTGGAACGTGTCGACCGGGGCAACCGATTGATTCGCGAGGAGGTGACTTCCGAGGAAATTGCTGATGTCGTCTCGCGCTGGAGCGGGGTTCCGGTAACGCGTCTGGTCGAGGGCGAAAAAGAAAAACTCCTTCGACTGGAATCCATCCTGCACGAACGGGTAATTGGCCAGGATGAAGGGGTGGACCGGGTGGCCGAAGCCATTTTGCGTTCCCGAAGCGGGATTAAGGACCCGCGCCGGCCCATCGGGTCCTTCATCTTCTTAGGACCGACCGGGGTCGGTAAGACGGAGCTCGCCAAAACACTGGCAGAATCCCTCTTTGATAGTGAGAGCAATCTCGTCCGTATTGATATGAGCGAGTACATGGAGAAGCACGCCGTGGCTCGGTTGATTGGTGCCCCCCCGGGTTATGTCGGATATGAAGAGGGTGGGCAATTAACCGAGCGGATTCGCCGGGGCCCCTATTCGGTCATCCTTTTTGACGAGATCGAGAAGGCGCACCCGGATGTTTTCAATGTGTTGCTTCAAATTCTTGATGATGGTCGGGTAACCGATGCCCAGGGACGAACCGTCGATTTCAAGAATACGGTCATTATCATGACCAGTAATCTGGGAAGCCATTACATTCAGGAAGGCGTAACCGGAGATACGATATCCGAGTCGGTTCGGGAAAGCGTCATGACTGAGCTGCGGCGGGCTTTCCGGCCGGAATTCCTCAATCGGGTAGATGATACGATCCTCTTCACTCCTTTGAGTCTCCAGCATATTGAATCTATTGTTGGACTCTTGGTGGCCGATCTCAATCGACGCCTGGAGGATCGCCGCATTACGGTGGAGTTTTCAGATTCCGCTAAGGCCTGGATCGCCGAGCGTGGCTACGATCCCGTATATGGGGCCAGGCCCTTGAAACGATTCCTTCAGAAGCAGGTAGAAACCCGTATGGCCCGTGCTCTGATCGCGGGAGACATTACCGATGGGGCCGAGGTGTGCTTCGACCTGGATCCCGGGGGCGAGGAATTGACCTGGAAGGTGGTCCTGCCGGGTGAAGTCGAGGACTGATGTCCGCCTGCCTTCGTGTGGCGGGGCAGGTCAACGGTGAGTGCGGCAGGCTCAAGTTAAGGAGGGATTCCCCGATAAGGAAGATATTCACAGGTGAAACCTCTGACTTGATCTTTAAAATTTATTTGGTAGGGTTTTCCTGTGTTCTTTGAAGGCTTTTTATATTTTGCCGGAATTATTCGGCAAACTATAAGCTATGATCGAATATATAAGCTATATGCTGTTGGCCGAGCAGCTCTATCGAGAGCGTTATGGAGATCAAGGACCTAGTCTTGCTGATCACCTGCTTGGAGCACAAAAAGCTGCCGCCATGCGGAAGCCGGAAGTTTCGACTTCCGAGCCCAAGCTTCGTAAGAAGCGTACTTGGACAGGGCGATTTCGCAAAGCGGCCTAAACTGACTGACCTAAAGTAGAAAATAACCGGCGGGGAGTTCTTTGAGCTCCCCGCCTTTTTTTTGGGGGGGGAGAGGATACAGTTCGGTCAATAATTCGTTTTGAATTATAGTTTTCTGTAGGAGCGACCTTGCGTCGCGATGGTATTCTCCTTTCGATCGGAATATGGAGAAGGGAGGATTTTCGCATAAACTTCGAATCAACCGGGTGTCCCTGGAAAACCGGAGCTATTTTGTCACCTTCAACGCGTCCAGTCGGTTATGCCGTTTCGATAGTGCTTCGTTTTTCAAGTGTGCGGAATTCAGTATCCTGCAGATGGCAAAGTCCGGGTGGGGAGACATTCGGGCCTTGGTGGTAATGCCAGATCACCTCCACGCTCTTGTGCGGTTGGGTCATCGAGGATCCATGGGTCGGGCGATTGCTTACTTTAAACAAAAAATAAGATCCCAGGCCTTCATCAGCTTCCATTGGCAAAAGGGATTCTTTGAGCACTTGATTCGAACAGAGGAGCCCGTCCTGCCTTACTTTCGGTACATTTATGAAAATCCGCAAAGGGCCGGCATTGTAAAGTCTGCTTCGGATTGGCCCTATTTCTATTGCGGTCCGACTGATTGGCAATGGTTCCAAACCTGCCTGGTGGATCCTGTGGAGTTTCCGAAGTGGATGGCAGGGATGTGTTGAGGTCGCGACGCAAGGTCGCTGCTGCAGGTGAGGGTGGTCCACTTGCATTTCCAGAGCTTGCCCTGCTGGTCTGGCGTTGGATCGCGACGCAAGGTCGCTCCTACGAAGGGTGGGCAGTTCACAGCGCCTTCCCGAAGACATAATCATCCATGACGAAGCCGCACCCAATGTCGTCTACGACCTCGTTGAGGAGATTGTACCCATTCCGTCGATACGCCTGAATGCCTTGTTGGTTGTTCTTGTTTACCTGGAGCATGACATGCTCGAAGCCGGAAGACCGGGCAAGGGTTTCGGTGGCTTTTAGGAGGCGGGATCCCTCTCCCTTGCCATGAAAACCGGGAGATAGATAGAGTTTATGAATCTTTGCGGTGTCCGGCCGCTCAGTTGGGCCCAGGCTGGAAAATCCGACTAATTCGCCTTCGCTCTCAGCGAGGACAAACCGGATGCCCTCCGCGTGCATCTCTTCTTGAAGAACAGGAATCGCATACATCCGCCGGAGCATGTACTCAATCTGTTCTGGGCTGATGATGCCCGGGTAAACGGAAGTCCAGATATCCCGGGCTACCGCCGAAATACGGGAAGCATCCCCTTCTTGGGCGACTCGGAATTGAATCCTGGAATGGTCATCCATTCCGATAACAAAAGCGGGCAGATCAGGATTCGCCAGCTTCTTTCTCGGCTTTGCCGAGCATCGCATCAGCGATGGCAAGTTTCACGGCATTGACCAATTCGTGGGCTTCATCCCTCAATCCAAATTTTACTCGCATCCAGATTTCACCTTTTATGTGACAGGGAAACTGCTTCACAATCTCAAGGGATTTGAATCTTACGCAAATCTTCCCTTGCCAGCGCCACCACTTGGGGGCGAGGAAATCGATTTGCTCGATATCCAAAAGGGACACCTCCACCTTTTGAACCTCCTTCGATGTCTTGGTGAAGTGATACCATCTTTTGTTGAAGAATTCGAATACCGCCCGGCCTTCGTCCAGCCGGATCAGGCCCTCCGGTTCGGTATTCATCATGGAATCCATATCCATGCTATTGGAGTCGCGAAGATAGGTAACGGGGACAGCAGCCATATAATGCCGATAGTTGACACGTGAACGCTTATATGGCGAGCTTCCAAATGGGGGGTCCAGGTTGAGCAGTGCGGCCAGCCGCGGAGTCAGGGATCGGCGTTTACTTGAGGGAATCGCAGTCGTATACATAGCAGAAGAAAATCTTTTACCGAGGTAACAGGTTTGATGCCAAAAGCTTTTGATTTTATGTAAACCGCTTTAATCCAGTGACTTATAAAATAGACAAAAGGTCTGATGTGCTGCTGGTTAGTGATTTTCCCAATCATTTGGTAATATTTACCATCGCATGACGACTGAGCTGAGATTTTTCAATCGCTACACCAGGCAGCTGGAGGCCGAGCGGGTGTATGGAGAGCGAGCCTTGCGGTGGGCCTATGAAACCGGCCTGGGGCGATTGTCATTAAAGGCCTTCATCACGCGACCCTGGTTCTCCCTTCTCTACGGTTGGAGGATGTCGCGGCCCCGGTCGGGCCGGCTCATCCAATCCTTTGTGAGGGCCTACGGTCTGGACCCGGCGGAGTTCCTGGAATCGCCGGAGTCCTACCGCTCGTTTAACGACTTTTTTGCGCGTAAACTGCGGGACTCTGCACGGATCATTGACTCCCATCCGGAGTCCCTGGTCTTTCCGGCAGATGGACGCCACCTCCTCATCCCTGATTTACAGGCAGTGGGAACATGCTATCTCAAAGGTCATCACTTGCGGATTGAGGAGTTGCTGGCGGGGTTGGAGTCGTGGGAGCGATGGTCGGATGGTTCCGTGGTGATCTCGCGGTTGTGTCCTGTGGACTACCACCGGTTTCATTTTCCCTATGAGGGCCGATACACCAGGCCTCGGCTGCAGAATGGACCCCTCTATTCGGTCAACCCTATTGCGGTTGCGCGCCGCCCTTCCATTCTCTGGGAAAACAAGCGGTGGGTCTCCCATCTTGAGGGATCCGGTCAGGGGCGGGAAATCGCATGCATAGAGGTTGGAGCCACCATGGTGGGCAGTGTGACGTTCACCGCCTCCTGGGACGAAACCCAGCGGAAAGGGCAGGAAAAAGGCTTTTTCAGCTTTGGGGGGAGCTGCGTGGTGACCTGTTTTCCACGCGGAGCGGTACAGTTTGCAGAGGACCTGTTAGAGCAGTCAGCTAACGGCTTTGAGCTTTACGCGCATATGGGGGATGTTTTGGGTAGGTGGACCCATGGGACAATTTGATTTCTCCCCCTTTTCTCATACTTTCAAAACCAATCCAAAATCAGATGACTGAAAAACCCTCCTCCTATGCAAATCCCGATGCCCTGGTCTCAACAGAATGGGTGCAGGCTCACTTAAGCGACCCGGAAGTTCGGATCATCGAAAGCAATGAAGACATTCTCCTGTATGATACCGGCCACATTGCCGGTGCGGTTCATATCGACTGGCGGGCCGATCTGCAGGATGATTTGGTGCGCGACTACATTTCACCGGAGAGTTTTGCGGAAGTCTGCGCCCGAAACGGAATCGGCCCGGATACGACGTGTGTCTTTTATGGCGATAAATCGAATTGGTGGGCCTGTTACGCACTATGGACCTTTCGTCTCTTTGGTCATACCCAGGTGAAGGTTATGAATGGAGGGCGGGATAAATGGGTCGCCGAGGGTCGAGAACTGACGCGGGAAAAGCCTCAGGTCTCCCCGGTCGAGTATCCGGTTCCCGAATACCGGCATGATGAAGAGATCCGTGCCTTTTACGCGGATACTTTATTGCAGAGTAGTAACGGGGAACCCCTGGTGGATGTGCGCTCGCCGGGCGAATTCAGTGGAGAGATTACTCATATGCCGGAGTATCCGCAGGAAGGGGTTTTGCGCGGTGGCCATGTTCCGGGAGCTCAGAGTATCCCTTGGAAAATGGCCGTCGAGGAGGATGGAACCTTTAAGTCCTTTAATGACTTAATGGCCCTCTACAACGGAGATGGCGATATCAAGGAGAACGACGATGTGATCGTTTACTGCCGTATCGGTGAGCGATCCAGCCACACCTGGTTCGTCATGACCTATCTTTTGGGGTATAATAAGGTTCGCAACTACGATGGCTCCTGGACGGAGTGGGGGAATATGGTGCGGGCTCCCATCGAACGGGGGTAGCAAGTGGATGACCGGGTGAAGGCGAAGGGGTGGAATTTTACAGTTAGCCCTTTTCACCTGTAACAGCTTTGTCTTCACTCCCTGGTCCAGATACAGAGTCTTCGTCCGACGGGGATCGGTCATGAGCATGAAGTGCGCTCCCGAGTTCCCTCTGTCCTCGAGCTCCACATCTGGCCGCAGTCCTCCACTTCCTCCTGTCGGATTACATGTTCCTTTTCCCCTTTTCGGTTTTTCATTATAAAATTTTCCATGAGCCCATATCCAGCAGCGCTTCAAGAAATTGTGGATCTTTTCGAGTTTCTTCCTGAACAGGAAAAGCGGGAGAACCTCATTGCTTATGCGGATCAGGCGCCTCGGCAGGAGCCTCGCGACGGGGAGACTTTTAATCTGGAAGACGTCCGCAAGGATGAGGAGTGCACGGATACGGTTGGGGTCTACCTCGCAGTGGATCCGGGTAACCGGGGCGTGCGGTTCCGCATCACCCTCGGGCCCCAGGTGCAGACCTTAACCCGTGCCATGACATCGATCTTATGTCAGGGTCTCAATGGGTCGACCCCGGAGGCGGTACTCAGTGTTCCCCAAGACTTTGTTCCCAAAATCGTGGGGGGCGAATTAGTCCGGCAGCGGAGTCAAACGGTCTACTATGTCCTCACCCGCATGAAATCCGCTTGCAAAGTCTGGATCAACCGGGAGCGGGCCGAAGGTCGCCAACCCGATTCTTAAATCCCTCCGGAAAAAGGAGTTGGCAGACGGTCAAAATTCCACCAACTTCCTTCGTTTACCTTAACACAACGCAAGGGTGGCGGTTCAGGCGAAGCCGAATTCCATTGGCTGAGCCGGATAAGGCCAGCACCCGAGTTGATTGACAGTTTAGCAGCTTACCACAATGCACGGGTGGTGGAATTGGCAGACACGCTGGATTTAGGTTCCAGTGCCGTAAGGCGTGCGGGTTCGACTCCCGCCCCGTGTACCACTTTTTGCCATTGGCAAAAAGTGCCGCGGCGTAGCCCCGCAAAGGCGGGGCGGAGACGGGCTACGCCCCTCTCCTGAAGTCTCCCCTCGGTGGTCCGGTTTCCCGTATTCACGGGACCCGGTTTTGTCGCCCGCAAAGGCGGGGCTCGGAACGGCTCCCGCCCTATTGTGTTAAGTTTCCCGACAACGCGAAAACTGCAGCCGCATGACCGTAGCAGAGGTTATGTGATACTTCTTGGTTTCCACATGGTTTCCCGTTCTTTTGGCGAAGCCAGAGTCGGTAGAGCGAGTGTGTTTAAATTCTACGTTTGACCCTTTCTGACACCTCCTTTCTGACACCTCCAGTTCCACAATCCCTGCGAAAGAGATGCGTGTTTCAGTGAAATAGATAATTATGTGGCAAGGGTTTAGATATTCTTGTCTACAAAACCAAAATCTATTCGCTAATAGTAGATCTATCACTTATTCACAAAAGCGTTACTTTAGTTACCAGATAACACCGAAAAGGGAGATTCCATCGAAATGTGGGGTGCCAGCAGACACGGGTTTTTCTCCATCGTCCGAAAACAGGGCGACAATTGGGACTTTTTCCATATCCGTGTGAGGTTGAAGCAAGATCTAGTCAACCTAGCCATAGCTGCAGAAAGAAGTTCCGATGCCGTCCGCCTATGGCCCAAGGCGGATTATCGTTACCGGATTCTTTGCTCTCCACTAGATTTCAGTGATTGCTCAAACTGCCTAATGGGTTCTATTGGCTACGATAACTTTAAAAATCAGATAGCTGGTATTTCCGATCAAAAAAGGAGGCTGTCTGCTTATCACGATATCTGGGCGCTACTGGAGCAACTGCAAAATGAATAGCACCAAACTCACTCTCTCCCAGATGGAGCAAAAGAGCGCAAAAGCCGCCTTAACTGAGCTATTCCTGGAGTTGAAGAATGACCAGACCCCGGCCGTGGTCGAACGCATCGTCAACGACATCGACACCATCGTAAAGCACGTCCGCTTCGACGGATGGCAAACCTCAGCTGCCGGAGAGCGCGAAGTCCAGAAATCCCTCCGTCAGTCTCTTTTAAAATACAAACTTCATAAGAAACAGGAGCTCTTCCAAAGAGCATACGCTTATGTCAAAAAATATTATTAGAGGGATTATGTAATGCCAACTACAGGGGAACTAGCAGCTCATTTACTTGCGACTGCGCCCGACCATGAGGGGTGGTCGATCGTTGAGTCACCGAACTCTTTTGGCAAATTAGAGGAGTTGCTGGCATGGGCAAGCGGGCTGGATTGGATGACTTGGAATACGGATAAGAATATTCGTCAAAGGGAACTTGGACTGGTTCTGCTTTGGCTGGAATCTGAAGTTGCCAGGCAGGATGGGGGGGAAGGAAGCCTTTGGCCAATTCTCAACGACCGGGATCGAATTCCTTGGGAAGGACCCGTGTATACTGATTTGTTTTCTGGAGGTCATGCTACTCAGTTGCATCGGGATTTACTTCGCGGGGCAGCTTTCTATTATTCTTTGAGAAATACTTTCCACGAAGAGGATGCGCAGAATTGGTACCGGCTTATTTACCTTCAATTTGGTTTTACTCATGATGATGCCGTAAATCGATTGGACCAATGGCTTTCTGGCCACGGATTACCAGTGAGCATAGAACGGCTTCTTGGGGGCATTGATTCAGGTGCTCGCGAATTTCAAAGCCTGTGGCGTTCTCTCCGTATGTTTAGATTGGGAAATCTCACTTCTGAAACTATGGATAGCCGGTTTCGTGTGAACCCTTGGGTTTTGCCAGAGTGGCAAGCTGATTTAAAAAGAGCGGCTTTAGCTAGTAGCGTCCATGATTTTCAGATTGAAGATTTTGAGGCGGCCGAATTCAAGTTTGTTACAACTCCCAGGTTGGTTTGGAATGAAGGGAGGGACCCAGTATTTAAATCCAGTATATGCAATCTAAGTGGTTTCGACCTGGTTGATTCCACCTATTTGTTAAAGATTGAGGATGAAGTTTATGCCCGCTTAATCAGACAGCCAGATGAGACGTATTTTAGTGATACCCCTGAGGAAGAGATCTCCCTGCCTATTAAGCCTGATTTACCTGTTTCATTAGTGTCCCAGGCAGGTTCGATCATTGCCCATGATCAGCTAAAGCTTTGGGATTTGGACGAAGAAGCTTCTTTGTATTCTGCAAATACAGGAAACCAACTTCCTCCAGACGAGCGGTTGCGAGCGGGGACCGCGGTAAATCTAATAGTAAGCCAGGATGTTTCTGTAGATCCTCTGCCTTCAGAAATCTGGGATCTCGGTTTAGGCTATTCCCTTTGTCGAATCCAGAGCGGCTGGGAATCGCATATCCAGGTTTCCTTGGATGATGATTTGTTGTGGTCCAGCGTGGCGGCTCTAGCCCAGGGTCGATTCAATCCGGTGGGCATAACAGCTCATTTTACTTCCACATTAGATCTGCGGGAGGGTTATTATGCAAATAGACCAGCACCCTGGTATCTGCCGATTCGTATCACTATTCCCCACCGCTATCGCTTAGAGCGCTTTCGATGGCGTAGAGGTGATGGGCTTCTCATTGAACGGTATGATCTTCCACCTGAACTCTCACTCACTGAGACGGATGCTGTAAAACCTGTAGTTTTAAGAATTCAAGTCTCCGAAAACGGGAGGAAACAAACTGAAGTAATCAAGGTTCCAGTTCCTTTTGTAGCTGCACTTAAATGGCTAAAGGCCGGAGGAGTATACCATCACCAGCCCAATAGAAAACTACTATTAAGTGATGCACGCAGTCAGGCCTGGAGCTTTAGTCTTCCTCCTGAGAATGGCCAACCTCGAGATCCTCGTAAGTTTAGTTTTCTCGAGGGAGGAATTCTTCATGGTCGACTAAAACGGTTGCCGTCTGCCCTACCAGACTTTGTTGGACTAGGTGCACCGCTCAAAGTTATTGAGGATAAATTCAATGTCATTGAGACGATTATGGATATTTCACCATGTGTGCTTGATGGGGGTCTCCTTGGTAGTGTTCAGTGGTTAGAAGAAGAAGATTCCTTTTTCATAAAAACTAGATTTCTTGAGTTAGGAGATAAGCATGAATTTAGAGTCTTTAAACGTGACTTACTGGGTATTCTAAAGATCGAAACCATTCCTTGGGACAACTTAGAATTAACCGAAGAAGGTTTGTTTTGGCATTCTTGGGGTGGCGTAAGTCTTTATGCTTTGAGCCTTTTCTACGAAGGCACCTGCGTTGGCTCCTGGTTTGATTTTGAAAGTTGGTCGATTGCGGTCATCAACAACAATTACATCCCAACTCCAGAAATGGCTAAACTGGTGATGGAGTGGAAGGCTCCGATTCTACAAGAAAACGGAGACCACTACCACAGAATCACTAGTTGGGTTTTTGACAATTGGGTTAAAGTTTTGCCGATTTGGCTTAGGGATTCCCAAAATGGACAAACCAGGAAATGGCGATTGGCGGTAAATGAGCTTCTCCTTCAATCCTTGCCCATCCCAGACGCTGAATCAGCTGACGAGGTGGTGGAAGGGCTAAAAGATCCTGGAACTG
The DNA here is from genome assembly GCA_028280845.1 of Opitutales bacterium. Classification (GTDB taxonomy): domain Bacteria; phylum Verrucomicrobiota; class Verrucomicrobiia; order Opitutales; family JABSRG01; genus JANQKZ01. Next base: position 63,924 of record JANQKZ010000024.1, on the reverse strand, counting down.
AAGGCGTCCATGCCCTGGGTTCTGCAGTTTGGAAATTGGTTGCGGTGTGTCCAATCATAACGGTTCGAATAGTCCGAATCTACACAGCTGAGTATTTCACAAATCCAGACAAACAGTTTTTCTTTGCTTGCTTCCTGAACCTTCCAGAAATGGATGTTTCTGAAAATCGGGCAGAGGTGCTAGGGAGGATCCACGGGAATCGCGATGGCCGCTGGCTGGAGTCCACCGTTCCTACTTTGAGCAATATAGATCATTTAGGTGAGGCCGCCATTACACCAGCCTTTCGGTTGTTATCTAAAAGCAGGGACTATCGATGCTACACTTTGGGCCGATGGTTGAGGGCCATTCAAAATGATTAACTCGGTAAAAAGTATTTCATGAGCCAATTAAATTCTATCACCCTTAGAGATAATCTGCTTAAACGTGTCACCGATTTCGCAAAGGACGACCACTATGTAAGAGATGAAGTCTTAAGTGAGGCATTGGATAAAATATGGTCCGGAAGTCCTGAGTGTGGCGGGCTGGGAAGTGATTTATGGGTAGAAGGAGCCTTTCCTTCCAAACCAGCTGATTATTCCATGCGAGACCTTGTCGCTGAAGACCTTATCCATGAAGAATTAGCGGATCAATTGGATAGGTCCGGGGTCTTCCCTTTGGAACAGGTTCCGTATGAGCACCAATACAAGAGCATCGAGGCAGCAAAAGAAGGTGAGGGAACCGAATCATCCCGACCAGGAATAGTCGTCACTGCAGGCACAGGAGCAGGAAAGACGGAAAGCTTTTTAATTCCTCTTCTCAATATTTTGTGGAACAACCCTAGCACCCAAGGGGAAGGAATCAGCGCTCTTATTCTATACCCTATGAATGCTTTAGTTAACGACCAAGTTGGGCGTTTAGACCGTTGGTTGGTGGGCCAAGAGCGGTTGAGCTTTTTTCATTTTACTAGCGAGACACCTGAAAACCACAAAAGGGCGAATGATCGAAATATTCCTCCCGCTACGGCAGCTCGGTTTAGAACCCGGCAACAAGCTCGTGGATTGGAAGATATTAATGGAAGAATGATTCCAGCTGCGAATGGGCCAACCCCAGACATTCTTGTAACCAATTACTCGATGTTAGAATACATGCTGTGCCGGCCCCAGGATGCTGGTTTCTTTGGCACTAATTTAAAGGTGGTTGTGTTAGATGAAGCTCACATGTACAGCGGGAATTTAGCAGCAGAAATAACCCTCTTACTTCGTAGGCTGTTTATTCGATGTGGTTGCAGTCCTGAAGAGGTACTTTGTATTGCAACTTCAGCCACTATTGGCGGTGGGACTCAAGAACTAAAGCCATTTGCGGCAAAGCTGTTTAGTAAAGAAGAAGATTTGGTGCAGGTTATTGAGGGCTCCCAGATCAAGCCGCCGATAACGGCTCCTCCTCTGCCTTTACCGCTTTCAATGACTGTTGCAGAATCAATGTCTGCCCACCCAATACCAGAGGAAGCAACTCTCTTGGCTTGGGATGATGGATTGGTTTTTCATCAAAGTAGCGAGCAGAGTTGGGAGGAATGGATAATCGCGTTAGAGGTTATCTTCTCTAAGGAGGAAGTGGCCGCAAATTCTGAGCCTTTTGAGACCACAAAAACAGTGGCACCGCTTTTAGAGCGACTAGTAGGTTCTTCAGGGGTATTCTCAGCTTTACAAAAAATTCTTTGGAGTGAGGGAAGCCCTAAGCCAATCCCGCTTGTAGACCTGAGTAATTGTTTGTTCGGTGGGTCCAATTCAGAATCAATTGAGGCAACACGCCAGCTTTTGCAGATTGGTGCCATTGCGAGAAGCAATCCCGCCGCTCTACCTTTAGTTCCGAATCGTATCCACTATTTAATCAGAGCCCCTGAGGGGATTTTATTAACTTTTGGATCGGAGGAAGAGGCCGGACTTTTTTCAATAGGGGATGGAATGGCAATATTCAGCGCTGGGTCGGATCCCGCTGTTATAGGCGATTCCGTTCAGAATCCTCTCAACCTGTTTCGTTGCAATGAAACGGGATGGTGGGGTGTAGCTGGAAGACAAAATGATGGAATACTAGAACCTGTCCCTCAGTCAATCATCCTGTATGGACATGAGGGGGAAGAGAATACGGACTCAGAGAATCCAGAACTCCAAGTACCTACCCCCATTAGGTTTTTTTCAATCAAGGAAGTATCTGGAGCCCCACTTATATATTTTAACCCTACTACCGGTTCATACGCTGGGGAAGGGCAGGTACCTCTTTGGGAGGTTGATCGTTGCCCTCGAAGTCAAATAGAGTTTAGCCCAAGTTCTGTTGGGTGGTTTGCATCTGGAACTCGGCTACAGGTAAGCCTAGTGGCGGAAACCGCTTTAGCTAACCTTCCTGAATTTCCAGATGACAGCAGGAATTGGAAGCCAGCCCATGGTCGCCGACTATTAGTTTTCTCAGATAGTCGAGCTGAAGCGGCCAGGTTAGGTCCCAGGCTTACTCGCCAGCATGAGGTTCAGATATTTCGTTCAGCCGTTCTGGAAAAGCTTGGAAAGGTTAATTTATCTGGAACAAAGGAGGAGCGCCAACAAGTTCAAGATCAACTTAATTCTTTAAGGGCTCAATCGGAAGGTGCGTCCCCTGCAATAAGAACCGCATTTCAGGCCTCTATTCGCGCATTAGAAGAACAACTGCAACAAATGGGTGCGGGTGGATCTATTGGTGACTGGACCGATATTCTTAAAGAATCGCCTATTATTTGTGAGTTGTTTGATCCACAGGAGGGGCAGTCCCATATTCCACTTCCCCAAAATACTCCCGATATCTGGGAGCAAAATCGTCGAGCTATTCAAAACAAATTAGTCCCTTTGTTGGGTAGGGAAATTGCCCGGCGGCCTCCTTGGCCGAACCCGTCGTTGGAAACTTTAGGATTGGTCGAGGTGGTATATCCAGGATTGAGCGAAATAATTGCTCCTCCAGAGATTTTGGGAAGACTGGCAGCCCCGATTGCTGATAGGCTCTCCATTATTTGGCCAGACTTTGTGGCAAGTTTGCTCGATACTATTCGGAATCAGGGTGCAGTCACCCTTGGAAGTGAAGAAGATGATAGGGACTACCAATACGGAAATGCACTAATTGGTAAGTGGTTTTCATGTGATCAACCTTTCCGACAATCAATGTTTGCCTTTTTGGGAGCTAGTTTTGCGGGCGGGCAAGTGTCTAGAAGAAATGCCTTCACATTAGCGGTTCTCAATGAAATCGGCCTTTCCGAAGAAGACAGCCAGGAAATTGCTCCAGAAGTCTTACGTGCCGTTTTTGAGGCGCTTTGTTCTGAAGCTGAAAGTGGTAGATTAAGTTGGCTTAACCATAATCCTAACGCCTCCACAAATGCTAATAATGCAGTGCCTGCCTTACAACTAAAATTTAGGCAACTCGGCTTGAAAAGGCCCTCTACCCTGCATCAGTGTCAGGTGACGGGTCAAGTCTGGGCCAGGAGCGTGGTAGGCCTGTATCCCGGAGCTCATATTCCTAGTTTGTCCGAAATTAGTTACGATGACTTAGACAATGACCCAAGGATTGGACGGAGAAGGAGGGAAATGCTCGAATGGAAGGGGTTCAAAATGGGCTTATGGGCTGAAGAGCATAGCGCCCAACTCTCACCCCAAGAAAATGCACGGCTCCAGAACCTATTTAAAGAGGGGGTAAGGAATATATTGAGCAGCACAACTACCCTGGAACTAGGGATCGATATAGGTGGATTGAGTGCTGTATTTCTTGGAAACCTTCCCCCTGGAAAAGCAAATTATCTACAGCGTGCAGGACGTGCTGGGCGGAGGGCCGATGGGACCTCAGCTGTACTTGGGTTTTCCAGGCCAACTGCGTTCGAGCGGGAAGTCTTTCTCGGCTTTAAGCGCTATATTGACCGAGAGTTACGTCGGCCAACCATATTCTTGGATCGAGCTCCGCTTGTTCGACGCCACGCCAATTCTTGGATTTTGGGAGAATTCTTTAGGACGCACCTTGCCCACGCTAGAAATACAGGAGCAATGGACGCCTATGGAAGGATGGGGAGGTTCACTGGCCAAGTACTTCCAAACGTTTGGGAGTCTGGTCAAAATAAACCTGGATTAGATAATCCCGTGGAGAACTCTGTTTCGGAGCTGTTTATTGAATTCTTGGAGACTCTAATAGAGGATGATGCAAGAGGTTATCCTACTACCTTATTGAACTTATGGGACGGGTGCGCAAACGTCGATGCAAGTGAGGGAAATTGGGTGGAAAATATTCAGCGAATCAGGGACGAATTTTTAAGTGCCCTTACCTCCTGGAAGGATATCACCGGAGAGCTACTTAGGGCCTGGGAAGAGGTTCCATCGGCAAACCCGGGATCCGCTCTGTTTGGCCAATGTCGTGGACAGGCAAATGCTATATTTTTCCAACTATTAGCGCTGCATAGGTTGACCGTTATTGAAGCTCTAGCAGATGCTAGAGTCCTGCCCCGGTACGGTTTTCCGATAGGATTAAGTAGATTAAGAGTTCAAGTTGCACAAAGAGTCCAAAGGGGAAATCAGAATGGGCGACTGGTTGCAAGAGAGGAGGATCAATACCGCCTTCAAAGAGATAGCATGATGGCCATGCGAGAATATACACCGGGCTCACAGTTATTGGTGGGAGGTAGAGTCATCACTTCCAGAGGCTTATTAAAACATTGGACCGGGACCGCTTCCCAAAATGAGGCTTGGGGATTGAGAGGACAATTTGTTAAAAATCGAAGAGGTTACTTTGACTATAGTCTAACGGAGGAATCCCCGCCTCCACCTCCTAATGGCAACTTCACTCGCGGTGTTTTTCTATTTCCTAAGCACGGTTTTACTACAGCAGCTTGGGATCCACCAAGATTCGGCAACGACTTTGAGCGAGTTGGTGAACTAGAAGTCTATACTACTGCTTTTTCTCATCCTGATCAATGCGACCCGCCTCAGGGAAACTTCGGAGGTATTGAGGGATGTACAGCAAGGTATAGGGAGGCTGGCGATTTACTCTTGATAAATAGCGGTGAAAATGAATTGGGATTCGCCATCTGTCAGAGGTGCGGTTATGCGGAAAGCGAAAGGCGGGAAGGAGCAAATGGAAGGGTTGATCTCCCAACACGATTTGAATGGCACTCCCCCTTGACCTCTCCTGATCAGCGTAGGCGTTGTTGGGATGAGGATGAGGCACCCGTTTGGCGAAATCATCATTTAGCTGCTAGACAAACATCCAACTTACTCAAATTGGATTTTTCTAATTTCAACCAAGAGATAGAACCCGACTTGCTTTACACTTTGGGACAAGCCTTTCGTTTGTCAGCGGCCAGTTTATTGGAATTAGACCAAAGAGAAATTGGAGTCCTGGATCCTCCTCCTGATCCAGTCTCGGGGGAATTTCAGAGTGTTATTCTCTATGATTCTCTGGCTGGGGGTTCTGGGCATTTAGCAGAATTGTCTCACCCAAATAATTCTGAGTTCGCTATGAAATGGATAGAAGAAACCGTAAAACTCTTAACTGTAGAAGAAACTTGGCCAGAAGCCATTGCTGAAAGAGAAGCTATCAGAAGGTTGTTGACGTCAGGTTGCCGTGATGAGCGACTTCTGCCAGGTGAAACTTTGGAGTTTCTGCTTAATGGATTTAGGGGTAATCGGTCGGAGCAAATTGATACGGGAGTCGCTGATGAATCACAGGCCGATTGTTGGAGCACATTGAGACTACAAAATGAAAACCCTCCGTATGAATTTAGTTTTCTTGTAGAGGACAACGAAGTGGCTGGATTGCAAGAAGGGTTTTGTAAATTCACCAGATTTGAACAAGAAGATGAAAATGCCCTTCCGAGGGCAAACCAAGTCACAATTGTTAGGCTTCCTGACGGAAGAGTAGTCTTCGGGAAGTGGCTGTATAGTCCAACCACCAACCTGGACCGACCTCACAAGTTGAGGCTCCGTCGGCTTAGGAATTCCATAACCCTGGAATTATCTGAGTACGAGTTCAGGGAGGTGGAAATAATCGCTGTGCAAACGCCTTAAATTATTCCCCAATGGCAATTCTTATTCCGAGGAAAAAACCAAGCTCTATTGATCTTGCACCCGAGAGGAAGGTTGCAGAGGTTCTCTGCAATCAGCTTCCAGATGATATCAAAGTATTCCACAGCTACCCTTCTGATAGGGAGGTAATCCGAGAGGGTGAGGCTGATTTTGTAATAGTCCATCCGCGTTACGGGATTGCTGTTATTGAGGTAAAAGGAGGGCATATGTTCTACAATTCAGAGGAGGGGAGATGTGTACCGCTATGGTTCAAGGCATCCAGTGAAGGACCCATTCAAGCAAGCTTCTCACAACCTCCATAAAATTGAGGAGCAACTATTGGAATCTTCATTTAATGAGATCGGAGCTCTCCCGTTCTCACGGGCATACGCGGTGGTTTTTCAAAACTGTGACTATGAAGGCAGTTTTCCGCCTGGGTGTATTATTGTTCCCTTCTTATAACGAAAACCTCCGACCCTTTAGATGGGAAATGGTGAGTCTGATGCTTACCATTAAGGTCATTAAGGGTGAGGTATTTATACCTTTCCTCCCCTGCGATAACTTGATGGTGGGAACGAACCTCTACTTCTTTTGATGTCATGGATTATGCAGTTTAGTGATGTTTCCCTTCTGCTAGGCTTAATTGGGAGTAACCATAGCAGTTGTGATCAATCAAAGACAGGAAGAATTTTGTAGGTTGATTAGTGGAGGACTAAACCAAACAGATGCCTACCTAACAGTCTATCCAGGCAGTAAATGTTCTTCCGTGAGAGCTGCGGCAGCCCGACTGCAGGGGATTTCTGCCATCCAGGACGAAATCGAGCGACTCAATGTTTTGGCTGGCAAGGAAACCAGCCTTACCAGGCGCAGGAAGCGAGAAATCCTTTGTCAAATCGCAGAGGATACTGATCATCCGGTTCGAAGATAGGCTTATAGTTTTTTATTCTTATGCTATACGCCTAGGAGATATAGCGAGGCTTCCACCGGATTTCTGCCATTCCTGCTAGGTTTTTGGGATTCTCCCAGAAATCAGATTTCCGCATAACTTCTCTTATCAGGCCGCTCTACAGTCACTTAGAGACGGGACTTCAACCCGTATAAACCTATTTCGACTCCCGCCCCGTGTACCACTTTTTGCCATTGGCAAAAAGTGCCGCGGCGTAGCCCCGCAAAGGCGGGGCGGAGACGGGCTACGCCCCTCTCCCGAAGTCTCCTCTCGGTGGTCCGAATTGCACCTGGGAGCCGGGGATTTGGGGATTCCGGCGACCCTGTTGCCGGATGTACACATTGAAACGGAATTATTGCATGGGGATCGGGGTTCTCGCTTGCTCCGGGGTTTTCCAGCGTGAATGTAATTAGTTTACCAAGATCGAGTTCACCTGATGCCGGGTGCTCGGTCCTGATACACGTGCTTTCCTCAAATACACCTGATTTCCGCATAGGTGCCCTATGCGGCCGTTTCTTTTGTTCGGCCCGAATGGGTTGGGTTCGGCGTATGTGGCTTGTGGGCGTGGGGTGCGGCCTCATTGCGGTGAGTCCCGGGCTCCGGGGCCAGAGTTCGCACCAGATGGGAACGCGTCAGCTGCGGGAGGCGGCCGAGGGATTTATTGGCGAAGGCAGGTTCGAGGCGGGGATCCCCTATTTTGAGGAGCTGGTGCGCCGCTTTGAGCATGCGCCGGATGCGGAGCGACAGGTGCTCGAAGGCATGCTGGTTTTTCTAGGCGTGGGGTACATGCAGCAATACGGCGCGGGTCGGGAGGTCACCTACCTGGAGCGAGCCATGGAGGTGTTTAATCGCTACGAGTCGATGTTTCCCTCGGGAGCACGCCGTCACCTGATGCTGGGTTTTCGGGCTGACTGTAAGCGGGGGCTTGCCCAATGGGAAAGTGCGGTGGCTGATTTGACGGTAGCCTTGTCCCCTCCGCTGGATATGCGGTTCACGGAGAAGCAGCGTCAGGATTCACTGGAGAAGCTCGTCCAAACGATTTATATTATTCGTAACTGGGAGATCGGGGTTCCCTGGTTTCTCAAGCTCCTGGCGAGTCCGGATCCTGAGCGCCAAACCCTGGCCGCGGCGGCGCTGACCGAAGCCTACATCGAAACGGGTCAATACGACCAAATCGCCACATTGCTGCCCTATCTGACCGGGGATAGTCCGAGTCGATATGATGTACGATTTAATTTAAAACTACTTGAGGGTGGGGACAAGTTGACGGAGTTAGAGCGCTACCTGGAGGCCTCTCTTCTGTTCTACATGACGCTCACTACGGATGAACTGCAGGCCTATTGGGCAGGCCGGGTGGCGCGCATTGAGAATCAGCTTCGAGTCATCGCGCTGTCCAATACCCAATCCGCCCAGGAGCGCAAAGGGGAGCTGGAGGTCGATCTGATTAACGCGGAACAGCAGGTGGAGGTTTTGGAAGGGGTCCAGAGCTACACGCCAGAATTAGAATGGCGAAAGGCGAGCAACTTTAAAAATACGGACCGGAACTGGGAGGCTTACTGGGCGTTTTACCGTTTGGCTGAGGATTATCCCGACCGGGTGGACCAGGTAGAGGATTATTACTATGCCGCCTTTGTTCAGGCTGATTTGCTCAATGAGATTCCAAAGGCTGAAGCCCTGGCCAATCTCTATCTGGACCGGGAGGACTGGACACGGTATCGGCGGGAGATCTCGGTCACCCTGGCCGGTTTGTTGCTCAGGTCCGAGCAATATGAACGCCTGTTGGCCTTCTGTATCCGGTATATCGAACGCGACCCGGCGGATGACTATAATCCCCAGCTGATTTACTACATGGGGGCGACCTACTTAAAGCTCGAGCAATATGCGGAAGGGGCCGATCAATTCCGGGCTTATATCGAGAATCATCCCGATACTCCCATGATGGACGGGGCGTATTATTGGGGCGGCCTCTGTAGGCTGTTCACAGAGGACTACGAGGAAGCGATTGATTTGTTTTCTGCGGTGAAAGACCGCTATCCGCAAAGCCCTTACCACGAAGATGCCCAATTCCGAATCGGGGTCGCCCTGTTCGCCGACGATGGGTTCGCCGAGGCGGAGGCGGTTTTTGCCGAATTCGCCAAGAAGTATCCCGAGAGTATTCTGCGTGGCGAAGGTGAAGTCTTTCTGGGGGATATCGCCTCGGCGGGTGCCCGTGTTCGCAAGGCCATTGAACACTACGAAAATGTGGCGAAGTTCACTGATGAAATGGGTTTCATCAACCATGCCGTTTTTCAACTGGGTAAACTGTTTGAGGCGAACGGCTGGTTCTCCCGGATGGAAAAGCACTACCGAAGGTATCAGGAAACCTATGGCGAAAAGGGGCAACTGACCGCCGCCATTTTTGAGCAGGGGCGTGCCTTTGAGTTGATGGGGAATCCTGCCCAAATGCTGGAGGCCTATTACGATGCCGTTGTCAACTACGGGGACATTCCGACGGCTTATGGGATTGATCAAATCCTGTTTGCTTATCCTGAAAAGTATTCCGAATTCAAGACACGCTATGATGTGACGATTGCCTTCCTCGATGCTTTCATTCGAGATGAAGCATTCCGGGCAGAGCTGATGGGGGATCGGCGGGTCCTTTATGATTACTTTGGCGATCACCCTGCCATTGATAATGATTTGCAGGAATTGCTGCTCCGGGACGAAGATTTCCGTGCCCAGGTCGCGACGGATTTGGCCGCGCTAGAGGAGTACCGTGATCGTGTTACCGCGCAGTTGAATTTGCTGCCGGTAAAGACCCCGGCGGCAGCCTACAAAGCAGCTTATGCCGCCGCGGAGGCAGAGGGGCGGAGGACTCTGGCCCTTCGCCTTCATATGGTGCTGGATTCACTGGGAGACCCGGTCAATCCGACTGAGCTCTTCACGGAAAAGGATATAGAGCTGGCCAGTCCACGCACCCTGGTCTGGATTGCAGATCGTTTAGCGTCGTACGACAATATTGCTCTTAAGCCGCTGGTGCGGAAATCCCTGAACCAGGTAATCGAGGAGTACAGCGATGCGGAAGAAGCTGTCCTCCAGGCATTGATGACGGCTGGAGAAATTGAAGCTCAGGAGGGCAATTTCGAGATGGCGTTCCAGCATTTCAATCAAGCCCAGGAGCGTTTTCCTGCAAGATCCGAAGCCGTGCGGGCAGCCATGCGACAGGGGGATGTCCTCATGGAGGCTGGGCGCTATGAGGAGGCGATCGGACGCTACGAAAAGATTTTAAGGACGCGGTCGTGGCGGGGGGAATCCTGGGCGGAGGCGCAATATAAAATCGGTATGTGTTTTTTTCGCCGGGACCTGTATTCCGAAGCGCACGGCTATTTTGAGCGCACCTTTCTGGCTTTTGCCCAGTATCGGGAGTGGGCGGCCAAGGCTTACCTCCGGGATGCCGAAACCTTGCTTCGCCTGGGGGCCCGGGCCGATGCGGAGAATACCTTGAAGGAAGCCCTGAATACTCCGGGCTACGAGGAAACCCAGGTCTATGGAGAATTGGAGCAACTGCATAGCTCGTTGATGTAATGATCAAGTGGATACAGTTCTTTTCAAATTGGGCGCGGCGAGACGGCACCGCTACAAGGGTGAGTAGCTTTGGCAGATCCGCTGGTAAATTTTTGAACCTTGATAGCGGGCGGCATGGGATGCGCTTGAAACCTGTTTTGCGGCGCGACAGGAGCGTCGCGCCCTACCTGCTGTCTGTTCTCATTCTTGTGTCCACGAGCTTCCCTGGGGTTGCCCGGGAATCTGTGTCGCCCAATCAGGACTGGGACACCCTGTGGGGGCAAAAGGAGATTCCAATTTTGGTATCCTCGGGGGGGCGGACGAGTGAGTCTTTCCTGCTGGGGGTTCAGGGAGCAGAGTTGGAATTACGGCTGGCTGATACGCAGAGCGTGAACGAACGGGTGTTTATTCCTCTGAATGATATACAGGAGTTTATCCTCGAATTCGCCATTCCGGAGGAGCTCATGGAGGCCCGGAACGCGCTTCGCCAGGATGGCCCGGAGGCTGAGGTGCTGGACCTCATGCGTCCTTATGTGTGGCCCCTGGTGAAGTATCTTCCGGTTCCCGAGGAGCATTTCAATATTCACCCGCTAGTCGACGAATACCTGGGAGGTCTCATTGAGGCGGGTCATTTCGATGAGGCCTACGCCATGGTTCTGGAAATCCCCCTCACACGCGTGACCCCTAACTACGTTCAACATACGCTGAATCTTTCGGAGAGGCTCGTGGAGGCAGGAAGTCATACCCGAGCCTTAGCGTTGCTGGGAATTGTCCCCTTAACGAACGATGATCTGGAGCTACACAACCTGCTCATGCAATATGCCGGACAATTAAGAAGTGCCGGGAATTTGGATGAAGCTTTGATCCTTTATGATCGTATCCGTTCTCTGTCGGGTAACCCCTACTGCACGAAAGCCATCCTCTGGACTGCCTACTGTAATGTTCGCCTGAACCGGGTGGAATCGGCCAGGCTTTTCCTGGAGGAAGCCGGGGAATTGGAATCTCGCGATCCGGACTTTTCCTTGCGTCAGCTGGTCCTCGCGCGAATTGGTCTCCTGGATGAAGACTTCCATGAAGCGATGGAGCAGGTCAGCCAGGGGGTGATCTTTTCCCGGATCGGGTATGCGTGGATCCCCGAACTCTTGTACACCAATGGTCTTTGTTATGAATCGCTGGGGAACCCGGAAACGGCCCGAACCGTATATGACCAGCTAATCCTGTTTTTTCCTTCTAATCCCTGGGCGGATCAGGGCCGTGAACGTCTGGAGGCCTTAGATTCGGAAATCGGAGGTCAGAAGTCAGAAAGCGGAATGCGTGAGCAGAATGCGGCAGAATAACCCAGGCCCAATATCCCCACCATTTTTCTTCGTATTACGAACCTACCTCTCGAACCCCTTTGATCCAATCCGTCTATGAAAATTCGACTAAATCCTATCGTTTCCATCCTGTTTGGGGTTGGGATTTTCACGTGTTTCTCCTCAGCTGGGTTTGCCGAGGAGGTGACTGAGGCCGCCGCTGATACCGGAGGGGGAAACACCAATTTCATTGGTCTGTTGAAACAGGGAGGATGGGCCATGTGGCCCCTGGGGCTCTTCTCAGTCGCTGGTGTAGGGCTCGCGATTTATAACGGTCTTACCATTCGTCCCCAGCCATTCCTGCGGACCGACCTTACCGATCCGTTGGCAGAAGCGATGAACAGTCTGGATATTGAGCGGGCCCAACAACTGTGCGCGGATAACCCCGCTCCGGTTACGAACATTGTGGCGGCTGGCTTGAGCCGAATTGATGAGGGGCACATTGAAATGACGGTGGTGGATAAAGCCATTGATGAGGCCTCTGCCGCCGAACTATCCGGGCCCTTTGTCCTGATCAATTACCTCTCGGTCATCGGCGCCGTGGCCCCTATGGTCGGGCTCCTGGGGACCGTTTCAGGCATGGTGAAGGCCTTCCGCGCGATATCCGATGTGGGGATGGGCGATCCTTCGGTCCTGGCCACTAATATTTCGGAAGCCCTGGTCACCACGGCCTCGGGTCTGGTCGTCGCCATCCCCTCGCTCATTGCCTATTTTTATTTCAAAGCGAAATACGGGAAGATCGCAGCCCAGGTCGGTAAGCTTGTGGGCGACCTCTTCTTTAACATGATTTCCTCTGCCCGCAAGAGCGCTTAGCCGAGGAGTGAGAGTGAAAATGTATAGTGCGAATTGTGATTGTGAGATGGGGGGCTTCTCGTCGCTTCGGGCATCCCATTCCCAGCTCACAATACACACTCACAGCTCGTGAATAACCATGGCCTGGCAACCTGATGACAGTAACGACAGCCCGGATTTGACTCCGATGATCGATGTGGTGTTTCTGCTGATCGTCTTTTTCATGACGGTGGCGACCCTGCTGACGGCAGAAAAAATCGACATTGAAATGCCGGTTGCGGATCAGTCCAAGGTCCCTGAGGATGCGGGTCGTCGGGAAGTCATCACAATTCTTCCCGACGGTTCGGTTTATGCCGGCATTCGGCGGATGGACGGCCCTGAGGCTCTCGGGCCCATCATCCGAAATGGCATGGAAACGGTCCGTGGCTACAAGGTTAACCTGCGGGTAGATACGAATACTCCGCACAAACATGTGAGGGAGGTCATGCGCGTCTGTGCTGAGAATGGAGCCTTCGATGTGATTTTTTCCGTTTATCAAAGCTAAAAGGGTCGGGTGTCTTGTGTCTGATGTCTAGGGAAGAAAATTTGACAACTACTGGACCCGGGGTGCCCTCACTCCGGACGAAGGTTTTATGGAGGGAGCGTGTGCATTGTGAATGTGGATTGGGGGTTATGCTTCCAGGTCTTCGGACTGTTCCGATCTCACAGAGCACATTCACAGGTCACCACTGCCATGGCTAGATTACCCAAAGTTTTTCAAACTGAAGATAAAGTCGATTTAACGCCGATGATCGATGTCGTCTTCCTCTTGCTGGTCTATTTCATGGTAACGACAACGATTGTACAGGAGGAGTCGGATATCAGCCTTACTTTACCCTCCGATACTCCACCGGCAAAGAATCCGACCAATATGCCGAGTGAGCATATTATCGATATCCTGGGAGATGGGCAGGTTCTATTGAATGGAGCTCCCGTTGATACCCCTGAAAGCCGGGACATGCCGCAATTGACCCGGACCCTAACCCGCCTGGGGATGGCGGATAAGCGGATGAATATCGAGACGATCATCACCATTCAGGCAGATGATGATTCCCTCCATCAAAAATCAATTGATGTCCTGAACGCCTGCGCGGCTGCGGGGTTAAAAATCGTAAGCTTTGGCCAAGGCTCAGGGTGAAGAACGGATGGGAGTGTGAGGATGTTTTTATGCGTTTTTCAATCAGTAGAATAATCAATAAACTTACCAAAGGTAGGGATCACACTCCCATCCTCGGGGCAACATGCGCAGTATTCCTCCTTTCAAGCTCGGTTACGCACATCTTAGTGCGCGCCCTCTCTTTTCAGTCGTCAAGCTACACATCTTGCCGCCGTCCTCACCCTGAGCATAGGTCACATACCAAGGGCAAATCCTTCAGTCCCTTACCGCTCAAATAATATGGATTTGAAAGCAATATTTACCGGTAAAAACAAGAAGAATGCAGTCATGGCGCAGGTCGTAGGGATCAGTGCGGCTTTACATGTGGCGGCGTTGGTGATCTTCGGGTCTCTGACGATATATAAATTTATCCAGCCCCCTGAGCCGGAGTTTGAGCCTCCTCCACCCCTGGAGAGTATTGAGCCCCAAAAACTGGAATATAAAGCGAGGAGTAAGGATCTTCAGAAAAACAGCTCACGACCGCGGCAGCCGCGGATTAGCGTAAAAAGTATCAGTCAGATCAATACACCTCAGATTGATGTGGCGCTGCCGGAGTTTACCGCTGAGGTTTCTGTTGGACTTGGGTCGGCTATTGGAACCGGGTTTGGTTCAGGTCTTGGAAGCGGGGGGATCGGCTTTGGCCAGAGCGCAGTGAACTTTCTTGGAGTAGAGTCAAAGGGGGAGCGCATCCTGATTGTGTTGGATGTATCCGGTTCAGTGGTGAATGCAATGAAGCGGGCGGGGTTCTCGATGACTGAGATCCGGGATAAGACCATTGAAATGATTAATGGTCTGAGCGGTGGGACGATGTTTGGTATCATTCAGCACAGTCGGACTTACGATACCTTTAAACCTGGAATGATCCCGGCCACCCCCGGGAATAAGGAAGAGGCCGTCCAGTGGATGAATGAGCGGTTCCAGAAAGCGGGCCGCAGTTGGGTTCGGGACGATCCGGACGGAATCCAGGCGGTATTGACGAAAGCTTTCGAGATGGGCCCGGATGTGCTGTTCCTACTGTCTGATGCCTCTTATCAACGGAGCGTCCCGAATGGCCAGGGCGAAGATGTGCCTTGGGATGATTTAGCCCGGGATGTCCGTCGTTTGCAGCGGGAGCTCGCTCGCCCGACGGAGATTCATTTCGTGGGTTTCGGGGTGGATCCGGAGGATGCCACCGCGATGAAGCAGTTCATCCGGAAGAACGACGGGCAGTATAGGGAGTTCCAGCGGGATTCTTGATTTTTTTTAAACTACGAAAGGCGCGAAAGGACGCGAAAAAGGAGGGGCGAAATGGAAGGCGGAAAAATCGTTTTCAAAGAAGAGTCTTATTTGATTATGGGATGTTGTTTTGAGGTGTACAAAGAAAAAGGGAACGGATTCCTGGAGTCAGTTTATCAGGAATGCATGGAAATAGAATTTGAATTTCAGAAAGTACCCTTTGTCCGAAAGCCCAAACTAGATCTCACTTATAAGGGGAAGCCATTGAGCCAGAAATATGAACCTGACCTCATCGCTTTTGATGAAGTCATCCTCGAATTAAAGGCCGTAAAGGATCTTGCGGATGAGCATCGAGCCCAGGTTCTTAACTACCTCAAGGCCACAAAGAAGAAACTTGGGCTCCTGGTCAATTTTGGCAGTTTTCCCAAGCTCCAGTATGAGCGCTTCGTAAATGTCGAATAACCCTCATCCATTCATTTCGTGTTTTTTTGCGAACTTCGTAGTTTGCTACCCTATTCCCCGGGCGTAGGAGAAGAGGAATTGTTGGGCGAGGCCGGCATGGGGGCCGAAGTGGATTTTGGCGAAGTGTAATTTTTGGGCGGAGGTGAAGTGAGTCAGGTGGTAGTGTTGATCGAGGATACGCGCGATCCAGGTGTCCATGGGGAAGGCTTCAAAAACCCCCAAACCATAAAGCAGAACACAGTCGGCCACCTTGGGGCCCACTCCTGGGAGCTCCATGAGGGCGGCTTTCGCTTCCAGATATGGGAGCTTTTTTAATGTCTGCTCAAAAGACGGCTGGGCGGATATGAATTCAGCCGCTCCCCATATATACTTTGCGCGATATCCCAGTTTGCAGGCGAGGAGGGACTCAATCGAGCTCGCTGCGAGTTGGTTTGGTGTTGGGAAGCGGGCGGGGAGTGTTTTATGAATCCGCTCCCCAAACCGATCCGCGAGTGCCTCGCACATTTGGCGGATTTGCGTAATCTGCTTGTTTGAGCTACAGAGAAACCCTACCAGGACTTCCCAGAACGGTTGCTGTAAAATGCGAATCCCGGGGAAGGTAAGGATAGCTTGAGCCAGCACCGGATCCGATTTCCAGGGCAAGGCATCGGTGGTGGTCTGCCAATCCAAGCCGTTTTCCAGGTAGTTCCTTATCTGGTCTCTTCGGCGGTGGGGTTGATCGAGGAGGGGGACCTGAAATTCAACCTCTCTCTCCTTATTCAGTCTGAGCTGAACATGTAAATCGGCCCAACACCCTAAATACGTGCCCGGGGCGGTTCCCTGCCACCGGAAGGCCTGCCCGCCCAAAAGTGTTTCCCTGAGTCCGATTGGGGTCCAAGGCTGGGCACCCTCGAGCCGTTCCCAGGAAGACCAGCTTAACGGGTTCCCCATACAAAACTGTTTTTCTTTGCGAGCAGGAAGCCATCCGGCCCAATCAGGCTGATTCGCCAGGCGGTGGGCAACAGGCGCTTCGACAGCTCGTCGTGCCTCCAATCGTCCCCTGTAAGGCCGATAAATAGCATTTTTCCTCCGGGGAGGTCACCGGGCAGGGGAAACTCGATCGACAAGGGGTCGGGGCTTGAGTCGGACAGGTATTCCAGGAGGGCAATGGTTCCGTCCGGTAACGTTTTGAGAGAGGAGTCCAGGGCAATCTTATAGTACACCCCCGGGAATTCGTTTTCCTGGGTGCGCAAGACCAGACGGCGGCCGGTATTCAACGCCCCGACATAGTCACTCAACCGGAGGACCTCCTCTGCTTCCATATAATCCGATTCTACGGATCGGATTTCGACCGCGTGGAGAAAGCCCGGGAGAGTTAAGGTGAAGATCCAGATATGAATAAGGCGATTCATTCGATTTCTTTGTTACCACAGACTCTGTAGAATTCCACGTAGAAAACCCCTTACTTGAACGTGGCGATGTCGTGGAGGTCCTTCCGCTTCAGGTCAGGTACCGTAGCATCTTCCGTGGGGTAGCCTGCCACGAGCAGGAGGAAGGGGAATTCTTCCGACGGGCGTTCCAGAATGTCATTGAGGAAATCCATCGGGCTCGGGGTATGGGTCAGTGTGGCCAAGCCGGCCTGGTGAAGGGCGGTGATGAGCATGCCGGTAGCGATGCCGACCGATTCTTTGACATAGTAATGTCTATCCTTTGAGCCGTCAGGGTGAGTGCCTCGGCGTTGACCAAAAATAGCAATTAACCACGGGGCGGTCTCAAGGAAGGGTTTGTTCGCATCGGTCCCGATGGGTTTAAGGTCATCCAGCCAGTCTTGAGAGGCTCCTCCCCCGTAGAATTTCCGCTCTTCTTCCTCCGCTCCCGCTCTGATCCGCTGTTTGACCTCAAGAGCAGAAACAGCAACGAAGTGCCAGGGTTGTTTATTGGCCCCACTCGGAGATGTTCCCGCTGCGAGCAGGCAATGCTCTATGACCTCCCTGGGGACAGGCTGGTTGGAAAAATCCCTCACCGTGCGGCGCTGGTCCATGGTTTGATAGAAGCGGATGGCATTTTCCAGCATCTCGGATTCGGGAATACGGGTAAAATTCAATTTATGAGCCATTGGCTGACAGGTGTTTATCGAGGAGGTAGTGTTGAATTTCGCCAAAGGCGAGGTGTGATTTTCTTACAGTCTGATAACCGGCCCGATGGTAGAAGGGGAGGGCGCTTTCCCTTGCATGTAGGTAAATTCTGGATACATTTATCGCCCTGCCCTCAACTTCCAGGGCTTTGACCATGGCCATTCCGATTCCTCTCCCCTGGTAGTCGGAGTGAACGGCCATGGAGCGAATCTGGGCTTCTCCCTCTTCCCTCCGTACGAGGCGACCGGTGGCGATGAGCTTTCCCTGGCCTTCATCCATCGCAACAAGATGAACGCTCTTGTCCTCTCCCTCGTCCTTTTCACTTCCTTTGGGCTGATTCCAGGGTTTTCGCAAGATCACCCAGCGGAGCTGGTAATAGGCAGCCCATTCATTGGGGGAAGCGGGAGGGCGTATGGTGATAGGAAGATTCATCATGAAGCTAGCTACCTATATTTGACAAAAGGAGATAGCGCGTAAGGGAAAGGCAGGCTCACGAGTTACCAACCGGAGTGCATCTGGCGCATGCGGACAGTTTCATACCGATCCTGAGGGATCTCTTGAAGAAATCGGCTGGGCTGGTTGCGTTGTGGGGGGCCGTTGCCAGTCGTAATCATAGGGTAGGTCATGTAAAGTTCATCCATAGCCCGGGTGAGCGCGACATAAAAGAGGCGCCGCTCTTCTTCCGTATCATCGGCTTCGATAGCCCGGCGAAGGGGAAAGAGTCCATCGGCCAGACCGATGACAAAGACGATGGGAAACTCCAATCCTTTGGCCTGATGAACGGTCGTCAGGCGTATGGAATCTTCGCTCGGCTCAACCGAGCGATCACTGGTTTCGGAGGAGAGGAGTACCAGTTGGGCCAAGAGCTCCTCCATGGTTTCATAGCGACCGGCAAATCCGACCAGGCTCTCCAGATCCTCCTGACGTTGAGGCCAATTGGGATAATTTTGCCGGAGGTAAAGTGTGTACCACCCTTCGATAGCAAGACGAACCACCTCGCTGGGGCGACTCCCCTGGTTTGCGGTCCAAAGGTCTTTGAGCGAAAGGGCGAGTTGCTCCCAGGTATCTTTAGCGGGTGCGGGCACCTTCTTCATGACTGGGTCGGACTGTAGGACGTTAAAAAAGTCCTGTCGGTTTTTCTCGGCGACTTCCCGCGCTGCCAGATAGATCTTCTCAGACGACCGGGGGCCGATTTTTGGGAGCAGGCAGACGAAGCGGTGCCATGCGCTCAAATCCCGGGGGTTGTGGACAAAGCGTAATTGGGCGGCGACATCCTTGACGTGGGCTTGTTCAAAGAAGCGAACTCCACTGGTGATGACGTAGGGGATTTGCTGTCGGGATAGTTCCATCTGGAGGTCCATGGCATGGAAATGAGCCCGATATAAGACGGCGATGTCTTTCAAGGAAGCCCCCTGGTCGTAGCAGTGGCGAATCCGGGCGCAGATGAACTGGGCTTGCTGCCGGGTATCCATGACCGGAGCGAGAATCGGGAGCTGATGGGACCTGCGGACCGCATGGAGCTCCTTGCTATAGCCGAATCCCGCGGGTTGAGCCTGCAATACGCTATTCGCCAGGTTCAGGATTTCGGGGGAGCTGCGATAGTTGGTTTCAATTTTATGGATAATGGTTCCCTCGTGCCGGTCGGGAAAGGTCATGATGTTTTCGAAGTCCGCCCCTCTCCAGGTGTAGATGCACTGCGCATCATCACCGACGGCCATGACCTGATGATGGGCCCCGAGCATATCCACAATGGCAGACTGCAGCCGGTTGGTGTCCTGGTATTCGTCTACGAGTATATGCTTAAACCGCTCCTGGTATTTGGAGGCGACTTCCTTATCTTGCTGTAACAGTTTGAGCCATAGCTCAAGCAGGTCGTCATAGTCTACCACCTGTTGCTCGAGTTTGCGCTTTTGGTAGGCATGGTGAAAGGTCTCCACTTTCTCCCCGATGTTTTCGAAGAATGGATATCGATCGGCGACGACCCCAGCCACGGGTTCCATTGTGTTGCGGGCGTAGCTAATCATATCCTTGAGGACTTTTGCTTTGGGGTTGTTCTTGGATTTCAGGAATCCGGCGTCTACCGAGCGAATGGCATCGGTCAGGACGCCCTCAGAGTCCCCTTCGTCTAAAATGGTATAGCTGGGTTGCAGTGCAACGGAAGTCCCGTGAATTCGCAGCATGCGTTGACCAATGGAGTGGAAGGTCCCTCCCCAGAGCTTGTGTCCGGCTACTCCGGTGAGGTCTTGTACCCGCCCCAGCATCTCCTTGGCCGCCTTGTTGGTGAATGTGAGGAGCATGATTTCCCAGGGTTGGATTCCCTGGGAAAGGAGATATGCCACACGGTAAGTCAGGGTGCGGGTTTTTCCACTACCTGCTCCGGCCAAAACCAAGGCAGGCCCTGGCGGGGCTGTGACGGCGGCAAACTGCTCGTCATTGAGTTCCTCCCGGAAATCGATGGGGGCAAATCGAGCGTCAATAGGGAGATCGTCCTGCACGGTTGTTCCAGGATTCAGGGTCTGGCTGGGAGGTCCACCTGGAGGACGGGGGGGCTTTGTCCCTCCGTTGTTAAAAAGACTTCACGGTTATTCCGTCCGAAGGTCACAGCTTCCGTCTGGCCGAGCTCAATTACGTCGACCACTACCGGCGGACGGATGAGGGCTTGTTCCCAGGGCTCGTCCTCCTCACGATAAAACAGGTGAAGATCGTTATAGGTAATGATCGCCGCGGTCCGGCCATCCGGGGCGATATCCATTCCGCCAGGTTGTCCACTGTAGCGACCGAGGCGAGGATTAGCGGTGATGTAAGCTGGAGTGGGGCGTGGAATGCCAGAAATGATAGCACTCAGCGTTGCAGTGACCGGGACGGGGGAATTGGAAAACACCAGGTCATCGGGGAGGGGTATTTCATACAGCTCCGCAGGAACGAGCCGTTTGGAGATGACTAAGAGTCGGTGTTGAGACGCATCGTAGGCCAGGCTCTCGGCATCCCGGGCGCCGCGATCATAGATAAAGGGGATTTGCCCAAGGTATTCCACATCAATGGTGGGAATCTCCGTTTCCGAGGGGGCACTCAAAAGCAACTCGTAGAAGTAGAGGGTTAGATTCGGATAACGTGCCCCGTTATCCCCGATTTCGCCGATGACCACGACCGGTCCTCGATCATCCGAAGCTGGGATTAGAGTAATATCTTCCCAGTCCCGGTTTCGGGTTTCCAGCAATGGAACGGAGCGGTGCTGGCCGGTAGGAAGGTGAAAAAAGTAAAGGCTTTTATCCGTATCGTCATTGTGAGTGATAAGCAGGTTGTGCGGTCGCACGAATGCCAGCCCACTCGCTTCGACCAACTCCGGATTTGGCCACTCCGTGACCTTTTCCCCGATTGTTCCTGCGGTAACGCAGGCATTCAGGGTCAGGAGTAGGCCAACAACAATGACAGAGGCAAGTTTCATAAAACGACTAGGTAGTCCCGATTTACGACGTCCAATTTAGTTCTTCTCGGAAAGATACTCTTTATATCAGGCGTGGAGAGCCCTGCAACCTGGTTTACCTGAAAGCTGGAAAATTGTGTTATTCCTCTGGCAAACGTATTCCCTTCGGGGTCTGTGATATTGACGACATCGCCGTCTTTAAAGGACCCTTCACTTTTGATGACTCCCTTAGCCAGGAGGCTACCGCCTCGCTGAATGAGGGCATCCCGGGCACCCTGGTCGACCTGTATACAGCCGACCGGGTGTTGAAAAAAGGCGATCCAGCGTTTTTGGGATTTCATCGGCACCAGCTCTGGCACGAAGTAGGTCCCTTCCGGTTCGCCACTAAAGAGCAGGTTTAGAATCTCAGGATTTTTACCGTAGCCGATAAAGACACCACAACCATTCCGGGTGGCGAGTTGAGCAGCCTCCAGTTTGGTGACCATGCCGCCTCGACCGGTGGGGTCGTCCGTATCTTCAGCCATGGCCAGGATCTCATCTGAGAACTCAGTAATGACCGGGACGACCGCTCCACTACCTTGGCGGTCAATTAAGCCGGGAGCCCGCGTAAGAATGATGAGGTGTTCCGCTTTAATCATGCTGGCCACTAAGGCAGACAGCACATCATTATCTCCAAACTTAATCTCCTCGGTGGAGATGGAATCATTTTCATTTACGATGGGAACAATGCCTTTGTGGAGCATGCGTTCCATCATATCCTTGGCCGCGACGTGGCGTTTTCGACTCTTCAGGTCATCCCGGGTAAAGAGCAGCTGGGCGGCGAGAATTTTATGCACTTTGAAAGCAGCCTGCCACGTTTCGACCAGCACAGTCTGGCCCAGGGCCGCGCACACTTGAAGGGTAGCCATATCGGTGGGGCGGCGGGTCAACTCGAGTAGCCCCATGCCCAGGCCGATAGCTCCGGAGCTGACCAGGGTCACTTCGATTCCCCTGGACTTCAGGTTCGCGATTTGACTCGAAATGGAGTCGATTCGTTGCCGATCCAGTTGGCCTACCCCGGAGGTAAGAATTCCAGTACCGACCTTAATTACCACCCGCTGGGTGTTCTCTAGCAGAAAGGCCATAAACGCAATTCGGGAGCGGGCTAGACCTGCATGAGCTCGGACTCCTTGCTGCTGACGAGATTATTTACTTTTTGAGAATAATCATCGGTCAGTTTCTGAACCTCTTTTTCGTACAGTTTGATATCATCTTCGGACATCGATTTTTCCTTCTCGCACTTCTTTAGCTCAGTCATGGCGTCGTGGCGAGCTGCCCGGATACCGACTCGACCTTCCTCTCCCATATTATGGGCGAGTTTGACCAGTTCCTGGCGGCGCTCTTTGCTGAGTTCAGGAATATTGATCCGGATCAGGGCTCCATCCACCGAGGGGTTAAACCCGAGATTGGCTACCTCGATTCCTTTTTTTACGTCTTGAACCACACTCTTATCCCAGGGTTGGATTTGAATAGTCCGGTTGTCCGGGGTCGTGATAGCCGCAACGTCGCGAATCTTCATCGAAGAGCCGTAAGCCTGAATATTGATGCCCTCCACCATAGATGGACTGGCCTTGCCCGTATGGAGCGTGGTGAATTCATGACTGGTATGATTCAGCGCCTTATCCATGGCGGCTTTGGCGTTATCAAGAATGAGGTCGGGGTCTTGGGACATGGGGAATAGTTTAAGATTTAAAATGACGATGGGGATTGGGCTAAAATGCCTATCCGTTTGTGCTTAGTCGTAAACGCTAAACGAATATTTCCTGTTAAGCATTAACAGTTAAGCCTTTAGCATTTCGAGTATTTTGCGAAAGGCTTTGCCCTTGAGCAAGTCCCGATCAGCGATGGACGAGGGTGCCGATTTTTTCGCCCATGATGGCTCGTTTGAGGGACCCTTTTTCTTCCATACTGAAGACCATGATGGGCATTTTGTTGTCCATACAGAGAGAAAAGGCGGTGGAATCCATCACGTTGAGCCGCTCCCGGAGGGCATCAATGTAGGTGATTTCCTCGTATTTCCTGGCGTCGTCGAATTTTTTGGGGTCCTTGTCGTAGATTCCGTCCACTTTAGTTGCTTTCATGAGCACTTCGGCTCCGATCTCGCTGGCACGCAGTGCAGCTGTGGTATCGGTGGAGAAATAGGGATTCCCGGTGCCGGCGACAAACACGACCATCCGTTGTTTTTCGAGGTGGCGGGTGGCTTTTCGCAGGATAAAGGGTTCGGCTACTTTGTCCATGGGGATGGCAGACTGGACCCGGACAATGACGCCCATTTTTTCGAGGGAGTCCATGAAGGCCAATCCATTGATAACGGTAGCTAACATGCCCATGTAGTCGCCTGTCGTTCGGTCGACTCCCCGCTGAGTCGTGCCCGTCAGGCCGCGGAAAATATTTCCACCCCCGATAACGAGTCCGATCTCCACACCCATGTCATACACCTCCTTTAAGGAGCCACAGATATTTTCCAGAATCTGCCCATCAATGGGGTTGCCATTGTCCTGATTTTTCAAGACTTCGCCGCTCAATTTGAGGACAACGCGTTTATACTTCGGTTTACCCGGTTCAGTCGCTTCTTCGGATGCTGCCATTAAAGAGGTGATTTAGGCATCCGGTTCCTCAGAGGTCAACCCCCCGATTTGTGGATTATGATTAGATCTCGTGTCTAGGGTATTCCCAGCGTAGCCGTGGTGGTAATCTTGATTGCAGGAGCAGAACCCTTACTCCGGGAAATCTGGTTTTCCACCCTTTGCAGGCTTGACGCGAAAGTCCAGATTTGTACTTTTCTTCTCTTTTCCCAACATTCCCTGATGGTGTAATGGTAGCACAAGTGGTTTTGGTCCACTTAGTTGAGGTTCGAATCCTCATCGGGGATCCATGCCCAGGTGGTGGTTCAGGCCCTCAGGCCGAATTTCATTGGCAGCCCCAGCCAATTTCACCACAACGGCAGATTACAGTTTAATACCCATGCTCAGGTGGTGGAATTGGCAGACACGCTGCGTTCAGGTCGCAGTGCCCGCGAGGGCGTGAGGGTTCGAATCCCTCCCTGAGTACCATTCAACGCGAGATTGAATGGAGTGAACATGTAGGGGTGGTTATAGGTTTAAGGGATTTGAGCCCGAGAGAAGGTTTTGATGAAGCGAGGTCGCCGAAGGCGTCATTTCACGAGCGAAGATGGGGTGCTGGAGGTGTCGCAGAGCGATCTCGCGCGAGACCCAATCCCTCCCTCGTTATCCCGCTACTCATGCCTCAGGGCTTCCATAGGGTGAACGCGGGTGGCCCGCCAAGATGGAATGAGGCAGGCCAGGAGACCGATGATACCCATGGCGAGAGCCGAGGTGAGGTAGATCCCCGGTTGGGAGATGTTCACTTCGAAGAGCAAGTCCTGGAGGAAGCGATTGAGGAAGAGGGACGCGGCTAACCCCAGGCCAAGCCCTAATAGGAGGAGGATGGCTCCCCGGTTGAGGAATAGGAGGAGGATGCGGATCGGGTTGGCCCCGATCGCCATGCGGATACCGATTTCTTTGGTGCGCTGGGAAACCACGTAGGCCAGGACGCTGTAGATTCCAATCAAGGCAAGTATGATCGCGAGACCGGAAAAAACGGAGATGAGCAGGAGGGGAGTCCGACGGCCGACGAGGGAATTATCTACGATCGAGTTCAGGGTGAGCATGTAGGTAATGGGGAGGCGATCATCCACGTTGAGGAAGGCCTGGCGGACAGAATCCCGTAAGGCTTCCGGATCCCCCTGCGCACGGATGATATAGTCGGGTTGGTTCCAGGGGAGCTGGGCATAGGGGTAGTAGGCGAAGCCCTCTCCACGGGTTTCGGTGAGGGAATGGTGGTGAATGGACCCGACAACCCCGACAATGGTCCAGTACTCGGGATCATCTTCTCCCAGATCGTTTGTCATGCGCATGCCGATGGGGTTGCGGCCAGGCAGGTTTCGCTGGATGAACTCTTCATCGACAATGGCGACCCGGTTTGTATCCCAGGTATCGGTGGCATCAAAGAGACGTCCATCGAGCAGGGGAATCCTAAGCGCATCAAAGTAATCGATACCAACGGCGTTGCGGTTGGGGACGGGAACCAGGTTATCCGAATTTCGCTCTGCGCCTTCAATCTCCAGGGCGCTGGAGTTATCCACTCCACCAAAGGGAGTGGATGTAGTAACCGAAGCATACTGAACTCCAGGTAAGGCTCTCAGCTCTTCCAGAATGCGATCGTTAAACTGGTTTCGATCTTTGGCTTCTCCATATAGCTGATAGGGCAGGTTCAGTCGGACGACCAGGACCTTGTCTGAGGAAAACCCCGGGTCGACCTCGAGGATTTTTTTGAAACTCAGGGCAAGGAATCCGGAGGCGATGAGGAGGACAAAGGCCAGGGCAACTTGGCTGACAATGAAAGCATTACGCACAAAGAGAGTGGATTTCCCGGAAGAGGTGCTGCGACTCTCCTCGTGCATGATTTGATTCAGGTTGGTTCGCCAAATGTTTAGGACGGGGAGAAATCCGGAAAGGAAGCCGGCCAGAACAGAAACCGCCAAGGTGAACCCGAGCACCTCGAGGTCCATGGAAACGGTTTCTCCCCGGGGGAGATCCTCTACACCGAAGGTATTCAGGGCCTGGAGACTTACCCAGCCAAGAAGCAGCCCTGCAGCTCCGCCCAGGATGGAGATTAACAGGCTCTCCGTAAATAGCTGGCTGGACAGACGAATCCGGCTGGCCCCGAGGGAGAGGCGAATGGCCATCTCCTTGAGGCGGACATTAGATCGGACCAGCATCAGGTTGGCTACATTGACACAGCCAATGAGCAGGACGAACAAGACTCCAAATTGAAGCAGAACGATGCTCCGCCGGATATCCTGGACCATGAGCTCATGAGTGAAGTGAACCTGCGTATGATAATTCGCCTCCTCCAGTAATGCCTTATAGGGGCTAGCCTCTGTGTTGGCTGCATTGATCGCATCCACTTTCCCCTGGGCTTGGGCAAGGGTGGCCCCGGGGGCCAGACGGGCTACCATGGGGTGATTATTATTGTGCAGATTATCCAGGCTTAGATCTTTCGGTCCCCAGCGGAAGGGCAGGATGAGGTCCGTCCCGGACAAGGAACCCCCGACCAGGTGTTGTTCTTTTTCCAGGACGCCTACGATAGTGTGGGAATGATTACTGAGGGAAATGGTTTTCCCCACCACATTGGGATCCGAGGCAAACATGGTTTCCCAAAGCTTGTGAGAAAGGATGGCCACGCGCTCACTTTCTTTGGTGCCGTCGGCCTCGGCGAAGGGCCTCCCCAGTATCGGTTGAATTCGTAGCACCGCAAAATAGGAGGGATTCACCTGAAGGGCGTCTATCTTGATCGGGCTGCCGGCTTCGCCCGAGAAATAAGAGCCATCCGCATACATAGCCACCTCCTCAAATATATCCGTGGCCTCCCGGCGCTGGACCCAGTCAGGCTTGGAATTCGATCCGCGGTCCACCCCGACTCCGGGGTAAGCATTGAACATCGAGACAATCCGGTCTGGTTCTTCAAAGGGTAAGGGGCGCAGGAGGATGGAATGGACCACGCTGAAGATAGCGGAATTTCCTCCAATACAGAGCGCTAAGGTAAGCAGGGCCGTGGCAGTAAAACCGCGATGCTTGAATAGCATTTTAAGGCCGAACTTCAGATCATGAATGAGTCGGTCGAGCATATGAGTTATAGGACGGCGGAGGCCGTAGGAAAGTTACAACTTTATGGGGAAGCTGTGAGTGGTGGGGTGTAATGCTGCGTAATTTACGGCCAGATGCGTTGGGCGCGTCCGTCTTCGCCCGCCATGTTATGTCCAGGTCCGTACTTTGTTTGCTTCAAGGATGCGATGGAGGGTTCTGAGTAGGGCCTGCACTTGGTGAGAAGGCTGCCTCCCTCCCTTTGTTTTCTCCTCTGGATTCTTGTTCTGACAAACAGGCGGGGTGGGTTGAATCTCAGGATAAGGTGGTTAGGGTCTTTCTATGGAATCGATTAGCTATCTTTTGGCCCGGGTGTTCATGGTGGTGATTTTTCTCGGGAGCGGCGTCAACAAAGTTACCGGGTTCGACGGTACGATAAAGTATATGGAAAGTGCGGGCATGTCGATGCCGCAACTGTTGCTCCCCGGGGCAATTGTGGTGTTGCTCCTTGGTGGTCTCTCGGTGTTGCTTGGATTTAAAGCCCGCTTTGGGGCGATTGGCCTGATCGTGTTCATTGTATGGGCGACTTTGGTTTTTCACCCACCGTCCGACCCTGAGCAACAGATCGCCTTTTTGAAAAACCTCGCGATTCTGGGTGGCTTATTGAGCATTGTGACGCACGGATCCGGCAAGCTCAGCCTGGATGCAATGCTGAGTAAGAAGAAGGCGGCTTAAGGGAGATGATCTCTTTTTGAGTTACGAATCACACTAAGCGACACGAGCGGGGATGGGGACTTGTTACCCGGACCGGCAACTCTTTGGGAGACGTCAAGTCTGCGTCGCTACAGGTTTAGGTTCAGTTTATGAGGGCAGGAACTCCCGGATGTCGGGGAGTTTTTTGAGCCTGCGGCCGCCGGGCATACGGGTGAGGTAGGGGTCCTCAGGGATCGGGTCATCGACGTCGTCTGGGTCGATGGGGTCGCCTTCGTCCTCGATCGGGATACCCTGATACTCGTTTGAGGTGGAATAGTCTTCTTCCCATTCATCGAGGGCGAGGGACATGCGACGCGGTTCGGGTTCCAGGATAAAGGCTGGGTTGTCGAGGCCACCTTTTTTGACAAGATCGATGATGCAGGGGAATTTCTGCTTTTTATAACGTTGCTGAAAGTCTTCTAACCATCGGTTCGATACATCTCTACGATTGGCGAGTAGTACCGCATCCGAAAAATGGATACAAGCGTCAAACCAAGCGGTGGCCCCCTCGTTCTCTGATAAAAACCGGCAATCGACGAGGGTGATGACGCGAGCCAGTTTGAGCTGGCGAAGCGTGCACCATGTTTTCCAGGCTTCGATCTGATCGACCGGGTTGTGGGTGCCGTCGAACAGGATAAAGGTCTGGGTACCCAGCTTGAGCTTCGGCGTGGCGGAGCCTTCCTCGAGATCCGCATCGGTATAGGGAACTGGTTCCACAGGTCCCCGCATGCCTCCGCGCGCGACGAACTCCATTTCCGGTTCGGAGGCCGGGGTGAGGACCTGATAGGCAGTCTCCGGAGCGAAGCCATTTTCTGTGAAGTCCTGGAGGACTTTTTGCTTCTCGGACCCGGGGATGCCGAGGATCCAGTATACGGGAGGATGTTGCATGGGATCGGCAGTCAGGAATCAGAAATCTGGTGGTGATGGGTGAACTGTGATTGTGGGATGGATTTTGGCAGCCTTGCCCAATCCACGCTCACATCTCGCATTGGCTTTTTCGCCGCTTACAAGCGCCTACAGATCTACCAGGAGGTTATTCTGCGCGTGGTGGCGCAGGAGGTGATCCACGAGCACGAGGGCGGCCATGGCTTCGACGATGGGGACGGCGCGGGGGACGACGCAGGGGTCGTGGCGGCCTCGGCCTTTGAGGGTAGTGGCCTTCCCGTCTTTATCGATTGTGTCCTGTTGTGTCAAAATGGTGGCGGTGGGCTTGAAGGCTACTCTGAACACGATCTCCTCCCCATTGGAGATGCCACCCTGGACTCCTCCTGACCGATTGGTGGTGGTGGTGACCTGGCCGTCCACCTCTTCAAAGGTATCGTTGTGCTCTTTTCCGGTGAGGCGTGTCCCGGCAAATCCACTGCCCACTTCAAAACCTTTCGTGGCAGGGAGGGACAACATGCCTTTGGCCAGATCGGCTTCAAGGCGATCAAAGACCGGGGCGCCGAGGCCGAGCGGTGCATTTTGGATTTTGCAGGTAATAACTCCGCCAACCGAATTGCCTTTGTCACGGACAGCCTCAACCGCTTTGATCATTCGTTCGGCGGTTTCGGCATGGGGACACCGAATGGCATTGGCTTCCACAGCTTCCAGTGAAGGAAATCCCGGGTCCTCCGCTAAATCGACAGTGTGGATCTGGGACACATAGGCTCGAATATCGACGCCGGCGGCCAACTGGAGGACCTTTTTAGCAAAGACTCCAGCGGCGACTCGACCGATGGTTTCGCGGGCACTGGAGCGACCGCCTCCCTCGTGGTTTCGAATGCCAAACTTGGACTGGTAAGTAAAATCCGCATGAGACGGGCGGAACTTGTCCTTCATCTCGGAATAGGCCTGGGGCATGGCATCCTTGTTGGAGACCACCATGGCAATTGGGGTTCCGAGGGTTCTGCCTTCGAAAATGCCAGATAAGATGGAGACCTCGTCGGCCTCTTTCCGCTGTGTCGTGATTTTACTCTGGCCTGGCCGGCGACGGTCGAGCTCCACCTGAATCTCCTCTTTGGAAATAGGGATACGCGGCGGGCAGCCATCGATGATCACGCCGATGCCGCCTCCATGGCTTTCGCCAAAGGTGGTGATGGTGAAGAGGGCTCCAAATGAATTTCCCATCTCATAACTCTTCTGAATGCAATTATCTGGAGCAATTAAATTCTGGGATGCGAAACTCATTTGGAATGACCAATGACCCAAATCCCAGGGAAACTCGAAATCCTAATTTCGAAGGGTGGGTGTCGCTTCGTCCGGCACGAAACAGATTCCCATTTTCCATCGATCTCCCTCATTCGAATTAATGGTTGAAAAAGGGACTTGGTTGTGGGAGGTTTATAGTTCGGTCGGGTCCTATGCATCGCAAGACAGGCGAACCCCGTCAGGTCCGGAAGGAAGCAGCGGTAGTCATGATCTTGGAGTGCCGTAGGGTGCCTGGCCGTTTTTTTTAGGGGGTGGAGGTCGCTGGAGCGATCCTAGTGAGTTGTAAACTGTGATTGTGAATCAACTGGCATTTCCAATTTTCACTCACATCTCACATTTCACATGAAATCTTGTAGTTTCGAAATGAGGCTTCTTAATAGGTGACATGCAAACCGGATACCAGGTGATCGCGCGGCGTTGGCGGCCCCAGCAGTTCAGTGAGCTGGTGGGGCAGGACCATATTGTGCGGACCCTGACCAATGCGATTGAGAGTGGGCGGATCGCCCATGCCTATCTGTTTGTCGGACCCCGGGGAACGGGGAAAACGTCGACGGCTCGGTTATTTGCTAAAGCGCTGAATGCGGAAGGCGGGCCGAATCCCGAACCGGATAATTCCTCGGATATCGCTCAATCCATCATGAACGGCAACTGCATGGATGTGATCGAGATCGATGGAGCCTCCAACAACAGCGTGGATGACGTCCGGTTGCTCCGGGAGGAGTGTCAATACGCACCGGCCCAGGCTCAGTTTAAAATCTATATCATCGATGAAGTCCACATGCTTTCCCAGCAGGCGTTTAATGCCTTGCTCAAGACCCTGGAAGAGCCTCCCCCTCATGTGAAATTTATCTTTGCGACGACCGAAGCGCACAAGGTGTTGCCGACGATTGTGTCCCGTTGCCAACGTTTCGAATTTCGCCCGATTGGAGATGATGATATTGTCGGGAAGCTGAAGGAGATATCGGAGAAGGAGGGAATCACGATTGCCGAAGGGGCGCTGGTCTCCATTGCCCGCCTGGCTAACGGCGGGATGCGCGATTCACAATCGATCCTGGACCAGATGATTTCCTTTTGCGGAAAGGAAATTTCGGAGCAGGATGTTCTGGATGTTTACGGCCTGGCTGCACCTAAGGAAATCGGGGAAATTGGAAAGGCGCTGGCCGGAGCGGAGTATGAAGGATTGATTGCCCTGGTGGATCAGCTGGCCAACGACGGCCGAGACCTGTTTCGGGTGTTGAGCGATCTTCAGGATTATCTGCGTGCTGCGCTCCTTGATGCCATTCGCCAAGGCGGGCAAAGTGAAATGCTGGGTCAACGGCTGACGACCGAATCGCTTATGCGGATACTGGACGCTCTGCGTGCCGGAGAGATCGGGGTCCAGAAAGGCCTCTCCCAGCGGGTCAATTTTGAGGTGACTCTGCTGAAAGCCGCTGAGCAAAGTCGCTCGCGCGCGATTGATTCTTTGATTAAAGAAATTTCCGGGGTGGTGGATTCCATGCCGCTCGAAAAAAAAAACTGAGTCTGCCGGCTGAAGCCGGCAGCGAGCCCCCAGATCCCGGAAGCCAGAGGCGAGAAGAGCCGGGGATGCGGGATGCGGGAGATCGGAGATCGGAAGTCGCAAGTCAGAAATCAGAAGACCAGGTCGAACGTTTAAGTGTAAGTGACGAAATGCCGGAGATGCCGGCGGATTTGCTCCCGACGGAAGATGGAATGCCGGAGCCTCCAGCCTCTCACCTCCAGCCTGGAGTCTCTGGTGATCGCCGGGATTTTACCCGAGAGGATGTGCAGACGATCGAATCGGAACTTTCGGCGGAGGCCCTTCGAATCCTGAAGGAGGAATACCGTGGGGAGTGGCGAGAGATTCGCAAAATCACGGAGTGATTCTGCTGAAATCCATGTCCAGGCACCAATAGCTCCTTCCGACTTCGCTGAGGTTTGGTCCAGACACGGCGTGGTGACAATCGGTGTTGCGCCCTGGAAGTTGGAACTTCCCCGGGGTTTGAGGGTTTCCGCTCTACGTGTAGAGCGGTAAGTATCGCTCACGGAGGTAGCGGATGAGGTGATCGGTGTTGAGCGGTTCGCCAGTGATCCGTTGGGCCAGGTCCTGGGTGTAGAACTGTTTGCCGAGGTGGTGCACGTTGGTCCGTAGCCAATCGAGCAGGCGGCCGAATTCGCCTTGCTCAAAGTCATTTTCGAGACCAGGAAGTTGATCGAGCAGGGTGTACCACAGTTGAGCAGCGAGGATGTTGCCGAGGCAATAACTGGGGAAGTAGCCGAAGAGGCCAGCTGACCAGTGGACATCCTGCATGATGCCGTTGGCGTTGCTTTGGGGGACAAAGCCGAGGAGTTCTTCGCTTAAGGCATTCCAGGCATCAGGGGCGTCGTCGACAGAGATGGTGCCCTCGATGAGTTGTTTTTCCATGGCGAATCGCAACATGATGTGGAGGTTGTAGGTGACCTCGTCGGATTCGACACGGATGGGGGATACACCGACAGCATTGATGGCCAGGTAGAGCGCATCGGAGGAGACGTGGTTTAACTCGGAGGCAAAAATTTCACGGTAGCGGGGCTCCCAGAACTTCCAGAAGGCCCGTCCCCGGCCGACCTGGTTTTCCCACATACGGCTTTGCGATTCGTGGACAGCCATGCCGACGCTTTCTCCCAGGGCGGTTCCAAAGTGTTCTTTGGGGAGTCCCTGTTCATAGAGGCCATGTCCGGTTTCATGGACGGAGCCAAAGAGGGAGGAGAGGGGGAGATCCTCGAGGAAGCGGGTGGTCATGCGGGTGTCTTGCCCGGAACCTCCGCAGAAGGGGTGCACGCTACGGTCGAGGCGTCCTTCTTCAAAATTGAATCCCAGTTTGGCGACAACCTCGCGGAGGAAGCGCTCCTGCTTGTCCTGGGTAAATCCTTTCAGCATAGAGGTATCGGCCTGAACCGGTGAATTTATAATTTCTTCCACAATGGGGACGAGGTCACTTTTTAAGGCGGCGAACAGGGTGTCCACCGTGTCCCCCGTCATGCCCGGGTCGAACTCACCAATGAGGAAGTCATAGGGCTTGTCGCTGTGGCCGGTGAGGGTTGCGTATTCCACAGCCAGATCCATCTGTTCCTTCAGGTAGTCGCGAAAGGCTCCAAAGTCATCGGCTTCCCGCGCCTTAACCCACGCGTGGAAGGCGTGACTTTGTGCGACTGCCCGGCGCTTGATGAAGTCTGGCGTCAACTTGACCACTTTATCGTAGTCGATCCGGGCCTCACGCACAACGGCTTGTTGAGGGGGTTCCAGTTCGTCCGTGATGCCTTCGGCAGCGGCGATCATTTCCCCGAGTTCCGAGCGAGTGGTTTCGCGGAAGCTTAGATCCGATAAGATGGCGTTCTGCTGAGCCCGGAACTCGGCGCTGCCGGAGGGCAGGTTGACTTGTTCATCCCACCCGAGAAGGGCGGATACGCTACCCAGGTAGCCCAGGCGGCGGAGTTCTTCGGTCAGTTGGGTATAAGGTGGGGGGAGTGACATGATTCCTGCAGATCGAACTGTGAGTTGTGAACTGTGA
Organism: Opitutales bacterium; assembly: GCA_028280845.1. Taxonomy (GTDB): domain Bacteria; phylum Verrucomicrobiota; class Verrucomicrobiia; order Opitutales; family JABSRG01; genus JANQKZ01. The sequence goes on along the minus strand of JANQKZ010000024.1, from coordinate 30,665 downwards.
GTGTAAGGGAGGAGTTATTGAGCTCGGCAACAAAGAGTCAGGCAAACCCAATAAACAATCACAACTCACAATTCCCCCCGTGCTTGGCAAGCCAAGGCCTTACGGGGATGGGTCTACGAGAGGGGCGTAGTCGGTCTCGGCGACCCAGCCGGGTTCGCCGCGCTCATTGACCACGTAGTAATGCCCGCGGTCATAGCGGATCAGGGAGAGCTGGGAGCCCTCGCGCAGTTGGCTTACGATTGGGCTGGACTCGGTGGGGGCGACTTTCAACACCGCATCGGACGTAATGACCACGCCGGAAGAAAAAGTGGGGTGTTGCACCCATAAGGCGGCAACTGCGACAAGAGCGATCGAGAAGGCGGTGGTGGCCCAGCCATAAAAGCGGCGTCTTCTCGAGCCGACGAGCGGCGGGACAATGAGGAGGATTACGGCGCACCAGAACCCGGCCATGGCGAGGAACGCCCAGGTATTGGCGGAAAAGAAAAAGGAAGCGGATTCCCACCAGTTCCAATCGGGAACATTCAAGCGGGCGAGGGTGGCCACATGGTCAAGGTTAGCGCGGATTTCGCCATTGTCCGGGTCGAGGAGGAGTGCTCTCTCAAAGTGTAAGATGGTTAACCCGTATTTTTCCTGCTGGGCGTAGGCGGAACCTAAATTGAAATGCAGTTCTGGAGAATGCAGGTCCATGTTAAGGACCTCCCGGTAGAATACGGTAGCATCATCAAACCGACCTTCCGCGTAGGCGCTATTTCCTCTTTCGAACAGGCCGTGCTCGCCCAGCTCCGCTTGGGCAGCGGTGAGCGCCACTCCGATCCAGATTCCGGAATAAACGAGTTGGCGGAGAATTTTCATACGATTTTGTTAATAGCAGCCAAGAGGGATTCGAAGGCCTTCCGGGATTCCAGTAAATCTAGAGTGGAGGGAGCATTTCCGGCAAAATTCAGGGCCTCATCCGCTTCGTGGAGTTGCTTCAGCCCCTCGAGAAGTTCAGGTGGAGCTTGGCACTCTTCCAACAATTGGTCCATTTCATCGGCGGTGGCAGCCTCGGCGCGAGGGCCAAAGCGTTTGCTGAGGACGAGGCGGATCCCATTGTGAGCCTGTTGATAAAAGGAGGAGGCATTCCCTTCCCGGGTGCTTTCTCCGATTTCGGCCAGCAGCAGATTCAAGCGGCGGTCGGCTTCCTTGCGTCGTCGCAGGGTTTCATCTTTTTCAATTTTAATCTGATGGCGCCGGACAAGGAAGAACCCGAACAAGGCGAGAAGAGGAATGGTTTGGGAGGGCAGGAACCAGGGCTCCAGATATACCGGGCGCAGCCCGGAAACTAAACGGCCAGGTTGGAGATTGATTTCGAAAAACTCCCGTTGCTCCGGCTCTACGTCGGTAGAGTCCGTATCGGTCACGGCGCGGTTCTGGGCGGCGTCCAGGCTGGGATTATTCAATACTGTGAGAGGAAGCTGGCCGGAGGTGAGAGTCTGGTAGGATTCGGTTTTGGGATCGAAGTAGGAGATGGAAATTTCAGGGACGAAGGTGATGGTTTCGTCGAGCGGGATAAGGGTGTAATCAAAGGTCTTAATCCCGGTGAAGCCCAAGGCATCCCCTTGTTTAAAGTCGACGGTCGGGTCGTAGGATTTCCAGGTGTCGCCCAGATCCAGATCGGGGGGGACGATCCGGTCGAAGTTGCCCTGCCCGGCGAGCTGGATGCGAACTGTGAGAGGGTCTCCCTCTTTAATGGTGTTCGTGCCCGGGAACGCCTTTAGGGAGAATTCACCAATCGCCCCGGAAAATTCTTCAGGGCGTCCCTCGCTGGGGAGGGGCTGGATATCCAGCTCGATGGGATCAGTGGATACCAGGATGTTCTGGTATTGCATCTGAGGGTTCAGCTGGAAATTGAAGCGCTGGAAAAAGGGATCGTTGCTGAAGGTGGAAAAGGGGTCCTGGGAGTTGGGGTCCGCACTAAAGACATCTCCATCGAGGGGAAGGAGAGCCTGAACCTCCATTTCATACATCAGGTTTTGCCTGCCCGATTTCAGCGGGGTGATGGTAAGGGGACGCGAGTAGATATTATAGCTGTAATTCCCTCGACGGCCCCGGGAGCGGGTCTGGGAGTCGGCTAAGGCGCCCTCGGCGAAGGCGTCTCCCACCTTCACCGGATAGTTGTTTCGGATATTTGGAATTCGATCGAGGGCGAAGAGTTGAAGGGTCGCTTTCACGGTCTGACCAACAAATATTTTTCCTTCAGGCAGGAGCAGTTCGAGGAAGAGGATTTTGTCCTGGTCGAGCTGCTGGGTCGTATCGGCCTGGAGGACAACCAGATCCGAGGGGGGAACGATATAGTCCCGACCTTCATAAGTGAGAGAGAACGAAGGCATCGTGTAATTGCCGGGATTTTCGGCCCTTGCCTGGAAATTCAGACGAATAGTGAAGATGCGGCGGGTCCCGGAAACATTGGAAAAGGTGGTCTGGGTGCTGGAGCTTTGTCCGATGTAACTGAGCTCAAGGCCTGGAATGGAGGGGGCGATGGCATTGACCTGAGGGCGGAAAGTAATGCCGCTATTACCTGCAGTGGAGTGGGTAATGGTTACCGTGTAGCGGGCGTCCCGACCAGCGCGGATGGTGGCTGGGGAAAATTCGCTGGTGACAGTGACCTCGGTGTCACTACCCGATTGGGCAGAGGCGGAGGGAATAATAAATTGAAAATGGAAAGTGAAAAAGAGGAGGAACAGGTATTGGCAGTACCGAGGGAACGCTGTTGCCTGAGCTCGATGATCGCGGGATTGCTTCGGGTCAGGCCGCCGTAATGACAATGGGGAAATCTGAAAAGTGAGAACTGGCATCTGAAAACTCCTGGACCTACCAATCTTTGAAATCGCGGGGATCCTCGGGTTCCACTTCATCTCCGTAACCAGTGATGGGAAGCTTCTTTTCTCCCTGTTTGAGGGCTTCGAGGAGTTCCTGGGCTTCCTGAGTTGACATCTGCAGGGGGCGAACCTCCATCTGTTGGCCCTCCTGGGGCTGGGGTTGTTCTTGAGGCTGCTCGTTGGTGCCTTCGATCTCCCGCTCGCTGAGCGGCCGATCATTTTGAGGATTGCCCTGCTGCTCCTGATTTTCCGGGGACTGCTGTTGTTGCTGGCTCTGCTGCTGCTGATTTTGTTGATCCTGTTGCTGCTGTTGATCTTGCTGCTGCTGATCCTGCTGCTGCGGGTCCTGGTTTTGCTGTTGTTGCTGCTGATCCTGATCTTGCTGGTCCTGGTTTTCCTGTTGTTGATTTTGATTCTGTTGCTGCTGTTGTTGTTGCTGTTGCTGCAGCTGGTCCAACAGGTCCTCTACCACATCGTAATTGTGTTGGGCTTCCGGATCCTTGGGGCGCAGCTCGAGGGTGTTTGCATAATCTTTCAAGGCCTGCTCCCAGAAGCCGATGGCGTCCTCCGGATTGGTCATCATGGCCTGCTTGCCCAACTGAAAGCGGGAATTCCCCAAGTTGTAAAAGGTGGTCGCCTGGAGATCGAGGTCGATCGTTTTCAGGGCTTGGTTGAAGGATCGTACGGCGTCTTCATATTTCTCCTGTTTATAGAGCGCATTGCCCAGGTTGTAGTTGTGGCGGAGATCGTCGGGGTCGTCCTCCAGATCCTGACGAAAAGCCGCCTCGGCCTCTTCGAAACTCTCTGAGCCGTAGGTCTCGAGACCAAGGGCATTAGATTGAGCATCCGCGGATTGGGGTTGTGTGATGAGCAGAAGGGGAGCGAGGAGGAGGACGGCTTTGGAGCCGCGGGCCAGGGCGGCTCCGCCTTTTCCGGGGTGGAGTTCGCGATTGGATTTGCGGTTACCAATGATGGATTCCATGACAAGCAGGAGGATGGCTAAGGCGAGAAAGAGTTGAAAGCGTTCCAAGGGGATCCGCTCTAAGCGCGAGTCCAACTCCTGTCGGGGTATGGCAGATAGGCCGGCCTCGTAGACTTCGTTCAACCCTTCCCCGGTGGGTCCTAAGGGGACAAAGAACCCATCGGTGGCTTCTGAAATTGCCCGCATGGTGGTTTCGTCCAGACTGGTGCGGACAATGCGCCCGGCATTGTCACGAACATATTCCATACGGCCGCGGTGGGTGCGCAGGGGGATGGGAACCGGCTCACTGCCGCCCACCCCGACGGTGAAGATCCGTACCCCGTTACCGGCGACCCGGCGGGCTTCCTGGAGTCCGGATTCCGCTAAATCCTCTCCATCGCTGATGAGGATGAGAAACTTGAAGTTATCCTTATCTTCAAAAGTGGACTCGGCCTCTTTAATAGCGGCGGCGAAGTTGGTCCCGCCGCGGGAGAGGAGTCCGGGCTTGACGACATCGAGGGATTGACGAAAGGCATCGTAATCGAGCGTAAGGGGGCATTGCAGGAAGGCGCTGCCCGAAAAGGCGATGAGGCCCACGCGGTCCCCATCGATTTTTTCCAGAAGGTCCAGAATGGCCAAGCGGGAACGCTCGAGTCGATTCGGACTGATATCTTCAGCGAGCATGCTGCGGGATGCATCGACGGCGAAGAGAATATCGATGCCCCGGGTGCGGGTTTCTCGCCATTCCGAGCCCCACTGCGGACGAGCCAGCGCCACGATGAGGGCGGCCGAAGCGAGCAGAATAAGGGTAGATTTGGTTTTCTGGCGGGTGGGGCTAAAGGACTCGATGAGGCTGCTCCCCAGTTTGGAGGAAGCAAATGTATTCAAGAGTCTGATCCGCAGGAAGTGGGTGCGCCACATGAGCAGGGCGATCAGGGGTGGGATGACCAGGAGGAGAAGCAGGATGGGCTGATTCGCGAAGGTCATCAGGGGAGGCGGCGGAAGCGGGTTTGTTGAAGGATCTGCTCGAGGCCGAAAAGAAGGAGGCCGAGGCCGAGCGGGTAGAGGAAGAGCTCCTCGAAGCGGGCCATCTGTTGCAACTCGACTTCAGTTTTTTCGAGGGTGTCGATTTCGTCGTAGATGGCCTGGAGGCTTTCAGTATCGGTGGCGCGGTAGAATTTGGCGTTGGTGATATTGGCGACTTCTTTAAGGGTGGTTTCATCGACGGGAAACTCAGCGTATCCCTGGGCGATGGGTTCCCCCGAGGCGTTCCGGAAAATCTGGTAATCTCGTCCCATGCGTGGCACGAGGACGCGATCACTGGATCCTGCGGAGATGGCATAAATTTTGGTATCAAAGGCGGCAGCAGCTTCGGCGGCGGCGACAGGACTGATCTGGCCGGCAGTATTTTTCCCGTCCGTCAACAGGATGATAATGCGGCTCTCCGCATCTTCCAGGTTGCGGAGCCGATTGACTCCCATGCCAATGGCGGACCCGATGGCGGTGCCTGTTTCACGGATTAGGCCAACACGGAGCCGTTCCAGATTCTGCATGAGCCAATCATGGTTGAGGGTGAGAGGGCTGACCAGATAGGGTTCGCCGGCAAAGGCGACCAGGGCAATACGATCAAAGGGGCGCTTCTCAATGAAGTCGGCGATGACGACTTTTACCGCCTCCAGGCGTGTATCCCGCTTGCCGTCGATGGTGAAGTCGAGCCCCAGCATGGATAAGGACACGTCAACGGCGAGGACGATGTCGATGCCTTTGGTGCGGATCGTTTCCTGGCCTCGGCCAATTTGAGGACGAGCCAGGGCGACGATGAAGCAGGCCAGGGCCAGGAGCTTAAGGAGAAACAGAAAGGCACCGGCTTTGCTTTTTCTCCCTTTGGAAATTTTAGAAATGATTCCGGTGCTGGAAAATTTGACGGCAGCCGCTTTTCCGATCATTCCCCGGAGCAGGGCAAGGAGCGGGATGAGGAGTAAGAGCCACAGATAATAGGGGTCGGCGAATAAATACTGGGTGGTGGTCATACGGCGACCTCCTTTTCCAATCTGGGAGCTTGCGATGCAGGGGGAGTGGAGCTATCGCTTTCGCGGGCTTCCATCTGCATGCGCTGCAGATGGGCCTTGTCGACGATCTCTTCGGCGTAGAGCTGAAGTTGGGCGAGTCCATCTCCATCCATTTGCTGCCGGGCAAACTTAGCTAAATCGCACAGGCTTAAGAAGTCCTTGAGTCGATCTGACAATTCGCCGCGGAAAATAGGATGCGCCTGGATTTCGGGGAGAAACTCTTCTGTGGTCCGTTCGGGCGCCGGGAGGTCGAATGCTTTTTCGATGTAGACCCGGACAGCATCCGAGAGGGCGGACGAGTATTGTTTGACCGATTCGATATGCTTAAATTCCGAGGCCTCCCGAAGGGCGAGGCGAGCTTCGTAGTAGGGGGATACCTCCTGGTCTCTGGGCCTGCGCCGACGTATGAGCCATATAATCAGGGCCAGGGTGAGCCCAATTCCCAGGGAAGCCCCCCCGACCATTAAAATGATATCTTGTGTCGTGAAGCGAGGGACGGCCTGGGGCTGGTGAATATCATAAATCTCTCCGGTCAAGGGGAGGACGGGTTCAGCCTGGGCCGGTTCATCGGAGTTCGACGGTTCGGGGGACTCGGCAGGTTGAGCAAAAGCGAGTCCGGTCAAGCCAATGAGGAGGCCTGCCAGGGGAAGATGGAATTTCCAACGCATCATGCCTTATAAGCGGTGGCTCCTCCTTTCAAACAGGGCGCGCAAGGCGGCAATGTAGGGCTCACCCGTAGAAATGGAGACCGAGTCGATACCGGCCTGTCGAAAGCCTTTGGTGACCTGCTCCAGGCGGAGCTGGTTATGTTTCCGATAGGCCATGCGGTTGGATAGCTTACGGGTGTCGATCTCAATGAGGTCACCGGTTTCCGCGTCCTCTAAGGTCACCAGGCCGACGTTGGGAATTTCCCGCTCTCGCGGATCTTCGATCCGGATACAGACGACATCATGCCGTTGGTTGGTAAAGGACAGGCTCCGGTAAAGTGGGTGTTCCGGGTTATCCGGGTCTCCCACGACACCTCCATCCAATTCCTGAAGGAAATCGGAAATCACAAAGACCACAGCGCGTTTACGCTCCAGGCGGTTCAGGTATTGGAGAGCTTGAACGGTATCGGTCCGTCGACCTTTCGGAACAAAAAAGAGCATTTCCCGTATGACACGTAAAATATGCCGGCGTCCTTTTTTGGCAGGGATAAAGGTTTCAATCCGGTCGGTGTAGAGGATGAGGCCGACTTTGTCGTTATTTCGCGTGGCGGAAAAGGCGAGGACACTGGCGATTTCGGCTGCCTGCTCGCGTTTAGAATAGTCCAGAGATCCAAATGAACCCGAAGCGCTGAGGTCCAACATGATCATGATGGTAAGCTCCCGTTCTTCCCGGTACTTTTTGACGAAAGGGCGGTCCATTTTTGCCGTGACATTCCAGTCGATGGACCGGACATCATCGCCCGGCGTATACTCGCGGACCTCCTCAAAATCCATACCCTGCCCCTTGAAGCTGGAATGGTAAGCTCCGCTGACGGCATCCGTCACCATACGCCGGGTGCGGATCTCGATTGCACGAACTTTCTTTAAAATATCTTTTGTGTCCAAAAGATGATTCAAATTGAGGATTGAAGATTGGAAGATTTACGGGACGGGCACGGTCTCAAAAATCTTGGTGATGATATCTTCACTGGTGACTTCCTCGGCTTCGGCCTCATAGGTGGGGATGACGCGGTGGCGGAGCACGTCCATGCCGATGGTCTTGATGTCCTGGGGAGTGACGTAGCTGCGGCCTTCGAGGAGTGCCCATGCCTTGGAGGCGAGGGTCAGGTTAATGGTGGCGCGCGGGGAAGCTCCAAATTGTATATATGATTCAAGGTCGAGGCCGAAATCCCTTGGAGTTCGGGTGGCAAAGACGATGCTGACAATGTAGTCCCTTACCTTTTCGTCGATGTAGATCTCGTTGACCAAATTCCTGGCCTTCATGACAGTTTCGAGGTCAATGACCGGATTGACATCGAGGGAGGGCGAGGTGGAGGCCATAAGGTCGAGAATTTTGCGTTCTTCTTCGCGGGATGGGTAGCCCACATTGAGTTTTAGCATGAAGCGGTCGACCTGGGCTTCCGGGAGTGGGTAGGTGCCTTCCTGATCGATAGGATTCTCGGTGGCGAGGACGAGGAAAGGCTGGGGAAGTTTATAGGTCGTGTCACCGATGGTGACCTGTTTTTCCTGCATGCCCTCGAGCAGGGCACTCTGGACTTTGGCCGGGGCGCGATTGATTTCGTCGGCCAGGATCAGGTTGGCGAAAATGGGACCTTTTTTTGTGGAAAAACTTCCTTCTTTGGGGTTATAGACGAGCGTTCCGATGATATCGGCGGGCAAGAGGTCCGGTGTGAACTGAATCCGCTGGAACTGGGCCTGGATTCCCTGGGCCAGGGTGCGAATGGAGAGGGTCTTGGCCAGGCCCGGAACCCCTTCCAGCAGAACGTGACCGTTGGCAATGAGCCCGACGATCAGGCGGTCGACGAGATACTTTTGCCCGACAATGACCCGAGCAATTTCCTCTCTGAGGTCCTGCACCCAATGAGTGGCCTGGGCGACGGCTTCGTTCTGTTCAGTTAAATTGACTGGTGAGGTGCTCATAATGCAGAAAGGTCAGGTTTTTGGAGCCAAACCGGAAGTTTTTCTAGACCGCGTCAGGGTTTCAAGGTTTCATTTCCCCGGAAGGGGGAGGAGAAAAGAAAAGGAATAGAAATATGTGAGGGGGAAATGCTTTTACAAGGCGTGGGGAATGATTCTCAATATCAGGGCTGGTGTTATAAGCCGGCTCTGTCTCTGCCTGTACCGTGCATCAACGTCTTCTCTACATCCTTCTTTTTCCGATCCCGGTTATATGGCTGCTCCTGAGCTACATCGGGTGGCTCGATGGGTTGAAAAATGAGGCCATGGACTGGCGATTCCGGCAACGAGGCCCGATTGAGAGCCCGGCGAAGATCATCTACGTCGATATGGATTCTGCAGCCATCGCCTTGGATTGGGTGGGGGAGCGTCCCTGGGATCGTCGTTTTTTTGCGGACGTGGGGGGTATGCTGTTGGAGCTGGGGGAGGCGCGCGTGGTAGGCTTTGATTTCGTATTTTCTCCGAAAAGCATGTCTCAAATGGTGCCTCAGGAGAATATCGTTAAGAGTGATCAGGCGATTGCTTCGCTGGTCAATCGGTTCCCGGACCGGGTGGTGTTGGCGGCGGATTACACGGGGGTGCAGTTGCGGCATATGATGATTCCTAGCCGGGCTCCTTTAAAGTATCTGGGTTACAGGGAAGCTTCGACCAATGCGTATCCAGAGGGCCCGTCCTTTCCGATGATCAACTACCACCAGGGGCGGCAGATTGGGAGGATGGGAATAATCAGTGTGGATGAGCTGAAGAGCCAGGGAGCCATCCCGCGATGGTGCCCGATGTATTTTGAATATACGGGGCCGGTTCATAGTCGGAACATCGCCTATGGGCGGGAGTTTGTTTACCAGGCCAGAGGGCTGGAGACGGAGGTTTTGGAAACGGATGATGAAATCCAGATTGCGTTGAAGGGTAATGTCATCTCGCGGTTGCCCAGGAATCTGGAGATGCGGTTGCACCATTTTACGCTGGAGATGTTTCTAGCAGCAGAGCGATTGGATGATAGTGCCGTCCATGTGATGGGCGATCGACTGGAGGTGCGGGATGAAGATGGAAAGGTGCTTCTGGAGGTTCCACTTGTGGATGAGCAGTTGGTGGAAGTCAATTGGTTCAGCCCGTGGATATCCGATCTCAACCCTCGGTTCAGCATCGCGGAGTTGTATTATCATGGGCTTTTGTACAACGAGGAAGACAATCCGGAGGCAATTGCGCAGGCGGATGCGTTTTTTGCCCAGTTTCGGGATGCCCTGGTGCTGGTCGGTCCGACGGACCGTTTGCTGCAGGATCTGGCTCCAACTCCGTTTGATGATCGAGAGGTCCCGAAGGTTGGGGTGCATGGGAATTTATTGAAGACCCTATACTCGGGGCGGTTCATCCATCGATTATCATGGTCGTGGGAAGTCATCCTTACCCTGCTGTTGTCCCTTGTGGCGGTTGCGTCCGCCATCTATTCCGGAAAGTATAACGCCACCTTTAAGGCAGGAGCCCTGGTTATCCTGGGGGGATTCATAGGCGTGGTATTAATCTACTTTGCGAGCCACGATCTGGTGATCCCATTGGTCGCCCCAATGGGGGCGGCGTCGAGTGCCGTCTTTGTGGGAATTGTGGCAAAACTATTTGTGGAGGAACGGCAAAAGGGGCGTATCAAGGGCATGTTTGGCACCTACGTTTCCCCAGAGTTGGTGGAGCAGATGGTTGAAAGTGGGGAGGAGCCTCAGTTGGGCGGCCACGAAGAAAGCATAACGGCCTTTTTCAGTGATATTCAGAGTTTCTCGACATTTTCCGAGCAATTAAAACCCAAGGAACTGGTCGCCCTCATGAACGAATATCTGACCTCGATGACGGATTTGCTGCAGGCTGAGCGAGGGACGCTGGATAAGTATATCGGAGATGCCATTGTGGCCATGTTCGGAGCTCCGATCCCGATCGAGGAGCATGCGCGACGGGCTTGCGATTGCGCAGTCAAGGTGCAGCGGCGCCAACTGGAACTCCGGAAAAAGTGGAAATTTGAAGCAGGAAAGTGGCCCCCGATTGTGCACCGGATGGCAACGCGTATCGGGTTGAACTCCGGTCCTGCCATTGTGGGGAATATGGGATCAGAAACCCGGTTCAATTATACGATGATGGGGGACACGGTGAACCTGGCCGCCCGTTGCGAGAGTAGCGCCAAGGCCTATGGAGTCTATACCATGGTTGCTGAGGATACCTATCAATTAGCCCAAGCTCAGGGGGCTGATAATCTCCTTTTTCGCCACCTCGATAAAATCCAGGTTCAGGGGCGGTCCCAACCAACGGGAATGTATGAGCTTATAGAGGAGAAAAGCGCGGTGAGCTCAGAGGTTGTAGAGAGTGTATCGCTTTATGAAGCGGCCCTCCAACGCTACTACCAACAGGACTGGGACAAAGCCCTTGGGCTTTTCCAGCAAGCCTCGGCCCTCGAGCGGTTTAATCCCTCCGAGGACAAGTGGATCCAGACTAATCCCTCTCTGGTCATGGTGGCCAGATGCCAATTAATGAAGCTGCATCCCCCGGGTGAGAACTGGGATGGCGTTTATCGGATGCGGTCTAAGTGAGGTGAGCCTTTATGCGGAGTGAGGCCGGCCGGCCGCTTCCAAGGGAGGGGAACACTGGTTTAACCGAAGTAGTCCGGTTCGTTGCCGGGGATCCATTTGATATTACAACCCAGGCTCGGTTTCTGGGCTTCTTCAGGGATGGAGTTTCCGGCTAACATGGCATCGAGGGCGGCTCGAATGTCACGTCCGGTGGTCCGGGCGCCCTTGCTGGCACCATCCGGAGCGGTGCGGTGGTTTGGTCGAGTGTCGTCGAATTGGCCGCGGTAGGCGAGGGCGGTGTTGCGATCGAAGACAAAAAAATCGGGGGTGCAGGCGGCCTTGTAAGCTTTGGCTACCGACTGGTCCGCATCAAAGAGATAAGGAAAGGGATACTGAAACTGTTTTGCATCCTCCGCCATGGCTTCCGGGCCATCTTGGGGGTAGGCCTCCGCATCGTTACTGGAGATTGCGACAAAACCGATGCCCTGGTCCAGATAGTCGAGTGCGAGATCGGTGAGGGCCTCCTTGAGATGTTTCACATAGGGGCAGTGATTACAGATAAACATCACTACCGTGCCGTTGGACTCTTTTAAGTCAGCCAAGGTGTAGGTCTTCCCTGAAATGGCATCGGGGAGCGAAAACTCTGGGGCGGGGGCTCCGAGGGGGAGCATAGTAGAATTGGTAGCAACCATTGGATTTTGAATTGTGGCATGTAACCCACCATCGCCTATAGTTCTGGTGGCGTAGAAGAGAGCGGGCCTAGTGTCTATCTACGGGGAAGCGGATCATGCGAGGTTCGGGATTCGGGATGTGTTATTGTTCAGGGTTTAGGGGGTTTGCTGCCCAGTTGATCGAAATGACAGTTTTGGAATGGGCAGTGCTAGGGGCGCTGGATGCCAAGATAGATAGCCAAAGGTAAACTGGAGAAACTTCCAGTTAATTGGGCAGATTTATGGGCGATTCGCAATCTGGGTGATTCGATCGCGGAAGTAGCCATCGAAAATGACCCGGGCGATCGGAGCGGCGGTGGATCCACCATGATAATTATCCCCGGAGTCAGTCCCCTCAATACAGATAGCCACGGCAACCTCAGGGTTTTCCATGGGGGCCATACCGACAAACCATGCCAGGGTCAGGTCTTTGCCGTCCTTCTTGACTTGGGCCGTTCCCGTCTTTCCTCCCACTTGCAGGTAGGGAAGTTGGGTGTATTTGGCGGTTCCCCCATTGACCGCATCGATCATGCCTTGATAGACGGCTTGGAGGTCTTCATTGGAAAGGCCAATGAGGTCGGCCCCGTGATCGGTAGCGGGAGCGCCGGATTCTGAGTCCAGGACCCGAACGAGCGTGGGTTTGGTGTGGGTCTCCCCTCTTCCGAGTGAGGCGGTGAAGCAGGCCATATGCAGGGGGGTGGTGAGGAGGAAGCCCTGGCCGATGGATACATTCGCCGTATCACCCGGGACCCAACCTCCACGACCGTCCTGTTTTTTCCACTCCTTCGTGGGGACAATCATGCGTCGAGCCATAAAGGGGATTTCGAGTTCAATTTGCTGGTCGAGCCCGAAGCGTTTAGCCTCTTCAGCGATATTGTCGATACCAGTCTGAATTCCCGTATTGTAATAAAAGGTGTTGCTGGAAACCGCGATGGCTTTGGTGAGCGTGATATCGCCGAAGCCGTATGGGCTGTGACAGGGGAAGAGGCGTCGCCCGACCCGGAAATATTTGGGACTATGAATCACAGTATCGGGCTCAATGATCCCCTGGCGCAGAGAAGCGATCGAGGTGATGAGCTTAAAGGTAGAGCCTGGGGGATACAGGCCTTGCGTTGCCCGGTTCAGCCAAGCGCCATTTTCGGTAATTTCCTGATACGTGGAGGTAGGAATAAAGGGAGAGAGGCGGTTTAAATCGTAATCGGGTTTACTGGCCAGCACGAGAACCTCGCCCGTGTCGATTTTAATGGCGACGGCTGCTCCGATCTTTTGTCCCATGGCGACTTCCGCCATTTGTTGAAGGTCGATATCAAGGCTGATGACGAGGTTATTGCCCTTCTGGGGCTCCCTGGATTCCAGTAACTCATGTTGAAATCCACTGGGATCAACCCGGTAGATTTCTCCACCGCTCTGTCCCTTGAGCGATTCGTTGAAGTAGCGTTCTAAACCGGTTTTTCCCTCTTTGCCCTTAAAGCTGAAGGTGGTCAGTTCATCTCCGGGCAACTTCTCTTCTTCGGCATCCAGGTAAGTTGAGGTCACATATCCCAGAACATGGGCGGCACTGCTGCCATATGGATAATAACGTGCACTATCCGTATAAATCTGAACGGGAGAATTGACCGGGAGCTGCTCGATCAATTTAGCATAGGCATCGTGATCCAGATCCTGGACGAGGGTGAGGGGGAGGAGCAGTTCCTGACTGAAGTGTCGTTGGAGTTGACTAACGGTTAGCGTCCTATCCCACCCCATGATGGAGTTAATTTCGTCGAGGTAGTTCTGAACAATCGCGGATCGGGACTCCCAGATAAGTTGATTTACATCGATCGGGATGTGCTCTCCGGTCTCTTCACGTGCCTTGCGAATGGCGCGGACCCGGCGGATGTACTCTCGCCGGAATTCCCGGCGCAATTTGCTGAGCTCATCCGGGAAAATTACGGCGGAAAAGCGGGGACGGTTGCCGACGAGGAGTTTGCCGTTGCGGTCGAAAATGTCACCTCGCGGACCGGGCTGGATGATCCGGCGTTGGGCCTGCAGCTCCTCCCGGTCTTTGTATTGATTGAATTCGGCTAACTGACGCCACCCTAAAACGATAATCAGCACCAGAAGCATGCAGCCAGCAATCGGGTAGAACAGAGCTAACCGGGGGTTGCCTTTCTGGTGGATATCAAAGGGTTTCATTTGCGGGATGCGGGATGCGGGTGTCTGGTGTCTGGTGTTAGGTTAGACTATTTGGGTTGGATTTTGTTTAAAATTGGGTCAGGTATCGATTTCTTCCTGGTAGATATTGATCCCCACGAGGTGGAGGAGGGAGACCTGGAATTCAAGGAACCAGGTGGAGATGAACACGATCACGAGGGAAGAGTAGAGCAGGTCTACGGCGACACGCAGCCAATAAAGGGGAGAGGTCACCAACCACTGCCCCAGCACCAGGCAGCAGAGCAGGTAGATGAAGGTGTTGAGCCCAAGGCCAAGAAAGAGGGAATGCGCACGGTTTTCACGGTGAAGCCGGAGTCGTAGTCTCGAGGCCAGGGCAAAGATCAAAACCATGAGAAAGAGAAACCAACCAAAGGGGGATGGATAGCTGCCTTCCATCCATAGGCCCGTTATAATGGCAATCAGAAGCCCTTGGGAGAAGCGGAGGTTCATGGCCGCAAATACGACCAAAATGCCATAGGGGAAAAGGACGAGGCTTGTTCCCGTCATAGCATGATTGAACAGTTGAACGAGGAAGATGAATCCCAGGTTGCAGACCAGGACGATGAGGATCCTGCGTTTGAGCATCATGGGCTGACTGCTTCCTCGTCTTCAGGGGTGAGTTCCGAGTCCAACGGGATGAGGATAGCGACCTCCTGAATAGTGAGCAGGCGCTTGTCCAGAACGACGGGTCCGGTTTGGAAAAGACCATCGCTTCCGGGCTTGAGTCGATAGACCGTTCCAATCGGAATACCGGACGGGAAAGTACCCCCCAGGGCGGTGCTGACAAGGGTGATCGGGCTGGTGGAGGAGGCTTGAATATCTGGCGGGGCATCGCTCACTTTGCCGAATGGTTGGCCGAAGGAGTTATGGATGCGGCCCTGATAGGTGGCGGGGCGCTGATCATTTTCGAAGCGAGCTGCCATGCGGAAGAGGGGAGAGGAGACCAGCTCAACATCACTTGTGTAGGCATGGACTTTGGTTACCCGACCCACGACTCCCCCGGAAAAGACGACGGCTGCGCCAACGGGGATATTAAAATCCCGTCCCTTGCGAATGATGAGTCGCTCCCACCAGGCTGTCAGATCTCGCCGGATCACCCGGGCGACCTCATAGCGGTATTCGGGCAGGCTCGGGAGGTTAAGCAGGCCTTCCAGGCGCCCGATATAATCCTGGTATTCATTGAGTTTGGCCCGTTCCTGGCGGTAAAACGCATTTTCCCGGCTGAGGTCGCGAACGCTTTCGATGAGTTCATTTTTGCTCCGGGTACGCAGGTCGAGGGTGGTTTGCACATCTCGGAGGTGGGATGAGCCGACCCAGAGTGGAGCCTGGAATTCGTAGCTCGTATCCCGAAGCGTGTTCTTAAAAACAGGGGGAAGAAAGAGCCAGCCGGCGAGAAAGCACCCCAGGTAGAGGAAGGGTTTGAATTGAGAAAAATTCAGTCCGGGTCGAGACACGCCCTAATTAGTTACTGCTTTTGAAGCTCTGAATATCCTTTAACAAAAACGGAAGATCTTGAAGGACGAGGCCGGTTCCATTGGCGACGGCGCTCAATGGATCATCAGCGACGATGACCGGCAAGCCGGTGGAATCCGATATGAGCCGGTCCAATCCCCGGATTTGAGCCCCACCACCGGCCAAGACCAACCCGCGGTCGACCAGGTCTGCGGAAAGCTCAGGGGGGCATCGCTCAAGTGCGTTGCGGACGAGTTCGATGATGGAGCTCATCGTATCGGACAAGGCTTCGCGAATTTCCTGGGAAGTAATCTGAATGGTCTTGGGAAGGCCGGCAACGGAATCCCGTCCGCGCACTTCCATGGTGATTTCTTCCTCGAGAGGGAAGGCAGATCCGACCCGGATTTTAATATCCTCTGCGGTGCGTTCACCTACCATCAGGTTGTAGGCCCGCTTCATGTAATTGATGATGGCGTTATCAATCTCGTCTCCGCCGACGCGGATGGACTTGGTGTAGACGACACCAGCAAGGGAAATAATGGCGACTTCGGTGGTACCTCCCCCGATATCCACAATCATGTTTGCGGCGGGCTCCTCGATGGGCAGGCCCACCCCGATTGCAGCAGCCATGGGTTCTTCAAGAAGAATCACATCCCGTGCTCCAGCCCGAATGGCGGAATCTTTCACGGCACGGCGTTCTACTTCGGTGATACCGCTGGGAACCGCGACGACCACACGGGGCCCACTGAAATTGATGGAGTGGGGATTCGCCTTATTGATGAAGTAGCGGAGCATTTGCTCCGTGATATCAAAGTCGGCAATCACGCCGTCCTTCATGGGACGAATGGCGGTGATGTTGCCGGGGGTCCGGCCCAGCATTTTTTTAGCTTCTTCGCCAACGGCACACACCTTCCTGGAGGAGGAGTAAATGGCTACGACACTGGGCTCCCGCAGGACAATCCCCTTGTCTTTGACAAAAACCAGGGTGTTCGCAGTTCCCAGGTCGATTCCGATGTCGTTAGAAAGGAACCCGAGCACAATATTACTTATAGGGTTGGATGCTGATTGTACAAGAAAAACCGAATATGATTTGGAAAATATCTGGAAGTCAAAAACTTAATTACTTTCAAAGGTCGTCGCCCGTGGTATTTTATGGATGAAAAATGGCTGAAATTGGAATCATACTCGGCGTTCAGGAACACGCCATTATTCAAGATCTTGGGGTCGTGGTGGTGTGCGCGGTGGGGGTCAGCATTCTGTTCAACCGGTTAAAATTGCCCAGCATTCTGGGTTATATACTAGCCGGCTTTCTGATTGGTCCCAATCTGTTTCCCGGAGGGGGGCTCATTACCGATTTTGCGGCGATCCAGTCGCTGGCTGAGCTCGGGGTGATTTTCCTGATCTTTTACATCGGGTTGGAGTTTGACCTCAAGAAACTGCAAAAGCTGTTCATGCCCTCGCTGGCCTCGCTGGTGATCCAGACCATTGTCATGATGGTGGTCGGGCTGCAGGCGGCGGTTCTGCTGAAATGGGGGGTTATGGATGGCTTATTCCTGGGGGCGCTGCTGTCGATCAGTTCGTCGATGGTGACGCTTTCGGTCTTACAGGAGCGGGGGGAGCTCAAATTGCCACGCGCGCAACTGGCGATTGGGATTCTGATTTTTGAGGACATCCTTGCGGTGCTGCTGCTCGTCCTCCTGTCCGGGGTTTCCGTGACCAACTCCCTGGAAATCGACCTCGTCTGGCTGACCACGGCCGGGGTGGCGGTGTTTGTGGTCTGTGTTTATTACATCGGGAAGTTGCTGGCCCCGAAGCTGTTGGAAATCCTGGAGGATCTGGGGAAGTTGGACCTGGTGGTCCTGACCAGTGTGGGGTTTTCTCTCGGCTTGGGCCTGCTGGGGCAGCGCTTTGATTTCTCCCTGGCCTTAGGGGCGTTTCTGGCCGGATCTATCCTTTCGCAAACGCGCTTAGTCCGGCAAATAGAACACAGCATCGAGCCGATGCGCAGTTTATTTGGGGCGGTCTTTTTTGTGTCGATAGGGATGCTGGTGGACCCGAGCGCCATTCTCGATAACTGGTTGCCGGTCGTGGCTCTGTCCCTTCTCGTCATTGTGGGGAAAGTTGCTTCCTGCTGGCTGGGATTATTTCTCAGTGGCGAGAATCCGGGTTCCTCTTTTCGGGCAGCGGTGGTGAAGTCACAAATCGGGGAGTTTAGCTTTATCATTGCGGCTTTGGGCATGCATTTAGGCGTGACCGATGCTCCCATCATGAATGTAGCGGTAGGCGTGGCATTGATTACGATCCTCACGACACCCATCCTCGCGAGCAGAAGTGTGGCGCTTTATGATAAGCTTCAGCAGGCAACACCGGCACCGATTCTGCTAGCCGGGTCCTTTTACACACGTATTCTGGAGCAGGTGAAACAGAGCCTGGATCGCAATGCTATCTTTAAGCTGGTCCGGCGGCCCATCCTGCAGATCCTTGGGTATTTGTTCCTGTTAAGTGGGGTAATGTTGATTTCATCCCTGCTTGCCAATTTTGTGCAAAAACAGGAAACCCTGGCCGATTATGAATGGCTCCTGCAGGGTGGGATTTGGCTGTTGGCTGCGGCTGCCAGCCTTCCCTTCATCATCTCGATTCTGCGCAATATCAATGCAGTGATTTTATTGACGATCGAAGGCGCTCTGCCCTCCCACATTGTTGAGCAGTATTTGCGGGGGCGCTTGAGCAACCTGATCAACCTGCTCATGACTGCGCTGGTCGTCCTCCCGGTGGGTGGGCTCTATTTTTCGCTGGCGGCCAATTTCTTCCCCAAGGGATCGATGCTCATCGTGTTTGTACTCATCCTGGTCCTGGCTTCGATCCTGTTCTGGAAACGGATGATCCAGGTCAACAGCCGACTGGAATTGATGTTTATGGAAAGTGTAACGGAGGAATTGCAGAGCCAATCAGAAGAGCGCCGTGAGCAGGCCATGAAAGAAATTGCTCAAAAATACCCATGGTCCGTCCAGGTGAGCTCCCTGGTGATTCCGGATACCTGCTCCGGGCGAACAATCCAGGATCTACAGCTCCGTGAGCGCGCCGGGGTGTCCATCGTAGGTGTGGGCCGGGAGGATGAGGTTTTTTATGATCCCTCTCCCAATACTCCGCTTTTTCAAGGGGATCGCCTATACGTCTTCGGTGGAGAGGGCCAGACCCAGAAGGCTCGTGAAGTAATGGCCAAGTTTGGCAAAGGGCTCACTCGGCCTGCCCAGCGACGTACCTTTGCCATCGAAACGATCTATCTGCAGCCGAATTCTGAGTTGGTGGGGGAGTCGCTGGCCGGAGCCGATTTGCGTCGGAAATACGGGGTCAATGTACTGGGCATTCAACGCGGAGATGAACGGCTGACGGCACCCTCGGCAGAGGAGATCCTCAAGCAAGGAGATGTGCTGTATGTGATTGGGAATAAGGGGTCTATCGAGCAGTTGCAGCATGTAGAAGAGGAGTAAGGTGGTCGGGTCGGCCAGCCGCGTTGCGACCGTCTTCGCCTTCGGCTACGCCGAGTCAGGGAGTAACGGGCCCTGCGGGTGGGTGACTGGTTTTTACTGAGCTTGCTTTGGCGGACCGACGGATTGTTAAAGAGATGTCTAAAAAATTTAACAATTGATCTTTGATGCCAGGAAGGGCTATGCAAAGGGGATGCTTAGCAGATTGAAATGGATTAGCTTTCTAACATCCGCCGTGATTCTTGGGTTTTCAGGCTTTGGCCAGGAGGGGAAGGATCTGGACACGGTGGAGGTCATTGGGTGGCGCGTGGCGATCGAGGATGGGCAAGGCACGTTTTCTGCGCCGGTGTCTTCCTTGCGCTATGAGCCGGAGGTGGATGTGCAAGGCCGGAACATGGCTGAAATTCAGGGGGATGTGGCCATCCGTGGAGGGATATTTGAGAATACGGGATTTCGGCTGGGTGCGGTTACGTTAATGGACCCGCAAACAGGGCACTACTTTGCTGAGATTCCCGTCGCGACCCGTATGCTGAACGGGGTGGATGTCTATACCGGTTTGGAGAATAGCCTGTTTGGGTTCAACAGCACGGTGGGCACGGTCCAATATGGTTTTCGTCCGATTCAAACTGGAGGGGAAGTGGCCCTTGCTTTTGGCAACAACGGGATGAACCTCCAGCAAATTTATGGTGCGTATACTGGCAAAAACGATCAGACGATCTGGGGGGTGGATGCCGAGCTTGCACGATCGGAGAGCAATGGAACCCGTGATTTCGGGGATCATGAGTTTAAGCGAGGAACAGTTCGTCTCCAGGCGGTGGGAGAATCCCGGCAAACGGATATCCTGGTGGGGCACCAGGAGAAGTATTTTCAATGGCCTTATTTGTACGCCTTGCAGCCCCTTCACGACCTGGTGGGGTCTCCCGGGATCGAGAGTGAAGATCTGAGAACGACCCTGGTGCAAATCAATCATGTCCAGCAACTGGCAAATGGAACGTTTACGGCTTCCGCGTTTTACCGTCGAAACGAAGACGACTATGAGTTCGATATTACCCGGCCCGGCTTGTTTAATCCTTTTGAACACACGACAGAGGTATGGGGAGCCGGGATTGATGGATCTCTGGAGGTGGATTCGATTCGATGGGATTACTCGGCTCAGATGAGTGTAGATGCTATCGACTCGACCTCCTTGACCTTCGCCGGGTTTGACTCTCGGACCTATGCGCGGTTGGCCGTCGTGCCGCGACTCGCAGTGGATACGGGTTCCCTGGGACCGATCCAGGTACGTGTGGGCGGCGTTCTCGATTGGACGGATCGTGATGGGTCGGCTTTCTCCGGAATTGCCCAGGTAGATGGCCAGTTTGAACTTCAGGGGGATCCCCTGAATTGGCGGATTGGCTATGCGGGAAGTACCCAGGTCCCGGGTTACACGGCGATCGGGTCCAACCCGAATGGTGGACTGTTTCGAGGGAATCCGCTTCTGGACCGAGAACGCAGCCATAACGTTGAAGTAGGGATGGAGTGGTTGCGCGGGGCGGCCTATTACCGAGGTCTGGTGTTTTATCGGATCGACCAGGACCTGGTCGACTGGGTCTTTGATAGCGGGGTGACCCCCTTTGCCTCCCGTTTTGCGGAGAATGTGAATATCGATACCGCAGGGGTAGAGTTGCAAGGGGGGTGGAAGCTGGATGCGGTTGAGTTGCAGCTGGCCTACGCCTATCTGGCGAAATCAGCGGACTACGGGCGAGCTGGTGTGGATGCCAGTTTTTATGCCCTCAATTTTCCTGAGCATCGGGCAGTGTTCAGCCTGGTGAGCACCCTCTGGGATCGATACGAGGTTCGAGCAGATAATGAATGGCGTATCCAGGAAGCGAATACATTGCGGAATGGAAGCGATAGCGCCTTTTTCACCCAGTTGTCCCTGGTTGTGCGGATCAATCCACGGGGAACGTCCTCCGTTGTAGCGGGCGTGGATAATTTGTGGGATGTGGATTTTGAGGAGGTGCCGGGCGTGCCGGGGCGGGGGCGGCAATACTCACTCGCCGTTCGTATTACTATGTAGGTGGGGGCTCGGATTGGGTTCTGGCGAATGGTGTTAAGAGGAAGATGCGGATGGAGGAGGATTGCTTCGTCACGGCTGTTCCTCGCACTGACAAAAGTGGTGGTCTTTCGCGAGCGGAGGCCCTGCGGGATGGGAGATTGCTTCGTCACTAGCGTTCTTCGCAATAACGAGGAAGGGATGCGGTTATTTGCGGGTAGCGAGGAAGAGGGAGAGGAGCATGATGGCGGAGCCGAGGACGAGGCGAGGGATATCGGCAGATTCCCCAAAGACGGTGATCGATACGATGACGCCGAGGGGGATAGAGGCGTTGTTCATGACGGCGAGCAAGGAGGTTGAGTGGACCCGGGCGGCTCCCCAGTTCCAGAGGAAAAAGCCCAGGCCGGAAGCGATAGCGCCCAGATAAAGGATAACGAAGAATTGCTGGCCTGAAATGCTGACATCGAGAGAGAAATCAGGAAGTGTTAACAGGGCTTGGATGGACGAGGCAAAGATGAACGCTCCTAGAAAAGGAAGGGCATAGATCTGGTGATCCCGGGTGATCGCCGCTCTTTTACGTAGATTTCGATATGCCAATTGGCCCAGCCCGAAGCAGAGGTTAGCGCCTTGCATGATGAGGAACCCCATCCACCACTGACTGCTGTCTATCTCCTCTGCTTTGATGACGGCCGCGCCCAATATGGCCAGGATGACGGATACCAGGCGTAGGCTTGACCACCGTTTGCTCTGTAAGTCGGCAGCCAGTTCAATATAGAGCGGGGTGAGGAGGGTGAAGAGGACGACCTCGTAGGCCTTCAGGTAGTTGAAGGCTTGAAAGAGCAGAAGGTACATCAAGCCATACTGGATTGCCCCCAAAGTCATGAACTTCAACCGGTAGCCCTTGGGGACTGAGCGAAGTCGGAGCAGGGGTAGAAAGATGAGGACGGCCAACCCGAGTCGCAACAGGGTGAGGAAGGTCGCGGGGATGCCCGCCAGGTAGGTCTTGATCAATCCAAAGGAAAAGGCCCAGATGCAGGAAACAAGGAGGAGGGCGAGGAGGCCCTTGTGGTTTGGGGTGAGCATGAGGCGGAGGATTGCTGCGTCGCTAGCGTTGCTCGCAATGACAAAGGGGTGGGAGGCGTGGTCCGGAGTTTTTCGTTTTTTGTTCCTTGTCGGTGGTGCTTGGCTTTGATTCAGGGGGTTGTGGTCCTACGGGTGCGGAGACTCTGCGGGCTGGGGGATTGCTTCGTCGCGGTTGCTCCTCGCAATGACAAGGGAGCGTTGGGCTCCTTGCAATGACGAGAGGGAAAGAAAAAACCCCGGGGGAGATCCCCGGGGTTTGTGAAAGGGTGTCATCAGCCTGGAGGCTTAGTCTGGAATCGGGCTGGTCTCTTCAACGGAGGTGTTATCATCGCCCGGATTAGTGGGCTTGCCTTCGTTGGGATCAACACTTGAGCCCTGATCCGTGGCTTCCTGCTCGCCCGCTTCCGTGCCTCCCTCTTGGGCTGCCTCTAGAACATCCTGGGAGCGCTCAACCATGACTTCGATTTTGCTTTCAATCGCCTGTAAATCCTCCGCCGGAATTGGGATCGCAGTGGTGGCCACCGCATTGGAAATGGTGCTAGCATCAACTTCACCATCTGCGTCTGTTTCGGCGGAGAAGGTGGTGGAGGTTTGTTCCCCGGCGTTGATGTCAACTTCCCCAGAGCCGCTCCCTGCGACTACAGCCGTATTGGTAACGGTGATTCCACCTTCCGTACAGCTGATGGTGATTTGATAATTACCCGTGCCCAACAGCTCGATTTTGATATTCCAGCGGGTTCCACGAATGCCGGCAGATCCGGTGGGGGTGTCGATCGTATAGGAGGAGGAGGGGCGGAGGCGTTTCACGTCTCCCGTGGCTTCACCGTAATTTAGGAGAAGGCGCGTGGAAGAGGTGCTGGGATCTGCCTCCAGGTCCATAAATGTTCCCGCAGTCTGATCGAAGGCACTCTGGCTGAATTCTGCAACTGCCAAGCTGGTGTTTTCTTCCAGAATAATAACGGCACCATTGCTTTGAACGAGTGTAGCGCTGGATTGAGGTCCAGTGATAACAGTGAAGCCCTCTGTGAAGGTTTGGCCGACTTCGAGGTCAACGGTGACCCCGATTGCGTCATTCCGCAATTGAACATCACCAACGACGTCACCGGCGATAACCGTTGCCAATTGCGCCTGAGCGAGCGCTGGCAGAGTGAAGAGAGCCGTCAAAAGGAAAAAGCGTTGCAGTCTATTTGTTTTCATGGACAGTTAATTGTGTAAAAGAGAGGCTGCAATATAGCCACGAGAGGAAAGAGGCAGCAAGCCTTTATTTTGTAATAAAATCCTTACTTTCTAGGGGATAATGAGGGATGTAGGGTGATAATGTGGAATCATTTGGGGGATCTGCGTAAAGAGGCAGAGCTTTGAAAAGATGGAGTGAAGTTGGGAAACGCGGAAGGGCAGGAAAAAACCTATTTCGCGAACGAAATAGGTTTTAGGTTGGAAGCGGATAAAAAGTCCGGATTGCTCAGCTGGCAACTTCGTTGTCCATCTTTTCCTGGAGTCTCCGGTAGATGGTGGGCCCGTGAATTTGCTTCATCATTTTTTTTCGATGAGCCACTGCGAGGTCGAATGCGCGCTCCTCTCCATATTTTCTAATGGAAAAGGAGGTGCACTTTTGAACACCGGGTTCCGGTCGCCAACTGACGGAGTAGCATTCCGTGACGGTGCCATTCGGGTTTTTCTTCGCCGTTCGGCAGACCCCGAGGACCCCGGTGGTGTTGCGGGAATCCCGATAGACGAGACGACGGGCTCGCGGTTTTTGAGGAATGCTTTGCAATTTCTCAAAGAGCTCGTCGCGGTAGGCGGTGGCGGCTTCAAAGGCCTGCTCCTTGCCCCCGTGTTTCTTGTCACTGAAGAGCCGTGAGTGGGTTTTACCGTTTTTATAGCCGCGGACAAACCAACCGTGGGTGGAGCCGGAGTCGATTCGGCTGAGACCTTTCATTTTTTTGTCTTTAGGCATGATGTAATGGATTTGGACTGTAACAAAACCACCTTATCGAATAAATCAAGCGGTCAGAGTATATTGAATGCCATAGAATTGCGTTAAAAATAGGTAAAAGGATCGGAATGGATGTTCGGGCTTTGCCTTTTCTGTCACCTTTCAAACCATTTTGCCTTTCAATTCGGCCCTGAAGCCAATCGAAGCGATGCCGCATCTTAGACCATTAGGGAATCGTCCACATGGCGTATCGAGCCAGTCCCAGTCGGCAAAAAACCGGGTGGAGCCCCTGTATTTCTCTGGGACTTCTCAGGCCCCCTGGGTGATTTTAAGGTCGGTGGTTTCCGGGCTTTCCCGTTGTGATCTGGTGGAGGAAGCGGTGGATTACCTTCATTTTGAGGTGAGATCCCGGATTTTCCAGCTGGTGGATGACCTGGAATTCCTGCTGGATGCCGGGGGAAGTCGCATTGAGATTCGTTCGGCTTCCCGGAAAGGCTATTGGGACCTCGGGGTGAACCGGCGTCGCGTCGAGTTTATTCAGCGGGCATTTCGGGAAGCGATGGATCTTCGGTTGGCGAAGGAAAAAGCGGTTCAAACTCAATCACAACTGGGCGGTGGTCTGAAACAAATGCCGGAAGCACTTCACAAGCCCCAATCTTCCAGCCCGGGGGGATGAAGACGAAATCAAGCCCGCGGGTAGGAAAGTAGGTGGGCCAGGTACTGGCATTTTCGGGGAAGAGCTGGTAGTGCCCGTAATCCTGAAGGATTTGAAACAGGCGATGCACCGCGTCCTGAGTACTTCTTCGGGTTGAATTAAAGTCCCCACAAATCAGGGGAGGAAGGAAGTCATCCGGGGGGTCTTTCAGGCGCTGTTTAATAAAGTCGGCCACTCGTTGCACCTGGTCCTGCCGAATTTTCCGGGATTGGTAATCCAAGTGGACATTGAGCAGGGGCAGTTGATGCCCGGCGACTTCCACGAAGACAAAGGTAAATCCCTTTTCGCCGAGAGTCTTATTCCCGAAGGGGACGGTTTCCGGATGGACTATGGGATATTTGGAGAGAAAGGCGTTGCCGTAGGCGAGGGGCTTCACCCCGAGGCGGCGGTTGTGGACTCCGACGTAATGGTGGGGGAATCCGGTATTTTCTGCCAGGTGCTCGAGTAGATGGAGATGTTTGTTCCAATGGGAAGATTCATCGACCTCCTGGAGGGCGACGACATCGGGCCCAGCCTCCTTTATCAGCCGGGCGATTTTGAGGAGATTGTTGTGGATGCCGCGAAGAGAATGAAACCCCTGGTAGAGGGAAAGCCCTCTGCCGTGGGCGATGTTGAGCGTCATGAGTCGAAGGCTCTCACCCATTGATTTAATTTGTGATATTCAAAGGTTTATGGCAATAGTAGGACGTGTGATCCGCAGAACAAGTCAGGCATGATCTTTTTAGCTGAATTGGAAGCATCCCCATCGGAGTCTCTCAATCTGATTATAATCGGAGGCTACCTGATCTCCCTGGCCTTTGCCGTAAGGGTGATCATGCGCCGCTTGACCGTGGGCGTCTCGCTGGCCTGGCTGGCCATCCTGTTTACCCTGCCATACCTGGGAGCTTTTCTCTACCTGATATTTGGGGATA
The DNA here is from genome assembly GCA_028280845.1 of Opitutales bacterium. Taxonomy (GTDB): domain Bacteria; phylum Verrucomicrobiota; class Verrucomicrobiia; order Opitutales; family JABSRG01; genus JANQKZ01. The sequence continues at coordinate 5,045 of JANQKZ010000024.1, read as the reverse complement.
TTCAAGTCGGCCGCCGGCGTTTAAACCATGCGAATCGCCTGAATAGGCCCTACCAGGAGTGGCTACGGGCGTATGCCAAGGTGGAGGAGGCGGACCCCCGTCAGCTGGGAGAATTCGGGACCAGCCTGGATCGGCTGGTCAGGCGGACCGTTGGCATGCCGACAGTCCCGGGGAATTCCCTTGTGTTATTGAATGATGCGGACGCGGTGCTCGATGAATGGGTTGAGCGGATTGACGCGGCGGAATCCTACATCTGGATGGAGTTTTACATCTGGAGCGAGGGGGGCAAGGCCGATGCGGTCCTGGAGGCGTTGAAGCGGGCCAGCCGACGTGGGGTGGATTGCAAAGTGTTGATCGATAGTGTGGGAAGTGCTCCTTTTCTCCGCAGTGCGAGCTGTTCACGAGCCCGTTACTTCGGGGTGGACATCGTCGAGGCGCACCCGGCCGGCATCATCAAGGGCCTGTTTCAGCGGCAGGATATTCGGATCCATCGCAAAATCGTTATCATCGACGGAAAGCTGGGCTATACGGGAAGTTTGAACCTGGCCGATGCCCGGTTCTTTAAACAGGATTCGGGGGTCGGGCACTGGGTCGATGTGATGGTGAGGATGGAAGGTCCGGGGCTGGCCATCCTGGGCAGTGTATTTTTAAAAGACTGGCTGGTGGAGAAGCGGGTCCGGCTGGAGGAGGTGCGGGATCAACTGCCGGAGTATAAGCGCGAGACGCGGGGGACCATTCCGGTGCAGGTATTGCCCTCGGGCCCGGGTTTTTTCTCGGGAGCGGCCTATCAGGCCCTCCTGACGACGGTGTTTTCGGCCAAGAAATCGATCCTGCTGACGACTCCCTACTTTGTGCCGGATGAGTCGTTAAATTCGGCGCTGGCTTCAGCCAGTCGACGCGGGGTGGAGGTGACGCTCATTGTTCCCAAATTCAACGACTCGTATTTTGTAAAACATGCCAGTCGCAGCAATTTCGTGGATCTGCTGGAACATGACGTCACCATCGCCGAATTTGAGGGCGGGTTGCTCCATGCCAAAGCGATAACGATTGATGATGAGCTCACCTTGATCGGTTCGGTTAACTTGGATCAGCGGAGTTTCTGGATCAATTACGAGCTCACCCTGATCGTGTATGACCCCGGATTTACGAAGGAGGTGGTGGACTTGCAAAAGGGGTATATACGCGCGTCGACCCTCCTGGACCTGAATTCCTGGAAGGAGCGACCCTGGCTGGATCGTTTCCATGAAAATCTGGTTCGCCTCTCCAGTCCGCTGCTGTAGGTGAGAGGGGGTCCCGGGATGCGGGATGCGAGTGGTCGGGGTCCGGCCGTCGCAGCAAGCTATGTCCGGCAAGCTGTCCAGTCCCTCGCTTTTAGAGCTAACAGCGAGGTTGACCTGCCACTCATTACTGAATGATTGGCAATGCGAGAAAGCTGTTGCTGGAAGGTTTCAAGTAGCCGGTAAGATGTGGGGATAGGTCCCCGGCAAACCGAAGAATCCCGAATCAGGATGATAGGGATATATCATGAAAAACACCACCGGTTATCTATCGATTTCCGGAATACTGTGCCAGCGCTATCACCGAATAATGCAGATGATTTTCACATATTTTTCCCCGAAATTCGGGTTATAGGCTTTTACGGTTAGAATAGAATCTCGAGGTTCTTCCAGACTTTTAGGTTGGATGCTCAGTACGATGTCTGTTGCCGGCTTTATCCGGCCGACATTCAATAAAAAAGCCTCTTCAAATTCATCTGATGGAGATAGACTTATATCAACTGAAGGGTGGGGCTTCACGGTTATGGTTTTTGCCGATGGGGAAGAATTTTGGTGCCAATACACAACTCGGGGTATAATTCTCACCCAGTAAGGTATTGTACCCTGTAAACTCAGTTTAACCGGATTTCCGGGGTATTCCTTCAACACAATTTCTACGGATTGGTATTGAGGTCCGACTCTATCCTCGAAAAGGAATTCCACCGGTATTTCTCCTGATTCCCCCGGTTGAAACGTGCGTTTTTCTAAGCGAGCCACTGTACAGCCACAAGACGAGTGTATACTTTCTATCGTGATTGAACGGTTTCCCACGACTTGAAATGGGAAAGAAACTACCGCTTTTTCATCTGCCAGATCTGCTTTGAATTCAAATGTTCGAAATTGAAATTCTATATCTGCAGATAAACCAACAGGAACGAGAAAAGAGCTTATCGCGATTCCAACTAAGATTCTGAGGTATTCATACGCCCACGATATTGATAGATAGATTACATCTGTAATGAGTCCACAAAATCTGCCAATAGGTAGAAATTGAAATATGATCGATTGGAGGGAGGGTAAAACCAGGGTCGGGATCATGATTTATTCTCTCGATACGGGAATTCTTCCATTTTTCCACAAAGAATCAAAATTTAGGGGCTTGCCTGGAAACACTTGTTCCCAAGGCAAGCCCCTTAAAATGCCCTTTACTCTATGGTCAGGATGAATTTTTCCCAAGGACCGATTGACGTTCGATCTGCGTTGACGGTACCTCCGCCGCCCAACTCAGCGACAAAGTGGTGAACATTATTGTTGGCTCTCAAGGCAATTGTATCGCCACTCGCGATCACTCCAGAGCCGCCTACCTTAATGATAGTAAATTCTTCCCAGACGTTTGGAATAAGTCTGTCAGCATTTACTGCTCCACCACCACCTCCTTCAGTGACCACGAAATGTCCATTATAGGTCTGCAATCTGATGACGTCTCCACTCTGCAAATGCCCCCCGTTTTTATCGATAAGAACAAAGGTCTCCCATATGCCTTTTGATATACGGTCCGCTGTCAAAACGTCACCACCTCCAGCTTCGGCGGAGACATAATAATTCGAGAGAGTTTTCAATGAAACTGTTGGATCTATTTTCTTTACGAAAATCCAATCTAGCTCAATTCCATCGGTTTCAAATATGGCTTCTATGTCAACATCTCCGTGCTGAACAAATGCCTCACCCAGATGAAAGTTATCAAAACTCCCGACCGGAATAGATTTACTCCCCAATGAAATGCCGTTTAATTCCAGCCTCATGGATTTCCCCGAAGCTGAGGCTTTTGCTCTAGCTGAGAACCGATAATTTCCTTCACTTAATTTGATGTCCTGGAATTTTAACCACTCATTACCTGCAGTATTAGTTACAATCCAACCACTTCCAGGCAAAGTCGATACATCCAGATCACCATTACGATAGGAACTCCCGGAGTTTCCAGATGTACTATCACTATAGGTGTCGCAAGCTTCAGCCTGGAGCCGTAATGTGCTAGTTCTTAAGTCCGCAAAGTTCCTCACTATCTGAAGCGGTTGACTCGGGTAATCATAGCTGATGTCGTCGCTTCTATAAAATCCCGCAGTTTCAATTACATTGGTTGCTCCTTCAAGCAGTACAAGTGAAGCGTTCTGAGTATAGCCCTGATTGAGGGCAGAAGATAAAGTATACCCATTATTTCTTGGAATTTCACGACAAGTAACTCCACATCCTGGCGTATTTCTCACATCCCGAAAAGAGGGAACCGCTACCCCCCAGGTTCTGTTTTTGAATGATCTATATGTATAACTAGAAACAGGGGGAGTAAACCAGTTATTCACCCCAATTACTTCCTCTAAAGAACTGACCGTTGGATCCTCAGACAGCCAGTTTTGGTCTAACAGGAAGTATGGCTTTACACCATATCTCGCGTAGAATTTGCCACTTAATTCTATAAGCAGGATTCTGGCATGATTCGCCTGGTTCTTAAAAAAAGCATCACCGATACTCCACATAGCAATTATAGGACGATTCGTTCCCGGTAGGTTGAACCAAAGAGATTGAGGAACCGTATCGTGCCATATCCTTATATTTCGTTTCCATATAACTTCGTCCCGCAGCACTGAGTTACTCATGTCAAATTTATAGTTGGGATCTGATGATCCTTCATAAGTCTTTGCGGCCAATTGATATGCCGCCGTGTCATCCCACATCCCCACTTTAATAATACCGGAAGCTCCGGCACGCTGAATAGCACCAACTAATTCAGACAATAAACGAGGACACATGTTGCCATTTCCAGATGTGTCAGGACCCGATACGCTGTAGCATCCTCTTCCATGGGCAAAAATAACGTGTGCCCTGGAGAATAAGACTTCTTCAACAAGGTTATCCCACCAACGCGACTCATTTCGATCATATGGATAATAAAGAGGATTTTCGAATTCGGCTGGGTTCCATGCGTTTTGACCAGTTCCACCGGGGTTCCCCGAGCTCATTTCATATCCGGTAATATACCCCAAGGTAGGAATCCCGACGTTAACAGGTCTGTCTAATGTGATATCACTTGCGGGAATTGACCCCCAGGCATCTTTATAAGAAAGTATAACTAAAAATATCAATAAAGTAGATAACCTGTTGACTTTATAATCATACCATAGTGCTTTGTATAGACTGAGATTCTTCATTTTCATATCTAGATATTAATTTCACTTTAACGGTTGAAGGACTATGCCCATGACGGGCCATATCCAAGAGGACTACATTCTAATCAAAACGAGAATCTCCACGAATTGATGGGTTACCTAGTTTCAGGTAATATATGAATAAAATATAAGACGCGCCCATGTAATTATTGCGTTCTATTAATAATTCGCAGGCGTCACCTACTTCAGCTACATCATCTGCTAAGATTGTTCCTTCGCGCCCGGTTATAGCTTTTGCAGATTTAGAATCATGTCCATTTGTGGCACCCACCCCCAGGAAATCCCATTGGTTCACCGGATCCTTTCCGACAAACCCGTAGATGTTGACGTCGCCAGCTTCCCGAATGGGGTGCTAGTTGAGGAATCGGCCAACCTTGGATTGCAGAGTAGGCGCCTCCTAAGTTCAGCTTAGACCAACTAAAGTCCAACGATATTTAAATTCTACGTTTGACCCCGAATGACCCCCGAATGACCCTAAGTTAAGGCAAGTATTCTAGCCACGTTGACAATCAACGGGCCCTACAATTGGGCTTAGTTCGTAGGGCCTCCTGCTTGCAGGATGGCCGCC